>NZ_JBLFFL010000003.1:0-198063 GCF_051400755.1 Parapedobacter brassicae
CGGTTCATCCAGAGCGTCAAGGTCGAGTGGTGCATCCCATATTGGCTTAAGATCTCCCTACGGGGAACCCCCGATTCCATCATGCCCACTATCTTAATGATTTCCCGTTTGTCGAATGGAACATGTTTGTCCGTTCTTGACGACTTCCCCTTACTTCTTTTGTCTTGCATACACAGTTAATTTGTGTATAGCTTTTTTAGGAATGGACACTACAGCACCTCATCCACCATGCCAAACTCCTTGGCCTCCCGTGCGGTCATCCAGTGGTCGCGGTCGGATAACTTATCCACCAATTCATAATCCTGCCCACTGTGGGAAGCGATGATTTGGTATAGCTCCTCTTGTATCCGCAAGGTCTGCCGGATATTGATATCCATATCGGCTGCCGTGCCCTGCATGCCGCCCGAGGTCTGATGAATCATCACGCGGGCATGAGGCAGCGCCGCGCGCTTCCCTTTCGCACCGGCGCACAGGAGCACCGCACTCATGGACAGCGCAATGCCGGTACAGATGGTGGCCACATCCGGACCGATGTACTGCATGGTGTCATAAATGCCCAGTCCGGCATAGACCGACCCCCCGGGTGAATTGATGTACAGCTGGATATCCTTCTTCGGATCACTCGACTGCAAGAAAAGCAACTGGGCCTGAATGATGTTGGCCACGCGGTCATCCACCGGCTCGCCCAGGAAGATAATGCGATCGACCATCAGCCGGGAAAATACGTCCATCTGCGCCACGTTGAGCTGCCGCTCCTCGGTGATGTAGGGGGTCATGGCCATGGGTGCCGCATAAGCCGCCAATCGTGAGATATGGTGGTCTACGTACATGCCGTTGATACCGTGATGTTGCACGGCGTAGCGGCGAAATTCATTGCTGTTGGTATTCATATGGTTGTTTTTTTGATTAAACACGCTTGGCGGTTGAACATAGTTATCCCTGCACACCCTACCACGGGGGCGTGCCAATGCTTGTTTCTGAATAAAAATCAGTGGTTACTGACGGAAGAAGGCTAATACTTTCTCACGGAACGACCGATGCTGCAGCGTGGTGAACAGCTCACGGTGCACGTGTTCCAGCTCATGCCGCAGCTGTTGGCGGCCATGATCACGAATGATGCCATAGGTCTTGCGCTGCCAGCGGGCCGCTTCCTGAAACGCCGGATCTAACAACAGCTGGGCTTCAAAAAGTATCCGCTGCTCGCCGGAGACATGGCCCAACAGCCCATCTTCCATCCATTGCAGTTCATTCAACGAAGTCTTCATATTGGAGCGATTTTTCTTTGACCACCTGTTTCACCTTTTGCAGGCATTTGAATTTTTGGACGGTTGCCGAACGTTTGCCCGAAAAACCGAAGCGCGCTGCCACCTCATCCATATCGAGCTTTTCGTAGTAAAATGCCGTCAGCAGGTGCATGCATTTCTGCCCGGCGATCTGCAATATGCGTACAATACGTTCATTGATGGGGGTGATCTCCACCTGCAGATTATCTGCTGCCCACTCCCTAGCCGAGTCTTCGTCTCCATAACCGATCATCAACTGGTCGATCGATTCATATCGCCGGTTTTCGGTATACTTCTTGGTCCACAGATGCCGCGCTACACCAAAGATGTAAGCCTCTTCGCGCTGCTGCAAATGCAGGGATTGGCTGATCGTTTTTTCGTAGTAGACCACCAAGGCATCGTGGAATACATCTTTGGCTTCTTCAAATGTGCCGCCCCGTTTGGCCACATGACGGGCCACCACAGGGAACACCTGTTGATAAAGCGCCAGAAAACCGGCTTCACGACTTGTGTGCTCAGGTGATTTACCCCGTATTTTCATCGTCATGGCAATATCCTTTTATTACATGTGCTTTTTCTGCGCCTGATATCACCCAAATTTACCGTATATTTACGATATCCCACAATTGGTCAGCTTTTCTGACCAAACAATAATCCGGATTTGGCTGTTAGCATCTACGGTTAGGAGAGAAAGACACTGCGACCTGCGTAATGCATAATGATAATATATACAGCTGAATGAGAATAGCATATGTTTCCACCTGCCAGCCCCGGGAATGCGGTTTGGCCACATTTAACGAGAATTTGGTTCAAGCGGTCGATCGCCATATCCCGTTTTCCGCATCGGGTAGTTTTATGGTCGCACTCAATGACTCGGATGATAAACGTCAGTACGACTATGACCACCGGGTGAAATTCATCATCAATCAAGAGCAGCTAGCGGACTACCAATCTGCGGCGGCGTTCATCAACCGGAGCGGCGCAGACATGTGTTGCATTCAGCACGAATTTGGTATATTCGGCGGCAGCAGCGGCGCCTATCTATTGGCGTTGACCCGCGCCCTACAGATGCCTTACACGGTCATCTTCCACACGGTATTGGAGCGCCCTGATCCGATGCAGCTTTCAATCACCAAAACGCTTGCCGCCGGTGCCGCTCAAGCGGTGGTGATGAGTAACAAGGCCATCCAGCTGCTGCGCGACATTTATGGCATTCCGTTGAGCCAGATCAGGTCCATCCCCCATGGGGTGCCTGACTTTCAGAAGCCGGATGTAAAGACGATCAGGCAGTCGTTGAATCTGCCAACGGGCAAGACACTGCTGACTTTTGGTTTGCTAGGCCCCAACAAAGGGCTGGAAACCGCCATCAGCGCATTACCGGGCATCTGCGAGCACCATCCGGATGTGCGGTATGTGATCTTGGGAAAAACCCACCCCCGCATCCGGAAAGATTTTGGTGAGGGTTATCGGGATAGCCTGCAACGGTTGGCCCATCAATTGGGGGTTGAAGATCATTTGGTGTTCGTCTCCGAGTTCGTGAGCGAAAAGGACCTGCATGCTTATCTATCTGCCTGTGATATCTACCTGACCCCATACCCCAACGAAGCCCAAATCACCAGCGGTACGCTATCGTATGCGGTAGGCGCTGGCGCTGCGGTCGTTTCGACCCCTTATTGGCATGCCAGTGAACTGCTGAGTGGCAATCGCGGCAAGCTGTTTGATTTCAACAATCATGTGCAACTGTCGACCATCGTCAATGAGCTGCTAAGTAACCCGGGTGAACTGAATAAACTAAGGCAAAATGCCTTCCGTTTTGGTCAGTCGCTCCGCTGGCCGAAAATCGGAAAGCGGTACGCGCAGCTGTTTCAAGCGCATGCGCAACGTGCAGCGCCGTCTCTTCTTTCGGAAGGTACGTTGATGCAGGTCACCTCATCGTTGGGCCAACCTCTTTCTTGGAAAACCTATTAGGCGAACCCGATACAACAAAGCCCGCAACATTCGTCTGCGGGCGTGGTTAAACATTGATAATGCTTCGGATGGCTAGGGCGTTATCCGTTGTATCGTCGTGGTATCCGTCGGGTCCATGCTGTCACGCAACACCTTCGCCTCTTCGTGATGTTTTTTCAACGTGGGTAGGGTCTTCGTCGCGAAAGCCTTCAAGTCCGCGTTCGCTGCGTTAGAAGCGGCTTTCTCAAACAAGGAAACCACCTTGTCATGATCTTTTACCATCAGGTCGACGTATTCCCGGTCAAACTCGGTGCCTGACTTATCCCGGAGTTTCCGTTGTTTGTCAACATGCGCTTCGCTGATCACCGGAGGCAGCGTGATGTTGTGCCGGGTGGCAATGGTCATCAGCTCATCATTGGCTTTCTGATGGTCATCTGCCATTCGTTGGGCAAAGTCTTTGATGCGTTGATCGGTTGCTTTTTCTACCGCCAATTTCCCCAGTTCGACTTCAGCCAGGCCGGCATCTGCCGCCTTTACCGCAAAATCCGCATCGGCATCGTTGGTCATTGCAGTCGTATCATTCACATCTTGTGCCTGGTCTACGCTGTCGTCAGCCGCACGTTGATTGGCGCCATTGCACGCCGCCAAGGCTGTCGCGATGATTGCTATAAAATATAACCTTTTCATGATGTTTCCATTTGATAAGCTTGTAATGTATTAACCATTTAGCTGTCGCTATTGTTTATGGTTCTTTTACTAAACCGGCTACCAGGCTTTTCCATTGCGGATACGAAAGCCCCAGCTTGGCACCTGCGCCTACCATCGCATTCCGCGCGTTGTCCAGTGCCGAGTCGGTATCGGTATTGATTACCTCATTCCTGCCGTGATACCGCGCGATCACTTCGTTTCCACGCCGTTCGACAATCAAGGTGGAGCTGGCCACATCCTGAAAGAAATGAGCGGTATCGTCATTCAATTTCAGGGGATTGGCTGTTGGTCTTAACGTCATTGCGCATTGCTCACCTTCCAGGGTCTCTGCCTCGGTAATGTCTTCAACCTGCACCCAGTCGTATCCGTCGCCGACAGATGGACCGGGACCGGGAATGTCGATCCGTATGTGATCCCCTTCCTTTGGACGGGATTTCACCGCTTCGCCGCCATATTCATCGGTAAGTACAAAGGTAGACATCGGCATCTCCGCGATTTCGTACCAGTGGCTCACATCAAACAGGCGTCGCTTCGCTAAGGCGAAGAAATCACGTGCCCGGTCTTCATCCGGCAATGTTATTTGTGAATCTAAATCGACCTGTTTTCCCGTACGCTGGGGAGGAACGATAAGTGGATCCTCCGGTGTCTCTGCAAGCTGCGCATCGGTTTCATCCAACTGGGTCAAGCGATCATCCGTGACTTTAGCATCCAACTCTCCCAATTCACCGTTAAGCTCACGCTGTTTATCACGGTATTCATCGGGTGTATACTGATTCTCTTCGTCGTAGGTAGAGTTGTCATCTTCACCCTGGGGAGCAGCCGTATCATAGGGGTCGGGGTGCTGGTACTCGGCATCAGCTGTTTCCGAGTCTAATTCAAAGCTGTCTTGATTTTCATTGTACCGCAGATCCTCGCCTGTCGGTTCACGCGTTTCATCGGTATTCTCCACATCGAGTGGGATTTCCGGATGGTTTTTCTTATTGTCTAATACCATGCTTCTATTTTTTTTTATTCACAATTTATATACCCTGTAAATCACATATTGCGCCATTCATCAGAAATATCCAAACAATATAGCATGCCAGGGTTTTAGGTGATGTGGCTGGTCGATGCGTGATGTATTACATACAATGCTGTTCGCTTTTGTAGTGTAATTGTTTGCAAAAACGCACACCTCAGCTCAATGCCTTAATCGCTTGCAGTAACTTCTCCTGCACCGACAAACGGGTATCGGGATAATCCTTTTCGTCTACCCAGACACCAATCGATATCCGGTATCCGTCTGGCTCCAAAAGACTGATCCCGATGAGGTATTCCGTGCTTACGAATAAATCCTGCGTATCATGCAGGGCGTCAGTCAATACACGCTTCGCGTTTTCAAAATCTACTTGATAACTTACTTTCAGTTCCATATCAAGCCTGCGCTTGCCGGCTTGGCTCAGGTTGATGATGACCTCATTGGACAGTTTGCTGTTGGGCACGATGACCGTCCGATAGTCACGGGTCAAGATGACGGTATAAAACAATTGGATGGACATCACTTCTCCTTCTTGGCCTTGGGTAAGGATCTGGTCGCCTACCCGAAAAGGCTTGAGCATCAGGATGAGTACACCGCTGGCAAAATTCTGCAATGTACCCGATAACGCGAGTCCAGCTGCCACACCGAAAGCGCCCACCAATGCCGCAAACAGCGTCATCTGCAACCCCATCACCTGTATAACCAATAAGATCAGCAGCACCCGAAGGGCCATGACAACCAAGCTGGAAAGAAAGACTTCCAAGGTCGGATCCCAATCTTTCTGCATCACTTTCTTCCTGATCCAACCGGAGACGAGTTTAATCAACCACAATCCCACGATGAAGAGGAGGACGCCCAATAGGATGCGCGGTGCCTGGTGAATCAACCAGTCCGTGAGACGAGAATAGAACTTTTCGATATCCATGGTGTATGCTGCGTTTCAAACCTTATCCAGTTGATCCTGCAAAAAGTCTTCCGATGATTCCGGCACTGTCGGAATCGTGGCATCGTCTATGCAAGACATAGCGATACGATCTTGCAACTAATGGTTAAGCCAACACATACCAAGCAATTGAGCAATGTATTTCTCTTCCAGGGAGTCTATTTTTTAATTACAGGCATTTGGCCTTTGCTGGGTATGGAGAGTTTTATGGTGGCTACTGGCCCCAAACAGGACACGTGGTTGGTAGAGATGGTGGGGCTTTTGGCGGCATCCATTGGCCTCACCTTCATCGTATCGAGCCTGCGCAACCGCCACCTGCCGATCGTATTGGGTTATGCCACGGCATCAAGTTTCCTGCTGATGGATGTCGTGTATGTGGCTAAAGATGTCATCAGCCGCATTTACCTGCTGGATGCAGCTATCCAGTTTGCATTTATCACCGTGATGACCATCTTCGTGATCAAACAAAAACAACAGATCGAGGTGTCGAAGTAGTTCAGTTCGTCATGCTCCATGTACTAAAAACCATACTTCTTGTCTGTTTCTCAAAAGTATCTTAAAAAAACTAAAACCTTTCCAACCATTGAAACGTATATCTTAACGAATGAATGAAAAGAATCGCAGTTAAGATCGAAGGAAAGATTATGGAAAATTCAGCAAATATCATTTGGGCTTCACCTCGGACACTGGCCCGTGACGGCATTATAGCGCTTTTGGACCAAGAGCCCGATTTTACTTTTGCGGAAATCGTTTCCACTCGGGAGGATATCATACCGGCGCTGTCAGCCAAACCGGCAACCAACTTACTGGCCGTAGACCATGTATTTCTGGAAGATGACCGGTACTTGAGTACCGTAAAGCAACTCGCCCCGCAAATCCGGGTACTGGTGTTGTCGGGGATCGAATACAATGAGGATATCTTAAGTTTGGTAAAATCGGGTGCCGATGGATACATTGTCAATGAAGCAAACAAGGATGAGCTTGTCTTTGCGATCAAGCATATCCTCGCAGGCAATACCTACATCTGTACCGCGCTGTATTTAAAGGTATTGGAATCCATCGCCACCACGGATTTCGGCAGGAAAGGTCAGGCGGTGGAATTTTCGCCGCGGGAGGAGCAGATCCTGAAGCTCATTTTGGAAGGGTATTCCAACCAAGAGATCGCCTACCAATTATTCACCAACAAACGCACCATCCTGAAATATCGGGAAAGCCTGCTTCAAAAGACCGGCGCGCCGGATATCGGAACAGTCATACGCATCGCACTTCAACAGGGGGTATTAAACTGATCGTCAAAACGACTTATCATGGAAAAGTCTGGAGAAGTTTTCGAAATAAGCATAGACGGGTATTTTATGGAAAAACCCTTGCTGATCCAGCCGGAACAGACGACAGATGGTGTCCCCATCTACCATTGCTACTTAGAGGGGACCTCCGTAAGCCAACTTCGCCGGGAACCTTCCGGAGACTGGACACAGCTGTGGGGCGATTTGCCGAGGGACACGGTGCAGCGTCTCGGTGACGCCATCGCGAACCGTATGGAGTAGCGTCATTTGAAAACGGGCACCGTTCATATTGGCACATCGGGCTGGCACTATAAGCATTGGAAAGGTATTTTTTATCCTGACGGCCTAAAAGATGCGAGTCAATTGCAGTATTACGTACAATCTTTTGGCACGGTAGAAATCAACAACACCTTTTATCGCATACCTACGGAGGCTACCTTCGGCAAATGGGCAGCCACCGCATCGGATGGCTTCTTATTCGCAGTGAAAGCAAACCGCTACATCACCCACCTGAAGAAACTTCATGATGTGGATACCTATGCGGATGATTTTATCCAGAAGGCTTCCCTATTGGGGCCATCGCTAGGCCCTATCTTATTCCAGTTGCCCCCGTTCTGGAAGGTGGATACCCAGCGGTTAGCCGACTTTGTGAAGGCGCTGCCAAAAGGCCCCCGTTATGCGTTTGAATTCCGGAATCAAAGCTGGTATAGCGATGCGGTGTATGAGATACTCCACCGGCATCATTGCGCTTTTTGTATCTATGAACTGGCCGGCCACTTATCACCCATGGAGATAACCGCCCAGTTTGCGTATGTACGGCTGCATGGTCCCGGTGGCAAATACCAAGGCAAGTATACCGATGCCACGCTTTCGGAGTGGGCGGAGCGCTGCCGCCAGTGGCAACAACGCGGAAAAGATGTGTTCATTTACTTCGACAACGACCAGCACGCCTACGCGGTGGATAACGCCAAAGAGTTGACCGAGTTGGTTACCTGATCATTCGAAAAATTTCCACTGCAGATAGGCACAGAGTCCCTCCAATTCCGGAAAGATGCTGAACGCGTCGACCCCCAAACTATGCAAATCGTCCACAATGGATTCTACTTGAGCATGAGGTATTTTGATCTTGACCATTTTTGAGCGGTAATGCTCCATGTCTTCAAACCGTTGCCGATTTTCAAGCGCACCCGTTGAATGCACCGAAAAGACACCGGATTGGTTATTGATCCGTTGCTTAATGATCCGCGGCCGGAATAGCTTGCTCTCCCGGATATCAAAAGGATGTGTATGGTCGTCATTTTCCAGAAAGTCGCCTGCGGCGGCGACAAGCACCCACACGATGGCACAGGATTCAGCCCCTTCGTCGTTGAGGGCTGCGCTTGTTGCAAACCAAAGGGCCGCCAACGCATTGTCCGTCCAATCCAGAAAGCGCGTAGGGAGTCCGTAGTGCTGCCCCAAGGTCAGGCAATCCCAATCGTTTTTTACTTGGTAAGGGTCGATCAGCAAGGGATTGGCCCGCTTGAACTCCTCCAATAGTTCACGCTCGGCGCGCAGCAGATCGCCGTCGCGTGGGTCAAACCGTAAAATTTTTGGAATGAGCGGCGTGTCACTCGCCTGGCCGCGGTACAGGAAGTCGCCCCTCGCTTGCTCCGACCAGTGTCGTCGCTTGAGCTCCTTCACATAGTGTATGTAATCCTCCAATGTCGTAATGGTCTGTTCCATGCTGATATCACCGAGTAGAAATATACTGCCAAAACATTGGAGTGGGTTTGCCGACGAATGAAGAATGCGTATCAACCGCGACTGATCAAAAACAGGAAATCAAGTCGGCAGAAGCAGACAGCCATACCATGAAACAGGACACTAGCCACGCCCCTGTTTTTTCGCCATCCGGTCACTGCACTGCCAAGATGTGCCCATACGCGCTGCAATCAACTGCTGCTTTATTTCCCTGAAAATCCGTTGGCACGGACACCGATAGCGGCATAGAAAATGACGTATTCCTACTGAACCAACTATTTAAATATTATGGCAAATACAGCAAGAAATCATTCGAACATGCCAAATGGGCATTTACACGAACTATTTGTAGATGAGCTCCGGGATGTACTAG
This sequence comes from Parapedobacter brassicae, assembly GCF_051400755.1. Classification (NCBI taxonomy): domain Bacteria; kingdom Pseudomonadati; phylum Bacteroidota; class Sphingobacteriia; order Sphingobacteriales; family Sphingobacteriaceae; genus Parapedobacter; species Parapedobacter brassicae. Next base: position 9,299 of record NZ_JBLFFL010000003.1, read on the forward strand.
GTGCTGAAAAGCAGTTACTCAAAGGTCTAAAGAAAATGGCGGCCAAGGCGAACGGAGAAGGTTTGAGAGCCGCTTTCGAAGAACATCACGGGCAGACGGAGGAACATATTGAACGACTGAAAAAGGTATTCGCGTCGATTAGCATGTCGCCCAGGGCCAAGAAGTGCAAAGCCATGGTGGGCCTGTTGGATGAAGCTGATGAGATCATCGAAAGCTTTGAGGATGCCGAAATACTCGATGCCGCGCTCATTTCGGCGGCCCAAAAAGTGGAGCACTACGAGATTGCCAGTTATGGTTGCTTGGTCACCTATGCCAGTCTGATGGAACACCGAGAGGCGGCTGACTTATTGAACCAGACATTAGCGGAGGAAAAGGATACCGATGCACGATTGACGGAAATCGCCATGGCGGAAGCCAACGTGGCGGTATGACGACGGTTGATTAAAATCCCGCCCCTTTTGCGTCCTCTCCATTGAATACACACAGGAACATCATTACGCAAAGGGGGCTTTTTTATGCATCGACTAACCGCTCCACCTCCGATATCAATAGCTTGATATCAAACGGTTTGCTCACGAACCCTTCTGCTAAGCACGCATTTTTATGGCGCTTGTAATCCTCATAGGCTGACATCAGCAGTACGGGAATGTGGCTCGTAGCGGGGTGGTCTTTCCACGCTTGGCAAACGTCCAGGCCGCTGCCATCTGGCAGCATCACGTCAATCACCACTAATGCGGGCGACGGTTGGTCTGTCTGGTTACGAAACGATGCGATATTGCTGAATAACGATACCTCATAACCGTGTTCGGTCAATAAGAAAGCGACGAGTTCGCCGATATCAGCATCATCCTCTAAAACATAAATCGCCTTCTTCATCTGCGGAAAATTAAAAAAATCGATCAGTAATCACCATTTGGTTCTTGCACACGCGGAATAGAAAAATAAAAAGTGGATCCCTTTCCCAATTGGCTATTGACACCAATGTGGCCACCATGTCGCTCTACGATCTCCTTACTCAAGTACAAGCCGAGCCCGAGTCCTGTCATCTTCGAGGTCCCCTCTACCTGGTAAAAGCGGGTGAAGACTTTTTCCTGTTGATCGCGGCTCATGCCCAATCCTTCGTCGGTCACCTGCACATTCACTTCATTCGCGGACGATTCCAGTGTGACGTATACTTTATTGGCATCTGGCGAATATTTGATCGCATTGGTGATCAGATTGATAAAAACCTGTTCTATCCGCTGACGGTCTGCCTCCACGAGGTAATCTCCATGGATGTTATTCACCATAATGGTATGCGTTTGGCTGCTGAAATGAAATGTTTCTACGATGTCGAGCACCATCTCACTCATGTCAAATGTTTCGAAATGGAAACTCAGCTTGCCTGCTTCGATCTTCGAGATGTCGAGCAACTCGGCGATCAGGGAATTGATCCGTTCTAACTGCTTCAGTGCTTTGGTCAGAAACCGGCGCCCCAACTGGTCTATTTCCGACCGCTCTAAAATCTGCAGGTATCCCTTGACCGTCGTCAATGGCGTTTTCAGCTCATGGCTGGCCAATGCGATAAATTCATTCTTCTTCTGATTGAGGGTATTCACTTCTTCGAATAATCGAGCATTATCCAGTGTTACCGCCACTAACGAAGCGATGCTTCTCATCATGTCTTCGTCTGCCGTGTTGAACACGTCAGCATCGGCATATCCAAAAAACATCGCCCCGATCAATAGCTGATCTGCCGAGCGGATAGGGATGGCCAGGCAATGTTTTATCGGGGGCGCTTCGGAGCCTTTCGGCATATCGAACAGCGAACGGATATGGGGCTCCTCTTGCACGTTTTCGAACTTCACTACATTCCCCCTGACAAATATCGCATGGATGACGCCTTCTTCCAGGTGTCCAAGACATTCATTATTTGCTGAGTCTCCGGGCATGGCAACCGCAACCGATAAGTTGGTTTTCCCCTGTTCGTCCGCCATCCGGTAAAAGCAAAGGCCCACATCAGCGGCTGCCAAGTGGGTCGTTGAGTCGATGACCGTTTGGATAATGGACGGAGTGTCCAATTTTTCGGAGATCAGCTTTCCGATTACATGCAGCGTTTCCAGTTTTTGTTCATGGAACTGAATGGTTTGTTCGTGCTGAATTTTGTCTGAAATATCCCTGGCTATCTTAGAGGCGCCGATGATCTGGCCCTGTTTATTGCGCATGGGGGATATCGTGAGGGAAATCGGCACCTCCTTTCCGGATTTGGTCACCCGGATGGTTTGGTAGTGGTCTACCCGCTTGCCTGCTTTGATTTCCCTGATGATGTTATCCTCTTCGCCTCGCAGGTAAGAGGGTATCAGCATGTTGATCGATTTGCCGATAATTTCTTCTTCCGTATAGCCAAAGATGCGCGCCGCGCCGGCATTCCAGCTCATGATGATGCCATCCAGGTTTTTGCTGACAATCGCGTCATCCGATGACTCTACGATTTGCGAGAGCATGGTCTGCTTTTCTTCTTCCTGCCGATGGGGTGTCACATCGACCAAGGTGTTATAAGCCCCGGTGATCATTCCAGAGGTATCCCTGATCACTTTTGGAAACGCCAGCACATGCCGGCGAGTCCCGTCTGGCTGTCCAATGATGATCTCTTCGCCCCCGCTCACCTCCAATCCACGCATCACCCTGGCTAAGGGATATTCTTCCGGCGGCCTTCTTTTTCCGTTTTGATGATAAATGGCGAATGCTCCGGACCACCTGTCTTTACCGATCTCCGGCGTTCGCCCCCAAAGCGAAGCTGCTGCGTCATTAAACGCTATCAGATATCCCTCTTTATCGCAGACATAGCTTGCTATCGGCGATGCCAAAAACAGTTCCTCGAAAACGCGGTCGTTAACCTCGGCATGCAGTCCTTTCATTCAGATAGCTGGTTTCAACAAAGAAAGAACAGGCCATACTCCATCGCCCTTTCTTCGTGGCAAAACAAAGTTACGATTGTTTTATAAATTGACAATTTTTTTGGATGTCAATGTCGGCAGATGAAAGCAGCTTATTTAGGCAAGCTGGTGGTTTTTATACAATTGTTTATATTGGCGGTAAAAGGCCGTCAGCTCACGTCGTTGCAAGGCGATCAACTCCCTAGCCGATGGTATGATGTCGGATTGCTTCTGAGCAAACCGATAAGCCTTGAGCAACGCACGCTCCCCTTTATCAAAAAACTCGGTTGCCGATAGCGAACCCTTGTTGGAGAAAGCGGACTTGACGAGGTTCCACGCCCTCAGGATGATACCCGAGGGACTGCCTCTTGCCGGAAGATCATGCGCCAGCTCCACATATTTCAGTTCCAGCTCATCCTGCAGCCGTTGGCCCTGCGTGATCATTTGCTCAAATACCCCATTAAGCGCTGCATCGGTTTGGTCGCCGGGGCCTTCAAGCATCGCTTGATAACTCCATATGCGTTCTCCATTCACCTCAATCAGGTCGTTGAGTACTTCCAATGTCAATGCCTTCTGGTCCATGTCACTTCCCGTTTCAAATATTACAAACTAGCAGCCAACAGCTGTCCCGCGGATTTGTGGTCAAGCTCCTCAAAATGCGCAATCCAATCACGCGCAGCGATTACCTCCCGTTTTTGCCGGTTGACCAAAAGCCTGATGGACGGCGCCAGTCCATCTGTTCTTTCCACGCTGTGGTAGGCGATTAACAAGGCATTTTCACCCGACTTACATTTATCCAATGAGTAGCTGGGCATCCGGCTAGAAAAAACGGCCTTGACCATCGACCAAGCTAAACCCAATTTGCCGTGGTGTTCCAATGCTGACTGATCGATACCCCATAGCACCCCTAGTTGCGCCAGTTCTTCTTTCATCGTAGCGCTTTGCTTGATAAACGCGTCAAATAACGTGGCCAAACGCTGCTCTTCCGGCCGGAGCCGGGTGAGCAAGGCGTTATAGCCATTGATTCGCTCGGTATGGAATGCCGCCAGGTCCCGGAGGCATTCCATTGTTAAACTTAGGTTTTCCATATGTTGATTATTTCGACCGTTTGTTGCCTGCTAGACGACCCCTTCCCGATCTCTCAGTTGCTTTATGTGGTCGTGCGAAGCCAACAACTGCGTCTTTTGGCTGACAATCAGCGCTCTTGCACCTGTGGATATATCTTCTTCTTCCGCTGCTTGGCGATATGCCTTTTGCGCGGCATCTTCCCCGTATTCGCAGCTTTCCAACACCGCTTTTCGATCATCTATGGCGAATGTTTTTCTGACGTCCATCCATGCCCGGTATATCTTACCGGACGTGCTGGTCTCATCATCCACCTTGTTTTCCCATGCACCGATGTGCTGCTGCAGCTCGGTCTTCAACCGTTGGCTTTGTTCAATCAAGCTACTGAATAACGCTTTCAGGTCTACATCCGCTACAGGTAGCTCTGCTATTGCTTTTTCGTAGCCTGCTATTCGATCGTTGTTGATCCGAATCAAATCGTTCAGCACTTCGGCTGTTTTCCTTAAATCTTCCATAATTTTCCCTTTCTTATCACGGTATAACCAATTATTTATATACTAACTAATTCTTGAAAAGCATCCTTTGGAGTTGACAACTGATGCACCTCGTTTGTTTGAAAAATTAACTAAAACAACCCATCAAACAACATGCTTTTCAATGGAATACAATTCAATCCCGGTTATGTTTTTCTTGTTTCATATAAAAAGTGCCCAGGAAAAAAATGATGCGTAGGATCTTAAGTGCCAACCAATGCATAAGGCGATTCAGCGGCTTGTTTTTGGCCTCAAAATCACTTTCGTGTATACGTACACATTGATTATTCATAATGTGCTCGAGTTCACGGATGGTTCGCTGCACGAAGGAGCTGCCTTGCATATCCAGATTCAGTTCGACACTTACCCGCGCACTCAGATCATTGACGTTGAATGAGCCAAGGGTCATCCATTCTTCGTCGCAGGTAGCGAGTTTGCCATGAAGCATATTTCCGGAATACTCATAAATTTCGACCCCGTGGCGCAACAGCCAACCATACATGGAGCGCTCGGCGTCCTTCACCAAGGGGACGTCCATACGGCTGCAAATGATCAGCTGTATGCGCACACCGCGCTTGATGGCCGCGCTGATGTCGCGGCGGACAGCAGTACCCGGCAGGAAATAACTGGACAACAGCACCACGCGTGTGGTCGCCTTGCGGAAAATTTCCTTGTAAGTGCGCGTAATGTCGTATTTACGCCGCACCCAATCGTTGCGGCGTATGCGCACAGCACAGCGATCTTCATGTCCGAAATCGAACGTTGCGGACCCCGGTTTGCAGCGGACATCCGAAGGCTTGACACGTGGCACGCTTTTCCAGGTGGTCCAGCATAGTTCGCATAATTTTACAGCCGCCTCGCCCTCCAGGCAAAGGGCAAAATCCAGCCAAGCGGGTTGTCCCGGCTTATCATTGTACCGATCGCCGATATTTGCCCCGGTGACGATCGCATAGCGCGCATCGACAACCAATACTTTTTGATGCATACGGCGACCGATGTAAAAGCGCTTGCTCCTAAATAAGGGCTCAAATACCCGAAAGTGCACGCCGTTTTCCTTCAATTTGGAGATGAGCGATTTTTTGAGGGTCTGAGAGCCGTAGCCATCTACCAGCACATATACTGCCACGCCACGCCTCGCAGCGGCGATCAGCGCATCGGCAACCTGCTCACCCGTCTCATCCGACTCGTAGATATATACCTGCAAGTGGATGCTTTCTTGAGCATGCCCAATGAGCTGAATAAGCAAGGAAAAAAACGTCCGGCCACCGGTGAGCAACCTGACGGGATGATTGGGAAGGAAGACCACCAGCTAACCGTTAAAACCGATTGATAGAAGCTGCTCCGGTCTCCGAGGGCATTTTGTCTTTGGGTATAACCCATACATCGCCGCCATAGTGCAACACCAGCTCGGCTAAATCATTCAATAGGTCATCTGCGGGATGGTCTATGTTTTCGGCATGAACAATGACATTATTCCGGTCGACGACGCGCCCTGGGACCATCCGATTTTCCTCCAGTAGTAGCGTGGCTACCTTACCATCATAGGCATCCTTCACGATTTCATCGATTTGATCCGCTCCGAGCCGTTTCGTGGTAGCGTGTCTAAATTCACCGATTATCGCATTCAGCTGCGCGTCATACCGCGGCTGGAATACCTCCCACGCCAATTTTCGGAGTGCCTCCTTGGATAACGCCATTGCATTGATTTTGATCCCCTCGTCTAACAGCTGCTTATTGCGGGTGATGCGCTGGAATAGGTGGTGATGTTCGGGCAAGGCAGCCAGTATTAGCGGTAGCCGCGTTGGGATGGAATACTTGAGGATAATGCCCCGATCTACTGCCCTGAAAAATTGTTCAATATCATTGTCGATATCGGTCTTTTTTAGCCCGTGGTTTTGAGCAACATCCCATCGTTCGCCGGTGGTGGTGCGGTAGGCGGCCAGTGTCGCATGTAAATCCCGCAGTTCATGATCAAGTGCGTCAATCATCGCATCCGGAACATCCTGCTGCGTCAAGTCGATCTCGTCTAACTGATACCGATCGCCTTCATAGAGTTGGGCGGTGTCGGTGCTGAGCACCAATACGTGATATCGATCGCTGGCTTGCAGGTACTTCAATAATGGTTTGATATGGGCACTGTCTGCCACTATCGCCAACGGCTGAACGGGTCTCCGCAATCGGTACACGTCAAATGTAGCCCGAGTAGCAAAAACGGCCAACCCTTCCCGGTTGTGTTGCCAAAACTGATAATCATCCGATAACGCCTCAAACTTGGAGAAAATCGTTTGGATATCTTTGTCCTTCGCGTATTTTTCCCGCGCTGGTTCGAACTGCTGTACCAGCTTCCTGAAGATGTAAGGATCCTGCGCATTGTCCGGATGAGCGCGATAAGTAGGCATATATACCGAAAAAACAGGCGCTTCGTGATAGCCCAACACGGTATTCAGTTGTTTTGCAGTTAACGTTTCCATAAAACTCATGCTAAGCGTGAAACATATCTGAAGCCGACCGCGGCCCCTAACTGTTAAACAGTCTATCCGCTCAATTGTTGGGTGGTTGGGAGAAAACATTTCAACCGAATGGGTTGTATATGTAGGGTATCTCGATGGCGACATATATGGATTGGAAAAACATCTTCCTGCAAGACCTCGACAGCTCTTTTGCCCTGGAAATTATCTTCCGCACGGCATTGATGTTTATCTTCATCATGGTGGTTCTCCGGCTATCGGGCAAACGGGGCGTGCGTCAGCTGTCGATCTTTGAATTGGCCATCATCTTGAGTTTGGGCTCAGCGGCCGGCGATCCCATGTTCAACGAGGACGTCCCAATAGTGCCCGCCATACTGGTATGCATCACGGCGATTGGCATCTATCGCCTGGTCACGTGGTTGATGGCCAAGAACGAGCGATTTGAGCAACTGTTAGAAGGCGAGCCGGTATACATCGTGGTAGATAGCGTGATGACGATCAAAGACAATATCAAGAACAACCTAGCCAAAGACGAGTTTTTTGCCGAATTGCGCGAGAAAGGCGTCGAGCACCTCGGCCAGGTACGGGTAGCGATATTGGAAACAAGCGGCACGATGAGCGTGTTTTTCTATCCAGCAGATGAAATCAAGTACGGACTGCCCATCTTACCTCACGAATACAATAAACATTCGAACACGATCGCCCAACAGGGCCTGTACGCCTGCATTTACTGCGGAACACTGGCGCAATTGGAGTCCGGCCCCCACCAATGCGGCCGCTGCCAGCATCGTGAATGGGTGCCAGCCATCAACACCAAGCGCCTGAGGTGATCACAGCCTAATCGTCAATCCATCATGGGCACAGGGGTGGCTCTGGCTCACCTGATCGAGGTGTTGCAGCATCTCGGTGCCAAAGTGCGTCAGCAGCAACTGCTTATAGGCAAGTTGATCGTTATATGCTTGCAGGGTCTTATAGTTCAAATGACCATCTACCTCCGAATCAAAAAAATTGCACTCGCAGATAAACAGATCGGCATTCCTGGCCAACTCAATCAGTATGGGTGTCCAGGCCGTATCACCCGAATACGCGATAACCTTTCCCCCAATTGCTATTTGCAGTCCGTGCGGCAAGCTATCTACGGCATGCAGCACCGGGTATGCGGTGATCTCTAAATGATCTGCTTGCACGATGCCGTCCGGCATATAGGTCTTGAACATCAGGTTGAGCTTATCCAATACGCTGCTGCCCGGATACAGTTGGTCCAGAAGCCGTTCGATTCGATCCTTTCCCGTAGGTGGACTAATAATGGTGAGTGGTTCTTGCCGGTGCTGGATGGCTTCTTCCATCAGCAAAAAGGGTACGCCTCCGTAATGGTCGCCATGGAAATGGGTGATGACGATGGTATCGATATCCCGGATGGCCAGGCCTTGTTTCTTGATTCCATAGTACGCCGTCGCACCGCAGTCGAGCAGCAGGCTGGAATGGGGTGTCTGTATGTGAAAACACGTATGCAACCGTCCCCCGCTCGCAAAGGCGTCGCCGCAGCCGATAATGTTTATGGTGATGTTTTCCATCGGATTCACGTATTACGCACTTGATTGCCCTGCCGCTTTTTGCCAGCAATGCCAAAGATTATCCAAAAAGTATCAACAAACCGAGGTGCTAAGTGTTGGTACGAATAGTGAAAAATTGGAAAAACTTCATCAAGCGCTGGTTTACCATCCTGAAAAATACGTTTATCATATTCATGGATGTCAAGGGGCTCAAATTCAGCGCCTCTCTGGCATACTACACCGTGTTTTCGTTGGCTCCATTACTGGTGTTGACGATTTCACTGGCTGCCCTGGTTTTTGATCAAGAGGTCGCCGAAGGCAAGGTGTTTGATGAAATCAATGGATTGGTGGGCAATAACGTAGCCGCTCAGATACAGCAAATGCTCAGAAACGTACAGCTCAAAGAAGACAGCGCATTTGCCCTCATCGTCGGTATCGGCACGCTGCTCTTAGGCGCCACCACGGTATTCGGCGACATGCAACATTCCATTAACAAAATCTGGGCGATCAAACCGAAGCCCCGGCGGGGATGGGTCAAACTGATCATGGATCGGCTGCTTTCGTCGTCGCTGGTTCTCTCGTTGGGCTTTCTGCTGATTGTCTCCTTGATCATCAATGGTCTGTTGATGGTCTTCATGGACTATTTCAAACGGGTGTTTTCTGACGTTGCCGTCTACCTATCCGCCGCGCTGGATCTCGTGATCAGTTTTGCTGTCATCAGCACCCTGTTTGGTGTAATTTTCAAATTTTTGCCCGATGTGCACATCCGATGGAGGAATGTGCGTGCAGGTGCTTTTTTCACGGCCATATTGTTCATGATTGGTCGCTTTCTGATCGGCTTTTATATCCAGACGACGGGACAGGAATCGACGTATGGTGCTGCTGGTGCGATCATTGTATTGCTGCTTTGGGTGTATTATACGGCAGCCATTCTCTATATCGGCGCTTCGTTTACCCGAGCCTATGCGGAGTACCACGGTGCACACATTGTGCCGGCTGAATTTGCGGTACACGTAGAGGAGCGGGAAACGGAAATAGAAGTGAATGAACTACCTCCTGCAAAGGGCACTGAACAGCCGACGGACCAAGACAAATTAGAATCGGCCGATTAGACGCTATTTTTTTTCAAAAAAAGCAAACAAATTTCGGCCTGTGTTGTTCCTATTCTACAAGCGAACGCGGAAACAAACCAAACGGTTCATAACACGTTTTACGATAAACGCAATAAATTATGAATAAGATTGAGTTTAACACCAAAGTTGTACAGGAAGTCAACACGTTAAGCAATCACGCTTATTATTTCACACGTGATGAGGAAAATGCCAATGACTTGGTACAAGATACGATGTTAAAGGCGTTTTCTTATTATACCAAGTTTAGAGAAGGCACCAACCTGCGCGCATGGCTTTATACGATATTAAAAAACACCTTCATCAATTACTACAGGCGGAAAGTCCGCACCAACGCTGTCATCCTCAAATCGGATACCATTTCATCGTCAGACCTATTCAAAAGTGCCGAGCGTAATGGTGCCGAGGGAAAGTTCGTAATGGAAGATATCGAGCGTGCCTTGTCCAAGCTTTCCGGAGACTACTACCATCCATTCTCTATGTACTACGAAGGCTATAAGTACCATGAAATTGCCGATCATTTCCAAATCCCGATCGGCACGGTAAAGACCCGAATTCACGTAGCCCGGCAGCAGCTAAAGAAAAAGCTCAAGCCATATGCCAAAGGGAACTGAACGGATTCTACTGATCTTCGTATTATCGGTTGCCGGCTTGTACTTCGCCGCGCCCTTTCTCATCCCCATTGTCCTTGCGGCGTTACTCGCCATGTTGCTAAACGAGGGTAGCGAACGATTGGAAACCGTTGGGATCAACCGCGCGTTATCATCGCTCATTCCCGTATTATTATTTGTCGGCGTGCTCGTGCTCATGGGCGTTATTCTTTCTTGGCAACTCAATCGGCTGGCGGCGGATTTTGATCAAATGGAACGCGAGGTGAGCGCTAAAGTGGGGGTCCTTCGTGAATGGGTAAGCGACACGTTTGGCATTGCCGTCGACGAGCAGGAGAAAATGCTGAAAGCAGGAGAAGCTTCCGGCCAAGCAGGCAGTATGCTTTTCACCTTGGTCAATACCCTGGCCGGGGTGGGCATCAATACCATCCTGATCATCGTATATACCTACCTGCTGATCTATTATCGCTCCCATCTGAAAAAATTCATCCTCCACGTGGTACCCGAAAATAGGCGACAGCAAACCAACCGGATCATCCTCAAATCGGTCGCTGTTTCCGGCCGCTACCTGATCGGTCTATTCAACATGATCGGCATCCTGTGGATCATGTACAGCATTGGGTTCAGCATCGTCGGATTAAAGGGCGCGGTATTATTTGCCATTATCTGCGGGTTATTGGAGATCGTGCCTTTTTTTGGAAATTTCGTAGGCAACTTAATCGCCATTTTGGCGGTGCTTGCCCAAGGGGGTAGCTTACGCATGGTCATCGGTATCGTTGCCGTATACCTCACCATCCAGTTTCTGCAAACCTACGTATTGGAACCGCTCATCGTGGGGCAACGGGTAAACATCAATCCCCTGTTTACCATTATGGGATTGGTTGCCGGTGAGCTGCTCTGGGGGATTGCAGGCATGGCGCTGGCAATACCGCTGATCGGCATTATGAAGATTATCTGCGACAATGTACCCGCACTTCAAGCATATGGCGCGCTCTTCGGTCCCGCTGATCACCAAAAAGACCGGTCCACGGTGCTGCGATCGCTCAAAAAACGCCTTCAACGAAAATAAGCATTACACGGGGTGTGCGATGGCGCGCCGGAAGAACGCCAGCAGTTGGGTTTCGGCTTTTTTAGTAGCCGGTATCCCGCTACTGCTAAGGCTTTTACCCAGATAGGGCAGCAGCGCGCCACTCCTGTATGCGCAGATTAAACTGTCGGGCACATAATATTGTTTGCAGACCGCCCGTGTATTGCCCAAGCGCTGGGATACAGCATCCAATACCGATACGATGTTGGTTTGACACTCCTGCTCATTTTCGTAAACGGCCTGCTTCGCAAACAGGCGGAACGCCCACAGTCCGGCATACCACGTACGGAAGTCTTTCGACGAAAAGTTGGCCTGCGTGTACTGTTGGATGTAGGCATTGATGTCGGCGGCGTAAAGCCGGGAGCGTCCCCCTTCCCCGTTGCGGTATTGAAAAACATATGCCCCCGGCCATGCACACAGATCCGCCAACGTTGCCGCCAACTTCGCATCACGTACAGCGATTTCCTGCCACACCCCTTTTTTCCCACGGAAACGGAAGACCATCGTGCCTGCGGAGATGGTTACATGCTTTTTCTTTAACGTGGTTAAACCGTGACTGCCATACCGGCGAAGGTATTGCTCATTCCCGATCCGTATCAAGGTCTCCTCTGTTACCCTAAGGGCTACTGCTATCGCCTTTTCTTTTGTGAATGTCTCGCGGCGTAGGTCTTTGGCCACCTGCCGCCGGATCAGTGGCAAGGCCTGTCCAAAGGCAACCATCCGTTTCAGCTTCTCGTCCTGCCGTTCTTTCGTCCATTCCGGATGATAACGATATTGCTTCCGGCCGTCTTCATCGATGCCCGTGGCCTGGAGGTGACCTTTCTTGCTCGGACTTATCCAGACCTCCTTCCAAGCCGGTGGGATCACCAGTGCACGAAAGCGTTCCAACTGATCATGGTCGGTAACGCGGTTACCCTCGCTGTCTACGTAGCAATACCCCCTGCCGCGCCGTACACGCCGATAGCCCGGCACGACATCGGGCAAATAACGAAGCGTTGAGGTCTTCGCCTTCGTCATCCGTTTGGTTGATCGTTGTTCATTTGACCTTGGAGCCAACTAAAAAACAATGCCATTCTAAGATTTTGCAGCGCCCTGAAACTCAATACCTCCTTGGAGTTTTCATCCCCTGCTTTCGCCTCTTTGTCAAGAAGGAATCCTTGGTAAGGGGTGGATGGGATCGCTGTTCCCCGTTTTACTTTACTCCTTTTCATTGTTCATTGGTAAAATGCGTTAAGGTCCCATACCTGCCCGCCATAGGCGGGAACGTGTGTTTACTTGGTTAACATTACTATCTGGAATCGCGCCGATGCTTTTCTGCTTCCTCGGGCACCGTGTGAAGTTGTTCGTCTTGGGGGTCTATGCCGGCTTCGTAATTCTTTTGCTGCTTTTTATCCTTTAAATCGTGCCGCACGCGAATGAGGTCTTCGGCCTTTTTATCACGCAGCTTATTACTATTGGCAGAAACCTGTGCACTTTCTTTTTTGATTGCCATAACCGGGTTGAATTGTTCCTCGTCTTTATTACAATCGCCGCGCTGGAATGTTTAACAACCTGCCTATTTTTCTTTTTCCACGATTTGGCCGCTTTGTTTGTCCTTAAGAATGAGTTTCACGGCACCATAATGCGTTAACTCTTCTTTGATTAAGTAGTATTTTTCATCGTATTCCGTGAAAAGACTGTCTTTTCCAACGGCTGTTTGACCACGCCACTCCTCCAACACAACCGGTTCCCAACGCTTGGTGGTTGCCGACTCGTATGCGGCGTCCATCACGGCGTTGACGATGTAACCATCGTAGAACGTTTCTTCGGGTTTCGTGTGTTGTTCCATGGCGTCGAGCATATCGGTAAACATATGGCGGTAGCCCAATTCATGTACTTCGTCGCCAACGGGAAATAGCCATCCCTGATTGCTCTCCGCTTTCTCGGCCACGTATTGGCTGCCCTTGCCGGAACGATACATTTCAAAACCGGTGCGTAAAAAATTGTTGATCCAGATGGTTCCCTCTGATCCCATCACCTCGTCGCGCAGGTCGAGTCCGCCCCGAAAAGTCCAGCTGACCTCAAACTGGCTGATCGCCCCATTTTCATAGCGGATCAGCCCAATGGCATTATCCTCTGCTTCAATGGGTTTTACTAGCGTATCTGCCCAGCACATCACTTCCAGCGGGCGGATATCTTTACCAATATATCCCCGGCCTATTTCAATACAATGACAGGCCAGGTCAATGATGGCTCCACCCCCTGCGGTAGCCTTGTCCCAAAACCAGTCGCTATGTGGACCGGGATGTGCCTCGCGAGATCGGGTCCACAGCACCTTTCCGAGCGCTCCCTTTCTCACCTCGCTTATCGCTTTCAGGGTTTTGGGGGTGTAAAACAAGTCTTCCAGGTATCCGTGAAAAATACCGGCTTCTTCCACCGCACGGAGCATGCGCAACGCTTCTTGCGCGTTCCGGCCAAGCGGCTTGGTGCATAGCACGGGTTTCTTCGCCTGCACGCAGGCCATTACCGCCGCTTCATGCAGGTGGTTGGGCAGCGCAATAATGACAACTTCGGCTTCCGGATCGTTGACTGAATCATCAAGGGATGTGGTCCAGCGGGGCAGTCCGTACTCCCCGGCGAGTGCTTTTGCACTTTCTTCTTTGCGCGCATAGACGGTGCATATCCGGTCCCTGCTTCTCAATGATCGGATAGCATCTGCATAAAACCGCGCAATAAACCCCCCTCCCAATAACGCTATTTGTGCCATAAGTTATTGTTGTTAATTAGCTAACTCTTTGTCGTCTAGTGCAAGATAAGCACTTATATCGGCGACCTCCTGCTCCTTTAAGGGGAGGTGATGCGGAGGTGGCATAATACTGGTATTTAAGCGCCTTTTCGCGGCTACTGTAGCAGCATCCATGACATATTGTTTGCCGTAGGTGTCCATCACGGTGACAACCGGACCATCTGACAGCAGTAAACCGTAAAGCGCCGCGCCGTTTTTTAGGAGAATTAAATACGGTTCAGAACCGAATGCAACCGCCGCCGCCGGATGGATAATTCCGTCAAGTATCGCATTCCGGTCAAACCGGGTGTGGATGTTGGTCAGGTCGGGACCGATTTCCTGGCCCACGGCACCTATTTTATGGCATACTATGCAGTTTGCAATGAATAGGCTTTTTCCCCTATTGGGATCCGCGGGCAACTTTGCTACCTCATCCACACGGAAGGAAACGGTGTCAGCTGTATCAAAATAATGTGCCGCCAACGCCCTGAAATTCCGGTCATCGTCGGTCAGCATCCGTTCCTTTAGCGCTTTTTTCAAGGGTTCTTCTAACAGTCCGCTGGCAGCAAGCTCGATCAGGTATAGCCTTCCCGTTTTGCTTTCCGCTAGCCCTAATGCCGCAGTCCTTTTGGTATTTGCATTCGCGGTGCTGTCTTTGAATTGACCATAATACTTCAATGCTTCGGGCTGCCCTGCCAATGTCTTGTCGGCGGGCGATTGCCAGCCGCCGAGGTACGGTCCCCAATCATTTGTTTTTCGGAACTGTAGCCACCACTGCGCCGACCCCGCTATTTCTTGGTTGTCCGTGTTGAGCAAATCCAACATGGATACCGCTGCCTCCCTGGTGGGGATAAAGCCTAAGGCCACTAATGCCTTTTTGCGGTCATCCATATTCAGTTGTTCGTCCGTCACCCGTTTTTTCAGCGCCGTGGCGGCTTGGTGAGGATGCAATTCCCACATGATTCCAGCAAAAGCGTTGGACCATTTTTCCGGTGCTGGATTTCCGGCTTGACGGATCAACGCCGGATACGCTTCCTGCTCTTTACCTTCCAGGGCGATACCCAGTGCATTCAAATACGTGGGGTCCGTTCCGTTAAATCCTGCAGTCAGTTTCAGGATAACCGCCTTGCTTTGATCAAATGGTACATCCCGCAAGGCGATGGCCACTTCTCTTCTCACCGCGGGCGATTGATCGTCTGCTAGGTTGCTGGCATAGTCCATCAGGTGATACGGATCGGCTTGCCGCAATGCCCGGAAGGCCGTCAGTCTGATCTGTGGGTCCTCGTCATGCAGCAGTTCAGCCGTTTCGATGACTCCTTCCTGACCCAGTTGAGCCATCAGCCAAACGGTGCGGGCGCGGTGATAGGGATTTTCTGACGATAACAGCTTCGTCAATTCTGGCAGGATCTTCGGCCCCTGCGCCTTTAATCGCTCCATGCCCTGGTTCCTGATATGAATGGCTGGATTCAAAAACGCCTCAAGCTGACCTTCCGTCTGATCCAGGTCGATTTTCGGTACAGCAAGTTTCTTGTTTTTCGGTGCTATCCGATAGATGCGGCCATAACCGGTGGAGTCCATCATCTGGTGCCCGCCTACGATGGGATCATACCAATCTGCCACATAGATGGCCCCGTCCGTCCCGATAACGACGTCACTCGGCCGAAACCATTTTTCGGTATTTTCATCGACGTCGTTCCAACGGTAAGCTGCGTTGTCCGTGCGGGTTGAGGAAATGAACGGACTGCCGTCCGACAGGTCATACCCCGCTCCGTCCGGCTTTGGGCGATAGCCAAAAATCGTATTTCTCCCCGCGTCGGCGCTTAGCAGCATTCCCCGGTAGGCCTCTCCGAGTGCATCGCTCTCGTTCACTACAATTCCCGTGGGTGCCCCTGCCCCATAAATTTTGCTGACCGGCATGACCCCGGGGTCTTCCTGGTGCCAATGCGCGGTTTGAATAGGTTGGCCTGGCCTCCGCTCCGCACGCCAGGTGCGTATTCCTGTGCGGCTGAAAAACCCGGCGTTTCCGCCTTCCATGACCCAGCTGGTGCGGCAGGCATCCACCTCATCATCGTTATCGCTCTGCCACATATTCCCGTAAGAATCGACTGCTACCTCATACGAGTTTCGGAAATTATGCGCCAGCACTTCCATTCCCGTGCCGTCCGGATTGATCCGGAATACCAGTCCCCCTGTCCATACCTTCCCATCATCACTTTGTTGGGCAGGCGTATTGGTGTTGTTATGCGGCGACCCTCCGGTATATACGCTTCCCGCTCGGAGGGTCCATCCGCTTTTGTCTGTAACGATATGTGGACCCGCATTGCCGACGATAAAATACCACTTGCCATCCGGACCGGCTATTCCGGTATGCAAGCCGTGATCATGGTCCAATCCGCCGAATCCGGTAAGAAACAGTTCCTTGCTGTCGGGCTTATCATCTCCGTTATCATCTGTATAGATGATCACAGCAGGAGAACAGGACACGATGATTTTATTGCCGATCACCGAAATGCCCAGCGGGGATACGATGTCCTGATCCTGAACAAACACCTTGGAACTATCGGCAGCGCCATCGCCATCGGTGTCTTCCAGAATGATGATGCGGTCCCCGGCGGGATGCGAAAGATGTTTCGTCGAATCGTTGTTGAAGTTCCGGTAATTCACCGCTTCCGTCACCCAGATGCGCCCCCGGATGTCCACATCCATATTTGTCGGGTTGTAAAATTGGGGGGATTCGGCCCAAACCGTTGTTTCCAGATCATCCGGAACGAATAAGCGGGACTCCGTTTGTGGTTCCCGGCCCGAACGGCAGGAAGCCAACGCCCATGTCAACAGGAACAACTGGAGTCCAAAAAAACTTCTGTTTATCATCGTGAACTATTTTTCTTCATTTTGAAGCGATTGCACATACCCTCGCCTTAATCGAATACCGAGCGGATATACCGTGTATTCGCTAAATACGCGTCCTTCAAATCCATCCCGCTGGGCACACCGCCTTCCAAAACAATCCATCCGTCATAACCGATTTCATCGAGCGTATTTCGCACGTTTACAAAATCGATCTTTCCCTGGCCGAGCAAAACACCGTTTTCCTTCGCATGGACTTCACAGATATGTTTCTTGCCGAGCTGCCGCATCTCCTCATAGATATCATAGCCCATTTCGCTAGCATTTGCCACGTCGTAGTATACCTGCACCTGTTTTGAACCGACTTCGTCAATAATAGCCAGCAGTTCACCAGCGCTGAGCCAAGATTCTATTCCTAGAATAACGCCTTCTTTCTCCGCTTTCGGCACAATTTTTTTGAGCCGCTTTATCACTTCCCTGATACCCGCCGCATCACCTTTGATATCTCCCTTGCTGAAAAAAGCAAGCAATACAACCCGGCATCCCATTGCCCGTGCCACGTCTATGCTGTCACTCACCCATGCTTCCGTTTCAGGAGCCGATTTATAAGGGACGTTGTTCAGCTCGCCGATCGCCAGGCTGGATATCGTCACCCCATGTGCTGCGGCTTCTTGCAAGTATACATCCTGCACAGCTTTTTTACGCAGGTGCATGTCGTTTTGTACCGTGCCCAGGCTTACCTGCACACCGTCCAAGCCCAGGGTCTTTGCCAGTGCTAACGCCGCCGTGTCGCATGGCTTGCCGATCGACCAGTCGCATGCGCTGATTTGATACCGCCGTTTGCTGCTCGACATCGCGGGCACCCACGAGATATGCACGGCCGCCAAACCCGCCAGCGCAGCGAGTCCTTTTAGTATATTCCTTCTGCTGTATGGATGATTATTCACCGTTCTTTTCAATTGGTTTGCTACCCTCAAATATATGAAAGCGGCAAACCTTGTTTTGATACTTTTTGATCGGTTCGTGCAAATATTTTAACTTATGTAGCCGGTTATCGGAGAATGTGTTATTTTAGTGGTGAATACCAATTATGAGACGGCTATGAAACCGAGGCATGAAAAATTGATTCTGGATCCGAATTACTCGTTTGTACTGCAAAAGGACGTTTATCCTTATTACCCAACACCTTGGCATTGCCATCCGGAATATGAGCTGGTACTGGTCGTCAAAAGCACGGGTAAACGGACGGTCGGAAATCACGAAGAGGCATTTATCGATGGCGATCTCGTCTTGCTGGGTCCCAACCTGCCCCATTGCTATCAAAATGATCCCGAATATTACGAAAACAACCCCTCGCTTACGGCCGAAGCCATTGTCATTCACTTCAGTGAAGACTTTTTGGGGAGGGATTTTTTCAATATCCCCGAGATGTCACCCGTCAGAAAGTTGTTCAATAATTCGAGGTTTGGTTTAAAAATTCTTGGGGATACCCGGCAACGCGTGACCGATATCATGCATGAAATGCTCGGCATGAATGGGTACAAGCGAATCTTGCAATTGTTGAATATACTGGAAATACTTGCGCTAAGCGATGAAACCACCGTATTGGCAAGTGCGGGTTATGTGCAGCAGCATGCGGTGACACATAATGACCGCATCACGAAAGTTCATGAATACATCATAGCCAACTTCAGAAGAAATATCGGGCTGGCCGATGCAGCCAAAGTAGCTAACATGTCCGTTCCCACCTTTTGCCGGTTTTTTAAATCGTGTACCCGGAAGGCATTTTCCAGTTTCCTGAATGAAGTCCGGATTGGTTACGCCTGCAAACTATTGGTGGAGGAGAATTATAATATTTCTCAAATTTGCTACGAAAGCGGATTCAACAACATGTCCAACTTCAATAGGCAGTTCAAGCGAATAACTGACAAGTCTCCCCTGCAATACAAACAGGATGCACTCACGGACATTACGTATCTGACCAGTGCCTAGCGCCGGCAAGTGCCGTCAGTCCTCTTTAATCAGGATATCCTTGAATAGCACATTCATCTCCATGTTGCCGTGCAGCTGCAACCCGATCAGGCCTTTCGTTCTCCCTGGATCATCATGAAGCTCCGCAGTTTTGAAACCATTGAGGTAAACAGTAACGTCCTTGCCCTTACAGATGATCACCATTTCATTCCATTCATTGGGTTTATACCATTTCTTCACGTTTTCAGGCGTAGGCTGAACCACCCAGTTGCGCCCTCCCGTTTCATAGAGACCGCCCGCATCTTTCTCCGGATCTATTTCTGCCTGGAGTCCGTAAACATGAACCGGATCGTCTACCTCGTCAACCCGAAAATATACTCCGCTATTTCCTTTTATAGCCTTGTAAACCACCTTCAGTTCAAAATCATCGTACACACCGTCGTGCAACAGAATCCCGTGCAACGGCTCATCTGCTGGACTGGTGCCGACAATGTATCCATCCGATACCTTCCAGTTCCCTCCTGGCGAAGCATGCCATCCTTCGAGGTTCTGATGATTGAAAAGCGGTTTCCAGCCAGAAGGCGTGTCGCCTCCTGTTTGCTGACCGCACGCATACGATACCAGTAGCGCGGCGATCGAAAAAAAGACCCTAAATTTCTGCATGATATTCTTCATTTTGTACATTTTTCTAATCAGTTAACGAAGGTGTAGAGCTGCGCAGGATTCCGGACAAATAGCTGCTCATAGTACCGCCCCAGACCCATGGCCTCCAAATCCCGCTTAAATACCGTAAGCAAAAAATCCAGTCCGGGTGCACCACCGTAAGACCTCCAGTAGGTGGTTTTCGCGGCATCCATTCCCATGGTGATCTGATCGGGAAAGTCGGCAAGCAGGACTTCCAACAGTTTATACGTCCAATTGGGCTTTTCTTTCCACCGAAACGCACTGTCATATTCCACCCTCACGCCGGTTTCGAGCACGGCCCTGTTGTATCCGATGTCCTGATACCGGTCTACATGAGAGATCACCACATGTGTCAGGTCTGCACCCAGCTTTTCAAACATCACTGCCTGGTCGATCGCGTGTTTTCCGGCATTGGTATGTGTCAGTATCGGCACACCGGTTTCGCGGTGCGTATTGACCACGGCATGAACTATTTTTTCCTGATGTGCGGTGATGTTCTCGTCCCCGGTAGCCAGTTTGATCATGCCCGCTTTATGCGGCGTGCGCTCCACGAAGGGACCGTTGTAGTCGTGCACATCAATGCCCAGCATGACATCATCTATAAAAAGCTGGGTCAGCTGCTCCTCGGTATAGCTGTACCGCCAATGATTTGGCAGGTAATACATCTCCAGGTGGATGCCGGTTGCGGCAATGATGTGCACGCCAGTGTTGCGGGATATGGCGGCGAGTTTTGCGACGTTCCTGCCGCAATCTGCCGGCATCGTGTCAACCATCGTTCTCCCCCCGGCGTTATAAAAAGTTTTCAGCTCCGTCGAAATCCGATCCACATCACGCAGCAAAAACAACGGGTTCTGCACCGTGGGAAAACTCTCATCGATCACAATATGTTCATGCGAATAGGTAAGTCCCATGTTTTCAGGAGCGATATCACCCAGTACCGTCCGGACAAAACGTTGCGTTTTCATATGCGATCTGCTATTTATTATTAGCCCAGCCATTGCGGGTCGTATCGGCCATTTTCTCCGGCATTTCCAGTATCGCCCCCAGTTCAAGCAGCTTCTCTCGCAGCACGGATATATCCATTTCATTTGCCGCGATATCCCGATCCAGCGCGATCGTAGCAGCCAGACCAGCGGCCTGCCCCATGGACATCGTCTGCGCCATGGAGCGGCATGATGCGTGAGCATCATGGGTGGCCGAAAAGCAACGCCCCACAACCCATACCTGTTCGCTTCCCAGGGGCACGATGGTGCCATAGGGAACACCATAGACGCCGCTATCCGGGATATACTGCCAGCGTGTTTCCGCTTCGCCCTGGTCACTCTTTCGGTGATCTTCGATGGGCGCGCCACACAAGAAAATACTGTCATTTGGGACGCGTGCGGCCATGCAGTCCGCTTTGGTGAGACGGGCTTCCCCATAAACACGCCGGGTTTCCCGCACACCGATCTGATGGGATAATCCGATGATGTTGGATGCCTCATAACCCGGAATCTCATTCCTGAAAAAATCCTCGTAAATAAAGGCCTGTGCCCTTCCGGCAATTTCGGCCAGGGTCAGTTCTTCCGCATTCAGCGCCCGTAAATCGGACACTTTTACAGCAACGGTCGATACACAGCCTTTCTGGCACATTTCATGTGCCGATCCTTCTTTCCTGGGCAGCCGGTACGTCCCTGATTCATAGGCCGCTTTCATCCGTTCATTCAGCAGCTGTTTGCCCCCATGCTGTTTGAATTTATCGAGGTCCACATTGCTCATGCGAAAGGTCGTCGTCATGCTTTGTGCGGGTTCTTGTTCTCCGGCCATTTCATAAGCAAATCCAGCTAGGTGGCAGAAGTCCGCATCGCCCGAAGCATCAATAACCTTTTTCGCGCCAACCTTACAAAAGCCGCCCTTGTTCCAAAGGATACATAGGTACTGCTCGGGTCCTGCTCTCGCTACATCGACCAACGTGGTGTGCAGTAACAGCCGGATACCTGCTCCCGTTATCTTTTTATCCCATACATACTTTAGTCGTTCAGGATTGTACGTCACGCCGGTTCCTGCGCCGTACGTATTCGGTCGCAAAAAAACATCGCCCGTCAACGACAGTTCATCCACAACCCCATCCGGCAATCCGGAAACAATCTTTTTGGGTGTTTCTCCCGGTGTAAAAAATCCATAAAAGGTATCCAGCATCTGCGTGGACGTGCCACCGGCAAATCCATACCGCTCGACCAGCATCACCTGGTATTTGCCGGATGAGCGTGCCGCCAGGGCCGCCATGCATCCTGCTGAACCCGCGCCGATGACCAACACATCGGTATCGGCCACCAGGGGGATGTATTGATGATTGATGAGTGTTTTCATAGCCCTACCGATTGGTATAATCGCGCCAAGCGGTGTGCATGCTCGTCATATGCCTTTTCAAACAGCCGCACAGATTCCGCTGCACCCACGGTGTTGGCTCCGGTCAACACCGTGGGTGGATGCCCTGCTTCGGTCAGTAAACGGGCTACTTCGGCCTTAATGGCATTGATCATCACCGCTCCTCCGACCGTGGAGCCGGGTGACACCGGTGTTTTCAAACCCGGAATTTTCACCATCGCATCGCCCGCTGGCGCGCCCGAATCGAGGATCAGATCAGCAAAATCGGTTAGTTTTTTTCCGTCCGCCCGTTTGCTCTTGCTTTCCTGTGCATGTTTTTTGGTGACGAGCGCCACCACGCGTATACCTTGTGCTTTGAAACCCTCCGCCATTTCGATCGGAACCACATTGCAGCCACTGGAAGAAATGATCAACGCAGTGTCCTGCGTGGTGAGGTCAAAGTTGCGGAGTATCCTCGCAGCCAGTCCGGACACGTTCTCCAAAAACATGGCCTGCCGCTGGCCATTGGCCCCCACTACCGGGTTGTGGAAGGTCAGCGAGAGTTCCACAATTGGATTAAATCCCGGGAATGAACCGTACCGGGGCCACATTTCCTCGGCCATCATGCGGCTGTGGCCGGAGCCAAATACATGCACCATACGCCCCGCCATGATGGTTTCGGCAAACCAGGTTGCGGCCTGCCGGATTTCATCCTTTTGTTTTTCAACGGTGCCCACTATTTCCCGGCACTTTTCGATATACGCTTGTATCACATCCATACGCTATAAATTATCATCCCTGAATCCCTCGATGCCCGCTCTTGCGAGGGCAAATCCGGCAGCACCCACCGCACCCGCCATATCCGAATAATGGGCTTGTAGCACCGGTGGCGTCTTACCGGAGTTTTTCCATTCGTATACCTTCATAAAATCGGCCAATGGCTCGTACAATGCATCGCCGGTATTGGTGATGCCCCCGCCCAAAATGAATAGTTCAGGTGAAAGCAGGTTACTTAGCGAACACAGGCTCAATGCCAGTTTGCGCACGGTATTCAGCCATACATAGGTGGCAAAATGATCGCCCTTCCGGTAGGCGTCTACCAGGTCATGGGTGGACGTGAACCTTCCGAAAGATCTTTTTCCGACAGTCGCATTTCCGACAGCGTCCTCCAATGTTCCGGGCATACCCGTAATACCGGCGTTTTCATTGTCCGCGTCTAGCGTCATATGTCCCAAGTGGCCGGCCAGCTGGCCGTTCCCCTGATACAGCTTTCCATCAATCA
The DNA here is from genome assembly GCF_051400755.1 of Parapedobacter brassicae. Taxonomy (NCBI): domain Bacteria; kingdom Pseudomonadati; phylum Bacteroidota; class Sphingobacteriia; order Sphingobacteriales; family Sphingobacteriaceae; genus Parapedobacter; species Parapedobacter brassicae. The sequence goes on from NZ_JBLFFL010000003.1 coordinate 32,552, forward strand.
GAATACCACCGCCCACACCCGTTCCAAGCGTCAGCATGACGATATTTTTCAAGCCTTTTCCCACACCGAATGTTGCTTCGGCGATCAGTGCCGCATGCGCATCGTTCAATACCCAAACCGACTTTTCTTTCAGGTAATCAGCCCAGACAAAGTGCTCCAATCCATCGAGCCGCTCAGGCATTAACCGGATGGCCGAATTGGCATCGTTGGGCAAACCCGGTGCGGCTATACCAATTGCCGCTACCGGTGCTCCTCGTTCTTTCAGTGCTGACACCATCTGCAGGATTGTTTTTTTCCACTGATCGTCGGCACTTCCCGCCATGGCGCATTCGGTGGATTTGATGACCTGATCGACGATCTGCCCCACTGTGTTCACCAATACGCCTTTGATATTGGTCCCCCCTAAATCAATACCTATTGCAGTAGTCATTTTCATGGTTAATAACCGGTTGATTATAGCTGACCATCACTTATTGCCCACCCGCCATCAACGGCCAGCACCTGTCCGGTCGTAAAACCAGCGAGATCCGATAGGAGATAACACGCGGCTCCGTCCAGATCTGTAGGCTTGGCGATTCTCCCCCCGTCGAGCGGTTGTTTTGTCCGGACGAAACGCATGATATCAGCATCGCCCGCTGCCCGTTGTGCCATCGGTGTTTCCACTAAGCCCGGGGCGATCACATTAATCCGGATATTCGATCTCGCGTAATAGGCCGCCGCCGCGCGGGAAAGCCCGATGATCGCGGCTTTGGCCGCTGCATAGGCGTGGGTGGAAAAATAGTGGGAAGCGGGTGAATAAGCCAGCACGGATCCCATATTTAAAATGGTGCCCCCTGTTTTTTCATGAAGAAACGCATTGATCGCCGCTTTGTTGGAGAGCATCATCGACGTGAGGTTCAATTCCAGCGTCCGTTGCCATCCGTCCAGCGTCATTTCATGCAACGGCCCGTCACCCATTTTCCGGCCGCTACCTCCCGCGATGTGGTAGAGCCCGTCAAAGCTGCCCCAGGTTCGGATGCACAGATCAATGGCGTCCGGAGCGGTAGTTTCTGCTGTGGCATCTCCCGAAAAAACCAATCCTGAGTCTCCCAGTTCATCCTGAGCCCTTTGCGTATTGAGCTGATCCCTTCCAACGGAGATGACCTTTGCCCCTTGGCGGATAAACGCTTTTGCAGCGGATAGGCCGATGCCCGTGGTACCGCCTATAATGACGATATGTTTATCGAGCAACATGGAATGGTTATTTTCTGGATTTTGCTGCATCATCAAAAGATTGTATTCTCAATGGGGATTCGTATAGCAAAAATAGGGAGGTTTGCCTCAGGATTTCGATACTTTCTGATCGGTTTTTGCGCATATTTTGCCCCCATCCGGACCGCCCTCTTTTTCAACGATCAATAAAAACAAAACCAACAGGATGACGGATTGTTAGCTACACAAGTGAGATGTAAGAAAACGCTAAATATTGCGCTATGGCACTGGAAAAAACTCCTTATCAATCAAACGGCAATCCGGCCGATAAGTATCCGAAACCGCCGTTCCCGAAGGCACCGCAGGAAGTTCCCGGCACCGAAAGTGCGATGACACCTCAGGCCGATCACGGTGAGCACTCTTATGTCGGCAAAAACAGACTGCAGGACAAGGTCGCCGTGATCACCGGCGGCGACTCGGGCATCGGCAAGGCCATCGCCATTGCATTTGCCCGTGAGGGGGCAGACGTCGTGATCAGCTACCTGGACGATGTGGAGGACCGGGACGCGCAAGATACCGCCGACTATGTGACCGAGGCGGGCCGAAAAGCCGTACAGATAAAGGGCGACATCAGTTCGGAAAAACATTGCCGGCACCTGATCGAAACAGTGGTCAAGGAATTTGGCAAAATTGATATCTTGGTCAATAATGCTGCCTATCAAATGTCGCGAGAGACGCTGCAGGACATTCCGGCTTGGGAATGGGAAAAAACGTTTGCGGTGAACATCCACAGCATGTTTTACCTGTGTAAAGCAGCTGAACCGCACATGCCTCCGGGTTCCAGCATCATTAATACAACATCCGTCAATGCTTATGAACCGAATCCCACGCTGTTGCCATATGCGGCGACCAAAGCCGCTATCCAAAACTTTACCGCAAATTTGAACCAGATTCTGCTGGAGCAGGGAAAAGGCATCCGCGTGAATGCCGTGGCACCGGGACCCATATGGACGCCGTTGATTCCATCGACCATTCCCGACCATGAGCATTTTGGCGAAAACACCCCTTTTGAGCGCCCGGGCCAGCCCGTGGAGGTCGCACCCGCTTATGTTTTTCTGGCTTCTGACGAGGCCAACTACATCTCCGGCGCCACCCTCCCCGTCACAGGAGGGCGCATTACTATATAACATGCTTTCACTTAAAAACCATGATGATGAAGATGTTCAAACGACTGATGGCCTGCACGATCATGATTGGTGCCGTATCCTGCGGCAATCCCGGGGGAAACCAGGATGACATGGACGATGCGGATTCGATACTCACCGATTCCATTGCTGATGACTCGCTGGCGACGGACACGACGACTGACTCACTCGCTAGCCCATCGTTTCCCTGATTAGGTGTACGACAAAAATCCGTTATTGCTCGCGAAGCGAGCCTTTGCGTCTTAAAAGTATCACGCAAAGTCGCCAAGACGCTAAGAAAGCCGCTTCGCGACTCCGCGCCTTTGCGAGAAAAATAGAAAAACGGAAATCTGTCGTGCGCCCCCTTGATTGGTGAAAGACAAGGAGAAAGAGACGAACCATGACGTCAAGGCAGTAGAGTACTCCCATCAAAACATAACGCTTTCCCAATATGTTATAACGAATGCAGGTCGTTCATGATGTAGTTTTGTGCTATCTAATTTCAATGTCATGAACGCGATAAGACCATTTCTGATCATTGCCGCAGTGCTGGGTTATATAGGGATTGCCCTTGGCCAGCATGAGCACCACCACGATACCACGCGCACGATGGCGCACCAGCAGGATACCGTGCACCATGCGCATACCCAACACGGCATGTCGCACGCGTTTTCCAGAAACCTGCCGATGAACCGCAATGGATCAGGGACCGGCTGGCTACCCGACAACAGTCCCATGTATGGGTATATGCTACATCATAAACAGTGGATGTATATGTTCCATGGCAACCTGTTTTTACGGTACAACCACCAGGACGTCTTCGGTCAGGGAAGCCGTGGCGACAGCAAGGTGGATGCACCCAATTGGCTAATGGCCATGGGCCAGCGCAATGTGGGTCAGCGCGGACTGTTCCGCTTTAGCGCGATGCTTACGTTAGACCCCCTGACGGTGGGTGGCTCAGGATATCCGCTGCTCTACCAATCGGGCGAAACGTGGAAGGGCATGCCTTTGGTCGACCGGCAACATCCTCACGACCTCTTTTCTGAACTTTCCGTGGCTTACACACACCAATTGGACACGCTTACCGATGCGTTTATCTACCTGGCCTATCCCGGTGAGCCTGCATTGGGACCGGTAGCGTTTATGCACCGGGTATCCAGTCTATACAATCCCGACGCACCACTGGGACATCATTGGCAAGACGCCACACACATCACCTTCGGAGTAGCCACACTGGGCATACGGCATCGCAATGTCAAATTCGAAGGATCGGTTTTCACCGGCCGCGAACCGAACGAGGAGCGATATGGGTTTGACAAACCTCGCTTCAACTCCTATTCCCTGCGGCTGTCGTATAATCCCAACCGATCACTTGCGTTACAGGCCTCGCATGCCTGGATAAACGACGTTCACGAATTTGGTCCACGTGAAGATATCCGCAAAATGACGGCATCGGCTATTCACGCCTATCCACTGGCTGACGGCAAATTCCTGAACACAGCGATCGTGTGGGGCCACAATAAAGCCGACGGACATGCCGGCGCCCATTCGGTACTTGCCGAAAGTGCCCTTACCCTGCATCGGACCACCGTGTATGGCAAATACGAGTGGGTGCAGAAATCGGCAGATGACCTGTTGCTCGGCGAGGCGTTTGATCATGATCGGCTATTCGGCGTGAATGCCGTCACCTTAGGTGTGCAGCAAATATTCGCTACGGCGCGGAAAACGCATCTAGCCATCGGGGCTCAGGGTAGCTGGTACCCCGCAGCGGATGATCTGTCCCCCATCTATGGCGCAAATCCTGTTGCTGCGCAGGTCTATATCCGGCTGTTTCCAGGCATGATGAACATGGGGCAATGATGACTTCCGGGCGTACGTTTCCCACTTTGTATTTCGCACTTCAAATAGCTACCTTTGCGGAAAACGAAATTCAGTATGGCTTTATCACCACTTACCGCCGTGTCGCCCATAGACGGCCGTTATCATCACGCAACCCATGAGTTAGCGGCCTATTTCTCGGAATATGCGCTCATTAAATACCGTGTATTCGTAGAGGTGGAGTACTTCATCAGCCTATGTGGATGTGGTATTCCGCAGTTGCGGCATTTCGATGGTAGCCTTAATAATAAGCTCAGGGATATTTACAACCATTTCTCCATGGCGGACGCCCAATGGATCAAGGAAAAGGAGAAAGAAACAAACCATGATGTAAAAGCCGTGGAATACTTTCTTAAGGACAGGTTTGAAACCTTAGGGCTGATAGACTCGTTGGAATTCATCCACTTTGGCTTGACATCGCAAGATATCAACAATACGGCCATTCCTTATTCATGGAAGGAGGCGCTTTCCAAGATATACCTACCTGAGCTCAACGCCCTCATTACAGCGCTCGAACAGCGCATTGCTGAATGGATAGCCGTACCCATGCTTGCACATACCCACGGGCAACCTGCCTCTCCTACCCGACTGGGCAAGGAAATCCGGGTGTTTACCGAACGGTTACGCAACCAGCTGCAACTCCTTGAACATATTCCCCATGCTGCCAAATTTGGTGGCGCCACCGGCAATTTCAATGCGCACAAAGTCGCCTATCCGCAGACGGATTGGGTAGCGTTTGGCAATGCATTCGTGAATGATACATTGGGCTTACATCGCTCGCAAACGACTACGCAAATCGAGCATTACGATTACTTTGCCGCACAATGCGATGCCATGAAACGCATCAACAACATCCTGATCGACCTGTGCCGGGATATCTGGACGTATATCTCGATGGATTATTTCAAGCAGAAAATCACCAAGGGCCAGATCGGCTCGTCGGCCATGCCCCACAAAGTGAATCCAATCGATTTTGAAAATGCCGAGGGAAACCTGGGCATTGCCAATGCCTTGTTCGAGCACCTGGCAGCCAAGCTGCCAATTTCTCGCTTGCAGCGCGACCTTACGGATTCCACCGTTCTGCGCAATATCGGAGTACCGATGGCCCACACCTTGATTGCCCTCAGGTCTGCCACGCGGGGCTTACAGAAACTCATCCTCAATGAAGCAGCGTTAAAGGCCGATCTGGCCCAAAATTGGGCAGTGGTAGCAGAGGCCATCCAAACCATCCTGCGGCGGGAAGGGTATCCTAAACCGTACGAAACGCTGAAAGCGCTAACCCGCACCAATGAGACCGTAACACAGGAGACCATTGCGTCATTTGTAGAAACGCTGAATGTGAGCAATGAGGTGAAAAGCGAGTTGAAGGCGATAACCCCCTGGAATTATACAGGCGTGTAAACACCCTAACCCAACACAATCAACCCATGAGCGTAAAATATACTATCGTAAAGCAACATAACATTAACCAGCCGGATACACCGCGGTACATCGCCCAATACAAGAGCCGCGGGGAGCGTGACATCCACGCTATCGCCGACGATATTTCAAATGCCACCTCGCTGAATGCCGCAGACGTAGCAGCGATGACAGAGGCCCTGCTACAGATACTGAGCAGGGATCTTGCCGCTGGCTATATCGTCAAGCTCGGTGATTTTGGGTCATTCAGTCTCGCGCTGTCGGTAGCGCCTCAACCGGACCCCAAATCGGTGAATCCGGATAGCATCAAGGCATGCAAAATAAAGTTCAGACCCGGAAAACGGCTGATAAAACAGCTTGCGAGCATCCGGTATGCAAAAAAATAAGAAACCGGCTGGCAAGAATCAGCGAACCACCTGAACTGCTTTACCCCGTTGATGCGGCACAAAGCCCACGGGCAACTCACAAAAAGCCCGCGGGGTCCTGACAAAAAGCCCGCGGGCTTTTTGTAACATCAACGAATTGCAACGCGGTTACGAATATACCCGTTCAAAGCCGACAGCGGCAATATTGTGTGTAACACTTATTTTTAATGATCAAATACCGAGATATTCCATCTCTTTTCGATACTTTTGGCGTGTCAATACCTAACGACACTATTGTATGGAACTGGATTTCTACAAAGAAGCCCGGACAATATGGAACCATATCGCCGGTGACAGCCAACTTGACAAACTGACCTTTGAACTGGAAGTACATAAGAAACTGCTCAACATTTTCCAGGTAGGCGATTTTTATTACTATATTTTTAACATAAAAAATGCAGCGTTCGAGTTTATAAGTCCGGAAATCGCTGATGTAATGGGATATCATCCGAAAGCAGTTACAGTCAGTTTTTACATGAGCAAAATTCATCCCGATGACCGGCCCTATTTTCTTAATTTTGAAAACACGTTAAGCACTTTTTTCAAGAAGTTACCCATTGAAAAGATTTATAAGTACAAAGTTCGTTATGATTTCAGGGTAAAAAACAGTAAAAACGAATACGTAAGGCTACTGCACCAAGCGGTGACAATACAGCATGACCAGGGGAATCTGATATACTCGCTTTGTGTGCATACCGACATTTCCCATTTAAAACCGTCCGGAACTCCGGTATTGTCATTTATCGGTATGGAAGGGGAACCTTCTTTTATCAATGTTGGTATAAAAGAATTATTTAAGCCAACAAAAAATGTGCTTACCCCACGTGAACTAAGCGTCCTGAAATTATTGATTTCAGGACACACCAGCCAGCAAATTGCCTATTATTTGCACATCACCAAATCCACAGCGGCCACGCACCGGAAGAATATCTTAAGGAAAACGAAGTGTCAGTCTACGTATGAATTAATTTCAAAATCCATCAACGAAGGCTGGGTATAATGAACGCCTCCAATCGTTTCCAGGACGAAAATCTTTCGGTTTCCGATTTCTATAACGAAGTTTGGGTGGTTTGCCCGGCCTGTACACAAAAGGCTATAGCCACCACGAATTACGACACTAAAAAAGCCCGTTTAGGATGCTTGCATTGCGGCCATACGAAGGAAGTATCTACGGCCGTTGGCAAAAGTGGTACGCTCCGAATGGAAGCTCATGCTTTTTTTGGGGCCGAATTGTGGTTACAGACTGCTTTTAAAAACGAGGTTCTTTGGGCCTATAACGATCGGCACCTCGATTACCTCCAGCACTATATCGGAGCCGGGCTGCGGGAACACAAAAATAGGACGCATTTCACCATGCTCGAAAAACTCCCGAAGTTTATGCAGCTGGCCAAACATCGGGCGGGGTTATTAAAACTAATCCGCAAACTGAAAGAGAAGGGATGAGGCAGCTTTCCGCTTTGCTCTATCCTCTGGCTTATCTCACCAAAGTAGCCAAATATTCTATACGTTCCGGACAAAACGCAACCTCGCGCAAGCCAACTGAAATGTGTCCCCCGGCACAGGAAAGACAGATTTCTATATAACCGAAAATCAGATTATTCGCAGTATAGAAGAGCAACAGATGGCGGGGTTCATAACACAACGCGATTATATTCTCTTCGCAAAATTGCGTTACATAAAGCGCGTTCTGCCATTTCGCTACCGCAGATGAATTCAATTGCACCCTTGAATGGATGCTATCCGCCGGCATATTAAGCATTCCATTTTTCAAAAGAGGTTTGTCTCGTCCGTCATCGCCAGACCACCAATCCATCCGATTGCTGTACGTCACTAGCTCCACACGTGCGGCCACGGTAAATGGATCGATTCCCGAGGTATCGCGTTTCTCGACAATTCGGCCTGCTTTCTTAGCTTTTTCGTTGTACAATTGCGCTTGTGCCAATACGCTTGTGCAACATAGCATGGCAATACTGTACAGGAGTATAATTTTGTGCATGAACATGTATTATTTTACCAAATCAACACCTTTCATCCATACCCAGTGAGTTAACGCTTCCAGCAATTTGTCCTTTTCGGATTGGGGAGTATCATCTTTCAGAAAATATGCCATGCTAGGTATATAAGAAGATTTACCATTATTGAGATTTAACAACTTAACTTTTCCCGTAAAAATAATCTGATTACCATTAATCGCTATACTTTTTAGATTTTCATATTCCAAATTGACTATTTCACTAACTTTATCGGGGTCATCAAACTGCCAAGTAAGATTCATCAAAATGTTCGCATCAGCTAGGCTGAATTTTCTGTCGTATTTTGCATCTGTACCGTTATACACATGCAATTTAGAAAGAATGTATTCTTCTGTTTCAGATCTGTTGGGCAGCGGCTTTAAAGCGTCTAGCGGGATGCTCACCGCCAGCAAAGGACTAGCTTTTGATTTCGCCAGTTGCGCCAACCTATTTGCTGCAATTTCCAGTTCTTTGATTTTAGGTTGCTGTGCCACCGGGATCGAGAAATTAAAAGTATTCGGAATGTCCGAAGATCGATAGACCGGCCTCCCCTCGTATTGAACTTCCCAAAACCTAGAAATCGGACGATCAAAATCAAAAGAGATGTTGATCGCTCCGCCTCCGGAAGGGTTATTTGAGACTTCTGTGAATTTCGCCCAATCTATATGTTGATATTGATCTTTGGTGATGGTATGCTCATCAATCTTGTTCGTTTCAATCAAAACAGTTCCATTAAAGCTGTAACTATAACCACCATCATCAGCAGCTCTTGTATTAGCCAGCTGCTCAATAAAGGCAATGCACGCTTCTGCCGTAGCGGTAGAAAGAGCGCTTTTCTGCGTGCATGAAGAAAATGGCAGTCCAAACAAGCATAATAAGGTTATTAATCGTTGTTTCAATTTTTTTGAATTTGATAAATTGTAGGGTTCACTCACCAAACAGGTCGTCTTTTACCAAATCAGCACCCTTCATCCATGCCCAATGCTTTAGGGCTTTTAGTAATTTGTCTTTCTCAGATTGTGGCATATCTGATTTTACAAAATATCTCATAACATTTCCGGTAATTGATGTATAGGTCATGGGCTCAGCTGCTATGCTCTCAACTTTTGTTGTTCCTAAAAACAAAAATTCATCGCCGACAATATTTATAGCTTTTACGTCCTTATACTCTAATACCATACTTTTTATTGGCTCCATGTTAGCGGTATTCCAACTACTATTCATTTCGAACCCCGAATATCCCAATTCAAAACCGAGATCAAATCCGACCAATTCCGTTGAACTCCGATAAGCGCTTAATTTAGCAAGTATATAATCCTCTGTATCTGATCTAGTAGGCAGCGGCTTTAATGCGTCTGGCGGGACGCTCACCTCCAATAGAGGACTGGCTTTTGATTTTGCCAGTTGCGCCAATCGGTTGGCTGCCATTTCCAGTTCTTTGATTTTACTTTGCTGAGCCACTGGGAGCGAGATAGGAAAACCATTCATAATGTGCAAAACTCTATAGGACATCCTTTCATTATCTCCCATTTCCATAAGCAGCGAGATAGGACTACTAAAACCAAAATAGACACCTACCCGTTCTTCAGAAGTCTCACTTGAGAACTTAGTGAATTTCTCCCAATCTATATATTGACGTTTGTACATGCTCGTAGATTCGCCAGATTTCTTTTTGTTCGTCTCAATAAATGTTGTTCCATCAAAGCTGTAACTATAAGTTTTGTCATCATCGTCAGGTCTTGTATTTGCCATCTGCTCTATAAAGGCAATGCACGCTTCTGCAGTAGAAGTGGCAGAAATCGATTGTTGCGCACATACGGGAAATTGTAGTGCAAACAAGCATAATAGGGTAAACAGTAATTGTTTCATTTTTTTGTTATAAATGACTATTATAGACGATATAAATTCACATAGTGTATCACCGCCTTATTCTTGTAATGTGATTCTTGCCAGCTCTTGAAGGATTTGACATATTCTGCTCTTTCAATTTTGACATCATCAATACTATATGCTAATCCTTTCTGTTCGATACCATACGTCGAAACCTCGCTATAACCAGCCGCTTCGGCTTTGAATTTTTTCTTAATTTCGATAGCATTTTCTTCCCAGTCCGAATATAACAGCGGATCTGACACAATTAAATAGGCTGTTTTTTTATTTACATCGATATAATCATATGATAGGTAGATATAAAGTTCTTCGGCCTTATTTTCAATGGGCTTAAACCCGCTCAATGTATTGATCATACATACCGCCATCAAGGCTAGTGCAATTGCTCTAATTGTTTTCATGATTAAATTTTTAAGTTTCAGTGCCTACTCTTTTCCGGATTTTCAGCTTGCTCCGCCTTAATTCTTGTAGCTGGAAAATGGGGTTAATCAAAGGATATAGGTTCCGGTGCGCCGCAAAGCTTGCGGAGATGGTTGAAGGCTTTGTAGATTTGGAGGTTCACTATCTCATCGAAATCTTCGTCAGTTCTTGTGAATGGCAAATCCGGTTCTCTGCTGTCAGGACTGTTTTTTTCGTTAAAAACTAAACCATAGACAAAGTACTGCTCACCTTTTCGCTTTAGGGATATTGATTCAACTTCGCTTAGATCAATGTAATTTGTAAAATTTTCTGTTTGAGGCCGTCCTCCAGTGCCCGCCCCAATTAGATCTGATGTGATCTTATAGCTAAAACGTAGAATACACCCCATAATATTAACATCAGTGATTGTTATCAGACGTTGCATATAAAGGGATTCCCCTGGGGAATAACCAGCATCAAACCGTTCACCATTAGTAAAAAAGTCGTTTTTAAAATAATTCTCTATATATTCAATCGTTTCTTCTTTAGTGGGCTTTTCGTCTTGCGCCTTAATAAACTGTACTGCTCCTAGCAATAAAATAATTGTAAATACTAATGTTTTCATTGTTTTCATTCTAGTTTTTATTGTTTTTGTTTCTTTTATTGGTAATCCTCAGTTCAAAACCGATATCGTGTACTAAAATTTGGGATGGGATTTTTTAAATTAACTTTACACTTAATCAATGTTAGGAATAGTTCCTTCACTTGTATTGTTTTGATAATTTGCAGCACCAGATCCTTACCATATATTTCTAATCATTGATTTAGCATCTTTTGTTAAACTATAAGTAATTGATGCAAAAACGCCCACTTTATATCGGTCCTTCATAAATGAGGACAGATCGCTGGTGTTAGGTACTATTGTGCCTACGGGGGCGCTGGCACGAAGCTGTTTCACATTGCGTAAAGAGGGACCAAGTGAAACGAAAATCCGCTCCCTTTTACCCAACAGAATTGTCGGCCCTATATAGAAGTTGCCTAATTGTATTTTACCGTTATCTACACCTATACCTATTCCTGCACTAGCTCCATATGCTAAATAGCCGGTTTTTCTTCTGCTCATAGTCACCATTCCCACTATAGAAGGAACGGCTATTCCATCTGCATCCGATTCGGCAATTTTCGAGACGGTATCTAATTCATACGTATTTACGCCCCAATAATAGCTGGCCGCCAATCCTAAACTAAAATCGACCCGGGTCCCTCCGAAAGTAGGTTGTCTATACACAAAATTTCGTTCACTGTGGTGCGCATCCGAAATCCCGTCACCTCTCTTTTTAATATGCGCATGGAACTCTAACAGATCATTTTCGGGTTGAATAGGAATGGATCGAACACTATATCGCGAAGAATCTTGCAAAACTGATAACACCCATTGCGCTTGTCGAAGAAGGTTCTCTACCGGATACTTCGCCAACCAATCCGCTAATTGATCGGATTTCATTTTTAAAAATTGGGGATAAGCCTGGGCCTTAGAAATACCACTGGGACTCATAAAATCATCCAACAACGGAGAATAAATAACCTTAAAGTATGAATTTGTAAGTTCAGAATAGCTTCTCTTATAATTGTCAATGGTGGTTACGCTTTTAAAAAGCTTAAATACATACTGTTTTAATTCCTGCTCATATTGTCTTTTAAAAAGTGTGTAGCTGAGCTGGGGATTGTCTGCCATGGTATTTATAGCTTTCGCATACCGCAACATCATAAACACATGCCGACTATCAGCCATGAAGTCATCGTATTTCGCATAAAAATCGTTAGCCAAGAGGTAGTAGCTTTTTACACTTTCATTCATTTGCTTTTCAAGACTATCTTTTCTTGTACTATCCTTCTTGATCTTATGTTCCAAATTTGTCCATTCATTGAGCTTGCCCTTAATAACTTCCAAATGCTTCCGTGCATCCTTTACAGCTACCGAATCGGTGGCAGTCAATAGTTCTTGTCTTTCTTCGGCGATCAGGGTATCCAATATACCTTTTAGCCGTTGCGCATTAACAGAATCAAGAATACGGAAACCGTTGGCACCTTTTTCATGTAGTACTAAACTATCTAGATCCGACAAGACAGCAATACTATCCTGCCTTCCTTTTTCGTCACGAATCTTCTCATCCAACTTAAGGAGTTCATTCACAATATTAAAGGCTTTCTGATTCTGCTGAGCCGTAGCTTTTACTTTGCCGTCAGCCTTACTTTCCTTAAAATCACCTGCTATCAATGACGATGTCTGACTGGCGATATTCTTGCTCAGATCATTTTGCGACGTTGCTAATTTTCCTTCAGCTTCCTGGATATCCCATTTTGCGATAATCTGAAGAAGTTCCTTATCAAAGGAAGAGGCAGCTAATATGGAGTCTTTCGGTGTTAATGTCACCTTATAGGCAAACGGATTAATATTTCTAACCTCGAACACAACAGGTGTATGTACTTTAACCCGTTTTAGTGGATAAACATACTTCCCAGTTCTGAAATCGTAGGAAATAATGCGCGTGGTCGTATCGACGAAATTTTTCTGTTTACCTGTTTTCCCTCCGTTCTTCGATCCACCAGCCGTACATATTTCTTTCTTTTTACTGTTATTAATCCCTTTCTCCACGTCAGTCTCCTGCCCCCAAGCCACCGATACCAAACAGCATAAAAATAATACTAACAACCTCGTTCTCATAGTTTAGGATTCAAATTGTTCATGATTTTGGTTTAATCTTCCTCACACAAATATTTGAAATGTTGTAAGATAAGAGGTCTCCATTTTTGGTTATAGTCCGCGATGTCTTTTCGACGAGCCTTTTCCGCCTCGTCCCAAGTATCGTAAGGACCAAATGCGATGGTCCTATTCAAACTCCTAACTCCCCTTTGTTTGGCATGGTACGCTTCGTAGTATTCCACAAGTTGATTATCAACCCCTAATGAAGAATTGGAGGTATATCCATTACAGTTGATACGGACTACATTGCTAACAACGGGTTGGGTATTTAATTTAGCGGCCTCAGTTTGCGGAAGCCACTCCCAGCCAACAGCGTAAAAATATACGGTTTCACTTTTTTCCTGTGCAAATGTAATAGCGCTTTGCGCCAGCAAAAATGCCACGAATGCCAATTTCAATTTTTTCATTTTGATAATTTTTCACTATTATCCGACTAAAGTCGGCGTTATTTACATTTATTGCTTTCCGGCCCATTGGGGTTGTTCTCATACTTTATTTTATTCGGTGAAGGTTATTTTCAAGCAAAGTAAACTAATATTCAAATCGTAAAAAATACCCTAAAGTGGGTATGCCTGCCACCTCACCAGCCTATCCGAAAACTACACCGTCGTGTAACCTTTGACGAAACGCTGACCCTTATTCTTAGGGAATATTAATATCTTTGTAAAAACAGTATATCAGATGGCTACTATTAACGTGTATACCGAATATACGCCGAATCCGGCGACCATGAAGTTTTTGGTCAATAAGCTCTTAGTCAATGGCAGTTTGGACTTCCCAGACCGGGAAAAGGCGCAATCGTCCCCGTTTGCACGGGAGCTTTTCAAATTCAACTTTGTGAATGGTGTTTTCTTCGCCAGTAATTTTGTGACCATCACCAAAACTGACGATGCCGAGTGGGAAGATATTGAGGCTATTCTCAAAGACTTCGTAAAAGGTGCCGTGGAGTCGGAGCTGAAAGTGCAGGAAGTGGCGGTAGACGAAGATGTCAACTTTGAAGGTTCCGAAACCGAGATCAAGATCCAGCAAATCCTGCACGACTATGTGCGGCCCGCCGTTGAGCAAGATGGGGGTGCCATCAGCTATAAGTCATTTGACGAGGGTACCGTATTTGTCGAACTCCGCGGATCGTGCAGCGGCTGCCCCTCCTCTACCATTACCCTGAAAGCCGGTATAGAAGGACTGCTGAAACGCATGGTGCCCGAGGTACAAGAAGTGGTAGCCGAAGCCATGTAACGGTATGTTTAATCCGCCGATGCGCACATACAGTTGGTTGGTTCTCTGCTTGATCATGGCTTGTGGGTCTCCGCAGCCCAAGACCGAAGATGATCGTGCGGCCGACACCACCGCAACAAAGACCCCCTCAACAGCAAAACCCGCAAACATTCTTTTTTTCGGCACTAGCCTTACCGCCGGGCATGGCCTGGAAGATTCGGATTTGGCCTTTCCCGGACTGATCCAACAGCGAATCGATTCCTTGGGGCTCCCTTATCGGGTAATCAACGGCGGCCTGAGCGGCGAAACATCGGCAGCGGGTAATGAGCGTATTGATTGGTTACTCAATGAACCGTTAACCATCTTTGTGCTCGAACTGGGTGCTAACGACGGCCTTCGGGGCATCCCGACCGAAGAGACGTACAAAAATCTGCAAAGCATCATTGACAAGGTCAAACAACGATATCCCGATTGCCGGTTGATACTTGCGGGAATGATGGTTCCGCCGAGCATGGGCGGCACATATGGGCGTTCTTTTTCTGCCATGTTTCCGAAGTTGGCCGAAGCCAATGATATGGCCTTTGTACCTTTTCTCCTCGACCGGGTAGCCGGTGAAACAGACCTCAATCTGGAAGACGGCATCCACCCGAATGAGCAGGGGCATCAAATCGTTGCCAATACCGTTTGGCAAACCCTGCAACCCATGCTTTAGCAACCCGCCATTTCCAAATTCATTCCATTATCATCGGTAAAATCCTTAACTTTAGCACCAAAATCGATAATAACCATATTGTAATGAGCGAAGACATCACGAAATTAGAGAAAATTGCATCACAGGTCAGGCGAGACATCGTACGGATGGTTCATGCCTGTCAATCCGGCCACCCCGGTGGATCACTGGGCTGTACGGATTTTTTTGTAGCACTGTATTTCAGTGCAATGGAGCGAAAATCGGGATTCGATATCGATGGTATCGGAGAAGACATCTTTTTCTTATCAAATGGCCACATTTCTCCTGTATTTTACAGTGCGCTTGCCCGTGCAGGCTATTTTGAGGTAAGCGAACTGGCGACATTTCGCCAGATCAATTCACGCCTCCAAGGACACCCCACCACCCACGAAGGGCTACCGGGCATACGCATCGCTTCCGGATCACTGGGGCAAGGGCTTTCTGTCGCCATCGGCGCCGCCCGTGCCAAAAAGCTGAACAATGATGACCACTTGGTATATGTGTTGATGGGAGATGGTGAACAGCAGGAGGGACAAATTTGGGAGGCGGCTATGTATGCACCTTACAATAAGGTAGACAATCTCATCGCAACCATTGATTACAACGGGCAGCAGATCGATGGGGCGACCGAAGACGTATTATCCCTCGGCAATCTCCGTGCAAAATGGGAAGCTTTTGGTTGGGATGTGCTCGAAATGAATGGCAACGTGATGGGCGAGGTACTGGCCGGATTGACAACGGCCAAGTCACGCACCGGAAAAGGAAAGCCTGTACTCATCCTCATGAAAACCGGAATGGGCTATGGCGTGGACTTTATGATGGGCTCTCATAAATGGCATGGGGTAGCGCCCAATGATGAGCAGTTGGCTTCCGCGCTGGCACAATTGGAAGAAACGCTTGGGGATTATTAGATACGAGACGTTAGACAAGAGACGTTAGACAAGAGACGTTAGACGTTAGACAAGAGACATTAGACACTGGGCATTAGCGATTAGATTAAAATGAAAAAATACACCTATACAGATAAAAAAGATACGCGTTCGGGTTTTGGTGCGGGTTTGCTGGAAGTCGGCCGGAAAAATGAAAACGTGGTGGCGCTCTGCGCTGACTTGGTGGGTTCGCTCAAGATGAATGATTTCATCAAGGAATTTCCTGAGCGTTTTTTCCAGATCGGTATCGCCGAAGCCAATATGATGGGCATCGCTGCCGGACTAACCATTGGCGGCAAGATCCCGTATACGGGTACCTTTGCCAATTTCTCCACAGGACGCGTTTATGATCAGATCCGGCAGTCCATCGCCTATTCGGACAAAAATGTTAAGATCTGTGCCTCCCATGCAGGCCTGACACTCGGAGAGGATGGCGCAACCCATCAGATTTTAGAAGATATCGGACTGATGAAGATGTTGCCGGGCATGACCGTCATCAACCCCTGTGATTATAATCAAACAAAAGCGGCCACCATCGCGATCGCCGACCACCACGGACCGGTATACCTGCGCTTCGGTCGGCCGGTGGTCCCCATTTTCACCGATCCGAACCAAAAATTCGAAATCGGCAAAGCTTGGATGGTCAATGAAGGCAGCGATGTGAGTATTTTCGCTACCGGCCACCTGGTATGGGAGGCGATATTGGCCGGCGAGCAACTGGCCGAAATGGGCATCGACGCGGAGATCATCAACATTCACACCATCAAACCGCTGGATGAAGAAGCCATCTTGAAATCCGTGGCGAAAACCGGCTGTGTGGTTACCGCAGAAGAGCATAACCGACTCGGCGGACTTGGAGATAGCGTCGCGCAGGTACTCGCCAGAAACAATCCCACTCCGCAAGAATACGTCGCAGTAAACGACAGCTTCGGAGAAAGCGGCACGCCGGCGCAACTGATGGAAAAATATGGACTGAATGCCGCCAATATCATCGCGGCGGTCCAACGCGTAATCAAACGGAAATAATCGCCGGGACAGGTTCAGCGCATGATGGAAGACGCCCAGATACTGGAGAAATTTGCGGATAGCCGTACACGGGACGAGGCGTTTGCGCTGTTGCTGAAAAAATACCAGCAAAAAATCTATTGGCATGTGCGGCGCTTGGTCATTGACCATGACGATGCGGATGACCTGGTGCAGGACATCTTCATTAAAGTGTGGAAAAATCTGGAGAATTTCAGGGAAGATGCCCAGTTGTATACCTGGCTTTACCGCATTGCTACCAATGAATGCATCACGTTCCTGAACAAAAAAAAGCAGCGGCAGAATGTTTCGTTGGATGATGAAAGTTCAGCTTATCTGGCCGATTCGCTGACCGATACGCCTTATTTCAACGGAAATCAAGCACAATTGAAATTACAGCAAGCCATCCTGACACTTCCGGAGAAACAGCGCATGGTTTTTAACATGAAATACTTTGATGATTTGAAGTACGAAGAAATATCAGATATCGTGGGTACCAGCGTGGGCGCATTAAAAGCATCTTATCATTTGGCAGTAAAGAAGATCGCTCAATTTTTCGAGGCAAACGATTAAACCTTCGCGTAACAAAAACATCTAAGGAGTACCATGAAGGAAAAACACACATATCATCCTGTTGATGCGGCCCACGAGTTGCCAGACGCGTTGCGTGTGAATCCATTTACGGTTCCTGATGGTTATTTTGATGGACTGCATCAACGTATCCTTCGGCGGCAACGCGACGGGGAAGGTGCGCAGACGGCATGGGTGGTACCTTCCGGTTATTTCGATCAGCTAACGGACCGCATAACCGCTCAGATTGCCGAACAAAAACTCAGGGATGCCGTCAGTGAACCTGGTTTTACCACTCCCGAAGGGTATTTTGGTCAACTGGAAGAGCAGCTATTGCTTGGCGCAACCCTTCGCAGGCAGGCGGAGGAAACCGGATTTACCGTTCCGGCTGCTTACTTCGATGGCTTGCAAAGCACCCTTGCTGAGCGGACAGCCGATCAGGCAACCCCCATCCGCAGCATCCGTCAGCCGAAATGGGTGGCATACGCCGCCGCGGCGTGCATCGCCTTGGCGGCAAGCGCTGTTTTGTTTTTCAATTCAGCAAACGACACGGCAAATAGCAGCCAATTGGGTTCGGTGCCTGACCAAGAAATACTCAATTACTTGGAGCTTTATGGAACAGCAAATGATATGATCTATATCACTGAACATTTGGATGATTTCGATGAAGGTAGTATCGGTGAAGGGTTGAGTGAAGATGATATTGAAGCATACCTTAATCATACGCTGTAAAAAATGATCGTCATAAAACAGTATCTTACCGCTATCATACTATTGTTTGCCGCCGCCTTCGCAACGGCACAGGAGAGCAGGGCGCAGCGTTTCGAACGGATCGAGGCAGAGAAAATTGCATTCATTACCAAAGAATTGAACCTGACACCGTCCGAAGCTCAGGCGTTTTTTCCGATATACAATCAGTATTATAAAGAGATATCGACGCTGAAGCACGAACGGCGTAGCAGAGGCTTACAGGGCAAGCAATCCCTGGGGAGTCAAAAGGTTCCCAGCAGTACCCTCAATCCGGCCAACCGGGATGTCCTGGCATTTGATGCCAAGGAGCTGGAAGTAAAGAAAATCTACCGGAAGCGGTTCGCTAATGTTGTTGGGCAAGCCCGGGCTTCGCGCTTTTTTGCGGTGGAAGAAGAATTCCGCAACTACCTGATGCGTGAACTGCAGCAGCGGCGGCGCGATCATTAACAGCAACAAATCCCTACCCGTATCCATGCTTAGTAATCGGCAGCTTTTTTTGTTGAATACCGCCCAAACTTCGCATTCGCCCCGACTGATCGAAGTCGAGCGCGCGGAGGGCATTTACCTTTACGGACCCAACGGTGAGCGGTACATGGATCTGGTCTCCGGCTTTGCGGTGAGCAACATCGGACATCGACACCCCAAGGTGCTTGAGGCCATTTCTAAGCAGCTCGATCACTACCTGCATGTGACGGTATATGGCGAATTTGTGCAGGTGCCTCAGGTAGCCTTGGCCACTAAGCTCCTCTCCGTGCTCCCTGATTCGCTCCATTCGGTTTATTTCACTAATTCAGGAACGGAAGCCACTGAGGGCGCGATGAAAATCGCCAAAAAGTTTACCGGGCGGCGCGAAATCATCGCGGCCGAAAACGCCTACCACGGTAGTACGCAGGGAGCTTTGAGCCTGATCGGCAACCCCGAATACCATCGGGCATATGCCCCGCTCCTACCCGATATTACGTTCATCCGTTATAACGAACTGGCCGATATCGACAAGATCACCACATCCACTGCGGCAGTTATTCTGGAGGCGGTACAGGGCGAGGCGGGCATCCGCGTTCCGGATGTGTCTTATATGCAGGCCATACGCAAACGCTGCGACGAAACGGGCACCTTGCTTATTTTTGATGAGATACAAACCGCCTTCGGCCGTACCGGCAAGCTGTTTGCCTTTGAACATGACGGTGTCGTGCCAGACATCCTGCTACTGGCCAAAGGGATGGGCGGGGGCATGCCCATTGGGGCGTTCGTGGCCAGCAAAGCGGTAATGGATGTCATCAAGGAAAACCCCATACTGGGGCACATCACTACCTTTGGCGGCCATCCGGTGAGTTGCGCCGCAGCCCTCGCATCACTCAACGTGATATTGGATGAGCACCTGGTAGACGGAGTCGAACGGAAAGCCCAATTATTCCGCCAATACCTACAACATCCCGCTATCCGCGAAATACGGGGTATCGGGCTGATGTTATGCGTGCAATTGGACAATTTCGAGCAAGTAGAACGCGTCAGCAGGTACTGTGCGGACCACGGCATCATCATTGACTGGTTTCTTCACTGCGAAACGGCGTTGCGCATCGCCCCCCCACTGACCATCAGCGACGAAGAAATAATCAGCGCTTGCCAAGTAATACTCGCGGCCATCGATGCCGTAGTCAAATAACCCGACACAATAGGCCTTTCAAATACTCCCCTTCGGGGAAAGACGCCCGTACCGGATGGTCTTCGGGCTGGGTGAATTGATGGATAAACTGGATTTCCTTGCCGGCATCCAATGCCGCCCAGGCCAGTACCTGCTTGAAGGTAGCCATATCCATTGCCGCAGAGCAGGAAAACGTCGCGAGCAGTCCGCCGCGCTCCAACAGCAGCAGTCCCCGTCTATTCAACTCTTTATAAGCCCGGGCAGCCTTGTCGAGGCTTGAACGCGAGGGCGCGTATTTGGGCGGGTCCAAGATCACCAGGTCAAACCGCTCTCCGGTATCGGCAAATGCGCGGAGCTGTTTATTGACATCAGCCTGTATGCTGATGTGCTTTGCGGCATCCAAATCATTCAATGCTTTATTCATCTGCAGGGTTTCCATCGCTAGTGCTGAACTGTCTACGCTGACCACTTCGGCTGCACCATGGGCAAGGGCGTTTAGCGAAAAGCCTCCTGAATAGCAAAAACAATCGAGTACGCGCTTACCCCTTGCGTATCGTGCCGTCAGCAAGCGGTTATCGCGCTGATCGCAGTAAAAGCCCGACTTCTGCCCTTCGGCAATGTTGACCCCATAGCGAAGACCGTTTTCTACGATCTCCACCCATTCCGGCGGATGAACGCCCGATAGCAGCCCGTTTGTCAGGGACAATCCTTCATGCGCGCGCGCATTGGCATCGCTGCGTTCGTAAATGCCAGCAGGCCGGAGCACATTGTTGAGCTCATCCACGACGATCGCTTTCACCTGTTCGATACCGGCAGCATGTACTTGCAGCGAAAGGAAATCGGCGTATTTATCGACGATTAACCCCGGCAAGAAATCTGCCTCGGCAAAAATAAGCCGCAACGCATTGGTGTCAGGTGCGTCTAACAGGTGTTTTCTGGACTGTACCGCCCCGCGAATCCGGGCACGCCACCACTGTTCGTCCGGAAACCGCTCGGCATCCCATTCGACCAGCCGCACGGCTACGCGCGATTGCCCATTGAACAGTCCATAGGCCACAAATTCATGCGCATCATTGATCACTTGCACGATATCACCATTTTGAGGGGTACCCACCGTGCCCGCAACGGCTCCGGAAAACACCCAAGGATGGAGCTGCCATGCGGCTTTGTCCTTGCCTTTTTTGAGTTGTATGGTATGCATTTGCTGCAAAAATACCCTTTTTGCAAAATAATGATTATTTTTTCTTTCCCGGGTGCAACGCGTGCTACATTAGCCGCGTCTATTCATCAAACGGTTGGTGAATGGAAAAACGGGCTAATGGAATGACGAGATTGTAGAACCATAGAAATAAGCAATTAATTGGAAGCCTCATTCAATGACAAGCATCATGAGTTGATAACGGCCTGTAAGCGCGGCGACCGCCAGTCTCAATTCAAACTATACCATTTATATGCGAAAGCGATGTACAATACAGCGCTCCGCATCGTACAGGATGAGGCCGAAGCCGCAGATGTATTGCAGGAAGCATTCGTCGATGCATTCACCCGCTTGGAAAGTTTCCGGCAAGACAGTACGTTCGGGCTATGGATGAAGCAAATCGTGGTCAATAAAGCGATATCTAGCCTACGCAAACGGAAACTAGCCCTGCAACCGCTTACAGCGGAGCATGATTTGGCGGAGGAACCATTCGACGAGAACGACGTCGCATGGCGAGTAGAGGCGATCAAAAATGCCATCAACGAACTGCCGGATGGCTATCGGATCGTGCTCACTTTATACTTATTGGAGGGATACGATCACGAAGAAATAGCACACATTTTGCAGATCAGTGAGGCGACTTCCCGCAGTCAATTTCTACGGGGAAAGCGAAAACTGCTTGATTGTTTGGCAAATTGACAGGCGTCATAACAGGAGAAAAAATGAAGAAGGATTTGAAAGCATTCATGACAGAAAACAAGGCTGCATTTGACCAGGTAGACCCACCGGTGGACCTTTGGCAGCGAATCGAAAAGGAGCTGGACCAACGGGAATCGGCGCCGCATCCAAGCCGCATCCGGAAGATATGGGTCATGCAAGTACTCAAGGTCGCGGCGGTTACCCTACTCATCGGCACAGCGGGTATCGTCATCTATTTTTACGGCAAACGGCATGCATACGAAGACTACAGCCGCATCAATCCGCAGCTCGCCGCCGAACAACGGGCTTACGCGGCCTTGGTCGACCAGAAAAAGGATTCAATCGCATACATCGCCGCGTCAGATCCCGCACTGCATGGTGAATTTTCGAAAACACTCAGCCAAATGGAAGTCAGCTACGAAACGCTGAAACAGGAATTTGCGAAAAGCCCCAATAAGGAGCTGACGTTAGAAGCCATGATCCGCAACCTTCAAGCACAGATCGACGTGCTCAGTCAGCAAATGGAAATATTGAACTACATGAATCAAACCAAAACGAAGCAAACCCAGCATGAACAGATTTAACCGCATTGCATTTGTCATGATGTCCCTGTCGCCCATCACGGCGGCATGGGCGCAAACAACCCCGCACCGTGTCAAACACATCACCCAATTGGCCGCGGGCATCAGCGAGGAAGTGACCAGTGCCATGAAAGGCATCGATTGGGAAGCCATCGGTCGCGATACAGAAAACCTAGTCGCCTTATCGGAAGCGGAGGTACAAAAAGTCGCACGCCAAAGTGAGGCCATTGCCGCGACAGTGGCAGGCAAAGTCTCCCAGATCGATTGGGAACAGCTCTGGGAAGCGCGCAGTAACGATGATGCTTTCACCGTCCAAAAGGAAAAAGTAATCGAGAAAGCGTATCCCGTAAACAGCAACCACAAAGTCAGTATCGATAATCGCTATGGCAAAATCACCATACACAATTGGAACCGCAATGAGGTAAAAGTAACCGTGCGGATACAAACCGCTGAAAAGTCAGAAAGCGACGCACAGGCAGCACTTGACCGTGTCCGCATCAACGAGTCCGTTTCCGCGGGCAACATCTCCTTTAAGACACATATCGCCCCCGGCGATTCCAATTGGTGGTCTTCCCTGGTCGGCGGCAGTACGAACCGCGCACTGCGGATCGACTACGAAGTGTACATGCCAACAGCAAATGAGCTGGCGCTTGCCAACCGTTATGGACTCATCGAGGTGGGCGACCGTGATGGCAAGGTGGCTATCGCCGTAAATTACGGCAGTTTGAATGCCGGCCGGTTGAATGCACGCGATAATTCGTTAGCGATTGCCTATTCCAAAGCCAATATTGCGTACCTCAACGAAGGCGATGTATCGGTAGAATACGGCGGGTTTACCCTCGCGGAGGCCGAAAGGCTTCAGTTGACCCTCAGCTATACCAGCGGAAGTGAAATCGGGAAAGTGAACCGGGAGGCCAACGTTGACCTGGAATACAGTGGCGGATTTAACATGGGACTTGGCGCGGCCATCCAACGAGCCAATATATCGGCTTCTTATTCCGGTGTGCACATCAAACCGGCCGCTGATGCCGCATTCCGTTTCCGCGTAGCGATCGAATACGGCGGATTTGACTATGATCAAAGCCGCATCAAAATAGCGAATAAGGTGGAGGACAACACCACGAAAAGCTACACCGGCCACTGGAATAGCGGCAGCGATAACTCGCTGAACATCAGCACTGAATACGGAAGCGTCACGCTGAAATAGCGTTATCCAAACCGCTTCCGCATGATCGCATACAGCTTATCTACCGTCGTTTGCTTATCGGCCCAATTGTTTTTGCTGGCATAATTCGCCTGCAAAAAGGCATCGGCCGATGCAAAATCGTCATAGCGGTTGAGCAATTCGATCGCTTCGCTGTAGGCTAAGCTATAACCGTTGAACAGGTCCTTGATAAACAGTAGTTTGTCATTGAGACTGATGGCTGATTTGATGTCGGCAACGCGTTCACCATCATCGCTTCGGGCTGCAAAAAGTGAACTGGCGCCGCTCGTTCCCGCTTTCCGCTGCGCAGAAATGAGCTCATTAAGACTAAGTGGGCGCGTGGGTTTCTCGGGTTCTTCAGCCGTTGGAGTGTCCGCAGGTTGCGGTGTCGGCTGTGGTAAATCATCCGGCGGCAACGTTACTTCCTTCTCGGCGATGTTCACCTCATGGACCACTTCGTTATAAACGGTGTCATCTCCTTCACCCGTTGATTCAACGAGATCTTCCTCCGTATCATCTTGATCGAATGCTTCGTCCGTTTGGTCTTCTTCCTCCGGTTCGGCCTCATCTTGGCGCATATCGTCGGCAACCTCCTCTTCAGCGTCGATATCCGCCTCATCGTCTTCATAACCTTCCACTTCAGCCGCCTCGTCGTGCACCTCCTCCGCTACGGTCATGTCGCCTTCTTCATCCGTCATGCCGATCTCTTCGGGAGCAGTTTCTGCCTCATCGTCCGCACTTACCTCTTCGATTTGTGCCGCATGCGACGCCTGTTCCGCTTCCGCTTCAATCGGCGGGGTGAAGGTTATGGTGTCTGCGCCTGGCTCATCCCATTGCGAAACCGGAGCGTCGTCTTCCGTTTCTATGTCATCTACCGATGTGGCCGCGACAGCTGCCTCCGTTTCCGGAGCAGCGAGGGCCGCTGCCTGTACAGGTGCATCACGTTTGAGCAGCTTGTTGTACAAGGTCGCATGTGCCGCAAAATAATTCACTGTGGCTTCAAACAGGTCCCCCTTCAGGTCATCAGCCTGCTCGCCCCCTTCACTTTCCAACTGCCGATACTGGTCATTGATATCGTTAAGTAACTCCGTTATTTTTGCTAAAATCTGCTTTTTTGTCGCCATATCAAGAAAAGTATTTTGTGCTATTAGAACGGGTGATTCAGCCCCTAAAGGCATCCCATAATAATTAGTCAAACTTAGCTAAAATGCCATTGATATACAAATAATAAGTATATTGCCGGAGTTTCCATCCCAAACGCGTCGATTCCACACCTCGAAATCAACATTAAATACGGATATTTGCCTATGTTATTTTCGGAAGACCGGTTAGTACGTCGTGATGCGTCATACGGAAGCATCGAAGTCATCTGCGGATCCATGTTTTCGGGGAAGACCGAAGAACTTATTCGCAGGCTGCGCCGCGCACAATTTGCCAAGCTCGATGTCAACATCTTTAAGCCAGCGATTGACACCCGATACCACACTAGTGTCATTGTCTCACATGATAGCAACAGCATTCCCTCGATGCCGGTGGCGCACTCATCAGCCATTCTGCAATTGGGCAGCACGACAAAAGTTGTCGGTATTGATGAGGCGCAGTTCTTTGACGACGAGCTTCCAGCGGTTTGCAACGAACTGGCCAACCGGGGGGTCCGTGTCATCGTGGCCGGTCTCGACATGGATTTCAAGGGGCGGCCATTCGGGCCAGTTCCCGCGTTGATGGCCATCGCCGAGCATGTCACCAAAGTACATGCGGTGTGTGTGCGCTGCGGGGCGCCCGCAAATTATTCATACCGCATCGCGAAAGATGAGCAAAAACTGCTGTTGGGCGAAAAGGAAAGCTATGAACCGCGGTGCCGAACCTGCTTTTATGGGCAAAACAATCAACCCTGAACAACGTGAACGAGATTAATACCCTACTTTTCGCCGACCGATAGACTATACCTGTTTTTTTTGCGTTTAAGAGAATATATAACCTGGGAAATCAGGTCAAATAGGTTTAGGTTCGACTTTTCATAATTAGGTTTATAATTGGTTAGTTTTGAAAGCCTCCCGCTCATCGGGAGGCTTTTATTTACAGCTTGCTGATCAGCTCATCGCTCATCGGCTCCACTTTTGACCGGAATCGGTGAACAAGGTTGCCTTCCTCATCAATCAGGAATTTCTCAAAATTCCACTTAATTTCCCCCGTAAAGTCGGGGTTCTCGCCACTCGTCAAGTATTTGAATAGCGGGGATATATCATCTCCTTTTACACTGCTCTTCTCCGCCAGCGGAAAGGTCACCCCAAAATTTTTCTCGCAAAAACCCTGGATCTCCTCATTGCTGCCCGGCTCCTGTCCGCCAAAATTATTGGCGGGAAACCCGATGACCACCACCTTATCCCCATATTTTTCCGATAATTCCTGCAAACCAGCATACTGCTTGGTAAACCCGCATTCGGAGGCGGTATTGACGATCAACAGTTTCTTTCCCTTGAATTGCGAAAGGCTCACCTCTTTACCATCTATTGACGCAAAGGCAAATTGATGCACGTTATCGGCTGGCATGGTCATCACCGCTGCCCCGAACATTAACATTAGTATTGTTTTCATAACCCAATTTATTTGATGTTATACTAAATTTCACTTTTTACTCTTTACTCTTTACTCTTTACTTTTCACCCGACTCACAACTGGATCTCATAATTCTTTTCACGCTGGATGATGTAATCAAACAATTCTTCAATTGGACGACTCAGTACCTTACCGATCTTGACCCCCTGCTGTTCGCCCACCTCACGCAACTGCGCCAAAAAATGAAATGCAATGGATCCGACGAAATGGTACACATAATCCCGGTAGTCCGGAAAAAGCTTGATGTTGGTCGCGATAAATTCCCTAAAACCGGTCTTAAGCAATTCGTCTACAAACGGGTGGTCTACATGGTCGCTCATAAATGGCACGAATGAAGCCAGGTACACATTAGGGGAGGCCCGCTGATACACGTTTTTGATGACAATTTCCTTGTTTATGCGGTATTTTGTCTGAAACAGCTCCGAAAGATCGTCGGGCATCGTCCCATATAAGAATTTGGTGACCAATTGCTTTCCAAACCAAACACCCGACCCCTCATCGCCAAGCACATACCCGATTCCCTGCCGTGTGGGGAATACTTCCTGGCCGTCAAAGAAGCTCACGTCAGAACCGGTACCTAGCGTAGCGATATACCCCTTGTGACGGCCACAGGTCGCATAAGCCGCGCCCACCAGGTCCGTTTCCACCGAAATAAACGCATTCACAAAAAGCTGTGACAGTGCGTTGGACACGATCTCCCGCCTATCGGGACTGGTACAGCCGGACCCGAAAAAGTAAACTTCGGTTATCCGATCCGCATAAGGCATGATTTCCTTCGCATTCTGGATTATTTTTGCAATATCCCGTTCGTTGACAAAGAACGGGTTGAGCCCTTTGGTCGTAAATCCCAACCGCTGGCCGTCAGGCAGGGCCAACATCCAATCCGACTGAGAAGAACCGCTATCTGCTACTAATATCATTGAATCGTATTTATACGCCAGCTTCCTTCAAGGAGATCAAACTTAGCTAAAATTGCAGTGTTATGCAAGTTTTCTTCGCTCACTCCATTTTCAATGCGCCGGCGATTTGGTTCAACGTTATTTCGGCCAATTTTGCTTGGTATTGAGCGGTACTGTATCGGGCACTGGCGTCCACAAAGTTACGCTGAGCTTCGCGAAATTCCAACGGGGCGATGCTGCCCAGTTTGAATTTTTCCAGTGTGATATTCATATTTTCCTCGGCAATATCCTTGTTCCGCTCTTCAAGCCGCACGAGGTCCAAATTCATCAGATAGGTCTGATAAGCGGCAAGCAGCTGGGCCTCGATATTTTTAGTGACCCGGTCCACCTCGATTTCGGCGGCCTCCATCGCAAATTCAGCATTCTGTTCATTCCTGCGCTGCAAAAATCCATTGAAGATATTCATGGACGCCGCAATGCCATAATTAAACCCATTGTTTCTGGATCGCGTAGAAAATCCCAGTTCCGTGCTCGATTGCGAGCGGGTATAAGCAGACGAGAGGCTCACCACCGGGTACCGCTCGCCTTTAACCCGTTTCAGTTCTAACTGACTGACCCGATGGCTGACGATCGCCGACTGCAGCGTCGGGTTGAGTTCTTTTGCCAATCGGGATAGCGTTTCATAATGGAGGTCGTTTGCGATGATAATGGTATCCAAAACATCAAAATCCGCATTTACATCACGCGCCAGCAACTCATTCAGCCGGATCTGCGTCGTTCGGTATTGGTCGCGCTGCCGAAGCAAGTTGGTCGTGTCGGTATTGAGGTCTACACTGGCCGTCAACACCTCCAATTTAGATGCGCGGCCGATCTGATAGCGGTTTTCCGCGGTCTGGTAGCGGAAAGCGGACAACTCCAATGCGGTTCTTGTGGCATTGATTAGTTGTTTTTGCTGCACCAGGTCAAAGTAGTTGCTGATGACCTGATACACCGTAGCCAATACGGCGGCCTTTAAATTGG
Source organism: Parapedobacter brassicae (assembly GCF_051400755.1). NCBI lineage: Bacteria > Pseudomonadati > Bacteroidota > Sphingobacteriia > Sphingobacteriales > Sphingobacteriaceae > Parapedobacter > Parapedobacter brassicae. The sequence continues at coordinate 60,790 of NZ_JBLFFL010000003.1, forward strand.
CATCGCCCAGTGCTTTTAATTCTTTGAGTTGCTCATATCGGGTAAACATTTGGAGTCCGTCAAAGATGGTCCAATCCAGCGTAGCTCCATAAGCCATCGAACGGTTCCTTGCCCCGCGCAATGCGCGGACCTCCCCATCCAGCAGGGTCTGCGTCGTATTTTGTATACCCGCTGCCGCAGACACGTCTCCACTGATGACCGGCAGCATGCCGGCATTTCCGATGTTCACGTTATTTTCCGCTATGGCGACATCTTTAGCCACCAGGCGAATATCAAAATTATTTTCCAGCGCGATCGCGATGGCTTCTTCCAAGGTCAGTTCAGGTTGCGCCATTCCAAGACAGGGAATAGCCAAAAAAACAATATAAATAAGTCTCTTCATAAAATTAATGGACCCCCGCCATCACTTCTTCCTCGATACGTTTGGCTTCTTCTAATTCCGGGTTAGCTTTATGCTCCCTTGACCACATCATGTACACCGCCGGAATAATATACAAGGTGAGGATCAATGAAAACATCGTACCACCGACGATCACCACCCCCATCCCGATGCGGCTTGTCGCCGCCGCCCCGAACGCCATGGCAATGGGCAATGCGCCCAATGAAATGGCTAGACTGGTCATCAAAATAGGCCGCAAGCGGGCTTCGGCCGCTTCGATAATCGCCTGCCGTACGGGTTTCCCCTGTTCCTTCAACTGATTGGCAAACTCCACAATGAGGATACCGTTCTTGGTGACCAGCCCGATGAGCATCACCGTACCGATCTGGCTGAAGATATTCCATGATTCGCCGACAACCCAAAGAGACAGCATCGCACCTGCCACCGCCATCGGTACTGTCAGGATGATGATAAACGGATCCAAGAAACTCTCAAACTGCGCCGCCAAAATAAGGTACACCAACAGCAATGCCAAGCCAAAGGCAAACATGGTGTTGGAACCGCTTTCTCTGAAATCCCGGGATTCACCGCCCAAATCGACAGAATAGCTATCATCCAGCACCTCATCGGCGATACGGTCCATCGCGGTGATCCCCTCATCGATGGTTTTTCCACGGGCCAACGCCGCCGACACCGTGGCCGACATAAAGCGGTTGTTGTGATATAACTGCGGTGGGCTGCTTCGCTCCTCCATATTCACGACATTGTCGAGCTGGATCAATTCACCCGTGCTGCTGCGCACAAAAATGGTCGCCAAATCCAAGGGCGAGCTTCGGTCTACATCGGAGAACTGGCCAACCACCTGATACTGTTTACCGTTCATCAGAAAATATGCAAACCGCTGTCCACTCAACGAAAGCTGCAAGGTTTGCGCCACGTCCAACACCGATACCCCGAGGCTCTGCGCCTTATCCCGATCAATGCTGATATTCAGCTCTGGCCGATTAAATTTAAGATCGACATCCACATTGACAAACGTCGGATCGGCAGTGGCACGGTTCATAAACTCCGGTATCTTCTCTTCCAGCTTGGCGAAGTTGGGTGCTTGAATGATGTATTGAATAGGCATGCCCCCCCTTCTGCTGACCGAGATCGTAGGCTGTTGGGATACAAACGTACGGGCCTCGGTAAACCTGCTGGTCTGTCTCGATAACGCTTCTGCAATTTCCTCCTGAGATCGTTCGCGATCTTCCGGAGGCACAAGGCCTAAACGCATCATCCCCGTGTTTGCCGATCCTGTTCCGGAGAAACCGGGCGATGTGTTCACCATATTCACCGTTTTTTCGGGCACCGAGTCATTGACCAATTGCGTGAGCTCCAGCATGAAGCGATCCATATATTCAAACGTACTCCCCTCGGGGGCGGTTACCCGTGCCATCAGCAGGCTACGGTCTTCGTAGGGCGCGGTTTCCTTCCGTAGGTTAACCCAAAACCAGGCGATCAGCCCAAAACAAACAACCAAGATCGGGAAGCTTACCCATTTTATCCGCATAAAACGGCGCAGCGAGTCGGCATAACCAGTGGTCATCCGCACGAAATACGGTTCCGTAACGGTATAGAATTTGGAATGTTTAGCTCCGCTGCGCATCAGGTAAGCGTTGAGCATGGGTGTAAGCGACAGGGATACAAAAGCCGAGATCAACACCGCGGCCGCAATGACCACCCCAAACTCCCTGAATAGCCGCCCCACAAATCCTTCCATGAACATCACCGGCAGAAATACCGCCGCCAAGGTGACGGAGATGGAGATGACCGCAAAGAAAATTTCGTTTGCCCCTTTGATGGCAGCCATGATCGGCGACATGCCCTCCTCTACTTTCTTATAAATATTTTCCGTGACCACGATACCATCATCCACCACCAAACCGGTGGCCAATACAATGGCCAAGAGCGTCAACACATTAATGGAAAACCCAAACAGGTACATCACGAAAAAGGTGGCAATCAAGGATACCGGTATATCAATCAATGGGCGGAATGCGATGCCCCAATCGCGGAAGAAAACAAAGATGATGAGGATCACCAGGATCAGTGCGATGATAATGGTTTCTGCCACTTCGGTCACGGACCGTTTGATAAACAGCGTATTGTCTATGGCCACCTCCATCTTGATATCACTCGGCACTTCATTTTTGAGCTGATCAAACCGGTCATAAAAGGCATTGGCAATATCGATATAGTTGGTGCCGGGCTGCGGCACGATGGCCATAGCGGCCATCACGGCACCCGATTCGCGGAATTCGCTTTCCAGATTCTCCGGACCCAACACGGCATTGCCAATATCCCCAAACCGGATGATCCGATCCCCTTCAGACCGGATGATCAAATTATTAAACTCTTCTTCCGTCGTCAGGTTACCGATGGTTTTGATGGCCAACTCGGTGTTTTCTCCCGTAATTTTTCCAGAGGGCAGTTCCACGTTTTGCCGGTTCAGCGCGTCGCGCACATCCAGCGGGGTGAGCCCATAGGCTGATAGGCGCATGGGGTCGATCCATAACCGCATGGCATAGCGCTTCTCGCCCCAAATCTGTACGGAGCTTACACCCGGCAACGTTTGCAAACGCTGGGCAATAACGTTATCGGCGATGTCACCGAGGTCAAGCGGCGAACGCGATTCGCTCTGCACGGTCATCACGATGATCGGCTCGGAGTCGGCATCTGCCTTGGATACGACCGGTGGGGCATCGATATCCTGCGGCAGGCTCCGCATCGCCTGCGACACCTTATCGCGCACATCGTTCGTAGCCTCCTCCAGGTCTTTGCTTAAGAGAAATTCAATATTGATCCGGCTCGAACCCTGGCTGCTCGACGATGAGATGTTGCGGATACCGTCAATCTGATTGATCGAGCGTTCCAGCGGTTCGGTGATCTGCGATTCAATGATATCGGGGTTTGCCCCCGCATAGCTGGTCCGCACCGATACGATCGGCGGATCTATTGAGGGAAACTCTCGGACGCCCAGAAACGTGTATCCGATGATGCCGAACAAAATCAGCATCAGGTTCATGACGATGGTCAGAACCGGTCTTTTGATACTAGTGGTGGAGAGACTCATGAGCGTGGGATTTAATCCTGTTCAACTACCTGCGCACGTACGGCCATACCGTCCTTGAGCGACATAATACCCGAAATCAATACGGTATCGCCGATGCTTACCCCATCCGTGATCAATACCGCCGTTGAGGTACGGTTCTCCGCTTCCACATCAGTGGCCGTGGCGACACCATTCTTCAATAAAAACACCTGTTTGCCGTTTTGCACAGGGATCACCGACTCGGTCGGCACCAATATCGCATCCGTTATCCGATTCAATGACAGCTCAATGCGGGCAAAAGAACCCGGAAAAAGCTGCTCTCCCGGATTTTCGGCCACCGCGCGGATGCTAATGGTTCGCGTGGCCGCATCGACGCCCGGCTCAACGGCGTAAATCGAAGCGCGGTAATCCGTTTCGGAGCCACTGACGTTGAAAGTCAATTCTTGTCCGATCTTGATCTGACTGCTGTATTTCTCGGGCACCGAAAACAAGATCTTTACCGGATTGATGCTTAGCAAATTCGCCACCACCGTGGTCGGCGTCAGGTACTCGCCCTGTGAAATGGAGCGAAGCCCGATCTTCCCGCTAAACGGCGCGTATACCTTGGTCTTCGCGATTTGGGCACGGATCAATGCGGTTTGGGCCTTAGCTGATTCATGATCGGCATGGGCTACATCATATTCCTGTTGGCTGATGGCCTCCTTTTCCAACAATAAGCGCGCGCGGTTTTCATTATCTTCCGCCAGCTTTTCGCTCGTCTGTGCCTGCATCAGCTGCGCTTGCAACTCCGAATCATCAATGCGCAATAACAGCTGTCCCTTTTTTACCATTGCCCCCTCGCTGAAAGCCAATTCCTTGAGCACACCGGATACCTCACTGCGTATTTGCACTTGTTCATTCGGTTCAATGGACCCCGACAGCGTAATGGTATTGGCAAACGTACGCGGCGTCACCACGATGCCATTCACTTCCATCACCGCCCCGGGTGCTGCCGATGTGGGCGCTGCTACCTTAGCCTTGTCTGGACGGGTCAATCGGTAACTCACAAAGGCCACGGCAGCAACAGCTATCGCAATATATAGGTATTTCTTCTTCATTTTAAGTATCTGCAATATAGGCGTCGGGCATCCCTCCCTTCGCTAAGACATAAAAATACGCCTTTTTGTTCGCCAAAGCTACGCTAATCGGTAACTATTTTGACGCTGTATCACTATTTTTACCGAGCTACTCTTGGCTCATACGTAGATATCCAACACCAATACGCCCAACAGCCCAACAACAGATACAATGCTTTCCATCATCGACCATGATAACATGGTATCCTTAATGGTCAAGCCGAAGTATTCTTTAAACATCCAAAAACCCGTATCGTTGACATGCGAAAACATCAGCGAACCGGCCCCGGTGGCCAATACCATCAATTCAGGACTCGCATGGGTCGATTCGATCAGCGGCAGCACAATACCTGCGGCCATCAGGCCCGCCACCGTCGCCGACCCAAGCGCCACCCGGATGGCCGCAGCGATCGCCCATACCAATACCAACGGCGAAAGTGACAGATCGCCCGCCCACTTGGCAATATCCTCGCCCACTCCGCTATCCACCAGCACCTCCTTAAAGGCGCCCGCCGCACCGATAATAAATAAGATCATGGCGATGCTCTGCACGGCATCTTCCAAGCTTTCCATCACGGCTTTCATCGTCTTTCCGCGCATGATCCCCATGGTAAAAATGGCCACAAACACCGATATCAGCAGGGCAATCACGGGGTTTCCAACGAAAGACACTACCGCAGCCACTCCTGTATTGGGTGGAAGTGCAAATGACAGCACCGAGGCAACAGCGATCAGCAGCACCGGCAGCAATCCGGTGAGCAGGCTCACCCAAAAACCCGGAATCGTTTCTTCAGCCGGTGTGGTCAGTGTTGTAAACTGGACAGGCGGATTAGGTTTGATTCCTTTCAACGCCCGCGAAAAAGCAACACCCCCTAGGAGGATCGCCGGAATGGCAACGGCTACTCCATAAATAAGGGTGAGCCCCATATCCGCGTGGTATAAGGTGCCGATCGCCGTGGGACCAGGATGCGGGGGCAAATAACCGTGTGTCACCGATAGCGAGGCCAGCATCGGCAACCCCACAAAGATCAGCGGCAAACCTGTCTGTGCGGCAATCGCAAAGACAAATGGCACCAAGATCACGAAACCGACGTTGTAAAACATCGGAATACCCACCGCAAACCCAATGACTACGACCGCCCACTGCACGTATTTTCGTCCGAACGCGCTGATCAGGCTGGTCGAAATCCGGTATACGCCACCGCCATCCGATATCAACTTGCCCAGCATCACGCCGAAGCCCAATATCATCAACAGCGAGCCCAGCGTGCTGCCCATCCCCTGTTCGATCGAAAGGACCACCTCCGAAGCAGGCATTCCCAACGCAATACCGACGACCAGGGATGTAATGATCAGTGAAAAAAAAGCATTAAGCTTGAAGACGATGACAAGCAGCAGCAGTAATAATACGGCGCACGCAACAATAACAATAGGCATCATAATTTGATTTAATGATATAATTGATTAAAACTCATCTTTGACCTTCTCATACAATCGTTCAAAAAGGCCAAAATTCTCCATATACACATCATGTTTCTGCCGGTCGGGATCATACCGCCGTGCGATCGACCCCTTCGGCTCCAGCTCCTCAAAATCCGCTAATAGTCCCAACGCCTTCAAAACGGCAATATAAGCCCCCCGGGCTGCGCCTTCCACATTTTCCGCCACATGCACCTCTTTATTGAATACATCGGCCAGCAGCTGCACCCATAGTGGGGCGCGTGCAAAACCACCGTTGGCCCGGATGGTACCGATCGGTCCCGCGATTTCCTCCAACACCTTGGCCACCCCATACAGGCCATAGATGACCCCCTCGAATACCGCCCGTGTAAAGTGCGCTTTGCCATGATGCAGCTGCACCCCATAAAATAGCCCTTTCGCGTCGGCATTCCAATGGGGAGCGCGCTCGCCGGTAAGGTATGGCAAGAACACCAATCCCTCCGCGCCCGCTGGAATGGTAGATGCCTCTTCGGCAAGTAGTCGGTAGGCTTCGTCTTCGGTGGCCGCTGCCGGACCGAAATGATCGTTGTACCATCGGAGCACCACCCCGCCGTTGTTGACCGCACCGCCCAGCACGAATAACCGCTCGGTGAGCACATAGCAGAAGGTACGCGCTTTTTGATCGGTTTTCGGCTGTCGCGATAGCACCCTTATCGCGCCGCTTGTGCCGATGGTCACCACCGTATCGCCCGGCTTCGCCGCATCAGCGCCCAAATTGGCCAGGCAGCCATCGCTACCCCCGACGATGAAAGGCGTCTCTGCCGGGATGTGCATCGCTCCGGCAAACGATGCTTCCATGCCCGAAAGCACGTGGGTAATGGGTACCGGTGTTGAAAGCTGCGCGGCGGACACCCCCGCCCAGTCCAAGGCCGGCGCATACCAGTCTAACGTATGGATATCAAAAAGGCCCGTAGCCGAAGCGATTGATTCGTCCACCACATAACAGCCGAAGAGCTTGAAGAAGACATACTCCTTGATAGATATAAATTTCGCTGCCCGGTTAAAGACCGCGGGAAGCTGCTGCCGCATCCATGCCAATTTGCACAAGGGCGACATGGGATGAATGGGTGTGCCGGTCTTTAAATAGATATCAAGCCCTGCGGATGTCCCTTTGAGCGGCGTGGCAAACGATTCGCTTCGTGTATCCGCCCAAATGATGCAATTGGTCAGGGGCTGGTGCTGCTCGTCCATCGCGATCAGACCATGCATGGCGCTGCTAAAACCCACACCCAGCAACTGTGCTTCACCGGCGCCATTGACCAGCTGCACGACCTGGGCAATTGACTCCACGGCGGCAGCGAATAAGATTTCCGGATCCTGCTCTACATACCCCGGCTGCGGGTTCAAGATGGAGTAGGTGACCTGGTGTTCGGCAACCACCTCGCCGGTCACCCGAAATGCAACCGCCTTGGTGCCGGAAGTACCGATGTCTACGCCGATGATGTAGTTCATTAATAATTGGTAATCAATTTTCCGCGGTATGCCGCGGATTCATCATACTTTTGATCGCAAAAGTATGCAAAACTCGTCGCTTGGATCTCCTGCTACAACGGTAGTGCATCCCATTGCAAGCCGCAGGATCTCCTAGGCGACATCCGAAGCGATACGGGGAGTCTGTGCTGCCTACTTGGTCGACAGGACACACCTACCCCGTCACAAATATAGAAAAATACCTAACTTTAGCGTTTTTTCGTTAACATTGCACCATCCAATATCCACTCGGGGCATGCAAAAATTCCTTTACTTGTTGACCATCCTATCCATACCTGCGCTGTTGTGGGCACAGGGTGACCGTGATATTAATCACTTTATCCTAAAGGAAAACCTCATCAAGAATGGCAAATTGGCGGTCATTGCCACGGATGCCGAAGAAACCCCGATAGAATCCATCTCAGGCACCTATTCGTTTGTGATCAATGGCTTCAAACAAGAACTTGAGTTCAATGATGGGGTTGCGATTACCCCTAACGCGATCGAGACGTCGGCGTTCGTATTCATCAAACACCGCAACCAGCAGGGGTCGCATGGGCGGTTATATTTCGTACTGAAAAACGAAAAAGGCCTCAACCCCATCGCCATCAGCTGGTATTACCTCATCCTGATCCCTGCGGCGATTCTCCTGATTGCTTACCTGTTCAAACGGCTGATGATACTGGCCGTCCTGATCCTGGTGGGACTGTTTATCTTCAATTACAGCAAGGGGCTGGATCTGGAAAACATCTTCGAGACCATCGTGCACGGCATTAAAGAATGGTCGGCGATCGGGGGTGGGTGATGGGGGTGAGTCACAGGCCAGCGGTCACTAAAAAGGCATCCCGATACCAAAGTTATACTGCACAAAATTATAGCGGTCGGGCGCGTTGGTGATCCGGTACTGCTGTTTAAATTCACGGCTGTCGAAAAATTCCGAGATCACCCATTGTTTCCCGCCCGTGAATTGCGGATCGCGCACTTTGATCCCCGCGTCCAGCCGGATGACAAAATAATCAAGATCGAATCGCAATCCGGCACCCGCCCCGATGGCCAATTGATTCAGAAACTGATCGACCTTAAATTCGCCTCCCGGGTTGAGCTCATTCTCCCGGATGCGCCAAATATTGCCGAAATCGGCGAAGGTGGCCGCCTTCAATTTCGCGCCGAACACATCGTTTACCAACTTAAAGCGGTATTCCACGTTCCCTTCCAGCTTAATTTCGCCTAGCTGATCGAGATTGCGGAGATTCAGGCGCAGGCTCGGGTCCAGCACCTCGCGGTTATAATTACCGGGTCCCAGCGTTCGGGCCTGCCAGGCCCGGATCCCGTTCATCCCCCCGCCGAAAAAGCTTTTCTCGAAAATCAACAGACTCGAATTATTGCCGTACGGGATCGCCACACCGGGGTTCAGCCGGATCACCAACTGCCGGTCGCCGCCGAAATGCCAATAACGCCGCAGATCCGTCTCCACTTTGGCATATTGCAGATAAGGCACGCCCAGCACCTCCTTTTCGCCATCCTCGTTTTCATTCAGATCCACCACCTCGCTCACCAGTCCCAATAGGTTGCCGCTGAGGTCCACCGCGCCCCGGAAATACAGGAAATCCTCCAGCCGTGACAGCCTAGCCGCATTCACCGTGTACATATACTGCGAGCCCAGTCCGAAGTACGCCCGATTATTACTGCGCACATACAGCAGAAACCCCTCGTCGATCAAATTTTGCGCAAATTCGTCATTCAACCGCCCGTACCGGTACTCCAACACGAGCGGCGTCAGGTTATGCTGCTTGTACCGCGTATCAAACCAGTTATACGAAAACGTTCCGCTGAAATAACGGTTGGAGTAGGTCCGGAACTGATCGAATGCCTGCACATTAGCCGAAAAGATGGTTCGGGGCAACCCGTTTTTGCCGGTCGGCGGAATGGGAAAAGGGGTAATCAAGCGCGGCACCGTGACGTTGACCCCGATCTGGAAATCGTTGTTGAATACCCGATCGAACAGGTTGCCCGATAAACGGGAATCGAACAACACGCCATACCGCAGCTTCACTTCCAGCTGCTCCAAGCCCCCAAAGAGATTGCGGTGGGTGAACGTGTTTCCGATGTTAAAACCACTCATGCCCGCGTTGAAGGTGTACTCCCCCTCGGTTTGGTTGCCCATATACGGCCGAGGTACCAGCTCATAGCGCACATGGAGCCTATTGGAGTCGGGTTTGCTATACGCGATCTTCACGCTGCGGAACCCATTTAACTCATAAAGCCGGTCGTACGTCAGGTTTTCCATATCCACATCGTAGGTATCCCCCTGTCGATGGAAGAGGTAGCGCACAATGGGTGCAGGCCGGAATCGGCCGGTATGGTCTTCAAACGACACGTTTCCGGGCAGTCCGGCGCGCTTAGGCACCGGCCGGTTGAGGTCAGCACGGTCATGCCGGATCACCACGATGCTGCTATCGATCGTAAACTGGGTATGCGCCTGCTGCCCCTGCGGATTATCCACGATCAGGTTCAGATCCGCCTGGTTTCGATGGAGGCCCGTATCCACGTCGACACGCATATACTGCCTCAAGTAATCGAAGTAACCCTGTTGACGCATGAGATGATACACCCCCTCCCGTTCGGCTACAAGCGAATCGGCATCGTATCGCATCCCCGGTTTTATTTTACTAAAATCGCCTTGATGGTCATCGTACAGCTTTTTCAATTGCGGATCTGCAAAATTAACCGCTACCTGCCGTACCGTAAACGGCTCGCCGGGTGTCGCGTGGAAAAACACCTGTGCCCGCTTCCCCTTGATCACGATTTCGTTGCGCACCGTTGCATTGAAATACCCCTTGGCCGCCAGGTAACGATTGATCTGCTGGGTTGAAAAATCAACCAACGCGCTGTCCAGCAGGTGCGGCGGCTCGCCTACATTCCGGATACGCTCCGTGCGATACCCGCCATTTTGAGCATTGGCGAGGTTATAAACAAACAAATTGATGCGCGAATTCGGACGGATATCGGGCGGTATATACGCGTTGGCTTGCTCTTTCAGTTGCGGATCGATTCCGGTTATTTCCGTTTTGGTGACCAATGCCTGCCCCTCTTCCAGCAACCGCGTAGAACGGCACGATGCGAATAATACCAGCAAAAGCATTATACTTGCATACGCAAAAAGACGACTCTTTTTATCCATTAACAATGCTTTCAAAATCACAAATCCGAACCATCACCTCGCTCCAGCATAAAAAATTCCGCCGGGAACATAGCCTGTTCATCGTAGAGGGCATTAAATCGGTAACGGAATTTCTCCGGTCGGATTATCACGTGCAACACCTCTTTTACACCCCCCAGGCGGCCGCAAAATTGATTAAAATCCCGCACAATATAAAATCGGAAGAAACCGCCGTGCAAGAAATCAGCGAAGAAGACCTTAAACGCATCAGTTCATTGACGACACCCCAGGGCATCCTGGCGCTGGTCGGCATCCCTTCCTACCCTTCGCTGACAGGCGCTTCGCTTCGCGGCGGCTTCCAATTGGTATTGGACGACATCCAGGACCCGGGCAACCTGGGCACCATTATCCGCACCGCCGAATGGTTTGGAGTCAGCCGCATCATCTGCTCGCTGGGGTCCGTAGATGCCTATAATCCCAAAGTGGTGCAAGCCAGCATGGGCTCCCTTGCCCGGATACAGGTACACTACACCGACATCGTGGCACTCACCACCAGCGCAGCGGTGCCCGTCTTTGGCGCCGTGCTGGAGGGGGCCCCGCTATACGATGCCGATTTTGGCCGCGAAGGACTGGTGGTGCTTGGCAACGAAGGCAACGGCATCAGCGTCGACGTATTGGCCAATATTCAACATCCCATCACCATCCCGCGGATAGGGCAAGCCGAGTCGCTCAATGTCGCCGTTTCCGCTGCGCTTTTTTGTGCGGAGTTGGTGCGGAAAAAATAGTTTTTTTGTTTATTTTTATGGTCGTCATCCCGTAACAGGAGTTCCGCGAAAACAATGCTTTAGGACGCCATTACGTAATCTATTATTGCCATGCATCACTTAAAATATCCAATCGGCAAGTTTATCAAACCGGATATATTGGATGAGCATGTCCTCGCTTCGGCCATCGCAACCATTGAGGCTTTCCCCCAAAAACTCCGGGCAGCCGTAGCGCATTTAGGCGAAGAACAGCTTGACACCCCATATCGGCCGGGTGGTTGGACCGTCCGGCAGGTCGTGCACCATTGTGCGGATAGCCACATGAACAGCCTGATCCGTTTCAAGCTTGCCCTGACGGAAGATAACCCGACCATCAAACCCTATTACGAAGACCGCTGGGCCGAACTTGCCGATGCCAAGGCAATGGATATCACCCCTTCCTTGAGCCTATTGGACGGACTGCATAGCCGATGGGTAACCTTGCTCAGATCCATCACGCCAACTGAATTAAAGCGGGTTTTCATCCACCCCGAACAAGGCAAACATATTGAGCTCGGCGAATGCATCGCCCACTATGCATGGCATTGCAACCATCATTTGGCACACATTATTACGTTGAAAAAATCAACGCATTGGATATAGCGCGGGAAGCGAGCAGATCATACACCAACACGTAAGGATTATGGAACAGGCCGAAAAAACGATGATTGAAAACCTGTACAAGAACACAGGCAAGACGTTCGAACACTGGATAGCCCTAGTGAAACAGGGAAATTTCGAAAAGCATGGGCAAATCGTCAAATTCCTGAAAGAGCAGCACGGCTTCACCCACGGGTTTGCCAACTTCGTGGCGCTCAAGGCAAAGGCAGCGGATGCAGGCTCCGTGGAAAACAAGGATGAATTGATTGAAAAGCAATACAAAGGGAAAGAGCACTTCCGCCCCATCTACGATAAGCTGATTGCGGAAATCAAACGTTTTGGCAACGCTGTGGAAATCGCCCCCAAGAATGCCTATGTGAGTCTACGTCGCAAGAAGCAGTTTGCCATCCTCCAACCGGCCACGAAGACCCGATTTGAAATCAGCTTGAACCTCAAGGGGGAGCCCCCCAAGGGTAAGCTTGAAGCCATCACCGCAGCTAATGCCATGTGCTCGCATAAAATCAACCTCGGCGCCGAGGTTGAAATAGACCAAGAGACGCTCGGCTGGCTTAAAACCGCTTATGAGCGGGCTGGGTAACCGATTATGAGCACTGATACGTTCCCGAAAATTTCGTTGACATCCACCCATAGGATACAATCCGTTGACCTTCTGCGCGGATTGGTTATTGTACTGATGGCCATTGACCATGTGCGTGTCTATTCAGGCGTTCCGGCTGGCAACCGTTGCAGACGGTTGCCTATGATTAGCCGCCATGAAAGAAAGCGATCGCCAAGAGATTTGGAATTATTACAGCAACTCATCACCGTTCTAGCTGAACACGGCCATCGAGGTCTTGGCAGAAAGTACAAACCGCATAAACTCGCAGGAAATCCGCTTATCCCGCTTTCAATATACCAGCAAAACCAAACTGTCCGAATCCGAACACCAGATGTCCGAATCCGAACACCCCCGCAGCCATAACCGCTCAATCTGCCAGCCCTATGGCTTTTTTTAGCATTGGCAGGTTTGTTGCCCCGACAAACGATGACTGATGAATTAACACTAGCGGCAAACGGCTATGATCAAAACCCACCTCAAAACCGCCTGGCGAAACCTGATTCGCCATCGGCTGAATAGTTTCATTTACATCGCCGGACTGGCCATTGCACTGCTCTGCGTGGTGTTCATTGGCATATATATCGAAGATGAGCGTAGCTTCGACCGCTTCCTGCCCGATGCCGACCGGATCTACCGGGTAAACCTGGATGGCAAGATGGGCCCCGAGGAGTTTGTCGCGGGCAATACCCCTCCCCCTGTTGGCAAGGCTTTGTCAGACAATTTTCCTGAGGTAACGGACTATACTCGCCTTTATCTATGCAACCCTGAAAATATCAGCTATACGGGCAACGCTCAAAAAAAAATGTTTACGGAAACACGGTTGTTTTCCGTGGATTCCAATTTCCTTAGTTTTTTTCAGTACCGGCTATTGGAAGGGGACGCGACAACAAGCCTTCAACATCCCTATTCGGTGGTGCTCACTGCGCGTACGGCAAAAAAGTACTTTGGGAATGAGCCAGCCATCGGCAAGCGGCTTCAGTTCGATGAATGGAGCGAACCCTTCGTCGTCACCGGCGTGCTCGAAGACCTCCCGTCCAATTCCTCTTTGCAATTTGATCTGCTGATGCCCAATAGTGCCATGCCTCCCGTGGAGCGCTTTTCCTGGAGCTGGGTATGGTTGCAGATGAACACATTTGTGAAGCTGAATGCTCCATCAGCGAATCCGGAAACCGTCGCCAATATGGAGCGTAAATTCCCAAGTATGGTGCGGCAGCTCGCTGCGGGTGCTTTTGAACGTATAGGTAAACCATTTGATGAATTTCTGAAAAACGGCGGGCGATGGAATTTATTGTTACAACCGCTAACAGACGTTCATTTGGGCTCAACGGACATCTACAGCAGCCATATCACGCATGGCAACCCTACCGCCGTCCGTATATTCGCTGCCACAGCCTTGTTGATATTGGTATTGGCCTGTATCAACGCTATGAATCTTGCCACCGCCCAGGCGTTACGCAGAAGCAAGGAGGTGGGTGTGAAAAAAGTGCTCGGCTCGGCACGGAAGCAGCTTATGATGCAGTTTCTCGTCGAATCGGCGTTATTCAGCTTGCTGGCTATCGTCATTGCCGTGTTACTGGTTTGCGGCCTATTACCGTCATTCAACCAATTGACAGGCAAATCCTTTTCCATGGCCAGTATACTGACCATGCAGCATGTATGGGCATTGTTGACGCTCCTGATTGTTACGGCGTTACTTTCCGGCTTATATCCCGCTGTATACCTAACCCGTTTCAAGCCGGCGGCCATTTTCAAGAGCAACGCTAATCCCGCCAGCATTTTCAGTGAGCGGCTGATCAGGGATGGGCTGGTCGTATTCCAATTTGCCATATCCACTACCCTGATCATTGCCTCCATTATCATCTACCAGCAATTACGCTACACCAATGAGGCGGATCTAGGCTTCGATAAGGAACATGTGCTGCTCCTTAACCAAGTAGAGAAAATAGGTCCGGCCAACCAACCACTGACAGCGGAACTGCGGGGCATCCCCGGTATACAGTCGGCAAGCTTGTCCACCGGTGTTCCTTCAAAATCGTCTTTTGGTGATTTTTATGTGCCCGAACCGACAGCCCAAGCACCCGATGTCGTAAAAGATATCCCGCTGAATTCCTTTATGGCTGATGAGCATTTTACAGCCACCATGGGAATGGATATGGTATTTGGGCGGGCCTTTTCACCCGACTTCAACGATTCTACTTCGGTTATCCTGAATGAAACAGCGGTGCGACAGATTGGGTGGACGCCCGAGACGGCCGTAAGCAAGCATCTCCAGTATCCGGGCAACGGCAACCAACGGTTTGAGGTCATCGGTGTCGTTCGGGATTTCAATAGTGAGTCGCTCCATACATCCATCATGCCCTTCGCGTTGTTTCATTTTTCATCCAAGACATTTTATCCCCGGCAGCTGTACATCGCAGTGCGCTTGGAGGCCGGGCAATACCAACAAACGCTGCAACACCTAAAAGATCGCTGGCAGGCGTTTACGACAGCGGTACCGTATAATGCCACTTTCATGGATGATGAACTTGAGGCGCTTTACCGGGCTGATCAACAAGCGGGATTTACGTTTGGTATATTTACCCTCCTTTCGGTGTTGATCGGGTGCATCGGCCTGTTTGGTTTGGTGACCGCTACCACGGCGCGGCGCGTCAAGGAAATCGGTATCCGCAAGGTGTTGGGAGCATCGGTGTCCAGCGTGGTGACCCTGCTGTCCAAAGATTTTGTTAAGCTCGTGCTGATCGCCATCGTCATTGCTTCTCCCGTAGCATGGTGGGCCATGAACCAATGGCTGGCCGATTTCGCGTACCGCATCGACATCGAATGGTGGACGTTTGTCGTGGCCGGATTAGGCGCCATAACCATCGCACTGCTCACCGTGGGCTGGCAGGCCATCCGAGTGGCAATCGCAAATCCAGTCGAGTCGTTACGCGATGAATAATCTTATTGGCTAAATACGAATATCATGTGGAAGAATTATTTTAAAATCGGTATCCGGAACATCCTTAAGTACAAGGTTTTCTCTTTGATTAATATCTTTGGTTTGGCATTGGGCATGTCCGTTTGCATGTTGATTATCCTCATGCTGGCAGATCAAAAAAACATGGACCGCTTCCATGTGCATAAAGACCGGATATACCGTATTATTTCTGACGAGGATGATTCAAAGGCCCCGAATGCCGCTACGGCCTTCCCATTGGCCAACGCCCTGAAAACGGATTATCCCGTTGTGGAGACGACCACCCACTTGATCAAGGGAATCGGGGGAGAGGCCCGGTTTGACGGAAACATGGCCGAAATGAAAGGCTATTTTGCCGATGCTTCTTTTTTCAAGGTATTCGGGTTTACGTTGGCGCATGGCGATAAGGACAAGGCGCTGACGCTGCCGAATTCCATGGTGATTGGCCAAGAAATGGCTGAAAAGCTCTTTGGCGATGACGACCCGATTGGGAAAACCGTTGAATTCTTCGACAGGGGCGGCGCGCTGGATGACGAACCTGTTAACTGGGGGCTTTACACCATCACGGGTGTCATGGCTGAACATCCTAAATCCCACCTGGAATTTGATGTGCTGGTAGCGGCTTCTTCTGCAGCCCTGCTTATTCAGGAAAACAAAATGGCGGATTTTACAGCCGCTTGGAACGATTATCAAAGTTATACCTACGTGTTGCTTGCGCCCGGAAAGCACGCTGCGGACCTGGCCGGGGCGTTGAACGACCTGGCGTCTCACCAATATGCCGGAGAAGATACCCCAAAAGGCTACAGGCTCATGGCGCAACCCCTCTTGGATATCAATCCCGGAATCATCGTGCGCAACCCGCCCAGTGAAAGCCTGCCGATGCTGGTGTACTATTTTTTGGCCGTCCTGGGGCTGTTAATCCTTTTTTCGGCTTGTCTTAATTACATCAATCTGTCCATTGCCCGGGCGCTTACCCGTGCCAAGGAAATCGGTGTCCGCAAGGTAAACGGCGCGCACAGAAAAGACCTGATCTTCCAATTCATCGGCGAATCTGTTTTGACCGCGTTATTGGCGCTGGTTTTTTCCTTCGTTTTCCTGTTTTTCATCAAACAGGGCTTTGAAGGGCTTTGGATCAATCAAGATCTGAAGCTGGATTTACAACCAACCGTCGCCGTGTACCTCATTTTCGTTGTTTTTGCGTTGCTTATCGGATTTGTTTCCGGCGCCTACCCGGCGTTGTATATTTCCAAATTTTCGCCAACGAAGGCCCTTAATAATTTGTACAAAGACACGCCGGGCAAATTGGGTTTCCAAAAAGTGTTGAGTACTTCGCAGTTTGTCATTTCCCTCTTTTTCATCATCACCTCCATTTTGATTTACAATCAGGGAAAGCATTACCTCGAATTTGAATACGGGTTTAATTCCAACGGCATCATTAACATTGCACTGCAGGGGAATGACCACCAGCGGGTCGTCCATGAATTAAATGCCATGCCGGAGGTCGCCCTCGTCTCTGCGTCGGATATTATCCCGGCTACTAATGTAGAAAACGGCATCAGTCTCCGAGCCGCAGGGCGTGAGGAAGAGCCTACGCAGTTCAACATCCTGAATACCGATGAGCATTTTATCGCTAACATCGGCGTCAACCTCGTGGCCGGCAAGGGGTTGCCTCCCGAGGGCGTATCATCCGACCGGTATATTTTAGTCAATGAGGCAACCGTCCACGCATTGGGTTACCAACACCCCGATGAACTCATCGGGCAAGTACTCCAAACAACCGATAGCGCCGCATCATTGGAAGTCATTGGGGTCGTGGCCGATTTCAGGTATAAAATGCTGATGAACCAGCATGCGATCGGGCCGCTGGTATTACGGAATAAACCGGATGAATTTAATTATGTCAATGTCCGCCTGGCCGCTGGGAATTCCATCGAACAGATAACCAAACTGGAAGAAAAATGGGAATCCATTGATCCCGTTCACCCGCTTGAGTACCATTTTTTTGATGATCAGCTGAATGCCATGTACCGGTCCATTTTTGATATCGTTACCATTTTGGGATATATCGCCTTTTTGGCGGTCACCATCGCTTGTTTGGGGATGTTTGCCATGGCCACCTATACGACGGAGCGCCGGACCAAAGAAGTGGGTATCCGGAAGGTGTTGGGTGCCGGCAACCTGAGCATCGTCTTACTGCTGTCCAGGGGGTTCATCCGCATCCTGCTGATCGCCGTACTGATCGGCACACCGATTAGCTATTTGGTCAACAACCTCTGGCTGCATAATTTTGCCAACCGGGTCGATTTTGGTTTCGGTACCATGATGCTCGGCGTCGCGGTTTTAGTGACGCTGGGGTTGATCACCATTGGCGCACAGACCATTGCCGTGTCGTTAAAAAGCCCTGTCGATACCCTGAGGAGCGAATAGGGCATATCTTTAACAAATTTTAACGATTTTATACCGTAACTTTACGGCCCATGAATAACACCTACGCACTGATCACCGGCGCTAGCCAAGGGCTAGGGAAAGCCTTTGCATTGGAGTTGGCCAACAGGCAGATCAATACCATACTGGTCAGTCTCCCGGGCGAAGGCATTGACTTTATCGCCGCCCAAGTAACGGCATTGGGCGTGGAGGCACACTGCTATGAAACGGACCTTACCTCCAAAGAGAATATTGTAGCCTTGGCCGCCTGGACGAATGAGCGGTTTCCCTTATCTATCTTGATCAACAATGCGGGCTGTGGGGGCACGCAAAGTTTTCAAGACGTCACGGTGGACT
This sequence comes from Parapedobacter brassicae, assembly GCF_051400755.1. Classification (NCBI taxonomy): domain Bacteria; kingdom Pseudomonadati; phylum Bacteroidota; class Sphingobacteriia; order Sphingobacteriales; family Sphingobacteriaceae; genus Parapedobacter; species Parapedobacter brassicae. Next base: position 79,267 of record NZ_JBLFFL010000003.1, read on the forward strand.
ACCTCGACCGCATTATCCAGCTCAACGTCAAAGCCACGTCCCTCCTCACCCACCAGCTATTGCCCAACCTGATGAAGCGCGACAAGGCCTATGTGCTCAATGTGGGCAGCGTGGCCGCTTACAGTCCCATCGGCTATAAGACCGTCTACCCCGCGTCCAAGGCCTTTGTCTACAGTTTCACCCGCGGACTCTATCAGGAGTTTGCCGACAGCAATGTCTTCTTCAGCATCGTCAATCCCGGTCCGATGATGACCAATCCCGACTCGTCGGCCCGGCTTCAGCAACAGGGGTTCTTTGCCACCATGGGATTGCTCACGCCCGAACAGGTTGCCGCCGTATCCATCAAGCAGCTCTTCAAGCGCGATACGCTGATCATGCTCAACTGGGTGAATAAACTTACCTGGGCGGTGATGAAATTCCTGCCGGTGTACATCCGGCTTCCCCTGCTGACCAACGCCATCAAAAAGGAAATCAACCGCACATGAATGTATTGGTCACCGGGGCCAATGGGTTACTGGCCACCAACACCATCCTGGCGCTCTTGGCTCGGGGGTACGGGGTCAGCGGACTGATCCGAAACCCCAACAAATTTCTGCTCCCCCCGCAAGATGGCCTGCAACTGGTGGTGGGCGACATCACCGATCCCAATGCCTTGGAGCGGGCCATGGAACATTGCGATTACGTCATCCATTGCGCGGCTACGACCGAGCAAAGCCTGTTGCATTATGAAGATTACCACCGCATCAACGTAGCCGGTACCGAGCACGTCATCCAAGCAGCGTTGAAGCATCAGGTCAAGAAGATCGTCTACGTCAGCACGGCAAACACGTGCGGCTATGGCTCGTTGGATCAACTGGGCGATGAGACGACCCCCATGAAATCCCCTTTCAAACAGGCCTGGTATGCCAAAAGCAAGCGCGAAGGCGAAAACCGGATATTGGCCGCCAGGGGGCAGATCGACGTCACGGTGGTCAACCCCACTTTCATGCTCGGCCCCTACGACGGCAAGCCCAGTTCAGGCGCCATCATCCGATTGGGCTACGGCAAGCGGCTGGTCTTCCACCCCCCCGGCGGCAAAAACTTCGTCAACGTTGCCGATGCGGCGCTGGGCGTGGTCAACGCCCTTGAGCAAGGCAAAAATGGCGAAGTGTACCTGCTTGCGGGCGAAAACCTCAGCTACCGCGAGTTCTTCAGGAAGTTGGCGCAGCAAACCGGTAGCCGCCCGGTGCTGATCGCACTACCGAAGGCACTCCTGTTACCCTTGGGCTACCTGGGTGATCTCCTCCGGGCAGTCGGCATCAAGACCGCCCTCTCCGCCACCAACATGAAAATCCTGTGTGTCCAAAATTATTACACCAACCACAAGGCCCAGCGCGAACTGGGAGTTACCTTCCACCCCATTGATCAGGGGATTGCCTCTGCCGTCGATTGGTTTAAGGCGCATCAGATGCTCTAGGGCCGTCGGCTCATGTTAGCCCAGGCTTGCTCTCAGCTGTTCCAGCAGGTCGTCCGATTTCGTACGTTTTACCTTGATCTTACGGATGGTTGGGCGTTTACCCTTGGCCTTCGCGCGGATGATCTTCATCAGCTCGTTACTGTATTCGTCTTTATAGTCGCCAATATTGAAATCGCCCGCATGCCGCTTGATCAATTGCAGGGCCATATCCATCTCCTGCTTCGCAATATTGATTTTATCGGGTACGTTCAGCTCATCCACCGGCCGTACCTCTTCTTGAAACCGCAGCTTATTGAGCATCAGCACCTGCTCATACGGGCGGATCACCGCCAGGTTTTCCGCATTCCGCATCACAAAGGTCGACAGACCCGCCATTTTAGTTTTCTCCAGCGCCTTCAGCAGCAGCATATACGCCTTTTCGCCCCCTTTTTGCGGCTGTAGGTAATATGGCGTATCAAAATAAACGCTTTCGATATCCGCTTCTTTCACAAAAGATTGCAAGTTGATCATCTTGGTTTTTTCCGGACTGGCCTCTTCAAAATCAGCGTCATCCAGTACGATGTAATCGTCATTCAGCAGAAAACCCCGCACAATATTATCCCAATCCACCTCCTTGCCCGTCCGTTCATTCACCCGTTTATACCGTATCCGCGCTAGATCTTTACGATCAAGCATGTCAAAATCCGGGCGGCTATGTGTGGTCGCGCTATACAGCTTCACCGGGATATTGACCAGTCCGAATCCGATGGCACCTGTCCAAATCGCTTTCATGGTAATCCTGTTGGTTTATACCGTCAACAACCGAGCGACTATATTGTTGGTGTCTATCCATCGCTTTGGTATGACCTTTGCACTTGTGTGGGTATGAAACAAAACTACATAACAATGAAAGCGCGATTTTTTGCAGTGATCATCGCCATGGCAATCACTGCCGGCGCGTCTGCACAGCAAACGGTCGAAGACATCAATCCGCGAAATTCGTGGATCAAAGCCGGGATCAACGTGGGCTTGCCCATCGGCACATTGGCCGATCAGAGCAGTGTCGCCTTGGGTGCCGAAGTAAAGGGGCAGCTGATGTCGACCCCCAACTGGGGATTGGGACTTACCACCGGGTATACCCATTTCCTTCCCAAAGAGGGGTATGAACACTTCGGGTCCATCCCAGCAGGCGTTTTTGCCCGCTATTATCCCACCAGCCAAGGATTTTTCGCCGGCACCGATGTCGGCTACAGCTTCCAAACGGGCAGTGGTTCAAATGCAAACGGTGGCGTGTATGTCCGGCCGCAGGTGGGCTATCACAACCGGCTTTGGAACATCTTCGGTTTTTACAACGGTGTGTTCAGGGGCGAGTCTAACGGCGGTCACCTGCAACACGTAGGCATCGGCACTACCTTTAACATCATGTTTAATTAAGCGGTTCTTCCGCAGATTCATTCTTATCGATAGGCGCCAAAAAAAATTGGCGCCTATTTTTTTATTAATATTGTTGTGTTAATGGATATCGTATGTTAAGTTTGTCTGTTCAGGCAGAATATCAACCATGGCAAAAAAAATTCTTTATGCGGAAGACGACGGCGATATGCTCGAAGTCGTATCAGAATTTATGCAATTTGAAGAATATGAGGTGATCACGGACAACGGCAAGTCGATCAAGAAAAAATTGAAACAACACCCGATCGGCCTGATCCTATTAGACGAAAATCTAAATTGGGGCTGGGGAAGTGATCTTTGCAGGGAGCTCAAAGCGGACGATGAGACCGCAAACATCCCCGTTATACTCATTTCTGCGATGCGCAACATCGACGAGATTGCCCAAGAATGCGGAGCCGACGCGTACATCCGCAAGCCCTTTGACATCTACGATGTCATTGATGTGGTCAATGAACACTTTCTGCCGCAATAGCAAGGTAGGACAAAAGGCGAAAATCAGTAGGTTACATGAGCGAAGAAACAAACGCGACACCCGAAGAAAACCAACACAACAGTTCCGAAGATACCCAATTGGATAGCCAAACCATCCCGCTGTCGGGATTATACGAAAACTGGTTTTTGGACTATGCCTCCTATGTCATCCTCGATCGGGCCGTGCCGCACATCAATGACGGATTCAAGCCTGTACAGCGCCGTATCCTCCATTCCTTGAAAGAGATGGACGACGGGCGGTTCAATAAAGCCGCCAATGTCATTGGCAATACGATGAAATACCATCCCCATGGGGATGCCTCCATCGGCGATGCCATGGTACAGCTCGGGCAGAAAAATCTGCTGATCGACTGCCAGGGCAACTGGGGCGACCCCGTCACGGGCGACTCGTCCGCGGCACCGCGCTACATCGAGGGCCGCCTTTCCAAGTTTGCCAACGAGGTGGTGTTCAATCCGGATACGACCGAATGGCAGCAGAGCTATGACGGTCGCAACCGCGAGCCGGTGACGTTGCCGGTCAAGTTTCCACTGCTGCTGGCCCAGGGTGCCGAAGGGATCGCCGTAGGCCTGGCCACGAAGATCATGCCCCATAACTTCATCGAGCTGATCGATGCTTCCATCGACGTGCTGCGCGGTGGTCGGCCTCACCTGCTCCCCGATTTTCCCACCGGGGGTTTCGCGGACTGCTCCGCGTATAACGAAGGGCAGCGCGGCGGCAAGATACGGGTGCGCGCTAAAATCGAGGAGCGCGATAAGAAGACCCTCGCCATCACCGAAATCCCTTATGGCACCACCACCGGCGGGCTCATCGAGAGCGTGGTGGCAGCCAATGAAAAAGGCAAGATCAAGATCAAAAAAATCGAAGACAATACGGCGCAGCACGTCGAGATCATGATCCACCTGGCCCCGGGTATCTCGCCCGATGTCACCATCGATGCGCTCTATGCCTTCACCGCGTGTGAAGTGTCCATTTCACCGAATACCTGCGTGATCCGCAATGATAGGCCGCACTTCATGAGCGTCAACGACGTGCTGATCGAAAACACCAAGCAGACCCGAAGCCTGCTCAAGCAGGAGCTCGAGATCCGGCTCAGTGAGCTGCAGGAGCGGATCTTTTTCAGCAGCCTGCTCAAGATCTTCATCCAAGAGGGGATGTATAAGCATCCCGACTATGAAAATTCCGGCGATTTCGATACCGTCGTGCAGGTGCTCAACCGCTTGTTCACGCCCTTCTTCGGCCAATTTTACCGCGAGATCTTGCCCGAAGATTATAAGAAGCTCATTGATAAACCCATGAGCAGCATCACCCGCTTCGACGTGAAAAAGGCTGACGAGCAGATGGCCGCGCTGGAAGAAGAGATCAAAAAAGTGCGGCATCACCTCCGCCACCTGACAGACTATGCCATCGCCTGGTTTGAGCGGCTCAAAGAGAAATACGGCAAGGGGCGCGAGCGCAAAACGGAAATCCGGGCATTCGACCGCGTAGAAGCTGCCCAGGTGGCGCTCGCCAATGTCAAACTATACGTCAATCGACTGGATGGCTTCATCGGTACCGGCATGCGCAAAGACGAATACGTGGGCGACTGCTCAGACTTGGATGATATCATCGTCTTTCGGGCCGATGGCAAATGCCTCGTCTCCAAAGTGCAGGATAAAGTGTTCGTCGGCAAGGACATCATCCACGTAGCGGTATTCAAAAAGAACGACGACCGCACCGTATACAACCTCATCTACCGCGACGGCAAATCCGGCATGGCTTATGTCAAGCGCTTCTCGGTAGTGGGTGTCACGCGCGATAAGGAGTACGACCTCACCAAGGGCGAAAAAGGGTCTAAGGTAGTATACTTCACCGCCAACCCGAATGGCGAAGCCGAAGTGGTCAATGTGCAGCTCAAGCCCCACTCGAAGCTCCGCAAGCTGCAATTCGACCTCGATTTGGCCGAGATCGCCATCAAGGGGCGTAGTTCACAGGGCAATATCGTCACCAAATACCCCATCAAAAAGATCCTCCTCCGAAGCAAGGGCGTATCCACCCTGGCGGGCCGGAAAATCTGGTTCGACGGCGTACTCAAGCGGCTCAATGCTGATGGTCGCGGCCAATACCTTGGCGAGTTTGACGGCGACGACAAGATCCTCACCGTCATGGCCGACGGCGCCTATGAGCTGTGCAGTTTCGACCTGAGCAACCATTTTGATGAAAAGCTCATTCATATCGAAAAATACCAGCCCGAGCAGGTCTACAGTGCGGTGCACCGCGATGGCAGATCGGGCATTCATTATGTCAAACGGTTTGCATTCGAAGACACCCCGATAGGCAAACGCACGTCCATTATCAGCGATGAGCCGGGGTCTAAGCTGCTGCTGCTCACGAAAGCCGCGGTACCGTTGGTGCGCATCGGGGTCTTGAAAGGCAAAACCCAGACGGCCGATACGCTGGAGCAGAACCTGGCGGATGTCGTTGATGTCAAAGGTGTGAAGGCTCAGGGCAACCGGCTGAGCCCGCATCAGGTTACATCGGTGGAGCTGATCGACGCACCGGTAGCGGAAACCACCGATATACCTGTGGAAGCGACGGATGCGCCAGCGGAAACGGCTGATGTGCCAGCGGAAACTGCCGTGGAAACTGCGGATGTGCCGGGGGACGCGGGGGATGCAGCGCCAGCAGATGCAGCGCCGGAAACCACCAGTGAGCAGCAGGCGACAACCAACAAACCGGCAGATGCCGCGCCGGACAAGGCAGATGCCCCGCCTAAACCGCAAGTGGATTTTGAGATTACGAATCCGGATGATATCCAGATGGATGAGAATGGGCAAATGGGGTTGTTTTAAGGAACTAAGGTATTGCGTCGCGGCAGGGATCTGCTGCGCGTTGCTTGCATCTCCAAGGCCGCTTACGCAATACCTTAGTTCGATACGGGGGTTATAGGGTCGCGGCAGGGATCTGCTGCGCGTTGCTTGCATCTCCAAGGCCGCTCACGCAAATACCTTAGTTCGATACGGGGGTTATAGGGTCGCGGCAGGGATCTGCTGCGCGTTGCTGGCATCTCCAAGGCCGCTTACGCAAATACCTTAGTTCGATGTGGGGGTTATAGGGTCGCGGCGGGGATCTGCTGCGCATTGCTTGCATCTCCAAGGCCGCTTATGCAATACCTTAGTTCTGTGCCGGGTTTATAGGGCGCAGCTCCGACCGTAATTCCGTGCGGCTCTGGCCGCCCCACTACGCTGCCCGCAGGCCCCCTCGTACCGCTGAAAATCCCGCCTTAGCCAGCTGCGGCACGCAGTGGGATGCACTACCAACCGTAGCAGCTGGGTACAGCGGGGAGTCTTTGGTTACTTTCTGCGGAAGAATTGCGTAGCAATCATCCATACCGATGAAAGCAGGCGTGAAATGGATAACGTAACATGCCCGGCTGGCATAGAGACCAAAAGCCAGTCGCGGCAGCGACAAAAGCCTCGCGCAGCGGAATTGCGTAGCAATCATCCGTAAAGAGCCCCCCTCCGGCTTGAGGCGGAAACTGGTACGCAATTTGCCATTGCCATGGCATGTCCTTGAAAAGCAAAACGATCACCTTGGCGTTTGCGCTTTTAAATTTGCTCTCAGCACACGCGCAACGCTCTTTTGACTTCAGCGAAAATCCAGCATACAAGCCCTCCTTGGGCGGCCTTGTCGGCACCACCGGTGTCGGGTTAGCGTTCTATCACCCTTTGGGTGTCCAGTTCGGTCTACAGGCGGGCGTTTCCCTCATGCCTTACAATACACAGATCGTCGCCCAATACGGCGAGCACGAAACAAGGTCGGAAGCCAGGGCGCGGCTGCACAATGCACACCTCCTACTCGGTTGGGTTCCATTCTACCGTGCTGAAAACGGTTTTCGCCACCTGGCCATCAACGTCGGCGTGGGTTACCTGTTTCAAGCCCAAGGCACCATCGATACGCGCTTGAATGAATCCTATTACTATGGCGACATCGAGCTGCCTCCAGCAGACATCGGCACCATGCACACCACCATCTCGTGGGATGAGGCTGTAGTCCCCTATGGGGGACTTAGTTTCGGCGATGTCCGTATTGACGATCACTTTGGCCTGAACTTTGCCTTAGGAGGTTATCTGCTTTCGCAACCTCGTGTAGAGGTGGTTGGTACGGGGCTGCTCCAGGGCAATGAGGCCAACCAACCTATCATCGAGCGAAACATCAAAAATTACCGGTATTTACCCAATCTACAATTGGGTATTGCCTATAGTTTTAACGCGTATTGATATGAAAATCCACCAACATCTGATTGCTTCGTTGACAGTCGCTGTACTATTTACCATACAGAGCTGTGAAAACCCACTAAAAGATGTCAGTGTGGTTGTCGATACCGAGGCTGTCCAATACGGCACGGCCATCCAAATCATCGATGAGCAGGGCAATACGGTGAGCGACCTGACGGTGGCCATCAGCGGTGAGGATGCCGAATACATTTACGGCATGGAAGGCCGGCAGCAATTCGAGATCACCGACGGCCTGCTTGGTCTAGGTGTACACCCCCTCCATGCACCCACGGAGAGCGACCCTGTCAGCTTCGCAGTACAGTTAAGCGGCGAGGGCTACGTCAGCGAGACGGTGCCCATCACCATCACTGTATCGCAGCACACCAGCGCGCACGTTGTACAAATCCGACGGGAAACGGCCTAGGAGGCGAAAAATAGCGATTGAAACAGGGAATTTAACATACGAAAGTGGTTTTCGGTCAATAGCTTAACATAAAATTCAAAACAATTTAATAACAATTGAGTCTTTTGGTATATTTTTTGAAATATCAGCAACAGAATTTATTCAATTTTTACGTTTTCTCAGGAAAAAAGCGTAATTTTACTAAAATTTTCAATCAACTTCTTGTGTTGATTAGCAAAAAACGGTTGTTCCAAGCACCATCTATCTATTAAAGAAATGCAAACACGTTACAGTTATCTTCTCAAGTTTGTATTGACCTTCTCCGACTTGATATTACTCAATGGGGCGTTCGTTGTGGCCAGCATCACGACCGACTATTTCCAGTTTTTGGACGAGCACCTCGTCTATCGGTATTACCTACCCATCGCCAACCTGATGTGGCTATTGTCCGCTGGTGTGTTCCGGCTGTATACGCAGTCCACCGTGATTGATCTGGACGGCATTTACCGGGCCACGTACCGGAGCGCTGCCCTTCACGTATTGCTCTTCTCACTATATGTATACTTGGCCGATATCGGCGCCACCCATACCGTATTATTCCTCAGCACATTCCACCTGTTGTTTGGCGTACTGCTCGTCCTCAGCCGGCTGATCGGCACCTATGCTCAGCGTGTGCTCATCCGCTATTTCCAGATCCGCAAGACCGTGGCCATCATCGGTAAGAATGAAGGCAGCAGGCGGCTCGCCCGGTATTTCCGTGCCCACGAAAAGGATTATGCCTTTGAAGGCTACCTTTCCGAGAGCCAAAGTTCACTGATCAATGACCTGGGTGAAGTCACCAAGACCGCATTGCGGCAATTTCAGCGCGCCGTAGACCGGGGTATCCAGGAGGTATACGTTTCGCTCCCCCCGCATCAGATTGCGCTGGCATCCAACCTGTTGGAGACCGCCGAGCAGTTCTGCCTGCGGGTCAAGCTCGTACCCGACCTTACGCGGCAAGACAGCCTGCCCTATGAGTTCAGCGTATTGGGGCCTGTACCGGTGGTCAGCATCCGGCAAGAACCCGCTTATGATATGGAAGGCAGGTTCAAAAAACGGGTGTTTGATCTGGCCTTCAGCGCCGCCGTCATCCTTTTTGTACTCAGCTGGCTGTACCCCATCATCGCGTTGCTCATCCGGTTAGAGAGCCGCGGCCCCATCTTATTCAAACAACTGCGCAGCGGTCGCGACAATAAGCCTTTCCTCTGCTATAAATTCCGCAGCATGCGGGTCAATTCCGATAGTGATAAGGTACAGGCTACACGCGATGACAACCGCATCACCCGCATCGGTCGTTTCCTGCGCAAAACAAGTCTTGACGAATTACCACAATTTTTCAACGTATGGCAGGGTCATATGAGCGTAGTGGGCCCTCGCCCGCACATGCTCAAGCACACCGAGCAATACAGCGCGATGATTGATCACTATATGGCCAGGCAGTTTCTCAAACCCGGCATCACGGGTTGGGCCCAGGTCAACGGATACCGTGGCGAAACCACCGAACCACGTATGATGGAACGGCGCGTGGCCCACGATCTCTGGTACCTGGAAAACTGGACGACAATGCTCGACGTACGCATTGTCTTTCTGACCGTCATTAATGTGCTTATCGGTGAGGAAAACGCCTATTAAATTAAAACGATCTTTTTCCTCATCCGTTTACGTAACAACACACAAGCAACAAAATTTCGTTTTACCCAACGATCGGGATGTTTACGTTTTTGAATAAAGCAAAGAATCACACGAGTTTGGAATGGTTGGGCGTGGATATCCACTCCCACCTATTGCCCGGCCTTGACGACGGCAGTCCGGATGTAGAAACGTCTGTTGCCTACATTAATCGCTTGGAGGCATTGGGATTGCGGCATTTCTATGCGACCCCCCATATCTACATGGAAATGTACCCCAATACCACCGACACCATTCTACCGGCCTTGGATCGCCTACGCGAGGCACTACCAGCAGGTATCCAATTGGAGGCGGCTGCCGAATACATGGTAGATGATGCCTTCGGTACGCTCTTTGCCAATGGGAAGAAACTCTTGACGCTGCCTGGCAACCACGTACTCATCGAGATGTCTTACGTGGCTGAGAGCGCACCGATTGAGCGGGTCATCTTTGAGTTGCAAGTGCAGGGCTACAAGCCCATATTGGCCCATCCCGAGCGGTATGTCTTTTATCATGGCCGTTCGGCGCGCTACGAGCAGCTCAAACACCTCGGTTGCCAGTTTCAGATGAACATCCTTTCGCCCACAGGCTATTACAATCCCCAGGTCAAGAAAGCCGCGCAAAACCTCTTGAAGCGAGGCATGATCGATTTCGTGGGCACGGACCTGCATCACCAAAAACACCTCGCGTCCATCGAGAAGTTCGTCCTCAGCGGAGATGCGCACGGTGTCTTTAAGAAAAATCCAATAAAAAATAGCAATTTACAAACATGACAAAAATAAGCAAAACGATCTTCCTTTTCCTGTTAGCGGTCTTTTGTTTGGGTGGTTGCGTAACTACCAAAAACACGGTCTATTTCGGTGATATCCCAACAGACAGTCCAAATGTCAAACTTCCCGAATATAAGGAGCCTGTTGTGCTGGTAGACGACATCTTGCACATCACCATTCAGACCATCGATGGGGGGACTACCACGGCCATCAATCAATTATCAGGAGGCATCGCCAATGCGGGCAACCCAGCCGCGCCAACCGCTGTCAACAGTTCGGCACCTAGCGGATATTTGGTGGATAAAGAGGGGCAGATTTCGATGCCTATGCTCGGAACCCTGAAAGTCGTTGGATTGACTACCTCGGAAGTGCGGACACTTGTCAGCGAAGAAGCCGCTAGGTATTTCAAAGACCCCACTGTACAGGTGCGATTCGCCAACTTCAAAATCACGGTTATCGGCGAGGTCACCCGCCCTGCTACCTACACGGTGGCAAGCGAAAAAATTAACTTACTTGATGCGTTAGGCATGGCTGGCGATCTGACCATCTTTGGCAAACGTGAAAACGTCATGCTCATACGAGACAATAATGGTGAAAAGGAATTTGTCCGCTTTAACTTAAACTCGTATGATACCTTTACCTCTCCTTATTTCTACCTAAAACAAGGCGATGTTATTTACGTAGAACCTGGAAAAGGCAAGGTCGCCCAAAACAACGCTGCGCGCACACAGATGGTTTCCATCCTTGCGAGCGCGGTTTCCATTATCACGGTGATTATGACTCGCGTACTATAATTTTCACATTCCTAACACTGTATATATGAAGGATTGGCAAGAAACGGATTTTGAGCCGGAAGCAAAGGAAGATAATAAAGGCTTAATAGAGCTGCTGCGCAAGGTACTGACCAACTGGTATTGGTTTGTCATCTGCGCCATTCTCGGCATCAGTATAGCCTACTTGAATTTGCGTTACAGCACCCCCGAATACAAGATCAACGCTAAAGTGTTGATTACAGACCAACAAAAAGGGGCCACCGGTGCCAGTCCGGCGGAATTTATGGGTGACTTTACCAGTCTGTTCGGAGGGGTCAACTCGGTTGACAATGAAGCTGAGATTCTCAAAACCCGATACCTGATGGAGCAAGTGATCCAAAAGCTCAATGCTCAGGTTGCCTATTTTATTCCCGGCAATATTCGTGATGTTGAAATTCAAAAAGTTCCATTCCATATCAACATCCTAAATACAGATTCGCTGACCGGACGTTCCTATCAGCTCACGTTAAAAGACTCGCTCAGCTGTTTGATTACCGCGGAAAATTTTGAACAAGAGGTTTTTTTTGATCACCCAACCACATTGCCTGGATTAGGCACCCTTCTTTTCACCAAAAATCCCGAGGTCTCTTTTACCGAAAAAACATACAAATTCGAGATCGCCCCCTTCGACAGTCGGGTTAGCCAGTATATGGGCCGCTTGGCCGTTGGTGTGACCAATAAGCAGGTTTCGATCATAGACTTGTCATTTGACCATCCGTTAAGAACGAAAGGCGAAGATATTTTACGCACTGTTATCGAAACGTATACCGAAAATAATCTGAAGGATAAAAATACGATTGCCGATAGCACCATTTCTTTTATTGAGAATCGATTGCGATTGGTTACCGAAGAGCTGGGCGATGTCGAAGACACCATTCAAACCTTCCGACAAAGTCAACAATTGGCAGATATCACCGCTCAGTCTCAACTTTTGTTAGAAAACACTTCTGAAAGCTTCAATGAATTAGCCAATGTAGAAACTCAATTGACTATTCTTTCGAGTCTACGCGAATATCTGCAAGATGAGAACAATCGGCGGGTGCTTCCCAGCGCGATCCTGCCTGGAGATGTCGTATTCAGTACCTTAATTGAGCGATATAACTCCTTGCTCTTAGAACGGGATAGACAACTATTAAGTGCGACGCCGGATAACCCGACCGTTCAAAACCTCGATGGACAATTGAGCAACCTTCGGGCTGATATATTGGAAAACGTGAATGGCACTCAGCGCACATTAGAAATTACGCGTAATCGCCTTCGTCAGAAAACCGATGCATTCGAATCGCAGGTGAGGACCGTTCCTGCTACCGAACGTCAATATTTGGCGCTTGCTCGTCAACAACAGATTAAGCAAGAATTATATGTTTACCTCTTACAAAAACGGGAAGAGACGGCTATTAGTAAAACAGCCAACATCCCAAGCATCAGAGTTATCGATCCACCAAAAGCAGATGTACTCCCTTTTAGTCCCCGCCGAGCTAGAACACTGTTCGCTGGGTTGCTCATCGGCCTCATCATTCCGGCTGCCATTATTTACCTAAGAAGTCAATTAAACACCCGTATTCGACGCAAGGAGGACATCAGTCGATATACACAGGTACCTGTGATAGGCGAAATCAGCCATAACACAAAAAAGGAGACACTAGTCGTCAGCCCAGAGTCCCGTTCAGCCATCGCTGAGCAGTTCCGCGCATTGCGCACCAACCTTTCATTTTACCTACCACGGTCAGACCAAAAGACCATTTTGCTGACCTCCAGCATGAGCGGAGAAGGGAAATCATTTGTCGCACTCAACATGGCTATGATTTTCGCCGTTTCGGGCAAACGCGTGGTGCTCATGGAAATGGACCTCCGCAAACCGAATATATCTGCAAAATTGGATAAACCCAATGAAGTCGGGTTTACCAATTTCGTCATTGATTCCGATTTAACACCGAGGGAAATCCTTGCGCCTTCCGGCATACATGAAAATCTGCTTCTAATCGGATCAGGCCCCATCCCGCCCAACCCCGCCGAGACCATCCTCAGCCACCGCCTGGATGAATTGATGCAACACTTGAATGATCGATTTGACTGCATTATTATCGACGCGCCTCCTGTTGGGTTGGTGACCGATGCGCAATTGCTGGGCAAATATGCAGATCTCTCGTTGTACCTCGTACGGCAAGGATACACGTATAAAAACCAATTGCAGATCGTGGAGGATCTACACCGCACGCAAAAGATGAAACAATTGGCTATCTTGGTGAATGATATCGACCCGAAGAGCGGATATGGATACGGATATGGCCAAGGATACGGTTACGGTTATTATGATAATGGACATTCAGACAAACCCTGGTGGAAATTTTGGGCGAAAAGTTAACAACCGCACTAAAACATGCTATGAACAAAAACAGTAAAATATACATCGCAGGTCACCGCGGCATGGTGGGCGGCGCCATTACACGCTACCTGAAAGACGAGGGCTACACCAATCTCATCTTGCGGACATCGGCTGAGCTCGATTTGCGCAGCCAACAAGCTGTAGATGACTTCTTTGCTACCGAGCGTCCCGACTACGTATTCCTCGCAGCAGCCAAAGTAGGCGGCATCATGGCGAACAATACCTATCGGGCAGATTTCATCTATGATAACCTGATCATGGAGGCTAATATCATCCATGCGGCCCACAAATACGAAGTGAAGAAGTTACTTTTCCTGGGAAGTAGCTGCATCTACCCGAAAATGGCGCCTCAGCCGTTGAAGGAAGATTACCTATTGACCGGTACGTTGGAATCGACCAACGAGCCTTATGCCATCGCTAAGATTGCCGGCATCAAATTATGCGAGGCCTACCGCGATCAGTATGGCCGCGATTTCATCAGCGTCATGCCCACCAATCTTTACGGCATCGGCGACAACTACCACCCCGAAAATTCACACGTATTGCCTGCGCTCATTCGCCGCTTCCATGAAGCCAAAGAAGAAAGTAAGCCGAGCGTAACGATATGGGGCAGCGGCACCCCGAAACGCGAGTTTCTGTATGCCGATGACTTGGCGGAAGCCACCGTGTACCTGATGAATAACTATAGCGAACGTCAGCTCATTAATGTCGGCACCGGGGAAGATCTGACCATCCGGGAGTTGGCGGAGTTGATCAAAGAAGTGGTCGGATACGAGGGCGAACTATTATTTGACGCCAGCAAGCCCGACGGCACGCCCCGTAAACTCATGGATGTCGGCAAGCTGCATCGCTTGGGTTGGGAACACAAAACAACGCTTAAAGAAGGAATCGCTAAGGCGTATCAAGATTTTCTGCAAAACACCTATGCAGAACGATAAACAACGAATCAACAAACAGAAGCATAAAATCAAGACAATGAAAACCGCACTCGTTACCGGAATCAATGGCCAAGACGGCGCATACTTAGCAGAATTACTGCTTGAAAAGGGATATATGGTACACGGCGTCAAACGCCGCTCTTCACTCATTAACACCCATCGTATTGACCACCTTTATCAGGACCCGCACGACGCAAACGTACGGTTCAAGCTGCACTATGGGGATATGACGGATAGTACGAACCTCATCCGCATCATCCAAGAGACCCAACCCGACGAGATCTACAACCTCGCGGCCATGAGTCACGTAAAGGTGAGCTTTGATACACCTGAATATACGGCTAACGCAGATGGTATCGGTACGCTACGGCTATTGGAAGCTATCCGGATACTTGGACTGGAAAAAAAGACCCGTATCTACCAAGCGTCTACTTCTGAGCTCTATGGCCTGGTACAAGCTGTGCCCCAAAGCGAGAGCACGCCCTTTTACCCCCGTAGCCCCTATGCAGTAGCCAAGCTCTATGCCTATTGGATTACCGTTAACTATCGGGAAGCTTATAATATGTACGCCTGCAACGGCATCTTGTTTAATCACGAGAGCCCGCTACGCGGTGAAACCTTCGTGACGCGTAAAATCACCCGGGCGGTGGCGGCCATCGCGCTCGGCTTGCAGAAGAAGATGTTTTTAGGCAATCTGGATGCTCGCCGCGATTGGGGTCATGCCAAAGACTATGTACGTGCCATGTGGCTCATCTTACAGCAGGAAACCCCGGAAGATTACGTCATCGCCACCGGCATCACCACACCGGTACGCGACTTCGTCAAGATGGCCTTTGCCGAGGTTGGGGCCGAAGTGGAATTCAGCGGCACGGGCATAGAGGAAAAGGGTGTAATTAAGTCCGTTTCGAACCCCGAGTTTTCGCTTTCCGTTGGACAGGAGGTCGTGTCTGTAGACGCTGCCTATTTCCGACCTACGGAAGTCGAGTTACTGATCGGCGACCCGACCAAATCCAAGACCAAGCTCGGCTGGGAACCGGAATATGACCTGCCCGCGCTTTGCAAGGAAATGGTGGCATCCGACGTCGAGATCTTCCGCAAGGACAATAAGACACAATGGGAACACTTGGCGGGATAAAACGTTGAAATATACAAGCATTTAGTCAATGTCAACTTAAAATATCTTCGTCTGCGAGAAACGATTGAAAGAAATTTAGTACAAAATCATCTTGAATTTGAGCAAATTAACAGAAAAAGGTAACGATTACTCATGCAGAATTTATAGACTTTAACTAGGAAGCCAAAGAAATCTTAAACTCAACATCGTGTCTGTCTATAAATCCATCGCAAAAAATTACGCAGCTAACTTATTTGGAATGGGGGTTAATTTCCTCAATCAAATTGGCATGGTACCTCTTTTTATTTCAATGTGGGGAGTAGACAAATATGCTGACTGGATTTTAATAACCGCACTCTCGACTTTCTTTACCATGAGTAACATGGGCTTAAACCAAGCCACAAATAATGCATTTGCTATCAAGTACCAACAAAAAGACTTTGTGGCCTGTAGAAAATTACTTACAAATTCGTTTCTTTTTGTTTTAGCTGTAGGTGGCTTGTTCATGTTGGTCGTTCTTGTTATAGGTTTCTTGGTCGGTTTTAAAAGTATTTTAAACACAACAGTTTTTACGGAAACAGAGACCTCTATAGTGTTTATTTTATTGCTGTTTAATGTTTTTGTAAAAATGTACGGTGGTGTTTACGCAGGCATTTACCGCGTCAAATCCTATGCACATGTAAGTGCAATGATTGATAATATAATTCAATTGTCAGGGCTGCTTATACTGTTCTTAGGAATTTTGTTACAAACAAACATCATTATAGTGATTATTGCCTATAACATACCGGCACTAATTGGGATTGTTTATCGTCATTATCGTTCGCAAAAATGGTTTAAAATTTCATTTCATTTTCAGCATTTCGATTGGATTACTTTCAAATCCCTAGTAAAACCCTCTCTGGCATTTATGCTTGTGCCATTGGGCTTTGCAGTTACAAATCAAGGGATGATATTTGTTGTTAACGCATTGCTTGGGTCAACGATTCTTGTGGCCTTTACCACAACCCGTACCCTGGTTAATTTTTTGCGTTCTCTTATAAATGCTTTCGGAAATTCCATTTATCCTGAAATATCAAATGCTTACGGGCGACAAGACAAGAACACCATAAGCAAAGTATATTACCGTTCATTTATTATTACCATATTAACCAGTCTAGCAGCGGTAATTTTACTGTTGTTTGCAGGAAAGTTAATTTTTATGATGTGGACAAATCATGCGGTTGTATTTTACAGCGATTTCTTCACGAGTATGTTGGCCGTATTGTTTGTTTCCTGTCTATGGGGACTGTCAAGTGTTATTTTATTGGCAACCAATAAACATGGCTTATTTACATTGGTATTCCTTTTAACGCAAGTTGCAGGAGTAATATTTTCGTACATCTCTTTAGTGATTTATTCAAAAATTGAGGTGGTTCCTATTGTTTTATTAATTACAGAATTGTCGTTATTAATATTCACAATGAAGGAAGTCAATAAGTTATTAGAGTCCAATTTCAAGGGAATTTTCCAAGAAATTTTAGTTGAAACAAAATATATGTTAAAAAAATTTGAAAAAAGTAATCATTTATGAAAAAAATAGGAGTAGCTACATTAGGCAATGCTAAGGAAAATTACGGACAACTATTGCAAGCATACGCGCTGCAGACCTTCTTAAGAAAATCAGGCTATGATGCGTTTTTGATCCAATATAAAAGAGCTTTTACATTGCAAGATGAAAAAGGACTAAGAAAAATAGCGAAGGCAATTTATTTGTTTTTTCGAAAATTATCTCCGTCAAAAGCAGACAATGTAAAAACAACTAACTTGTCGGTGGAGCGTCGCGATTTCGAAAATTTCTATAAAGAACACTTTGAGTTTTCAGAAGAGTTATATACAACCATTGAACAATTGGAAAAAAGACCCCCTACCGCGGACGTTTATATTGCAGGTAGCGACCAAATATGGAATTGGGGAGGAAGATATGGTTACGATAAAGTATATTTTCTTCAGTTTGGAGAAAACAACATTAAGCGTATTTCCTATGCGGCTGGTATGTCAAAAATTCCTGACGACCCTAGACTAGTAAAGGAATTGGAAATCTATTTGAAAAGGTTTAATAGTGTTTCTCTTCGAGAACCAACAGGGATTCCTCTGTTGAAACAAGCAGGTTGTCTAAATCCACAAGTCGTTTTAGATCCAACATTATTATTGGAAAAAGAGGACTATACAAAGCTCACTGAATCGATCCCACCCCCCTCAAAAGAATATATCCTTGGTTATCTCATAAATTTCAATACCGTAGAAGATATTGCATGGCCTCAAATTGAAACATATCTATCCGAAACAGATATAGATTTTAAGTATGTTTCTTCTGAAGGTTACGAAGGTGCGGTTAACAAATTAGGAATCTATGAAAATCATTACTATACAACACCGGAATGGATTGCTGCAATACAGCATGCAATATTTGTATTGACATCAAGTTATCATGGACTTTTGTTTTCCATCATTATGGAAAAACCATTCCTTTTCTTCTTTATCGACAATCAACACTCCTATGGACGAAATAGGGCTCTACACATTCTTAAGGAATTGGAATTAGAATCAAGGGTGTATCAGAAAAATGACTCGTTAACCTTTAAAGAACAGTTGCACGATCCAATTGATTGGAATAGAGTCAGGAATAAGCTTGAAAAGTTAAAAAAATCTTCTGTCGATTTTTTAATAAGCGCAATAGAAAACTAATGTCCTCGAACACTATTTAACAATTGGCAATAGCTTTATTGTCATTATTAAGATGAGTAAAACATTGCCTTAAAAAAATAGCCATATGATTCCCAAAATAATTCATTACTCTTGGTTTAGCGGCGAACCTATACCCACCCATATTCAAGAGTTAATGGCGACATGGAAAAAATTTATGCCCGATTATGAATATGTATTATGGGATGGAAAAAAATTAGCCGAAATTAACAACACCTTTGCCAACGAAGCAGTCAGCGTACGCAAATGGGCTTTTGCTTCTGATTTTATACGACTTTACGCGGTCTATCACCATGGGGGAATTTGGTTCGACACAGACATAGAAGTATTTAAATCGTTTGATTCGGTGTTGGACAACCGTATGTTTATAGCAAATGAAGCAGGTGCGAAAGGCCATGGCAATAAATATCATTGGCTAACCGCCCATTGTTTTGGCGCCGAAAAGAAACACCCTTTTATAAAAGATTGTCTTGATTTTTATACCGAACGGCATTTTATACGAACAACGAGTAAAAATTTCCCTCCTAATTTTCAATTCGATTTGACAATAAGTCCGGAAATTATGGCTACAGTCGCTCGTAATTACGGTTATGATTGTGACGGCTTTCGTGATGATGAACAACTTCTGAAGGAAGGCATTCATGTATATCCTTCTGATTACTTTGATTCTCCCCAATATAGATCAATGAAGCGTGTTTACAGCATTCACCGCGAAGCGGGGGGCTGGCGTCCGGGGAATGAGGGGAAAATGCCTAACTATAAAGGGACAAATCCAAAGAAAGGAAAACTTTTACATGTTTTAAAGACTTCATCACAAAAGTTTTTAGCGAAGTTTCACCTTGCTATAATCCACGTAAAATGACTGATCAATGAAAATCCTCTCAGTCGGAAATATGTCTGGTTTAAGTAACACTTGCCTGCACCGCCACTGGGCGTTGGAGAAAGTTGCCGATATCATAGACGTGGTCAATACTTCGGAAAAGTCCACATCCCTAGGATATCGGATTGCTTACCATTTGTTTTGGAGGTTAAAACTGCCAATCCGTTTACCAGATATTTCAGGCGCAAACATGAAAATAAGAGAATTGGTCAGGAAAGCAAATGTTCAACAACCATATGACATTGTTTGGATAGACAAGGGAATTACTATAAATCCCGAAACCTTACAGGATATCAAACAACTCTCGCCCAAAACAAAGATCGTGAGTTATTCGCCCGACAATATGGCGCTTAGGCATAACCAGAGTCAAAATTATCTAAATTGTCTTCCATTGTATGACCATATTTTCACAAACAAGTCGTACATCCTAGACGATATGCGCAGATTGGGAGCAAAAGATATTAAGTTTGAAAACAATAGCTACGAATCAAAATTTCATTATCCACATGTACTTACAAATGAAGAGGTAAAACGTTTGGGTGGAGACGTAGGATTTATTGGTATGTGGGAAAAAGAACGGGGTGAGAGCATTTCATATCTAGCAAAAAACGGAATCAAAGTAAAGGTTTTTGGCGATGGACGGTGGAATAAATATAAAGGCGCACCCAATTTCGAAATTCTCCCTGGAGTTTTTTCCGAGGACTATTCCAAAGCATTGCAGGCGTTTAAAATATCGTTATGTTTTTTACGCAAACTGAACTTTGATCAACAAACGACCCGAACAATGGAAATCCCGGCGTGTGGGGGTTTTATGCTTGCTGAGCGTACCGAGGAACATTTGGCATTGTTTGAGGAAGGAAAGGAAGCCGCTTTTTTTTCATCTGATGAGGAGTTATTGGAAAAGTGTATTTATTATCTTGCTCACGATGACGACCGAAAAAAAATAGCAAAAGCAGGTACATTACGATGCGAAACCTCGGGCTATTCAAACGAAAAGACGATTAAAAGACTGATAGAAGTAGTGATGAGAGATGCAAGCAATTAAAACAATGCCTAAAGATGATATTATCAGTTTATCCAGGAAATGGTTGGGTATTCTATTATACTTTGCCATTGCTATCGAACTAATCGTATTTCCATCGTGGGAAAATCTATGCGGTTGCATTATGGAATTGATAGTATGGGCGATATTCCGCACATACTTTTTAAAACGCAGTATTATTCTGATGCACCCGTTTGCTTTCCTGATGTTTCTATCAATGTTTTTGTACAGGTACATACCATTAATAGCCACGTTGATTGAAGGCAAGCCGATAGCCTACGAATTCGGAATGGCTTACGAAACTTTTTTTCACGAAACATTGTTATTTATTGTTTCTTCGCTGGCCTTTTATACGGCTGTGGTCCAAAAGAAAAAAAGCAACAACGCAATACAACGAGCGTTGTATAAATTGGGTTTTTTTGAAACAGACGCCCGAATTTTGTGGTTGCTGGGATTGGTGGGCTTAGCGATACGCGTACAGCAGTTGTCAGTAGCGGGTGAGGTAGAATATGGAGATGTAGGCAATAAACTTCTAGCGGGGCTGACTTATCTGCAATATGCACCTCTAATTATGCTTTTTCCTACATTATCGGGCATAGCTTACAATCGTCGGCGTAATATATTTATTTGGGTATATGTAGTCGTACTATTTCTGGTGAGCTTTGCTACCAATAGTCGGTTGGCAATGCTATTCCCCATATTGACCATTATATTGTTATACTTTCTCTTTCTGTTAAAACATAATATTTCCATTTTTCGCCACTTTTCACTTATAAGAATCGTCGTTTTAGGGATCGTTATTGTTTTCGGATTAAATTTAGTATCCGATATTTCTCTAGCAATGTTGGCAACCCGTGGAGTACGTGGGAATGTTGGTCGTTTTGAGTTATTCAATAAAACCATAGAAACATTACAGAATGAAGAACTCATGCAACGGTTGCGTTCCGTTTCACTTGAAGAAAAAAATGAAGTAATCTCTTATAATGAAGGATGGGACGAAATGTATTTAGATAATTTCATGCTAAATAGATTTGGGAATCTGCGGATTTCCGACAGAACTATTTATTATGCCGATAAGATAGGCTATGGAAATAAGGTGATGCTTGATGATTTTACGCAGAAGGCTCTTGCAACATATCCTACGTCCATATTGAACCTCCTGGGTATTCAAATCGACAAAACCAAGTTGGAATACTCACGTGGTGACATGTTATATCAAATAGTGGATGGAAAATCACTATTGGGATCCTTTCGGGTGACCAGCCACGTTGGTGATGGTTTAGCCACCTTTGGTTATCTATATTTTCTCATACAGTACATCTTTTTCTTTTTGGTATTCAAGCTATTGGATTGCTATGTATGGTATGGCTCACAGGGCATAGTATATTCCACATTAGGCTTAATAAATGTATTTGGATTTTTAGGAATGTTTCGCAATGCAAATGGTTGCTTAACTGATCTTAGTTACATTATGAGGGGTTTTTGGCAGGATTGCTTTACGTTTTGGATAGTCATTTTCGTCTTAAAAATATTTATACGGAGTAAATGAAAATACCGACATATAGCCCTACACGTAACGATAATATCAAATTTCAGAACGACCACTGGATATGGTTGTCTCTATGGCCGAGATGAGGAACAGGTATATTGTCAAATTGTCAAACAAGTTTTTTACAGGACCCGAATGAAAATCACTTTCCTCACGCATCCTCGTTTCCTTCCATCCCAAAGCATGCCACGCTACACCAATTGGCTTGCTAACAGCATGAAAAATCGTGGGCATGAAGTCACTGTATGGGCACCAAAAGCAGTGTTTTATCGCTTTCCTATCCCACGCGCACTAAAGAAATGGATGGGATACATTGACCAATATGTGCTTTTCCCATTATGGATTAAGAAACAACTAAAAAAAAGCAACTCAGACACCTTGTATGTCTTTACTGATCATGCTTTAGGTCCCTGGGTCCCCTATTTAGTGCAATTCCCGCATGTTATTCATTGTCACGACTTTTTAGCACAACGCAGCGCGCTAGGTGAAATCCCCGAAAACCCAACCGGTGCGTCTGGAAAAGCTTATCAAGCATTTATTAGAAGAGGGTACCGGAAAGGCAAAAATTTTATTTCCATTTCACAAAAAACAAAAAGGGATCTTCATCGATTCTTAATATCCAAACCACAATTATCTGAAGTAGTTTATAATGGTCTCAACCGAAAGTTTCAACCCGCAACAGACCTTACAATAGTAAGAAAAGCGCTTGAAAAAGAATTTAATCTTAAGCTATCGGCAGGTTTTCTGCTGCATGTCGGCGGCAATCAATGGTACAAAAACCGTCCGGGAGTCATCGAAATATATACGGCCTGGCGTCGCCAATCCTCATTAACATTACCCTTGGTTTTAATTGGAGCCCTACCAAACGAATCGCTCAATAAAGCCCACCAAAAGTCCGAGTATCAACAAGACATTTTTCCCCTGACAGACGTAAGCGACTCGCAGGTCCAGGATTTTTACGCAACCGCAAACGTTCTTTTATTTCCTTCATTTGCAGAAGGATTCGGATGGCCAATTATAGAAGCCATGGCTTCGGGATGTCCGGTAGTCACAACCAATGACGCACCCATGAATGAGGTAGGAGGCAACGCCGCAACATACATCGATAGGCGGCCGAATGGAAATCTTGAAGATGTAGCGCGATGGGCGCAGACGTCTGCAAATGTACTGGAAAGTGTTCTCAACAATCCGCATCGACAACAACTGATTGATCAGGGTTTTCTAAATGTTAAACGATTCGATGCCGAAAACGCATTGAATAACATAGAAAAGATTTATAACGAAATTCTTCCGGAATGAAGGTACTCCGCGTCATCGCCAGCATGAACCCCGCACACGGGGGGCCTTCACAGGGTATACGGAATAGCATTCCTGCTTTGGAGCTACTCGGTGTATCCAACGAGGTGGTTTGCTTTGATATGCCCGACGCACCGTATTTGGGCGGTGATACGTTCACGATCCATGCCATCGGCCCCGCCAAAGGGCCATATGCCTACTGTCCGCGGTTGCGCGCTTGGTTGCTGGACAACCTGCACCGCTTTGATACCGTCATCATCCATGGCCTGTGGCTGCATAACGGCTATGGCACTTACAGGGCATTAAAACAATACAAAACCCAACACAAAAACGCGCCGAAGTTATTCGTGATGCCCCACGGCATGTTAGATCCCTATTTCCAAAAAGCCCCTGGCCGCAAACTGAAGGCTTTGCGCAACTGGCTTTTTTGGCGTCTATTTGAACGGTATCTTGTCAACAATGCGGATGGGATATTGTTTACATGCGAACAGGAATTGCTGCTCGCCCGTGAAACGTTCCGCTTATACCATCCAAAAAAAGAGATGAATGTCGGCTATGGTATACAGCCGCCTCCCTCCTATTCGGTCAAGCTCACGCATGACTTCCAAGTCACCTGTCCCATTACGTTCGATCAGTCCTATTGGTTATTCTTAAGTCGGGTCCACGAAAAAAAGGGGGTAGATCTCCTGATCAAAGCCTACCAAAAACTGCTTAGCGAAGCAGGCACACTCCCATCGCTGATTATTGCGGGTCCGGGGTTGGATACTCCCTACGGCAGGGAAATAGTCGCGCTTGCACAAACGACTCCTCAAATTTTATTTACGGGCATGCTGACTGGCAATGCCAAGTGGGGGGCACTATATGGATGTGAGGTATTTATACTCCCCAGCCATCAGGAAAACTTCGGTATTGCCATTGTGGAAGCCATGGCTTGCGGCAAACCGGTATTGATCAGCAACAAAGTGAATATCTGGCGGGAAATAACGAGTAGCGGGGGCGGGTTGGTAGCTGACGATACAGAGCAAGGGGTTTATTCCCTGTTAAAAAATTGGCATGAAATGAGCCGAAATCAACACGATGGCATGGCCTTGGCTACGAAGATGACGTATGAAAAACAATTTACCGTGGAACGTGCTGCCGATAATCTGATAAATGCACTAAAATAAACAGATCGCTAAAACAACTAGATGAATGACCTATAATACCGACACCTACACAGGAGCATCATTTTCGCTAAGTAACCGCATCATGAGAGCGGTTTGGGGCTTAGTATATCTTGTTCTTTTCCGATATTCTCCCCGCCCCTTCCACGGGTGGCGTACGCTGCTATTACGCTTATTCGGCGCCAAAATCGGCCGAGGGGTACATGTCTATCCGAGGGTAAAAATCTGGGCCCCATGGAATCTGGAGATCGGGGATGAAAGCGGCGTGGCCAACGGCGTCAACCTATACAGCCAAGGCAAGATCACCATCGGCAAACGGGCGGTTCTTTCACAGGGGGCCTACATTTGTGCAGGTACACACGATTACACCAAGAAAGGTTTCCCCTTAGTCACCAAGCCCATCGTCATTGAAGACCATGCTTGGATCGCGGCGGAAGCATTTATCCACCCAGGAGTGACTATCGGCGAGGGATCCGTGGTCGGAGCGCGCTCCGTGGTCACCAAAGACACACCGCCTTGGATGGTTTGTTCGGGTTTCCCTGCCAAACCCTTGATGCCGCGTGAACTGGAATAAATCGCTTAATAAGAGCTTATGACATTAGATTTAACCATTGTTATTCCCGCCAAAAACGAAGAAAAAAATCTTCCGGGATGCCTTGAAGCAATAGGCAACGATTTTGCGAAGCAGATTGTCGTGGTCGATTCGGGAAGTACAGACCAAACAAGGGTCATCACCGAACGGTTCGGAGCGGTATTCGTCGACTTTCAATGGAACGGGCAGTTTCCTAAAAAACGCAACTGGTACCTTCGCAACCATACACCGGATACTCAATGGGTACTGTTTATTGACGCAGACGAATACGTTACGCCCGCCTTCAAGCAGGCGGTTGCAAGAGCGTTATCCGATCAGACAAAAGTAGGCTATTGGTTGAATTACTCGATCTATTTCATGGGAAAAAAGTTAAAAGGAGGCTATCCATTGAAGAAACTGGCCTTGTTCAAGGTTGGCGCCGGTGAATACGAATACATCGATGAAAAACAATGGAGCCACTTGGATATGGAAATTCATGAACATCCAATACTAACAGGCGAAGTAGGCTTCATTGATGAGAAGATCGACCATCGGGACTTCCGAGGGGTAGCCCACTATGTCAATAAACATAACGAGTACTCCAGCTGGGAAGCTTCCCGATACCTGAAGATGATGGAGACGGCTGAAAAAGCTGACCTAACGTGGAAACAGCGTATCAAGTATAAGCTGATGCGGACGCCGCTTATCGGTCCTGTTTTTTTTCTGGGCAGTTTTTTCCTCATGGGCGGTTTTCGCGACGGTGCAATCGGATTCGCGTTCGCGATATTGAAGATGGCCTATTTCACGGAAATCTATTGCAAAATTAATGAGCTAGTAAAAAAAGAAAAAGAATAAAACTTTGGATAGCAGTGGATATCCGTTGCCCAACGGTTTGACCGAAATTAAACGATAGATTAAGGAACCAGGTAATGGTAGCAACAGAAAAGAAGAAAAAGAACAGGGCTCTTGATATTTTCAAGTTAATCGCTGCATTTGGAGTAATTGCCGCCCATGTGAACCATGATACCGTTGCAGCGTCCACTTTTGCATCCTTATTCACTCCATTTCGGGTTCCTTATTTCATATTGGTTTCGATGGCTTTTTTTCTGATCGGGATTTCCAGTCCTAGGCCGGTGAATCATTTTAGCAAAATCTTCCACCGATTGGTCGTTCCGTACCTTTCGTGGACACTCATCTATACGGTTATCTTGCATCTCCGCAACCAGTCTCCCTCCCCAGTATTGACGCTAGATAATTGGTGGGAACTTCTGTTGTATGGCAAAACGACCCCACAGATGTATTTTATTCCCTTGTTAATCAGCTACCAGCTCATCTTATACGGCTTGTTTCACGCCATAAAACGAAGGTTGACATGGATAGCTGTAGGGTGTCTAGCGGCTGGGCTCCTTCATTTTTTCATCGGGGTGAAATACGAGGAATTCGCACATTCCCTTGGAGGACTGTTGGTTTTTTGTGTTTTCGTATTAGTGGTATGGTGGACGAAGGACAAGATTACCAAACCCGCATTCAATGTGTGGCTATTAATACTGGGACTGGTTGCTTTTGTAGTGACATTGTACTGTAGTTTTTATACAGTCAAATTGACTTTTTTGGATTACCATATGATTAATGCCCTGGGCGGGATCAGCGTATTCCTCATCTGCATAGGTCGGCCGATATTCTCGGTCAGCCAAAAAATCATTCAGGCGAGTACCACCTCCTACGGCATTTATCTCTCACATTTCCTTTTTATTTGGTTATGGCGAGTTATAGTTGGTAAGGTGTTAAAGATTACCATCACATACGACCTGTTTTTCATGGTCGCCATGACAAGTTTTGTCTTCATATGCTCTTATCTGTTCGTCGTTGGCCTCCAGCGCCAGAAATGGTTGGCTAGGCTCCTATTGGGCGTGAAAGAAAATTAATTGGACGAAAATCGCTTACCTCAGAAAACATTAACACGCTGGTGTTAAGTGTGCATAACAATTACTGAAACGATGCGTATACTCATTTTTGGTATCAATTATTCCCCAGAACTCACCGGCATCGGCAAATATACCGGTGAGATGGGTGCCTGGTTTGCCGCCCAGGGGCATGAAGTGGCAGCCGTCACGGCCAAACCCTACTATCCCGAATGGGAGATACACCAAGCATACAAGGGCAAAGGATGGATCACCGAGCAAGTCGACGGCGTGACGGTACATCGTGTACCGCTGTATGTGCCCAAGGAAGTGACGTCGAAAAAACGCATCCTGCATGAATTTTCCTTCCTCGGCGGGGTATTCCCAAAATGGTTTGGCCTATTGCTGAAAAAGAAATATGACGTGGTCATCGATATCACCCCACCCTTCCACTTGGGCTTTTTTGCCATGCTTTACGCGAAGCTAAAACGAGCCAAACTGGTCACCCACATCCAGGATCTGCAGGTAGACGCTGCGAAAGAATTGGGCATGATCAGCAACGAACGCCTGCTCAATGCGATGTTCAAAGCGGAAAAATACCTGCTTGACCAAAGCGATGCGGTGTCTTCCATCAGCTTGGGCATGAAGAAGAAGATCCTGGCCAAAGGTGTTTCTGAAACGAAATACATCATGTTCCCCAACTGGGTCGATGAGCAGGCTATCAAACCCCTCCCCAAAGAACAGTCGCTGAGAAGCGAATGGGGTATACCCATGGACGACAAGGTGATCCTGTACTCCGGCAACCTCGGCGAAAAACAGGGGATAGAGATCATCATCGATGCTGCTAAATCGTTCAGCGATAAGCCTGACGTGCACTTCGTCATCTGCGGTTCAGGCGGTGCGCGCGACCGACTCAAGACGATGGCCGAGCAAGCCGGATTGCCGCAAGTACGGTTTTATCCCTTGCAGCCCTATGAAAAACTGTCGGCCTTGCTGGCCGCAGCAGACGTGCACCTGGTGCTGCAAAAGAAATCGGCATCCGACCTGGTGATGCCCAGCAAACTTACCGGCATCCTTGCTGCGGGAGGGTGCGCCATCGTCTCCGCAATGCCGGGCACCGCTTTGTATGAGGTGGTCGATCACCATCAATTGGGCATTCTCATCGAACCAGAATCAGCAGCAGCACTCGTAAACGGCTTGCAACAAGCACTTCATACTGACCTAAACGCACCCCGGGAGCGTGCCCGGCAATATGCGGAACGCTTTTTGAGTAAAGAACAGTTATTAAAGGAATTTGAACAGAACTTGGTAACGTTGACAACTCATGAAAAACACGCTTAGTCTTTCTCTCCTACTCCTAACGACAATTGCCCATGCGCAAGAAACAGACTCATTAACACAGCGAACCGATTCGTTGAAGGTACAGGTGGGAACCATGGCAACCTTTGCTTCCAAGGGTTTTCAACCCCTCTGGATCGAATCCAACCGTTTCGGAATGCTCAGTGAGGAGGGTATGGACCTGTCCACCCACATCGGGGCATGGGGCGCTCACACCTATCCAGCCGGAAAACATAATTTCCGCTTGGAATACGGCGCAAATATCGTCAACAATCAGCACTTCAATCGGGTGGTGATCCAGCAGGGATACTTGAAAGCGCGGTATGGGGCGTTAGAGTTTCGCGGCGGACGGTTTCAAGAAATATTAGGCGAGGTAGACCCCTTGCTATCCACCGGTTCTCTGGGGCTCAGCGGCAATGCCTTACCCATCCCGAAAATCGGCTTTGCCTTTCCAGATTACACGCCGGTGCCCTATACCAACGGCTGGCTGCAAATCAAGGGATCGATCAGCCACGGCTGGATGGGCGAGGAACAATCCATGAAACGTGCTTGGCTGCACGAGAAGTCTTTTTATGCGAAATTGGGCAATGGACCCTTTAAAGTATTTGGCGGCGTGCAACACTTTGCCGTGTGGGCTGGCGAACGGGGCGATTTTAAACTGGATCGATCTTGGGCAGGCTTCTTCGACGTCCTCTTCGTAAGAGAAGCGAATGACGGCAGCGATCCCGATGGGATACGGCCCAACCGTGCCGGCGATCAACGGGGTGTAATCGAATTCGGCGGTGATTTAGAAATGAACGATATTCTATGGCACATGTACTTCCAAGTGCCGTTTGAGAGTGGTATGGGCATTGATATGCGTAACATCGACCGCGTTGGCGGCCTAAACGTAACCTTGAAAGACCATCATTGGTTGGATCGATTGATGTTTGAGTTTATCTATACCAAGCAGATGGAAAGTTTTCAAAGTGCTGAACTACAAAGTTATTACAATAATGGCGTCTATGCTACCGGTTGGGAATACCAGTATCGGAGCATTGGAACACCGCTATTCCTCAACCTGCATCGCGGAGCTAATTTTCTTCCCGTCGAGGCGGTGGATTGGAAGAACGGCAGCACAGGAAATCTTGGCAACCGAAACTTCATCAATAACCGCATTGTGGGCGGACACATCGGCATGCTGCACCGGTACGCGCCCGGCATTTCCGGAAGAACGATGCTGACCTATACCCGCAATTTCGGTACACATGATAATTTTATCACGGCCTCACCTCAAAATCAGTTCTACAGCCTGCATGAGGTCTCTGTTGATCTGCAAACTGTGCCCGGCTTGCAATTGTCCGGCGGAGTGGCCGTGGATGCCGGCGGGTTTTATAATAATATAGGTGGGTTGCTGGGGATTAAATATGATATCGTGAATAGGTGATGTGTTATAGGTCAAGCAAACCTGCTGCCCGCATTTTAGTTTTAAGATCTCTTAATTCATCGAGTATAGCCTGTACTTCCGTTTGGTTGTATGCAGCGCTTGGGGCCGTTGCAGTATCGGCAGATGCTACGGATGGGGTCCCTGCCGCTAATATTGCCGCCGTTTGGTTAGTTATGAGGCCGTACGCGGAAAGTGTTGTTAACAGATTTGATATGGCCTGCCCCGCAGTCGTCGCCGTTATTGATTGTTTGGCGATCCTTGAACCATTGAAAAAGGATATGGTCTGCCTTGAACCTTGATTAAGTGTATCAAACAGATTACCCATCATGTATGGACTTTCCAAGCCATTTAAATCGGTAGTTGCTCCTATCACAATATTCTCGGTTATTATCGAATTTGGTGACGCAGCGCCGGAGGACCAAAATCGGACGGGACCGCCGCCTGAAGTTACGGCATTCCCGTTTATGAAATTATTGGTGATGACGCAATACTCGGAACTGAAACTGATGGCGGATTGCTGGAAATTACCTCCTGTATCGGAATGGAACACAATAGAATTGCCAGAAATTATAACCTTCGTGGTCGTTCCAGTGACTATCCTCAGCCCTATCCTCGCCCCTACGGTATCCGGTCCTTTGTAATACACGCTATTCCCGACTATCATTGCCGATGTACTGTTACTCGTAAGAGACTCTATCGTTATTCCATTTCTACAATTATTCAGCACGTTTGAAGTGATAGTTACAGAAGCGTCGTACACATTCCCGAACATCCTGATGCCGTAGGTAGGCCCTTCTATGGAATTGGAACAGATCACCATATTCCCGTAAGGCCTTTCTATATTCTGCATATCGATGGTCAGGTTGGCTATGATGCCTATCCCAGCGGTGCCAGTTATAATATTCCCAGTCACTACATTTCCCGAGTTACCGGCGTTCTCTATCCCATATTCCGTGAATCCGCTCAATATATTGCCTGAAACTATCGATTTGTTACCAACGGCGGATATACACATACTGTGTTCGAGGACGCCAACATTATCAATAACATTACCGGTTATGATCGTACCCAGAACATCACCATAATCCTCTATCCCCATCCGGTTGCAGTTACGGAGGGTATTATCTTTAAGGATATGTCCCGTAACCGGTTCTGCGGCGTTACCATTAGCTGTCATACCATTAGCAGACGCATTAATTATGAGGCACCTTTCCACCAAAGTCCCGATAGCCCCGCTGGCAGTGTACCTTATCCCGGCACCGTAAATCCGACAATCCGTTATTTTGTTGTCAATACAGCCTGAATTCACATCTATAGCCTGATTGTATTCTGTTGTAGGGGTAAGCTCGTCATTGACGAAAACATCTATATGGGATACCTGATTCTCGGTAGCCCCCATCATCCTAATGACATATTTACTTGTCTGCGACTGCGTGAGGCCCCTTACATCTATCTTTATCCCGCTTATTATATTCTTCCCGCCGGACAACCTAATGACCGTCCCCCAAGTAGCCAGATCACCGATTGCGGATACACCGGGTTTCAACGTAGGCCCTTCACCGATAAGTTCCTTCCCGCCCTCTACCAAAATAGGTGAATTGACAATATAAGTCCCCGATTCCAAGAACAAGCTACCTGCCGGTGACGACAAGGCCAAATTTATCGCATCGGTATCGTCAGCAATGCCGTCCCCTCTGGCGCCGAACCACTTCACGTTTGCAGGACCGGTATAAGTGCGCTTTGCATAGCCACCGCCAATACCAGTATCGACCTTGAAATACATCACATTGTCAACCTTGGAATCATCCATTATTGTGCCATCAGCCCAAACAGTCACTTTCTCCGCATTAAACGGCTCACCCGTGAATCTGTCGAAATTATTAACGATGGTATTACCTACTAAATTCGCCATAGTTAAACCATTATAAATGTTTCATCCGATGGGGTAGGCGGCAAATCGCCAACAATACCTAAGTCAGCCCATGTGCCGCTTAATTTTTGCCAAATATGCGTTCCGTCTGGCGCTGTCTGATAGTACAGATCGCCGTCGATACCATCCCCCGACGTTGGGGCTACTGGGGATATGAATACCGTTGCCATAGCCTGATTATTTATTTCTTATACTCGTCTTTCAACGATTGGATGCCTACAATGGGCAGGGAACCTCGGAAGTCATCACTGACTAAGATAGCTGTCAATATTTAATATAAAGTTACGGAAATAAAAAGTTATCGAGCGACACATCGAACAGATAAATATTGCCAAATACCCATTGATTATTACTTTCAGTTACTATATTTGTTAACTGAAAAGTAACATCGTTCCTTTACCTACCTAAACTACAAAACCACAGCCATGAGATTGTCAGTCAATCAATCTATGCTCATCAGAGTAGATGCAAAACAACCTTGGAATCCAACTGGTTTGGTCGTCATTACCGAAGAGACCTACGAATTTGTCTCCAAGGGACGCTGGAAGGAGTTCGTTATCAAAACAGATGCGGCTGGCCATTCAAGTTTTTTTAAGCGCCCCTTCAATCGGTATAAACGCTACCGGCAAGCAAAATGGCTTTCGCTGATCGGGTCGATCGATAAAACGCACGATTTCGAGATCGGGAAATCCAAAGTCATAACCATGCCATTTACGGGGGTACTATACCTATTTGCAAATGACATACCCAACTGGTACTTCAACAACTCGGGAAAAATATCATTGCTGATCAAGCGGCTCAAATGACGGAAGGCAATGAGGCAAGGCAAAAAATAAACGGAAAAACTTATATTTGCCATCATGCCTAAGAAAAGAAATAAGACCAACAATAAACCACCCAAGCAGAATGATGAATTTTTGAAAGGTGCGTTCGAGGAGAACTTTACTGACTTTCTCCGTTTCCTTTATCCCAATGCGGATGAACTGTTTGATTTTGAACATGGATTCATGTTTATGGATAAGGAATTGCTTGAAATCATCCCCGACAGGGAGCGCAAGCAAGGCAAGCGTGTGGCAGACCTATTGGTGAAAGTTTACCTAAAGGACGGTGCCGAACGGCATATCCTGCTCAACACAGAGATAGAGGGTGGTGACGATACGACTTTTGCGGAGCGCATCTATGGGTACAATTACCGTATATGGGACAGATATCGCATTGCAGTGGCTACCATCGCGGTTTTCACAGGCGGCCGTAGCCAGTCCAAGCCGGAGGAATACCGGAGAGAAGTGTTAGATACCACCATCAGTTTCCGTTACCGCACATACCACATCTTCGATCACACCGAGGAAGAACTGCTGACTATGGACAATGCCTTTGCGCTTATTGTACTGGCTTGCCAAAAGGCATTGCTGGAGGGTAAGGTGCCGGAAAAGGAGCTTGGCGAGGACCGCAGCACCATCGCAAGGGCTTTGATTGCTTCCGATAAATATGATAAAGACCGTATAATTAATTTCTTGGTGTTTCTGAAAAACTTTATTTTCATTGATGATGAGAAAATAAATCGTAACTTTGATAAGTTCATTTATGAAGTGACAGGAGGCGCTATTGAAATGGGTGTTATAGAAGTACTCAAAAAACAAGAACGGCAGCAGGGCTTACAACAGGGCTTACAACAGGGCTTACAGCAAAAAAGCTATGATGTAGTCGAAAACCTCATCCTTGATTTTGGCTTTACTGATGAACAGGCAGCAAGTGCCGCCGAGGTCTCCGTTGCTTTCGTGCGCAAAGTCCGCTCTGAATTGGCCAAAAAGAAGAAATAGCCAGGATGTGAAAGTGCTTAAAGAAACCCTGAAGTACTTTGACGTAGATTATGCCATTGAGGAATCAGCTGAGGATTACGTTTAAAAGACAGAAAACGAAAGCCAAGCTCATCGCTTGACTCCCGCCCGACCGGGGACACCCCAATCCATTTTAACGCCCTCTCCCCTTCCACCTTTGTAGCAGCAGGGTGACCGCGAAACTCACCACCGCGCCGATGGCGGCAAGCACGGCTGTTTTGAGCACATCGTGCATGCCGAGCTGGCCGATGACACCCAGTAGCGTGCCGCCCGTGGTGCCGATGCCGAGCTGTTGGTTAGCCTTCATCATCTTCCTCCTTTCGGGTGGCGCCTTCCACCGCCTCAAGCACGCCCAGCGCCAGTGCGAGGTACTTGGCTACGGCCACCACCTTGGGCGGCAGCTTCATCGGGGAGGCAATTATCAGCTGGCTCGCTACGGCCAGCCCTTCCTTGATGCGTTCGTATAAGGTCGGCTTCCCCGCTTCGGGATGTCCGACGGCTTTTTTGTTATCGTTCATATTTTCTCCTTTCTTTTTGTGATTAATAAATGTGATTGGGGGCAGCTATGAATGTGCGACGCAACTGGAACGCTCGCTGCGCTCACGCCCCTAGGTTGCTTACGCACATTCATAGCTGCTTGGTGTAGAGGGCTGTGGAGTACTTTGGGTGTGCGACGCAACTGGAACGAATGGGGTCGCTGTTAGAAAGCCCAACGAAACTGCAACGCTCCCTGCGGTCCGCGTCACTAGGTTTCTTTTGGGCTTTCTAAGCTGCTGGGTTATGGGGAGACGGAAGCGAAGCCCCAATTCCACCCCTACCGGTTTTACGCCTGCTGCAGAGCCAGCCTAGGAGATCCTAGCGTAGCGACGGAGATCCAGCTGGCGAGCAGCAGGCTACCCCCTCCAATCACCAACCAACCATCCCCATCTGTTTTACGCCTGCTGCAGAGCCAGCCTAGGAGATCCTAGCGTAGCGACGGAGATCCAGCTGGCGAGCAGCAGGCTAAAACCCCAATCACCAACCCCCGGATCCAGACGTGGAGCACCGGTTTAAAACCACCAACCGATCATTCCCCTTATCAATCTGCTCCAGCAGCAGCGGATACACATACTTGTACGCCGCGGCCGAGTGCATCACCTGATAATCACCGTCCAGCCGCTGCCAGTACGATCCCGCGAGCGGGCAGCCCAGTGTCTGCGTGTGGTAGTTGCCGATGTGGATGAACACCAGGCTGAAATCAGGGATGCCGGTGATCTCCACCATGCCCCGGTGCACCTTCGGATACTTCACACCGTACTGCGCATTCATCCCCGCCCAGGGATTGAGCCGCAGGCGGTATGTTCCTTCGGGGATGCAGGTAAGGCCCTGTATCTTCTCCTTGCGGATGCTGTCTTCCAGCAGGTAGCAGCAGAACAGGCCGTCGATATAGAGGTGGCTCAGGGTACTGTCCTTCCCCTGCGCCACGCGGATGATTTTTATGGTATTGTCCATTTGATATTGGGTTAAGATTACCGTTCTATTTCGCCCAGGTATTGACTATCCGAAAACCGTTTGTGGTCGCGTTCAGCGGTACAGGCGTATACCAACAGTCGGCTGCCGAGGGGTTCAGCCGAAATGTCCACAGCTACTTCCCCTGCATCGCGCGTAGCCTCACCCGTGAGCAGCACACCCTCCTTCGCTTGGTAGATCAGCATGTACACCACGTCATCGGCAAAGGCATTGCCGAAGTGGTCGACATTCGGCGTCCAAGCCAGCTTCAGCAGTGTGCCGACAGTGGTCACCGAAGGCTTCAACAACCGGCGTAGGGTACCCCTTGTCAGTTGAACATGGGCGGCGTCGATGTACAGATCAGGATATTCGCCCGCCACCGCGTGTGTGATGGCCAGTGCCGTTGCCCGGCTCAGGGCTCCGGTTTTGGATCCACGGTCTGTAGGCGACGCAAAGCCGCGGTAAATAATTTCGCGCAGCGGACTGAGAAACCGCATCACCATTGTCATTCTTGCCCGCGTTTCCAGCTGCCGTGCCGTGGGCGGTTTCGCCGATTTTTTCGGGCGCTTGCGCAGATAGAACCCCGTAGGTCCCATGCAGCCCACCATATCACCTACCCTTCCTGAAAAAGTCAGTAAATCAATTAATTTAGCCATTGTTGCATGATTTAATGAACCGGAGCACGAAGCTCCAGTCCAAGGTTTATGATATCCTGAGCATCAAATGAGTACGTGTGACCCAGCGTGCACGGTGTTAGCGATCTTTTTTCCATCCCGGCTGATCGCAAATAGCCAGACGTCTGCTGTATGACCCGCCGTGTCGGTATCCAACGGGATGGCCACCTCACCGGCTGACCGCGCCACGATTTCGTCCGAGGTGTAGAACAGGTTCAGCTCATGGTCATGCAGCAGTACCAAGACCTCATCGTCCGCGTTGCCGCTATACCTGTTGGCCACCGGATTCCAGGTTACGTTGGCTACGCCCGCTTCCGGGGTCACGGACACCCCACGCAGCGGTTGCAGCGATCCTTTGCTCAATTGTACAGCAGTGTAGTCAATAGTGAAGTCTGGATACATGCCCGTCACCGCAGGCAGGTTGAGTGCCATAGCCCGATTGAAGAGCGTGGCCGTCGATTCATCCATGTTGGTCAGGCCGATCTCCAACAGTCCTTTCAGGGGCAGCAGGAACTGTCCCATCAGACCAAACCGCTGCTGCTGCGCAAGCTGTGCTTCAGTAAAGGGCTTCGTGCGTTTCTTGCTCAACCCACGCATGTAAGGGATACTACGCCAGCTGCTACCGATGATGCTTCCCACTTTTCCGGAGAAGGTGCCAATGGCACCGTTTACGAATTTTGCCATATCATTTCATTTTTATGTTTGACTTAAAAAAAACCATCGCCGGTGTCCTGCCCTGGGGCAGCCCAACACCGACGAAGCAAACATAAAACACTGAAAAATAGCATACTATAGCTGACATACGATTGTCCGACAGGTGTCCGGCCAAAGCCAAAAATTGTCCGGAAGATGTCCGCTAAATGTCATGGTGGCTGCTGACGTTTGTAACAAACCCCGCTCGGGATCGGCTTCGGTGCTCAGCCCAGCCTCCGCCTTCACTCGGCCGAGGTTCATTGCGGACCGTCCGCTTTGAGCCTCAGTACAAGGCAGTGCAAACCAGCGGTCAGCGTCGGATAAGCACCCAAGCCGGACCCAAGCCTATTCCCCGTGGTAATACCTCCGGCAGCGTTCGATGTCGCTTTCGCGGAACAGGCGTCTGCCATTCTCATACGAGTCCACGGGTAATATACCCTTCTTGATAAGGCGGTAGAGTGTCCTGTCTACCACGCCGATGCGGTTTGCCGCATACTTCGCGTCATGAAGGGGATCGGGGTTTTCGGCTTGCTCACGTTGGATGGCATGCAGCATTTCTACGCACTGGCGCAGCAGGGTGATGATTTCACTTAGGTAATCAGTCAAGGTATGGATAAAGGTTTTCATGGACAATCGTGGTTTAGCACCATTGTCAATGCGGGGAGCCCGGCGACACCTCGAAGCAGGCGTGCTCAGGCAGGTAATGTTGGTTTTCCACGGGTAGTTGTCGCAACCGCCGACAAGTGGCAGATGTAACAATTCATTATTACAAACTTAAGCAAAAAACACTTATGTCTGATACCAATCAAGAAAGGCACCGGTCCGCGCCTTGCTGGTCAAAAACACGACACGCTCATACGGGCGCCGCAGCGTAATACGATAATGCCGCCCAATGGGTTTAGCCGCTGCGATCATATCCCGGCGGATGATGGCACCCTTTCGGATACTGAAAAACTGATGAGTATTCAGTTCAGCTTGCAATTCGCGGATGGTACGGGTATCGATCGTGCGCGTCCCCTCCTCCCAATACGCCATCGTCACCTTTCCTTCGGATTGGTAATACGCCGCCAGCGGCAAAGGAGGAAGTGAATGATCAGTCTGATCCGGGACAGCCGGTGGAATATCGGGAACCGCAGCCGCACCCTGCTCCGCGCCGGCGGCCTGCCTGGGCACCTTCCAATAATAGTACCGGATGTAAAAAGCGTTCAACAACAGCAGCAGCACGACCACAAAGGGAAGGTCCTGTACCAGGTAATCGAAGATCCGCGCAGGCACCTTTCGGAAAACAAAATACAGGAGGTTCCAACCCAAGGCGAAAACCGCCGGGATCAGCAAGCCACCGATCGCCTGCGCGGCCAATCGCTTCCAGAAGTAGCTGCGCCACGGCAGGCGCTTGTCCAGGTAGCGTGCACCACCGGATACGATCCGCATGGTGAAGTATGCACATGCTACACTGGGGATGACAGAGAAGTAAAAGCCCTTCGCCCAAAGGAGTGTGCCGAATGGAATGCGGTGGCCATATACCACCATCAATAGGCCGATCGAGGCGGCAAGTAACGGGATGGCCCACTTATCAGGATACTCTACATGCGGGGCATCCCTAGCACCATCCGACGTGTGCAGCAAATTTACAATCATGGTACAGCAGCAGTCTGGGTATGGTATGGATTTTCTAAGGTAGCAAATGACGGGCAAAAACCCAAACCACGGAGGCCGATTGTCCCATTCATCCGGTGGTCTGCCCGTTCATCCCCGCTTCGCCCGTTCTTCCCGAAAACCCTGCCCATTCATTCCAAAACCACGCAATCCCCGCTGTAACGGCCCGGTGCGGGCGTTAATTTCGGCACCAAAGGACACACGCGGTGTGTGTCTATTATGGTTAAACCTAACAAATACTTTACATGAAAGACAGGTATTTATTTACCAATGACGGGGTGCAGCTATGGCAAAGCGCCCTGTATGCACAGACCGATGCCGAGTTGTGGAAAGAGGCAGCCTTAGTTGCTGCCGGACTGGCCGATTGGCTACCCTACCGGTTTGAATTGAGCACAGATCAGGTAACATTCCTCATCGGCATCGACGAATCGTTGAGGCAGGTTTGGGCCGTGGAAATCGCCTACGCCATCCGGCACCGGATTCCGATCATCCTGAACAAGCCGGAGCAGCCGGAAGGTATCAGCATCACCAATACGAAGCTGGTGCTCAGCGAAGGCGAATTGGACTCGTCGCCCGGCAGCACTGCCAGCAGCGGAGGCGAAGGCCGTCACCTTACGTTTATAATCGTGTACTGATGCCCCGCCCGCCTTCAGGCAGGTAGAGGCATCAGCCACCGGTTTTCCATCGGGGGCAGGCATATCCTGCGGGCCACCGATTCTATACCGCCCAGCCCACGGAGCCCGAGCTGGGCGGTGTTTTTCTGTAGCCGGTTGCATATGGAACGATTTTACACCTACTGGAAAAAGCATTTCCAGCCCGAACAGGCAGCATGGGAATATCTGCAAGAACATGCCCGGGTCAGATCATATGCAACGGGCAGCTATTTCATGTTAGCGAAAGACGTACAGCCATACTGGTGCTTTGTACTGAACGGACTGGTCGCCGCGCTTGAGCTATTGCCCGGTAATAAAGCAGCCTATGCCTGGGTAGTCGACGCCAACCGTTATTTTACCGGTACCCGCCACCTCTTTACGACTCATGCCCCGGATTTCCACATCCAGTTCCTGCGGCCCACCCAGCTGCTGCTCATTCCGGTGGCCGTTATGCGCCAAGCCCAGCAACACTTCATGAGCGTGAGCGAACTGCTGCACGTGCTCAAGCAGCAGCGCATCAAGCGCCAGGAAACCATGCTGTTGCTTGCCCTGGCCAATACCGTCCAGCGGTATGCCCTGTTCAGAACCCTCCTGCCCGATTTGTACGCCCAATTAAACGAACACCAGCAAATCGCCTTCCTGCATATGAGCCGTAGCCAGTTTTACCGAGCCAAAGCTGCCTGGAACCGCTAGCATGGCGATCGCACTTGAACCGATCATCAATTCAGTCCGAAATCGGACTATTTACCCCATTTCCTTACTTCATATTTGCATTATGTCGATTACGAAAAAACCGTTCACAAACACCATTACCTCCCTCATCCGGCTGGCACTGTTGGCGCTGTGGGTTCCGGTCGCAGCGGACAAGCTGTGGGATCTGACGAGCTTCCACAGCACCCTGCTACGGCAGCCTTTTCCCAGCTGGTGGGCCGATGTGCTCTTCTGGCTGCTGCCCCTGCTGGAGCTGGCAGCTGCGGTGCTCATCGCTTGGCCGCGCAACCGGCAGCGCCAGCACCAAGGGACGTGGCTTTCGGCGGTGCTCATGCTCGGCTTTACGTTGTTTATCCTATTTGGCGTACTGGGCTGGTACGAAAAGCGCCCCTGCGGCTGCGGGTCGGTGATCAGCGGGCTTAGCTGGGAGGAGCATTTATGGTTCAACGCAGCCTACCTCCTACTGGCTGTCCTTGGCATCCGGCTTACAAGACCTCAAAAAACTGACGGCGAGCGCAAACCCCACCATAAAGCCACCCGACTTTTCGGGGGCAAAAGAATCACAAACCACATTCCTATTTACCGCACCCTTATTATGCGGCTACGTTTCCCTCGGAAGTTCGCGCTTTTCCGGCGCAGGCCGTGAGCAGCGCCAGCAAGGTACAGGAAACCTGAAGCAGGTGGCCTGCACCGATTACGGATCCCTGCATGCATGCCGCAGGCAAAAAAGGTGTGCCGCAAAAATTATTTATAATGATACTATTACAAAAATCGGTGAAGGTAGTCAAGGATTATTTCTTCACCCTGGCCCTGGTGGTCACGTTTATTGGGTTTTCGGCGTTTAAGGTGGTTCAGTCTACCCAGGCCCCTGAGGATGGGTGGTACAATGTAAGTATCACAGGAAGTCCAGCTTCGGATCCTGGGAACCAGCAAATCGGAATGAAACTCACCACCGATCCGCCGACGAGTGGGCTTGGTTGTGCTCAGCAAAATACTGGTGATCGCTGTGCGATTCATCTCGCCTTTGACGCAACCGCAACGGAAGTACCAAACACGGTTGAGGAAGCGGAAGATAGCAGCGAAGTCACCGTTGGAGACGATGCCAGTGACAGGCCCTAAGTAGTCAAAGGAGGCCCTGCGTGGGCCTCCTTTATCGATTATCGCTCATTTTGCTTCAACGCAGCCAGTGCAACTTCCTCATCCGGTATAGGCCAAACATATCGCTTTGAAAGCGGCTCAAGTTCATATGTACCTCCTTGCACAGTCCTATACAACGTTCTTTTATGGTTTTCATCCTTATTAAGCCTTCTCAGGTCTTCCCACGAAATGCCACGGAAAATCAATTCTTTACGCCGTTCAGCTACAATGATTTCAAGGAGCGCTTTGGAACCTTGGTCCACAATTGGATTAAAGGCATCTTTGTTATACCGATTTTTCATCAGGTAGTTCAACCGATCAAGAGCTTTGGTATGATTTCCCAAGCGGGCGGCGCATTCAGCCGCAATTAAATACATCTCATCCAAGGCAAGGCCGGTAAAAAAGCCAAATGGCCCATCGCCACAGTAGCTTCCTTTGAACAATAACTTATCTGTTTTGCCGCTGAAAAGTGCCTCCGCATCCCGCTCAAAATAAACATGGCGACGCAGGTCATTTTCTGCATACATTCCAAACAAAACGGTATCCACGTTAAGTCTCGCAGGATCCGTGACAGCGATGTTGGGGATGGCCGAAAAAAATATAACTTCCTTATTACGGTCTGTCGTATAAGGCTGCGATGGAAAAGGGTAATACCCAATTGAGTCAATTATATTGAAATCTATCAATCCGTTACCAAGTGCAATGCATGTTTCGGCATGAGCTTCTGCTTCGATGTACTTTCCCATATTCAGGTACGTTTTTGCAAGTAGCGCTTCAGACGCCTGCTTGGCCGGGAGCAGGGTGTTTTCAGAATGTTGCGGTAAAAATTCAAGTGAACTGCTTGCGTCCCGAATGATCCGATCATAGAGCGCTGCCACATTTCCACGTCCTAACTGTACTGTTATATCGGCCTCAAGCCTCAATGGTACTCCGGGGTCGATTGACGCCGAAGTGGAATCATACGGGTTACAAAATAGCTGGGCCAGGCAATAGTAGTTAAATGCCCGGATAAACAGGGCTGTACCCTTAACTCGATTCCAGGCGTTTTCATCATCGGCGGGCGAAATCTTACTTACACCGTCCAGCGCCATGTTTGCCAATAGTATCCGGTGATAAGCGTTGTCCCAATCCCCTACGTTTGTCTGTTGATAGACATCTGAAGCCCATATATAGCCATTTTTCTGATAAGGATCCCTTAGCGTTACCCAATCATCGTCCGTGAGGTAATACTCGTCGCTGCCTACCGCTGAAAGCAGATGGCTCGAATTGTAATTGACAGCATTCATGTTATTGAATAACGCCTCGTAATCCTGGATCGTTCGGGGTATGACTTGGCTCCCATCCCGTTTGATATCCAGAAATTCGCGCCCACATGCGGCAAATATCGTCAGTATGGCGAGCAATAAAAATTTTGTTGTCTTCATTTCTGCTTCGTTTTCGTTGGTTAAAAATCTAACTGCACACCCAGTGCGACAGTTCGAGGAGCGGGATATTCTGCATCTTTAAAATCCGGATCTATGCCATTGTCGTTAGATCGCCATAGTATCCCCAAATTTCTGGTGTAAGCATATAGGCGTATGCTTTGTAAAGGAAAGCTTCGCCTGCGATTGACATTTAAGGTATACCCAATCGTAACATCTTGAAGTCTTATTTGATCACCTTTGGTTACTAAAACCTCTGAATCCCGGTATACCGCATCGGCGTACGGCGTATATGCCGACGCATAAGCGGGAACATCGGTGCGCAATTCATCGCCCGGTTGCAGCCATCTTTTGAAATAGTCCATATGATATCCGGCGTTACCGAAAAATTCCTGGCCCGAAAACATGGAACGCCGCCGAAACACATATCCGGCCCTGAAAACAATGTTTACACCGAGTTCTATTCCACGCCATCCCAACGTGTTCCTCACACTACCATAGTAAGGCGGAACGGCGACTCCGGCAACCACTAATTCATCGGCACTATGACTTCCGTAGAACGCTTCGTAGTCATCCGTCCGGACGCCATCACTGTACATCACCGGATACCCCGTCTCATGGTCGAGCCCATACCAGGGCAGCGCATATACCACATCCCTCGATCGGCCGATGACAGGGGGCGGATTGGTAAAATAGGTGCCGATGGTAGGCACATCTCCTATGTTGAAATGTGTGACCCTGTTCTGCACGTAGCTGAACTGGAAATCGGTCTGCCACTTCAGTGCGCCCGTCAGGTTGCGTGTAGTGACCTGCACATCCCAGCCGTGCGTACGCAGGTTGGCATAATTGATCTGGTTGGACAGCCGGGCCGCGCTGTTGATCCCCGTAGATGGGGCCATGTAATCCTCGCCGATCAAGTCCTCGGCATGTTTCACATAATATTCCACATTCCCCTGTATCCGGTTGTTTCGGCTGGCGAAGTCCAGCCCGAAGTTCAACGTATTGACCTGCTCCCAGCGCAGCGACGGGTTGCCCACGCTCTGCACGTTGGCCACGGGCAACCCGGTGGTGGAGTTGGTGGTAAACCGCACCACCGGAAATACGCTCACCTGCTTATTGACATTGCCCGCGCTGCCATAGGTTGCCCGCAAGCGCAGGTATGGCAGGATCTCGTGCAGCCCGTAAAAACTTTCCTTGCTCATATTCCAGCTGCCGCCGATGGACCACAGCGGCACGCCCTTCTGGTTGGTCTTCACCCCAAAGAGGTTGCTGCCATCCCAGCGCAGGCTACCCGAGAGCGTGTAGCGATCGGCATAGGTGTAAGCCGCATTGCCGAAGTACGACAGGTAGCGGTCGGTATAATGCGTCAAACCCGTAGGGGGTGTGGGCAGGCGCGAGCTGCCAGAGGGCCGCACGGGATAAGACTGGTTATAGTTGTAGGTGGCCGTACCCGTCAGCACTTCGCGGTCAAAGTTGTAAATCCGGTAGCCCGGCGAGCTTTCGCTGATGGCCTCCCGGATCTCCGCACCGGCCAGGGCCGTTACACTGTGGTCGCTGCCGAAATCACGGCTGTAATTGAGCTGTGCACGGCCGGACTGGCTCCGGCCCACGGCATTGCGCCCGCCGTCCAGGATCGCCCCATGCGGCACGACCAAACTTCCGTCTGCCTGCGTGAACCGGTTTACCATATTGCGCACGAAATAGCTATCGGCATCATAGTAATTTTCGTTCGTACTGCTGCTTTGCAGGTATTGGTACGTCACGTTCAGGTTGAAATGGTCGAGGAAGCTGTAGCGCAGCGCGGCATTCAGCCGGTACTCGTTGCCGCTGGAAGTGTTGTCGGCCAGCCGCAGCTCGTCCAGCGGGCGGTAGTGCCAATCGAGCAGCCCCTCGCCCATCGCCGCGTCATAATATGCCAATCGCCGTTCCTGAGGTATGGCCCGCGCATTCCCATCGTCATCCGCCAGGCGCACGTAGGTAGACACCTGCTGTGCAGCGGCCGGATCGAGGCTGCCGAGGGAAAGGCCATTGCTGGCCGCCCGCTGCTGGGCATACCAGATACCTGCGGTCACTTCCAGTCCGTCGATGGGCCGGAAGGTGTTCTGCAGATTGATGTTCAATCGATTATTGCTGTTACCTACCAATACACCCCGATTCTGGTCATATCCAGAGGAAAGGTAGTAGCGGTATCGCTCCCCGCCCCCGCTGATATTCAGCGCATACTGCTGGTGGGCCTCACCCCGGTATAGGTGGCGCATGGCTTCGGTGCGCACATCCGTGCTGCGCATGAGCCCCTCCTGCCGGGCCAGCTCCGCATCACCGACCAGCCCGTCCCGGTGCTTGATCAACCACTCCACATAACCCGGAATCGGCGTCCGCGGCTCCTCGGCATAATGGCCGCGTTCAAACAATTCCTTTTCAATTTCCATCACCGTGGCACCTGGCAGCCAGCTCTGGCTGTAGAATAGATCCGGCTTCTCTCCCATGGTGAAGTTGCTGTTGAAAGATATTTTGGCTGCCTGATTGTATCGCCCCTGCTTAGTGGTGATAACAATGACCCCATTCCCTGCACGGGCACCCCAGATGCTGGCTGCCGCTGCATCGCGCAGCACCGTGATGCTCTCGATATCGTTGGGGTTGATGCTGTTGATATCACCCTCGTAAGGGAAATTATCCACCACGATGAGCGGCGTTTCATCCGATTCGATGGTGGCCACTCCGCGCACACGGATGTCCGCGGGCGAAGTGCCTCCGGCATTGACAAACTGCACACCGGGTGCGATGCCTTCCAGGCGTTGCAGGACATTCGGTCCCACACTGCGGTTGAGCAGCTCGTTGTCGATGTGCATGAAGGAGCCCGTGGCCCGCTCCTTGGGCACCTCATAGTAGCCCGTATTGATGATTACTTCTTCCAGCGCGGATGCGTCCGTTTCGAGATGAATCTCAATGGATTCGGAGCCATTCAGCCCATTGGTGGGCATACGTTGCGGTATGTAGCCCACATACGTTACCAGTATGGTATCGGTATCCACAGAGACCATGATCCGGAAACGGCCT
The DNA here is from genome assembly GCF_051400755.1 of Parapedobacter brassicae. NCBI lineage: Bacteria > Pseudomonadati > Bacteroidota > Sphingobacteriia > Sphingobacteriales > Sphingobacteriaceae > Parapedobacter > Parapedobacter brassicae. Next base: position 124,199 of record NZ_JBLFFL010000003.1, read on the forward strand.
TCGGCATCCGCCGTAGCCGACCCGCCATACCGCATTGAGCGGACATTGGCACCACCAAGCAGTGCACGCTCTTCTGCCGACCTCACGGTGCCCGTTATTATCTGCTGGGAAAATGCCGCGGCCACAGCAAAGCATAAGAATAGTATCAATAATAGGGTTGATTTCATTTCAAGATGGTTTAGTTGTTGGCAATAGGTTGTTCAGGCTGATTTTCCATATCCACATGCTCGCCGTTGATGACCTTGGCGATGTTTTCGGCAGTGATATCTTCATACTGCGGAATAGCCAGCAGTTTGCCCTCATGTATCCACACGGTGCCGAAGGCCGTCACATAGCGCGAAAAAGCGATGCCGTGCAGTGCAGGGTCGTTCACGATCGAATACCGGGTCCATTGATGCTTTTCCATGAAGGCTACAGCCCGGCGTTCGCTGTCGAACGCCTGCACTGGGATAACCGCCAGTTCAGCCTGAAATGCCGAATCTCTTATTGCATCCAGCTTATTGAGCGACTCCAGGCAAGGCTTGCACCACGTGGCCCAGAAATCCAATATGATCAGCTTCTTATCCCGGTAATCATTGAGTGTAATGGTATCCTTCCTTTCTGGATGGTTCACCACCTGCAGCGGCAGGTGCCACAAGGCTTCGGGGATGGTATCCCCGATTTGCAAGGGCTTGATACTATCCGAGGAAATACCCGACAGCACAGGCCCCGAGGGCTCGGGGCGCTGTGCGTGGGCTTCTGCACACATGAAAGAAACTACAGCCAAGAGACTGATATGTCGTATGTCGAGATGTTTGAGTATATGTTTGGTTAGGGCATAGTATACCCCTAAGCGTAAATTTTGCTTCATTAGATATTGGTAGTTAACGGTTTAAGAAAAATTGTTTCAAAAACCGGCCTCCAACGCCGAAGAAATTTCCATGAAAGTTGGAAGTATGAAAAAAAGCGTCTACTTTTAGCTATTGCGAATTGACTGAAAATAAACACCTTCTCCAACCTGAACTAAAACGGATTTATCCTTTCAGCATTGGGGTCGGTGGCAGCAGAGGAAGAGGCTTTTTATTGGCCGTGCTTCGGGGTTTGGCTTTTTAGGCCTCTCTCCTACGCGCTTCCGTCGGCTGCTTCGTTTTCGGCTAGCCCTATTCGGGACCGCATATAACGTTCTTTGTAAGGATACGCTGCACAAACCGTAGCCGCACCTCGTTGAGGCGGGATTCGGCATTTTGGTTTTGGTTTAAAATCGTTCTTTTCATAATCAATGTGGTTATGATATGAACGATGTTGGTCTCGAAGTGTAATAGGCACCACTTGAAATAAGCAAGGGGCAGCCGCACACCTTAGGCCCGAGGGTGACCAACCCAGTAGTCCCTAAGTCTTCACGAGACTCACGAGAGCACATTTTCCACCTAAAGCTGACGTGCAGCCACCCACATGCTATATGACAAAAGTAGGAAACTTTTTCAAAGCATGGGGCGATCACACGGTTCCCTCGGTGGAAATTGGTCGTTTACGGACCGAGAAAACATCGTTCATCAAGGCAAAATTGCCGTGATTATCAATCGCTGAAACAAATATAAGAACAATGTTCTAAACCCCCAAATATTTGGTGGTTAAATTTTTATTTATGACCGAGATTTATCAGACAAAAGCTATCTTTCGAATAGAATATGAATTAATATTAAATGTAAAGGCATTCCGTGACAAAAGAGGATGGTCCCAGGAGGTTCTGAGTGGTAAAATGCTTCTTGCCGTCAATTTTGTCGGCAAATGCGAATCTTTGGATCAGCCAGAGAAATATAATTTGCGCCATATAGGGATTTTGAAAAGAGTATTCGGCTTCAAAAGCCTTGATGAATTTTTCCCCTCTGGAATACCTAACGATGAACAGATTGTTATTAGATACAAAAAAGTGCCTAAGAAGAAAGCCGACGGAAGTGATTCCAAGATTATGGAAAATGTAGTGGTGGAAATAGTTGTTGTCGATGGGGAAACGAAAGCGGAGGTGAATAAGATGAATAAGAAAGGAACTGATGAGTAAAATTTAGCCGGCTAACAGATAGTGACGCAATAAAATTATAAACCGCTTATTCCAGAAACCAAACCAATGAACCTAAATGAATTATGGCCGTAATTAGATTTCTAAAAGAACAAAAGCTTACAGACTGGATACAAGTATGCTGTTCAATACTATTAGTGTTAGCCGCATTTTGGGCATTGTTTACTTGGAGAAATCAAAAAGAATATGAAGTCGAAATTTTGGGGATTTCGAATGCGTCAAAACATTTTGATACATTCATGAATGTCTATGCGATTAGTGAAGAAGGGCTGTCGGATGATCAAAGGAAGGTATTATCAGAATTTGTCAAAAAACAAGACAAATTAATCGAGCACAATCACAAGTTTTTGAATCTGTTAATTCACAAAACACTTATAGACAACAACAAAGAAAAGTACCGAAGCGAACATGATCTTATGATTGAACATATAAATCTGGTATTGTCAACTTTCAAAAAGAGATCAGATAAAACCTTATACCAATTCTATCACAAACTTTATACAGAGATTAGAGCAACTGATGTACGCCTGGAGATGTCCAGTATGATATTAAATTCCTTAAAAGATGATGGTATTATTTCTGACAACGATGTTGCAGAGTTGGCGGAATATGCCAACTGGTTAGATGATTCCGTCAAAAACACTAAAGCCAACTTGTTGTCGATTCATAAATTATTAACAGAACTAATAGATTTTTAACAAAGACGAACTCAACCTTTGATATCGCGTTCTATGATATCAAACACGAATACAGACCTATGGTGAAAAGCCAATAGAAAGACAGATACCTCCAAATGAAAAAATTATCAGAAAACAAAAAAAAAAATATTAGGAATGCATCATCGTTCGTATTAGGTGTGATAATAACAATAATAATAACTAAGACGTCAGACAAGATTGTTCCGAACGACCCGGTGATTGTAAAGGAATATACTGATACGATTAAAATAGTCCACGATTACAAAATTCCAAACGAATTAAACGGTGATTCGACAACACAAGAACTTGAAAGGAAAATTAAAAACTTAGAGCTATTGAATAATTATGACAGACAAATCAAAGAAAGAATTACGCTAACAAAAAATGTTGACGGAGTAATCCCAAATTTAATTCTAACAGGAAGTGAAAATAGAATAAAAAGTAAAGGGTACACATATGGCAGTTCTTCTGCTTATTTTACTTCCGTTTGTCCCGATATGAACAATGATTTTCTGGATATAAGACTTGATTTTTTTAACCCGACTTTCACGAAGGATATTGCTTATTTAAGAGTTAATATCTACCGTTTCGACAATAAGAACTCCAATGAAGCCAGAACTTCTATTCTCGAAGAATTTTACGAAGTAAAATCTCAAAATAATATAATTAGGATAAGCAATGATTTTCCAAAAGGAAAATATGAAATTCTTTATGGTTTTATATTTAACAACGAGCTTACAAAAACATTTCCTTCCTTTAATTTCAAGAAATGTATAGTGACCAAATAAAATTTACTACTGCCTGGATATGGCGGAGGTAACTGGGTTATGGTTTTCGCTGATGAAGGCTCTTCCCATTTTTGATGGTGGCCACCGCTCACCGATGTGCCGTTTTAAACAAAAGGTGGAGTAATTAGGCACAATGCTACAAACATTAACCTAACAAAAGCTTATGGCATATCTGAGCAAAACAGGTCGGCTTGCAACGTGGGCGAAGCGATGATCACCACCGCTGGCAATCTACCTGCGAAGTACGTAATCCATTCCGTAGGGCAGTTTACCTTTATAAATTGAAAACCAATTAGGCTGATAACTAAAAGAATATTAATGACATATGAAAAAAAAGTAAAATACTATTACAACTCGGATACCCTTCAATCCGAGACCAACACTTAATAAATATTTAAATAAAACACTTATAACCGTGCTGATTATGGAATTAATTAAAGAATTGATAGGGAAACCCCTTGATGCGTTCTGGTCTACACTAGGCGCTGAACTCAAAAACATCATTTCTAACCGAATGTTGGAGTACGAAATTGAAGAGTATGAAAGAAATTATTACACTAAGACAATAGTACATCGAACTGAACCCGTTAAATTATTCGACTTTTATTTACCTCTTCATATAAGGAAGCATGGCAATAATTACAAAGAAGATAGATTGCCTACGCTGAGCTGCCGAGATTTATTTGCCGACCATTCTGACTTTCTGACCATAATGGGGACAGCAGGAAGTGGGAAAAGTACTATTGTTAAATATTTAGTTGTTAAAGCAATTGAAGAGAAATTCAAGATACCTATTAAGGTCGAATTGCGATATTTGAATAGCTATAGTGGAAGTTTAAATAGTTTTATTGAACACGAGATATTCAAGTTCCAGCAATTGGCTTTTGATAATAATATTATTGATAGGCTATTAAAATCTGGTAATTTCATTTTCTTCTTTGACGGCTATGACGAATTGAGTTCCCATGTCAAAGATGGTATTACTAGGAACATTAACGACTTCACCAAGTTATATAACAAAAACTCTTATTTGTTAACAACAAGACCATTTACAAACATTGAGTTGTTGTCAAAATTTCGAAACTTTGAAGTGTGTCCCCTTAGTGAGGCCGAAATAGAACAATTCGTCAGGAAGCAAATCCCACCCAAAGAAAAAGAAACAGCAAATAAAATAGTAGAAGCGGCAAACTCAGCCGAAAATAGCAATTATACGTCCTACCTTAGCAATCCGTTACTTCTGTCAATGTTTATTCTAACATATCAGACTTATTCTAACGTTCCGCCTAAAAGAAGCTCTTTCTATCGACAGGTTTTCGAATCTCTATTCTATCTACACGATAGTATGTCAAAATTGTCATGGACAAGGGAAAAAAAATCTGGACTCAATAAAGAGCAATTTGAATATGTTCTTCAGCTATTCTCCTTTATAAGTTTTTTTCACGAAATGTTTGTCTTTGATATCAGTTACATTGAAGCTATTTTAAATCAAATAAAGGATAAAAAGAAGTCCATTGAGTTCGACAATAAAGATTTGCTAGACGATTTACAGGTTGGAATATGCATTTTGAATAAAGAAGGAATAGACTATGTGTTTCCTCACAGGTCTCTTCAAGAATACTTTGCATCACAATATATTGTCAATTTAGATCCTAAGAATAAGAAGGAGATTTATAAGAGGATTTTAGACCAATTTGTTACCTCCGACATTGTAGATTATTTTACTAAAGATAACTTTTACTCTTTAATCGCTGAACAAGATCCTATGGGAGTTATAAGAAACATATCTATACCTTATTTTGAGGAAGTTAATCAAAAGATTAAACTTGAATTGACCGAAGAGCAAAAAGCGAATCTAATTGATTCTGTTCGCTATTTCAGTTTATCTTTCCACACGAGCCATATTGATTTGACGCAGTTATTTAGAGCTTTTTCGGATTTTGCCGACGAGAGAAACCGATTATTCAAAGAAATATTTTCAAGAAACCGTAAATTGAAGAATGAAAACGGCAATATTAAACTCTTAAAAACAGAGAGCGAAAAATTATCTTCGATATATAATAACCAAATTAAGAATCTAAAACATTTATTACCGTCAATAATAAAGAACTGTAGAGGATTTCTTAGGGATGAGGAAAATAGCGACAGTGGAATCATCGATTTAATATAAATTAGTCACGACTTAATCTGACAGTTACAATTAGAAAAGTAACTTTAAGCAGATTAAGTAACATGGCAACACAATAAAATCAAGAACAAGTTAGGGGGTGTCCCAATGTATGTAGAATCCATCAAGCTGGCTTCTCGTAGAGAGGGAATGGTAGAGGCGATGAAGATATATCATGAAAACATCGAGACCGACAACGATACAAGCAAGTAACCGCCTTGCAACAATGCAATATCAACCATCGTAGGGGCGTACCTAATAGTACTATAATGCATCATTATGAGGGAAAGTATTCTCGAAAAGATTTCAGAGCTAGTTGCCAAAGGAATTAAATCGGAAGCGGAGTGTGTTTACCTGCTGGCACAAACAAGAAAATATATGGAACAGCAAGGCATGCCCGGATATTGGAATCTGAGGATGTGCGCCAATTGGACCCTGCACAGTCAGCTGGACAATCCTACCGTACAGGGTTTCCTCCGTGAACTGAACGATTTCCTTATCGATGCTGAAGCCCAGAGTAGATATAATATAGACCGTCATCCCTCGCTTAAAAGTAAGCTTTCCTTCGTCGCCTCTTTACAAGACGAGCTGTCCGAATTTCTAAATACTGTCGGAATCGATTCCACGATATGCACTGATTATTCAGCATTTCGCAGTCTTTTGGGGATATTCGGTCAAGTGATTGAAGACACGCCATTGCTTTGCAAAGCTAATTCGCCACTTTCCCATCTCAGTGAAGTGACATTTGCAAGGCGAAAATCCATCTTCCAAAAAGATATATACCCGATATCGCTTTACTGGAAGATTAAAAATGGGGATAAGGCCATTCTCCTAATAAAGTCAGACATACGTTCCGTACCATTAGGTCCATTTGAGGTTATTACCAAAACATTTACCATCGTGACGAATGACAACGAGTTATAGAAAAGGATGGTGCAGACTTTTAACGGTGTCTTGTACACTAATTCCAGAACATCCTCTCACAACCACGCATGAACGGCTACCTCGTTCCAAGTAATTTGGATACAGTCTTTAAACTTTCTACCTTTAACCTAACCAATGTGACCTAAAACACCGTTGGCATCGTTCCCTGCTGTTAGTCTCGTGCGAATCTGTTTACCGGTCCCATTGTGGCTGCCCGGAAACAGCGGTTTTTCAAATTGAGGACCGCTTGGGCTACATCAGAAACGATACATTGATCTACCAAATACCAAAAGAGAGTGACATTGCTTTATTCTTTCCGTATGAAACAGCCATTATCTGCAATATGGCTGTATTAGGAGCGTTATGACGCACCGTAACAAATTCAGGGATTCACGATAAACCGTAAATACCAATATATTACTAAAAAATTTGGCTAGAACCTATTGATTGTTTATCTTTACCACAACCAGCGTGAACTGATATTGAGAATAAGTTTCAGTTTAGAAAGGGAAAGAAAACCCTATAAAACGAAACCCGATAGCTTGAATTGCTTCAGGGGCTACCGGGAATAATCTTATACAAAGATAAGACTATCTATTGAAATAACAAAATACTAGGCCTAATGTTGTATTGCGATTTTCAGAGCATTATTTCACAACCACGCATGAACAGGTATCTTCATGCCTGCAACGGCGCTAGCAAAAAAGCGATGACGCTGTATCGGAAAAACCTCAAACTATCACAGGAGTTATTTACAATTATCAGCTGTTTTGAAATCGCGTTGCGGAATAAAGTGGATGTGGTCTACCGAAATGCACATGGTGCTGAATGGCTAAAAAACGCTGCGATAAATGGCATGTTCGACAATCAGAACTGCAGGCATACAAAAGCCATCATCCTGCAATGCCTCAAAAAACTAAATCATAACTACACTCCAGCAAAGCTTATTGCGGAAATGGATTTTGGTTTCTGGCGTTATCTCTTCGCACAACCGCAATTCCATGCAGGCAGTAAAATTCTGCTCAAAGCGTTTCCGGCCAAACCGACTAGTACACCAGCAATCCAATATAACCACAGCTACGTATTTAACCAGCTCGGCCAAATAAACGAACTGCGCAATCGCATCGCCCATCATGAGCCGATATGTTTCGCGCCCGGCCAGCCGTTGATCGATACAACATATGCGCGGCAACATTATAACCTCATATTGCAATTATTCCAGTGGATGAACATTGACGAATCGGCACTATGAAAACCACCAGCTCGCTGATAGTCGCCTGTCCACGTGATTTCACAGATTCCAGAATTTGAAGGGATAAGGCAGGCAATTGCCCCAGTAATAATTGCTCGCGGGCTACCTTGACTTCCAGCCGTTGCTTTTGCTGTCGCAATGCGAAGAATAACAGCCAAGGCTGTCAATTGGGGGTGTCTTCATGCAACGTCCCTTAGGTTTGGCGCAGCACAAGATAATAAGCCTCTTTGCTGTGTTCAATGATGGCTTCAAGCGAACTGTAGGGCACAAACACATACCCCGCGCGTAGTAAGAGGTAAGTATTCGGACAACTTAACGGACATTTATCGGACATTTCACCGCTTTAACGGACATTTATCGGACATAACTAATAATTTCGTCTGTTTATTTTTTTGTTTTTCAGCTGCCAGATGGTGCCTTTGATGATCAAAATAACCGAAGCTCACTTGTCAATAATCATTGCCCTGTGTGCTTAAATGCGAAGCATTCATGAGCACCTCTTGAAATAAGCGGAGAGTGAATAACATTATCTTAATCATGTCGGGTTCATTTATATAGGTACCTAGAAGATTTTTTGTCACCTTCTCTGTTTAGGAGTTGTTTCTCCACCAATTCCGACAAATCCCTCCTAGCAGTCCTATCCGTAATATCGTATCTTTTTACATATTCAGAATTGACGATTTCACCCTTTGTCTTGAAAAACAAAAGCGCATCAATTTGTCTATCATTCAATCCTAATCCGGACAGGTATTCCATATTGTAAATATCTTTCCGAAACACCACCCAAAAACCGGACATGTCGTAATCATACAATGGCTCAGGGAGCCCTGCCTTTAAACACTGACTGGTCATCTTAGTAAAACCTCGCCCCCACGCTTCGATATAACCGCTGCGGAAAAACGCATTGGCGATATCCGGGTTGTATGGCATGGACGGATGTTTCGCAAGCAGCTTTTCCATCGTCCAGTTATCGGGCATATTCCCTTGATTCCAGATCATGATCTTATCGCTGTACACGCTTATCTGTATGGGTATACAGCCTTCGTACATCTTATGTGCTAACGCATTGAGCAGGGCTTCTCGAACGGCTTCTTTGGGATATTCATGCGTTTCTACCCGACTGATGCCTTCGTAGCTGATGATAGCCTTGATATACTTGGTGAATAACAAATCCATGGCTTTCTCAATCTGCTCAAACAAGTTGCCGTGTATCTCATCCTGGAAGATCAGGTCAGCATCCATTTCGAAATAACCAATTTTGATGTAGGCCCCAGTGACAAATTTCTCCGGCCGTGGGTGGAACAGCAGGATGGCCGCCCGTTTCAGGTATTTTTTCTCAATCAGATCGAGGTTGGCAAGCAGGTGTTCATTGTCATCATCAATGCTACCTTCGTCCAGCCTTTGACTCTTTACCCCCTTCTTACGGAAGAATTCGAAGGTTTCGTGTTTAAGGTCGCTAACCGCCACATTTGGCACAGGCACGCCATCCCACCGCTTGCCCTTCCGCTGCAACAGAAACCGATTCAACGCGGCACCTTTCAGCTCTTGCTTGGTGCTTCCACTACGATAGTGGTATTGCCCTTTGTAATCCACGGGATTGGGATGAGCATCAACGATGATCTCCAGGTAGTCGCCTACTAGGGCTTTATGAAGGTTTACGTCTACAATAATCCCCAATATATCCCGTACTTTATTCGGAATGTCTTCAAGTAATTTTTCAGCACTGGGCATGCCCACGACGTTTCCCCTGTCGTCCATACCGATAAACAAATGCCCGCCATCGGCGTTCGCGAAGCCGCATATCCATTTCAGGTATTCATCGCGCCAAGAGGTTTTGTACTCGGTGTGTTGTGATTCGGCCATTGGAAGTAAGGTCTATCAATTAATACAGCAAATATATTAAATTTTGCTAAAAATATACGCACAGGCTACGCTCCAGGTTTGAAACAACCCTGAATACGGTCGTTTGTCCCTCAACCAAAAACACCGCCATACAGTCCAAAAACAAAGCCCCGAAACGGGGAGAATCGGGGCTTGTTAACTAACCAATTATAAACCTAAATTATGAACCCGACATGATTTAAATAATTATTAAATTACAAAGGGATAAGAATTATTTAAATCATCAAAGGCTCCATCTGGCAATAAAAAACAAACACAATCAGATGAAAAGACAATAGCATAACAAAAAGAGAAACCCGTTATATGCATGATAAATCCATGTATGCATTGGCCACAAGTACAAAAAAGGGTTCGACAAATTATGTTGTCCGAACCACCTGGAACTGAAACGAGGAGAGTGATTATGCCCGACGATTTAAGTATTTGGATTTTACAGGTAAACCGCCTATCTCTAACGAAACCGATGTGACCTGGGCCTGAAGTAAGTGGAATGTTTTGGTTTGAACGATTACGAAAATTATGAATAGAGATTTTAGAGATACTCCCTTGCCACAAGCGATAAAGCTCATCGATGCTTAAGATGGAACGGAATGTTTATGTTTTCTACGTTGTTTGAAATAAACAACGGTCTTAATCTTGACATGGAAAAGTTGATGAGCCAATTTTTTATAATAAAATATGGTAACGAATTAACTCGAGATCAAGGCTATTATATGGAAAGTTATCAAAATAGCTTCATAGCAACAACGAGACTTGGAAAAACGGGGGCCAACTGAAGAAAAAATCCTTTCCTGATATTTTGTTTGCAAAGGAGACCATGCAGCGGGCGCACGACCTCCTTTAGTTTACAAAACTTTATTAGTGGCTCATTTACTGAATCTCTCTTTCTAAGATTTACTTCTGAATAGAAGATAAATAATCGGCCAAACGAAAGGTAAAAAAACAATGCCCGCCAAATTCAGCCAATGTATTTGTCTACGTCTTTTACCCATATCGTAAGCAACCCAAAAGAAGGATACCACGATAAGACCTAACATAACAAAAAACAGAAGTTCCATAAACAATTATAATAAAAAAAATTTAATATCCTAATTAATAGCGCAGGCTGCCGCAGATGCCACAGCCATAGAAGCGTGGCAACTTGGAGTCATGTCACACATGAAATCACAAGTAGCATCGCTTTCACAAGCGTCTTTGGCAGCCTGATAAACTCTCACGGTACAATCTATAAAGCTTTCATCCGGCGCAACACGCCCTTGGAGATTCTTTCCGGCTACCGCTACCTTGTCGATCCTTCTTATCTTTAGCGAGTTGGTTGGCCACGTAGCCTTCATCAATCCTAAATCAAAAAGATAAATTTTTTAGTATTTCATGTCTGTATTATTGGAGGTCAAAAACTAAACACCTATATTTACCTCAAGTAGATTGTCCATCTTGAGGTCACAATTTGTGACTTCAAGATTAAACGACCAACTTATGGCAAAAACCGAACTAGATAACGATGAGATAGTGATAGCTACTGAATCGGTAATGAATCAAATTTTCAACATCAGAGGACAGAAAGTGATGTTGGATTTTCATCTTGCTGCATTGTATGAAGTGGAAAATCGCATACTCAAACAAGCAGTGAAAAGGAAACAAAACAGGTTCCCAGATGATTTTATGTTTCAGCTTACCAAGGATGAATGGCAGGAGCTTATCACAATTTGTGATAACCTACCTGAAGGAATCAAATTCAGTCCTGCCACTCCCTTTGCCTTTACCGAGCAGGGGGTGGCTATGCTGTCCAGTATTCTGAATAGCGAAAGGGCGGTAGCTGTTAACATTCAAATCATGCGTGTTTTTACCCGTATCAGGCAAATGCTTACCGACAATACGGAGCTACGCTTGGAAATAGAAAAAATAAAACGCTCACTTGATAACCAAAATAAAAACATCGAACTAGTATCCAAAAAGCCATTGAATGAATTCTCGGCAGAAGATTTGAGGCTTATGATTGGACAGGGGGCTTCATTAAATTACCTAATCCCTTTGGCTTTTGATTTCTTAAAAGAAGACTTGTTAACAGAAGGCGACCTCTATCCTAGCGATTTGCTTAAGAGTGTACAATCGATAGATGAAACATTTTGGGAAAGCAATCCAAATTTGCGGAAAGAACTGAATAAATTGATTGATGATAGAAAGATAAGCACTAAATGAATGTATTTAAACAGAATTACGTTTGATGCGGTTTGTTGTGAAAATTAAGGAATTACAATAGAACGAAAAAAAAGTTACAGTATATGACTAAACTAAACACTATTCCTATTGTGGAATTCAAAACAGCTGAAACATTTGAAACCTGGCTCGTAAAGAATCACGATAACTCAAATGGGCTTTGGATCAAAATATTCAAGAAAGATTCCGGGAAAAAGACCATCAGCTATGCAGAAGCACTTGATGTAGCGCTTTGCTACGGGTGGATTGATGGTCAAAAACAAGCATATGACGAACAAGCCTGGCTACAAAAGTTTTGCCCCCGAAGCGCAAAAAGCATTTGGTCCAAAATAAATATTGGACATATCGAAAGATTAATTAATGAAGGAAGAATGAGACCCGCAGGATTAAAGGCTGTCGAAAAAGCCAAAGCAGACGGTAGTTGGGAAAAGGCTTACGATCCGCCAAGCAAAATGACGATCCCTGAAGACTTTCTAAAAGAACTTAGCAAAAACGAAAAAGCGAAAGCGGCTTTTACGGGTCTCAATAAGACCAATCTGTTCTCCATTGGATTTCGCCTACAGACCGCAAAAAAACAAGAGACAAGGGAAAAGCGTATGAAAGAAATTATTGAAATGCTGGAAAAGGGTGAGAAATTCCATTAAATGGTAGCACAAAGTTGAGCTTAGACTCTTCAGTGGTATCAGCACACCATCAGTGTCCCATCATCGTTGATAGCTGTTTGCGGATTCTAAAATGAAGGTGGCGTTGCTTTCAGGTCTGAATCTAAAAAGTCGCGTATCCCAAAAAGAAGCCCCGAAATGGAGGTCTTGTGTCGGCATCAATGTTCGCCTCCTCGGTATATCCACATGGGTTCGGTCTCCCCCGCCCTAACGAAACCTACTTTTTCGTAAAATGCGGTGGCCTTTCCATCGGCCGTCAGCATCTGCATATGGAAATGTCCATATCTTTCCTGCATTTTTTTCATGATCATCTGCCCTATTCCTCGTCCTTGGAACGAGGGAAGCACCAACAAATGGGGATAGTAAACAACCAAATATCCATCTGAAATAGCATTGCCGATCCCAACTAACTTCTCACCTTCCCAAGCCGAAAACAATGAATGGGAATTCATCAATGCATTATACAATTCAATGGGTTTGTTTGCCGAACTCCAGTTGTTCGCTTTGTAGAGTTCGATGATATCATCAAGTTTGATGTCGCGATTTTCTGAGATCCGTATTTCCATAACTGATACAAATGTACAGCTAATCCCGACGTGCAAAAACACCGTTGTACAGTTTAAAAACAAAGCCTCGGTGGTGGATAATAAAAATCTATTTACTATATTTGTTAGCACAACAACTAAAAAACATAACCAAAACCATCTGCCTAATGGATAGGGTATGGGAATTTAACTGGTAAACCAAGGGTATGAACTTAGACCATTACGATCTACATCCCGGATCCGAGAATTTTTATTACGAGTTCTATAGTGAAGGGCCAAAAGGACGCATCCGGAAACTGATCCAGTTTCACATGTTACAGGACAGCCCCGACATTATTTACAATCTGGGTTTTGGGGATTGGGTAGACGAAACGGGTGATGTGGATGACCTTGCCGTCTCCAATAATAGCGACAGAAAGAAAGTGCTTTCAACTGTAGCAAAGGCTGTGCTGACTTTCACGGACAAACACGAAAACGCCTTTATCGTTGCTAAGGGAAGTACGCCTGCACGAACGCGGCTATATCAAATGGGCATCGCAGAATTCTATGATGACATAGAATCACTATTTACATAAGCGGCAGAATAGGCAATCAATGGTTTGCTTTTGAGAAAGGAAAAAACTACGATGCATTTTTGATAAAGCGCAAATAATTCGATAACTTTGTTTTCAGGAGGTATTACCATGTCCGTAATCAAAAAAAAGAGAGATTCCAAAAAGCAGGAGCAAGAAACAACACGTTTTGAGCGGTATGACAAAGCGCCTTATTTTATCGAGAAGAATAAGCAAGCAGCCAAATTAATTAAAGAAACACCGATTCCCGATTGGATGAGAAAATAATCCGATGTATTAGTATATCTTCTCCCCTATAGCGATCCGTATCCAGACACAGAATATTTTCTTCCCTACAACTAGTCAGCGGGAAATTCGTCCTCCCTCCCATCCCCCGCGCTCGCCCGTTAATTGATTGATCAAGAACCCCGCTCTTTCCCCCATTAATTGGTTCTATTCGATTTCCGACCAAAGCGATGGAGTCCTTCTCGGACCTTTCATGGATGGATTGAATGGATAGGGAAGCCGAGAATTCGTGGTATTACTCCACGTACTTGACAGACTATGAGCCGGAGACACGCAAGTCCTTATCCATCATCGAGATCGGCGAAAAGGCTCCTGAAATTGACCTGATTGATTTGCGTACGGGGAGCCGGGAAACGCTATCAGACTACCGTGGCCGGATGGTGTCATTGGAATTCTGGATAACGAACTTCGGCTATTGCATTGAGGCCGTACCGATACTGAACGAACTAGCCGGGCTGAATAATGCGGACGAACTGGTTGTTTTGGGCGTTAATACCATAGACAGTGAAAATACGGTCAGATCCTTCATGCTGCGAAACAAGGTAACGTTCGACATGCTTTGGGGAGCCGACGCGAATATCAATGAGGGATACGGAATCGATGCCTTCCCTCAGGTGGTATCACTCGATGAGGCTGGCGTGGTCAGTTACTCCGGCCGCCTGGATGTGCAACGGATTATGGCCATAATCAATAAGGGTGAAGTTGATGATGGGCTTTGAATGGGCATGTATGCCAGCCCCTTTCGTCCCTGAAGCCAGCCGATTGCATAACTAAACATAGCCATTCGTCCCTATATATGGGCTTTTGTCCCACCATGCGACAGTTTATCCCTGAATATAGCATGTCGTCCCATAATTGAAAGAAAACAGGTGGAAGAAACGGTAGTGAGTAATCCGAATCGGAAAGTGCTTTCGTAAAAAAAGAAACCTGTCTCGTCTAAAACGAGATGAGAATCCGCCGCCAACGGGTTGGAAGAGTTGGATTTGGATATTGTGCCCAAACTTTTTACCTTTATCAAAACCAATGGGACCTGGGCCTGAAGTAATCGGAATTTTTTGGTTTTGGAATACCTAAGATCGCAAATTGCGACCTTAGATAACAATACGACATCTAAGCTTATGGGTAAAACACAAAACGAAACCATCAAGAAAACAGTAATACCTGATGAGATAGTTATCAGCAAAATATACCTCATTCGGGATCAAAAAGTAATGCTTGACAGCGATTTGGCAGAATTATATGGCGTGAAAACATTTAGGCTTAATGAACAGGTAAAGCGAAACATCAATAGATTCCCAGAAGATTTTATGTTTCAATTAACAGAAGATGAATGGGAATCTTTGACATCGCAAATTGCGATATCAAAGAAAGGACGGGGCGGAAGAAGAACGCTTCCATACGTATTTACGGAGCATGGTGTACTTATGCTATCAAGCGTATTGAACAGCGAACAGGCAATACAGGTAAATATCCAGATTATGCGCATCTATACCAAGATAAGGGAAATGTTGCTTGCACATAAGGACGTATTCCTGCGCGTGGAACAGGTGGAGAAACAAATGATCAAACAGGATCAGAAAATTGAGGTATTGTTCGGCTACCTGAGCAAGTTCATCGAACACGAAGACAAACCAAGAAAGCGGATTGGGTATGAGATAGGGCTACATCGTGCTCAATGAACTGGAAAGGAAATTTGGAAAGCAACGGTCACGGGCTTTCAAGTCAAACTAGGATATTTTTGGATGAAGTGAAGACATAAAACATGAATAAAAAACAGGCAACCGATCGGATAAAGCTAACGAAGTGGCAACTTTTCTGGCATTTTTCCGTGGTACCATTTTTACTCATCTTACCCGTTGCTACAATAATCGATATCATCCGAATGTACCTCGATGATACCTACAGACCGGTTCCAGCGGAAGAGGAACTGCTTTGGATCGTAGTGATATTTATTGGAATGGCGCTTATTTCGTTCTTCATACAGCGCGTAAGACTTCGCTTTAAGGTATTCGATATCCAATACAATGATGAGCAATTCGACAATGCCTTGAAAATGACATGTGAGAACCTGGAGTGGACAATCCTAACGAAGCGGAAATCTTATGTAAGGGCCAGCAGACGTTGGGATTGGTCCTCAAGTTGGGGTGAATTGATAACGATCAAGCGGAAGAAGGATAAAATATTGATCAACAGTATCTGTGATCCAGATGCCATCCCTTCGGTTATTTCCTATGGCTGGAACAAGCACAATGTCAGAACGTTTATGGGTAATTTAAAAAAGCAAAGTGAGGCCGTTTCATAAAAATAAAGATGATACCATAAGCTATTCCAATGACCGTTGAAGAATTAACCTTGGAAATTCTAGGCGAAAGGGCATTTTCCCAGTTTGACAGCAAAAACCTTGTTGATTGGGCAGTAAACGTCATGGCGCTAGGATATGAAAGTGAAAACTTAGTCATTTTAGCCGGTTTGGATTTCGACACCACAGAAATACGGGAAAAGTACTTCCGGAAATCTATCGAGGATTTGAAGATAGATACCAATAAGCGCGACGAAGAGATCCTTGAAAAATATGCTTTGATTACAGCTGAAAAGGCTGTGGCGGGTGAGATAAGCATCAATCATGCGTTTGGACGGATGCGAAATATCGTATCCGCCAGTGGTTACGACGCACGATATATAGCTTTTTATGAGATAGATGAAGACTTGGATTGCTTGAGGTATAATGATTCCGTCCTTTTCAATAGCGAACTTACACTGGAAAACCAAAAGGAATATATTTTGGAGGAGCTTAAATTGTTTTATAAAATGGAAAGCCTTGGTATTCCTGTGGACGAACGAAGAAAATGGTATTGTAAACGATGCAAAAAGCTGACCTCTCCTACCCTAAAAACAAAATATCAGTTAAAACAGCCCTTCAAATATCAAACTTGGTGCTGTGGAATATGCGGATCGGAAAAACACATAATTGGAGGTATCCATACGGTTAAAAGAAAAATTATACAGGAATTTGTTGATCGTAATACATGATGAAAAAATTATTTGGCCTCCTCCGTAAAAACAGCCGCAGCCATTGGTGTGGTTTAGTTATCGAGCACCTCCCAATGACCGCCCCTGGCAGGGCCGATATGCTCGATTAATCCCATATCGCGAAGTTTCCCGATATTCTTATAAATGCTAATCGTGGATACACCGATGCGTTCAGATAATGCAACTTGGGTCACCTTGCTATCTGCTTGCATTGCCTCAATAATAGCCAGCTGCGTTGGAGAGAGTTTTTCACCTAACTTTTCACCTAACTTTTCACCTAACTCTTTGTCCGTAGCTGCGAGTCGTAGGTAAATCGGCCTTATAAAACCTATATTTGCCCTTAAATACATTAACCATCATTTAAATACTAACCATCATTCTTTGACAATGTACCGTGCATTGACTTATTCCCTCGCAGCAATATGGCTGGCAAACGGCTTTGCTTGCAAAGTATTAGGCTTAGTCCCGAGGCACGGACAGATCGTGGCCAGAATCTTGGGCGATGGTCTTGCTAGGCCGCTAACCCTCCTGATCGGACTGGCCGAAACGGGAATGGCAGTGTGGATTTTGACTCGGTGGATACCGAGAACCAATGCCATTGCTCAAATGGTGCTTGTAGCAATGATGAATATGCTGGAATTTTTCGTGGCGCCTGACTTGTTGCTTTGGGGTCGGGTAAACGTTGTATTTGCGGGTCTATTCATCGGGCTTGTATATTATTGGGAATTTGTGCTTAGATATGAAGATGCTAAAAAATCATCCGTTTGCAGTTGATGCGTTCTTCGAACATTCGCTGGTACTAACATTCGCGATGCCAAAAGCGCAATTGGCTGGTATGATTCCCGAATGCCTCGAGTTGGATGTACTGCGAGACGAATGGGGCTTCCTTGCGGTAGCCATGGTGCAAGCCCGTGGCTTGCGGCCCGCGCACTTTCCAAAATGGATAGGCAGCGATTTTTTCTTGATCGGCTATCGGATTTTTGTCCGCTACCGGACCCGCGCCGGGAAACGCCTACGTGGGTTGTATATCCTCAAGTCCGAAACCGATAACGGCAAAATGGCTCTTTTGGGAAATATCTTTACTCACTATGCATACACGACCACCGATATCTGCCAGGCGGTAACGGATAAAACAAAGACAGTCCACTCGGAAAAATCTTGCCTTGAGGTTTCTGTCTTATATATAGACGGTGAAGTACCGCTGCCCAGCGGGTCACCTTTCGCAGACTGGAAGGACGCCCGGAAATTCGCTGGCCCCATGCCGTATACCTTTGGTTATGACGCAGCAAAAAAGGAAGTGGTGATCGTTGAAGGAGTCCGCCAAAACTGGGAACCGGCTCCGCTCACGGTAAGCAATTATTCGATAGGTTTCTTTGGCCAGCTACAACTGTCGGATACGGTACTGGCAGGTGCATTCGAAGTTTCAAATATTCCATACCACTGGAAAAAAGGGAGGGTGGAAAAGTGGAAATGAAACGGAAATCGTACCAGGGCGTCGCAAATATCGTCCGCTTCAACTGGCATTTCTACGCTATGGCCAGTGCGGCCGTCGCTGTGGCATGGATATCGGCAGACGCCTTTCCGGATGGCATTCAGCAGTTGGTGATGATTGCAGCTGTCCTATCCATTATTACCGTCGTCACTTCGTTGACGGCATCTTTTTATATTTATGACCTTTCCAACCTTTATTGCATGAGATGGCTCGAAAGTGCTGGCTTGAACGACGATCAACCGCGTATTTTGAACATCCATGCGGGATTTGACGAAACGAGCGGAATTCTGAAACAGAAATATGGCAAACTGGCCGTAACCATCTGCGATTTCTATAATCCGGAAATGCATACCGAGGTATCGATCAGGCGCGCAAGGAAAGCGTATCCGCCCCATCCAAAGACCGTAATGGTTACGACGGAAAACCTGCCTTTTGCCGATGGAGCGTTTGACCTTGCGGTGGTTATGCTTGCTGCCCACGAAATCCGCGACCGCGAAGAGCGGATACGGTTTTTCAGGGAAGTCAACCGGGTAATCACGGCTACGGGAAACGCCACTGTAACCGAGCATCTGCGCGACGTGAACAATTTCTTAGCGTTTTCGATAGGTTTTTTCCATTTTTACCCACGAACGTCATGGTTACGGACGTTTCGGGCGGCGGGTTTGAATGTGAAGCATGAAATCAGGTCGACTCCCTTTATTCGGACATTCATACTGGAAAAACATGACAGTGCATCTTAAAATAACCGGCGTCCTATTGATGGCATTGGCGCTCATCCATGTGTTTTTCCCCATGTATTTCAACTGGCGGGAATCGTTGAGGCCCTTGAGCCTGATCAATAGGCAGATGATGCTGGTACATGTGTTTTTCATCGCACTGACCGTATTCTTGATGGGTTTGCTATGCGTAACGCATGCGGAAGATATAATCACCACCGGCTTAGGTAAGGCGATTTCTTTTGGTTTGGGTATTTTCTGGGTAATCCGGCTATTGACCCAGTTTTTTGGGTACGCCTCAGAACTCTGGCGGGGGAAAGTATTCGAAACAACGGCGCATGTGATATTTAGCTTATTATGGGTGTATTTCAGCGCCGTATTTCTTTTCGTTTCGATAGCTAGGTAGTGTAACGGGCCGGTGCCTTCGTATTTGCGAAAACTCGGCATTTCTTGATTACATTCGCAAAGACACCTTTGACACGGCTGATTTTCCGGGTTCATTCCGGCACTTTCAGCTGCTGGGGCAGGATCAAATTGTTAACGTTGCCTGCCAAGTGGAACCGTTGGTGGAACGGATTAGATGAAGCGGGAAAAATGATAGCGTAAGAATGGATCTGAACAAACATTTCAAAATTGAACGGGTAATTAGCTGGTACGACCTTACATCGGATGTGCTAATCGGAGAATTTAACATCGATCATGTGCCATTCGATTCGCTCAAGGCATTGTTCTTGCCGCCGGTAGAAGATCCGCTGATGTATGACTGCTACGAAGTTGACGAGGTAAAGGGGGAACAAATAAATGTATTAACCGAATTTGAGTTTGATTTCAACAGGTTTGTTTACTTCGTTGAATGCTATCAGGTTGATTGATTTTCAATTTTGCTTTATTGCGGGATATGGTATACAGAATGTCTATGAGAAACTTGATCTGTTGTTTCCCGAACAATACCATGTAGAGTTAAGTAGAGACGAGGGAAAAGAGTTTCTGCATAATTTAGTCTCCAGTCACCGCCCAATGACCACCCTTGGCCGGGCCGATACGTAATAACTTGTTATCCTTTTGCAATTGGCTGATATTTCGTTCTACAGAACGCTCCGTAATTTCCAGTAATCGTGAAAGCTCAGGTATGGTGATATTGGGGTTCTCTTGAATGTAAGCTATAATTTTTCCCGACGTTTTCCCCGACGTTTTCCCCGACATTTTCCCCGACGTTCTTTCTATATCAGTTGTCGTCTCCGCATACACGACGACGCGGAATCCATGCTGGAAATTTTCGAATCTGGGCGCGCTAAGCCCATACTGCTCAAATGCCTCACGGATACGCCGGATACCTGATCCATATTTTTCAATAAGCTGGGCTTCCTTAAAAGTAGCAGCGACTTTCCGGTTACGGGAATAGGACGAATACTCATCGGCAAGCAATTGCTCAATAGTGATCGTATCCGGCAAATGGCCGGGATTGAAAAACTCGATATAATCATCAAAGATTTTTACCGATGAATCGCCGCTATTCATGTAATCGCGATGAACCACCATATTCGTAACGATTTCACGCAGCGCTGGCATCGGATATTGCCAGCGCTCCTCCCGTTGTGGGTCACCGGTGATGATATATCCCTTATTGATATGTTTACGGATGAACCCCAGCACCTCTTCCACTTCGCTGAACAGGTCGCTGCGGACGGTCAATCCATCCTTGATACTGGTGGGTGTAGAGAAGCGGCCCAATTCAATGGCTGCCTGAAAGACATCGTTTTTGGCAAACAGCAGGAATCCGGCATTGGTTACCTGCGTATCCCGGATCAACTCAAACTTGGTCAATACGGTCAACGGATCATCGACTAACGGTATCTCCTTCCCTTGGTTGCCCTTTTCGATAAACTTCACGACCTTCTCCAACGATAGGTCATCAAGCGTGCGATCCGGATTGATATAGCTGTCCCAACTGGTATTGAATGACCGGAGGTGCAGGTCGGCGATTTCCGTCAACGACAGTTGGTGGTTTGCATTATTCACCCGCTTGTAATACCGGCCTTTGAATGCAACGGGTTTTACCGGAAATTCTTTTACCGACAATACACCGACTTTGGCTCCTCCGAGATCAACCACTTCGGCATCGGGGATAATACTCGGCTGGGTTTTATTCTTGACCTCATTTACCCATTTCTGCAAAGACTCGTTGCCTAAAGTAAAACCCTTCGCAGGCTTGCCCTTGTCGTCCACACCGACCAATACCCTGCCGCCCTCGCTATTGGCAAAGGCCGTTAGTGACTCGATAACCGTATCGGTAAACGAGCTTTTGAATTCAGTATGTTGATCTTCCCGTAATCCGGTTTTTGGCATATCCGTATTGTCTTTCTTGGCTTTGTCGGATGGGGCAAAGATATTGTTTTATTTCTCATGTTAAAAGACAAACGCGCATATACATGATCGTTCGTCTCTCGAGATTTCTTGGGAGTCCGGCAGCACCTTTTTGGCTTAGTTCGTGCTTAAGAAATTCGAGGCAGAGGTTAAAGTCGTTGATTGACCGCTTCCTGACGAGCTTCAGGTCTTTCTCAAACCGGTTGGTATAGGAAAGCGTATACATTACAGTTTAGCGAAGAACTCGTCTATATCGGTAATCTTTTTGGAATACCGCATTTTAAGGAGCCAATTTGGCACCTTAAAGCAAGGCGATCATTCAAAGTATCCGCCGATGGTGTTCACCGAACAGGGTGTTGCGATGCTGTCAAGCGTAATCAACAGTAAGCGAGCGATCCAAGTCAACATCTGCATAATGCGGATAAGGATCTAAATTTATTTTTTAATTGGGCAAAAATTAGTAGCTATGAGGCTAACCGGTGCGATTACAAATTCAATTCGACAAACCAACGCCATACTCATTGGAGATCCCGCAGCCCGTGTATATATCGGTGATTCTGTTGTGGGTTGAATTGATTTTGGCAAGGTGTCGCTTTTGCAAATAGATAATATTTTTAGTATTTTTGCACCTATAATATTACGATTTAAACCTTAAAAAGTCTATGTAAAACAACAATTATGAACTTGGACCGCTACGTTTATTTCACCAACAACGATTTTCATGATTACGAGTTCTACAGTGAAGGCCCAAATGGAAGGATACAAAAAGTCGTCAGGTTTGCATGTATCCAGCAGGGTAATCCTGGGGTGTATAATTTAGGCTTTGGAGATTTAAACAGCGAGGGTGTGGTTGATGACACCTCTGTCAGTAATAACGCAGACAGGGATAAGGTGCTTGCAACGGTAGCCTCCACCATCATAGACTTCTGTAATCGACACGGTGATCATTACATATACGCATCAGGCAGCACACCCTCCCGGACGAGGTTATACCAGATGAGTATATCTCGACTATGGGATGATATACAAGTTGATTTTGAAGTCTACGGATTAAAAGACAATGAGTGGCACGAGTTTAGCAAAAACACCAACTACACAGCGTTTTTGGTAAAGCGAAGATAATTTATTAAATTTGAACTTCTAAAAACCGAAAAGGAGAGGTATGCCGGTTTCAGTAAATAAACGTACAGGGGCTACAAAAGGTCATACAAATGCAGTGCTTAGCAACCAGGTGAAAAGCTATGCAAATGACCCTTATTTTGTGAAGAAAGCGGAAGAGGCAAAAAAAAACATCGAGAAAGTTGGGCTGCCGAATCCTAAAAAACGGTAAATCAAGTCGTTGATTGACCGCTTCTTGACGGGCTTCAGGTCTTTCTCAAACCGGTTGGTGTAGGTGGATATTGCGGTGCAAGCTGACCCCCATCGGCTAGCTTTGACTTTCCGGATATCAGCACGATTGATCCAATCGCAAACCTTGTACAGACGTGTATATCCCCTATCTTCTAATAGGCTCAAAACACCATGCTCATAAGGTAAATGAGCTGCACCGATAACAACAAAAACAGGCTTGGATTGCATGATTTCATCGATTCCGTCTGCCATTTTTTTGTTTCGCCGAATGCTTCAATTTGCGGAGCAATTTACCGATGAAGAAATTGTCGTTACACTGTCACGACCAAGTTTATCAGTATTAGCGGCAAGATATTCTTAATCGTGTATTTCATTGCTGTGTCTTTTCGTTGTCTCTTTGGATAGTTTGACATTATTACGATATCAATCCAGGAAATATAAAAAACTTTTTGCGATATCGTACTTATTCAACAGATTTCTTGAATGGCTGAACAGAAAAATGTATTATTGAACATGCATACTCACACGGCAATATCCGTTGATGACGTTTTAATGCGCGCTAAATAAATATGATGATGAAAACAAGAACAATCCTTTTAGGCATATGCGCCTTTATTTCCATTACTGCTTTCGGACAAAAAGCTGATAAAAACGGCTGGATTTCACTTTGGGACGGGGAAACCTTGGACGGATGGAAAGCCAGTGAGAATCCGGCTTCCTTTTCCGTTGAAAACGGGAGCATAAAAGTAGATGGTCCACGGGCTCACCTGTTCTACGTCGGTGATATTGAAGGCAGCGACTTTACAAATTTTGAATTCAAGGCCAAGGTGAAAACTGCTCCCTCTGCTAATTCAGGGATTTTTTTTCATACAGCATATCAGGAGGAAGGCTGGCCTTCCAAAGGATATGAGGTACAGGTGAATCAGTCTCACAGCGACTGGAGAAAAACAGGCAGTCTCTATTCCTATGATGATGTACGGGAGGTACATGTTGATGACAATGAATGGTATACACAGCATTTCATCGTAAAGGGCGATTCGATCACAGTAAAAATCAATGGTAAAACAGTGGTAGAATACGTGGAGTCAAAGGACCAGAAGAGGTCCAGCGATAAAGGAGAGCAAAAATTTGACAGCGGTACTTTTGCCATTCAGGCTCATGATCCTGAAAGTGTGGTCTACTTCAAGGATATACAGGTGAAGCCTCTCCCATAAACAAGTGAAGTTTCATTTTTATCTTTGAAAGGATATCATAACCATCGGAATATGCTCGGCCATTTCGTTAAATTTAAATGAGAACCTACTATCTTTTCAGCGGATTGGGGGCAGACCATCGGGCATTTCAGGAACCATCGAATACCGTACATATACACGGCACCGCTGACCGGATATTGCCCTTCCGCTTTGTAAAGGCAGACTATGTGATACCCGGCGGCTCGCACCTCATGGTGGTAAACCGGGCAAAGGAAATCAGCGATATAATAGCTGGCATAGGTTGATTACGTTTTGCTACACACCGAAAAAAATTGCTCCTCTCCTACTCGCGAACTTGGTGGCAGGATAGTGAAACAACGTTTTGGAATGACTGGATTTCAACGATAAGTTGATTGCACCGGAGCGAAGTGGTTTCGCCCGGGTCAGATACCGCTATTTCTTCTTCTTGGCCAAATCAGCGCGGACTTTGTGAACGAATTCAGTGGATACTTCGGCAATGTCAGCAGCCTGCTCATCGGATAAGCCAAGTTTGACGATAAGATTTTCAACTACATCATAGCTTTTCTGTTCTGAGCCTTGCTGTAGTCCTTGCTGCCGTTCCTGCCGTTTTATAGCTTCTATAACACCCATATTGATTGTGCCTCCTGTCAGTTGTACCACTTGTTCATCAAACTTAGAAAAGTTTGTCATGCAAAACAAACTTTTCGGTCTCTCATCGGCCATTTAAGATATACACTTCGATGAAACATACGATTTATTTTCTGATCATCTATGAAAATGAAGTTTTTCAGGAACACCAAAAAGCTGGTGATGCGGTCCCGATCGTATTCATACCGTAGCAGCGCCTTGGCAATGGTAAGCCTGTCCTCGCCCAACTCCTCATCCGGCACTTTGCCTTCTAGCAATGCCTTTTGGCAGGCAAGCACGATGAGTGAGAACGGATTCTCCATCGCCAGGAGTTCCTCCTCGGCATGATCAAAGATCTGGTAGGCAAGATACCGGAAATGGATCGTGGTGCGGATGCCCTGATGCCAGTATTCCGATGGCCTGCGCTGGCTTTTCCTGCCCGTGAAAACCGCAATGGTTTCCACCGGTACACGGTACCTATCCAGTAAACGGTAATGGTACTGGAAAAGCCGGAAGGCGAAATCCACTTGATTGCCGCCCTCTATCTCGGTATGCAGCAGTATCCATTTTTCGGTCCCATCCTTCAGGTACACTTTCACCAGAAGGTCCGCAACACGCTTACCTTTCTTACGCTCCCTGTCGGGAATGATCTCGAGCAATTCCTTATCCATGAATTCCAATCCCCGGGCGAAGTCGAACAGTTCATCGGCATTGAAATAAAGGAAGCGCATGAATTCAGTGAACCATTCCTCAAAGGCGCCTTTGAGCAACTCGTCGTTCTGCTTGGGCGGTTTATTATTGGTTTGGTTTCGTTTACGAAGCCCCCCTCAACGACAAGTACTATCAATCCAGGCAGAAAGAAAATGTAGTAGCTCCGATGGAACTTGAGAGTCTATCCCACACACGAATATCCTGATCGATGGGTTGATTGGATACGGCTTTTTCAATGACCCGAAATCGCTGATAGATACGGCGAAGCATTTGTATATCCATGGCAATAACCTTTTTTCGATCTGACAATTTTGTGTTATATTTGTTGATAGGTAACAAACGTTTTTAGTCATGAGTACGCTGGAATTAAAGGATATGTTGATTCATCGGATTGCCGAGATCGACGATGTGCAATTTCTGAAAGCCCTTAAAACGATTTTGGATACGAAAACCGAAGCCCAAACCATCAACCTTACCCAAGCGCAGATTCAGGAAATCCAAGCCTCTCGCGAGGATATCGCGGCAGGCAGATTTGTTGAGCAGGATGACTTGGATGCCGAATTCAATACATGGCTAAAAAGAAAATAGTATGGTCTCACAAAGCGCGGATAAAACTCTTCGAAATCATGGAGTTTTATGCCAAGCGGAACCAAAGTACAGCCTATTCAACCAAATTGTATAAACTTTTTACCAAAAACACTCGCCTGCTGCTCAAACATCCGAAACTCGGAATCAAGACTAGTGTTGAGGAAGTTAGAGGGCTGATCATTTCAGACTACATTCTCTTTTACGAATTCATCGATGACACGCTTGTGATCCATACATTGTGGCCCTGCAAGCAAAATCTGGAAGATCTGGTAATTAAATAGCTAAGGAATGATTTGACAATAGCTCCCGAAATTCATTACCTATATGCTGGCGGGCCGTTGACGCGCTCGTGGCGGTCACTGTTTTTCTGCCAAAAAAAACCTGCAACGGTGAGGCTTGTCGGCCTGGTGGACAACGAATAGCCGAAGAAGTGCAATCTGAGTAGAGCGATAGCCGGACTGAGTTCTCTCTTTCTAAGATTTATTTCTGAATAGAAGATAAATAATCGGCCAAACGAAAGGTAAAAAAACAATGCCTGCCAAATTCAGCCAATGTATTTGTCTACGTCTTTTACCCATATCGTAAGCAACCCAAAAGAAGGATACCACGATAAGACCTAACGTAACAAAAAACAGAAGTTCCATAAACAATTATAATAAATTTTTTTAATATTTCTAATTAATAGCGCAGGATGCCGCAGCCATAGAAGCGAGGAACACCGCCTTTCCGTATCATCGATATCTACGTACGCTACTTATTTCTTCAATTTGGCAACTTGTATAGCGATGAATTCCGGCAAATAGTCGGGCGTACAATTTTTTGCCACTATTTGGTCTCTGTAAAGGCCTGTTCGTTCTCCAAGGGCTATGCATCTGGAACGAAATTCTTCTTGAAAAATCCCAATTTGAGCTGCAGTAAAATTCATCGCCCATTGGATTGCCGTCATTGCTTCTAAAAAGCGGAAGTTGTAAGTTTGTGTTGCAAAACAAACTACAACAGGGTTAAAAGTAGGGGAATAAATTTTGTCGGATAAGAGTTAAAAACATGAAGTATACACCTGAAGATGGCTTTCCATATTATCTGGACTTTGTAAAAAAGTTGGACTGTCTGCCACTTTTTACGTCTGAATCGACTTATAATTTTTTAAATTCAATCAGTGAAGAAAAAGCACTTTATCGTTATAAAACAGATAAATGGAGCATAAAGCAAATTGTTGGGCATATAACTGACCACGAAAGGATAAAGATATTCCGAGCCTTTTTAATGAGCAGAAATATCGACGTGGAACTATGGGGATACGACCAAAACTTATTGGTAGATAACAGTCGATTTGAAGAGTTAACATTTCGTCAACTTTTGACTGACTATAAAAATGTAAGGAACGCAACCATTAGTTTTATAGAATCCTTATCCGAAAGTCAATTGAACATAAAAGGTCGGGCTCGGCAATATGAAGTCACACTGGAAGATTTTTTAAAATCCATTATTGGACACGAAATCCATCATATCAACATTATCAAAGAAAGCTATCTTTCGCAATGGGATTAATACCAGCGAAATTCTTCGAATGGTTCGATCTGGCTTTCCCGGAAATCAGTGTTCACTCTAAAAGCTATTCAAAACGAAGCCCAGAAACGGAGAGAATCGGGGCTTCAAACTATCCAAACTATAAACCTAAATGGGACCTGCACTTTTCTCGAAAGCGCAATTGCTAAACTGTAATCTACCTCCATTTGGGATGATATGGCAAACGATAATTAAAGACTTTCAATCTCCTTGATGGATAGACCAGTGCCTTTGGCAATATCTGCTATGGGTACACCCATATTTTTAAACTCCAAAGCAATCTTGCGTTTCTCGGCCTCTGCTTTGACGCGTTCTTTTTTGGCACCTTCTTTAAGAGCCTCCCTGCGAACTGTATCAAATGCATTCTGTGTATCCCATTTTGCCTTTAAACTCGCTTCGTATGCCACACGTTCCTCCTTTCTTAATTTTGCGAATTCCGATATCTTGAAGATAAGCTGAAACACGCGCTTATCCAAAAATGTCGGAACCTTATCTAGGGTGCTCATATGCTTCAGTAGGTACATCCACTTGTCCATGTCCGTGAGCAAATCATCACCGGTTTTCACAAAATTAACGATTTCCAAGAATTTAAAACCTAATTTGTTGTAAAATAATTTACCGGATGTCTTTTCCATCAGTGCAATATCATGGAAGTACTTGTCTTGTTCACCGGCATCCATACTGAATTCCAAAATGCCGATCAAGTAAACCGCTGGCAGTTGGTAATCATTTGATTCTTGTCCTCTTTTTAACAACCGCTGGATCAGTCGCGATACGTAGAACAATGCCCTATCTTTAAAATAATCCTGCCGGATACGCTGCATCTCCACGATAAAATATTCGCCGTTGTCGCCCTTGCACTGCAGGTCGAAAATGACGCGCTTGTCCGTGCCATCCTCTCCATCGTGTTCATGTGGAGCGTATTCAAGTTCAGCAATATGCTTCTCTCCCCGAAAAAGGTCGTTCAGGAACTCTATGAGTATTTCCTTGTTTGGCACCCGGCCGAATAGATGTCGGAAACCCCAGTCCGTGAGCGGGTCTATGAATTTCCCGATGGTAGGTTGTTTTGGATGTTGTGTTTTCATACTCCAAACATGAGAAACTCATATCTACTAGCCGGATATAAACGTTTATATCCGTTTATTTCCGGCTATGGGCAGGTTTATGGATTCCTTAGCTAGAAGGCGTGCATTTGATATCAGCACAGGCATCTATCGGTTCCCGAAGGAAAGGGCCGTCGAAATCGCAATCATTACTGCGAAGGAATTCTTTGATGCAGTCACCCAGTTAAAAGAAATAGGCGATCGTTATTTCGGCGAGGGGATAACTTTCATCGGTGATAGCATCTATGTGCTACCTCCCTAATATCGTTGGAATCGAAGCAACCGCCTTACTGATAGCATTTTCCCGATAAATTACACTAAAGGTCCCTTCATATGTGTTGAATTCCTCCTTGAATTCACCATCGTACAAGCGGTCCTTTTTGAGATTGACCGAAAACCTCGCCAGAATACGGCTTTCTATGTTATCAAATCCCAGTATTTCAAAGCGGTTCATTTTGGAAGAGTCCAAGCTATACGTGGCCGCGATACTGGCGCAGAGCTCACAGCTAGGTATTGTCACACGGGCATCAAATCCACCCAGCTTACCGACAAACGACGGATCTCTTTTGAAAATAAATGCTATAAGTTCATTATTTTGGCCCGACGCTTGAATATAAAAGGTACTATCGTTGCTGTGACGATACCCCTGAACAGCGTTTACCTTCCAATCGACACCGTTCTTTTTAACCCGGAAAACGAATTCCTGCTTATCTTCATTTTCCATTTTGGCTTTGGAACACCCACTTACGACTACAAATAAAATAGCACAAATGATAATTGTATATTTCATACACAATACTTAAACGTCCATGTTAAAGGTAGCATAAAATTGAAAAAATAGAAATTAAACTATGATACTCCCTAGTTCCGTTGGATTCAAGAAAGAGTGTCTTACGAGTATTGTTCAATTTTTGGGGAAGTACTACATGTTCAAAAACGGACAGCAAGTGTTCGTATTCGAACAGTGCTTTAAAGTAAAACAGGTCTTGAACAAACCCTAAAGGCCGTTTATATAAAATGGCTTGTTATTTGAACCCCATTTATCATTCTAAATTTATATGATATGTTCAACCACTATTTTCGAATTGCAATACGATCGATAGCTCGTTATAAATCTTACGCAGCAATTAATATTTTCGGCTTGGCCTTAGGACTTGCCTCCTGTATATTAATCTTTCTCATCGTTAGGAATGAACTTAGTTATGATCAATATCATAGGCATGCGGATAAAACTTATCGAATCACTTCGCTGGGTTTAGATTATAATCCGAGCGTTTCTTTTGCCGTCGCCCCGGCTCTTAGAAATGATTTCCCGGAACTGGAACATGTTTCACAATATTATTATTGGCGGGAAAGCATGATCGAAATAAACCACGATCGTTACATCATAAAAGACATCGGCGCAGCCGACAACGAATTTGCAAAAATATTCGATTTAGAATGGTTGGCCGGCGATCCCAACTCGGCACTGGAAGCGCCTTATACGATCGTACTGACAGAGAGTACCGCAAAACAGTATTTTGGAGATCAGAATCCCATGGGGCAGACAATCCGTATGGACAACGATTGGGAGCTGAAGGTAACCGGCCTGATCAAAGATCTTCCAAGTAATAGCCATTTAACATTTAAGTCGCTGGTTTCATGGGCGACATTTCATGATCAAACAACAAATTATTGGTCTATACAGGGAGGATACTTATATATTACCCTGCCGGATAATCTAGCTGCCCGCAACATTGAGCAAAAGCTTCCTGCGTTTATTAAGAAGAACTGGGGTGAAGACGTTGAAAAAGAAGGCCAACTATTATTGCAACCGCTAACGGACATACACTATGACCAACGATATCTCGACCAAACGAGTATGCCGCGCTCTAAAAAGAGTATATACGGCTTAGCGGCAGTTGGCCTATTTATTTTACTAATAGCTTGTATAAACTTTGTTAATATGGCAACCGCATTTGCTGTAAAACGCTCCAAAGATGTGGGTATTCGAAAGGTCATAGGAGCCAAACCGATCCAGATCATGAAAGGTGCGCTTTCGGAAATAGTCGTTCAAGTGACCATCGCATTAGCCGTAGCATTGGGCAGCTTGCTGTTATTTATCCCGTATGCGGAAAGGTTCTTTGGTACACGTATTACCTCCAGTCAGCTTGTACAGGCTGATGTTGTCATTGGTCTTTTCGTTATTTCACTGTTTGCGGTTTTGGTCTCGGGCCTGTACCCCGCGCTGATACAGTCGCGCTTTAACCAGTTGCAGATTTTAAAGTCGTCGTTCTCAACAGCTGTTAAAGGAAATACAACGTTAAAAAGGGGGTTGATCGGCATCCAGTTCTTGGTAACTCAATTGCTCATTATCAGTACATTCATTGTTGCCCAACAGATGGATTTTTTTCTGAATAGAGATATCGGTTTTGATAAAGAATCGATTATAACTTTTGATGTGGGTAAAAATCCGGAGGGATTACGCCAGCTACTTTCAGCCCAACCGGGGGTTAATGACTTCAGCTTCGCCTCGGTTGCACCGGCTTACAATATAAACTACATGCCATTTAATGCGCCTCACTTAGGCATGAATGAAGTAGATGTGACCGAAGCGAAAGTAGTGGATGAAAATTACCTCCCGATGTTTAACCTGAAGATGTTGGCAGGTCTGCCCATTGCGAAGCGAGCAACCCCGGACAGTGTCTTAAAAATCGTCGTTAATAAAACGTTTATAACACGATTAGGCATACACCAGCCGGAAGATGCTGTGGGAGAACAAGTGACAGTGGGTGATCGCAGGGCGGAAATTCAAGGCGTAGTGGCCGACTTTCAAAGTGAATCGAAGCATAAAAAAATCAGAGCCTGCTTTCTTTACTACAGTCCTGAAAGATTCTATCAGGCAAGTGTGAAGCTTCAGCCAACAGGCATCAGACAAACAATTGCAGCCATTAATAAGGAGTGGTCAGCACTCAATCCTGAATCGATATTTAACTATGAATTTATTGATAACAAGATTGCTAGATTGTATGAGCGCGAGCAGACGCTTTATAATACGTTTAAGGTTTTTACTGTTATCGCCATCATCATCAGTTGTGTAGGATTATTGGGGCTTGTGTCTTTAATGGCCGTTCAGCGCGTAAAAGAGATCGGCGTGCGCAAAGTTCTAGGTGCATCGGTCAAAAATATTGTGATGCTCTTTTTAAAAGATTTTGTCATACTAATCTTGGTAGCCTTTGCCATAGCAGTACCCGTTGCTTGGTATGCAATGAATAGCTGGTTGCAGGAATTTGCCTATCAGATTGAAATTACACCCATACACTTTATGGTAGGATTGCTGGCCACCCTCGTTGTTGCCGGAACTACCGTTTTTATCCGCAGCTTCATCGCCGCTACAAGCAATCCAATTAAAGCAATAAAAGAAGAATAGTGATTAGTCGCGGTACCCCCTCTTATTTGTCTTCTATGCCCCTTGTGTCTTTTTATATTTCGCTGTAGCTTTACAGTAACAAAATACGTAACCTTTTAAAACGAGATACCATGGTGACACTGCAGTTCTCTAAAGAAATCAAAGCGCCGGCCCAGAAAGTCTGGGACACGCTTTGGAACCCAGAAACTTATTTAACATGGACGAAGGCCTTTAACCCGGAAGATGCTGGCGGATCTATCCAGAGCGACTGGCAGGTGGGTGGAAAGACGCTCTTCTTGGACAGTAAGGGCAGCGGCATGGTAAGTACCATAAGGTCCAAAAACGAGCCCTATGATGTGGTATTTGAACACCTGGGTGAAGTAACTGATGGCGAAGAAGATACCACGAGCGAAAAAGTGAAGGCTTGGGCCGGTTCGCTGGAAGAATACCACCTTTCGGAAAATAACGGCACCACCACGCTCACGGCTTCCGTACAAACAGCGCCGGAATGGGAAGAGCATATGAATGTTGCGTTTGCCAAGGGCCTGGAGGAAGTAAAGAAACTCTCCGAACAAGAAAATTAACTACACAAAATAAACAGCAGCATGGACAAGCCCGTAGCTAAAACCCTGACCATCGTTATCCCTGCCTACCGCATGCATAGCCAGCTATTGAATAATATGCTGGATGGTATCCGGGAGGAAGATGCCCAAAAGCGCATAGCCGATAAAACCAATCATTTTGCCTGGATGGTCGGCAACCTGGTCAATTGCAGGTATTGGCTGGCCGAACTCTTGGGTATTCCCGAAAAGGACCCCAACGAGGAGCTGTTCAAGGATGCGAAAGCGCTGGATCCCTCCATCCAATACCCACCGCTGGATGAGCTAAAAAAGCAGTGGCATAAGATCTCGCCGCTGCTATACCAGAAATTATTATTGGTGGAGGAAGAGGAACTTAGCCAGGCGTATGCGTTTGGGATGGATACGCCCTATGTCGAGGAAAACAAACTGAACATGGTGGGTATGAGCCTGGACCGTGAAAGCTACCTGTTCGGTCAATTGGGCCTGATGCGAAAGGCCCTGGGCTATGAGGGGGTAAGGTATGACCTGGATGATCGCTTAAGCTATTAAGGCTAACGAGGCTTTTATTCGTCTTTGTTTGCTTCAATCAATTTTTGCATATTGAAATTGAGGTCGGTTAGTTTTTTACCGATGCTTGAGAAAAATTCAATATCGGCATTTTCAATTTTCGTCAGCGCAATTTGTAATGTCTTCTTTCCGCTTGCTGTCAGTGTTACAATTTTTGCTCTTGTATCGGTATCGTGTTCCCGCCTGGTAACCAACTTTTTTGCTTGTAATGTCCGCAAAACTTTGGACACCATCATTCTGTCAAAGTTGCTGAGATTGGCAATGTCCACTTGCGTTATGTTTTCACGTTGGTTGGACAGCCACGCGATAGAACATAACAAAATAAACTGTGTGGGCGTCAAATTCAGCGGGTCTAACACTTTCTTTTGTTTGCGTTGCCAAAGCAAAGTCAGTTGGCCTAACAAATAGCCGGGACTTTCTTCTGGACTTTTAAACAGAAATTTGACCTTATCAGGCATATTTTTATTTAGCTAGCGGGATTGATTATTTTGTTTCCAAAAAAGTGAGTTTATAACCGTCAAGGTCTTTTACGTGAAACGCCCTTCCAAAAGGGGTCTCCATGATCGGAGTTGCAGTGGTTATTCCGTTTGCAATGAATTGTTTTTTCAGTTCATCAACGTTTTCGGTCACGGCAAACCAAAGAGCAACACCTGTGCCCAATTCCTTGCCGTCTAGGTCTTCAAGCGGTGTTCGGATAGCAAAACTTGCTTCTCCTTTGTTGTATTTGAAAACGCAGGCTTGTGGATTTGTTTCCCCGATTTCAAAACCCAGCTTGTTGGTGTAGAAATCTTTTGATGCTTCTAAATCGTTTACTTGCAACGATGCGAAAGTTAGTTGTCTCATCTTACTATCATTTAGTTATGTTGCCACAAATATAATATACATAACAACAATATACAATTATTTTTTTCAAGCACTTCTTAATCCACGCGATTTTTGGTCTGTAGATAAGCCATCAGATGCACGATCTCCTGTTCATTCAAGTTTTCAAAAAGTCCGGGGGGCATCATGGACACCGCGGCCACTTCCCTGGATTGGATCGTTGATTTATTGATCAACACGGGTTCTTCCTGTCCCACCACACGGAGCGTTAGTTGCCTTTGATTCTCGCCGACTACGTTGCCGGAGTAGGTTCTGCCATCACGGGTATTGATCACGACCATTTTATACGCATCCTGAATTTCTGCGCTCGGTTCTAAGACATTCAAAAGGATATAATTGACATCAGCCCTGTTTGATCCGGTGAGATCAGGTCCCATCACGCCCCCTTCAGCATACATCTTATGGCAGCTCCCGCAGGTTTTTTGAAAGAGGACCTTCCCTTGTTTTACGTCCGCTCGTGCGATGGCCTCTTTACTGAGCATCTTTCGGTACTTTTCATAAGCAGCTTCATCACTTGCTACCTGCTCGATAGGGCCCCATATTTCTATAAACCCGCTTCCTACCACACGGAGCAGCTGCCGCGCAATATTTGCCGGCACTTCTTTTTTAGGAATTCGCTTTGCCTTGATTTCTTCCATCAGCATATTCCCATACCGTGATCGTGATGAAAGGGTCTGAACGGCTTCTAACTGCTCATCGGAACTGAAATTTTTATAGTTATCAATCAACATTTTCCCCAATGCGTCATTATCAAAGGCAGCGACAGCACGAATGGCGTCTTTTCGCAGAGCGGGTTCTTGTAAGAGCTTTGGCAACTCAACCGGCAGCTCTTTTTGCTGTTGGGCGGTCAATACCTGAAGTGCCTTCTTCCGCTGATCGATCGGAGCGCTTTTGTCTTTAAGAATGGCAAAAGCCCGCTGTGTAGCCTCTGTATCTCCAAATAATCCTGAAATATCCATCGCCAATTCTTTTATGCTTCCGTTGCTTTTTTGTAGTTTTTCGGAAACAGTCTTCCAATTGGCTGGTATCTGAATATCTGTTCGCCCTTCCATTCCATTGAGCATCCCGGTAAGCAAATGCTGCGTATTATTCCCACCCTTTCCAATCAACGCAACGAGCCGTTGTGATTCATCCCCGTCCATTGCTCTTCTCGCAATGTATTGGGTGACCATCGGAATCTGCGAAGCTGTGGAAAGTTTCAAAAACTTGTCTGGATTTTTTTCCATCAACGGCGCGATGCCATACCAAATCATCTTGGGCAGATTGTGGTCGTTTTCATCCGCTTTATGCCGCAAAAGATTGCTAGCTATGGCCCACTTCTCTTCGGTATCGATCCGCTGCAAGGCAGCCGCCAAGTATAGGCGGACTACCGGAGATGGATCGCTTT
This sequence comes from Parapedobacter brassicae, assembly GCF_051400755.1. Classification (NCBI taxonomy): domain Bacteria; kingdom Pseudomonadati; phylum Bacteroidota; class Sphingobacteriia; order Sphingobacteriales; family Sphingobacteriaceae; genus Parapedobacter; species Parapedobacter brassicae. Next base: position 159,830 of record NZ_JBLFFL010000003.1, read on the forward strand.
TTGCCAATGACTGGAACTTGGACAACGCCGCTACTGAAGGTGATCGGTCTTCGCACAGCAATTGGATGGCCCAAGCTCTCACATACGGGTTTTTATCTTGCAATGACTCCACCAATTCGCTTTGGCTTAGACCTCCGATGAGGTGAAGGCTCCACATGGCCCTCAACCGCCAATCCGGATGCTGATTTTTCTCAAAAATCGATTTCAACTGCGCGTGGGTGCCGGCGTGTAGCTTTTTGGAAGCGGCCCTTTTTTGAAGGATACCTCTCGCCCTCCGAGCGTGCCAATCGCTGGCATTGGTCTGAAGTTCAACCAGCTGCTTATCGGTCATGGAATTGAGATCTGTATACCTTCCGGCAAAATTCTTCGCAAGGGACTTGGAAGGCATGATCCTGAAAATCCGACCGGTCTCCTCATTCAAGACCTCCTGCCCACAAATATCGGCATCGTGCCAATCGAGCACATAAAGCCCCCCATCCGGACCGATCTCCATGCTGAAACCTACCCATTGGGCATTGTTTGCCAGCATGAATTCGTCCCCGTGCTGGCCCTCAAAGCCCGAGCCTTTGGGCACCAAGAGATCGGACAAAACCGCATGTTCATGGATATTAGCCATAAAAATCTTTCCCTGCTCTTCTTTCGGAAAAGCATCAGACTGGTATATCCTTGCGCCCCCGTGTGCCGAGCTGTGGCTGTGGTTGGCAATTGTCTTGATGTCTTCATAGACATAGGGGCTGAAATGCTGCCCCCCTTGTCTGTGGTAAATGCCGCCTGGAATCACATGCCATAAATGGGGGATCACACAGGCCGTCATAAAGAATTGGCCATTGGCATCATAATCGATGCCCCAAGGATTGCTGAATCCGTGGGCCACTACTTCAAAACGCTGTTTAACCGGATGATAACGCCACACGCCGCCATTGATATCGACGCCGTCCGCTTCGAGCAAATCTTCAGGAAACGGGTCGTTGCGAAAATAAAGCTTCGCATCCCCGTTGGGCTTCCTGATCTTGGATGGCGTAGCAAACCCCTGCAACCCGTACAACCAACCATCTGGCCCCCATAGCAAACTATTGAGTGTTTCGTGCCGGTCGCGGATACCCCATCCGGTCAACAAAATTTCAATATCTTCCATCTCTGCCTTGTCATCGCCGTTTTTATCAGGCACAAACAGAAGGTTGGGCGGTGCCCCTACGAAAAGCCCGTCAAAGCCCACAGCAATAGCAGCAGGGAACGCCAAGCCCTCCATAAACACGTCCTGGCGGTCTGCCTTCCCATCACCGTCGGTATCTTCCAAAATCAATATGCGGCTGGTGCCTGCATTGGAAAAACCGTGGCCACGGGATTCATAGTCTTTATTTTCGGCTACCCATAAGCGCCCTTGGTCATCCCAGCAAAAAGCCATAGGCTGCGTCATCATCGGCTCTGCTGCCCACACATTCACTTCGTATCCCTTTTTGACCGTCATCGACTCCACTGCCTCTTGTGGGGTCAGAAACTTGGCGTTCCTGCCTTCTTGCTGAGCCAGCGCCCAAAGCTCCGTGACACTGTGCATCCCTTCTTTCCCAGAAAACTGGCTCCAGGCTTCGGTCATTTCCACATCGTTCAGTTTCCCGGAATAAACCACCAACCGGTGCTTCAGCGTTTCGGTCTTGCCCTTTTCAATATTCCAGTCGCTATCCCGGGTATAGGCAGGTCCCAACCCCAGCTGACCATCCACACGCCACTTATTGGGATACCCCCTGTTGGCCGGGTGGTCAAAAATAGCCACATTCGCCCAGTCATCCTGCCCGTGCACCGCCATGCCTACATTCGCCCATATTGCTGGCTGGCCTTCTGCATGTTCGTTTTTCTTGCGTGCTGAATTGATGATTTCACCTTCGACACCCTCCTTCCAGGGCATCCGGAGGAACAGTCCACCGTAGTCATATTTGCCTATGACCACATCGGTTTTGGCCGTTCCATTCCATGTCCAGGAGGTATTTGCCACCGATCACCTGCATTGACCAATTCTGAGTCTCCTCCATTACTGCGTTTCCGCTTTCGTCTAGCAGTTGATAGATCGTTTGCCACTTGACGGTGTCCCCTTCCTCCTCCAGGACGTTTGCCGCCACTTTTTTCCAATGGTCACCTTGGAAGTTATGGAAATAATCCCGGCCATTCACCCGCGTAAGCCCCCAATATAGTCCGGTCTGATGCTTGTGATGGTCCGGACTATATTCGGTCAGCACCGTCTCTCCATTTGGTGCCACGATCGGATGTATGTACGGCCGGAAATCGTCCTTGGCATGTTGAACCAGGATAGGTTCGTTGCTATCCGCACGGAAGACCGAAATCGTACCATCGTTGGCATTATTTTCAATTTTCAACGCGACGGGATTCGGGGATTCGTCCGCCCCACTCGACGCTCCCTTAGGAAAATTGCAACTGTAAAGAACACAAAAAGTCAAAAAAAGTAAGCCGTTTAAGGCATTGGCAGCATGTTTCATATACGCTAAATCATCTATTAGCTTTTCAGACTATATTCTATAGATCCGTTTATAATTTTTCGCTTGGGTTTGAGTTGGAAAAGTAGCTACTGCCATTAATGAGAATCATCATTAGTCCGTTAACTTGAAATTGGTTATCACAAAGTTCGGTAACTCACCTTGTATATACAAGAAAATTAATTCGCTTCCATATCGGTAATTTCATTTTCCTTGTTTTCGGGGATTGTCCGGCACTGAACCGCAGCATACCTTTGTTTTTACACAACTTGAGGTATTATGAATACAAAAACAAAAACTGTTGCACTTGCTTTGATTGCTGCTTTCGGGGTCTTATCGTGCGCCAAAGACGACGACACCAATCCGGACGGTGGTGTCAGCCCCTACGGTTTAACGGGGAAACTCATCTACACTTTTACTAGCAATGTGTACCAGCTGGACTTGCAAACAAACCGGCAGAGCACTTACTTCACCTACAATACGTACGGCTTCAACAACTGGGACATGAGCTGGGATGAGCAGTTCAGGCTGACCAATGAGCGGGAAGGCGGGGTATTTGATGTGGCTAAAATTACGTTGGTACGCAATGAAGATGGGGCTATTGTGGATGAATTTGACTACGACTCGCCTTACGGAAACGACACCGACACCGAAGCTTTTCTCTCTCCGGACAATGCAAAAGTAGTATATAACCCGACGTTTGACAATGGTATTGTCATTACTGATCTGGACGGAAACTTGATTATTCATCTGGAGTCTGTGACGGTAGGGCAGGAAACAGTAGCGTTTGGAATCAGCGATGAGGTGCTATGGCTTCCTGACAACAGTTTGCTGTTTACGTTGGACAATCGGTATATACTCAGGGCTGCGCCGCCGTACACCAGCCTGTCGTTGGTGAAAGATATGCCCTACACGCAATGGGGCAACCTGAGGGTGAATAGGCAGGGTACACAGCTTGCGATGATGGTGAGCAATCATATTTATGTGATGGATATAGACGGCAACGATTTGCGGCAGGTGACGGAGAGCAGTGGCGGAGAAATTCATGCCGACTTTTCGCCGGACGGGGAGCATTTGCTGGTAGCGAAGAAAATCGGGCCGACATTTTTTTACTGGAATCTCGCGGTGGTACCGAACGACGGACAGGTTTATAACATGGATGATAGTGAAGCGGTGATGATCATCAAGCCCGAAGGTGAAAACACCCTGCCAGCGGTTGATGGCGGCACGTTCTGGATTGAATAGCAATATTCAATTGATTCGGCTCATATGTACTTCATCTCTGAAGCTTTATAAATCAAAGCGGCTACGTTGCTGGCATTGAATTTTTTGAGTAACGTCCTTCGATAGCTTTCGACGGTCAGGTGGCTGATGAAAATCTTTTCTCCGATCTCGTGTGAGTTGAGCCCCCGGGCAAGCAGTTCGAGCACTTCTTGCTCCCGGCGGGTCAACAACGGGAAGGTATCTTTTGCCTTCGGGTGGTTGATCAACCGGTCTATTTCTTCGCTCAACCCGGTCTGGCCGGCTATTGCTGAATGGATACAGGTTCGGATTTCTTCGGCAGATGCATTCTTTAGTACATATCCCGATGCGCCTGCGTCGAGCATGCGCCGGATGATGCTGTACTCGTTGCTGTTGCTGATTCCGATGACTTTGATATCGGGGTTGGTTTTCGTGATTTGGCTACACGCTTCGATCCCGTTGATATCGGGCAAGCCGATGTCCAGCAGTACCACGTCCGGTTTTTGTTGTTCTATAAAGGCTATTGCCGGCCGGGCTTCCTTAAAATCGGCGAGCAGTTCAAATTCCGGCAGGTGCTGCAGCATGTAAGCAAAGCCTTGCAACACTACAGGATGGTCGTCTACGACGATGAGTCTGATTTTTCTTGTCATATCGGAATTGTTATGCTGATGGTGGTGCCTCGGTGCGGCTGGGTATCTGTTTCCATCCGACCATTGAGTAGGGCTACCCGGTTTTCGATGCTTTTAAGTCCTATTCCACCGGTTTTTAGATTTAGGGCGTCAAATCCTTTTCCGTTGTCTTCCACAGTGAGAAACAGGTGGTCCTTCTCGTCGCTGCACTGTACGATGATCTGGGAAGCGTCTGCATGTTTCAGCGCATTGGTGAGCAATTCCTGGACGATGCGATAAACGTTTGTCATTATGGTACCGGTATACGCTGGTTTCAGGTCTAATCCTTGGAACAGTATGCGGGTACGCAGGGAATTGAGAAACTTGCACAGGTCGGAAAGCGCGTGTTCCAATCCGATATTCAGCAGTGTTTCGGGCATCATATTGCGGGCGATACGCCTTAATTCATCGGATGCTGTGTTTAAATCCCCGATGACAAGCGACAACTCTTCTTCTTCCTCCACCTGCGGTGCAGCGCTTAAACTACGTGAAGTCAACGCGGATAGGCGGAGTTTTATGCCCGCCAGAAGGCCCCCTAAGCCATCATGCAGGTCGCGGGCGATTCGGTTCCGTTCTTCCTCCTGGACGTGCAGTATGGTTTGGTATTGGCTCAGCCGCTCCTTTTGTGTCATGGATTGGAGTTTCTCCTTCGCTAGCTTCCATAAAAAGAATGCAATGACCGAGGCCAATAAACCTAATGATGCGGACAGCATAATCCAAATCCGGTTCTTATCCAATGCCAGCCGCTGTCTTTGATTGGCATCCTGCAACCGGAGGATTTCGTTTTCTTTTTCTAGGGTCTCGAACCGTTTTTCGAGCGCCAGGATTTCATTGGTATTGTCTGCGCGAGAAAGGCTGTCCTTCGCCAGTGCGTATCGCTGCATCTGCTCGAAAGCTAAGTTGTGATTGCCGAGTTTGTAATTGATATCGGCCATTTCACGCAAATGCAGTAAGGTGTCTGCCGCGGTAACCCCAAAATCATACTGATTGGCTTGCAGCAGCATCTTTTTTGCTTCGGTGTACCGGCCCTCGTCCCGGTAGGTTTGAAATAATTCGTAGTAACTGTCTCGGATGGCCTTATCGTCATACCCGGTTTTTTCAAACGCTATGGCCCTCAGGAGATAATCTTTTGCCGTATCGTATTCTTTTACATAACGATGATAACGGCCCTCTGTGCGGTAATAATAAGGAATGTCTGGGGAATGGGGCATGGATCTGCTCAATGCAGATGCCTGATCGAGATACTGCCTGCCCCGTTGCAGATTGTCGCCCAGTATAGCTGCGTTTGCTGCGTAGATATAGGCCGTGAATAGATTCCGCTTGTCGCCTTCCCCGTGTTGCAACGCCTGGATAGCCTGATCAAAATACCGGTCCGCCCGGTCATATAGCAACTTATTGGTGAGCAGCAGGCCAATGTTGGTCAAACCGTTTGCAGCAGCCAAACTGTCTCCAGCAAGGCGGGCATAGGGGATCGCCTTGTCTATGATGACCTGCATGTATGCTTCGGGACGGTCTTCCAATTGATAAAGGATGCCGTAATTATTCCAAACTTTAGAGCGGTATTTATAAGACACGGGATTTTGGTATGCAGAAAGCAATTGATCGGCATGCATATACGCCGTTCGGGCGCGTTCAATATCATGACTGAAAATCACGTTGGCGGTGTATAGGTGGACCAGTCCTTTCTGAAAATCAGAAGCACGACCGGAAAGGAGCTTTTTTGCTTCATCTATAAAATGATAGGCTTTGGTTGTGTCAATTTCGCTCCAATAAAGGCTTAAATCAAGATAGCCGGTAAATTTTTTGTCTTGGTCCGTGAGGTTTTTGATGACCGCAAGAACGCTGTCGGTATACCGGTTTTGGGGCATTGTCTGCTGCGCAAATGCCTTATCATTGATAACCATAAGCAGTAGACACAGAACGCGTTTAATGTGAGCCATTAAAACGAATTTCGACAAGATACGGCAGATTTGCAAACGACAGGCAACTTTCCGGAAGGGCTGGCCTGCAAGCTGGATTGTATTACTCCCGAAAATGCTTCGCCACCATGGCAATGGCATCATACATGTCGAATGGTTTCCTGATGTAGCCGACAGCTCCGCAGGTTTTTGAAATGTGAGCGATGTTGGGAGAAGCTGATATCATGATAACGGGGATATCCTTCGTCTCTGGACTGGCTTTCAGCTCCATGCACAGCTGGCTGCCGGTGGTCCAAAACAACCGCTGGTCAAGCAGAATGAGACCAACCTTGTTTTCCCGGAGAATCTTAAACATCGATTTGCCATTGTCCGTGATCACTTCGTACTGTTCGTATTCCATGATTTCGGTGATCAGGGCAGAAACATCCAAATCGTCTTCAATATAAAGCAGTTTGTTTTTCAAAGTATTAGGTCGAAGTTCATTAGTAGATTATTCTCGGCAATTGCCGCAGACGCAAAGCTAAATAAAACGTTTTAAATTGTCAAATGGCAAGTTTGTACTGAAATTGCATTTAACTGATACAATGTGTAAGTTTGAACCGAATCGACCAGTATCGCATATTCATGAGCACTTACCGTTATTTTTTCAGAGACGACTACAGCGAGGGCTGCCATCCGCGTATTTTGGCTGCGCTTCAAGAAACTTCCTTATCACAACAGATCGGCTACGGCAATGATGTGTATTCGGCGGAAGCGAAATCACTGATCGGCGACTTATTGCCGGGTCACGATGCCGATATTCATTTTGTTTCGGGTGGCACGCAGGCCAACTTGATTGTGATCGGTGCAGCATTGCGGTCGTATGAGTCGGTCTTATCGGCGCAGACGGGCCACATCAACGGCCATGAGGGCGGTGCCATCGAAGCGGGTGGACACCGGGTGGAGGCCATAGACACGCCGGATGGCAAGTTGAATGTGGAGCTCCTGACGCCCTTATTAGCCCAATCGGGCGTGGTGGGAAGTACGCAACCGAAGATGGTGTATATCTCGAATACGACGGAATTGGGCACGCTGTATACCAAGGCGGAGCTGAAGGCGTTGTCGGATTTTTGCCGCAAACAGGGATGGTACCTTTACCTGGACGGTGCCCGCCTCCCGGCGGCGCTGATGGCTGAGGACAACGACCTGACGCTGGCGGACGTGGCGGAATGGACGGATGCGTTTTATATCGGCGGCACCAAAAACGGTGCACTGCTGGGTGAAGCGATCGTGATTACGCACCCGGAACTTAAAAAGGGGTTTAAACATTACCTCAAGCAAACGGGTGCAATGCTGGCCAAGGGGCGGGTGCTGGGGTTGCAATTCCGTGAATTGTTTCGTGACAACCTGATCTTTGAGCTGGCTGCTCATGCCAATGCGACCGCGCTGGGCATGGTGTCGGTTTTTGAACAGCTGGGATACGCCTTTTTGGTGCCGCCGCAGTCTAATCAACTGTTTCCGATACTGCCCAAGAGCATTATGGAGGAGCTGGCAAAAAACTACTTGTTTCACCAATGGAAGCAACTGGACGGGGAACAGGCGGTGATACGCCTGGTGACTTCGTGGGCGACACCGGCGACGATTTGCACGCAGTTCCTGGGGGATCTGACCCGGCTGACAGCTGACCGAACTTATCGCCGGTGATCGATAAGGGTAACGCTTTTGCGCGAATTTTCGGGAAACTTGATCCGGTTGATCTCGGGTATGGGAGCGAAACTGATGGTAGGGCTCACGCGCAGCTTGGCCCGGAACCGGTCTTTGATCTTAGCCATGAGCTCGTCTGTAGGGTGAGCGGCGCCAACCCGCACGGTGATCTCATCTTCCCCGAACTCGTCTCTGGATAGCTCGATGACGTAATTTTCTACCGCTTCAAAATCGTTCAGTAAGTCAAACATCGCGGGTGGGTATAGCGTAGTCCCTTTGTATTTGATCATCTGGTTATTGCGCCCGATGACGGGTCCGAGGCGCATGGTGGTACGGCCGCAGGCGCAGGGTTCGTAATGGGGCTGCAGGATGTCTCCGGTCTTGAAGCGCAGCAGGGGCATGCCGGATACACCTAGGGTGGTGACGACCAGCTCGCCGGCCGCTCCTTCGGGCACAGGGTTATTGTCGGCATCGACGAACTCGGTGATGATCAATTCGGGGTGATGGTGCCCGCCTACCCCATGGCTGCATTCGGTAAATGCAGTGGCCATTTCGGTGGAGGCGTAGGTGGAAAACAGCTGGATACCCCATAGGCGCTGGATACGCCCGGCCAGGGTGTTGAGGGAGAAATCGGGATGGCGCAGGGGTTCGCCGATGCACAGGGCCTTTTTGACGCTGCTCCCCTGAAAGTCGATGCCGTTGGCCTCGGCATACTCGACCATCTTGAGCAGGAACGACGGGACACAGACGATGGCATCCGGCTGCACCCGCGCGATGGTATCCCACTGCAGTTCGGGTACGCCGGAGCCTACCCGCACGACACCCATTCCGGCCCGGCGTGCGCCGAGGAAATAGGCCAAGCCCGCCATGAAACGCCGGTCGATGGTGGTGGTGAGCTGGAGGGTTTGGCCGGCAGCCATGCCCATGCATTGGTAGGATAGCGATTCGTTGTACGCCAGCCGGTCGAGGTCGCCGTCGGTAAGGGCCAGCAACACGGGGTCGCCGGAGGTGCCCGAGGTGGTGACGTAATCGGTTACTTGCGCAGCATCGACACAGCGAAACGCGCGGTTGTGCTGGTGGAGGTCGTCTTTGGTGGTCACCGGAATGCGCGGCAGGTCTTCCAACAGGCGGATGGCCCCCCAATCGATACCCTGGGAGCGGAACAGCTCCCGGTAATAGGTGGAATGGACCCGAAGGTAAGCCAGCAATTGCTGCAACTTTTCTTCCTGAAACCGCTTAACGGCGATTTTATCGGCTTGTTCGATGGCTGGTATGGGTATCATATTTTTGCTCACATTGCTTAATCCGTTTTTCGATCAATGCCCTATCGGGCGCGGTGGTCACTTCTTTGCCGGCGGCCTGCCGGAAAAAAGACAAAGCTTTTGCATATTGCCGTTGACTGAAATAATATTCGCCGATGAGAAAACTGGTTTTCCAAAATTCGGGATTGAGCTGCAGGAAATGCGCCAGCGTATCGTCAGGCAACGGTGCCTTTGCGGCGATGGCCGCATTCAGCTCCTTTAGTTTTTTCCGGAAGGTTTGATAATTTTCAAATTCAACGGAGTGCATGAACTGATCAGCCGGGATATCCAGCGCATGGCTGGCCAAGGGGATGTCCGTGCCCGACAAAGGCGCTTTGCTGAATACCTCGTCCAGATCATACGCGACAAACGCACCCAGTTGGTAAGGATTGGCCGATACCCACATCCGGCGGTCTTCGGGCTGGAAGATGACGCCATGGTGCGCGAGCAGTTGGTTAATGGCCATTTCGTTGCCATACCCTAGGCGTGCACCCCCTTTGCCCTCGCGGTTGCGCAGCGCGGCAGCCGCCAGCGCGGGAGTGAGCGGCGGCGTAGACGCGATCAGCTCATGCATACGGTCAAACCGGTATTGGGAATGGCTCTCGGCCAGCCGCCGCAGGTTATTTCGGTCCGTTTGATAGGGCTGGCTCTGGAAATGGTTGGCACACACCAGCAGCTCAGCGCTATTGGCTACTTCGTATACACCGAACTTCTGGGGCGATACTTCGATGAGGGCCGCCCTCCCATCTGCCGCACTGCCTACAAGGATGGATTCGGAAACGAAGACTTCGTGTTGCTGGGCGATGTGGATGGCCTCATCGATGGTAGCGGCGTATTGGAGGATCTCGCGCGTCAGGAGCGATATGGGTGTCTTGGCCTGAAGCGGCCGGTCTGACTTGCCGGCATTGATGGTAACGGTGAGCCCTTTTTCATTCATGCCGGATACCGCTCCGACCATGCCCGCCCAGGTGACCATGGCGTGGTTATACCCGCTGTCGGGCTGGATGAAGGCGACGATCTTCTCTTCGGAGAATGCATCGCCCATGTAGAAATCGAAATTGCGCCCGATCAGCAGCTTTCCGTCGGCGGTCTGCGACCCCCAGGCGGCAAAAGAGGTGCACCCCACCAACGCGAGGTCACGCAGGGCGTGCCCGATGTCATGCGCGCCATGAACGTACAGCAGCCGCTGATACGGCGGGGCCATGAAGTTGAAGGTGTCGGACGCCGAACGGGAGATGCCGTATATTTCGCATTGATATTCGATGGGGATATGGTCGGCCAGCCGCCGGTTGAAGAAACGGAGGAAACTCCGCAGCAGGCGTTGCCGAAACCGCGAAGGCACTAGCTCATCTACCCGCGAAAAGAAAGCTGCCTCTTGCTTATCGAGCAGCTCCTTGGTCAGCATGCCCATGGTGAGCCCCCGCTCCGAGGGGTCGCCGGTGACGAATAATTCCCAGATGCCCTGTTGGTTTTTGCGGAGTGTGCCGTGGGGCATCACATAGTAATGGGGCGACGGCGCCGCCCGCTCCCCTACCTGGGTGCCGTACTGGGCCACTGGCGGGAGCCGCTTGACACCCGCACAGGAGGTGACCAGTAACAGCGCCGCCCACGCTGAGAGGATGCCTATCTGATAACGGGATAACTTCGACAACTCAATTTTATAAACCAACCACCAATCGCTACCTCAACAAATGCGTCACCGCGCGTACCGCGCGGTCGTGTTTCTTGACAAACGGATTTTCCTTATCCCATACATAGCCGGCCAATACGGAACACACTTTTCGGCGGACGTCTTCATTGACCTCTTGGTGGAAGAAGAATTTCTGCAGATCACCAGAATACCAATCGCGTATGTAGGAGCGGAACACGTTGATCCCCCACAGCATGTGCTCTTCGTATTCGCGTTCCCAATCTACCGCGTCGCCTGCCAGCTGCCTGGCCGCGAGCTTGGCGGCCAGCGCCCCCGATTCGGTCGCGAAGCAAACGCCCGAAGAAAACACGGGGTCCAAAAACTCGGCGCTGTTGCCCGTGAGGGCGAAACCTTCGCCATAGAGCTTCTTTACCGCCTTGGCGTACGACACGATCTGCTTCGGCTCAAACAGGAAGTCCAACCCCTGGAACCGATCCCGGTAATGCGCCGACTGCTGGATGATGTATTGAAAGGTACGGGCATTATCGCCTTGATGGATGGCGGCTAACCGTTCTTGGGGGCACACCAATCCCAATGAGGTCCGCCCATCAGCAAAGGGGATCACCCAAAACCACTCCTGCTGCGCTAACACATCAAAGGTAATACGCGTACCTTCGACCCCGCCAGGCCGACGGGCATCCTGTACGTGCACAAACGTAGCGGCCATGGGTGCAAAAGTAGATGGGCTGTCCAAATCCAGCAAGCGGGGCAATACGCGGCCGTAACCACTGGCATCGATGAGGTACCGGGCATGGATTTCCGTGCGGTTGCCCTGCTCATCGCATACGGTGGTCAACGAATCGGTACCGTCAAACACCACCCGCTCTACCGTGGTGCCAAAGGCGATGTCGACGCCCCGGCGTTGCAGGATATCGGTAAGGGTCTGATCAAATTCGGCCCGCGGAAGCTGCCAGGTCCAATCCCACCCGGCCGAGAATTTCTGGCTGAAATCGAACCAGCACACCTCATCTCCACGAAGAAAGCGGGCGCCGAACTTCTTTTCGAATCCCTTGGCTTCTACCCCCTCGACGAATCCGGCTTCGTCAAAATGGTCCATGCAACGCGGTATGAGGCTCTCGCCGATAACGAAACGCGGGAAATGCGCGCGCTCGACGACCTTTAGCCTGATGCCCTTTTGGTGCAGGATGGACGCCGCCACTGCCCCCGAAGGCCCGGCTCCGATAACTAAGACATCAACGTGCTCCGAAGTCATGCTGTATGCGGTATGGATGCGCCAAACTTAGACAAAGTTGCATATAAAAGCAAGTTTGTCTAAGTTTGCATCCGCTATAATTTATGCATTTCCTAAATGATAGAACTATCGAACCCGATTGCCTTGGCGGATTTTTATGCGGTACTCTTCGAAGGCCAACAAGTCAACTTGCCGCAAAGCACATCGGATAACGTCAACCAAAGCCACGAATTTCTGAAGCGTTTCTCCAGGGATAAGATCATCTATGGCGTCAACACCGGGTTTGGCCCCATGGCGCAATACCGGATAGACGAGGCCGACCGCGTACAGCTGCAATACAACCTCATCCGCAGCCATGCCGCGGGCATGGGAGAGGTGCTGGACCCGGTGTATGCCAAATCGACCTTGCTGGCCCGCCTGCACACCCTGTCTTTGGGCTACTCGGGCGTGCACCTCAATGCCGTGGAACTCATGAAGGAGATGCTCAACCGCGACATCTTGCCGGTCATCTACCAGCACGGTGGCGTAGGCGCCAGTGGCGACCTGGTGCAGCTGGCTCACCTGGCGCTGAACATGATCGGCGAGGGCAACGTCATCTATCGCGGCAAGGAAATACCTGCAGCGGAGGCGCTGGCCAGCGAAGGACTGCAACCCATGCAGATCCACATCCGTGAGGGGCTGGCCCTCATCAACGGCACTTCGGTGATGACGGGCATCGGTATCGTCAATGTCCTCTATGCCCAGCGGCTGCTGCATTGGTCGATTGCCTGCTCAGCATGGATAAATGAACTGGTGAGGGCGTATGACGACCACCTCTCGGAGACGCTCAACGGCACGAAAAAGCATAAAGGGCAACAGCAGGTGGCTGCGCTGATGCGCGAAATGATGGCCGATAGCAAGCTGATCCGCAAACGGCATGACCACTTCTATAGTGGCAAGGTGGCTGAAACCGTATTCAAGGATAAACTACAGGAATACTATTCCATCCGTTGCGTGCCGCAGATCCTGGGACCGATATGGGATACCTTGCAGTATTGCACGGCCACGCTGATCGAGGAGGTCAACTCAGCGAATGACAACCCCATCATTGACGTGGCTTCTGAAAATGTGTATCATGGGGGCAACTTTCACGGCGACTACATCGCCTTGGAAATGGATAAGCTGCGTATCGCCATCACCAAGCTATCTATGCTGATGGAGCGGCAGTTGAACTACCTGCTCAATGTTTCGCTGAATGAAATCCTGCCCTCGTTCGTCAATTTGGGTAAACTGGGACTTAACTTCGGCATGCAGGGGGCGCAATTTACGGCCACTTCTACCACGGCCGAAAACCAAACCCTGGCCACCCCGATCTATACGCATAGCATCCCGAACAATAAGGATAATCAGGACATCGTGAGCATGGGCACCAATGCGGCATGGCTCACCAAGAAGGTCATTGACAATGCATACGAGGTGCTCGCGGTGCAGCTGCTGACGCTCACACAGGCCGTAGAAGCGCTCGAATGCCGGGATCTGCTATCGTCAAAAAGTAAACAAGTTTACACGGATATCCGCTCAATTGTTCCTATCTTTAAGGAAGATATTGCGTTATCGCCTTATTTGATGGCGATAAAAAGCTTTATCAAAGCACATGATCTGACGAATTGATGGCGGGTAAGAAATATGCATTGGTGACAGGGGGATCCCGAGGCATCGGCAGGGCAATATGCATCGCACTGGCCGGCGAATTGAATTATCCGGTGATCATCAACTATCATGCGAATGCCAAGGCGGCCGAGGACACCCGGGAAATCATCATCGCCCAAGGCGGGGAGGCCGAGCTGCTGCCATTTGATGTCAGCAACCAGGCGGAAACACATGCGCAGCTGGAAAACTGGAAAGCACAGCACCCCGAGGACATGATCGAGGTGATCGTCAATAATGCGGGCATTGCGCGGGATGGCTTATTCTTATGGATGGAACAGGCGGACTGGAGTGACGTGATCAACACCAGCCTCCATGGGTTCTACCATGTGACCAAGCCGCTGATGCAAGACCTGCTCCGCCACCGCTATGGCCGGATCATCAACGTCGTCTCCATATCGGGGGTGAAAGGTACCGCCGGACAGGTCAACTATTCGGCGGCCAAGGCGGGCCTGATCGGCGCTACCAAAGCCCTGGCGCAAGAGGTGGCCAAGCGCCATGTGACGGTCAACGCCGTGGCGCCGGGATTTATCGACACGGAGATGACCAAGGCGCTGGATGAACAGGAGCTGAAAAAAATGATACCGGCAAACCGCTTCGGTAAAGCCGAGGAGGTGGCCGACCTGGTCTGTTTCTTAGCGTCGAGGAAGGCATCTTATATTACCGGGGAAGTGATCAATATTAATGGGGGAATTTATTCTTGAATGGAACGCAGAGTCGTCATCACCGGAATGGGAATCTATTCGTCACTCGGCAAGAACCTCAGTGACGTAAAAGAATCGCTCTACAACGGCCGCTCAGGCATTGTCTTTTCGCAGGAGCGCAAGGACTTTGGCTACCGCTCGGCGCTCACCGGCCTAGTGGAAAAACCCGATCTCACGAAAATACTGTCACGCCGGCAGCGCATCAGCATGGGCGAAGAAAGCGAATATGCTTATGTGGCCACCTGCGAAGCCCTGCAAAACGCGGGTATCGATGAGGGCTTCTTCGATGAGCGCATCGTGGGGTTGATCTACGGCAATGACAGCGTATCGCAGGCGGTGATGGAGTCGATCGATATTGTCAGGCAAAAAAAGGATACGACACTGGTCGGATCGGGTGCCATCTTCAAGTCCATGAACTCATCGGTGACGATGAACCTGGCGACGATCTACCGCATCCGGGGCATCAACATGACCATCAGCGCGGCCTGTGCCAGCGGCTCGCACGCCATCGGGCTGGCGTACCTATTCATCAAACAGGGGCTGCAGGATTGCATTATCTGCGGGGGTGCTCAGGAAACCAACAAATTTGCCATGGCCAGCTTCGACGGGCTGGGCGTGTTTTCGGACCGGGAGGCGGAGCCGACCAAGGCCTCGCGCCCATTTGACAAAGACCGTAACGGCCTGGTGCCGGGCGGTGGTGCCGCCACCGTGGTATTGGAAGAATATGAGTCGGCCGTGCGGCGGGGTGCGCCCATCCTGGCGGAAGTGCTCAGCTACGGCTTCTCTTCCAATGGCGAGCACATCTCTACGCCAAACGTAGAAGGCCCCATACGGGCAATGGAAATGGCCCTGCAACAGGCCGGCCTCTCCCCCACCGATGTGGAGTACATCAACGCCCATGCAACGTCTACACCCATGGGGGACGCCAATGAAGCGCGGGCGCTATCGCAGCTGTTCGGAGGCGGTCCGTATGTGAGTTCTACCAAGTCGATGACCGGCCACGAATGCTGGATGGCGGGGACGAGCGAAGTGGTGTATTCGCTCCTAATGGCGCAAAATAGTTTCATCGCACCCAACATCAACCTCGAAGAAGTGGATGAAACGGCTGAGGGGTTGAGTTTGGTAAAAAATACCATAAACCAAAATTTTAATGTATTTTTGTCAAATTCTTTTGGGTTTGGTGGAACAAACTCCGCGTTAATTGTTAGAAAACTGTAATAGAGCAGCATCAGCTATGAGCAGGGATGAGATTATAGATATTACCAATCGATTCTTGATCGAAGAATTTGAAGTGGAACCTAAGGTGATCCAATCGGAGGCAAACCTGAAGGAATCCCTGGATTTGGATAGCTTGGATTATGTAGACCTGGTGGTCATCATCGAATCGAATTTTGGCATAAAACTGGAAAGCAAAGATTTTACCAACGTCCTTACCTTCAATGACCTATACGATCTAATCGGCAGTAAGCTGCATGCCATCGCCTAATCAACACCAATGGCTGAATGGGAGGGAAAATCAAGGGGAACCGTTTCCGGATACAAAATATTTATTTTCCTGATTAAACATGCGGGGGTCAATGTCGCCTATCTCCTGCTCCTTTTCGTCTCCCTCTATTACGTGGTGTTTTCGCCCCGGCAGACGCGCGCCATTTATCGATACTTTCGCCTTCACCGCGGCAACGGCGCCGTCCGTAGCCTGATCAATACGTATCTGAATTATTTCGTGTTTGGACAGACCATCATCGATAAGGTGGCGATCACCGCGGGCTTATCGCATCGGTATACCTACGAATTTGATGGTATTGACCACATCCGGCAGCTGGCGAAGGACAATAGCGCGGGGATACTCATCAGCGCCCATGTGGGGAATTTTGAAGTATCCCAGCATTTCATGGGCGAATTTGAGAAACAGATACACCTGGTGACCACCGACGAGGAACAACGGGCCATTAAATCCTATTTGGCGGGCATCATGGCTAAACCAAAAACCGGCTTCATCGTGGTGAAGGACGACCTATCCCATGTGTTTGAGATCAATCAGGTCATTGGCGAGAAGGGAATGATCTGTTTTACCGGAGACCGCTTTGTAGGCGATGCGAAGACCCTGACAGCCGACTTTTTGGGTCGGCCCGCCCGCTTTCCCGCTGGCCCTTTTCTGATCAGTTCGCGACTGAGCACACCGGTGCTTTTTGTTTATGTGATGCGCGAGCGCCGCAAACATTACCACCTGTACGCACGGACGGCCTCCTTTAACCACCGCGATGCCCAATCGTTGCTGAAGGCCTATACGCAGAGCATCGAACAAATGCTGGCAAAATATCCACTGCAATGGTTTAATTATTATGATTTTTGGAAGGCTTGATGGGGGATTGGTAGTTGATGAACACGTAAAGCGATGCCATGAAAAAGGTTCTTATTATCTATTATTCCCAAACCGGGCAGCAAAAGGAAATCCTCGATAACATCCTCAAGCCACTGGCAGCGGACCCGGAGGTAGAGCTGACCTTTCACCGGATACAGCCGGTGGAGGACTATCCCTTCCCCTGGGAGAGTCGCCGTTTCTTCGACGTGTTCCCGGAGTCGTTCCTCCGGATCCCCTGTGCCCTGCAACCGATGGACGAGCGGCTGCTCCAGCAGGACTATGACCTGATCATCCTGGGCTACCAGGTGTGGTACCTCTCGCCCTCCATACCGTTCAATTCGTTTTTGCAAAGCGAGGAGGCCAACCTGCTCCTGAAAGGCAAGCCGGTCATCACGGTGATCAATTGCCGCAACATGTGGGCGATGGCCCAGGAGAAAGTCAAGAAATCCTTGCATGGCATGGGGGCCAATCATGTGGGCAATGTGGCGCTGGTAGACCGGCATCTGAACCACATCAGCGTGATCACTGTGGTACACTGGATGATGGGGGGAAAGAAGGATTCCTATTTGGGTATATTTCCGAAACCGGGGGTCTCGGATCAGGACATCAGCGCGTCCACCAAATTCGGCGTACCGATACGTGCGCACGTCAAAGAAGGTAACTACACCACCCTCCAAGGGGAACTGATCCGGTTAGGTGCCGTACGCGTCAAACCGATCTTGGTATTTACCGATAAAAGGGCTAATACAATGTTTGCCAAGTGGGCGAGCATCATCCGCAGCAAAGGGTTGCCCGGCACCGCGGCGCGTAAGCCCTGGCTGAACGCATTCAACTATTACCTGCTTTTTGCGATATGGGTGCTCGCACCTATCGTGAGTTTATTATTTTTAATATTACATTTGCCCTTCCTTTCCATCATTAGGAAGGAGGCAAAATACATTCAGTCGATTAATTTCAAAGAATCCCGGTGATGCCAAGGGTATATATCAATGCCGTAGCCAAGTTTTTACCACATGATCCCATTCCCAATGACCGTATGGAACAAGTGTTGGGTGTCATCAATGGCGCGCCATCGCGCGCACGTGCCATCGTGCTGCGCAACAATCGGATCACCTCACGCTACTATGCCATTGATGCCGAGGGACGGCCTACGCACAACAATGCCGAGCTGACTATTGCCGCCATCCATAACCTGATGGCCCAGTCCGGAGCGGACAAGCTACAGATTGACATCCTTTCGTGCGGTACGTCTACACCCGATCAGCTGCTGCCCTCGCACGCCAGCATGGTGCATGGGCTGTGGAAAAACAAACCCATGGAACTCAACGCCGCCTCGGGCATCTGTACTTCGGGCATGAACGCGCTTAAATATGCCTACATGGCCTTGGCGACGGGCAGTGCTAAACAAGCGGTGTGTACCGGCTCTGAACGGGTTTCATCGTGGCTGCGCGCCGACAAATTCAACAATGAGTCTGAGCGGTTTGTGGCGCTTGAACAAAATCCGATGATCGCCTTTGAAAAGGATTTTCTCCGGTGGATGCTGTCTGACGGTGCGGGGGCCATGCTGCTGGGCGACCGGCCCGGTGAGGGGATCTCACTCATGATCCACTGGATCGATGGCATCTCATACGCCCATGAGCTGGAACCCTGCATGTATGCCGGTGCCATCAAGATCGATGGGAAACTGCTGCCCTGGAGCGATGCCTCGCCAGAAACGTGGCTCGATCAATCCATCTTTGCGATCAAGCAGGATATCCGGCTGCTGGAAGCGCACATCATCCCGAAAGGGGTGCAGAGTATCCAGGAGATCTTGCGCAAGCATCAGCTGACGGCAGGCGAGATCGACCATTTCCTGCCGCACATCTCATCTTATTTCTTTAAGGATCGGTTGGTGGAGGCGTTCGAAAAAGCAGGTATCGGCATCCCTGAAGAAAAGTGGTTCATCAACCTCCATCAGGTCGGCAACGTGGGGTCGGCATCCAGTTATATTCAGCTGGAAGAACTAGTTCACTCGGGAAAACTCCGATCCGGCGAAAAAATTCTATTATCTGTCCCCGAAAGCGGAAGATTTTCTTATGTTTACGTACTGTTGGAAGTAACCTAATGACATGAGCCTCGTTTCATCACCGGAAGCCATCGGCAAACTCATTCCGCAACAACCGCCTTTTGTGCTGGTTGATGAGCTCATTGAATATGAAACCGACCATATTGTATCGGGCTACCGCATTCCCGACCGGCACGTGCTGGTGGACAGCAACGGCTGCCTGACGGAGGCCGGGGTAATCGAGCATTTTGCGCAAACCATCGCCCTCTATCAAGGGTATGACTACTTTCTGCGCGATCTGCATCCGCCGGTGGGTTATATCGGTTCGATCAAACAGTTTGAGATTCACCAATTGCCCCGCGCGGGCGACCGACTCCGTACCCGCATACACATTGTCCAGCAGCTGTTTGGCGTGACGGCGGTGCAGGGAGAGGTGAGCTGCAACGGACAAATCATCGCCACCGGCGAAATGCGAACCGTCATTGCGAAAGAAGTTGGATAACCCCGTATCATTCCCTAACATCGAGGAGCTTATCCCGCACCGGCCACCCCTGATCATGGTAGATCGCGTCATCTCCGTGGATGGACTGGAAACCCTGACATCTTTCTTGGTAAAACCGGCGTGTCTGTTTGTCAGCGAAAATACCCTCTCTGAAATGGGCATGTTGGAAAACCTGGCCCAGACGAGCTTCATTTTTCTGAACTACTTTTTTATCAGGCCTAACGAAACCCTGTGGGATAAAAATAAAAATAACCTGGGCGTGATCAGCACCATCCTTGACCTGGAGGTATCGGCATGCCCGCGTGTGGGCGATCTGCTGATGACGAGCACACACACGGAGCTTGTTTTTACGTCGGATTTTTTGAAAATTTGTAATATCGAGGGTCGTGTTTCGGTGAATGGCGAGACGGCCCTGACAGCGACGATGAAGATGCTACTGCAAACCAATGATCGGTGACGCATGAGGAAAGACGAAGTACCACAAGACGAAGGGAGCCTGGCGAAGCGCCATGTCCATGAACTGTGCTATGCAGTGGACGAAAACGGCCGGTATACGACGGTGCCGAGCAGCGGCTGGGAAGCCAAGACCTTGGCACTGAATGAATCGCTGGAACTCATCGACGAACGGATAGCCGCCACGAAGCAAGCGGTGTCGGAAGGCAAGCTCAGCCCCCTAGCGTATTACATGGAACTCCACCGGATGGATGTACCCTTGCTGGCCAGCTACGTCGGCATGCATCGGTGGCTAGCCAAACGGCACTTCTCTCCCAAGCGCTTCGCCAAATTGAAAGACAAGACGCTGCAGCAATATGCCGATGTGTTCGGCATCACCGTTGAACAGCTCTGCGCACCTATTCCGTAACCCCTAATATGAAGATATCGTTTGAACACCGGCAGTCCGCCCATTGCGAGAATGGGGTTATTTCGAATTTGCTAAACCAACGGGGGGTCAGCATCTCCGAGCCCATGGCCTTCGGCATCGGCAGCGGACTGTTTTTCGCCTATCTCCCATTTATCAAGGTCAACTTCGCACCCGGATTCAGCTACCGGCCCATGCCGGGCAAGATTTTCAGAAAGCTTGCCAAGCGGCTGGGCATTAAGGTGAAGCACCAACGGTTTTCGTCGGCCGAAAAGGCGAAAGCCGTGCTCGACGCTACACTCAGCCAAGGCATTCCGGTAGGCTTGCAGGTAGGCGTGTACCACCTCACCTATTTTCCGGACGAATACCGTTTTCACTTCAATGCA
Organism: Parapedobacter brassicae; assembly: GCF_051400755.1. Classification (NCBI taxonomy): domain Bacteria; kingdom Pseudomonadati; phylum Bacteroidota; class Sphingobacteriia; order Sphingobacteriales; family Sphingobacteriaceae; genus Parapedobacter; species Parapedobacter brassicae. The sequence goes on from NZ_JBLFFL010000003.1 coordinate 180,554, forward strand.
CACAACCTCGTGGTCTATGGAAAGGAAGCAGGTCACTACCTCATCAGCGACCCGGTGATGGACTACACCACGCAGCTCACCGAAACGGAGCTCCAACGCGTGCGCTTCGCCAAAGGGGCCTTGCCCCCAAAAGGGCACCTCTACTACCTCGAACGGTTGCCCGAGCACTACGACCTGGAAAAAGCCATCAAAAAAGGCATCCGGCAAACGTGCAGTGATATGCTGGCGCCAATACCCATCATCGGCGTGAACGCCATGAAATGGGTGGCACGCAACATCCGCAAATGGCCGAAGGCCATCGGTATTAAGAAAACAAACCACTACCTCGGACAGCTGGTCCGCATGCAAGAAGAAATCGGCACGGGGGGCGGAGGCTTCCGCTTTATCTACGCCGCATTCCTCCAAGAAGCTGCATCAGTGCTCGACAAGCCCGTACTCCGGCAGCGATCGGAAGAAATGACGGCCATTGGCGATGCCTGGCGTGACTTTGCCCTGGATATTTCCCGCGTCTATAAAAACCGCAAAGCGGGGGACGATGTATACGAACAGCTTGCTGAACAGCTAACGGCCATCGCGGAGCGCGAAAAGGTGTTTTTTAGGCAGTTGAAGAAGGATATATAACCAGGCCCCATCCACCCAAGGCGCTGGAGCCAAGGCGTGAGGGCATTGGCTCCAGACTAACTATTTCCAATACACCGTACGCCCACCCCGTCCATCGGCGTTGAATACCCGGAACGCAATGGTCCCCGTGGCGGGCAGGGGTTTCGTATATTGGTCGCTTTGTGTGGTAGGTTCACTCCCATCGGTGGTATACCGGATGACGAATCCGGGAAACTGCACATTGGCATGCAGCTTGCCTCCCCGCTCGACTATTCCGGCCGGAGGAATACGGTATTGGTACCCTCCTCCATAATGATCCAGCCGGGGCAGCTCCCGCTTGCCCAGTGCATTTAAGAACGCCGCCCAATCAGCCGCATACAAGGCTTCCGACCGGGTTCCCTCAGCTCCGCTCGCCCATGCCGGATCAGCCGCCCAAGCGCGCTCGGCAAGTCCGAATAATTTAGGCAGCATCAGGTATTCCATGCGCTCCGGCGAGGTGATGATCTCGCTCCACAGGGGCGCCTGTAGTCCAACGATATTGCCGCTAGCGCTGAGCCGCACGCCACTGCCCGGTTCTTCCAGGCTCCGGTAATAATCATGGGGAACGAACCGGAAGGGTTTTTCGATATCGACATACCCGCCCCAATATTGGCCGGGCTCGTAGAAACTCTCGCTATACGCCAGGTCAAAATAAAAATTCGTCACGTTGGTGAGCACCACCTGATACCCCGCATTGGCCAGGCGGTAAGCGAGATCGACATTCGCGCCTTGGTTGGCCCACACATCGGTATGGAAATTTTCATCGGCGAAACGCGGATCCACCACCATGCGCTTGCGCCCGTTCACCACCGCCTTCTTCATCCCGATTTCTTCCCACCCCGAGAGGTAAAGTCCGCGGGACGTCAGCGCCTTATTGATGCGGTTAAAAAAATAATACCACAGGTCGTCCGTATGGGCAATGTCCGCTTCGGCAGCCAGCAAACGACGTACGGCGGGCGATTTTTCCCACACGCCATTGGGTACCTCGTCCCCGCCGAAATGGATGGTTTGTAAAGGCGCTCCGGCCTCCTTGTGCATGGCAATGAGTTCATCCACCACTTTTTCCAGAAACGCGTAGGTAGACGGCAATGCAACGTTGATAACATTGTCATTCCAGTTTTGCACAGACCGGTACACCGACTGGTCCTCCACGTCGCGCAGCAGGTATTGGCGCGCTGCGGTGCTATCTCCCTTGGCAAGGTACTTGGCGTAGCGGGCATCCATGGACTTGATGGCCGCACGGGCATGGCCTGGTGTTTCGATTTCGGGGATGACGCGAATGTGCCGCTCCGCAGCATATTTCAGCAGCTCAACATAATCCGCCCTGCTGTAGAAGCCGCTGCCGGTGGTGTTATCCGCTTGGGGTCCCGAACCGTAGGATGGCATCAGGTACTGCGCATCATCAAGCGTATGCCCACGTCTGACCCCCACTTCGGTGAGCTCCGGCAACCCCGGTATCTCCAGGCGCCAGGCTTCATCTTCGCTGAAGTGAAAATGCATGACGTTGACCTTATACAACGCCAAGAGATCCAGGATCTTCATTACCTGTTCTTTGGTCTGGAAGTTGCGCCCCACATCCAGCATCACTGCACGGTGCGCAAAACGCGGTGCATCGGTTATCCTGACGCCCCGAATGCGGACCGCCGACTGCTTATCGCGCCAAGAAGTGGGCGGCAGCAGGTTTTTCAATGTCTGGATGCCATAAAACGCGCCAGCTCGTGTAGCGGCCTCGATCAGCACGCCGGAGGTATCCACCGTAAGCGAGTACCCCTCAGCAGGTCCACCCGCCCGCTGGCGCAGCCGCACCGCCCTGCCCTGCCGGTCATTGGCCAGCTCCGGTGCCCGGGCCAACACATGGGCCAGCTCGCCCTGTAAATACAAGGCCTCCTGTTTAAAAGCCGAATCGGCAATGATAGCGATGTCAGGCCCCAACTCGAAGGTACCAGCAGCATAGGCGTATGTGGTGGGCGTGGGCAGTACCGGCGGCAATTGAGTTAAGGGGATGTCCTTCACGGATTCATGCTGTACATAGGCGCGGGCAGCCAGCTCCAGCTCCAGGCTGTCTGCCGGGGCGAAGGGCGTCACCTCCAGGGGCAGTGCCACACCCTGTGGATGGTCGTCCGTCACTACATAGAAACCTTTGGGCATGTCTGTTATGTTCCGCTGCCTGCGCGACAACACACGCACCCGTGCAGTGGCTCCCGGAGCGAGTGGCTTCCAGCCCGGCCGGGGGGAGAAGGCGAAAAAGTCGCCATTGATGAAATCGATACCGGCCATGACGGTGTCCGACTCGGCCACGCCGGCGGCACCCGTGATATTGAAATAGATGGCCCACCCCGTGGCACCCAAGGTATCCGAAGAACGATTAGTGATGCTCAGGATACAAAGGGATTGGTTAGTGCCCGGGGATGCCACGATCTGCCACCGAAGGGCCAGCGGCGGAACCTCATCTGCCGATGGAACGCCGTCTCTCGATGTGGACGGTGATGCACAAGCCCCCAGGCATCCGAAGACAAAAAGCTGAAAAAAACGTCGACAATATATCATGACCATTTTGTATCGTTTATAAACGCCAAATTTATTGCTAATATATAACATTTCCGAATCTTCGGACTTCCGAAGCGGCCGGATACGCCGAAGCGAGGCTAGACTGTGCAATGCTTTGCAACCAGATGCAACCCCGACATACGTCGGGACAAGCTCCGGCTTCCAGACCGAACGCTTGGTTACAGCGCCTATCAGAAAACCAATTCGCCATAGGCTTTCCAATATTTTTCCCTTATTTTCGTGCCATGGAGGAAATCATCCGCGTGCATCAATTGTCCAAGCGCTACAAGGGCAGCGACCGGTATGCATTGAACGATCTATCGCTTTCCATCAGCAAAGGGGCTATTTTCGGCTTACTTGGTCCCAACGGGGCGGGCAAAACGACCCTGATCGCTACGCTCTGTGGAATGATAGAACCCTCCTCCGGCGAGCGGTGGCTCGACAACCTCAACTATCGGAAAAACCGCCGGAAAATTCAGCGACAAGTAGGGATCGTACCGCAAGAGTATGCGCTATACCCTACCCTCAGCGCCGAAGAAAACCTATATTACTTCGGAAGCCTGTACGGCATTGCGGCTGCGGAATTGAAACACCGCATCGCCGACGGGTTGCACCGCGTCGGCCTGGCCGACTTCGCCAAAAAGACCATTGATACCTTTTCGGGCGGCATGAAGCGACGGGTGAACCTCCTGGCGGGTATCTTGCACCGGCCCGATGTGCTGTTTCTGGATGAGCCCACAGTGGGCGTGGATGTCCAATCGAAGGAGGTGATCATGGCGCTGCTCCGTGAGCTCAATGCGCAAGGCACCACCATCATCTACAGCTCTCACCACCTCAATGAAGCCCAGCATTTCTGCACCAGGATTGCCATCATTGACGCCGGGAAAATCGTGGTGGAAGGTGAACCGGCGCAGCTCATTGCGTCGGTGCCGGGAGCAACTACCCTGGAGAATGTGTTTATCCACCTCACCGGCAGCCAACTCAGGGATTATGCATAAATTGGTGGTATCGGCATATAAAGAGCTGTTGCTCCTCCTGCGGGATTGGGGTGGACTTGCGATCCTGTTTTTCATGCCGTCGGTGTTGATCATCACCATCACGCTGATCCAAGAAAGCACGTTCAAGGCCGTCGGCGAATCCACATTGCCCATCCTGCTGGTCGATGGGGATAAAGGCGAAATCGGCCGACTGGTCGCCCAAAACCTGGCAGAGGCGCCCAATGTACAGCTGATAACGAAGGTCAGCGGGCAGCCGCTTACCGAAAACGAGGCACGCGCGCTGGTGGGTGATGGCCGGTATCAGATCGCCGTGGTGATCCCCGAAGGGCTGAGCGCTGAACTGAGCGGAAAAGTGGCCCATAATGTCGATAAAATCCTGGGAGAATTTGCACTGACAGCCGACAGCGCTGTCCAACCGGCGGAAACGCCGCAATGGGAGACCAAGGAAGTGACCATTTATTTCGATCCCGCGGCGGGCCAGTCCTTCCGCAACGCGACGAAGAGCAGCATCGAAAAACTCCTTTCAAAAGTAGAGGTAGAAAAAATATACGCGGTATTCATCGACCAGATGGGGCTGGAGGAAGACCCCGGCCTACTGGACGATGACATCATCGCCTTCAAGGAAACTATCGCCCAAAAGGGCGACGACGGCATCATCCCCAACGCCGTGCAGCACAACGTACCGGCCTGGATCCTGTTTGGCATCTTCTTCATTGTCGTCCCTCTGGGCATCAACCTGGTTAAGGAGAAAAACCTGGGCACCTACATCCGCCTGCGGACCAGTCCGGTTTCCTACGGCGTCATCTTAGGCGGCAAAATCATCACCTATACAGGCATCTGCCTGATCCAGTTTGTATTGATGCTGCTCATCGCCAAGTATATTTTTCCGCTCATCGGGCTGATTGCGTTTGACCCCGGCACGCAGCTGCCGCTGATGGTACTGATCGCTTTCGTGGCGGGCCTTGCGGCCATCGGCCTGGGCATCCTGATCGGCACCATTGCCGAAACCCAGGAGCAGTCGGCACCGTTCGGCGCGATCTTCGTCATCATCCTCGCTGCCCTCGGTGGTGTGTGGGTACCCACGTTCATCATGCCCGAAGTGATGCAAAAGGTGTCTGCTTTTTCACCGATGAACTGGGGAATATCGGCATTTTACGATGTGATCCTGCGCAATGGCACTGCCGGCGATATCGCCAGGCCATTGGGTTACCTGCTGCTGTTCTTCGCCGCCACCCTGCTGGCGGCTATCCTATACGACAAAAGACACCGAACCAATTGATGAATCAGCTACTTCAACATACTACCCGTTTCCGCGTGCGCTTCAACGAAACCGATCCGCTTGGCATCGTATGGCACGGGCATTACATCACCTACTTTGAGGATGGCCGGGAAGCCTTCGGAGAGGCGTTTGGCATTTCATACCGCCACATACGCGACAATGGCTTCCTCGCGCCGGTGGTCAAATGTACCTGTGAATACAAATCGCCACTACGCCACGGCGACTGGGCGGAAGTGGAGACGGTGTTTATCAATCATGCCGCTGCCAAGATGGCGTTCCGCTACACGATATTCAACGCGACCAAGCAAGTGGTGGCCACGGGTGAGACCATCCAGGTGTTTACCGATATGGGTGGTGAACTGGTGCTCACGAATCCGCCGTTCTTTGCAGACTGGAAGACCCAACACGGATTGCCATGAAAGCGGATGTATTTGCGATCGGGGATCACCTCATCACGCCCCTCGGCATGGGGAGTGCCGCCAACGCTGAACGGATATTGCGTGGCGATACGGCCATCGCGCCGGTCGATGACCCTTGGTTGGCGGATCATCGCCTCTATGCGGCGCGGATCGAGGAACAGCAGTGGACAGGCAACATCGACCACCCCGAACGCTATACGCGCTTGGAGCGGCTGTTCATCCGGTCGCTGCAAGCCCTCGTCGACGAGCATCGAATCCCATTGGACAAGCGGACCTTGGTGGTGCTATCTACAACGAAGGGCAATGTCTCCTTGCTGCACGACCCCCTTACGGCCCTCGCAGCGGAGCGTGTGCACCTCTCGGTAATGGCCGATGAAATCCGGCGCTACATGGGCTTTGAAAACCGGTTTATCACGCTCTCGAATGCCTGTATATCAGGCGCGCTGGCCATCTCGGTGGCGCGGCAGCTCCTGCAATATCACGACGGATATGAGCAAGCCATCGTCATTGGCGGTGATGAGTTGTCAAAATTCATCGTTGCTGGCTTCGATGCGTTCCAAGCGCTGGCCGATGAGCCTTGTCGCCCCTTCGACCGAGACCGTAAGGGGCTGAACCTCGGTGAAGCCATAGCGGCCGTGTACCTTTCGAAGACGCCATCCGAAGGGGCCATCAAGATCATGGGCGTGGGCTCCTATAACGATGCCAACCACATCTCCGGCCCATCCCGCACCGGCGAAGGCCTGTACCGGAGCATCCGGGAAGCCCTGCGCGAGGCCGGTGAGCCGGCACTTGACTTTATATCGGCGCATGGCACGGCCACGGCCTATAATGATGAGATGGAAGCCATCGCACTCCAAAGGAGTGATTTACTATCCGTACCCGTGCATAGCCTCAAAGGGTATTATGGACATACCCTGGGCGCCAGCGGACTGCTGGAAACCGTGCTGGGCATCTATTCACTGCGAAACAACACGCTCATTCCTTCTCTCGGCTTTCATCACCAAGGCACCAGTGAGCCCCTCAACATCATCCGGGAGACCACGCAACGGACCCTGCATACCTTCCTGAAAACCGCATCGGGGTTCGGCGGCTGCAACATTGCTACGGTATTCCAACAGGCATAACTTATGGACAAGCAGCGTTATTTTATCCGATCCTATTGCATCATCCGCGACCGATTGATCGTAGTCAACGGCGAGGTGTACCTGAAGGCGGAAGAATCGACCACGCTGAATGATTTCCTCAAGATCGCCTACCGGCAATTGGAGATCGACTACCCGAAGTTTCACAAAATGGATGGTCTCTGCAAAGCCAGCTTCATCGCAACGGAACTCCTGGCGCGGAAATCGGGTCCCTATCGCAGTGATACCGCACTCGTCTTTTCAAACTATTCATCCAGCTACCTCTCGGATAGTCGGCATGCTGCCGATATTTCCGGGGAAAATGCCGCGGCGAGTCCGGCGACGTTTGTTTATACCCTGCCCAATATCGCCATGGGCGAAATCAGCATCCGCCACCAATTGCATAGCGAAAATGTTTTCTTTATTTTTGACCGGTATTTGCCAGCGTTCTTAGTACCTTATACCCATGCGATGCTGGGCAATGAAAAGACGGACGGCATCATCAGCGGGTGGGTGGAAGTGACGGAGCAACGGTGCGACCTATTCCTGTATCATATTGGCACTGAGGGTGGCATACCGTATACCGCTGAGCAACTGGAAGGATTATATAAGGAAGCATATGAGTGAACTAAAACAAGAGCTGAAAGCGAAAATCATTACCCAACTCAACTTGGAAGACCTGACCATAGCCGACTTGGATGACGACACCCCCTTATTCGGCGATGGATTGGGGTTGGACTCCATCGACGCGCTGGAGCTCATCGTGATGCTCGACAAGGGCTATGGCATCAAGCTTGGCGACCCCAAAGAGGGTCGGAAAGTATTTGAGACCATCCAAACGATGGCCGACTACATCGAGGCACATCGCAAATGAACTACCACAGCCCCGTAGCCATTACCGGAATGGGGGCCATCTCTGCCATTGGCGCGGATGTAGCTTCCAATTTCCGCTCACTGATACAAGCGAAGCACGGCATCGGGCGCATTTCTCAGTTAGCTGCCCACCACCAGCATACCTTGGTGGCCGGACAGATCAGTATATCCGATGCGGAGCTGTATGACCGCTTGGCTATCCCCCGTCAGGAGGCGTATACCCGCAGCACCTTGCTCGCTCTCCTGGCCGCTAAGGAGGCGATCGCGATGGCCTCGGTCGATCCGGCGGACGGCCTCCGTACCGGCGTCATCTCGGCCACCACCGTAGGCGGCATGGATGCCACGGAGCGCTACTATGATGACTACCTTACCTCAGCCGCCAACCGGCGTTTCATCCCCACACATCCCTGCGGATGCGGCGCTGAGCAATTGGCGAGTCAATTGGGCGTGAGGGATTTCGTGACGACCATCAGCACGGCCTGCTCCTCCGCCGCCAATGCCATCATGCTGGGAGCGCGGATGATCAAGATGGGCTTGCTGGATCGGGCGATTGTGGGCGGCTCGGATTGCCTATCCCGGTTTACCATTAACGGCTTCAATTCCTTGATGATTTATGCCGATACACACTGCAAACCGTTTGACGAAAACCGAAGCGGACTGAACTTGGGGGAAGCGGCCGCTTACCTGGTGTTGGAAGCGCCGGACCTGGTCGCGTCGCAATCAAAAAAGCCTCTGGCGTACTTGACCGGCTATGGCAACGCCAACGATGCCTATCATCAAACGGCATCGTCCGATGACGGCGAGGGAGCTTACCTGGCGATGAAACAGGCCATCGACGTAGCCGGCTTGGAGGCCGCCGATATCGATTACATCAACGCGCATGGCACGGCGACACCCAACAACGACCAAACCGAGGGCAGTGCGTTGCTGCGCGTGTACGGATCCAGAGACGCCCTGCCTGCATTCAGTTCTACCAAGGCCTTTACGGGCCACACCCTGGCGGCGGCCGGTGCGATAGAGGCCGTATTTTCGGTATTGGCGCTGCAGCATCAGCTGGTTTTCCCCAACCTGAATTTTTCGACGCCCATCGCGGCGCTGGGTATCCTGCCGGAGACCCGACTGAAAACGCAGCGGATTGATCATGTACTGTCTAACTCCATCGGGTTCGGCGGCAATTGCAGTACCCTGATATTTTCCAAAGCAAATGATTAAGCCGATCTACATCCATGGCAGTGGCAGTGTCTCGATCCAGCCGACATTTGAAACGGGCTATCGCTTCGATACGCTGACGGCATATGCCCAAAATCCGGTGCCTGCCCTTGACCCCGATTATAAGACCGCTATCCCGGCGTTGCAGCTGCGGCGCATGAATAAAAGCATGCGCATGGCAATCTTTGCTGCTAAAACGGCCTTGCAAGAAGCCGGGAAGGATACCGTGGATGCGGTTATCGCCGGTACGGGACTGGGTTGCCTGCGGGATTCGGAACGGTTCGTCGAAACCTTTTTGGCCGATGAAGCGGGAGCGCTTAATCCCACCCCCTTCATCCAGTCTACGCATAACATGGCAGCGGCGGCCATTGCCCTGGCCCTTAAATGCAACGGGTATAACATGACCTACGTCAACAACGCTAACTCTTTTGAGTCGGCGGTGCTAGACACGATGATCTACCTGGCCGAACACCCCGCCCAAACCGTCCTGTTGGGTGGTGTAGATGAATTGGGTGAACGGACGACCCGCTTTTGGGATCTCGCCGGGTACCTAAAGCAAGACACACCGGCAATCCCGGCCCCCTTGGCGGCAGCCGCCACCGCTGGCGAGATCGCCGCCGAAGGGGCTGGATTTTTCGTTACTTCCAACGCGTCTGATCAAGCGATCGGGCAACTTACAGCGGTGGAAACCTGTTATGAAACGAGCGATGCGACAGCCTTCATTAGCCGTTTCTTACAACGGCATGGACTGGATGTGTCTGCCATCGATGCGGTAATGCTGGGATACAATGGCGATGCACGCTACGATGCTGTATATGAGACCGTGGGCAGCACGCTCTTCCGGGAACTGCCGCACATCGGTTTCAAGCATGTCTTCGGGGAATACGATACGGTGGTGGCCGCGGCACTCCATTTGGCGTTGAACCTATTCAGGTGGCAGCACGTGCCGCCATCGCTCTTGCTGAATACTGTTCAACCCCGTTCCTTGCAGCGCATTCTCATCTATACCCAGCGCCGGGGAAAAAACCATGGGTTGATTTTAGTGGAACGATGAGTGTAACACTATTCATATTGCTGGTTTTGCTTGTGATAGGCTTGCTTATCTTGATACTCGGCGCCTTCAACATTCAATGGAACTTCTTTCTCAAAGCCCTGCACCGCGGTGAAATCACCGACCAGCGGATTGCCCTTACGTTTGACGACGGTCCCCACCCGATCTACACCCCGAAGGTATTGGCCCTGTTAGAGGAATATCATGTCCAGGCCACATTTTTTTGCATCGGCAAGCAGATTGCCAAGCACCCTGACCTTGTGCGACTGCTCAATGATCGGGGACACCTGGTGGGCAATCATTCCTATACACACGCGGCCACCATTGATTTCCGCACGAAAGCCGGGTGGCTGGGAGAAATACGGCACACGGATACCGCCATTGCCGAGTGCATCGGTCGTAGGCCGCGGTTCTTCCGTCCGCCTTATGGCGTCACCACGCCTCACTTGGCACAGGCGGTAAAAGAAAGCGGCCACGCGGTGATCGGTTGGCGCGTGCGACCCTATGACACGTTGAAACGCCCGGCCGAGCGCATTGTCCGTACCATCTTAAAAAAGACCAAGCCCGGCGACATCATCCTGCTGCACGATACCCACGACCGGGTAGCGCTTGTTTTGGAACAGTTGTTGCCCGAACTCCAGAAACGCCATTTCACGATGGTGACAGTGGATACCTTAATTCAACGGAATGCGTATGCATAAGCATCGAATACTGATCATGATTGCGCTGGTGTTATGCTCCGTGGCTTCCGCCCAGCAAAAGGCATTGACTGCTGCTGAGGTTGCGCTGTTCAAGGAAAAGGTAACGGCAAACACCAAAAACATAAGATCGCTTGAAAGTGACTTCACGCAAACGAAGCAGCTGAGCTATGTGGAAAAGGCGATCACGTCTTCGGGCAAGCTCTATTTCAAGGCGCCCCAACAGATCCGGTGGGAATACCTCCAACCGACGCGGCATGTGATTGTTTTTGATGGTCAAACCATGCGCGTGGATGCGGGAGCCGACAAGAAGAAGCAGGTCGACCTAACGTCCAACAGCAGACTAAACGCCCTGAGTGACCTGATGGTGGGTACGGTACAGGGCGGAAAAATCCTGGACGATAGTCGCTTCGATATCACCTATTATCGCGAAGGCACGGGCTATTTGGCTCGGTTGATCCCCAAGGAAGGGGCGCTGCGCAAATACATGAAACAAGTGGAACTGACCTTTGAGGGCACTACTTTTTTATTAAAACGCACCAAAATCATCGATCCGGCGGCGGACTACACGTTGATCACTTTTGAACATCAACGGAAAAATGCAACGATATCGGAGGACAAGTTCACCCTTAAATAGTTTAGTTCGACCGATATTCGGCGGATTTCTTACTTTTGCCTGTTATGTCACTATTACCCAATTTTTATTCATTAGTGGCGTTCACTGCGGACGGCCAGCGCGTATCGGCATCCATTGCCATCAATAAGGCACATCCGGTGTTCAAGGGCCATTTTCCGGGCCATCCGGTGACGCCCGGCGTGTGCATGATGCAAATCATCAAGGAACTGACGGAAAAATGGGCAAAATGTGCATTGGTATTGAAAAGAGCCAAGAACGTAAAGTTTATGGCCATCATCAATCCGGAACTCCATCCAAACATTCAGGTCGAATTGGATGTTGAAGAAGAAGATGGAATGCTTTCTGTGAGGAGCACTACCTTATTCGAAGATACCGTGGCACTTAAGTTCAGCGGCGTCTTCCAAAAAGTTTAGGCATATGAAGAAGCTGTTTTTTCTCCTAACTGCATTGGGATGGAGCGTGCTCATCCAGGCCCAGGACCTCAACACTGTCCGGCTGCGCTATAAGGATGCCACGAAGTCGCGGGAACAAGCAGCCGCATTTTATGAGCCGCTGAAAGGGGTGACAGCAAGTGATAAACCGGTATTGATGGCCTATAAAGGGTCTGGATTGATGTTATTAGCCCGATACGAGAAGTTGGCTGAGCGCGGGCCGAAGGTCAAAGAAGCCGTACAATGGATCGAGCAGGCCGCAACGGCTGAACCTGACAATCCGGAAATCAGGTTGATCCGACTCAGCGTACAGGAACACCTGCCGAAATTCCTGAAATATAACCAGCACATCGAAGAAGACCGGAAATTTGTACAACAGGCCCTGCCTTCGGTGAAAGATGAGGGGTTGAAAGCCATGATCAATGGCTATTTCGAAACGTTTTCTAAAAAATGATCTGCCCGACCTAAATGACCAGCACTCAGGTATTAGCCGCGATAAACGCTTGTGTAATCATCCCCACGTATAACAACGCCAAAACGCTCAAGCGGGTCCTTGATGGTGTAGGCAGGTATACCTCGCATATCATCGTGGTGAACGATGGCTCGACCGATGACACGCCCAATATATTGGCCGAGTACCCGGGGGTGACCACCGTCCATCTGCCGCACAACAAAGGGAAAGGCTATGCGCTGCGCTTGGGGTTTCGGGTAGCTGACGAACAAGGATTTGACTATGCCATCACCATTGATTCGGATGGGCAGCACTTTCCGGATGACATTCCACAGTTTGTGCAGGCTATTGAAGACAACGGACCTGCGTTGCTGATCGGCGACCGTAACATGAATCAGGAGGGTATTCCGGGCAAGAGCAGCTTCGGCAACCGTTTTTCCAACTTTTGGTTCCGTTTTGAAACAGGCATCACATTGACGGACACTCAATCCGGTTTTCGGCTATACCCACTCCGGGAGATCCGGAATATCCGCCTTTATACTACCAAATTTGAGTTTGAAGTGGAAGTGATCGTCAAAGCGGCCTGGAGAGGCATTCCAGTACGCAATATCCCGGTAAAGGTGCTGTACAATCCCGCTGAGCGGGTGTCGCACTTCCGGCCGGTTCGCGACTTCACCCGCATCAGTGTGCTCAATACGTGGCTGGTATTGGTGACATTGTTGTACATCCGTCCCCGCGATTATTTCCGCACGTTTAAAGAAAAAGGATTCAAACGTTTTTTTTTTGAGGACCTCTTACACAGTGCGGATTCTGTCGGGAAAAAAGCGGCATCCGTCGCGTTGGGGGTATTGATAGGGCTATCTCCGCTTTGGGGATTTCAGACCATCACGGTGCTGTTCCTCGCCCTGGTACTCCGCCTCAATAAGCTCATTGCCTTTGCTTTTTCGAATGTGAGTATCCCACCGTTTATTCCTTTTATCATTTATGCCGGCATCCAAACGGGCGCGTTCCTCATCGGGCGACCCACTGCGCAACCGTTCCACTGGACACAGCTCGGTACGTACAGCGGGTTTATCCAACAGCATTTAACAGAATATATCGTGGGTAGTTTGGTACTGGCGGTAGGTGCTGCTGCTGTCTTCGGTGCGGCAAGCTATATGCTGCTCACCTGGAGAAACCGCTATACCGGGCATACTCAGTAATCCTGACAAATCGAGATAATCTGCTAACTTTGCTGAATAAACAACGTGCGAATTGGCTTCTTTTTTCTATAGGATATTCCGTTACTTTCAAAAGCACAGGACCGCGTTTTTCGTTTCCCTGCCATTGATTTTCCTGCTATTGGGTTACTGGGCGAGCCGCATCCGCTTTGAAGAGGATATCATCAAGCTGATCCCAGCAAGCGAAGAAGCCGAACACATAAACGAGGTATTGCAATCGGCCAAGTTTGCCGACAAAATCGTGGTCAACATCACGACGCCCCACGAAGGCGATATCGCAACATTACAAGCATATGCCGATGCCTTTGCGGAAGCCATGGATCGTGTGGGGGCGCCGTACATCCAGCGCTTGCAGGCGCGATTAGAAGACGACCAGCTACTGGAATTGATGGATGTGGTGAGCCACAACCTGCCGCTCTTCTTGGACGATGCCGACTACCGACGCATCGACACCCTCCTACAGCCCGATACCGTGGCGGTAACCGTACAAGAGGCATATGAGGCCATTGCCAGTCCTCAGGGGGTGATGACAGCATCGTTGGCACGGCAGGATCCATTGGGGATGACGTACCTGGGGCTTCGCAAGTTTCAACGCCTGCAAGCAGGCGAGCAATTTACCCTGGAAGATGGTTACCTCATCGCCCGTGGCCGCAAAAACCTGCTGGCATTCATCATCACCGCGGCAGGCAGCAGTGAGACCGCGCAAAACACGCAATTCATCCGGATCCTCGATCGAACCATCAAGGAACTGAATACGCAATTTGCCGGACAGGCTACAGCCGAATATTTCGGCGCAGCAGCCGTGGCCGTAGCCAATGCCCAGCAGGTCAAACAGGATATCCAGGTGACCCTATCCATCGCGCTCGCGGTGCTGGTGGCGCTTTTCATCTATTTTTACCGCCGCATCTACATTCCGCTGATCATCCTCTTTCCGGCTGCTTTCGGCAGCTTGCTCGGCATGGCGGTGCTCTATGGGATCAAAGGCACCATCTCGGCCATTTCCATCGGCATCGGCTCCGTACTGTTAGGCCTCACACTGGACTACTCCCTGCACATCCTGAGTCATTACCGCGGCACGGGTGATGTCAAAAAGCTGTTTGAAAGCACCACCAAACCCCTGCTGATGTGCGCGGTCTTCACGGCGGTAGACTTCCTCTGCTTGCTGTTCTTGCGCTCGGATGTGCTGAAAGACCTGGGGCTCTTCGCCGCTGTCAGCGTGATGGGCGCAGCTATTTTTGCGCTGGTGTTTATCCCGCAGGTGTATACGCCCCAGAAAACGGTAAGCGTAAGGCAAAACACCTTCATCGATGCCATCGCTCGGTATGATTTCAGTAGCAACAAATGGGTGTTGGGTATCGGTATTGCGCTTACCATTGTCTGCCTCTTCACCTTCCAGCGGGTTGGTTTCAATGACGACCTGGCCGCCTTGAATTATCAACCCGAGCACCTCAAGCGGGCAGAGCAGGCACTCGATAGTCTCGATAACTATGCCGCTAAATCCATCTACCTGGTGGCTTACGGCGACACATATGATGAAGCATTGGGAAGAAATGCCCGCTTATACCGACAATTGGAACAGGCAGAAGCACAAGGGATTATCCATCGTTTTCAATCGGTAGGAAATGTGGTGTTTTCATCCAAGCAACTGGATGAAAAGATCAATCGATGGAACCAATTCTGGTCAGGCGGCAAAAAAGAGCGGTTGCAACAGCTGCTGATTGCCGAAGGTCGGAAAGTCGGCTTCAAAGAGAACGCCTTCGCTCCTTTTTTCGAGGTATTGTCGCATACCTTTACGGCGTTGGACAGTACCGATCAAACATTGCTGAACAACCTGTTTTTGGACGAGTTCATCGCCTCGCGCAATGACCTCACCACCATCACCACGGTGGTGAAAACCGATGATGATCACGCCGCGCAACTGATCCAATCGTTGGCCGATGGCCATGAGGGTGTATTGGCGATCGACCGCAAACACTTGCAGGAAAAGCTGCTGAGCAACCTCGAAGCGGATTTCAACAGTTTATTTCTCTTTGCATCCATCGCCGTTTTCGTGGTTATCTTCCTGTTTTTCGGCAGCCTGGAGATTACTTTGGTCACCAACGTGCCCATTTTTTTGGGCTGGCTGGTCACCTTAGGCCTCATGGGTATATTCGGCATTCAGTTCAACGCTTTTAACATCATCATCACCACGCTGATCTTTGGGCTGGGGGTAGACTATTCCATCTTCGTAACCAAGGGACTGCTAGAACAATATACCTATGGCAGCCGTGACATGCCGGCGTACAAATCAGGTGTGGTGATGTCGGCACTGGCCACCATGCTTTGCTTTGGCATATTGGTGTTTGCCAAGCACCCCGCCATACGGTCTATATCCGTCATCCCGCTGATCGGCCTGCTGGTGGTGGTACTGATGTCCTTTTCCATACAGCCCTGGCTGTTCCGCACGTTTATCAGCAACCCCCAAGCGCGGGGCAATACCCCTTGGCGCCTGGGCAATTTAATACTGACCGGCCTTACCTTTGGCTATTTTTTTGTCGGCGGCTTACTCGTGAGCATCTTAGCACAATTGCTCATCCCCCTTGTTCCCGTAAGCCGGAAAAAGAAGTTCACGATATTCCATCGTGTTTTGCAGCTTTTTTTCCACAACCTAATGTATCGGACACCCGGCGTACGCATGGAAGTCATCGGGCATCACCCGTCCAATTACGACCCGCCGGCCATTGTCATCGCCAACCATACATCCATTTTGGATACACCGACGATGGGCCTCCTGCATCGCATGCAAATCTTCATGGTAAACGACCGTCAGCTTCGCTCGCCCTTTTTCGGCAGGCTTATTCGCATGGTCGGCTTCTACCCCGCGTCTGAGAGTCATCCCCAAGGGCTGGAAAGACTGCGCAAGAAGGTGGCGCAAGGGTATTCCATCATCGTGTTTCCGGAGGGTACCCGATCGACCACCACGGCTATCCAACGTTTTCACAAAGGAGCCTTCTACCTCGCCGAACAGCTGAAACTGGATATCCTCCCGGTATTGGTTCACGGCAATGCTCACGCCTTGCCAAAAAACGACAATATGCTGAAGCCCGGACCCATCACGATGAAATTTCTGCCCCGCATCACCCATGATGATCCGACGTTTGGCGATAGCTATCCTGAACGGGCTAAGAAAATTGCCGCACATTTCAAAACGGCATTCAGGGCATTGCGGGATGAACGCGAAGGGCCTGATTATTTCAAGAAAAAGCTTTATTTCAATTTCCTTTATAAACCCAGACCCGTTCAGCGGGCGGTAAAAGCAGCCTTTACCGCAAACCACGTGTGCTATCATCGACTGCTACGGCAGATGCCCCTTACGGGACGTTTCCTGCATTTGGGTTGCGGCTATGGTATATTGGACTTCTTATTGGTATATGATAGCGCGGCGCGCCAGGTACTTGCTTGGGATGATGACGACAGGATGATAAGCGTAGCGCAACACACGTATACGGTAAATCGCTATCCGCTGCGGTTTACACCGGACGTTCCGCCTCCGGGAGAAGCCGACGTGGTCATTGTTTCCGGCACAGCCATCGACTGGAAGCCCTATAGGCAGGATGCCAGCTGGATCGTGTTTGAAGATATAGAGCCGGAGATCCCTGCGCTGACTGCGCAAGGCTTCGAGCTTGCTTTTAATGAAAACGGTGTGACCGTTTTTCGTCGCTGACCGTGACACCGATTCCAGCTGAGGAGCAGCTGCCTATTCCATCCCCCCAATCCACACCCATGATTCAGGCAGTTGCGGACGAAGCCTTGGAATTGGGAGCAACGCGAACCGATTCCAGCTGAGGAGCAGCTGCCTGTTCCATCCCCTAACCCTACCAACGATTCAGGCAGCTGCCGACGAAGCCTCGGAATTGGGAGCAACGCGAACCGATTCCAGCTGAGGAGCAGCTGCCTG
>NZ_JBLFFL010000003.1:198073-740874 GCF_051400755.1 Parapedobacter brassicae
ACGATTCAGGCAGCTGCCGACGAAGCCTCGGAATTGGGAGCAACGCGAACCGATTCCAGCTGAGGAGCAGCTGCCTGTTCCATCCCCTAACCCTACCAAACGATTCAGGCAGCTGCGGACGAAGCCTTGGAATTGGGAGCAACGCGAACCGATTCCAGCTGAGGAGCAGCTACCTGTTCCATCCCCTAACCCTACCAACGATTCAGGCAGCTGCCGACGAAGCCTCGGAATTGGGAGCAACGCGAACCGATTCCAGCTGAGGAGCAGCTGCCTGAATCAAACAAATCCCTATCTTTACGGCACATGCGGGAATCATTCGATATCATTGTCATCGGCAGCGGCTTGGGCGGGCTCGTCTGCGCCACGATCCTTGCCAAAGAAGGTCTCAAGGTATTGATGCTCGAGAAGAACAACCAATACGGGGGCAACCTCCAAACGTTTGTTCGCGATCGTTGCATCTTTGATACGGGCGTGCATTACATCGGCGGACTGGAAAAGGGGCAAAATCTTTATCAATATTTTAACTACCTCGGAATAGCTGACAAACTCCACCTTAAACGCATGGATAGCGATGGCTTTGATATCATTTCTTTTGATGACGATGCCCGCGAATACCCCTATGCACAGGGTGGGCACAACTTTGTGGCGCAGCTCAGTCGCTATTTTCCGAACGAGCGCGAGGGTATCGAGCGGTTTTATGCCAAGATGAAAGCGGTGTGCCAAAGTTTTCCTTTGTACCGGCTGAACGCTGAAGAGACCTACCGATGGGATGAACAGACCCTGGGCTTAAAGGTCAGTGAGGTCATCAACAATTGCACCGCCGACCCCAAACTGCGGGCAGTGTTGGCTGGCACTAATCTGTTGTATGCCGGAATGGAAGATAAGACACCGTTCTACGTACACGCGTTATCCGTCAATTCATATATCGAAAGTGCTTGGCGGTGTGTCAATGGCGGAAGCCAAATCGCGAAGCTGCTGATCAAAGCGTTTCACAGGCATGGCGGAAAGGCCATGAAATATAAAGAGGTGGTGCAGTTTCATATCGAAGCGGGTTTGCTTCGTGCAGTATCCACCGCGGATGGCCACACGTATGAGGCCACCTCTTTCATCTCGAATGTAGACCCCAAGAAAACGCTGGACCTCATCGGCGACTATCCCATACGCAGGTCGTATTCGGCACACATCCGGCAGGCTGAGAATACCATCTCTTCCTTCAGCTTGTACATTGCACTAAAGCCAAAACGGCTGCCTTACCTGAACAAGAATTTTTACCATTTCAGGGATGCCGCCAGTGTATGGAACAACATTCATTACCGCACGGAGGACTGGCCGACGGGTTACATGGTATCGATGAATGCGACGCGCGACAACGATCAGTGGGCGGAAGCGATGACCGCATTTACCTACATGCGCTACGATGAGGTCAAAGCTTGGGAGGGCACGCACAACACCGTGGCGGATACCGGATACCGGGGTGAAGGCTACGAACAGTTCAAACGGGAGAAAACCGAAACGATGCTCGATGCGCTGGAAAAAAAATTCCCGGATCTCCGCGCCCATATCCGGTCGACATACGTGTCTACCCCACTGACGTACCGGGACTACATCGGCAGTGAGACCGGCGGCATGTATGGCTTCGTAAAGAATGCCGACCAACCGCTGAAAAATCACCTTCCCTCCCGCACGAAAATAAAAAACCTGCTGATCACCGGACAAAGCGTCAATATGCACGGCATCCTGGGGGTCACCATCAGTGCGGTACTCACCGCCGCCGAACTCTTAGGCAAAGGATATCTGCTCGGCAAAATCAATCAGGCCAATCAACATCAATTCGAAACTTCTGACAGGTATGGCAACATTTAATCTGAAACCGCTGGAACGCATACAACCCATTTCGAAAGAAGCATTTACCAGCCAATATTACCGTCCGCAGCGCCCGGTACTCATCGAGCATCTCACCGATGCGTGGAATGGCAAATGGACCCTGGATCACATCAAGTCACTGGCCGGCGACCAAACCGTGCCACTGTATGACAACAAGCCCGCCCAAGGGAAGGAAAGCGTATACGAACCGGTGATGGATATGCGATTTGGCGATTACATCGATTTGCTGAAAAAGGAGCCTACCGATCTCCGCATCTTTTTTTATACGCTAAAAGACCATTGTCCACAGCTCCTAGATGACTTTGAATACCCTGACATCGGCCTGAAGTTTTTCAAACGGTTGCCGGCACTGTTTTTCGGGGGTGGCCGCTCGAAGGTTTTTGCGCATTATGACATCGATTTGCCCGATAATTTACACATCCATTTCGAAGGCCATAAGCGGGTGGTGCTTTTCGGACCCGAACAGAGCAAATACCTGTATAAAGTTCCATTTGCCATTCATAACATCGATAAAATCGATATGGACAATCCGGATTTCGAACGTTATCCGGCGCTGAGGCATGTCCAAGGATACGAAGTGTACATGAAACACGGCGACGCACTGTACATGCCCGGCGGCTGGTGGCATTACATCACCTATTTGGATGGTGGATTTTCCATGACGCTGCGTGCACTACCCCACACGCCTAAGCGGTTTGCCAATATGCTGTATAACGTCTTTGTCATGCGCCTGATTGACAATTCCATGCGCAAAGCAAGGGGCCAAAAATGGCTGGATTTCAAAGACGAATGGGCCTATAAACGGACGCAGCGCCTCCTACTTACCCGTCAGGAACTTATGTAATTTGGGTGCAATGACCGCGGCGCAATATGGATTCTGCGGATGGTTATTAAAATAATCGTGATGATAATTTTCGGCTACATAGAACGGCTTATCGGGGGAAATTTCCGTCACGATCGGATCATCATAGACATCATTCGTCGTCAACTCCCGAATAAATTCCTCCGCTTCGACTCGCTGTTGATCATCGTGGTAAAAAATTACTGAACGGTATTGGGTACCGACATCATTCCCCTGCCTGTTGAGTGTAGTAGGATCATGTGTCTTAAAAAACACCTCCAACAGCTTCCGATAAGGGAGAACCGTCTCATCGTATTCGATTTGTACCACTTCTGCATGCCCGGTGGCCCCTGTGCAGACCTGCTCATAAGTAGGGTTTTCACGCTGTCCGCCCATGTATCCCGGCAATACGGTATCTACCCCTTCCAATTGCTGGAAGATCACTTCGGTGCACCAAAAACACCCGCCTCCAAATGTTGCTTTCATTTCTTGTTTTGTTGATTCGCTAATTCGCCTTCGGCGTTATGCCGATTATTATGTGTCACCTAAATCAATACAGACTTTCTCCGTCGATCAAGAGATCCTGCCGCTCGGCATCGCACACCGCATACGAAAAGCCCTTTTGCAACGAAAAAGCGCCGTACTCACCGCTTTTGTTCATGGCCAGAAATCCGACCTGTATCCTTTTGGCCGTATCGGGTTTCTTTTTGATGATGCGCTCCACCGCTTGGCGGCATGCATCGCGCGGCGATAACCCCTGCCGCATCAGCTCGACAACCAGAAAACTGCCTACCGTGCGGATGACCTCCTCACCTACACCGGTGGCCGTGGCGCCCCCCACTTCATTATCGACATATAATCCGGCTCCGATAATGGGGCTATCGCCCACCCTGCCGTGCATCTTGAATGCCATGCCGCTGGTCGTACAGGCGCCGGACAGGTTGCCTGCGGCATCCAATGCCAGCATCCCGATGGTATCATGATTGTATTGATTGCCGGGCAGTCGCGCTGCCGGAAACGACTTATTCTCGATATTCATGACGGGCTCATATTTTTGTTCCTTAAGCCAATCTTTCCACGCCTTTTCGCCTTCGGGTGTCAGCAACACCTCTTTTTCGAAACCCTGCTCAAGCGCAAATTGCAGGGCACCTGCTCCCACCAGCATCACGTGGGGTGTTTGCTCCATCACCGCGCGGGCCACCGAAATCGGATGCGCGATATGCTCCAACGCAGCGACGGCACCGCAATTTCCGGACTCATCCATAATACAAGCGTCTAACGTGACATGGCCATCCCGATCGGGATAGCCCCCCTTGCCCACGGTCGTGTTAGTCAAATCGGCCTCGGGTATGCGGACGCCGGCCTCAACAGCATCCAACGCCCGGCCGCCAGCCTTCAAAACCGTCCATGCAGCCTGGTTGGCTGCTACCCCGAAATTCCAAGTGGAAATAACGATCGGTTTGTTGGCTGCAGCGATGCCATTCACCCCGTTGGCTTGAGCGGCCGATAAACCGCTCGTGGAGAGCAACGAGATACCCGCCGCCCCTGTTTTGATGAATTCTCTCCTATTAATCATGTATGCCGTTATATTTGATATTAAAAATACCTATTCGATGAGCGGTTACGCAGCAAAAAAAGCAAAAGTTATTGAGTTTAATGCTGCGAATGCGTATTTATGCGGTAATTTTAGGATTTATCATCAATTTTATGTTAAAAAATTGTACCCTAATGAATTTAACGCTATTTTAGACCGAAACTTATTCGATCATGAAAACCTGCCGTACAGCTGTAATAACCACATTTTGCTTTCTTTTTGGGATTACATGCTCCGCAGAAATTGCTTTGCCAGATTCTGCTGAATATAAAAAAATCATGCACATAGCCGAACAGACTGCCGAGCGATATGCGCCGGATAAACGGACGGCCATTGTTGAATTGCACGTTTCGGACGATGCCTCGGGTACTTATCAACTCGTCACAACAGAGCCGGACGCCCCCGCGTATTTCAATCGTTTATTGGCCGAAAACCGCATTCCCAATACAAAAGTAGCGATAAATTTATTGCCCGACAGCAGTGTAGCGGAGAATGTTGCAGGAATCGTGAACCTATCCGTTGCCAATCTGCGCGTTGCACCGCGCAATCAGGCCGAGCTGGCTTCTCAGGCGCTGCTGGGCACACCGGTAGATTTGCTTCAAAAGGCGCATGGCTATTATCGGGTGCGTACACCGGAAGGGTATATCGCTTGGGTAAGTACTTCATCCATCGCCCCGAAGTCCACCCCCCAGCTCGCAGAATGGCAAGCCGCAAAAAAGGTGATTGTAGTCAACGATTTCGGGCACGCTTATTCGGAACCGGACCAGCAATCGCTCCGGGTGTCCGATTTGGTGATGGGTGATTTGTTGATGACGACCGGGAAATCCAGGGGATTTACACACGTACAATACCCCGACGGACGAAGCGCATACATCAAAAACGACTTAGTCCGTCCGTTTGACAAATGGCTTAGCGCCCTGAACCCCGCCGCCGAGAACATCTTAAAGACAGCCAAGACCATGATGGGTCTCCCCTACCTTTGGGGCGGCACCTCGGTAAAGGGTGTCGATTGCAGCGGCTTCACCAAAACGGCTTATTACATGAACGGCCTCATCATTCCGCGAGATGCTTCGCAGCAGGTATTGGCCGGTCAACCCGTTGAAATCCTCACGGCGGATACGTTGGATAGGGAGAAGGCACTTCAGCAACTACAGCCCGCAGATCTGCTCTTTTTTGCATCGGGCAACGGTCGCCGTCCGGATGCGCGCATCACGCATGTGGCACTATATCTGGGAAATGGCGAATTTATTCATTCGTCTGGAACGGTGCGGATCAGTAGCATGCTGAAGGGCACGCCCAATTATGACGATTTTGAAACACGTACGCTGGTGGCCGCCCGCCGATATATTGGACAGCACACCGAGGGACTTCAACCCATTGCACAACACGACGCCTACACACCAAACTGAAAATAACAACCGATTACACCATGATCGTACGTAAAACTGGAAAATTCACCCTTCGCTACCGCCCTTATACCTTGGCGCTTAAGCACGTGTTCACCATTGCGTCAGGCTCACGCAATACCACTCCGGTAGTCCTTACCGAACTGGAATATGATGGCATCACTGGGTACGGGGAGGCTTCCATGCCACCATATTTGGGCGAATCGCATGAAAGTGTGTTGGCTTTTTTGGATCAGGTAGACCTCTCGGGCTTCGCCGATCCGTTTCTAACCGACGATATCCTCGGATACGTAGACGCCATCGCGCCAAAAAATACGGCGGCCAAGGCCTCCTTGGACATCGCCCTGCACGACCTGCTCGGCAAAATCATGAATCAACCCTGGCACCGGATATGGGGCTATGACCCAGCGAAAGCACCCAACACCTCATTCACCATTGGCATCGACACGGCTGAGGTGATACGACAGAAAGTGCGGGAGGCCGATCCGTACAAGATACTGAAAGTAAAGCTGGGGTTGGACACCGATAAAATGATGATAGACACCATTCGGGAGGTGACAGACAAGCCCCTCTGCGCGGATGTAAACCAAGGGTGGAAGAAACGGGAGGAGGCATTGGAAATGGCCCATTGGCTGGCTGACCGGGGTGTCGTTTTCCTGGAGCAACCCATGCCCAAAGAACAACGTGATGACAATGCTTGGCTAACGGAAAATAGCCCCATTCCCACCGTCGCAGACGAAGCCGTCCAACGATTGGAGGATGTACGCAACGCACATGGTGCCTATAGCGGCATCAACATTAAACTCATGAAATGCACCGGCATGCGTGAAGCACATAAAATGGTAGCACTCGCCCGTTCGTTAGACATGAAAGTGATGCTCGGCTGCATGACCGAGACTTCATGTGCCATCTCAGCCGCAGCGCAACTTTCGGCCGTTGTCGATTGGGCGGATTTGGACGGTGCATTGCTGACCAGCAACGACGTGTATTGCGGTATGGAAGTTAGAGATGGGAAAGTGATCCTTCCCGCCAATCCGGGTATCGGCATAACACCTTTATCATAACGAATAATGAATTGAATTTCTACACTAAAACCAAACAACGAATGAAGAAGCGATTACTTTTTACTGCATGGCTGATGTGTTGTGGATTGATTTCCACCGCGTGGGCCAGGCAATCATCCGTCACGGGTAAGGTGACGGATGCCTCGGATGGGTCACCACTATCGGGTGTTACCATCACGGTACAAGGCACCAACACCGCTACGGCCACCGATGCCAACGGTAGCTACAGCATCACTGTACCGGGCGGTGATGCTACGCTGGTCTTTCAACTCATTGGCTACAGCACCCAGCAACTGCCTGTGGGTAGTAAGAAGGTCATCGATGTCAGTCTCGAATTGGCCACCAGTGCACTTGATGAGGTAATGGTCGTAGCCTACGGCACGACGACGAGAGGTTCTTTTACGGGCTCCGCGGCGACTGTCGGCGGCGAGGACCTGAAAGATGCCTCCACCGTCTCTTTTGAAAACGCGCTGTTAGGAAAAATGCCCGGTGTACAGATCACCAACTCGTCCGGACAGGCAGGCGCCGCTCCCAGCATCCGCATACGGGGTATCGGCTCCATGAACGCATCCAATGAGCCGCTGTACGTGATCGACGGTGTACCGGTGGTGTCTGGCAGCGGCGGACAGATGGGTGATTATCTGTATACTTCCAATAATGTCCTGAACTCGCTGAATCCGGCCGATATTGAATCGGTGACGGTATTGAAGGACGCTGCTGCTGCTTCCTTGTACGGTTCGCGTGCGGCAAACGGTGTGGTTGTCATCAACACCAAAAGAGGTAAACTCGGCAAACCCACCATTAATCTGCGGTCTTCCGTTGGTTTTACACCCAGCTGGGCAACGGACAACTATGAAGCTGCAGGCGTGCAGGAGCAGGTCAATATGCTTTATCAGGTGTTCCACGATTATCGCACGTCGGCCGACTGGACGGAAGAGGAAGCCAACGCGGATGCGTTGAATCGCCTGAACGGCAAATTCAATCAACATGGTTATTATTTCGAAACCGACGGAACCGGCCTATACGAAAACGTGCATATCAAAGGCATGACCGATGGATTGGTCAACCGGGAAGGTACTTACTACGACTGGGAAGACAGGCTATTCAGAACCGGCATGTACCAAACCAATGACCTTTCGTTCAGCGGGGGCACCGAAGACACCAAATACTATACGTCGCTTTCGTACACGAAAGACAAAAACCGCGTGGTACTCAGCGATTATGACCGCCTCGCGGGCCGTGTAAACCTGTCCCAGAAGGTGGGCAAGCATGTAGAGTTTATTTCCAATGTCAGTGTGTCAAACAATCAACAGGAGGGCTACAACGATACCCGCAACCTGGGCGGCAACTATTACCTGCAAACACGGAACCTGCTATGGCCACTTTACTGGCCCACCGATTATAAAACAGGGGAACAATTGACCGCCCGATATGGCAGCTATGGCTATAATGCGGAATATCATGAAAAGGAATGGGACAACAGTTCCAACACCCTTCGGGTATCGGCAAACGAAACCCTGAACGTTCATTTGCTGCCCGAACTGAACATAAAGTCAGTCTTTTCTTACGAGAACAACGCTATCAAAGACTATATCTACTATAGTGCCAATCACTATAATGGTGCGGCCAGCAATGGGACGGTCAATGAAATCAGTACCATCGAAAAGAAACTCGTGTCCTCGACAACCGCCAATTACAGCAAACAATTCGGACTACATGGTTTGAATATCCTGGCAGGTTTTGAAGCTGAAAAGAACCAGACCGATTTCCAGCGCGCTACAGGGACGAACCTTCCATCAAGTTCACTCCCTTCAGTTGCGACGGCTGGCGAACTCACGGCCAATGCATACAATTGGGGTTACAACATGATGTCTATCCTCTCCCGGGCAGAATACAATTATGGCCAGAAATATAATGCATCGGCTTCCTACCGCCGGGATGGATCGTCACGATTAGGGCCGGAGAATCGTTGGGGCGACTTTTGGTCTGTCGGTGCCGCCTGGACCATCAGCGAGGAATCGTTCATGGAAGATGCAACCGTCTTCAGCAACCTGCGATTACGGGCATCTTACGGCATCAACGGTACGCAACCCTCCTCCAACTACGGCTGGAGATCGCTGGTAGGATACACCAACCGATATATGGAGAATGCAGGTGGTTCGATCAACTCCTTGGGCAACGAAGACTTGACCTGGGAGACCAGCTATTCCACCAACCTGGCACTGGAATTCGGCCTGTTCGACAACCGGTTGTATGGCACCGTTGAATATTTCAACCGTGACTCAAAAGACCTGCTTCAAAATGTTCCCATCTCAACGGTCACCGGATTCGGTTCGATCCTGCGGAATATCGGGGAGGTAAACAACCGAGGCGTGGAGATTGACCTGGGATATGAGATTCTCCGCGAAGGTGATTGGAAATGGAGTGCTTCCGTCAATGGATCGTTTATCAAGAATAAAGTGGTGGCGCTTTATAAGACCGAAGGCGAAGAAGGGAACGGGGACATCATCTGGAGTGACCCCACCGGGGGCGACGCCAGAGCACAGTTCATTTATCGCGAAGGAGAGTCCATGCTGAGTTTCTATGGATTTGAATGGGCAGGTGTGGATGCCGAAAACGGGCAGAACGTGTGGTACGTCAATGATCCAAAGAATCCCGACGGAGATTTCCTCTATAACGGCCGGGGCGCGACATACAGCTATTCGGCAGCCCAGCGTATCATACTCGGCTCTGCAATGCCAACGGTTGCCGGCGGCGTGAATACGGATGTATCCTACAAGGGTCTTTCCTTGGGATTGAATTTCATTTACAAAATCGGGGGCTATCTCTACGATGGCGCGTTTAAGGATGTGGCGGACGACGGCTACTATTGGGAGCGGATACGTGCACAGTACTATTACGACCATATGTGGACCGAATCCAATCCCAACGGTTCACTGCCCAAGCTAAGTGGCAACGACCTAACGGATCCGATGCAGCACAGCAGCCGCCAGATGTATGACGCCAGCTTCCTGCGGCTGAAAAATATCAATTTGGCATACGCCATCCCGGCACAGGTAGTGAGCAAAATCGGGGTTGCCAATGCAAGGATTTACTTCAACGGCACAAACCTGCTGACCTTCTCTAAATATAAGATCGCGGATCCCGAAGTGAATCAATATGGCACGAGGGGTTGGGAGACACCCTACGCAAAAACGTACACGTTTGGTGTCGAGTTTAGTTTTTAACGATTAAAAAGTATTCCAATGAAAACAATAAATAAGCTATGGATAGCGCTTTTGGTGGTTATCTGTTGGTCCTGTGAAGGCTTCCTTGACGTGGCACCCAGCGATTCCGGAGATTCCAAAACATCCATAAAAACAGCAGCAGACGCCCAAGTGATGATCAACGGCGTCATGCGGGGAATGAGCAACTCAAACTATTACGGACGGAATTTTGTCATGTACGGCGATACGAAGGGCGGAGACATGACCATTTTCTCGCAGGGCCGGGGATTGGACGCGCTCTACACGTTCAATCATACGGCTTCTTCCAACAACTACAGCGGTTTCTGGACCCAACTATATGATGGCATCCTCCAGATCAACAATCTGCTGGAAAATATCGAGGCGATAGAAGCTACAGGAACCAATGAGGATTTCAGCAACCACAAGGGGCAGGCCCTGACCGCTCGGGCGATGATCTATTTTGACTTGGTTCGTCTTTATGGAAAGGCTTACACCGATGACCCGACAGCATACGGCGTGCCCAATGTAACGACCACGCTCGAAGCTTCCGCCCAGCCCTTGCGTGCCACCGTTGAAGAAAACTACGCCCAGATCTTGAGCGATCTAGCATCGGCGGCTCCCCTGTTGCCTAAAGCCAAAAACAATGGCTACCTGAACTATTATGCCAACAAAGCACTGCAAGCGCGGGTAAATCTGTATATGGGCAATTACGCGGCGGCGCTCAGCGCTGCGGAAGAGATCATCAATGACGAAGTATATGAATTGTACACCAATGATGCCTGGGTTGATTCGTGGAAGTCACAGTTCGGCTCCGAGTCCATATTCGAGTTGGGTATCTTCCCCAACGAAGGCGACCTGGGAAGTGCATCTTTGGGCTTTTACCTGAGGCGCAGGGCGCACGGTGCTTCCACTGCCGCCGGATGGTTTATGGCCAGCGACTACTACCTTGAGCGCTTGGGTGACGACGAAGAAGATGTGCGCTGGGGCGTGATGGCTCAAGATGAATCAACCGATCCACACCTAGGCGCATGCTACAAATACAGCGGCAGTGTAGCTTTGGAAGGCGATGGCAAATCCACTGCATCAGCGGTAAACATTAAAGTGATCCGCTTATCTGAAATATACCTCATCGCTGCGGAGGCCGCATTGCCAACCGATCCCTCGAAAGCTGCGGATTACCTGAATGAGATCCGCAAACGATCGCCCAACCTGGCTCCAGCCACCGCGGCGACTGTGAGTGTGGATATGATCCTCGATGAACGGAGTAAAGAATTATTTGCCGAAGGGCATCGCTTTTTCGACATGATCCGCTTGGATCAGGAGATTACCTTCAATGATGAATTTGCGGGGATAACGCCTCCTTCACGACCCAAAACCATCAACAGGGGTTTTTATAAGACCATCCTGCCGATTTCACAAGATGAGATCAACGCCAACCCGGGGATTGAGGACCAACAGAATCCTGAATATTAGACAAAGCAAGATTACATACGGGATAAACCAAACAGGGCTGCCGATTCGCTCGGCAGCCCTGTTTTTTCTTGTAAGTTATGTGTATTTAAGGGACTTCAACCGTCTCTGCCTCGTCTAATGCCTTCGTGGTGAGATAATATTTGGCAATCATATTTGGCACCTCCCATTCGGGCATGGTTCCCGACTGGAGGAATCCAAGGTATTTCTCGGTCACCTGGGCAAAATGATCTTCGTGTGTGGTGACGAGCGATGGGTCTACCGTGATTCGGTAGCGCCCTTCGCCTACCTGCTCAAAAGCCAGACCAGCATAGGTGCTACTCAGCGCTTCAATGGCTTTTTTAAGTGTGCTTTCAAAGGTTTGTACGTCCCGCTCTCCCGTAGATTCTACATACAATACGGGTTTGTATTGCTCCTCCTCACCCTGCCGGATGATCAGATTAGCAAATTTTCCGCGCATGATGGAATAATGGGTATCTCCGGCGCCCTGTGGCGCCTGGAAATTCCAGATAACGGATACCTTGGCATGAACACCCTTCAACGTATAGTTGATTTCACCGTTGGAAAAGACGGCCAAGTTGCCCGTGCCATCCACTGCGCCCGACAAAAATGAGGGCACCGCTTTCAGTCCCGTCGAGCGGGCAAACTGCTCAGGGGTGACGATAGTCGACCACCGTTTAGCTCCTATCAGCGCTATATCCTGCTTATAGTCAATTGTCTGATCAGGAAAACTCTCCCATTGTACCAGGTCTACCAAATGTGTAGTCACATCGACCAATCCCTCCCCTTGCTGCTTGGTATCATAAAACCATGCCGGCCGTATCAAGGGCTTGCCGGAGACCTCCTTGAAAAAATGATGTACACTTTCTTTGGTAATGGCCGGTGTATCGGGACTGCCCGTCACCAATCCGCCAAAGAAATCGGCTTCTTGTGACAGCGCTTTCTGAAGCATGGTATTGATCTCATACCGCTCGGTCATGATGTCATAAAGCAAGACGCCGTTTTTCGACGCGTTGGCAAATGCCTGCTGCAATTTTGAAAAACCGTCCTGATTGATGGCCATTGGCTTATCGGCTAATACGTGCAGTCCAGCATCGATTGACTGCGTGATGTAGTCGATCTTATGCTGATTATTGCCCGCCAACACCACCACATTGCCTTTTCGCTCCGCCAGCATTTTCTCAAGAAAGTCGTCCCCTTGATATACGACCTCTTCCCAGCGAGTAGGACTGTCCGCACGGGCGTTATATTGGTCGATTAGCGCCAAGTGAGCATCGAGCTCCGAGCCCTCCGGGGCATAGACGTGCACCACGCTATCCACTTCCGGATACATGGATTTCTGTACCAGCGCGGCATGGAAGTGCCCCGGCGCCACGGTAATCAACCGGATATCCTTTTGTTGCATATTCCTCTGTTGCGGCTGGCATGCAGCAAAGCACCCAACCGCCAGCAAACCAATCAGTCCTATTTGTCTGTTCATTCAATTTACGCTATAATCTCAACACCACCGATCACCCCATCACGACCAACAATTATCCCTTGACATACCCCGTACCATAGGGAAAACGCTGCGGCCGCGATAATAGTGCATTTGCTTCGCGGTCTCCAATGAATTTTTCGCGTTTTGCATTCCAACGCAGCCGGCGGCCGAGCTTCAAGGCGGCATGAGCGACGAGACAGGCCGATCCTGAGCGGTGCGCTATTTCGACATGGCTGATGGTCTGTTTGCCATCGCGTATGCATTCCAACCAATTGGTGTGCTGCTCGGGGCTTTCATAAAGCTTGATTTCATTGTCGCCGATGACCGATTGCAAGATCTTGGGATCGCTCGCCTTGAACGCCTCATTAGCCTCTCCGCCCGCCGCGCCGGGGTCAGATGCGGTGACGCCCACGTTTCCACGCGACACAAAGATCCAGCCTTCTGTTCCTTCAAAGCGCACACCATTGGGGTTTGCACCGCTGATTTGCATGACCACATCGTTGGGGTACAGCATTTCCACTTCGAAATCACCGTGCACGTTCCATAGGCCGGAGGTGGGGAAGGTGGCCCTGCCCTCGGCTTCCAGTGGCCCGATCAGTTCGGCATCCAACCCCCAATGGGCAATATCAATATGATGCGAACCCCACCCCGTGATCATGCCCGCACCGAACTGTTCGCAGCGCAGCCAACCCGGGCGATCATAAATATCCGTCT
Source organism: Parapedobacter brassicae (assembly GCF_051400755.1). NCBI lineage: Bacteria > Pseudomonadati > Bacteroidota > Sphingobacteriia > Sphingobacteriales > Sphingobacteriaceae > Parapedobacter > Parapedobacter brassicae. The sequence goes on from NZ_JBLFFL010000003.1 coordinate 211,754, forward strand.
GGGAATGTACGCGGTCCAATGTATAAGGAACCAACGGCGTAGATCCCAACCAACGGTCATAATCGAGGTTTTCCGGCACCGGCATCTCTGCCGGATTGCCACCCGCTGGGTCGCCCGGGAGCCCAATGACAACCCGTTTGATAATGCCGATACGGCCGTTGCGCACCAGTTCGCAGGTACGCTTGAATTGAGGCCAGGGATTCATGGATCGTTGCTGGCTTCCCAGCTGAAACACGATGCCTTTGCGGGATACGGCATCGGCCATCATGCGCCCTTCTTTAATTGTGAGCGCCGTGGGCTTTTGCAAATAAACGTGTTTGCCCGCTATCGCCGCTTCCATGGCCGGTTGAGCGTGCCAGTGGTCGGGCGTACTGATCACTACTGCATCCAGGTCTTTGCTGGCGATCAGCTCGCGGTAATCGCCATATGTTTTGACATCAACGGGTGATTTTCCCCCGTTTTTTTTCGCCATTTGCTCTTCCAACCATATTTTACCTGCGGCCGCCCGATTGCGGTCTACATCGGCGACGCCCACTATCTGCACGTAATCATGTTTCAGTACTTCGGGCAGGTCATGCGACTTGGCGATCCGGCCAAAGCCGATTTGGCCGACATTGATGCGGTTGCTCGGTGCATTCTTTCCAAATACCGATGCGGGCACGATGGTAGGGAAGACCGATGCCGCCATTAGCAGTGCCGATCCCCCGGCCGTCTTCTTAATGAAATCCCTTCTGTTCAGTTGGTTACCTTGTTTGTCCATTTCGTTCATAATTGATAAAAATCAGATTAACGCTCCCTTACCTCATCCTGCGGGCTGGTGGCGTATGCCTTGCTGTAGTCACGCTTTCCCCCTTTTTTCACCACTGACGCGATGCCACCGAGGATATGCTTTCTAAACTCTTCGTCCATGTAATCATTCTTATGATGCCCCAGTGACGTATACCAAGACCGTCCCCCGTCAAATTCGTGGCACCATACCGAGGGGAATACATCGCCGAATGTATCCAACCGCCCAGGATTCTTTCCCTGCAGGGTTGTTGCGTCATTGACGGCAATGACGTGTAGGTCGACGCTCAACTGCTTCAAATAGTAAAACTCGTCACCTTTGACGCGTACCCATTTTCTTGGTAAATGGGTTACAGACGGATGTTTAGCATCCAGGATATTAACGGTAAAGGGCTGGAATTTGTCGTGCCAATAAAAGGTAGCGCCTAGCAGTTGTTTGAACCACTTCCACTGCCGCTCGGTGCCTGATGCAGAATGGATACCCACAAAACCGCCTCCCGCCTGGATATAACGCATCAGCGCCACGCGTTGCGCATCCGTATCAAACACAACGTTGTTGGTATTCGAGAACACCAACGCATCATACTGTTGTAGATTGTCATCAGTGAATACTGATGGATCATCTGTAACATCCACCGAAAAACCATGCTCTTTGGCCATTTCTCGCATCGCGATGACCGAATTTTCGATATTGTCATGTACAAATCCCTTTCCATTTTTGGTATAAACCAATACCTTTACCCGCTTCCAATTGACGGATTGAGCAAAGAGTGTGTTGGTCGCCACTGCCATAAACAATAATAGGCTGATCGACCGGAAAACTAATATAAACTTCATATGATCTGGAAAATAATAATGGTTAACAATCTCGGATCTCACTGCTTAGCAAACGCCTGCCAGATTTGTTCTGCTTCATCCGGCGACAAGGTACCATCAAAAACCACTAGTCGGTATCGCAGGATATAGGCATTTCCTGCCTTTAATACCCAATCCTTATTTTTGGTAGGCGAAAAATTAAAGAACTGATCGCCCCTGCCGCCATTGGCATCTTCAGGCCATATCCGTACCGGTTCTGGGAAATTATAGTTTTCAGGATGTGAAAGGAAAAGTATACCCCCTTCGCCACTCCCGAGTTTACCGGACATGATGGCCCAGCGTTCCAGCGAACCATCAGCATCTTTGCGTGTCTTTCCGCTGGAGGTCAGTACACCGCTGTTGGTATTGGTCCATTCCGCTGTAGCCCTGAATCCGAGTCCGGCATAGCGGTATTCTTTCAAGATCACATCCACATCCGTCGCTGGCTTCAAGGTGGATTGTATATCACATTGATACCGGTTTGCATCCAATTGGGACACTGCAACCTTCCAATTTTCCCTGATGACCACCGTTTCTGTTCCGCCATCAAAGATGACATGGTCGTGCACCGCGTCAAATCCGGCTTTTTCGGCATCGTGGAATGTATCCTTAAACTCCACGAAGCGCACCGTGCCTTTTTTATCGCCGATGTTCCAAAGGTCATATAACTTCCCCTTGTACTCCACATGCGTCCACGGATTCCACAGACCGTAATGATGATAGTGGTCCGCCGGTTGGATATTGGTGAGCACCTTACCCGCGGGCGTCTTCAACGGATGGATATAACCGGCACGGCCATAAGCGGCGTCTACCCCCGCGGGAGGAGCCTTGACGGTATACCGGTAAGTAAGCAATGCCTGACCGGCAGGATTTTTCAACACCAGTTCATCCGGCCCTTTGTCTACCGAATAGAGTTTATCGTTGCCTGTCGGTTGCCCCCGGACAGCACACCAAGCGACAATACATAGCGAAAAAGCGGTCACAAACGTCTTCAACATGCGTAATGATAGATTTATAACGGCAGCCAAGCTAACCATAATGGCCTAATCCTGGCATAAAGTTACCGAAAAACCCGGCGATATTAGTATAATAAGAAAATCAATAGGCCTCGATAATTACAATTTAGCGATTTAAGCGCTATTCAACCGTTATACTAAAATGACGTTTCTCTTGCATTCATCCGCGCTATGCCGCGAAGGATGTTACTTTTTCGGTACTGAAACGGCATCATTACCTCAATGTAATAAGTATCTTTGGCTGACATTCGATCATCATGAGCAACATCCATAAATCCTGCGGTTGGCTGCCAGCCTTATTTTTTATGTATAGCGTTACCTATGCACAGCCAACTGATGTACCTGGTCGCGTCAAAAACGCCCTACCCGCTATTGACAGCATCTACCAGGCCTTTGCTTCGAAATACCACTCCCCCGGACTGGCATATGCGATCGTCTACGGCGGCGACCTCATTCACATGGGTACGCTTGGCTACACTGATATCGAACAAGCGCTTCCCGTGACACCTCAATCCGTCTTCCGTATCGCATCGATGACCAAGAGTTTTGTGGCGGCGGCCATCTTGCAGTTGCGTGATAGCGGACTCTTGCGATTGGATGATCCGGTTGTCCAATACATTCCCGAGCTGGAGCATCAACGCCCGCTCACCACCGATGCCCCGCCGATCACCATCAGGCATTTGCTGACGCATTCAGCCGGATTCCCCGAAGACAATCCTTGGGGCGATCGCCAACTGGAAATCAGCGACGAGGAGTTCATGACGCTTATCCAAGACGGATTTACATTTTCGAATGCTCCAGGAATCGCCTATGAATACAGCAACACCGGCTACGCACTGTTGGGCGAGGTGATCAAGCGGGTATCCGGCCAGCGCTATGACACCTATATCAATACCAACCTCCTGCAACCCTTAGGAATGAATAACACCTATTGGGAGTATACCGAAGTAGCGGATAGCGTATTGGCCAAAGGCTATCGGTGGGTAAATGACCAATGGGTGGCGCAACCGATGCTGCATGACGGGGCCTATGGCGCCATGGGCGGACTGATGAGTTCGCTGGAGGATTTCGCCAGATACGCGGAGCTCTTCCTCGATGCCTCGCCGGCCCGTGACGAGGAAGATGGTGGTCCGCTCAAGCGTTCATCGCTACGGGAGATGCAGCAGCCGTGGACGTTCAACACCCTAACAGATGGAAATGGCTGCCCAACAACCTCCGCATATGGATATGCCCTCCGGTGGACACATGACTGTGCCGACATCACCACGGTAGGTCACAGCGGCGGTCTACCCGGATTTGGCAGCAATTGGTTGATTCTGCCCGACTATGGGTTGGGTGTCATTTGCTTCAGCAATGTCACCTATGCGCCGGCAACCTCCGTGAACATGCAGGTGGTCAAACACCTCATCGATCAGTCTGGCCTTGCACCGCGTGAGGTGGCGGTAAGCGCCATTCTTAAACAGCGGCAAGCAGACCTGATGCGCTTACTACCCGATTGGGAGGGCGCTGAAAACAGCGACAGCTTCGCGGTCAATTTCTTTCTGGACAATTATATTGATATGCTCCGTGCGGAGAGCAAAGCGATCTTCGCTAAAGCCGGCAAGGTACTCAAGGTGAACGAGATCGTCGCGCAGAACAACCTGCGCGGGACGTTTGTCATCGAATGCGAACACCACGACATTGCCGTCTATTTTACCCTAAGTCCCGAACGCATACCGCGCATCCAGGAGTTATCCATCCGGATAGTGATCGGTGATCAGTGACCAGTCACTGAATATTATTCTTTAACGCTTCCCGTGGCGGAGCTGAAAGGTCAATGAGATACCCATTGATCACTGCATAGACCGGTTTGCCATCCTTGGCCAGGAAGAAGTTGGCCGCCGTGCCCAGATGGGGCGACCCCGCTTGCGGTTCACTTTCTACGAAAACGACCAATGGGATGCCATGAAGCCCCTGCGTCCCGTCCGCAGGTTCCTGCGCGAGGCGCACGGCAAAATAACCTTGTCGCAACAGGTCCATCGCCTGCTCCATAGATAAGTCTTCCAGGCGCTGAATGGGTTGGGGATAAATCTTGCCCGGCAGGAAGTGCAGCCCTACGGCGTCCAATTCATCATAGCCATTGGCCTCCCGAAGGTCACCCACATCGGCAATACGCCCCTCCACATAATAGCTGGTGTCTACCGTTTGTTCGTTTCGCACGATCGTGAGATCCACTTGATAATCCAGCGAATCTCGGGATACCGCAACGTTTCGCAATACGAGGTCGGACAAATTGGATTCGCTGAAGGGTATCGCCTCATACTCGGCAATGTCGTATTGGGCATAACTGCCCTGAGCAATCTCAATCAGCGAATTCAGGATGATGATAAAATTGAGCTTGCGGATAAATTGCTTTTCCGGATCGCCTTTGTACCCACCTGCTTCGATCAGTACGGTACTTGCTCCCCAGCTTTGGAAATTGTCGCCGAACGCCCTTGGCGAGTAGGTGTCATCGTATTTGGCCACGCCATCGGGCACATACCCCTGCAGGATACGGTTCATCCCCGCGGCAATCTTCATGGCATTGCCACGCACATCGTTGATATCCCGCTCGGCATTATATGCGGGGGCCAGCAGGGCGATAGTCACCGGATTGGATGTGCCCGGCACATTGTAATAGATGTTCATATCGTGCAGGTTGAAGCCATACTGAGGTTGCACCGTCTTCGCCGCATCAATCAGTAGGCGCCCTTCTACCGTGGCACCGACCCGCGCGTCACGGTTCAAATCGACATCCATGGCATTGCGGCGGGTATAAACATCGGCCCCATCGGGGTTAAGCATGGGGATGAAGTAAAGGCTTGTCTGCGTTTTCAATAGGTTGCGTATGCTGTCCATGCCGTCTCCCTGGGCCTCCAAAAAATTGAAAAGGTCCATCAGGGCCATGGTAGCGGTCGGTTCGTTGCCGTGCATCTGCGACCAAAGCATCACTTTCTTGGCTCCCGTACCATATTTCAATTGGTAAATGGGTTTCTTCAGTACCGAAAGGCCCAATTGGGTCACCTCGAACGTACTCCCCCCTTTACGTTTGAGGATAAGCGGTTCGATGTCGGCATGTTTGAAACGCCGGTGCACAATAGTCGGTTCGCGATAGGTTTCAAAGGCCTTGGCCAACATCGCCGTATCCGGCACGTAGGCATCGCCATCCCATCCGGTACCTTGGCAGGCAGCCGAAACCAGGATGGAGGCAATCACGTAAAAAAACTGCTTCATGCTTTTGAGAATATATTTTCCAATAGCGTAATGCTTCCGCTTCCGGCATCCATGCGCACCCGTCCGCCGACGGGCAGGATAAACTGTTCGTCGATATGCCCAATCAACGCACCCTGGTAAGCCGGTATACCCAATGGTGCAATGTAATCGCCCAATATCTGTTCCAATGTCAACGAATTAGCCGGGCTTTCTGCTCCACAGTCGGTACACTTGCCAAAAATGAATCCATTGATCTTGCCCAGTGCGCCGGACAACGCCAGCTGACTGAACATGCGATCAATGCGATACGGTTCTTCTCCGATGTCTTCTACAAACAGGATGCTGTCTTCAAAATCAGGAAAATATTTAGAGCCTGCGATGCCGGTAAGCACCGTCAGATTTCCACCGAGTAGCCGACCTTCGGCCACGCCGGGCGTGATGGTTCGCACCACATCGCTTATATGCGTGGTGGCGCTGCCTCCCCGTTTCAGCAGGGCATAGTCCGGTGATTGTCCGTTGAAAAACAGCTGCTCAAATTGGCTGGTGACCATCGGCGTCCAAGGGCTGTTGGCCACCGCGCCATGGAACGTGATTAGCCCTGTTTGCGTATAGATGGCCTGGTGGAAAGCGGTAATGTCGCTATATCCCAGGAAAATCTTGGGATTCCGGGCGATCAATCCATAATCCAACTTATCCAATAACCGCGCAGCGCCCGAACCACCCCGTAGGCATACAATCGCCTTCACAGTCGGATCGCTAAACATATCATGCAAGTCGGCTAAGCGCTCCTCATTCGTTCCTGCCAGAAAACCATATTTTTTGCCCACATTCGCCCCCCATTTGACACGAAGCCCCAGCCGCATGAAATTTTCGTCAGCGATGGCGTACCCCTTGTCATCTACCAACGCAGATGAGGGCGTGATGATCCCCACGGTGTCTCCCCTGCGGACCAAGGGCGGGAAAATGGTCGGTAAGCGTCGGGATACGGCATTTGGAGCGGTACTCGTCAGGGGCAGCGAGGCCATTCCCACACCCAACGTTTTGATAAATGTTCGTTTATCCATGTAACTCATGCAGATTTTATCGGTTAAATAACAGCCGCTGTCCGCTGCTATGCTCGAGCAGCTTCCCGCCTTCGTATACCAAATTGCCTGACACAAAGGTATGCGTAATGGTCGATTGGAAGGTATGCCCTTCAAAAGGCGACCAGCCGCACTTGGATAGGATGTTATCGCTCTTAACGGTGTAGGGCTTGTTCAGATCGACCAGTACCAGATCTGCCCAGTAGCCTTCGCGGATAAAACCGCGTTTATCGATCTGAAAGCAGGTGGCTGTATTATGCGCGGTCTTTTGCACCAACTGTTCCAGCGTCAGCTTCCCGGCATGGTACATGTCCAGCAGCGCCTGCAAGGCGTGTTGCACCAGCGGACCGCCCGATGGTGCCTGCAAATAAGCCTGTGATTTTTCAGCAAACGTATGCGGGGCATGGTCCGTGGCGATCACGTCTATCCGACCATCCAGCACGGCTTGGAGTATTCCAGCACGGTCTTCCGCAGTTTTCACTGCCGGATTCCATTTGATGAAATTGCCTTTTTCGGCATAATCGGCATCGCTGAACCACAAGTGGTGAATGCAGGCTTCAGCGGTAATCCGTTTTGCGGCAAGGGGTATATCCGGGGCAAACAGATCGGTTTCCTTGGTGGTGGAGATATGCAAGACATGCAAGCGTGAATCGTATTTCTTGGCTAATGCCACCGCTCGCGAAGACGAGATATAACACGCTTCTGCCGAACGGATCAGCGGATGCATATCGGCAGTCAAGTCATCACCATGCATGGCCTTATATCGTGCCAGATTTTGCCTAATGGTTACTTCATCTTCGCAATGCACAGCAATCAGCATGGGCGCATTGGCAAATATACCCTCCAAGGTGTTTTCATCGTCTACCAGCATATTGCCGGTAGAGGACCCCATGAATACTTTGATACCACATACCTCACTCGGATTGGTGCGCAGCACTTCATCGAGGTTGTCATTGGCTGCACCCATGTAGAATGAATAGTTGGCCAACGACTGCTTGGCCGCAATATCAAACTTGTCTTGAAGCAACTGTTGCGTAAGCGTGTTGGGCACGGTATTGGGCATTTCCATGAAGGAGGTTGTCCCGCCGGCCACTGCGGCACGGCTTTCATGCCAAATATCGGCTTTATGCGTCAGGCCGGGTTCACGGAAATGCACTTGATCGTCTATCAATCCGGGCATCAAGTGCAACCCTTCAGCGTCGATTTCACGATCTGCTGGTTTAGCAATCTGAGGAGCGATCTGCTCAATGACCCCATTATTCAGGTATACATCCGCAACCAACTGAACGTCTTCATTGACGATAATGGCTGACTTGATGAGGGTAGTTGGCATAGGATATCTTACGTATCGTTAAATTGTTCTTACAAACAAAGGTACATAAAGCAGGTATATCTCCAACTATGGATGTCTCCAAAAAAACATCGGAGGGCATATGCCCTCCGATGTGAATGGAACCTGCCAACCCATTCTTTCCTAATCCATATTACAAAGGCAGGTTTGCCATGAATTGTACATTTACCGAGCCAAGGTTGAGCCCAACCATCACAGACGGCATTGTCGGGGCGAATACCCATGCATTATTGCGCCGGTATATGTACCCCCTGCGGTACGGATCATAATACGTCCGGTATGCGGGGAAGTAAACATATTCCGAACGGCGGTAGAAGCGCTGGTCGTAGTACCACCTGTCATGGTCGCGGTAGCGTTTATTGTGCCGTTTGATATACCCCCTGTAGGCATTGTCGCGTTCCCGGTAATATTCGCGATGGGAGTTATACGATTCCCGGCGGTACTCCCGATGAGGCTGATTCCTGTCCCGCCCATAATGTGCCGCCTTATGGCCTTGGTGACGGGATTTGGTGTATTCTTTCCGATGTTTGTCTCCATGTCCCCTTCCCCGACCCTGTGCATTTACCTCATTGAGGGTCATTGAACCGACTACTAAGGCGACGATATAAATTAACAACTTTTTCATGGCGCTAGTTTTTAATGTTCAATATCAATTTTGTTGGTATGACTACTGAAATCATGCCAGAGTTTAATGGGTGGCGAAGACCTAAAAGTAACATTCCTGCTGTAAACGGCTTGCATGCTCGAAAATGCCATAGACGTTGGCATCGGGCAATCCACGGGAAATTAAAAATGCAATAAATCGCGCTAAAAATAAAAATTTAATCAAAAAATATTATTTTTTAGTAACAAAATCGTTAGTTTACACTTACAATGTTATAAAAAACAAAACATTCATAAATTTGAAACATAAACTTGGATTACTATTTAATATGTCAATTAAAATGAAACAAAAAAGTTAGAATTTATACCAATAAAAACACAAATTGTATCACATAAACTAAGTAACCAATCATATTATTGATAACATGCATCATATCATGATTTTTGCACATATTAATATGCAGTTTTCTATACTCAATACAACATCCTTTATCAAACAATCAATTAAACTTTAACAAATGAAACAAAAACTACTCTGTTTCCTACTCGGGTTACTGCTGATTGGATCAGCCTATGCTCAAGAAAGGAGTATCCGTGGCCGCGTAACCGCGTCCGCCGACGGATCGCCCCTTAGCGGCACATTGGTGACCGTTCAGGGTACCAGTCGTGTCACGCAGACCGATGACAATGGTGACTTTGTAATCAGCGCATCCAACGCTGATTATTTAGTTTTTCACGCTGTTGGATTCACAGATCGCACCGTTCAGGTGGGCACTTCTCAGACATTAAACCTTGTGCTGGAAGTATTTCAGGAAGAACTGGATGAAGTAGTGGTAGTGGCATACGGAACGGTACGCCGGTCTGACTTCACTGGGTCGGCGTTGACTGTCGATGCCAAGAGCTTGGATAAGCGCCCCTTATCCAACCCCTTGGTTGCACTGCAGGGCGCGGGGCCGGGTGTACAGACTACCGCACCAAGCGGGGTTCCGGGCTCCTCGCCGGGCATCACCATCCGTGGAGTCGGTACCCTCAACGCCGGCAGTTCTGCATTGTATGTGGTAGATGGTGTGGAATATGGCGAAGACGGTTGGTCTAACATCAATCCGGACGACGTAGCGTCGATAACCGTATTGAAAGACGCCGCCACCATCGCTATGTATGGCTCACGGGGAGCCAACGGGGTGGTCATGGTGACTACCAAAAAAGGATCCACTGGCAAAACCAGTCTGGATTTTAAGGCTCAGTTCGGTGCCAATACCAATGGCGTACCTGCATACAATACGGTAAATGCCGGAGAATATTACGAACTGATGTGGGAGGCATACAGAAACAGCTTGCATTTTGGCGAAGCAAACGTCCCCTTGGATATTGCCAGCCAAATTTCATCTGGCACTTTACCCAGAAATGCTGACGGCACTATGACTTATGATGGCGAAGACTATGATGATATCGTGCAGTTTTTGGGTAATTATAACGCATATAATGTTCCTAACGACCAGTTAATCGGCCCGGATGGCAGGCTCAACCCCAATGCTCAACTACTGTATCCCGATGACCTCAGCTGGATTGATCAAGCGGCCAGAACAGGTAAACGCAATGAATATACGATGAGTTATTCCAGTGGTTTTGGCAAAACAGATATATATGGTTCCCTGAATTACTTGGATGAAACGGGATGGGGTCTACGTTCGGAATTCGATCGTTTTGCCGCCCGGTTGAACGTCAATTCTCAATTGACCACCTACCTGAAGACTGGGTTGAACTTAAACGCAAACCAAAATAGGTCGAACAGCCCCGCCACCGGCGGTGGTATCGTCAACCCCTTTTCCTTCTCACGGGGTATTGGCCCCATCTATCCGGTACATGTACATGATCCGGTAACCGGGGAGTATGTACTGGACGAGTTCGGTGATAGACGGTACGACATCGGCAACCTCGCTGGTGAATTTGGTCTCACCCGCCCCTATAACGGCGGGCGCCACGCCATCGCCGAAAACCTATGGAATATCGATCGCTCGACGAGGGACTATATTGGGGCAAGAACCTACATTGACCTCAATATACTACCCTGGCTTACGTTGACCAGCAACCTGACAGCAGATATCTACAACGTTCGGGACGAAGGGTATGAAAATACCATCGTGGGAGATGGGGCTCCCGCAGGACGTTACAATCAGGAGTGGGAAAAGAGCCGCCGGATTACCTTCAACCAATTAGCGAATATCAATAAGACCTTTAATGGCGATCACAACGTCAATGCTACCTTGGGGCATGAAAGCGTGAAATTCATTGAAGACGGTATTTCTGGTATGCGGCAGGGCCAAGGGTTTGAAGGCTTCCTCACGTTTTCCAACTTCATTGATATCAATTCGCTCTCTTCGGACTTGGATGAGTACCGCATTGAAGGATACTTCGGCCGAGTAAACTACGATTATAAAGGCCGATACTACCTGAGCGGGATGATCCGCCGGGACGGGTTGTCCAAGCTCCCACCAGCTAACCGGTGGGCCAATTTCTGGTCAGTAGGCGGCGCATGGCGCATTGAAAATGAACCCTTCTTCGATGTGGAATGGGTGAATCTTTTAAAACTGCGGGCTTCGTACGGTGTCCTGGGCAATACGGATCTGGGTAATAACTATCCGTTCCAGGGAGGCTATGAATTCCGCAACAACGCTGGCGCCGCTGGTACCGCTATTTCCATGCTCGCGAGCCCCGACCTGAAATGGGAGCGCCAAATTCCGCTGGATATCGGTATCGACTTCAGCCTCTTCAAGGGACGCTTGTCTGGTACGGCAGAATTTTACGACCGGAAAAGCGACGAATTGCTGCTGTCCCTGAATCTGCCCTATCACTATGGTGGTGAAACTGATGGGAACTTTGAGATTGACCAAAATGTCGGCTCAATGTACAACCGTGGATTTGAGTTTTCACTGACCGGCAACCTCATCCGCAGGTCTGACTTCAACTGGAACATGACGTTTAACATTAGCACCGTTAGCAACAAGATCTTGGAAATGCCGGAGGAAATGCTGACATATATCACTGGAAACTACCAATGGAAGGCCGGAAAGTCTCGGTATGACTACTATACCCGGAAGTTCTACGGTGTAGACCCGGAAAATGGGCAAGTGATGTATTTAGGCGTCACCGAATATAACCCTGATAATGCCGACATGAAACTAATTGACCATGGAGATGGCCGTGTAGATACGGTGACATATAATCACAGTGCCGCCAGGCTCGACTACATCGGCAAAAGTGCCTTGCCAAAAGCCTATGGAAGTTTGGTCAATAGCTTTACCTATAAGGACTTCGACTTTGGATTCGTGCTCATGTACAGCGTAGGTGGTTGGGTTGTAGATGGTCAATATGGTGGTTTCATGAGTCCCGGCCCATCCAATGGGGCCAACCTGCACCGGGATCTCTTGAACGGCTGGCGGCAGCCCGGAGACCAAACAGACATCCCTCGCATGGACCTGAACCGCACATCTCAATACGGAGCTGCATCGGATCGGTTCTTGACCCGCTCGGATTACCTAAGCCTGAGTTCCATCAACGCAAGCTACCGCCTGCCTGCCAGTATAGCCTCACGTATCCGGATCAAAGGGGCGAGGTTATTTGTGAGTGCTGAAAATCTTTGGTTTGTATCGGCCCGCAAAGGCATGAACCCGATGAGCGATCTGACCAGTGCAGCGGGTTCCGGCACGTATAACTTTATGAAAACGGTGAACGTAGGTATTAATTTGAGCTTATAAAAAGGAATTGTCATGAAAATCTTTAATTTAAAAAAATCAACAATACTGACCGGTGTCTCCCTCTGTTTGGGGTTGACATTCACCTCCTGCAACGAGGATTTCCTGAACGTGACGCCTCTCTCCCGAGTAACGCCGGAGACCATATTTGCCACGACGGACAACGCTTATGCGGCCATTAACGGTATGCACCGTTACATGTATAGCCAATGGTATCGCCAAGCCGAGGGAGGGCAAAGCGGCAACATGATCTACATGGATGCCCTAGGCGAGGATTTTGTGATGACCGGCCAAGCCAACGGCTGGTTCATCACGGAATATAAATGGCTCGCACATCGCGATGTAAACTCCGCCATGCTACGCTTTAACTATGGGTTCTATTATGCGATGATTGGCAATGCCAACGCCATTCTCACCGAGGTCGACGGTGCTGTGGGGCCGGATGCAGATAAGAATTTCCTCAAGGCACAGGCCCTAACCTACCGAGCTTGGTCCTATTTCCAGATGATTCAGCTCTTTGGCGAACGCTATGTGAATGGAGGAAGCAATTCCGGATTGGGACTTTCTATTGTATTGGAGCAGCCTACGGAGCCTGTTTCCCGTAGTTCGGTGGAGGAGGTATATGCCCAGATCCACGCTGATCTGGATCAAGCGATTAGCTTGTACGAAGCGGCCGGAATCGAAAGACCTGACATCTCGCACTTGAATGAGGATGTAGCCATGGGACTAAAGGCAAGGGTGTATCTCACCCAGCAAAACTATGCCTTGGCGGCAGAGTTTGCCCATGAAGCTAGGCAAGACTACCCTCTGATGAGCCGGACCGAGTATACAGCCGGGTTCTCTGATTTCACTAACGAAGAGTGGATGTGGGGTGTCCGTCACCGGGAAGACCAACCTAACTACTTCTATTCATTCTTCGCTTACTTGGGGAATTACAGTTCCACCAATACTCGTGGGAATCCCAAAGCCATCAACTCCAAGCTATATGAGATGATCTCCGAAACCGATATTCGCAAACAGCTGTGGGATCCGACAGGTGCAGACCCTGATTTTCCCCTAGCTGACGGCGGGGCCCGCGAACCCTATATGAACAGGAAGTTCTTACTTGATAACCCGGCAAATAGCAATGGTGACCTTGTATTCATGCGTGCCGCAGAGATGTACCTCATCGAAGCCGAAGCCCTGGCCAACATGGATGGCCGCGATGCCGATGCGGCGGACGTGTTGTATGAGCTCGCCAGCGCCCGTGATACCGAATACGAACGATCCGCCAACGCTGGACAAGCCCTCATCGATGAGATACTGACCCAGCGCCGAATCGAATTATGGGGCGAAGGGTTTCGATTTTACGATCTCAAACGCCTGAATATGCCATTAGATCGGACTGGCGCCAATCACAACGTAACCCTAGCGGTGAAAATGACAGAACCCGCCGGCACTTCGAATTGGGTATTCCTCATTCCTCAGGAGGAAATCAATTACTCACAAGGTATTGTCCAACAGAATCCATTGTAATTGTTAAAGTTCATACATGCGTCCCCCTACCTTATTTGATTTTGGTAGGGGGATTCTTTTAAAACACCGATACGAACCATTAATATTTGCTAGGTAGGTTCAATTCTTCAACAATCGCTGAATTTCATCCAGTTTCATCAATGCTTCCACAGGCGTGAGCGTATTGACATCGAGATTATTGAGCATATCCCGTATTTTTACCAAAACAGGATCATCTATTGAAAACATTTGCAGTTGATAAGCCTGCTTTTGGATTTTTTTAATGCTATCCTTGATACGTTCGCCACCGGTACGCTCTTGTTCCAGACGCTTCAAGATCTCGTTGGCTCGCTGCAGCAGTTTGGGAGGCATACCGGCCAGTTTAGCCACGTGGATGCCGAAACTGTGTTCACTACCTCCCGGCACCAACTTGCGAAGGAAAATTACCCTGTTATTGATTTCCTTCACCGACACGTTATAGTTCTTAATCCTGGGGAAGGATGTCGCCAGTTCATTCAGTTCGTGGTAATGGGTGGCAAAGAGGGTTTTGGCCCGGGCAGTGGGGTGATTATGCAAAAACTCGGCAATTGCCCAAGCGATGGATATCCCATCATAGGTGCTGGTGCCGCGTCCGATTTCATCGAGCAAAATGAGGCTGCGCTCGGAGAGGTTGTTCATGATGCTGGCCGTCTCATTCATTTCTACCATGAACGTCGATTCACCCGAGGACAGGTTGTCGGATGCGCCCACACGGGTAAAAATCTTATCGACCAACCCGATCCGCGCCTCTTTGGCAGGCACGAAACAACCCATCTGTGCCATGAGCACGATCAGGCCCGTTTGGCGCAATAAGGCTGACTTACCCGCCATGTTCGGTCCAGTGATGATGATGACTTGCTGGGTTTCGGTATCCAAAAAGACATCATTCGTAATGTAGTCTTCGCCGGTCGGCAGGCGTTGCTCGATGACGGGGTGGCGCCCGCCTTTGATATCAATGGTGTTGCCCTCGTTGATCTCGGGTTTTACGTAATGATTTTTCTCGGAGATAACGGCAAAATTAACAAGCACGTCGAGCTGTGCGATCAGCTGGGCATTCTGCTGGATCGGTTTGATGTACGCCGCCACCGCTTCTACCAATGCGGCGTATAACTGGGTTTCCAAAGCTTGGATTTTCTCTTCTGCGCCCAATATCTGCTCCTCGTATTCCTTGAGCTCCTCGGTGATGTAGCGCTCGGCATTGACCAAGGTCTGCTTGCGCACCCAGCCGGTCGGTACTTTATCCTTATGGACATTGGTCACTTCCAGGTAATAGCCGAAGACATTGTTGAAGGCGATTTTCAGCGAGGGGATACCGGTGGCCTCGGATTCCCGCTTTTGGATTTCCAGCAGGTAATCCTTGCCGCCGTAAGCAACCTTACGCAGTTTATCCAGTTCCTCACTCACCCCGGTGGCGATGACATTGCCTTTGTTTACCGACACGGGCGGCTCCGGATTGATATGTGTCGCGATGCGTTCGCTGATGCTGGCACACGGATCCAATTGTTCGGCAATGGCCGTTAGCGCGTCGACCCCGGCACTGCCTACGCTTGTTTTCAGTCTTTCGATCGCCTGCAATGCCCGCCGCAGCTGGACGACCTCCCGCGGGTTGGCCTTTTGAAGTCCGATTTTACTGATATGGCGTTCCAAATCACCGATTTGCTTGATCTCCCCAGCCAATTCTTCCCGCAGTGCTTGGTGGCTAAATAGGTAATCCACCACGTCGAGCCGTTCGCGGATGGCTCCCTGGTCTTTCAGGGGCATTACCATCCAGCGCTTGAGCAACCTTGCACCCATTGGTGAGGCTGTTTGATCCAATACGTCGGCGAGTGTCACCGCATGTTCATTGGCCGAACCCACCAGCTCCAGGTTGCGAACGGTGAAACGGTCGAGCCACATGTAACGCTCCTCCTCAATGCGCGAGATCTTGGAGATGTGCTGCAGGTTGCGGTGTTCCGTCTCATTGAGGTAGTGCAATGCGACGCCCGCAGCTACGATCCCCAACGGCAGTCGGTCTATGCCGAAGCCTTTCAGCGACTTTACCTGAAAATGTTTGAGCAATGTTTCCGTTGCGTAATCTCCGGTGTAGGGCCACTCATCCAGCGTATAAGTGTAGAAATTACTACCGAATTCATCCACAAATGCCTTATATTGGCGCTTACCCATGATGACTTCCGTGGGCTTGAAGCCCTGCAATAGCTTATCGATATATGCCGCCCCGCCTTGTGCTACTAAAAATTCGCCTGTAGAAATATCGAGAAACGCAATACCCATTAGGCCTTTGTCGGCAAAAATGGATGCAAGATAATTATTGGATTTCTGCTGGAGGATATTGTCACTGTAGGATACACCCGGCGTAACCAACTCGGTGACGCCACGCTTGACAATGGTCTTGGTGGTCTTCGGATCTTCCAGCTGGTCACATATGGCTACGCGCTGTCCCGCACGGACCAATTTGGGTAGATACGTTTCCAACGAGTGGTGCGGAAAACCCGCTAATGCCGTCTCGGCCTCGCTCCCATTGCCGCGCTTGGTCAGCACAATGCCCAGAATGCCCGCAGCTTTCACCGCATCTTCTCCGAAGGTCTCATAAAAATCCCCCACGCGGAATAGGAGTAACGCACCAGGATATTTCACCTTGATGCTATTGTACTGCTGCATCAATGGGGTTTCTTTTTTTGCCTTTGCCAATGTAGGTTATCTTTGCGTGGGCATAAAAATAGGACTATTGACGGGATTTGACAAGTTTCAATTTGTATATTCGCATGACGAAAACGATGACGGTCAAGCAACTATTTCAAAAAACGATCGAACGAATAAGACAATTCATCCCTACCGTTAGGAACGTGTATCTAAAATGGACCTTGCGGATAGTGGTGTATTTTTTTGCCATCACCATCGGTTGGGTTATCCTGCTAATCTTTATCAATCCCCCCATCACCTGGTTGATGGTGCAACGGGGATTGGAGCGCAAAATCGACGGACAAGAATGGAAGATTACCAAGCAATGGGTGAATTATGAAGATCTTTCGGATAACCTGAAGCGCGCAGCCATTGCGGGTGAAGACGCCCGATTCATGGATCATTGGGGGCTCGACCGCGAGGCCATTGCCGACGCGTACAGACGCAACCAGAACGGCACGAAATTGCGCGGCGGCAGCACCATCAGTCAGCAAACCGCGAAGAATGTATTCCTTTGGCCCCGACGATCCTGGATAAGGAAAGGGTTCGAAACGTATTTTACCTTATTAATCGAATTGTTCTGGAGTAAAAAAAGGATTCTTGAAGTCTACCTCAATGTCATTGAAACCGGCGATGGTCTGTACGGCGCAGAAGCAGCGACGCAATATTACTATGGAAAATCGGCTCAAAGCCTGACCAGGCGTCAAGCGGCACTATTAATTGCGGTGCTTCCCAACCCACGGCGCTGGTCGCCCGCAAAGCCTACTGCTTATATCAGCAGGAAAGCCAATACGATTGCCCGGTATATCAGGTATAGCCGGATTCCTTGATTGTGACACTATAGACAAGAGACAAGAGATTATAGACAAGAGACAGGAGACAAGAGATATCAGACAATGGCCAGATTACACCGCCAATCGCTACATAAATACTTTGGCGTGCCAGCTGTCTCGGAGTGGGATCTCCCAGTGGGTTTCCAGTTCGGCGTATGAGGATACGAGGTTATTGAATACAATGGTATCGTCAGTCACCTCCCCGGTCGCCATCAGCTGTTCAAACGCAGCCCGGGATACTGCCTTAATCTCCTCACCGACGCGATAGGCCACCTGCATCCTGTCAAAGAGGCGCAGCCCGGTTTCGTGCTCGATTTCCTTGAGAAGGTGCACGGATTTATCAATCGAGCAGCCGGTAGGCGGTGCCACGGCGTCATCCACCATCACGATGATAAATCGATCATAGCGGATTTCGGCCTTTGCTGCTAATGCCTTGCCATGTGCCTTCCACTGCGAGGTGAACTGCTTCAGCTTATCCAACACATATTCTTTTTCCTTATCGGCCAACCGCCGGTCGGCCTGATAGATCCAAATGCGTTCCATGGGAACAAAGATACGGATTTTAGTTGTAGTAGGGCGATATCATCAGGTACACGACCACGCCCGTTACAGCCACATACAGCCACAGCGGAAAGGTGATTTTGGCAATCTTGCGGTGCCTGGCGAAATTGCCGGACAATCCCCGCACGTAGGTGACCAATACAAAAGGAATGATGATGATGGACAATAGAATGTGCGTGATCAGGATAAAGAAATACACATAACGGATCGCCCCCTCGCCTCCATATGGTGTGGAGTCAGACGTCATGTGATAGGCCACATACATTGCCAAAAACGCCACCGAACATCCGATACAAAGCTTCACCAGCGTTTCATGCAGCTTGCGATTGCCCTTTCGGATAGCCATGACCGCCCACACTAACAATACAGCTGTAATGCCGTTGATGGTTGCATAGATGGGTGGCAAAAAGGTCAACGGCTTTACATCATAACCCAAATCGCGTAAGTTTACCCCAAATAAAATAGCTACCACCACCGGAATCGCGATGGATAAGACCACGATCCACTTGTTATATCTATTCGCTATTGCCCGTTCCATAAATCGTCCATCTAAAATCCAAAAAATCTAAAATCACTTATACGGGCTCCTCTCCCGAATCTCCTCCACCAGTAATAGCTTGACCTCATCGATCAGCCGGTCCACCTCCTTCGCGCGGTTTACATCATAATACCCTCGGATGCGCCGTTGTGAATCGACCAACATCAGGGATGCACTATGGATGAAGCTGGCCTCCCGGGTGGTGTCCTGCATGGCATCCACGAGAAACCCCCCTCGCGCGACATCGAATACGTCATCCCTGCCCGCGGTTAGAAACTCCCACTTCTTGGTTTCCGGCCGGTAGGCCCCCGCATAGTTCAGCAATACCTCGGGCGTATCATAGACCGTATCTACCGTAATGGTATAGAACCGGACCAGCGCATTGTTTGCGAAACGCTCGGCTACCCGGTTCATCTCGTCGTTCATGTGCGCGCAAAAGGTCGGACAGCGGCTGTAAAAAAAATTGACTACCGCGATGGTGGTGTCATTCGCCAATACATCCACCGCCTTGCCCTGCTGATTCGTCAATGTGAACGGTGCGATCTGGTGAAACAAGGTATCTGGTACTTTCTCCCCCATTCGGCTACTGAACGTACCGGTCAAGACCTTCTCACCGTAAATCGGTAGCGCTTTATACCGATTCTCTCCCTTTTTTTCCAGCAGATAATATAAAAATCCCGGCAAGATTAAAATAGCTGCCAGGATGATAATTTTCTTTACGCCACCGCTCCTTCGCCCGACGGTTTCCATTAACTGTTAGGCCAAAAAGGGAATGGGTTAAAATGCCCTTTCATATAGGTCCCTTCTGTCAGCATCAACGCGATGAAATAGATAATAAACAGAAACACCACTGTGATGGACATGATGAGTCCAAACGTCTCAAACTTGAGGTGCATGAAGTAAGCGACAATGTAATATGCCTTGAGGAGGGTGAGGGCGATATAAACGATATTCACACCAAGCCCCTTAGGCACGATGCCACCATGCACCAAAACCAACGCAATGAAAAACTCCAATGCCGTAATGGCCAGCAGGTAGAAAAATACCCGCCAGATCTTACCCTTGGTCATTCCCTCGTGGTGTCCTTCCTCGTGCGCCACTGTATGATCATGATGTTGAGAAGCCATAGCGATATAATGTTGTGTTTAATTAGTGATTATACGAGATAAAAGAATGTAAATACAAATACCCAAACCAAGTCTACAAAGTGCCAGTAAAGCCCCACCTTTTCGACCATGAGGTAAGATCCCCGGCGCTCAAAGGTATTGGTCAACACCATGCCAAGCACAATGATGTTTAGCAATATCCCAATTGAAACGTGGAATCCGTGAAACCCCGTGATGGTAAAGAAGAGGTTAGCAAATTGCAACGCCGAAACTTCGGAAATTTCCCTGGAGAAAAAAGGCGCGAGCGATACTTCGGGTGATACCCCCTCTTGGGAAGGGATGCTGCCCCACCAAAAACCCTCATGATGGAGGTGTGTCCATTCCATTGCCTGGCAACCCACGAACATCAAGCCGCCGATAATGGTAGCGATCATCCATCCCACGACTTCCTTCTTCGAATTGCGGTGCCCCGCTTCCACGGCAAGCACCATCGTCACCGAACTCATGATGAGAATAAAGGTCATGATACCCACAAATACCAACGGATACCCATGATCGGCAATTCCGGGAATGGACTGGAATACCAGGTCCGGATCAGGCCAGGTAAGGTGGGCAAAACGCTGCGTGCCATAATAAATCAGGAACGCGGAAAACGTAAAAGCATCTGACGTGAGAAAAAACCACATCATGATCTTGCCATACTCCACATTGAAAGGCGACCTGCCACCGTTCCAGCGTCCGGTTTTTACCTTATCCAATTCCGTTACAGTTGTACTCATTGTTCAGTGTTATTGATTCAAAAGTAAAAAAACATAAATATAAATCCACAAAAAGCCCAGAAAATGCCAAAACAGGGCGGCCAAATCCATCCGGAAGACATTATCAACCTGAGGAATACGCCTGATGCGCCCCGATAACGCGCGCAGCAACACGATGATACCGGCCAGGATATGCGCCAGGTGCATCCCGGTAAATACATAGATAAATGACTGGGAGGCATTGCTGTTTACAAATACCACACCCCTATCGCTCAACACGCCCCATGCATGTACTTGCATCGCAAAAAAGCTGATACCCAATAAAATGGTGACCATCAATAACAACTGCTGCCGGGCAAACAGGGTCCTCTTCGCCGCGACATAGGCCAGTTGCATGGTCACACTGCTCAGTACGATGAGCAAGGTACTATAGATGAATGCATCGGGCAATAAGGTTTTGATACCTTTATCCACCCCGCTGGCTGAATACACAATGAAACCGCTTGAAAGGGCCGCAAACATCATGAACATCCCGATCATTCCCAGCCAAAGACTGAATTTCTTCGCCTTCTGCTGGGTCAGCTCTTCCTTATTTTGCGTATATCTCGCCATGGCCATCATAAGGCATTAAAATCAAATAGTAATATCAGCTGGATTAACGGCAAATAAAAAAACGAGGTAAACATCACCTTGCGCGCTGAAGCCAGATCGCGCTTCAGGAAGAGATTCAACCCATACCAGCTAAAGAGCAATGCACCCGCAACGGATGCCAGCGAAACCACGATACCGCCAAAACCGAAATAATAAGGCAGTAAGCTTACCGGCAGCATCAGCATCGTTGTAAAAAGCACCATGAATGCCGAAAGTCTATCCTGCTTGGTCGTCGGCAACAGCCTAAAACCGGCCCTTTTGTAATCTTCGTCGATCACCCAGGCAATACTCCAAAAATGGGGGAATTGCCACACAAACTGGATGGCAAACAGCACCAGTGGGATGATCACAATCGCTTCGGCATTATGCTGGCTGAACGCCGCCAGATCATCCTGACTAAACGCCGCATAATAGCCAATCAGCGGGGGGAGTGCACCCGGGAATGCCCCAACGAATACCGCGATAGGCGACTTCCGTTTCAGCGGCGTATACACAAATGCATAAAGCAATATGGAAAAAACTGACAGCAAGCCGGCAATGAAATTGAGCGTCACCAGCGTGTACGTGCCTGCGATGCCCATCAGCAGGCTCAACACCAATGCCTGACCCGTCGTCATCCGGCCAGCGGGAATAGGCCGGTCTGCTGTGCGTTTCATCAGCTTATCCAGATCGCGTTCAATAATTTCGTTGAACCCATTAGCCGAGCCGGTAACCAAGAAACCGCCCAGCGTCAGGATCACCCAATTCAACCACTGGATATCCCCTTGCTGTTTGCTGCCGATCAGAAAAGCAATGGAAGCGGAGAATACCACCGTCATGGTCAACCGCATTTTCACCAACTGCTTGAGATCTCCCACAAACTGCATAATCGCCGCAACTTCTCCTTTGCCTCGCCGCTGCATGGCTACGTCGCCGCCAATCTGCTTGACCCGTATATCATGTTCTGACCCTTTCATCAATTCATTTTCTATCATATATTCCACTCACTTCCACGTCACTTTTCCCAGCAATAGCATCAAATAATATTGGTTGCCAAATAACAAACTGGCCAACACCAGGTGCGCCGTCTGGGCAAATGGCGGGATGTCAACATACGTCAATATCAACGCCACCCCAATTTGCAACACCATCAACAACAACAGCAGGTTCGTAAACTTGCTTTGGTGGCTGCTCGGCGCAAACCGCGAACGTACCACAAAAAACAAGAACAATATCGCTACCGTAGAAACCACCGCGAGGGTACGATGAACATCAAATACCTCCCCTACTTGGTCTAACCATCCACCCCTATCGGGCACGTCGCCCGAAGCCGCTATCTCATCGATTTCTTCACGCACCACCGTACCCACACCGACCTGTACGACAATCAACAACAGCGAAATGGCCGCCAAGGCTTTAATACTGCCCGATGTATGGTTGATCAGCAAATCCTTGTCTCGCAGTGACCGCGCCTTGAAATACGTATAAATGCTAATCCCCACAATCACCAAGGCCAGTAGCATATGCACGGTAATGATCCAAGGCATCAAATTGGTGGATACGACAATCGAACCCAGCCACGCTTGATAACCCACCGCCACGACATTGATGACGCTCCATATAAAAATGGACTTCTTCGTTTTAAAGAACGTGAAGGAAAAAATGGCACAAAGCAATATCAAGAATCCCGTAATCGCACCCACCAACCGGTTGATATACTCTGTCCACGTCTTCGCTGCATTAAAGGGCTCATGCTGAAGGATGCGCTCGTCGTTGCGAATGCGTTCAGCCAGCTCTCGATTGCCAAACCGGTCCAGCATTGCCGCAAACCGCTCGTTCTTGGCTTTCCTCCCGGCGATGTATTTTTCTTCGTATCCCGCGGGCAACTGAGATGCATCCGTGGGCGGCACCAGCCGATCAAAACATTTCGGCCAATCGGGGCACCCCATCCCGGATCCCGTGCTGCGCACCACTCCACCTGCCAGGATCAACACAAACAATGAAACGATCGTAACCTTGTTGATCCACAAAAATCGCTGCTCGGCAGGTGGAAGCATCTTTCCTACTCCGCCTCCTTCGCTGGCTGGGGACTATTCGCCAATTCCCATTCGCGCTGGATGCGCTCTGCTTCTGTATTGCCCTCAAAATCATGCGGCAAATTCGAACTCATCGTCTCCGAAAAAGGAACCGTTTGCGGAATGAAATCCTCATGATGCCCGGGCTTGCTGTAGTCATATGGCCACCGGTAAACCGTCGGTATCTCTCCAGGCCAGTTGCCGTGGATATGCTCCACAGGGGTCGTCCACTCCAATGTATTGGAACCCCAAGGATTCTGTGTGGCCCGTTTGCCAAACCAGATCGACGAGAAGAAGTTCCATATAAATGCCAACTGTCCAAGCGCCGCGATGATCGCTGCCCAAGTAACAAATACGTTTACGGAAATCCATTTTTCCATGAAAGGAAACTCCGTGAAGGCATAATACCGCCTTGGAACACCATCGATACCCATAAAGTGCATGGGGAAGAACACGAGGTATGCCCCCACAAAGGTGAGCCAAAAGTGCAGGTATCCCAACTTCTCATTCATCATCCGCCCAAACAGCTTGGGGAACCAATGATAGACCCCACACAACATTCCGAAGATGGATGCAGACCCCATCACCAAATGGAAGTGAGCCACGACGAAATAGGTGTCGTGCAAGTTAATATCCAACGCCGAGTTACCCAAATAGATGCCGGTAAGACCGCCGGAGATGAAAAAGGACACCATGCCGATCGCAAATAACATCGCCGGGGTAAACCGGATATTGCCGCGCCAAAGCGTGGCCAAATAGTTAAAGACCTTCACGGCAGAGGGCACGGCGATGATCAACGTGGTGATCATAAACACCCCCCCCAAAAACGGGTTCATTCCCGTTACAAACATATGGTGTCCCCAAACGATGAACGATAGAATGGTGATGCCAATCAGCGAGTAGACCATCGCGTGGTAGCCGAAAATCGGCTTGCGCGAGTTGGTCGAAATCACTTCAGAGGTCAGCCCCAGTGCAGGCATCAGGACGATATATACCTCCGGGTGACCCAAAAACCAAAACAAATGCTGGAATAAAATCGGGCTACCTCCTTCGTTGGGCAAAATCTGTCCTTGGACGACCAGATCCGACAAATAGAAACTCGTGCCAAAGCTCCGGTCAAAAATCAGTAAGACGACCGCCGAAACCAACACCGGGAATGACAGCAACCCTACGATCGCTGTCAGGAACAACGCCCATATAGTCAACGGCATTTTCCACAGGTCCATTCCCTTCGTACGCATGTTCAACACGGTACTGATGTAGTTCGTACCGCCCAATACCTGCGACACGATAAAGAGCGTCATGCTGATCAACCACAGCGTCATTCCGGTCGCCGAACCACTGATTGCCTTAGGTACTGCCGAAAGCGGCGGATAGATCGTCCATCCGGCACTTGCCGGACCGCTCTCTACGAAGAATGATGCGATCATGACGATGCAGGCCACGAAGAAAAACCAGTAGGAAAGCATGTTCATGAATGGCGATGCCATATCCCGGGCACCCAGCTGGTACGGGATCAACAGGTTGGCAAAGGTGCCGCTAAGCCCCGCCGTGAGCACAAAGAACACCATGATGGTACCGTGTATCGTCACCAACGCCAGGAAAAATTCCGGGTGGATGCGTCCGCCCGCAGCCCATTTGCCCAAAAACACCTCCAAAATCGGAAATTCCTTATCCGGCCAGGCCAACTGAATCCGGAACAAGATGGACAAGAGCATGGCAACGACCGCCATGATAATACCGGTAATCAAGAACTGCTTAGCAATCATCTTGTGGTCTTGACTAAACACATATTTAGTCCAAAATGATTCATGGTGGTGCCCATGATCACCGTGATGATCCACGCTATGAGTGCTTGCGTTTGCTATAGTTGACATATCTCTGTATTAAATACGTTATTGTTCATCATTAGTTGGCGTTAGCCAACAATTTCTTATCCGCTACTGCTACTTTTTCCGTTGCTTGTGACGTCTGAAACTCTTTTCTCAAATCTTCCGTGAAGAAATAAGGTTGTTCGTTGAGCCATGCTTGATACTCCTCTTCCGTGACGATCCTGACCTTCTTCTGCATATTATAATGCGCACTACCGCAGATCTTGGCGCACAGCAGAACAAAATCATAATTATAGTCGCCCAACCGATCGCGCATCTCCTCGGTGGTTACCGTCGGCGTAAATTGGAAATAGGTTTTCATACCCGGTACCGCATTCATCTGTACGCGGAAATCGGGCATATAAAAGCTATGCAGGATGTCTTTAGAGCTGATCTGTACCCGTACCGGTTTGTTGACTGGAAGGACAAGCTCCGATCCCATTTGATCATCCCAGCTCGTCTTGTCATTAAAGTCGATACCCAAATTATTTAACGGCGTCGTCAACCGGTAATTGCGCTCGCCGATTTGCCCATCCCGGCCAGGATAACGTACGGTCCACGCAAATTGCTCGCCGGTCACTTCGATGAGCAGTGCGTTCTTTTGATCCGCTTCGGACACATTGGTGATGCTCCTCCACGTGAAGAAGCCGAACAATACCAACACCGTCAACACCACGGCGGGAACGATGGTCCAAATCTTTTCAATCGTATTGTTATGCGGATAGAAATAAGCTTTCCTTTTCGGTGTTGCACGATATTTGAAGGCAAAGCCGAACAGGCCGATGTGGGTCAGCACCAACACAATCGTCGTGATGACCGTCGTGATCATAAACATCGTGTCGATACGCACACCGTGTTCGGTGACCGCATCTCTCATCGACTGTGCACCATGGTGCGCATATGACCAGTAAACGCCATAAAGGCCAGCCACCAACGAGATTAAGAATAACGCAGCATTCGCATTATACAGGTAGTAGGTGGTATCACGCCCGTTCATCCGGCGGGTCAATTCATACACCTGCAAGATCTTGCCGATAACGCCCACCAGCACGCAGATCAAAAAGACCAGCAGCACATAGTAAAAGAAATTCGTGTATACCTGCGGGTCGATGCTTACCTCCTGCGCTGCTTCGGCAGTTGCTGCAGGTGTGCCGCTAACGCTCGCCGCAGCGGCAGAATCCGCAACCACCGAATCCGTAGACGCCGTATCGGAAGCCAACGCCGTATCGGCCGCCACAGCAGTGCTCACTTGGGAAATCGCGCTGGCGGTGTCTTGAATAGAAGTGTCCGCGACCGGTTGTTGCGCGGATACCGCGGTCGACAGTGATACCCATATCACCAATGCCAGCGAAAAAACTGTCTTAAACTTACTATTGATTATGAAGCCCATCTCTATGTATAACGATTGTTCGTGATATCTCTTGTACGTATTTTATATTTCCAAAAAAAATCTAAAATCTTAAATCTGATGATGCAAACTCTCCTCCAAAAAAGGATGCTTAACGGGTGCCAATGCATGCTTGCTCAACTTGCCGAGCACTAAGAAACTAAAAAGTCCGACAAATCCCAATGCCGTGCCCACCTCGATCCAACCAAAACCACGGTGTAACTCCACCGTACCCGGCATGATCATGATGTAATAATCCAGCCAGTGACCCATCAACAAAACGATACAAACCGCCATCATGGTATTCATCTTCCGCTTGGCGTCGCGATCCATTAATGCCAAAATAGGCATCACAAAATTGATAAACAGATTGACCCAAAACCACGGCTTATATTCCGGCTCCCAGCGTTTGTAGAAATACACCGTTTCTTCGGGAATGTTGGCATACCAGATCAGCATGAACTGCGCAAACCACACATAGGTCCAGAAAATGGAAAACCCGAAAATCAACTTCCCCAAATCATGCAAATGGTTTTCGTTTACCCAGCTCATATAACCCGACTTCTTCAGCACGATAATGATCAAGGTGATCACACAAAGGCCGCTCACCCACATCGCCGCGAAATTGTACCAGCCAAACATCGTCGAAAACCAGTGGGCCTCTAAGGACATGATGGTGTCAAACGACCAAATGGGCGTTGTAAATCCAAAAATTACCAAAAATAAGGCAGAAAGCTTAAAACTCTTTTTGTAGGAGTTGAGCCCACCGTGGAGATCTTCGTTATAGGAATATTTAGCCAACAGCCATGAACAGATGCTATAGGTGCCCATAAAGATGACCTGACGCGTCAAGAAGCCAGGTGCATTCAAAAACGCTGACTTCCCAGCAACCAATGCATCGTAATGTGGGCTATCCGGATCGGTGATCCCTTCGGCATACCAGTGGTGATACAGGTTATGCGAAAACAATCCCGTGGCGGTGATCACCAACAGGATGATCGCCGCTATCGGCAGCACACTGGCCATCGCCTGCGGAATCCGGATCATGCCGGAAGACCAACCGGATTGCGTGACATATTGCAGTGCCAAAAAGAACCCCCCAGCTGCACACACACAGGTGAAATAATACCCCATCAGCAGCAAATTGGCATATGTACGTTCCACCATGATGTGGTCACTGGAGAGCAACCCGATGGCGATCGCCACGAGGCCAACAGCAAGGGCGACCAAACTCAATATCCTCGCTTTCGCCGTAAAGGTAAATTGCTCGCTAAAGTTATAATCGTGATGATGACTATGAGTTCCCATTTAATATAGCTGATATAATATTATTTCTTTTGTAATTCTCTAACGTACATAACCACTTTCCAACGTTCTTCCGGAGACAACTGCGAAGCATGCGATCCCATCATGTTCAGTCCGTACGTAATCGTATGGTATATTTTACCGTCGGTTAAGTCAGCCATCGCTCCTCCCCTGGAGGAATTGACTCCATCGGATTTCGCGTATGATGGCGGTGGCGGAAAATTCTCAAGCGGCCGCGATTCAGCATCCAGCGTTCGGTCTATGGTGATCGGTCCATCTCCTCGGCCTTCCGGCCCATGACATACCGAGCAATACACCTGATAAAGGGCTTCTCCCTGGGCCAAGGTTGCCGCATTACGAACCAAGGGATTCACCAACTCCGCACCTGCGCGTTGATAATCCTCGGTGTTATTCGCATATTCAAACCGCTCGAAACCCACGGGTATCGTATTAGCCGGAGGTGTCTGCGCCGTCTTTCCGTCCTTGAAGTTGGCGTTCGGCTGATCCGGGTTATACCCAATCGGATCATACATATTTCGCGAAAATTCCCAGCCCCTGCTGCGTGTGGTTTGATCGCCACACGACGCTACTACAGCCGCAATCGCAACGGCCGCACCCACAGCGCCAAGAAATTTCATCTTATTCATAGCTAACATATTTGCGTTCATTGTACTTCACTTCTACGGCGCCAGCCTCTTTCAACAAATTTTCAATCTTTTCGTGATCCGTATTATCGTTAGCATCCACAGCAACGATAAACCGGTCGTCCGTTGCACGCAAATCCATTACGCGCGGTGCCCGGCCCGGAAACAAGTGATTGCGGAAGAAAAATGTAGCCACCATGCCCAATGCACAGAGCAGGATGGTCACTTCAAACGTGACCGGAACGAAAGCTGGCAATGGTAGTGGTGGTTTGCCACCGATATTCATCGGCCAGTCATAGGTCATCGTGTAATACAAGAGGCTGAAACCCAAGGTAGTTCCCAACAATCCAAAGCAAAACGCCGCGATAGGCAACCGCGATGGCTTCACCCCCAACTTCGCCTCTATGCCGTGGATAGGCATTGGCGTAAAGCAATCGTAGATGCTGATGTTGTTGGCCTGCAACTTATCAATCCCGTCCATCAGCTCGTCCGGGTCTGCAAAACTTCCGATGATATATTTGATAGTACTCATTTGCTACTTGGTTTCTAATGCCTTGATGTCTTCCTCCGTTACCGAATCGTATTTGCCAAGCGTATTCCTGAAGAACTCTACCTGCTCGGGATCCAAATGACCTTCCTGTACCAGTTTGGTTTTCTGCTGCAAACTCGCGCTCTTCAACAACAGCTTTACTTCCGCAATCGCGATACCGGGGAGGAACCGCAAAAACAGCAGGAATAGCGTGAAAAACAATCCGATGGATCCGACAAAGATGCCGACGTCCGTCCACGTCGGGTAGAACATCGCCCAGCTTGACGGGAGATAATCGCGGTGCAGCGAGGTCACGATGATCACGAAACGCTCAAACCACATCCCGATGTTGACCACAATGGAGAGTACCCACGAAATCGGAATGCTCGTCCGGATTTTCTTGAACCAGAATAATTGCGGCGAAATCACGTTGCAGGTCATCATCGCCCAATACGCCCAAGCATACGGACCCGCGATCCGATTGGCAAACGCGTACATTTCATATTCAGAGCCGGAATACCAAGCGATGAACAGCTCCGTCAAATACGCGATACCCACGATAGAGCCCGTCACCATGATGATCTTGTTCATCGACTCAATGTGGAACATCGTAATGTAATTCTCAAAGTTGAGTACCTTCCGCATCACCAACAGCAGCGTCTGCACCATTGCAAAACCAGAGAAGATTGCACCCGCCACGAAATAAGGCGGGAAAATCGTGGTGTGCCATCCCGGAATCACAGAGGTGGCAAAGTCCATGGATACGATGGTGTGTACCGAAAGCACCAACGGGGTAGAGATACCGGCCAAGATCAGCGATACGATCTCAAACCGTTGCCAGGTTTTTACCGAGCCGCTCCATCCGAAAGACAAGACGGAATAAATGCGCCGTTTCAATCCGGCTGCACGGTCACGCACCGACGCAATATCCGGCAATAAGCCACAATACCAAAACACCAAGGAAACGGTGAAATACGTAGAGATCGCGAAAGCATCCCATACCAAGGGCGAGTTGAAGTTTACCCAAAGTGAACCAAACTGGTTGGGCAAAGGAAAAATCCAATAAGCCAGCCAAGGGCGGCCCATGTGGGCTACCACATAGGTGGCAGCACAAATCACCGCAAAGATGGTCATGGCCTCTGCCGAGCGGTTGATCGAGTTACGCCAGTTTTGACGGAAGAGCAATAATACCGCCGAAATCAGTGTGCCGGCGTGACCGATACCCACCCACCACACGAAGTCGGTGATGTCCCATGCCCAACCAACCGTTTTATTCAGCCCCCAGGCACCGATACCGGTCCAAAACGTATAGCCCACACTGACTACCCACAGCAAAGCCCCCAACGCCGCCAAGGTGAAACCGATCCACCACGCTTTATTGGGTTTATTTTCTACCGGCAATAAGATATCATCCGTCACCTTGGCATAGGTGATGTCTTTGCCGGTTACCAGTGGTTCTCTTAATATTGATTCGTTATGCGATGACATAGTCTATGATTTCAAAAAGAATTAAGCCTCGTAAGTATTTCTCACCTTCGTCATGTAGCCGATGCCCGGTTGTACATTGATCTCCTCCAATACATAATATACGCGTTCATCACGCAACGCCTTGGAAACCTCCGAATCGGGATCATTCGCATCTCCGAAGATGATGGCATTAGCCGAACAAGCCGAGCTACAGGCCAACTTAATATCGCCGTCCCGCAATGGTCGCTTCTCTATTTTGGCTTTCAATTTGCCCGCTTGGATACGTTGGATGCACATGGAGCATTTTTCCATGACCCCGCGTGAGCGCGAAACCACGTCGGGATTCAATACCAACTGCGTAAATTCGTTATTCAGGTAATTATCGAAGCGCGAATCATTCCAGTAGTTGAACCAGTTGAAACGACGCACCTTATACGGGCAGTTGTTCGCGCAATAACGTGTGCCAAAGCAACGGTTGTATGCCATGTGGTTCAACCCTTCCGACGAGTGCACGGTGGCCAGCACCGGACACACCGTTTCGCAGGGTGCATGCTCGCAATGTTGGCAGAGCATCGGCTGGTGTACCACCGATACATTCTCCATATCATCCAGGTCGCGGATGTCATCCTCCTTGGTATGCACTTCTCCGTCCTGCTCGATGGCATAATACCGGTCGATACGGATCCAATGCATTTCGCGGCGGCGGCGTACTTCATCGCGTCCAACCACCGGAATATTGTTCTCCACGTTGCAGGCAACAATACAAGAACCGCATCCGGTACACGCGTTGAGGTCAATAGCCATCACCCATTTGTGCCCCGGTTGCTCGTATTTATTCCACAGATCGTACGTTTTGTGCTTATCCGTCCAACGTCCGGCATTGTGCCCGGGATCCTCTTTATACTTCGCAAAGGTCGTTTCACGGATCACGTTGCGCCCCTCGATGGTATGGTGCGTTTGCGTTTGTGCCAATTCATAGGTGCCGCTGGCCTTGGTAAGCTTAGCCGTGGTATTGAACTGCAATGTTCCGTTCACCAGCTTTGCAAAAGGATAAGCATTCTGTCCGACGTTATTGCCCGCTTTGCCCACCTTGGTGCGTCCGTAGCCCACGGCAATAGACACCGTACCCATCGCTTGGCCAGGCTGCATCAACACCGGTAGCGTTACCTTGTAACCGTTTTCACCTTCAACCTCCACTACGCTATTTTCGCCCAATCCCAATGACTCTGCAAATTTGGGATTAATGGCCACATAGTTGTCCCAAGTCACTTTAGATACCGGATCGGGCAATTCCTGCAGGTATGCGTTGTTTCCTTGCTTACCATCCTTGAGCGCCACGCTTTGATATAATTGCACCTCCACGTCCTTTGCCAATGCTTTGCTATTGGCCGCAATGCTGCTGGCCACCGCGCCGAGGGATGCCGCATCAACGCTGTAAGCAGACGCCGGTTGGTCGCCCTTGTACTCGAAACCGGTTTGCAGCACATCTTTCCATGTTTTGCTGCTGCCGACAAGGATATTTTGTTCCCAGTTGTTTTTTACAAACGTATAGTAGTCGGTCTTTTCGCCCGCCCACAGCAAGAGGCTATGCTCTGCTTGCCGCGTATCATATACCGGATTGATCGTCGGCTGTACAATCGTGTAGTACCCACCCCGTGGATTCGCATCGCCCCACGATTCTAAGAAATTGTGGTTCGGCGCAATGGCGTCCAATACCGAAGCCGTTTCGTCCTCACGGTCCGCAAACGATAACTTAAACGTAATTTTTTCCAATGCTGCCTTTATGGCGTCTGCATTGGGATAATGATATACCGGATTGCTGTCTAAAAAGAACACCACATCCACGTCGCCCCGATTGGCTTCCGCTAAGAACGCCGCAAATGCCTCGTCGTCGCCCTTGTGTTGAAACGAAGGATTGTCCAGATCGATCGTGCTGCCATAGCTTTGCAAGGCCACGTTGATGGCGTTGGTCAGGGTCTGTATGGCAATGTCGTTGGAGCCAGCGACCACCAAAGCACGTCCCTGCGCCTGCTGAAGCTCCTTGGCAACCAATTTCAACGCCGTTTGCGCTTTCGGATTTGCACTCAGTCCGCCGGGCAGGCTGCCGCCGGTGACGGCATTGTAAAGCGCGATCAATAGCGGACCTTCCTCCGAAGGTTTGATGGCGATCCGCACATCGGCGTTGGTGCCGGTAAGGCTCATACCACCCTCAAACTGAATATGGCGCGACATTTTGCCGTTTTTCAGGCTCTTGTAGTCACGATTCGCAATATACTGTTGTGTATGCTCCTCTCCGCTCAGCCAAGTGCCGAGAAAATCGGCCGCCACGCTCACGATAATGTCCGCATTGTCGAAACGATAATGGGGCACCACTGCCTTGCCAAAGCTACGCTGATTGGCTTTAATGATACCGCTATACGAAACGGCATCAACTTCAACCAAGCGGGCCGTCGGGTATTTAGTGGCAAAGCGAGCAATCGCGGCAATCGCAGAGGGGCTATTCAATGAGGATGAAATGATGCGGATCTGCTTTCCGGCAGCATGGGCTGCATCCAACGCAGTAACCACGTGTGTATCCAATTCATCCCAAGAAATATCAGCACCGTTGAATTTGGGGCCTTTCAGCTTGGACATATCGTACAGGTCCAATACCGATGCCTGTGCCGACGCATCCGTACCGCAATTAAGTCCGACAGCAGCAGGGTTGGCTTCCAGCAAAATGGGCCGCCCTTCGCGTGTCCGGACCAATACGCTCTGTCCTTTGAAGCTGGATGCATAAAAATTGGGGATACCCGGCGTGATCTCTTCCGGTTTTATCAAATAGGGAACGGCTTTGTGCACCGGTGTACGGTTACATGCTGCCAACGTAACGGCACCAACCCCGAATCCCAGCGCTTTCAAGAAATCGCGGCGGGGTGTCTTCGTGCTCAAGCCAGCTTCATTCAATACGTCTTCTACAGGAATTGGTTCGGCAAATTCGCCCTTGCTGTTCGATACGAAAGCCGGCGTCTGCTGCAATTCTTCCAAACCTTTCCAATATTTCTTGTTGCTATCCATTTAAGCTATATATAAGATTGCGTATGTCAGTATGATGTGATTCTATCATTAATAATGGCATTTGCCACATTCCAGTCCGCCCAACATCGCGGCGGTCACCTTCTCGCCTTTTTTCAGCTTTTCGTGCGCAGCGATCAACTCCTCGTAATAGGCATTGCCTTCGTGGTTTACCTCCGTCTGTTGGTGACAGTTGATACACCATTTCATCGTCAGCGGCGAATATTGATATACTTCCGCCATCGTTTCAACCGGACCGTGGCAGGTCTGGCACTCCACACCGGCCACCACCACGTGTTGCGAGTGGTTGAAATAAGCAAAATCAGGCAGGTTGTGGATACGTACCCACTCAATAGGGCGTTGGTTCGGGCCATATTCCATCGTCTCCGGATTGTAGTCCAGTGCCCGGTATATTTTTGCGATTTCAGGCGACAGCTCTCCATCATATTTGTCGCTCGCGGTGATTGCCTTATGGCAGTTCATGCACACATTTGCCGACGGAATAGAAGCGTTCTTTGATTTAAAGGCACCACCATGGCAATACTGACACTCAATCTGGTTGACCCCCGCATGCAGTTGGTGCGAAAATTTAATGGGCTGTACCGGCTGATAACCTTCGTGAACACCCACGTTCCACAAGGTCTTCCATCCAGCTGCGCCGAGGAAAATCGCCAACATCAGTATGGTAAAAAACACCAATTTCTTGTTTTTGGCCAGCTTCTTCAGCTTCCCGACATAATCCTTCTGTGCGCCTTCAACCAGTTCAGCTTCAGGAATAAGGTCTTTGCTATTGGTGATGACACGCTCCAATGTGCGAATGACTTTGTTAAGCACCAAAATGACCACGAATGCCAATAGGATCACCGCTACTAAGCCAATGATCATAAAGTTACTTGCATTCCCACTATCGCCGGCAGCTGCTCCGCCACCTCCGGTCGCTCCGCCCGTCGCATCTGCTGTCGCTTTCTTCTCTTCCTCAGACTTGATATAGGCCAAAACACTCTTAATCTGATCTTCTGAAAATTGCGGGAACGCGGTCATGGCAGCGTTCGGAAATTGTGCATCCAGTTCCGCCGCAATGGGGTCCGCCGAAGCGATCATCGCGGGTGCGTTATGGATCCATTTCAACAACCAAGCTTCCTCGCGCCGTTCATTCACCCCAGCTAATTCAGGACCCGTCAGCTTCCCAAACACCTTATGGCACGTGGCACAATTGGCCTTGAAAATCGTCGCACCTTCCTTCACGTCCTGCGCCTGCAACGAAGAAACCGCAAACAACAACACCAACGCAACGGATATCGGCTTGGCAATTCTTTCAAAAACTAATGAGATATTTCTCATATTGAGCACTTTATACAGATTATGATGAATGTAAAAATTGGGGTTATCTGAATCAATGGAATTACACCCTCTTAACAATGCCACAAAAGTATAACTTATTGGCGTATCGGTGACAATTGGATGACCTAATTTAATAATTTATAATCGTTCTAAATTGATCAAAAAGCGCGATTTGA
The DNA here is from genome assembly GCF_051400755.1 of Parapedobacter brassicae. Taxonomy (NCBI): domain Bacteria; kingdom Pseudomonadati; phylum Bacteroidota; class Sphingobacteriia; order Sphingobacteriales; family Sphingobacteriaceae; genus Parapedobacter; species Parapedobacter brassicae. The sequence goes on from NZ_JBLFFL010000003.1 coordinate 246,917, forward strand.
GCACATATACTCTATTTTTACGCGACTGCAATCAGGGTACATGTTTTCCAAAATTTTGTTTTTTTATCAGAATTTTATATTATAAAAAGCTCCTTTTCCGGAGGCCTGGCCTTGCCTTATACCGTCACATTGTTTGCCCCTAAAACAAGCGCTTATTTACAGACGAGCAAGTGATCACTACAAAACATTTAGCCAAGGTTTGAAATAATAATGAAACTTTTTTGCCAGTATTTATGTATATTCGCATACAGGGACAGCTAACTTCCTGACATTAGTCAAAAATGACTGTTTAATGCGTTATATTTGGTTTATTTTGGCGTTTTTACCTGCTTATGCAGCCTGCGGTCAAGCCGCACAACGGGATGGCCGAGGCCAGGTCGATCACCAACCAATTGACAATACGATGGATACGGCGAAATACAATAAACTGACTCCCGAAGAAGAATATATCATTATTCACAAGGGTACCGAACGACCGTTTACGGGCGCATTATTGAACAACAAGGTCCAGGGCGTTTACATATGCAAGCGCTGCGACGCGCCGCTGTACCGCTCTGAAGATAAATTCGAATCCCATTGCGGTTGGCCAAGCTTCGATGACGAAATCGAAGGTGCCGTCAAACGCATCCCCGACGGCGATGGACGGCGTACCGAGATCGTATGCGCCCATTGCGGCGGCCACTTGGGGCATGTATTCCTGGGTGAGCGGTTCACCACGAAAAATACCCGTCACTGTGTCAACTCACTGTCAATGAAGTTTGTGCCGGTGAAGACTCCCTAACGATCAGTTCCGAAGGTAACACGACCTGTTTGACCTCCTTGGCCTTGCCGTCGAGCTGGTTGAGCAAACTATTGATGAGTTCGTCGGCGATGGCTTCAATGGGCTGTGATACCGCAGTAATCGTCGGTGTATGCAGTTTAAACAGCGTGTGATCATCGTATGACACGATCGCGGGGAAAGGTTTATCGTATTGCTTAATCGCTTTCAAACCGGCGATCGCCAGGTAATTGGTGGCAAAAAAAATGGCATCAGGCTGCTGGTCTTCCAAGAACAGTCGAAATTCACGGATGCTGGTTTGTTCGTTCTCGTCGAGGTTCACCTTTTTGACATAAGGCTGCAGTTTATACAAATCGATCGCACGCATATAACCATCCATACGGTCGCGCATTTGGGTCTGGGAAGAATACAACGTTACCAGGGCGATGCGCTTATACCCTTGCTGCGCAAGATGTACCGTAGCATCAAACGCCCCCCTAACATTATCCGAAACTACGTAACTCGTGTTCAGCCCCGGGATGTACCGGTCAAACAATACCACCGGCAATTGATTGCTTAATAAAGACTCAACCGTATCGCGAACCCCCTCCGACGGTGTGATAATGTACCCATCCACATGCCGATCGCGGAAAAGTTCAATCAGCTCGACCGTTTTATTGGGTTTGTTTTCGGTACTGCAATAAATGATCCGGTATCCTTTGCTGTAGGCCTTTGCCTCTATCAGCCGCGCAATATTGGCAAAGAATGGGTTGGAGATGTCTTCGATCACCAAACCGATGATCTTGGTCTTGCCTGTCCGCAGACTCTTGGCCAGCTCATTGGGCTTATACCCCACTTTCTGCACATGCTCCAATACGCGTTTGGTCAACCCTTCGCTGATACGTTTTTCTTTCGCCTTGCCATTGAGAATAAAAGACACCGTGGTAACCGATACACCGAGGTCTTTTGCAATGTCACTGATCAATATTTTCTTCTTCATTTAGCAAATACAGCTTAATGTTTAGCATTCGGGCAAACCTATCGAATTTTCATCGAAGTCAGGCAAAATAATCAAAAAATCATTTGCATCTTCATATAATCAAGGTAGCTTTACCGGCAGTTATACAATTAACCTTATTAAACATGCTAATGCGTTTAAGCACTTTCATCTTGTTCTTGGGGCTGGCGCTTCCTTCACGGGCCCAAGATTCATTGATTGCCTATGTCGACCCGTTTATTGGCACGGGCGGCCATGGTCATACGTTTCCGGGAGCAACCGTTCCCTTCGGGATGGTGCAGCTAAGTCCCGACAATGGGCGCAATGGCTGGGACTGGTGCAGCGGGTATCACTACAGCGATAGTTTAATCGCGGGGTTTAGCCACACACACCTCAGCGGTACGGGCATCGGCGATTGGTTGGACATATCGGTGATGCCGCTTACCGCCCCGCTTGATGATACGACTAAGAGCATTAAAATACGCTTCAGCCACGACAACGAACAGGCCTCCCCCGGATACTATCAGGTCACACTGGACAACGGCATCAAGGTTGCGCTGACAGCCACCGAGCGAACCGGCTTCCACCGCTACACCTATCCCCAAGGCGTGAAGCCGGTGATCCGCTTTGACCTGGCCTTCCGCCAAAACTGGGATAACCCCACCGAAACGCACGTGAGCGTCCTCAACGACAGCACACTGATCGGCTACCGCTATTCCACCGGCTGGGCGAAGGTACAACGCGTCTATTTCGCCGCGCGCACCTCTAAGGCGTTTATAAAAACCGTTCTCAGCGACGGGCAGTCGGCATCCGATATGATCGACATGACGGAAACATACGACGAGGGCCAAGGGGTGTCTGCCCAGCTTCTTTTCGAAAACACTGCGGACAATACCGTGGAGTTGAAAGTCGCGTTATCCATGACCAGCTATCAAAAGGCATTGGAGGAGTTGAACCAAGCAGGAGGGCGGACCTTCGATGATGTGCACACATCGGCAGAAGATCAGTGGGAAAAGGAATTGCAAAAAATTAAAATCAATTCAACCGATACCGCGTTGAAACGGATCTTTTACACGGCACTGTACCATACCGCCATATCACCTACCCTATATTCGGATGCTGACGGCGAATATAAAAATGCCAAAGACGACACACACACCATGCCCGCTGGTGCCAACCGTTATACGCTCTTTTCGCTTTGGGACACCTTCCGTGCGCTGAACCCGCTGTTTACGCTCACACAGCCCGAAAAATATACGGACATGCTCAACAGCATGCTAACGTTCCATGACGAAAACGGCCTGCTTCCGGTTTGGGACCTCAGTACGTGGGAGACCAATACCATGACCGGCTATCATGCCATCCCGGTATTGGCCGATGCTCTGCTGAAAGACTGGCCCGGCGTGGATGCCGAACGCGCATACCAAGCCATGCTCAAAAGCGCACACCAGGACATCCGCGGTGTACCGGATTATATCCAGTACGGTTATCTGCCGCAAGATAAAGCCGGGGGCAGTGTCACCGTCACCTTGGAATACGCTTTCGACGACTGGTGCATCGCCCAAGTGGCCAAAAAATTGGGTAAAACCGCCGATTATGCCACGTTCATGAACCGATCCAAATCCTACGCGCAGTTATTTGACAAGGAAACGGGATTCATGCGCGCCAAAAAGAGCGATGGTCAATTCGTTGAGCCTTTTGATCCTTTCTGGTCGGAACACGATTTGGATAAAAGTCAGTACATCGAGGGCAATGCCTGGCAGCATTCATTCTTTGTCCCCCATGATGTACAAGGATTGGCTGGTCTATACGGCGGCAATGCAGGACTGAGCAAGAAGCTCGACGAATTGTTCGCCGCCCCTTCGGAGATGCATGGCGAAAACGTCTCGCCCGATGCGAGCGGCTTCATCGGCCAGTATGCGCATGGCAATGAACCCAGCCATCATATCGCCTATATGTATAGCTACATTGGCGAGGCGTGGAAGACCCAAGAGCGGGTGCGTCAGGTAGTGGATTCCATGTACCATGACGGTCCCGACGGCTATGCGGGCAATGAGGATGCCGGGCAAATGAGCGCTTGGGCGGTTTGGAGCATCGCCGGGCTATACCCTGCCAATCCCGCCAGCGGCGAATATGTATTTGGAAGTCCTCTAGCGGATGAAACCACTTTTGAATTGCCCAACGGCAAACAGTTTGTGATCCGCACGGTCAATGGCAGTTCCAAAAACAGCTATATTCAATCCATTACGCTAAACGGCAAACCTTATGAAAACACCTACCTGCGGCATCAAGAGCTGCTCAGCGGAGGTGAACTGGTCTTTAAAATGGGACCCAAACCCAGTAAACGCTATGGCCGCAAACCGGAAACTTGGCCCACGTCAGGCTAAAATCGGTAGCCCGCGCCCACTTCGAGGTAGTTCAGGTTGGGATAGCCGGATTCAACGATCAACCCCTGGTAGGCCATATTCAGCTCGAACCGTTGGTTGAATGCATAGCCGATCGCGGGATTCAATGCTACGCCGAAAAGACGGTTTAGCCCGTTGTACCCCCCACCGATGTTGAATTCCAGGTAAACGGCGTTGTCGCCCGTCGGGTCGCTGGCTGTGGCCCGCCAGCCCTTGTCGAATAGGTTGATCCGATGCCCGGCCATGACATACACTGAGCTGATGTTGTCATATTTCCCCTGGTCGAAGACGCTGAAAAAAGGCCCGTCCTCCGGTCCCGTATGAGTAGCCTTCGCCGTGAACAGGAAACGATTTCCATTGGCCTGGTCGGTCGGCAAGAGCCACTTGAAGTGCCCGCTTAATCCGAAACGGTAGTTTTCTGTATGATAATGCCCAAGCAGGCCGATAGCAAACCGGTGCCTAGGATCTGGTTTATCCCGGCTGAAAGTCGCACTGTAAAACAACAATAAAACGACTGTAATAATAGCGGTTTTCATAGGCAAATGATTTGATACCCTAAAATGGTCGTCATACCACGCCGTAAAAGTAACAAAAAAAACCGGATACCCTCGTTTCGGATATCCGGTTCTATTATATGCCCGTTATGAGCGTTTAAGCCTCGTTTTTCTCCGGCCTGGGCAGCAATGCCTTACGCGAAAGCTTCAGCTTGCCCTGCTTATCGACATCCATTAGTTTGACCTTCACGATATCGCCCACATTGAAGATGCCATCCATGGTTTCAAACCGTTTCCAGTCGATTTCAGAGATGTGCAACAAACCGTCCTTACCTGGTATGATCTCGATAAATGCACCGAACGGCATAATGGATTTCACCTTCCCTTCATATACTTCGCCTACTTCGGGCTTGGCCGCGATGGCTTTGATACGGCGTACAGCGTCATCGATGGATGCTTTATCATCAGCAAACACCTGCACGACACCTTTATTATCCACTTCTTCAATAGCGATGGTAGCCCCGGTCTCCCGTTGCATTTCCTGAATGATCTTGCCGCCGGGTCCGATCACTGCACCGATAAATTCCTTGTCGATGGTGAAGCTGACAATGCGCGGCGCATGTGGCTTGTAATCGGCTCGCGGTTCTGCAAGCGTCTTCGTCATCTCATTAAGGATATGCAACCGTGCTTCCCGCGCCTGGTCCAATGCTTGGGTAAGCATCTCCCATTTCAATCCATGGATCTTTAGGTCCATCTGACAGCCCACGATGCCTTTTGCCGTACCCGTTACTTTGAAATCCATATCGCCCAGGTGATCTTCATCACCCAGAATATCGCTCAAGATGGCGTATTTGCCCGTCTTTTCATCGGTGATCAACCCCATCGCAATACCCGAAACCGGAGCTTTGATCTTCACGCCGGCATCCATCAGTGCCAATGTACCGGCACATACCGTAGCCATAGACGATGATCCGTTGGATTCGAGGATATCCGAAACGATCCGGATCGTATACGGGTTTTCCTCACCGGTAGGCAGCACCTGTTTCAACGAACGCATGGCCAGGTTGCCATGGCCTACCTCGCGGCGGCCAGGGCCTCTGTTCGGACGCACCTCTCCGGTTGAAAACGCCGGAAAATTATAGTGGAGGATGAACTTGTTATATCCGTGGATAAACGCTCCATCAATCATTTGCTCGTCGTCTTTCGCGCCCAAGGTCACTGATGTGAGCGACTGCGTTTCGCCGCGCGTAAATACCGCCGACCCATGGGCCGCAGGCAGGTAATCCACCTCGCTCCATATCGGGCGTACGGTACGTACATCCCGACCATCGAGGCGAATGCCTTCATCCAGGATCAAGTTGCGCACCGCCTCAGCCTGTACATCGTGATAATACTTTTTGATCAAAAATGCCGTATCGTCATCGATTTCCCCTTCACCAAACGCCGCTTCTACAAACGCAGCGCCGATCTCCTTAAACTGCTCACTGCGTTCATGCTTAGCTGAGGCAGACTTGGCCACGGCATACACCTGATCGTATGTGGCCGCGAAGATCTGCTCGCGCAATTCGGGGTTGCTCGGTTCATGATGATATTCACGCTTGGCCGTCTTTCCAACCAGCTGTGCCAGTTCCACCTGGGCGGCTACCTGCTTCTTGATGGCTTGATGCGCAAATTCGATGGCTTCCACCATCTCGGCTTCTGAAATCTCTTTGCACTCCCCTTCTACCATCACGATGTCATTGGCAGAACCTGCGACGATAAACTCCAACGTTGCACGTTCCAGTTCGCTCATCAACGGGTTGACCACCAGCTGCCCGTCAACCTTGGCTACACGCACCTCCGATATCGGTCCGTTGAACGGAATGTCAGATACTGCAATGGCTGCCGAAGCAGCTAATCCTGCCAATGCATCCGGCATGATGTCTTTATCTGCTGATATCAAAGAAATCATGACCTGCGTGTCGGCGTGGTAATCTTCAGGGAATAAGGGCCGCAATGCCCGGTCTACCAACCGCGAAATGAGGATCTCATAATCGGATAAGCGCGCTTCGCGGCGTAAAAATCCACCCGGAATACGCCCGGTAGCGGCATATTTCTCTTGATAATCTACCGAAAGCGGCAAGAAATCCACTCCGGGTTTAGCTTCCTGCGCGGAAACCACTGTGGCGAGCAGCATGGTTTTCCCCTGCTTCACCACCACCGAACCGTCCGCTTGCTTGGCCAACTTTCCGGTGGAAATCTCGATTTGGCGACCTGCGCCCATATCGATTGTTGTTTTGAATTCGTTGTAACTCATTGTTGTTTTCATTCGATATGCCGTTCATCTTTATGCGGCATACCATTGCTATATTAGACTTTTTAAACTTGGCACAAACTTAGATAAAATGCATAGTATTCACGAACACCATTTGAATAAATTTCGGTGCGCAATACTTTTGCATGCCCACCAAAACAAAAAGCCATCTCCATAGTGGGGATGGCTTCATTGAACATTTTACCTGAACGCTATTTAACAATATCGCGCAAGCCCAACGCCTTGATAATGGCACGGTAGCGTTCGATGTCCTTGTTGTAAAGGTATTTCAACAAGGAGCGACGTTTACCCACCAACTTCTGCAATGAGCGCTGGGTAGCGAAGTCTTTCCTGTTCGATTTCAAGTGCCCCGTTAAATGAGCAATCCGTTTGGTGAACAACGCCACCTGGCCTTCGGCAGAACCCGTGTTGGCTGCCTCTCCGGCAAACTCGGCGAAGATACCCGCCTTGTACTCTTTACTTAAATACATTACTTGAATAATATTAAAGCGTTAACAATAAAATTAATTGGCCACAAAGGTACGTCGATTTTAGTTGGATTCCAAATATTTTTGGCGGTGTAATTCAAGCGACTGCTCCTCAGCTGGGATCCGGTTCGCTTCGCTGCCGTCTCCAAGGCTTCGTCTGCCTGAATCGAACTTACGACCCCCACTGCGTCAACATCACACCTTCACATAGATCCCCTTCCTATCCATCACATAGCAAATTACCCAGCACAGCGCCAAAAACGCCAAGGCATAGCAAAACGATCCGACCTCGGGAGGCCCCGGCACTTGGGCGCATACATGGGTGTAAAACCACCCCAGGGGCGTGGTATACAACGTTTGACCCTTATCATCAACCCCGGTTTCGATACGCAGTAACCCGAGTAGCCGCGGCAGCACACCGCTCAACACAAAGATAAACAGGGGATTCTTGCCAAAGACATCGAAAAACCGTGTCAATGCATTCCGTATACGGAGCACTTCGATAAACCAAATCATGGTGCCAATGGCCATCAGCGCCAGCCCTGTCGTATACAGCACATAAGAACTTGTCCATATCTTTTTATTGATGGGAAAAGCCAATCCCCAAAACAAACCCAGCAGCGAAAGCAATATGGCGACCACGAGAAGCCCGCCCAACATGCCATAGATCGGCTCACCGGAAAACCGGAGCCTCGGCCATAACCACGCCACCTGCCCCTGCAACCGGAGGTACCGACCCGTAAGGTATCCCAATACCACCTGCACGATCGCCGGCAGCGTGCTGACCAGTCCCTCGGGATCAAAAGGCACCCCCTCGCCCCTGTACAGGTGTGCAATACCCAATAGCTGCTGATCCACCGCCGTGCCAAACCACCCTTCCAGGCTATACGGATCGGCGCTCCCAAGCGTCGCACACAGCAGCCAGTACAGGAGCAAGATAAAAGCTGAAACGCCAATAACCCATTTCTCCTTCAGGTAGTACACCATGATAGAAGCGAAGCAATACGCCAATGCGATGCGCTGCAAGACCCCGAAAATACGGATACCTCGACTCGGATCGTCGGGGTTGATCCAATGCTTGAGTACCATAGACTCCCCTTGCCACTGCACGAAGGGCCACCAGTTGAGGAGCAATCCGATACCAAAGATCAGCACCGTCCGTTTCAGCACCTTCCTCCAAAAGAAAGCATCACCCGACTCGCGCAGGCGAGGGATCACGAAGGCCATCGCATTGCCCACCGCAAAAAGAAAAAACGGGAATACCAGGTCCGTAGGCGTGCAGCCATGCCAGTCGGCATGCGCCAAGGGCGGAAACAGGTGCGCCCAGCTTCCTGGATTGTTGACCAAAATCATCAGTGCCACTGTGGCGCCGCGAAATACGTCAAGGGAATAATATCTTTTGTTCATTTTTTGATCGATGGTCGATGATTAGTCGCCGGTAATCCTACCAATATAAAGCCTCGTCGTATAAGAAAGCCGAACGGTACCATTTTCTTGACACGTATTGAATAGCGCTGTCAATGCATTCAGCACATCGGGCAACGCAGGTGACGATTCATTAGGCATATACGAATACGAAAGTGTCCGTCCCCGGAGTCGTTCAAATGTGAGGTGATCCACATGTGCAAACGCCCGATACAACGGCGTTACCGGCGTAAAGAATGCCTGCACGTCAGAGGGGTTCATTTTGTGTTGACTTACCGCTAAGTAATCTACAGCATATTTCCGAATCAGCTGTTCGTATGATATTTCGAACACACTATCGGAGTTGCGGGTATTCCAGATGATGGCCACGTTGGCATTTCTCCCGCCTATGCGCAAAAACTCCGCCTTCGCCTTCTCCAAATCAAACCAATGAAATGCCTGGGCGGATACGATGAGACTCACCGAGCCAGCCTCCAGGCCCGTCGACTCGGCAGTACCGTCGACAAATAGGCAATTGTCAAAGGCTGCCAATCGCCGAACGGCAAGCTGCCGCATAAACGGATTGGGCTCCACCACGTAAACCTTATTTCCCCAAGTGGCAATTTGTTCTGTGAAGATACCCGTCCCGGCGGCAATGTCGGCTATGGCCTGAGTAGCACGCAGGGTCGAATGAGCACGCAGAAACGCAATCAAATCCGATGGATAAGTCGGTCGAAACCTGTCATAATTTTCAGCCCGGTCCGAAAACCGCGTTATATAATCTCCATTTGACATACGTTCGCGTTTTTAACGCGAAGTAAAAGTAATCGCTTTTTGCCAAAGCAGAAATGGAAAGTCGCATTAAATATCACTAACCAAGTTAGTGAGGAAACCAAAAGGATAATACCTAGCGGGGCGCTTCACCGCTAGGGATAATCATAATTCACCGAAAATTATTTCTAGTTTTTACAATTAAAATATTTACAAATCATATAATTACATCAACTTAATATCTTTTTTAAAAAAGTATTTGATTTTAATATTATTTATTTATTAAGTTTGTCTTATCAAAATAACATCAATTACTTATACCAAAAATTGTGAAGCCGCAGCGACAGGACCAATTAAAGAGCGCTATCATTAAATTGCTGTATTACAAGGGAGCTTTATCAGTAGCCGAATTGAGTATGTACACCAAAAAAAGCGTACCGAACATCACTAGCCTGGTCAACCAGTTGATCAAGGAGGGATATGTGACGGAACATGGCCTGGCTCCGTCGACGGGTGGGCGGCGAGCAGTGAAATACCGCCTTGACAAAAAGAAAAAGGTCTACATACTGGCCGTCGCGATGGACCAATTTGTCACCCGCATGGTCATTTACAGCCTGGCGAACGAGGTAGTGTTTCCAGAAACGACATTCCCTTTGCCCCTTAAGGAGAATCAGGAGGCATTCCAACAGTTATGCTCGGCGGTGGAACAATATATTGCGGCCTCTGCAGTCAAACCAACCAATATCATGGGTATAGGCATTGGTATGCCCGGATTCATCGATGTTGAAAAGGGAGTAAATGCGACATTTCTGACCAGTAATGAAGGGCCCGGCTTGCGCGACAGGCTGACACAGCGCCTGGGCATGCCCGTATTCATCGAAAACGACTCCAGCGCCATCGCTATCGCGGAACTGCACTTCGGCGCGGCGAGGGAGATGCAGGATGTGATGGTGGTGAACATTGGCTGGGGAATCGGCCTGGGCATGATCGTAAACGGCAGCTTATTCCGGGGGCACAACGGTTATGCGGGCGAATTCAGTCATATCCCCCTGTCGTACAGCAACAAACTTTGTTCCTGTGGCAAGCGGGGATGCCTGGAAGTAGATGCCTCTCTGCTCGTGGCCGTCGAAAATGCCAAGCAAGCCATCGCGAATGGCACCACCTCGAGCCTCAAACAGCTTTTTGCCGACCGCAGCAAAGCCGAGGGCGACCACCTTATTGCCGCAGCGCGCAAGGGCGACCAGCTGGCTGTCGCTTCCTTGTCGGATGCCGCTTTCATGATGGGCAAGGGTGTCGCAACGCTCATCCACATCATGAATCCGGAGCGTGTGGTGCTGAGCGGCCGCGGCGCCGCCACCGGGAAGCTGCTCCTTGCTCCCGTGCAACAGGCGATCAACGAGTTTTGCATTCCCAAACTAGCCGAACAAACCGACATCGTTGTATCCGAATTGAGCTATCAGGCCGAGCTCCTCGGCGCCGCCAGCTTGGTGATCGAACACGCCGTCCCAGATGAACATGCACACGGCAAAACCGAAATACGTCAATTAACATAAACAACAGCAGTCTTTTTAATTTTTAACCAAACAAACAACACAGAAAAATGAGAATCTTGTACGTCAAGTTTTGCATGGCGATCATGGTCCTGATGGGCACCGTGGCTCCCTCCCATGCACAGCAAACCATCAACGGGACTGTAACGGATGCCAGCGGCCCCGTTCCGGGCGTGACGGTATCGATCCCTGGCACGACACGCGGCACCCAGACCAATGCCGAAGGCCAGTACGCGATACAAGCATCCGCCGGGGAAACCTTGCAATTTTCGATTGTAGGTTACCAAACCCAAACCATTAGCGTAGGCACATCGGCTACCATCAATGTAACGCTTGAAGAAGACGCCGGACAATTAGATGAAGTGGTGATTACCGCAATGGGTATCCAGCGAGCGCCCAAGGAATTGGGATATGCGATGAGTACCGTTAAAGCAGAGGAACTGACCAAAACCGGTAGTCCGAATTTTGCCGGCGCGTTATATGGAAAGGCTCCGGGGGTACGGATTTCAGCAGCTCCCGGCGGCGCCACTTCTGGGATCAATATCAATATCCGCGGAACGAACTCCATCACGGGCAATTCGCAACCGCTGGTGATCATTGATGGTATACCCATGCGTCAAAACACCTTTAATAACTCGGATTACTGGGGCGACCAACGTGCGCGAGGCAATGGACTGGAAGATCTCAACCCCGAAGATATCGAATCGATCAGCGTGTTGAAGGGAGCATCCGCGGCAGCACTTTACGGATCTGAGGCGATGAATGGGGTGGTATTGGTCACCACCAAATCCGGCAAAGGGGGCGCAGGTGTTTCCATTGATTTCAATGCCACCTATACCAATGATCAAATAGCTTACTTACCGCGCTTCCAGGACGTGCGCGGCCCGGGATATACTACGGCTTATCAAAACGACGGACAGGCCGACGATATGTTCTATTACTACGGTAGTGACTTGGCCGTAAACGGCGTCACCCGCGGGTTATTAAATGCAACGATCAATTTCGGTCCGAAATTCGACGGACAGGATGTGATCGCGTGGGATGGGCAAGTTAGGCCCTATGTCGCCCAAAAAGCCTATGATAAGCTTTTCAGCAATCCGAATAACACCGTTTTCAATCTGGCATTGAGCAATACAACCGAAAATTCCAACACCCGTTTTTCGGTGACCAGGCAAGACAACCAGATGACCTCGCTGGATTCCTACAACAAAAAGAACATTGCCAACCTGAACTCGTCCTTCAAGTTCTGGGATAAGCTGACGACAGATGTGGTCGTGAACTACATCAACCAGCATACTCATAACAGACCGTTCATGACTGATCGGCTCATCAACAACTTCACAGGTATGATTTCCGTATTCGACAATCCGGAATGGTACCTGGATAAATATCAAACCAGTTTAGGGTATAAATATGTTACCGGCACCAATCAGAGTCTGACCCCCGAGGAAAACCTCATATACAATGGCTATAAGACAGATGTGCTGGATTTTATCTGGAATACCAAGGCCAGACAATATGATGAATATTCCAACAGGATTATCGGATCCGTCACCAACACCTGGCAGGTTTTCAGCGATCTTTCACTGCGTGCCCGGTTTTCAGCAGATGTCACCTCGCAGAAAACAGAAGACAAAGAACCCAACCCCTTGCCCCTGCAATTCGGGGACGGCGGTTATTTCGGTTTGGGAACACAAAACGCGAACATCTATTACACCGACCTGCTGGCCACTTATCGCAAGCAGATCAGCCAAAGCGTCACCTTCGGCGCGATGGTTGGGTATACCGGCACGAGAAGCCAGGATACGTATGTCCAACGGGAAACAGCAGGTGGGCTGAGCGTGAGAAATTGGTACGATATCAATGCGTCCGTGAATACCATCGGCGGGAACTCGCGGTACAATTACCGGAGAGAGATGTTAAGGGATGCGGTATTCGGCACACTGAACGTTGATTTAAATGGATACTGGTTCGTCGAAGGTACGATGCGTCGCGAACGTATTTCCACCATGTATCCGGACAACAACGTGCTGTATTACCCATCGGTAAACTCCAGCTTGATCCTGAGTGAGGCATTTGACCTTCCCGATCTATTTGACTATGCAAAACTAAGGGGATCCTGGGGCATCGTGGGCAACTATCCGGACATCTATAAAAGCGCCCTCAGCTATGCCCAGCAAACGTTAGGTGTACAATACGAAGGCGGAGCAGCCGTGATCTATAACACCGTTCCTACCACCGGTTTCGGAAACGAAAATATCAAACCTGAGCGGAAGCAGGAAATCGAATTTGGTTTAGAAACCCGCCTGCTGAACAACAGGTTAGGCTTTGACATCACGTATTACAACGGCCGTATCGAAGACCAAATCCTGGATTATACCCTTCCTATTTCCATGGGTGCGAGGTCAATCCTGGCCAATGTGGGCACCTTGAGGAACACGGGATGGGAATTTGCGATAACCGGTGCCCCTGTTCAGACTGAAGGTTTCCGGTGGGATGCTGTCCTCAACTTCGCGATGAACAAGAATGTGGTAGAGGAACTGCCGGGCGGTGTCCAGGAGCTGCTTCACCGTGATTATGACGGCCAAGCTGCCCAGCTGGTATCCAGAGTCGGTCAACCCATGGGAGACATTCTGGTGCACCCGATAGCGACCGACGATAATGGCAATAAAATCGTACAGGACAATGGTTTGTACCAATTGGACGCCGATAGCTGGATCAAAGCGGGAAATGCCATGCCTAAAGTTACGGGAGGGTTCATCAATACATTTGCTTATCAGAATTTCACGCTGGATGCACTCATAGATTTCCGTTGGGGCGGGCATGTGATGCCAACGGGCATCTATTGGATGACCAGCCGTGGTTTATTGGAAGAGAGCCTGAATTACATGGATGCCGCACACGGGGGGGCAAGTTATTACATAAGCGACGGAAAAGGCATCGCCTATGACGGAGAAGTAGGGCCTAACGGCGAAACCGTGTACCATGATGGAATGCTCATGGACGGTGTGCTGGCTGACGGCACGCCAAACGACAATGTGATATCCCAAGCCGTTTATTATAACAGCACTTACAACTGGGGCGGTCCTCAATACAGCAGTTCCCGCTATGAACTATATGTCCAGAAGAACAATTACATCAAAATGCGGGAAATCTCGTTGGGATACCGGCTGCCGGCTGCTTTAGCGTCCAGATTGAAAGCCAAGAACCTGCAAATTTCAGCTTTTGGGAGGAATCTATTCTTTATTTATCGGAGCATCAAAGATTTAGATCCCGAGCAAATGACCGGCGGATCAAACTGGATTAATAACGTATCGAACGCAGGGACCAGTCCGGCAACTAGAACATTTGGTTTAATGCTACGTGCAAGCTTCTAAATTTACTGAAAATGAAAAGATATATCTCGATAATGGGGTTATGTGCGGCCTCACTAATCTATACCACTTCCTGCACCAAGAGTGCTTTTGATGAAATTTACCGTGACCCATCCAAGGTGACGGAAGCAACCGTAGAACGGCAATTTAGCGGCATGATCTATAGCTATCGACAACTCATCATGCCGGATTATGGCAACTTGTTTGTCACGCTTCGGCCGACGATCTTCCGGTACCTACACATCACCGGCTGGATCAATGAGGCAAACCATTTGCTGCCGGGCGGTGCCGCGATAGAAGATCGATGGTCCCGCTACTACGAGGGGTTGGCGCAATACCGGGAACTGGAAAAAATCTATTCCAATTCCATACCAGTGGAACAGGAAGAGAAACGGATATTTTTCCTCGCAGCAAAAATACTGTTCTATGACCAAACCCAACAAATCGTTGACCTTCACGGAAGCATTCCATGGAGCCAAGCAGGCATGCTGAGTACAAACAACAGCGACTATCAATCGTCGTATCCGACTTATGACAGCGCGGAAGATATCTACACCGTTATGCTTGACGACCTCAAAGCGATCGGTACCGAATTGAAAGCCATAAACGTAAGTGCATCCATGCAGCAGCGGTTCACTACGCAGGACCTGATCAATAACGGCGATGTCGAACTATGGGAAAAATACTGTAATTCGCTGCGCTTGAGAATCCTCACGCGGGTATCCGAAAGCCCTGCCTTTTCTTCAAGGGCAGCTCAGGAAATGACAGCGATCATCAGTGCCCCGGCCAACTATCCGTTGATCATGGTAAATGATGAAAATGCGTCCATTGAGGTATATAACCTCGACGACAACAGTATTCAGACCAAGGGCATCCGGGACGCCTTCGAAGCTGCCGGCTGGTACGCAAACTTGAGCAGCAAAATGATGATCGACCACATGGTTGGAAACGAAGACCCCCGTTTGCCGTTCATATTTGAACCGGGCGCGGAGGCTGATGGGCAGTTTATCGGATTGGATCAGTCCCTGCCAAGCGCCCAACAATCCGATCTCGCCCGCGGCGGGACGATAGCCCTTTTGAATCGTTCGACGATCTCACGCAATCAGTACTTTCCAGGCATCCTGTTTTCTGCTACGGAAACCAACCTGCTGTTGGCTGAATATTATCAGAAAAACGGCAATGCAGCAATGGCTAAGACTGCTTTTGAAAACAGTGTGAAGGAGTCGGTAAGCCTATATCATACCATCCGTGACGTGAGCAATGACAATACGGTCGCTGCTCCTACCGAACCTACCCAAGCACACGTGAACACCTATTTGGCCAATCTTGATTGGGACGGGGCGAGCAATAAAATTGAGCTCATCG
Source organism: Parapedobacter brassicae (assembly GCF_051400755.1). Taxonomy (NCBI): domain Bacteria; kingdom Pseudomonadati; phylum Bacteroidota; class Sphingobacteriia; order Sphingobacteriales; family Sphingobacteriaceae; genus Parapedobacter; species Parapedobacter brassicae. The sequence goes on from NZ_JBLFFL010000003.1 coordinate 262,815, forward strand.
CCACGCAGAAATGGATTCATTTCAATGTGATCCAGACCGTACAGGCATGGTCTGAAATCCGCAGACTTGACTATCCCGTATTTGCTTTCCGGGTCCAGAATTCGGATATTCAGAAAACAGCCCCGGTCAAATGGAACTTACCCCCCTCGGAGGCAACCTATAATACGGAAAACTACAATGCCGTGCGTGACCAGGATAATGTAAATACCAAACTGTTCTGGGACGTCAATTAATTACATAAACACATTAAACAATCAAACACACAACAAGAAAGGCCACTTCCAGTGGCTTTTCTTTTATCAGGCAAAATCATTAAGTTTGAATCCAAATCCTCCGGTTATGAAACGAATTCCTTATCTTATTATCGCGGCTTGTCTACTGTTAAATGCCTGTACCGGTGCGGGTACCAAACAGCACGCTAAACCGAAGATCGCCATTGCCGGCCTCGCCATCGAATCGAGCACCTTCTCGCCCGCCACCACCGAGGCCGCAGCCTTCCACCCCAAACGGGGAGAAGAGATCTTCGGCAATTATCCCTTTTTCGAGGAAGGCTCCGAATTGCGAGAAGCTGCCGACTGGATACCCACGCTGACCGGAAAATCGTTACCGGGAGGCGCCGTGACCCGCGAAGCCTATGAATCATTGGTAGCCGAACTGTTGGACTCACTCAAACAGCACCTACCCTATGATGGGCTTTTCTTCGATATTCACGGAGCCATGAGCGTGACCGGCCTCGACGACGCCGAAGGCGACCTCATCACACGCATACGCGAGGTAGTCGGCACCGAGACCGTCATTTCCACGAGCATGGACCTGCACGGGAACGTCACGGAACGTTTAGCTGCTTATTCCGACCTCATCACCTGCTACCGCATGGCACCACATGAAGACGCCATGGAGTCGAAGCAACGCGCCGCTCAAAACCTCGTGGATAGGCTCGTGAGCGGCAAGGGCAAGCCTGCTTACAAGGTCTTGATCCCGATACCCATTCTCTTGCCTGGAGAGCAGACGAGCACGCGCATTGAACCCGGAAAAAGCCTCTATGCCACCGTTGGACCGGCTGCAGGTCAGGAAGGCATCGTTGACGCAGCCATCTGGGTGGGGTATGCGTGGGCCGATGAGCCCCGTAACCACGCTGCGGTAATGGCCGTGGGCGACGATGAGGCCAAGGTAAAATCTACCGCCGAAGCGCTAGCCAAGAAATTTTGGGAGGTGCGCCATGAATTTGATTTCGTGGCCCCAACAGCCACGCTGGATGAGGCGTTAGGCATGGCGTTGGCCAGCAAGAAAAAGCCGTACATCATCAGCGATACGGGAGACAACCCAACCGCCGGAGGAGCGGGAGACGTTACCAAAACACTCACCGATGTCTTAGCGAACCCGGCGTTCAAGTCGCCCGACGGACCCATATTCATCTACGCCGCTATACCCGGTCCGGAGTTGGTTGATAACGCATTAAAAGCCGGTATCGGACAGCCCGTAGAAGGCTATGTGGGAGCCAAGGTTGACAACCGTTTCGCGCCACCCTTGAAATTGAGCGGTACGGTATACGCCATCAAGGAAGGCGATACGAATGCCGAGGTGGAAGTAGTCGTCAAAATCAATAACAACTACATCATCGTTACGAAAAAGCGTAAACCCTATCACAAGGAACACGACTTTACCGATCTCAACCTCAAACCGAAGGAGGCCGACGTGGTGATGGTAAAAATCGGATACCTGGAACCCGAACTGTATAACATGCGCGGTGACTGGGTGATGGCGCTGACCGTCGGTGGCGTGGATCAAAATTTAGCAGGGCTGCCGTATAAGCGTATCCAACGACCTATGTTTCCCCTGGATAAGAACATGGCAGACCCCGATCTGTCGGCAAGGCTCATCCCTCTATCTCATGAATACCACCCGGATAACAACTAAAGGAAAAACAAAAACCTATACAGATGAACAAGCTACTTCCACTCTTGTTGCTTCTATCAGGGCTAGCCATGGCACCAGTGCACGCTCAGCAACCTGCTGACTTCTCGGTCATCGCTTACTACACCGGCGATGAAAAAACGATCGATCGCTACGACGTGGGTAAGCTGACGCATATCATCTTCAGTTTCGGGCATTTGAAAAACGGACGCTTCCATATCGAGAATAAACGTGATACCGCAACCATCCTTCACTTGGTTGCCTTAAAAAAGCAGCATCCTAAGCTGAAAATCATGCTTTCCCTCGGTGGATGGGGCGGCTGCGAGCCTTGCTCAGACGCGTTCTCTACGGCCGCCGGCCGCTTGGGCTTTGCTCGGTCGGTCAAAGCGATAAATGATTATTTCGGCACCGATGGCATCGATCTGGATTGGGAGTACCCAGCCATCCCAGGGCACCCCGGACACCCTTATAAATCCGACGATCGGGAGAACTTTACAGCATTAGTCGCCATACTCCGCGACGTCTTAGGCGACGCCAACGAACTGAGTTTTGCCGCCGGTGGGTTCCAGCGGTTCCTGGATGAGTCGATCGAATGGAGCAAGGTAATGCCCATGGTGGACCGGGTCAACATCATGAGCTACGATCTGGTACATGGCTATTCGACCGTCACCGGTCACCATACGCCCATTTACAGCGTCCGGCCGGATGAGGAATCGACCAATCGAGCTGTAGCGTATCTGATCGGTCTTGGCATCCCCCCGCAGAAACTGGTTATCGGTGCCGCCTTTTATAGTCGTGTCTGGAAAAACGTAGCGCCCACCAACAGCGGCCGTTATCAGTCTGGCGAACATACCAATGGTTATGATTTCAAGCGCTACGAATCTGAGTTGATACCTGAAAAAGGGTGGCAATATCATTACGACGAAAAGGCCGAGGCGCCCTATTGGTATAATCCTGCAGAACGGCGGTACGCAACCGGTGACAATATCCGATCCGTAACGGCCAAAACCCGTTACGCATTAACAAAAAAACTAGGTGGCATCATGTTCTGGGAACTTACCCTCGATAAAGAAAAGGAGGGAATGGTAGATGCAATCACAAAGGTACTTGCTAACTGATATCGAACAAGATCAGTTCACCCGTTAAAAAAAATCGGTTTAACATTTTTTAACTTATAGATTAGTTGCTTTTTTTGTATGTTTGTACAAGAAATCAGCCGATAAGATCAAGTTGCATCTCTAACTTCGGAAGATGTCAGCGCCATACATACGGATATACGAAAAAGTACCGCTAAGGATTTGCGGGATACGATACTGGTCTAAGGAGGCCATCAAGATTTTGGTTTGTTTTAATAGGTAGGAAGACGCCGATAACCGCCCTGGTTATCGGCTCTTCTATTTTTATTTTATGCCTTCGCTATAGCGCGGCGGTCTTGTCAGCCAACCATTGCTGTTCCTGTACATCCAAATGTGGAGCAAGCTTTCGATATACCAGCGCATGGTAGGCATTCAGCCAACCGATGTGCCGGATATCGAGCAGTGATCGATCGATCAGGTGGGTGTCGATATAGCACAGCGTCAACGTGTCGAATGCCATGAACGTACCAAACTCGGTCTCTTGCCGATCAATGCTCAACACCAGGTTCTCGATGCGGATGCCGTATTGCCCTTCGCGGTATAGTCCGGGCTCAATGGACGTAATCATTCCCGGCTCCACCGGCACATCCACTGCTGCCGCGTTAAAGGTATGCGGACCCTCATGTACGTTGAGGAAAAAACCGACACCGTGCCCGGTACCATGTCCGTAGTTGCGCAGGTGATCCCACAGCGGCTTGCGGGTGATCGCGTCTATTTGGTAGCCCCGGGTACCTTTTGGAAAAAGCGCCATGCTGCCTTCGATCATGCCTTTGAGTACCAAGGTATAATCGCTCCGCTCCGCATCGGTGATACGGCCCAACGACACCACGCGGGTGATATCGGTAGTCCCGGTAAGGTATTGCCCCCCGGAATCGACCAGCAGCAACCCTTCTGGCTGCAACTCACTGTCGCTCGCCGGCGTCGCCTTATAATGCGGTAGCGCACCGTGCGCCTGATACCCGGCGATGGTATCAAAACTCTCTCCCACGAAACCCTCCTGTTCGGCGCGGAATTGCCGCAACCGGTCGGCCAGGGAGATTTCCGTAACGACTTCATGGCCAATGGCCGCTTCCAGCCATTTAAAAAACCGGGTCAGCGCTACACCGTCCTTTACCATGGTCTGGTTGGTGTGGGCAATCTCGACCGCATTCTTGATCGCTTTGAACTGCGTCGTGGGGTTCATTTGCTCGATACGGACAACGGATGCAGGCACCCGGTTGTAAAGCGCAAAACAGGTACGTTTGGGATCGAGCAGGAGCATCGTCCCCTCATGTAAATGCCTTAGCGCATCCTCCACCGCCGTGTAATCGGCCAGCGCAACACCAGCCGCCGCCAAGGATGTTTTGTCGGTATCCGTCAGTTTCCGCCTATCCACGAATAACGTAGCCGTATCGGGAGTCACGAGTGCAAATGCCAACACCACCGGATTACACGCCACATCACTGCCGCGGACATTGAAAAGCCAGGCAAGGTCATCTAGCGATGAGATGATATGCGCCCCGATCCTGTTCCGCTCCATTTCCCTGCGCAAGCGCCTGAGCTTCGTTTCGATGGATGCGCCGGTGATCTTTTCATCCAGCAGGTATGCCGGTGCTGTAGGCAACGCCGGCCGATCATGCCACAGTGGCGTAAGCAAGTCTACATCCCCATTGACCGTTATGCGGGCAGGTTTTAATTTATCCTGCACACTCTTGGCCAGCATTACTGATGTCAGTTTACCGTCGAAGGCTACCACGGCACCTTCGGACAGATTAGCCGCCAGCCAGTCCGCATATTCAGGCGCATGCTGCACCTTCAGTTTGACCAGCTCATACCCGCTCCCCGCCAATTGCTCCGTGGCCTGCACAAAATACCGGGCGTCTGTCCACAGTCCTGCAAAGCCCTGCGTAATGGCCAATATGCCGGCAGAGCCCGTGAAACCCGAAGCCCAAGCGATACACTTATAGTGGTCGGGCAGGTATTCGCTGATGTGCGGGTCGGCTGAGGGGACGATATAGGCGTCTATACGGTGCTGCGCCATGAGGCTGCGCAACGCAGCCAGCTTTTCTGCATGTGTCATGATTCCTTGCATTTGGCGGTGCAAGTTACAAAACTTTCTAAGTCATCACCCCTATCCCTTCACCGTTCCAATCCGGAAAGAGTGTAGTGGTATCGGCGATGCCGAGGTGTTTCGCGGCCACCTCGCTGAATACCTGCCTAAAATCAGTTGTCACCGGCAGATCCCGTCCGTCTTCCAAGTTGTCTTTGGCGAGCGGTTCCATTTTTCCGTATACAGCACCGCCCGCAACCGAGGCACCCAAGATAAAATTGCACGATGCCCGCCCGTGATCGGTTCCCCGGGTGCCGTTCTGATGTACGGTACGTCCAAACTCCGTCATCGTCATCAGTATCACATCGTCCTGATAGCCTCCCAAGTCGGTCCAAAAAGCGGTCATGCTATTGCTTAAATCTGCCACATTGCGCGCGAAGGTACCGTTCACCGTACCTTGATTGAGGTGGGTGTCCCACCCATTGGATTCGGCAAAGGCGACCTCCAGCCCCACGTCCATCTTGATCAATTGGGCAATCTGCTTAAGGGAGTTGCCCAGCGCCGAGTTGGGATACTTAGCATTATTCGCCGGCTTGTACGGCTTCGCCGCCACGCTTTTGAGCATGTTGGCTGCCTCGAACGTTTCCTTACCCGTATCCCGCAGCATATCCGATGCCGTTTGATCATACAGTTCCTCAAAACTCTTTGCCGTCCGGTTCGCCGCCGCAGGGTTGCCCTGCGAACGTATGGCAAAATCTTTCAAGTCGCTGATGGCCAGCGCCGGATGATCGCCGTAAAGCGAACGCGGCATGGCTGGGGTAAGGCTCACCGCTGAAAAAGGCGTAATGTCCTCGTGGCCGAGCAGCCCGACGGCCCGGTTGAGCCACCCACTCGGCGTACCTTTGTCAAACGGGGTGCCGGACTCCATGTAATCTTGCGCGTCGAAATGCGAACGTGTAGCATTGGGCGATCCAATGCCGTGTACAATGGCCAACTGTCCTTCCCGGAATAATGACTCAAAACTTGCCAAGCCGGGATGCAGCCCAAAATGCCCATCAAGGTCAATTAGCGGGGGTGCTTGACTTTGTTTAGCGGCCGAAAGAAAAAGATCCGGCCGCGCCGCCTTTAAGTACTGATCGGTAAAGGGGCTCACCGCCATCAACCCGTCCATCGCGCCCCGCTGAAAAATACATACCAGGGTCTTACGGCGCTGGAACAACTTCGAAATTTTCTCCCGGGCCGCTGCTTCCGCTAAAAAGGCGGGAATACCGCCCATTAACCCCACGCCAAACAAGCTCAACCCGCCTGCTTTCAGAAAGCCTCTTCTTGATAATCTGCTCGGTGACATATGTGTTGTTTTATGGCGCATCTATAACCTTGTCAGCGCCGCTGGAATTCGGGTGAACCGATAATCACGCCCACCACCTGCGCAAGCATCCGCCTCGTCTCTTCGCCCTGTTCGCGCCGTGTGCGCTCGTCAGCTTTACCCATCTCCTCCAAATCACTTAAATCAGTCGTATCGGGTGATGTGGCAACGCTCGCTGCCTTCACTTTCTTCTCTAATTCCGGGTCGTTCAATAGGGGGATAAGGCGCTGTTCGGTAGCGCCGAAATCCCGCTCAGGCAACAAGCGCGGGGCAAACGCCCGCAATGCCGCAGCCGTGCTTTCGGGTTCATAATCATCATTGAGCGCCACGAGATCGAAACGCGTCCCCGAAACCTTTCCGGATGCCAGCGCCATTCCGAAATTCATCCGGCTCAGCAAAGACCCCGTGTTGATCCAATATTGACCGCGGTCGGGAAAACCGGTAGGTGCCTGGTAATAGTATACCTTTTCTCCCATCCGTGCGCTCCATTGGTACAACGGAAATGGACGCGTCACCTGTGCATCCAAGGCGCGAGCCGCGCTGATGGCCAATTCAAAGGGTGATTTGGTCTTTTCACGGATGACAGACGCGCTCCAGAATTCGGGTGACGACACCATAGCGACCAGCACTTGACGTATATCGCCGTCGGACGAACGAAACACTTCGGCCATCCGATCCACCAAGGTTGTCGGCGGATCATCGCTTACGAACCGTATCGCAATCTTGCGCGAAATGAAGGCGGCCGTAGACGGGTGGTGTGCCAGCATCTCTAACAACGCCACTCCTTCTTGATACCCGCTCTTCGGCCCAAATACCTTACCCATCACGGTCTTCCTGCCTGGATCATGCCGGTTCGCCGCAAATAGAAAATCCCCATCGCGCACGAAACCCTGTTTGCTCCAAGCGGTCTTCGCCATGCGTTCCAACCGCCTATATTGTTGGCTTGCGGTGTCCATCGGGTACACCGTCCAGCCGGTCAGCACCCGTGCGGCCGCTGTTACATCCTGTTGGTCGTACCCCCCATCCACGCCCAACGTATGCAATTCCATGACCTCCCGCGCGTAATTCTCGTTGATACCGCCTCGGTTTCGGCGCTTGACGACAGTGCCTTTACGGCTCTCCGCGTTGGCCGGCGCGGGCTGCTCCGCGGAACTGTTGAAATTATCAAGGTAATAAAGCATCGCCGGTGATTTGGCTGTGGCTAGCAGCAGGTCGTCAAAGTTACCTAACGCATTCGGACGTATGGCGTCCCGTTCATAGGAAAGAATGAAGCGAGCGCAATTGGTGTTGGTGGCAGATACGTTGAAATGGTTCATCCAAAAGCTGGTCATTACCTCTTGCAACTGATTGTTGGCGAAGGTAGCACGCAGCACCTTTTGATTGATTAGCTGTTTATACAACTCTTGAGGGGCTCTAAGCTCTTTTTCCTCGCGGTACCGCTGAAGCGCCTTCCGATAATCCTCACGGGAGGCGCTGGCACTCGCTGTATCGATGAAACCTGCCTGGATAGCCATACGCTGGACCTGGCCCGGCAGGGGGAACAGCCGTGCCACTTCGTCATTCTGCAAGGCAAGCGCATCATACGGAGCGAGCGTCTCCGCCAGTTGATCATCGGGCAAATCAGCGTTTAATTGTGCCAAGAACCACGCTTCAATCCCTTGATTCACCACGCTATCCACTTGTCCCGGTAACGGTCCATAGGTAAAGCGGCTTAGTAAATGTGCCGCTGCCTCCCGTTTTGAGAGGCCCGCCGCTTCATAGGGCAAGGCGATCTTGCCGGGGTGTTGCCCATATCCATGATGAGCAACAACAAGAAACAGGCAACCAAACCCCATCGAACAAAACAGACGTACCTTCATCGTTGCTTGTTTTTCTGTTTGACTAGTCAAACGGAAACAAGTTTAAACCTTTTTAGTTTTGTGCTGTTGAAATGATATGGGATTTAAAGTCATACCATCCCCAATCAAAGCGCAAACATGGATTGCGTTATCCCACTATCCCGAACTGAACGATACAAACATCCATTTTATTTTTACCCGGAAGCTGAAACATTCGGTCATGGCCGCACGACCCGTCGTCGGGTCCTTGTTTAAAAACCGGAAAAAACGCGTCTACCAGATCCTGATCAATCCGGTTTTCAAACTCGAACACAGTTTCGAAACCATGCAGCAGATTCCGGATAAGGTGTTGATCGGTTGGATTGGCCACGAGCTGGGTCACATCATGGATTACGAAGGCAGAAGTACCTGGGAAATCATTGGATTTGGGATCTCGTACTGGCTATCCAAAAAATACATCCGCAAAGCCGAGCGCGTGGCCGATCATTTTGCCGTGAATCGCGGCATGAGCGATTACCTATTGGCAACCAAAGCGTTCATCTTGGATCATACCGAACTGCCCCAGGTGTACAAGGATAAAATCGCCGCGCTATACCTTTCTCCCGATGACATTATGGCGTTAGTCGCCGAGCTAGAAAAAGAAGACGATGCTGAAAAGACGGAGATACTCGCTGACGAAACGGATACCATCCGCGAAGTGGAAACTGCGCTTCATGAAGAACGCCGCCAGACTCATCCCGGTTAAGCGTAGGCTAGGCTCTCAACAAAGTTTTCAAACGCCCTGAAATCTTCTTCCTTCATCACGCGCGGTATTTTGGTCTGTCCACCTAATTTCTTCGTCGCCTTGCTCCACTGGTAAAAGTAATCTGCCGGCACGATTTCCACTTCGATGCCCTTCAATGCCTTATCTCGGGCAACCTTGTAATTCTTATTGTTTTCGGCTAATTCACGATCCAAAAATGCTGTTACCGCCGATGCATCCAAGGCTTTATTGGTACCGATATACCACTTGTTAATGTAGTCTTCACCCTGTCGGACGGCCGCCACAGTAAACTCCAGCACGTCTACATCAAATCGTTCGCCCAACCTTTCCATAGCGGCGTTCATCTGATGCACGGACAGTTGCTCGCCCACCACATTGAGAAAATGTTTTGTCCGGCCGGTGATGATGATTTCCGCGCGCTCAACATCGGTAATCATCACCGTGTCGCCGATCATATACCGCCAGGCCCCCGCCACCGTCGAGATCAGCAATACGTATTGTACATGGGGTTTCGCCTCCTCAAGGGTCAGCACCTCAGCGTCTTGCCTGACACATCCGTGCTCATCCATATTGTCTCCGGTAAACGGAACAAATTCAAAAAACACCCCGTTGTCCACAATCAGTGCCATGGATTGGGTATCCGGCCGCTTTTGGGTAGCCAGATATCCTTCTGAAGCGAGGTACGTGTCAATGTAAATGAGCGGTTTGGCCATTAAGGTTTCAAAACTTTTCTTATAGGGTTCGAATGCCACCCCACCCGATGTATACACCTGCAGGTTGGGCCAAATGTCATGTATGGTCTTCGCGTTATTTTGACGGATGATCTCCTTGAGCAACAATTCGGACCACGAGGGGATGCCGGTCATGCTGCCGATATCCCAATTCGGCGCGTATTTGGCGATCTTGCGCACGCGTTCGTCCCAACTCTTGGTAGCGGCGATCCGCGCACCGGGTTTGTAAAACCGTCTGAACCAAATCGGTATATTGGCGGCGCTGATACCGCTGATCTCACCTTCCAGAAACTCGCCGTTGGAGGTCAACGCGGTGCTGCTGCCCAGCATCATGATTTGCTTCTCGAAGAAATCGGCAGGCAGGTCGAAATTCTTGAGGCTTATGATCTGTTGCATACCCGATTTTTTGATCGCATCGAGCATGTCATCGGTTACCGGTATGGCCTTGCTATTGGTTGTGGTACCACTGCTCAGCGCAAAGTAGCGCTGCCCTCCGGGCCAAGTTACATTTTGGTGGCCTTCGCGGAGGTAATGCCACCATGCTGCATATAAGTTATCGTAATCAAAAATCGGAACTTCCTGTTGGAATGCTTTTACCGGATCGGGGTCGGCCAAGATGTCTTCAAAACGATATTTTTTTCCGAATGCGGTATGCTTTGCCTTGTCCAGCAGGTGCCGCAACACATTCCATTGTGCTTTTGCCGGCTGCGGGTCGCTACTGATGTAACCCGTCACGTCAATTGCGCCTTTGATTAACCCTCCGATAATTGCCATGGTTTTTCCTCCTACATCATAAAGAGAACACGGCGGGAACGATTTTGTTGAAAATTGTTACTTTCGCCAATATGTTTTCGACTTACATCATTCGCATACCCTTTTCGGTATTCACTTGGGTATTGTTTATGGCAGTTTGCCACGCCCAGCCGCTATCCCAAAAAATCGCTGCCGCTTTCCATGCATTTGAAACGCACGAAAGCCTCGCTAACGGATCGGCTTCCCTTACGGTCATCCATGCGAATACGGGTGAAGTGATCTTCGCTAAACATGAGCGGCTAGGTCTGGCTCCTGCCTCCACGCTTAAAACCATCACCTCCACGGCGGCGTACCAGCTACTCGGACCAGATTATGCTTTTGAGACTACTTTATCGTATACCGGGCATATCGATGCCACGGGTACCTTGAAGGGCGATATCGTCCTTCGCGGCACGGGCGACCCATCGCTGGGAAGCGATCGCTTTCCGCAAACGTCAGACACCTTGTTGCTGTCCAAGTGGTTGCGCGCGATACAGAAGGCGGGCATTCGCCACATTGAGGGTGCCATTATTGCCGATGATCGGCTATACAATGGACAGACTGCCCCTCGGGGCTGGACATGGCAGGACATGGGCAACTACTATGGTGCTGGCATATCCGCGCTCAACTGGCGTGAAAATTCCGTAGGCATCAACTTCATCGCCGGTGCGGCTCCCAACGCGCCTACCCGCATCGCCAATACCACTGCTGACATCAGCTACCTGCAGCTGGTCAATGAAACCACTACCGGTGGTCGTGGCACGGGCGACCATGTATACGCTTTTGCAGCCCCTTACGCTTCCCGCATTTACCTGCGCGGCAGCTATGGCATCGACCTGAAAAAGACGATCTATCTGTCGCTGCCAGACGGCGCATACGATGCGGCATATCAGCTCCACCGCAAACTAGAGCAAGCGGGCATTGCACAGACAAGCGTACCGACGACAACGCATATGCTGCTCCTCGCAGGAAGCGAAGTACCTAGTGGCCCGACGGTGCTGGATACCCACCGCTCGCCTGCATTGGGCGAACTGATCTATTGGTTCAACCAGAAAAGCATCAACCTGTATGGCGAAGCGCTGCTCAAGGCCATCGCCTACCGGCAAAACGGCAAAACTGACACCCGCGATGCGGCGGAGATGCTCCAGGAATTTTGGGGGAATAAACTGGGTATTCCCGCCGGTGAACTCAAGATCATGGATGGCAGCGGCCTTTCTCCGGAAAACCGGGTGACCACCCAGGCGTTGGCACGTATCCTGGCAGCCGCTAAAAAGGAGCCGTGGTTCGCCAGCTTTTTTGAAAGCCTCCCGGTGTACAATGGCATGAAAATGAAAAGCGGCACCATTAACGGCGTACTCGGATATGTCGGATACCAAACCACAAAAGACGGCACCCCACTTGTGTTTGCCTTGCTGGTGAATAACTACCAAGGGCCTGCGACACCCATGCGGACGAGGATGTTCAAGTTGTTGGATGTATTGAAATGAGAGCGGCATGATGATTGTCAAGCGCCAAGATGCCCCTCATTTTTCAAAAAAGAATCCTACCTTTGCGCTGGATTGCTGCTGCAAAAACCAACTAAAACATGAGTAAAACGAATCGCAAGCAAGATGCGTTGGACTACCATTCCAAGGGCAGGCCTGGCAAAATCGCTGTTGTACCGACAAAACCGACACATTCACAACGAGATTTATCATTAGCGTACTCCCCCGGGGTGGCCGAACCCTGCTTGCGGATCGCTGAAAACAAGGACGATGTATATAAATACACGGCCAAAGGCAATCTGGTAGCCGTCATCAGTAACGGCACTGCGGTACTGGGTTTGGGCGACATCGGACCCGAAGCGGGCAAACCCGTAATGGAAGGCAAAGGGCTGCTATTTAAGATATTTGCCGATATCGATGTGTTCGATATCGAATTGGACACCAAAAATGTGGATGAGTTCGTCCGCATTGTCAAATGCTTGGAACCCACATTCGGCGGCATCAATTTGGAGGATATCAAAGCACCTGAATGTTTCGAGATCGAACGCCGGCTCAAGGAAGAGATGAGTATCCCCGTGATGCACGACGACCAGCACGGCACGGCCATCATCTCGGGAGCAGCCCTCCTCAATGCGTGTGCCCTGCAAAAGAAACGACTGGACAAGGTCAAAATTGTGGTGAATGGCGCTGGAGCTGCAGCGATTTCCTGTACGCGGATGTATGTGGCGTTGGGCGCTCGCAGAGAGAACATTGTCATGGTCGACAGCAAAGGTTGTATACGCCATGACCGCCCCAACTTGGAGGGCACGAAAGCCGAGTTTGCTACCACGCAAACCATCGACACCCTGGAGGAGGCCCTGAAAGGTGCCGATGTCTTCATTGGCCTCTCCATCGCGGATGTCATGACACGGGAGATGCTGAAAAGTATGGCCAAAAATCCCATCGTGTTTGCCATGGCCAACCCCGACCCGGAAATCGCATACCCCTTAGCGGTCAGCACGCGCAAAGACGTGATCATGGCCACGGGCCGCTCCGATTATCCCAACCAGGTGAACAATGTGCTGGGCTTCCCTTACATCTTCCGCGGTGCCCTGGATGTGCGGGCAACCACCATCAATGAGGACATGAAAATCGCCGCAGTAAAGGCCATCGCTGAGTTGGCCAAGAAATCTGTGCCGGAAGCGGTAAACCAAGCGTATAATACGCAAAACCTGAAGTTTGGACCGGAATACATTATCCCAAAACCGACGGACCCCCGGTTGATTACCGAGGTGGCACCTGCCGTTGCCAGAGCAGCGATCGATTCCGGTGTCGCACGTGTAGGCATCGTCGATTGGGACAAATATGCGGAGGAACTGCGCCAGCGCCTGGGTCAGGATGATCGCATCATGCGCAACCTGAGCGATGCAGCCAAACGCAACCCGAAACGAGTTGTCTTTGCCGAAGCGGATAACTATAAAACGCTCCGCGCCGCCCAAATCGTAAGAGAAGAGGGTGTAGCACTCCCCATACTGCTGGGCAATAAAAAGAAGATACAACAGCTCATCGACGAAAATCTGTTGGAGTTGGGAGATGTGCCCATTATTGATCCCGCGGAAGAAAAAGGCGGTGCGCGGTTCCAAAAATATGTCGATTTCTTGTATGCCAAGCGGCAACGACGGGGAATCTCCTATTTGGAAGCTCAAAAGCTGATGTTAGACCGGAACTATTTTGGTGCCAGCATGGTGCAGTTTGGCGAGGCCGATACGCTCATCTCCGGCCTCACCAAAAATTACGCAACCACCATCCGTCCGGCGTTGCATGTGATCGGTACGCAGCCAGGCAGCAAGCTGGCCGGTATGTATATGATGCTTACCGCGAAAGGTCCCGTTTTTTTCGGCGACACCACGGTCAACGTAGATCCGACAGCCGAAGAGCTGGTCGATATCACCTTGCTGCTTCATGAGGCCGTAAAAAAAATGAATATCGTTCCGCGGATTGCCCTGCTTTCGTATTCCAACTTTGGCTCGAACGATGGCAACACGCCCCTCAAGGTGCGCGAAACGGTGCGCCTGCTTCACGAAAAACATCCCGATATATTGGTCGACGGTGAGATGCAGGCCAATTTCGCAATGAATAGCGACCTGCTTGCCGCTAATTTCCCTTTTAGTGCATTGAGCGGAAGCCCCGCGAACACATTGGTATTCCCTAACCTGGAATCGGGCAACATCGCGTATAAATTGCTCCAGGAAATCGGCAATGCGGAAGCGGTAGGCCCCATCCTGCTGGGCATGAACAAACCCGTACACGTATTACAGCTGGATAGCTCGGTGCGCGAAATCGTCAACATGGTGACCATCGCGGTGGTAGACGTCCAATCAAGGGAACCGGTCTCCCGCAAAAAGAAATAAGCATAGCATGTATGAATACCTAAACGGCAAATTGGCCTATAAAGCCCCCACCCACGTCGTGCTCGATGTAGGTGGCGTGGGTTATCACGTACACATCTCGTTGCACACCTATGCACAAATCAAGGATCGTGAGCAATGTAAACTGTACATCAGCTTCCAGGTACGCGAGGATGCACACACGCTATTCGGCTTCGCCGAAGAAGGTGAACGCCGTTTGTTTGAACACCTGATCTCCGTATCAGGTATCGGTCCCAATACCGGCAGGATGATTCTTTCATCGATCACCCCGGAAGAAATTCAATCGGCCATCGTCAACGGCAACGTACCCCTGATCCAGCGCATTAAGGGCATCGGCCCGAAGACCGCACAGCGCATGGTGCTGGAATTGCAGGATAAACTGAAAAAGCAAGGCCCGGAGGCATTAAGTGTCGTACAAAGGCAACAAAGCGTCCCCGAAGAGGCGCTAAGCGCGCTGATCATGCTTGGATTTGTACGCAGCCAGGCGGAAAAGGTGCTCGCAAACATCCAGCAAACCACCCCTGACTTGACAGTTGAGATATTGATTAAAGAAGCATTGAAACGATTATAAAGAATTTTGTATAAATTGGTGGCGCTAAAGAGGGGTATACTGACTTATAAAAAACATCTACTTGGAAAGAACGATACCTATTCGCCTTTTTTGGCTGCTTTTGCCGTTTTTGCTGGCTATGGCCAGCAATGCCGGTGCGCAGGTTTCGGTTGATTCACTCCAACGGGATAGCGTGAAACTCCGATATCCGCTGTACGACCTACCTTTTCTCAATTTGTATCAAAAGCGGGGACCGCTGGACCTTGGCACGCCGTCCAACATCACTCGGGAAGTTATATTCGATCCGTTGAGCCGCCAATACATCATCCGCGAAAAATTGGGGAGCCGCTTTTATCGCCCGCCGCAATACCTGACGATAGAAGAGTATCAACAGTACGAGAGCCAGCTGTTGAAGCGCAACTACTGGCGGCAACTATCAGACCAGCAATTGACCGACTATCGGCAAGATCGCCTGATTCCGACCATTTATGTGCAGAGCGAGGCCTTCGAACGGATTTTTGGTGGAAACACGATCGACATCATTCCCCGCGGAAGTGCCGACATCACCATCATGGCGCAGCAGAACAAAAACGCCAACCCTATGTTCAATGAACGGCAACGTAGGCAATGGGGGTTTGATTTCGACCAGCGTATCCAAATGAACCTGACCGGGCAGATCGGTGATCGTCTGAAGCTGACCACCAACTACAATACCGAGGCACAATTTGATTTTGAAAACCAGATCCGCCTGGATTATACCGGCAAAGACGATGACATCATTAAGCGGATCGAGCTGGGCAATGTAAGCATGCCGCTCAACACCACCCTGATCAGCGGCACGCAGGCACTGTTCGGACTTAAAACGCAACTGCAATTCGGACGATTGAATGTGACGGGTATTTTCTCCCAGCAACGCTCCCAACAGCGTGAAATCACCATCAAAAACGGTGCGCAGGAGAGCGAGTTTGCGCTGAAAGCGGACGAATATGAAGACAATCAGCACTATTTCCTTGCGCAATATTTCAGGGAAAACTTCAACCGTGCGATGGCACTGGCCCCGATCCTGACCACCGATATCAACATTACACAGATCGAGGTGTGGGTCAGCAACCGGAGCAACTCCGTCGACGATTCCCGGGATGTGCTTGCCTTGATGGACCTGGGGGAGTATGAACCCTACAATACCGCATTGATCGGCCCGGGAAACACGCGCTACCCTTCTACCGGCATCCCCGGTGAGCCGGCACAGTTGATGTCAAACAACCTATTGGAAATATTGCCCCCAGATGCCCGGCTTACGCAATCCAATGCCGTGCAAGGGTTTTTTACCAGCACCGGCCGTAACGATAACTACGCCAAGCTCACCTATGCCCGGAAACTGCGCGAAGGCACCGAATATACCATCAACCGCCGGCTGGGTTTCATCTCGCTCAACATGCCGCTCAATAACGACCAGATATTGGCGGTGGCCTACCGGTATACCGCCGGGGGACGGGAATATCAGGTAGGCGAATTTTCAACCGATGTGCCGGTGACGCCGTCGCAACCCCAGATGCTGGTGGCCAAGCTCCTGAAAAACGAGATTCTCAAGACCAACTTGCCCATATGGGACCTGATGATGAAGAACATCTATTCCGTGGGGGCCTACGGTATCGGGCAGCAGAATTTCAGGTTCAACATCTTCCGGATCGAAGATGAGAGTGGCGTGGAGCGCCCGGTGATGTATGAGGGGCAGAACACCCAAAACAAGCTTTGGATACAGCTCGCCGGGCTGGACCGGCTCAATCCCCAGAATGCGCAGCAGCCGGACGGCTTTTTTGACTTCCTCCCTGGTATCACCATCGATCCCGAGCGCGGCCGGATCATGTTTCCCATGGTGGAGCCATTTGGCAATGATCTAGCCAGCCAGTTCATTCCCGGCAGCGAACAGGCGCTGATTGACAAATATACCTACCAGGCGCTATACGACTCGACCAAAGCCATTGCCCAGCAGTTTTTTCCTAATCAAAACCGCTACCTGATCAAGGGCTCGTACGAATCGGAGGTGGGAACGGAATTCCAACTGGGCGCCATCAACGTGCCGCGCGGATCCGTGCAGGTATTTGCCGGACCGGCGCCGCTCCAAGAGGGCGTTGATTTCATGGTCGACTATGATATTGGCCGGGTACGCATCCTCAATGAGGCGTTGCTGCAATCGGGCCAACCCATCCGCATCAAGATGGAAAACAACCAGCTGTTCGGCCTGCAGCAGCGCACCATGCTGGGCGGCAGGCTCGATTACCTGGTAAACGATAAGCTGCAACTCGGCGGCACCATCATGAACCTCACCGAACGGCCCCTCACCCAAAAGGTAAACATCGGTGAGGAACCGATCTCCAACACCATGTGGGGGCTCGACCTGACCTACAACTCGCCTTCGCGATGGCTTACCCGGATGGTCGATAAAATTCCGTTTCTCGATACCAAAGAGCCTTCGTCGATTTCGTTCTATGGCGAATTTGCCCAGCTGCTGCCGGGGCACCCACGGGCGTTGAACTTCGCCGGCACGCGTAACGGTATTACTTATGTCGACGATTTTGAAAACAGCCGTTCGTTCATCGACATCAAGGGGGCATTTACCTGGCAACTGTCCGGCACGCCGCAACTGTTCCCCGAAGCACAATTGATGGATGATTTGCAATATGGATTCAACCGTGCCCGGCTGGCCTTCTATAATATTGATCCGATATTTTACCGCAACATCAACCTGACACCCTCCAACATCAACAACGCCGAACTGTCCAGACACCGCGTTCGGGAAGTGCTTGAACAGGAGGTATTTCCCTATCGTGAATCGACCACCGGATTGCCGATGTTCCTTTCGACATTGGATCTGGCATTCTATCCCACGATCCGCGGACCGTATAACTATACCGCCAGCGGTGTCAATCCGGACGGTACGCTGGCCAATCCACGCAGTCGCTGGGGCGGCATGTTCCGCAAGATCGACGCACCCGACTTCGAAGCGCAGAATATCGAGTTTATCGAACTGTGGATGATGGATCCGTTCCTCACCAACCCCAACTCGCAGGGCGGCGACCTGTATTTCAACCTCGGCAACATGTCGGAAGATATCCTGAAAGATGGAAGAAAGGCGATGGAAAACGGCATGTCTCCTTCGGGAGATCTGTCCGAGATTGACGAAACCAATTGGGGGCGGGTGCCGCGCAAACAGCCGGTGATCCAGGCGTTTGATAACGATCCTACGGCACGCGCCCGCCAAGACATCGGTCTGGATGGCCTCAACGATACGGATGAACGCGGGTTTCACGGCGATTTCCTCGGCAGGGTGCAGGGCATGCTTACCGCTACCGCGGCCCAGGAATTGGGCGAGGATCCCTCTGGCGATAATTTCCAGTACTTCCGCGGTCTGGAGCTCGACAATCAAAATGCGGGTATCCTGAAACGGTACGAACGATTCAATGGTCCGGAAGGCAACTCTAAGACCCCGGAACAGTCGGTCGGCGTGGAAACATCCGCCTCCACGCTCCTGCCCGACGGCGAAGACATCAACCGCGATAACAACATGAATGAGGCGGAGGAATATTATCAATACCGCCTATCGCTCCGGCCCCAGGATATGCAGGTAGGGCAAAACTACATCTCCGACATGCACACCGCGGAGGTACGGCTTCCGGACGGCACGACCGAGCAGGTCAAATGGTACCAGTTCCGCATCCCGCTGTCACAATATCAAGAACGTATCGGTGATATCCGCGATTTCAAGTCCATCCGCTTCGTCCGCATGTTTATGACCGATTTTGCGGACACCGCCGTGGTGCGCCTTGGTCAGATGCAACTGGTACGTGGCGAGTGGCGGCGGTACAATGCGGAAAATAATAACGCCAAAGTAGTCGCCGACCCCAGCATGGGCAATGTGCCGCTGGACAACTCGACCATCGAGGTGGCCGCAGTCAATATCGAGCAGAACGGCAACCGGCAGCCCATCCCCTATGTGGTGCCCCCCGGCATTGAGCGACAGCTGGACTGGGGCAACCTGAATAATAGTGTGCAGCTCAATGAACAGTCGCTTTCGCTCGATGTCAAAAACCTCCGCGATGGGTATGGTCGCGCCGCTTACCGGACCGCCACCAACGATTTCAGGGCGTATGGCCGCTTGGAAATGTTTATCCACGCCGAAGGAACCTATTTGCAAGATGGAGATTTCAGGGCTTTTATACGGGTCGGCACCGACGACCAGTACAACTACTACCAGTATGACATGCCGCTGAAGATCACCCAACCCGGCACACGTGACGCTGAGCTGATCTGGCCGCAGGAAAACCGGATGAATGTCCGCATCGGCATCTTTCAGGAAGCCAAGGAAGCCCGAAATCGGGCCATGCGCGATGGCCAACCTTGGCCCATCAATGAGCCCTTTACCTTTTTTGACGGCGAAAACCGCGTGACGATCGTCGGCCAACCCGATATCAGCAAAGTACGCTTCTATATGCTCGGGGTGATGAATCCGCTGCGCGGCACCGAGGTAAGCACGGCTAACGACGATGGACTGGACAAATCGGGTCTGTTTTGGTTCAATGAATTCCGGCTCACCGATTTCGACGATAAGGGCGGGTGGGCCGTCACCGCCCGGATGAATGCGCAACTGGCCGACTTCGCCAACGTTACGCTATCGGGAAGCAAAACAACCGTCGGCTTTGGGTCCATTGAGCAGCGCATCGGCGAGCGTAGCCGCAGCGACGATTTGTACCTCGACCTGGTGACCAGCGCCGAATTGGGTAAGTTTTTCCCCGTCGACTATGGTTTGCGGATCCCGCTGTTTTTCAGTTATACCCGGCAGGTGGGCACACCCGAGTACAATCCCCTGATGCCCGATATCGAACTCAACAGCGCCCTGGCCAACCTGTCGCGCAACCAGCGGGATTCACTGCTCCGCGTGACACAGGATTTCAGCACCCGCAGGAGTTTCAACCTCACTAACGTGCGCAAGATCCGTACGGACATCGAGAAGTCGGTGCGACCATGGGATATCGAAAATTTCAGCGCCACGTACGCATATTCGCAGTATTACCAACGCGATTACCTGACGGAAACGGCGCTTCAGAAAAATTATCGCGCAGCGCTGGACTATACCTTTTCCAGCAACGATGACCTCTCCTTTGAGCCGCTCAAGAAACTGATCAAAAACAAACATCTCGGCATCCTGAGTGACTTCAACTTTAATCTCATGCCCTCGTTGCTCAATTTCCGAATCGATGTCAACCGGATATACAATGAGAATACCCTGCGGGAAAACAATTCGGCAGACAATTTCCTGCCTGCCATGGGTACGTTGTACAACAAGAACTTTACGATGAATCGCCTCTACGGCATCAGCTGGAACTTAACCAAATCGTTGAAACTCGATTTCAACGCGACCAACTATGCGATCGTAGACGAGCCGGATGGACGCATCAACGGGCTCAAGCGGGATACGCTGTGGGAAAATTTCTGGCGGTTGGGCCGCACCACCGATTATAACCACATGATGAACATCACGTATTCCCTGCCGATCCATAAACTGCCGGGATTGGACTGGATAAGTGTTGAAACCCGCTATGGCACACAATTCAACTGGCAGACCGAGCCGCTGCTATCCATGCAGAGCCCCGACATCGACATGGGCAACAGCATCCAAAATTCGCGCACCATTCAGCTGAACCCGACCTTCAACATGGATGGCCTGTATCGCAAATTCGGCTTTATCCGGAACAATACCGGACTGGACGCCAGCGGCACCGCGGCATTCTTCACGGGCTTACTGACGAGCATCAAAAACATCAACGCTGCTTATACGCGCGTGCAAAACACCTTTCTGCCCGGATATTTGCCAAAAACCAACGTGCTGGGCTATGATTTCGATCACAACGCCCCCGGCTGGGGCTTCCTTTTCGGAAGCCAGCGCGACATCCGCCAGCGGGCGGCGGCCAACGGCTGGATCACCAACGATACCTTACAGACCCAGCTGTACATGACGTCGCTGACGGAAGACCTCTCCATGCGTGCGATACTCGAACCCATACGGGATTTGCGTATCGAGCTGACCGCGGTAAAACTGAATAACCGGAACTATAGCACATCATTCCAGTATTCCGGACAGGCAGACGATTTTGAAAGCCTTACCCCTGTGACCACCGGCAATTACAGCATTTCGTACCTCGCCATCGGCACCGCATTCAAGGATCACGAATCGCTCTTCCGCAGGTTTGAGCGCAATCGCCAAACGGTATCGGAGCGGCTTGGTCAGCTGAATCCCAACTCCTCGGGACAAAACGAAGGTTTTGCCGATGGGTATGATCGCACTGCTCAAGACGTAGTGGTCAATGCGTTTCTCGCAGCTTACCGCGGCAAGGATGCGGGGCGTTCCCGGCTTGGCAGCTTCCCTGAAATCCCCATGCCCAACTGGACCATCGCCTATAGCGGATTGAACAATATCCCCCTGTTCAGCGAATTCCTCACCTCACTTACGCTCCGCCACGGTTACGACACGCGCTATTCTGTCAATGGGTATAACTCGGTGATCCGGTATGATGAAGCCGGTGGCTTCCCGTCGGAACGCGACATCAATGATAACTTTTTGCCGCAATTCCAATTCCAGCAGATATCCATATTGGAGCAGTTTACACCGCTGCTTGGTTTTGATGCCCGCTTCAAGAACAACCTGACGACCAATGCCGAATTCCGCAAAGCGCGCACGCTCAACCTCAGCCTGCAAAACAGCCAGTTGGCGATGCTCAGCGACCAGTCCTTTGTGTTTGGCATGGGTTATCGGGCCGTCGGGTTCCAGATGCCCTTTGGTTGGTTCAACAATTTCAAATTGAATAACGACCTCAACTTCCGCCTGGACGTTTCGATCAACGACCTGAAAACGGTCGTGTACCGTTCGGATATCAACGAGGCGGAGGTGTCGGCCGGCAATAAAAGCATCTCATACCGGCCTTCAGTGGATTACATCATCAACCAGCGATTCAACATCCGGCTATTCTTCGACAGCAATTCCGTACGGCCATATACCTCACAGACCTTTGCGACGTCGTATGCCAATTTCGGGTTTAATTTGAGATTGATGTTGCAGTAATAGGTAATTGGCGCAATAAGCAGTTAGAAAGTCCAACGGAACGGTAACGCTCACTTCGTTCACGCCACTAGGTTCCTTTTGGACTTTCTAAACTGCTTGAGGGGAAGGGTCTGTATTATTTTACTAACGTTCCCCAAAAACTGATTTCAGCAAGTAAAATACGCGGGGGTTGAGTAGGATTGAAATGCTCCAAGCTTCTGAATCGGATGTACCTTACGGTAGCATCGGGATCGGCCGAATCGGCGGGTACAAATTCAAAATCTAACCCATTATCAGAAAGCGCAATATCTTCACCTGTAGGAGCCTGCCAAGGATCGGCCATTCCATTACCCGACGGTTGAACACATTCAAATTTACCCAAAAGCGTCCAACTACCGTCCAGACTGCCATCCGGATTTGGGTCTAATGATCCGTATATTTCAAATACCCTCGGATGACCTCTGTTCCAACGATCGTCATTATTGTTCCGCGGCCACAGCTTCATCTTAGTCAGTTTTGCTTTCAGACCTAAATCCCATGTAATTGTACTTGGTAAGGTTGCAGGATCCGCCGAGTGCATGAAATTAGTTGTGTTTTCGTCCCATAATTGTGTTAAGGGATAACTACCATTGATTTCCACATCACCTGGCATACTCTTGGCCACCCAGTTAGTCTTTGGGATCAATAATACCGGATCAATCATTGTTTCGACCGTTGTCGCTTGGAATACATCTACTGCCAGCGAGTCCGGTTTATGTGTCGTACTGTAGGATAAAGGCATATCGATGTCGAAATATGGAAGCAGCGTTTCGGTTTCCAAAGTATCGACATCCGTGGTCTGGCTGTCACCGTTTATATCCGTCCAGTTCAGGTGGATACCTACTTCAGAGCTTTCGGCTATTCCCCAATTCAGTTTAAGATCTTGTCCGTCATAATAAGTACTCTTCAACAAACGATTAGTCAACAAGCCCCGGTAACTATCGCCATACACCGTACCCATCATTTCAATAGGAATAGACTTATTCCCTTCATCGTCATAGGTGTGAATCATAAATGAATAGGTGCCTTCACTAATCGGATCGATAATATAGCTGACCGTATCCATGTCTGCATCCACCGGCAGTTCGACCGAGTCGGTGTAATTATTCCAGAATATTCTTGCTTTCCGTATTCTGGGATCGGTACCTCTCAGCCACGATATTTTAATGCGATTGTCGCCGGAATACGCAATCGGGACATGCGCCGGCCCGGGATATATCAATCCGTTTGGAACGATATAATCCTCGTAAATATCCGTTTGGCTATCGCATGAAGAGAATCCCAAAATGACCCCAATAAAGATGACAATTAGTGTATTCTTCATCACAAGTGATTTTTAATGAGTTAAGTTTAATTGATTAATTCTCCCCAAAAGCTCAATTCCAAAACATGAACCGTCGAAAATGCCGCATTGGAATAGGTAGATACGGTCCTGAACCTAAGATACCTGACTGGGGTGAACGGATCCGGGGCGAAATCACTGACGGCAAATTCAAACTCGATGCCTTCATCTGCAAAGGCAATGTCTTCCTGGGTAATTTGCGCTCCGGGCCCGGATGGCTTCAAACTCTCAAATCGTCCGAGCGGTATCCAACTATCGTCGAGTTCTCCGGTAGGATTGGGCGAAACAGAACCCCATATTTCAAATACTTTGGCATGTCCTCTGGCCCACCTGTCATCTGCATGCTTGCGCGGCCAATATTTTAAACGGCTTAACTTGACGGTCCTTCCCAGATCCCAGGTGATGTTGTGCGGAAGCATTTGGGTTTCCAAACCATGAAATCCATCCTGATCATAATTCTCATCCCAGATTCTTGTTGTTGGGTAACCTGTATTAACCGGAGGTACATCGCCGGGCAACGTATAAGCGTTCCAAGTGGATTTGGGAATAAACTCTTCAAACCATGGTGTCACCTCGGCTGTAACGGTATCTGAAAAATTACCCCATCTATCGCGAATGTACATCGCAAACTCTTGTTCTTCAGGAGCTAATCCGTCAACACCGCGATAGGTAAACGTTCCTTTTGGCGTAGCGGTATAATACGTGATTAACTCACTCATATACCCCAAATTCGCCGTATCCGCCATCAATACGATTGCTAAATTTGCTTCTTCAGGATTTTCAAAATCGATCGCTACTCCTCCGAACGTATCCCTGAACTTTTTCGTTGCCAGTTGTACGGGAGCCGTTGTTGGGTTAATTTGTACAATATGAGGTGCTGATTCTTTTTCATTTTTCCCAACGGCATATAGTTTAACGTCGTACGTGTCCGTAGTGCCGAATCCTTCCAGCACCAAGGAATCCGTGAAGTACGAAGATTTTGTTTCGCGTATGACCCCGGGTTTGATTTCATATTCAGCACGGACGTAAAGCAAATTTTTATCTACCGGTAATGTATATTTCAATACAGCTCCGCCCGGTCTGTTTTCTACGGTTACATTGGTCACCTGACCAGGGGCTGCTGCAGTATCGTCGATAAAATCAATACGACCCTCTTCCTTGCAACTGATCCATAGCATCGACATGAGCAAGATACTGATAGCTATAATTCTATTTTTCATCTGTGTATAATTTTATCGTTACCACCCAATATTTTGTACTAAGTTTGGATTCACTTCAATATCGCTGGTTCTGATGGGCCAGAAATAGTCGCGGATGCCAAATGTTTGGTTTAACAAAAGCTGCGGTTGGTACATCAGCCGGTTGACTTCTTCTTCTGTCCCGTCAACGGTGGATACCATCATGTTCCACCCTTGCAGCGGGGTATGGTATTCAGTCGGTGCAGTTTTCCACCGCCGAATATCCCAAAAGCGTTGTCCCTCGAACGAAAGTTCGATCAAGCGTTCCCGTTGTACAATTTCACGCATACCCACCTGGGTGTTGTATTTCTGGTTATTAGCATAGGTATCCCACGATTCCTTCACGCCCTTTAAACCAGCACGGGTGCGAACCAGATCGATATATCGAAACAGTTCGGCGCTATTGGATCCGTTGGGACCTTCGGCTTCGTTTATCGCTTCGGCATATAATAGGTACAGATCGCTCAACCGCATGACAGGCCAGGCATAACTTGGTGAAGATATGCTGTTGATCGCATTGAACTGTGCCTCATACGGGATGAATTTTTTAGGGATATAGCCCGTCCAGTTACCCTGTCCCTGCGAGCCGTCTGTTTCGCCCACTTTAAAGGCAAGGTACCGTAACGATGATGCATCTTTATCATTATATTGCCCCGCTCCGAACCACACACCTCCATCGAAGCCTACCCATGCATAAAAACGGGGTTCACGATCGAAATGCATATCGACCGTGGTTCTTCCCTGCCGGATATAAAGTTTATCCGCTGCCTGTGCGGTTCTCAGGTTGTAAAGATCTCCGATATTCCTCGTTTTATCCTCCTTAAGCGGTACGCCATTTTCCGTGTAAAACATTTCGGCAATCTTGATCGGCATACCCAACCACTGGCAAACGTCGTTGCTATTGATATAATCCGGATTTAGCTTCGGCATGGATGCATGGATCATCCCCCCACTTGTAGGAATTGAAATCATTTGTGTGTTTGCCCAGATAATTTCACTACTTGATCGGAAATTAAAAGCATTCCGGAGGGTTACATTCAAAACGGTTGTATCGTTGTATCGGTTGGCAGCATCGTCAAACGCATATAACCTGATCCCTGCTTCATGGCAAATATCAATCGCTTCCTTGCATGCGGCTATTGCCGATTCCCATTTTTCGGATTTGAATGTTGCGTCGAACAGGGGTGTGCCGTCATGGTTTCTCAACGTTGCCTGATCATTATTACCGTTGAACAACGGGCTTGCTGCAGTTACGAGCACTTTTGCCTTCAGTGAGAGCGCGATGGGTTTGGTAATCCGTCCATAGTCGCTTGCCGGATCCAGTATAATCGTGGGCAGCATATCGCCCACACATGCTTCATCCAATAATTGCACGATGTAATTGAAACACTCGTCGACCGGCTCCCGTTCTACTTTCACAGCATACACATCCGCATCTACCGGCATATTTTCCCGGATCAGGGGTATCGGACCGTACATCTGTACCAGACTAAAATGATAATAGGCCTTCAACACTTTTGCCTCAGCGGCCCATTGCTCGCGCTCCCAAGCAGGCAAGTCGGGAACTAAATCGACATTTTCCAAAAACGTATTGCAAACACGCAACGCCTCATACATACCGCCCCATCTTGCAAGTACCGGACTGGTAGCATTTTGCAATCCTTCGCTTATATCAAGGCCGGCAAGTGAAAAACGGCCAGCAAAATGGGTGGTTCTTCTGGTCCATATGTCGTCTCCTCCTAATGTGGTCGGATCACCCGATCCTCCATTTTTTGGCATATACGAATAACAGGTCGCCAAATATTTAAGGGCTTGTGTTCTCGAATTGAATGCCATATCTAAGGTAGCAATACCGTCGGGTACTACGTCCAGCCAGTCGCTGCAAGCGGTTAAGCTCATTATAGCGGCAAATATTATGATTTTTAATTTTTTCATGTTGCTTATACTTAACTAATTGAAAGCAAAATTTAACCCAACATTAAATACCCGCTGATTAGGATAGCCCAATCCATTACCGGCCATTTCCACATCCCACATTTTAAATTTACTGAGCAGAAGCAGGTTGGTTCCATTAAGATAGATCCGGAGATTAGTCATTTTTATCCGTTCAGTTAACCGACTGGGTACCGTATAGCCCAACTCCATCTGCTTAACGCGCAAAAAATTGCCATTGCGCATAAACCAGGTATTCCGTTGGTCTGAGGGCCACTGTGCACCATTTCCATCCGTAAAGGCTCCTGGTACATTGTTGGTGTTGACCCTTGTATCCAACCGGGGCCAGGTAGCGTATAAATCTTGATTTTCTTCAGACCAATAGCTGTCGGCATATGCCTGGAGAATCTGAGCGTCGCCAAGAAAGGGGGCTGTACTATGTGCATTGATCCAAAACGATTGCCGGGCTGCCCCTTGGAAAAATACCGAAAAATCAAATCCTTTTAACCCCATTGACACCCCAAATCCATAAACAATTTCAGGAACTGTTGGGTGACCTAAGGGGACCCTATCGGCTTCGGTAATCTGACCATCACGGTTTACATCCAGGTATTTGATATCTCCTCCGCCATATTCGGAAGTACCTATATTTTGCGGCGGCGAGCTGGCCGCTTCTTCATCATCTACAAAAAGCCTTTCAGCGATATACCCGGTTGCCTGATTTAATGACAAGCCTACCCGTGAGCGCCAAGGTTCATTGTACTCCGGTTCTTCATACACATCATACCGGCTGGTCGCATACGTAAAATTTGCGCGCGCCGAAGACCAAAAATCGCTATTCCAGCTCTTCTGGTATTCCAGCATCATATCGACACCTCTGCCCGATGCTTCGCCAACATTTGCTCGCGGCACCGCCGTCAAGCCCATGGTGTTGGGAATACTTGCCCTCGTCATCAGGATATTGTCTCTTTTTTCAGTAAAATACTCCGTAACGATATTCAGATCATTCCACAAACCTAATTCAAGCGCAAAATTTTGTTTGTAGGACTTTTCCCAGGATATATAGGGATTGGCGTATCGGCTGATTGTGATGCCGTTATAAATCGTATTATATTCCGATCCGAAAATGGCGCGTCTTCCGGTATTATCCATATTTACTTCGGAAAGATAAAAGAACCGGTCTTCGGCTCCACCGATCTGGTCATTCCCAATTAAACCGTATGTATAGCGCAGTTTCAGATTACTAACAACGGGCTTTACATCTTCCCAGAACTTTTCGTTAGATATGAGCCATGCGGCGCCTGCAGATGGGAAAAAACCGAAACGGTTAGTTACATCAAAACGTTCGCTTCCGTTATATCCGAAGTTAAATTCGGCAAAATAACGGGAGTCATACGAATAGGTTATACGCCCCGACAAACCTAAATTTCTGGAAGGAAGCGACAATTGTAACGAACCTGCGTTGGCGGTCAATGTCTCCCGTGCCTGAAACACCAACATATTGCTGAGGTTATGTTTCCCGAAATCACGGACGTAGTTTAAGGCTCCCTCAAAATAAAACGAGGAATACTGTTCTCTTTCCCCTGGCAGTTCTCCGTATCCTAAATATTCTGTACCAATAAGCGTTTCTACTAAGTTGTAATCTCCTGTTAGCCTGTTATACCTACTGATTTCATGATAGAACGGATTATATGCCCGGTTGACCGCAAATTGTGATAAGCGGCTGATATTTAACATCCCCCTGCCAGTCAGGCCCTGGGTAATGAAATTCAAATCCTGCTTCAACTCTACCTGAGCCAATATCTGCGAGCGCGACCGCTCTTTGTAACCGCGAACCATTTCTGCATAGGGATTGATTTTGCTATTGTTCCAGTTGCCGAACAAAATATGTTGCGCATATTGGAAATCTTCGTCCGCAGGGTAATAAGCAGGGAAAAGCACCGGATTGGAGTGTACCATTAAATTATACATCTCGGCTCCTCCTTGCAAAGGACCTCTGTATTCTTCAAAATTGGCGCTCAAACGTACAATCAATTCGGTGGTATTGGTCAGATCAATATTGACATTCGAACGCAAATCGTAATTATTAATCGCGATGTTGTTATTGAAATTATTGCGTTTGTCCACGTTAAGGATACCATTGTCGCGATTGAATGAGCCGGCAACATAGTAACGAGCAACCCCACCACCTCCGCTGACGTTCAAATTACTGCGCTGATTCATCGTATAATCCTTAAACAACATGTTTTCCCAGTCGTTTGCGGGATAAATAAGCGGATACCTGCCTGCCTCCGTCATTTCAATTTTTTCTTGGGAATATAAAATGGTTCCCAAGGGGTCTCGGGTAAGGATCGCTTCGTTGTGCATTTTCATATACGTCACGGGATCAGCAACATCAACCGTCTGCGTTGGGGCCGACATCGAATTTTCGACGCGGAATGAAAATTTTGCAGGACCTTCTTTACCCTGTTTCGTAGTCACCAAAATCACCCCGTTTGCACCGCGGGAACCGTACAAAGCTGTTGCGGTAGCATCTTTCAGTATTGAAAAACTCTCGATGTCATCTGGGCGAAGGCGAGCAAGATCGTCCGGTGTGAGTTGTATCCCGTCGATTAATATCAAGGGGTTGGTGTTTGTCCCAAAAGTCGTTATGCCCCGGACAAAGAAATCGGCATTATCTTGCCCTGGTTCCCCGCTTCGCTGATACGCGATAATGCCCGCCGCTTGGCCGGCCAATGCGGTGGTTAGGTTACTAGAAGGTACTTTCAGGTTGCCGGGCTTAATGGACGTAACCGAACCGACCATATCCGTCCGTTTCTGGGTGCCGAAACCCACTACTACAACGTCATCCAGCATAGAAGAGGAGATCTCGAGCACGATATCGATTTCCCGCTGGCTACCCACGGTCACTTCCTCCGTTTGATACCCGACCATCGTAAATACCAGAATGGCGTCTTCGGGCACTTCCAATACATACCGACCATTTAGGTCGGTACTCGTGACCATACTTGTTCGATCTTTCACCGACACCGTCACACCGGGGAGCGGGGTTCCGGACGTATCGACGACAATTCCCTGAACAGTAGATTGTTGCCGCAAGTTTGCCAGAAGCCGCTCCCGATTTGTTTTTCTGGCGCTTCTTTTTAGAATAACTACCTTCTCGTCTTCCTTCACCAGAAAGTCGAGGGGAAGGCCTTTCAAGCTTTCGGTAAGCACCTCGCTGATATTATCGGATTCGATGGAAATACTGATTGAATCGAGCTCTTTGATATCGTTGCGGTTATACAGAAAGGCGTATCCGGTTTGCCGCTGTATATCTTTAATCAATGCCGTTACACTACCGTTGGACATGTCCAGGCGGACAGTTTGCGCCACTCCCTTTGCATGGATTTGAAGGGAGGCGAATACGATAAAAAACGCGGTGATTTTCAAATACAATAAAAAGCTAGTGACAGGGGATACGTATATATTTCTCCCCATAAAAGAAAAAAATTGCATAATTTTGATTTCGTTTAGCTATATAACACATAACCTAAAAGTGATCGCAAAGCTTTATAGGTGTTACTGAACTGGACGAATCAGCCACATCGGTTGCCTCCGGTGTGGCTTCTCCAGGTTAATATTGGTAGTATTCTTTATGTCATAACGGTAATCCTCCTCCCATCGATTATAAATTTGACGTGACCTGTCAATTCCAGCAGCTCCAACAGTCTGGAAATAGAGAAGCTCCGGGGGAGCATCAATATGCTGAATTGCTCTGTAATCTGTGTTTTGTATTCAACATCTACATCGTACCACCGGGCAACCTCATTCATGATCGTTTTCAGCTCCGCATTCTCGAAGTTGAAGTACCCATCTTTCCACGACGTTTCAACGCTTAAATCCACTTTTCGCTTCAATAAAACGGGGTTTGATGCCTGCGTAGCCAGTTCGACTTGTTCGCCGGACTTCATGAGTAGTGCATCTCCGCCCACATTGAGTTTCACACTGCCCTTATTCAGGGTTGTTTTGATGGTTTCATCCTGGTAGGCTTTCACATTGAATGAGGTGCCCAATACTTCGATCTCGGCGCCATTTGGAAGGCGCACGATAAATGGCCTAGCGTGATCAGGCACGACATCGAAATATACTTCGCCGCTGATCGCTACCACGCGTTTGGCCTTATCAAAAATCGGAGAGAAGTGGATGCTCGATGCAGCATTTAGTTTTGCGGAGCTCCCGTCTGGCAGCACCACATCGTACTTACCTCCTTGGGGAGTACTCACCGTATGATACCCAGGCGTCCGCCCTCCCTTGCCTCCCGGAAGGTACCTGACTCCACCCTTTGTCGTTTGGATGGCCAAATTCAACGGCATTTGCCCACCAACGGCACCGGTACTGTCGAGTGAAATCGAACGTCCGTTTTCAAACGTGATAACAGCCCTTTCCGACCCGGAAGGGACGTCATTTTTATAGCGCTCCTTCCTGCTCAGTTTCTCTGCTGTTGCATTGCCCATGTATCGGGTCCAAATCGGGGTCAGGATGACGAGTACCAACGCAAAGCCCGCAGCCAACCCCAGCATCCTATGGTTCATGAAACGCAGCTTGCCTAGCGGATTACCCGCTCCTCCATGCTCACGCTGTAATCGCTGATTCGCATTTGGCGTTTTCAGGTGTGAGAAAACGGCCCATTCTTGTAGCAGGAGAGGATCGATCTTCAGATCATCGAGCAATGCTTGCAATTCAGGAGAATTCTTCGTGTATCCCTCCAGCTCAATCCGCTCCGGTTCCGTCAACTTGCCGTGGGCAAATAAGATGAACAATTCCGCTATCCGATCAGGATCGTGAGACATAATTTGGTTTATTTGACAGTATAACAACTGACCGGAAAATTCAACCCAAAAACAATAATTTTTTTTTGCGGGTTATGCAGGGCTTCTATCGGCCAACAACCCTTTCAGCAAATTGACCGCCCGGGTTTTGGCATTGCGAACACTCTGCTCGGGGATTTGCAGCTTGTCGGAGACCTCCTTGGTAGAAAGCCCCTCCTGATACATCAGTTTGAATACTGCCTTGATCTTGAAGGGCATTTTTTCTACTTCTTCATAAATGTGGCCCAACAGCTGTGCCTTCACGATTTTGCTCAGGATAAAATCCTCCTGTCGCTCAGAGAGGTATAACACCTCTTCGTGTACGGTAGTGCGTACTTTCAAAGACTTCAGGTAATTCAATGCCGTATTTTTGGCCACTTTATACAGGAATGCCTTGAGGGCGGGCATTCCATCGAAGTTCATCCGGTTGGCCCATACTTTATGCAGGGATTCCGAAGCGATGTCCTCAGCCTGCTGCCGGTTGTTGGTGAGCTGAAGTGCAAAGTAACAGACCGGCTTGAAATAGCATTTGAAGATTTGATCGAAGGCCTCGGTACTGCCCTCGCGTAAACGAATTAGCAATGTGGTTTCGCGGTTTTTGTCCATGGCCTAACTTGATTCATTTAAAGAAGGTAGACTTAGTGTATTGGTTTGTACCTAACTGGTTTATTTTCTTAAATGGTATACAATTGTATCTACAAATTGGCAAAAAACCATCCTGCGGTGTCCTGCTATGGCACGCACGCAGCGCCTAGCGGAGCAGGGATACCCGATACACATCTTTCCGACGGTCGAGCAGGTTCTTCACCGTACCGTATTGATGGAGTTCCTTCAGCAGGTTCAGATCGACATCCACCACCAGCACCATCTCGGTATTCGGAGTGGCTTCGGCCTTGATCGCATTGTTGGGAAATGCGAAATCCGATGGGGTGAATACGGCGGATTGGGCGTATTGGATATCCATGTTATTGACTTTCGGCAAATTGCCTACCGAGCCTGCGATGGCTACATAACATTCATTTTCAATGGCGCGGGCCTGCGCGCAGTTGCGCACGCGTATGTACCCGTTTTGGGTGTCGGTGAGAAAAGGGACAAAGAGCATCTGCATGCCCTGGTCGGCGAGGATCCGTCCCAATTCGGGGAATTCCACATCGTAACAGATGAGAATGCCGACCTTTCCACAGTCGGTATCGAAGACGCGCACCTCATTACCGCCATGCATGCCGTAATACTTGGTTTCATTAGGCGTGATGTGTACCTTCCGGTATTCATCCGTTTTGCCGTTGCGATGGCAGAGGTATGATACGTTGTAGAGCTTATTGCCGTATCCGACAAACGGCATCGATCCGGCAATGATGTTGACGTTATACGAAACGGCGAACGACTGGATTTTCTGCTTCGTTTCCTCCGTGAGTTTTGCCAATTCCCGCATGGCTTCGATGGCAGGCAGGTCATTATTGGGCTCCATCAATGGCGTGTTGAAAAACTCGGGGAACAGGGCAAAATCTGCCCCGTATCCGCTCACCACATCGACGAAAAACTCCACCTGTTCGTAAAATGCCTGTACGTTCGGGAAGGAGCGCATCTGCCACTGCACCAGCCCCAGGCGGATGGTCTGTTTGGTGGGCGACGCGGATCTGGTTTTCGGATCATGATAAATATTGCTCCATTCTAATAATGTGGCGTATTCCCTGGACTCTTTATCGCTCGGCAAGTAGTTTTTCAATACCTTCTTGACGTGAAAATCGTTGGCCAGCTGGAACGTGAGCACCGGATCGTAGATTTCCTTTTGCCTCACCTTATCGATATACTGCCGGGGTGTAAGCTCATCGGCGTGTTCGTGGTATTTCGGCAGGCGGCCGCCGAGCAGGATACCCTTTAGGTTCCAATGTTCGCAGAGCTCTTTGCGGGCATCGTATAACCTCCTGCCCAAGCGCAGCTCACGGAAGTCAGGGTGCACAAATACTTCGATGCCATATAGTACATTCCCATCTGGATCATGTGTCGAAAACGTTCCCTCTGCGATAATTTCCCGATAGGGGTGGGTAATATCCGTTTTGTCGGTATCAATAATGATCGCAAGTGCGCAAGCCACTACGCGGCCGTCGATGGCCACACATAACTGTCCGTCTGGAAACAGTTTGATCAGATCCCTGATGTGGGTGAGTGTCCACAGCCCCCCTACCCCGCCATATGCCTGCCGCATGGACTCAATTAAATCATCATAATCTTTTACCGTTAATTTCCTAATCTGGATATCCATAGCGCATCGTGTTAATGCGTAAAGATAATGAAATCTCCTCGATGGTCACAGTTGCGAACTGCTGTCCTTGTCAATGAATAACACCGCATTTGCGTGGGACCGCAAAATAGTGGACGGATAAACATCGGCAATATCAGCATTTAAGGTATGCCATATTGCTTTTGCTTTATTGACCCCCGGCACCATACAGAAAATATACGTGGCATTGAATAACGCGGGGATCGTCAACGTCAATGCATCGTTCGGCACGTCGCCGATTGCATTGAAACACCCGTCGTTGACCTGCTGTTGCCGGCATTCGTGATCGAGGTCGACCACCTTCACCCGATCCGGATCGTTGAAATCCGCTACATGCGGGTCATTGAAGGCGATATGACAGTTCTCTCCGATACCCATACAGACGATATCCGTAGGATACTGTTCCAATAACCCGGCATAGCGCAAACACTCCTTTTGGGGATCGGGGTTGTTGCCGTCGAGGTAATGCACGGCACGGAAAGGCAACTTTGAAAAAATCCGCTCCTGGAGGAAATTCCCGAACCGTTGCGGTGCCTTTTCCGGCAGGCCGATATATTCATCCATGTGGAAGGCATTGATCCGGCTCCAGTCCACTCCCACCGCTTGGGTAAGCGCTTCCAAAAACTCATTTTGCGAAGGGGCAGCCGCAAAAACCATGTTGATGATGTCTTGTTGCTCGAAAAGAGCCGTTATCCTGCTGACCACTGCTGCTGCAGCGGCCTCCCCCATTGATTTCCGGGTTAAAAAACCGTTCACCTCAAGCGCTCCAACCTGCTGATGGAGAAAACGTGTGTTGAATACTGATGACATGATTCGAAACTTACTAGATCCTCGAAATCGGTTAAACCCGTTCGCCTGCTACGTCCATTGGATTGCTATCATAAATCACTTTTCCCCCTACGATGGTTTTGTCGATCGTCATATCGCTGGCAAAAAGGACAACGTCGGCATCTTTTCCCACCGCAAGTGTCCCTTTTCTATTCGCGATTCCCATCATACGGGCGGGCGTGGCCGACAACATCCGAACAGCATCCAGGAGGGGCACGTCCGCCAAGTTGACCATATTGCGCAATAAACTATTAGCGGTAGCCACACTTCCGGCAAACGCGGTGCGGTCCGGCAGCTTAGCCACATCATCTTCCACCAATACCTTCATGCCATCATGCAGGCTGCCCAAGACACTCTCCCCCGCCGGCATTGCCGCGGCACGCATGGCGTCCGTAATCAACGCTGTCCGGTCCGCACCCTTGATTTTATACACCAACTTGAGCAGTTCCGGTGGGAGGTGCCGCCCATCCGCAATAATCTCCACATCCATTTCATCAATGAGAAAGGCACTCTCCACCACACCCCCATATCGGAATGCGTTTCGACGCGTCACCCCGGACATGGCGGAATACAGATGCGTGACCAGTGTATACCCATTTTCAAAAGCGTTGATCACATCATGATATAACGCATCTGTATGCGCAATGGAAGGCAAAATATTCCGATCACGCAATACCCTTCCAAACGCGATGGCGCCTTCCTTTTCCGGAGCTACGCTCCAACGGACGATCGCCGACGAGCTTTCCAGGATTTCCATGTACTCCGCAGGATCAGGATCACGGATATAGCGTGCATCCTGAGCACCTCGTTGTTCCAGCGAAAAATAGGGTCCTTCGATATGGATGCCGAGAAATGCTGCTCCATGGTGATTCATTTCCTTTGCCTTTTCGTAGGTTTGGAGTGTCGTCAGCAGTTCATCAATCCCACTTGTCAACGTGGTGGGAACCATGGAGGTAGTACCATACCGCGCATGGGTGGCAGACATCCCTAAAAACGCTTCCACGGTGTTGTCCATGATATCATGTCCTCCTCCTCCGTGCACATGCATATCGATGAAACCGGGCCCTACATATAGCCCCTTGGCGTCGATGATCTGTACATCCTCGATATCGATATTGTTTTCTTCAACTGCCTGGATTTTTCCATCGCTGATGAGCAATTGTCCATTTTTGATCAGCCGATAAGGGGTCAGGATGTGACCATTTATGATTTTTATTTTTTCCCGTTGCATCTATCCTATTCAATAATATATGTTATGCTATTCACCGCGTTTTTATCGTTGATCAACGTATCGCCCATTTTCTCAGTTTATGACCGGATATGGCGTAGTACATGAGGTATAGATAACATGGAAAAAGCACCCAATACGCCTCTCGGAGTCCGTTTACATCAGCAAAATAGCCGTATACCAACGGCATAATAGCGTTTCCGCATAACGCCATGATCATCAGTGAAGCCCCGATCTTCGTAAACCGACCTAAACCATCCATTGCCAACGGCCATATACCCGCCCATGTCAACGAGTTCGGTATACCGAGCAATACCACACACCAAAGTGAAATATCAGCGGTATGGCCGAGAAACGTGACCTCTCCCCTTGCAAACACAATCAGCAGTGACAGTATCGCCCCTAGGGCCGTTACCAGTCGTAGGACATTTTTTTGGCTGATCCATCTGGGGATAACGGTGATCCCTACACAATAGCCCACGATAGCCATGAACAGCGTATACGAGGGGAATACTTTGGCTTCTACCAGTGATATGCCCATCGATCCGGCATAATTAATAACCGTATCGATGGAAATAACCTGTGCCCCCACGTGAATAAAGATGGCCACGGCCCCCAAAACCAAATGGGGAAACTGGAAAACACTCGTCTTGCTGGTATTGGCTATGGCCGTCTCCCCGCTTTCTTCTTCCGTATTCAGCTCGGGGAGCGGCGAGTACCTAACCCCGAGTCCGATTAAAAGCAACGATATGCCGACCACCGTATAGGGTAGAATAACACGTCCGATCAGCTCATCCAACGCGGCAGCCCTGGCCGTTTCGGTCATGCCTGCCAAACCATCGAACAATGCCTGATCCGTAGGGCGCAATACCGCCGCAGCAAACAATAAGGGCGCTACAATCCCCGCAAACTTATTGCAGATGCCCATGATACTGATGCGCTGAGCAGCCCGTTCTTTTGGTCCCAAAATGGTGATGTAGGGATTTGCCGCGGTCTGTAAGATCGCCAGGCCCACGCCGATCATGAATAGCCCCATCAGGAATATGCCATATGTACGGGTCATGGCCGCTGGCACGAAAATGAACGCGCCCAGGGATAATGCCATGAAACCGATCATCATTCCTTTTTTGAAGCCCACGGCCTTCAGCAGGTACGATGAAGGCACCGACATGACGAAATACGCAATATAGAATGCAAAAGCCACCAAGTAAGATTGGAAATGCGTAAGCTCACATGCAATCTTGAAATAGGGGATCAGGATGGCGTTGATCCACGAGAGGAATCCGAAGATGAAAAACAGCACGCCGATGATTACGATGGATATGGTGGTATCCCGGCGGGTCAGCGAAGCGACGCTTACCGCGTTAGTTGTACTCATGTGTTTATTTTTTAGCGATCTACTCTTAGTTATATTGTTGGTGCCCATCCCGGTTCGTACTCGCGGCTCCACAGCGCGGCAGCCTTGCTGTTATTCAGGATATGGCCGTTTGCGGGATCAACCTGCAGCAGGCCGCCGGTACGCTGAGCGATGTTGCCCAGCTGCACCAGTAAGGTGCTCATATGCCCGCTCTGAATATCGGATGCTAGTTTCTTACCGTTTTTGATCCCATCGAAAAAATTCTGGATATGGATGGCATCCAGTGCCTGCGACGGGTTGGTGAGGTTGCGCGCATCAATGGTCACGTCGTTCTTCACTTCTTTCACTAACTTACCTTTAAGGTCAAATACCTTGTACGCGTTGCCCCCGTCGATCTGCAGGGTGCCATTTTCGCCATAGAAAATAACGCCCACCGTTGAACCATCCACGGTCTGACCATTGCAGCTGCGGCCTTCCCATGAAATCATACTTTTGTCGGCGAACTCGAGGTTGATGACCTGTGTATCCGGCGTCTGCCAGTCGTCTTGGTAACGGTAGCGTCCGCCGACGGAGGTCACCTTTGTCGGGTACTCGACCTGCAGCCCCCAGCGAGCAAGATCGACCATGTGCGTGCCATTATTCAGCGCCTCGCCGGTGCCCCAATGCCAGAACCAATGCCAATTGTAATGGATGACATTATCTTTGAACGATTTGCGCGGTGCCGGCCCTTGCCACAGGTCGTAGTCCAGCCAATCAGGTACGGCGGTCTCCTTGCCTACGCCGATGGATGGCCGGTTGTTGGAGTACCAGGTTTTGGCAAAATACGGTTTGCCGATAATACCGTTATGCAGCTCATGGATGGCCTTCGCCACGTTGGGCCACGACCGTCGCTGGTTACCCATCTGGATGACATTGTTGTATTTCTTTTGTACCGCCATTAGCAGTTCGCCTTCATTGGGATTGTGGCTGCATGGCTTTTCGAGGTACACATGTTTTCCCGCTTTGGAAGCCAGGATGGCGGCCGGTGCATGCCAATGGTCTGGAGCGGCAACGACCAAGGCATCAACACCGCTGTCTTCGAGCGCCTTCCGGAAGTCGGGGGCCGACTTGGGTGTGCTGCCCTGGCTTTTCGCCACGGCCGCGATGCATTTATCCGCCGCGCGGCGATCCACGTCGCAGACATACACGACCTCAGCATTGGGCTGTGCGGAAAAATTGTTGGCCAGCGCCAGTCCCCGCGCATTCACCCCCATCATCGCGACCCTGATCCGGTCATTGGCGCCCAAGATGCGGGCATAGCTTTTGGCACTGAAGCGGGGATGCCCCACCAGCGACAGTGCCGCAGCACCTACTGAGACGTCCTTGATGAACTGTCTTCTCGATTTTCTCTGATTATTGCTCATGTTATTGATCAATTGGTTGTCCATGGTAAATTTAATAAAACTTTAGTATCCCGGATTCTGCGGGAACTCCGCATCGACATTCAAATCGATTTGGCTTTGGGGAATGGGCCATAGCACATTGTACTCTTCGATATCCGCTCCGGGGCACATGGGATTATCGTTGTATTTCCGGACCCGCTCGATCAGCTTACCCGTGCGGCGCAGCGCGATGAGCCGCCATTCTTCCCCATAGAGTTCCCTGGCCCTTTCGTCGAGAATGTAGTCGATATCGACATCCGCCGCCGACACCGGCGTCGCATGCGCCCGGTTTCGCACCTTGTTGATGTCTTCCGCCGCTAAGTCGGGCCGGCCGGTGCCGAGATAAGCCTCCGCGCGGAGCAGCAGTGTTTCGGCAAAGCGCAGTGCATACCAATCCTTGTGGGTAACACCGCCCCCGGAACGCCCGGGATCCACGAAATAATTACCCGGATCATGGAATTTCATGAAGGTAGGGAAGAGGATTTTACAGGTATCCAGCATCGGGTTTGATCTTTTCGGATTCTTATATAAACTGAAATCTATTTTATGGCCATCGTAAGCCGATTCCGGATTGTCGAAATAAAAATCCCGCTTTATATTATGTTTCGCATTTCGGATGTCGGTGTTCCATTCCCCTTCCCACATGTAATAGTGGACGAAATTGGTGCCCCGGGCGTTGCCTGTTGGCCTACTCAGCGTATCGTTGTATCCTGTATAGTTTCCGTTATAAAAATTTCCCAGAATGGCTTTCTTCCCATCGGGCGTGAGCCCGATATCGAAATAGCGTGGTCCGTAAATATATGCCGACGACACCTGACTACCCCCCGTGATATTCGGCTCGATCTGGATGACCCACATGGCCTCTGTATTGTTGGCGAGGTTGTGGTTGGAATACCCGAATAGATCGTAGTACACATCACCTGATCCCAGGTAATCGTTCGCCAACCGGTTTCCGAAGCGTTCGGTCATCAGGTTGTAATGGTAACCATCAACTACTTGCGAGGCCGCTTCAACCGCCGCCTCCGGATTTTTTTCTTCCAAATACGTTTCTGCCAGGTAATGCCAAGCTACCCCCTGTGTAATCCTTCCCGGCGCGGCTTCTTCTCCCTGTTTGGGTAAATAGGTGGCTGCAAACTTGAAATCTTCTTCCATCAGTTTAAGGACGGACGATGCAGGATCCCGGACGAAATCTGCCTTAGCCGATTGCACCGGGTGGTCCAACAGCGGAATGTCGCCAAAGGTTGAAACCAGATTCCGGTACGCAAACGCCCGGAAAAAGCGTGCTTCTCCGATATAGCCGTTTTTCCCTTCTTCGCCCGCTGCAAACACCCCAGGATCCAGCTGTTGCAGCTGATCAATCAACACGTTGGCCCACTGGATGATTTTAAAGCCGGCTGTCCAGTGATCAACAACGGGTTTCCAAATAGGCGTCATATCGCGGTAGGAATTCAGGTACGGGCTCCCCCTTTCCGGTATTTCGCCGTTAAACCCCAGGTCTGAGCCATGTGTTGCCCAATTCATCGTTCCAAATTCGGTATAGCTGTAATAGGCTGTACGTACCCGATCATGCAGTGCCGTGATCCCTTGCAACGCCCCGGCTTCCGTAGTAAATGAATTGTCCGGCGAAAAGAAATCCAAAGGAACTTCCTCCAATACGCTGTCGTTGCATGCAGACAATGCCAGCGACAGAACCAATGCGGGACACAGAAAATTCGATAAGAAGTCAGTTAAATACGTTTTCATGATTACAAATCGTAATGTATAAATAGCTATAAACTCAGTCTGACACCGAACACCACATTCCGCATCAGCGGCGTGTCACTCACCCCGATTTCCGGATCCCATCCCTGCCAGTTGGTCCAGACGTAGGGATTCTTGCTGGATATATATACCTGACAGTCATTTAACTTCAGCCTATCCAGTACCGGTTGGCCGAATCGGTAGGCCAGCGACACATCCTGCAACCGCACAAAGCTGCGGCTTTGATAAATTCCGCTTTGGCGCTGGGGGTTGTTGTAAATCCCTGTCGTGTTGGTCGTAGGAGCCTCTGGCGACCAATAACGGTTGATTGCCGAATTGTTTCTACGATGCGTCATGGTATAA
Organism: Parapedobacter brassicae; assembly: GCF_051400755.1. Classification (NCBI taxonomy): domain Bacteria; kingdom Pseudomonadati; phylum Bacteroidota; class Sphingobacteriia; order Sphingobacteriales; family Sphingobacteriaceae; genus Parapedobacter; species Parapedobacter brassicae. Next base: position 303,541 of record NZ_JBLFFL010000003.1, read on the forward strand.
AGCGGATTGACTATTTCCGCGTTATTAGCCAAATAATAGCCGTTTCCACCCTGGATAGAGTTGATAAACACAGACAGGGTAAAATTCTGATAGGATAGCGAATTAGTAAGACTGAGTCGGTAATTAGGTGATTCGTAACCTACGATCGTGCGGTCGTTGTCCGGATCGATCTTTCCGTCCTGATTTTGATCCACATACCGGAATTGCCCCGGATACCAGCCCGACAGTACGTTCCCGTTGAAAAATTCCTCCTCTGTCCATACCCCCCCGGCCATCTGGTAGTCGTAAATCGCGGCTATCGGCTTGCCGACAAACCAAGCATTGCCAATGTCTGCATCGCTGTCCGAACCATACAGCCGACTGATCTTGTCCCGGTTGATTGAAAACACGAAATTACTCTTCCAGTTAAATGCCGATCTGTCGATGTTGATAGTATTTAGCTCCAACTCAATCCCCTTATTGGCCAGCCCACCGATATTCGCCCAAATATTCGGATAACCCGCCGCGGGAGGCAATTGTCGTCTCACCAATACGTGTTCGGTCTTCGCGGTGTACGCATTGATGGAGCCGGTGATCCGGTTGTTCAATACCCCAAAATCTACACCGGCGTTAAACGAGGTGGTTTCTTCCCAGCTCAGATCGGGGTTGCCCAACGTCTCCGGAAAGAGGCCGATCGCCGTATTACTGCCATATATATAATAGGTGGTACCCATGGACGATAGGCTTGAATACCGGCCGATTCCCTGGTTGCCGTTCACGCCGTACGAAGTCCTGACTTTCAGGTACAGTCCCTTATCCTTCAAAAAAGCTTCTTCAGACGGTACCCATCCGAGTGAAATCGAGGGAAATGTCGCCCATTTGTTGCCTTTACCGAATCCGGAATAGCCATCCCGACGCACCGTTGCTGTCAACAGGTAACGCGACTGATAGGTATAATTCACACGTGCCATGTACGCCAAGCTGTTTTCTTCGTATGCCGTGGAACCCACCGTAGCGACCTCTCCGATTCCCATGTTATTGAAGCCCAATGATTCGTTGTTGAACCCTTCGGCCGTCAATTTCGACGTACTTCCACGGATATTTTCCCGGCTGAAGAGCAGCGTTGAATTGATTTGATGGTCACCGAAATCACGCATATAGGTAACGATGTTATTCAGAATCCAGTTTCGCTCTTCCTTGGGCTCTTTGATCGCATATCCGCGGTTGGTCGAACCTGTTGGGGTACGGTTGGAATGGAACGAATTGACTTCGGTGTTGAAATACGTCTGCGAATAATTAAACTCATAGCGCAGTCCCTGTACCCACGGTACATCCACAACTGCACGGCCGATCGCAAACAGCTCGTTGCGGACATCTTTGTTGTCGATTTCAAGGTACACCAGTGGGTAGGGCTGGTAGAGCTCTCCCCCCAGATAAATATCATAATCCGGTTGTCCGATTTTATTATTGACCAATGGACTCGCTACCCGTGCATTTGTCAGGCTAGCCGGAAGTCCCGAATTATCTTGAAACGCATAGGAGGTATTCAATCCAAGGGTCAACCAGTCATTCACCTTGCTTTCCAAATTGTTGCGGAGCGTGTACCGCTTGAATTTATCGTTCAATTGGATACCTTCGACGTTGGAATGAGACCCTGAAATGTAATACGTGGTCCGGTCGGCTCCCCCTTGCAGGCTCAAACTGTAGTTTTGCATCGGTGCCACTTGCAACACCTCATCCACCCAGTCGATTTCATTGCCTTGTAAATAATTCTGTTGCTCCTCATACGTAGGCAGATAGGAAGCCACCACGTCGCGATCGTTGACGTCCGGCCGCGCGGGTCGCCCCTCGGCGCTCGTCGGATTGGTACGATACCAGTTATAGACATCCTGCTGCCAATACCAATCTAACGAACGCAACGCAAATTCTTCTGCATTCATTACCCGCATGGAGTTGTTGGTCATATCTTGAAAACCGGCATACGCATCGAACGAAACGGTTGGTTTCTGGTTCTTTCCCGACTTGGTGGTGATCAGGATCACCCCGTTGGCTGACCGGGATCCGTAAACCGCAGCTGCCGATGCGTCCTTGAGGATATCGATATGCTCCACGTCGTTCATGTTAATGCTGGCCAACGAACCGTTAAAGATGATGCCGTCGATCACAATCAACGGTTTCGCGCTCGCCGACAAGGACGTTTGCCCGCGAATCGAGAACGACGGATCACTATTGGCGCCCCCCTTGGCGTCTACGTTTACCCCGGCAACGCCCGTAAATGCCTGTGAAATATTGGTGTTCGCCTGAAGCATCCGGTCCTCCATGGAAATCCGCGAGACCGCACCGGTGAGATCGCTCTTCTTCGCCACCCCATACCCCACGACGACGACTTCATCCAGTCCGGCGACATCGTCTTCCATGATCACGTCAAGGGCGGACCTGCCCGACAGGCCGATTTCCATTTCTTTATACCCCACGCTGCGGAACACCAATGTGGCATCAGTGCTGACCTGCTCCAGCACGAATTTCCCTTCGGCATCCGTTGCCGTACCCGTATTGGTGTCTTTGATGTTCACGCTTACGCCTTCTAAAGGAGTGCCTTGACTATTGGTGACCGTTCCGGTTACCGATAGCTGCTGCAGTCCAATAGCCGCGGGAAGCGGACGGACAAAAACCAACAGATTGAACAACACAACCAAATAATGTACTTTTTTCATGTTCATACGTTTGTTAGGATTTGTTGCTGTTTTTACCGGTGTAACAATTGTTCCATCACAGCCAATACTGCCGCTTCCGCATCGGCCGTCGTGCCCGATGCCGGTCCGGCTTCATACCCCCCTTCTTCATACGCTTTGGCGGTACAGATGTATCCCGGACCATAATCGCCATAGCCTGCGACGGCGATAAAGCAATCTTTGCGCATGGCCTTTGCCGCAAGCTGGTATTCCACGAAAGGTTCGCCCGGCAAGTGGAGTACCTTGGCATTACCCAAGGTCAGGCACGATACGTCGATGTATTTCCCCGCATCCTGCCGTTTGGACCATACCAATTTGTAAACATTGTTCGCCAGGTAGATCGGATCACGCGTCGTCAGCTCGGCTTCCAACCGGATCGCATCGGTGGAGACCGGCAGTTTAAGCGGCGCCGTCGCGATGGCGATGTCGGCAGGCGTCAGCTCCTGCCGTTTCGTTTGTTCCCAAGCCCGGGCCATGCCGTCGGCCAGTCGCTCCGCCAGCTTCCACCGGTTCCCTTTCGAGCCGTCGTTGTATTTTCCGGCGGTCACGTTGCCCCCCGCTCCGTTGAAGTGAATGTGCAGGGCTTCGGGTACCGCCAGTTGCCGTAAAAAGCGGGCGATTCCCGGAAAATCGGGACTCGCATTGCCCGTGCGGTAATAACTTTGGGGGTGCACGGCATAGTAACTGAGTACGGCTACCGGCGTGTCGCCGTTCCAAAAGCTGACCAGCGACACCATGGGGTCGATCAGCCCCTCGGGCAGGGCGCGCACCTCGGCGTCCTTGGTCGCCGAGGTGCGGCTGATCGTCGCTTTGCCGTTGGCATCCAGTATCCGCCTGTTGGAGGCCACTTCATAGACCTGCGCCTCACCCAGGCCGAGGTGCGTGACCGGCTGACTATGGTCTAGCGCAACACGCACGGCCGAATCCAGCCGGGCCAGGACTGCCCTGGCGAATGTGCCATCAAAATTGATCAGGTCCAACCCTTTGGACTTCAATAGCTGCTCTGCACCGAAATCGCACGTCGGCGCATCATGCTGATGCACGGTATGTATCAGCACCCGCGCTTCTACAGTACCTGCAGCGGTGGCGAGCACCCGTTTGAATGCATCCTGTCCATCGTTTGCGATTCCGATCCAATCTACCGCACATAGCACGATGGGTTGTCCCGCCCCAATGATCACGATACCGCGTGCCCGCAGGCCCATGTCCCACGTGTGGGTCATCCGGTCATAAGTCAGGTAGCTGCCGACGGGTGGCGTGGCATCTACATCGAAGGTGCACACGCGTACCCCCGCAGCGGGCGACATGCCATGCACACGTGCGCAAACGAGCGTCGTTGCGATGCAGCACCAGCAAAAGAATATTCTACACTTCATAGCATCCATTTTCGTCAACCCATTAGCTGACTGCCTTCTGTCCTCGGCGCCCAATAGGTACAGGTTCCCTCGGGCTCAATGGGACCTGAAAATAAGGTGCATCCCCCACAGGTTTGATCCTTCTTGGGCGGCAGCCATAAATTACATTTCTGACATTGGGTGTCTTCCGTGGGCGATTGCTCTTGATAGCCCAACTGTTTGCGGGCCTTGAAATCGGCATCGGTGAGCTTGCTATAGTCGCCGCAGTTACCACCGAAACGCGCCATGGGGTCGCCTTCCTTGTTACTGCCCTTGTCCGTGGCCGATTGGGAACATGCACCGGCCAATAGCCCGCCAGCGGAAATCGAAAGCCCCCAAGCGAATAGTTCCCGTAGAAACATTCTTCTTTCGTTCATCCGTTGTTTTCCGTTCATCTGTTGTTTGTCCATCCGATACGTTACGTTAATCCAGGATGGTGGATATGGAATCCATTACCTTCCTGCTTTCGTCGTCTTTAAATGCCGCCTTGCCAGTCTCCAGCGTTTTCTTCAGCAAACCCTTATCCTTCGCTTCCATCTCTGTTTTTTGCAATCCCGTTGAAAGACCTGACAAAAAGGCCACCCGATACCGCGCGGTCATTGATTCATCCTTAAACCGATCGGTAGCCGCGAGGATATCGGATACCTGTCCGCTCGAACCTGACACATAACCGAAATCCTCGATAAACCGGACGCGGCCATCATCTTCCTGCTCAAAAAAACCGGCTTTCGTCAGTTGGGCTAACAGCTCGGCCGAAGAACCCGGTTCAGCGCTCAGCACCGCCTTCCGAAACCACCCATCGTCTGCATGGTTGACCGCAGCATGTGCAAGCGCGGCCACCGAACGGTCATCGGCAAACTGGCCTGCGCTGAGCACGGCCTGGAAAGCCGTATGCGCCACCGGATCATCCACCCGTTTGAGCAATTCGTCCCGGCACTCGGGAAATCGCTCCGCTACCATGACGGCATGCCTGCGGACATTCGCCTCTTCATCGTTTAGCGCCTGTTTAACCACGGAAGCAGACAAGGCATCCAGCCCTTCCAATACATAGAAAGCATGCAGGCGCGTCCGGGGATCCTGATGGGTACGGAACAGCTGCTCGATGGCTGGAACGGTCGACTTATCCTGGCGCTCAATCAACAGCCGCTGCGCTTGTATACGCCACCAATGATCGGCATGCGACAGTACCGCTACCAGTTCCGCGGCGGTCTTCTCCCCCAATTTAGGGTTCCCATAGTCCTTGGGACGATGCCCTTCCGGAAAAATGCGGTAAATCCTACCATACTGATTGCCCTGCTCGAAATCCATATCGGTTTTCAGCTCTTCCGGTATCGATACCGGTGTTTCGATGTGCTGGCGGTACATGTCTACCACATAGAGGGCACCCTCAGGCCCTACGCAGAAATTGACCGGCCTGAACCAGGGATCAGTCGACGTGAGAAACTCGCTTTCCAGTTCACTTTCGTGACGATGTGCCGTAAAGAAAGGGCCTTTACCGGTCGATTCCACCACATCGCGATGCACCAGATTGCATGAGACTTCCCCGGTAAACACATTGCCATAAAATGCATCTGGAAACAAGTTCGCGTTATACATCGTCCCGCCGGAGGCTCCCGTAAAATGTCCTTCGATGTATTCGACGCGGTCCAGCCCCGATGCATCGTACTGCTCCTGGCGTTGCTTGCTACGCTCCACTCGCCAATACGGGGGTTCGCTCGCCTGGAAGACACGAAGGTCATGCGCATAGATATTCGCTGTGGCCGCGTAGGAAGGCAGGTGTTCATGTCTTTTGAGGTATCGCCAGGGCATCGGGGCAGTCTGGATATGCAAGGTATTCTGCGTAAAGAAACGGTTGCCCCAGTCGTCCAAAGCCAACCCAAATTGCCCGGCACCGGACTCCACTTCGACCAAATTCTTATCGAGCCGGAACCGGAAATCCCCTCCGGCAACCGAAAGTGCGGGCAGATCGGGGCGCCTGGTGAAGGTCACCTCCCCGCGCTGTCCGTTATTGTTGGCGTAGATCCAGTTGTCTACCCCATAGCGTAAATTCGTAATCTGCGCTTCCGAATTATTTTCAAAAAATCCAGTAAAGAGCACTTCCCGGCTATCCGCAACATCGTCCCCTGTTGTATCTTTTAAGAACAGGATATCAGGGGCCGAGGTGACGATAAGCCCGCCGCCCCAGGGCAGCACACTGGTGACATCGGGCAGACCCTCCGCAAAAACCGTTGTTTCATCGATACGACCATCGCCGTCCGCGTCTTTCAAGACCTTAATCTTTCCCCTTCCTTTGCCGGGTTCCGGTTTGTAGGGGTAGTCGCCCATTTCCACCACGTACATGCGGCCTTCCTCATCGAACACCAAATCGATCGGATCCATCACCTGCGGCTCGGCGGCGAAGACCTCCATCTCAAATCCCGATTTCAACGCGAAGGCATCCAAGGCCTCATCGGGCGGTAGCGCCCCCTCGTATCTTGTCCCTGTACATGCGCCCAAGCACATGACGGACATCCCCAAAAATTCAACATACTGACGAAACGTTATCTTCATAGTTTGCTAGATTATCAGCTAAAAAGCGGATTAGGAATTTTAATCAGATCGGCGATCTCCCTTCCTTGATAGGTATACCGAGCCAGGGTATACAGAAATCCATCGTCGCCAACGGCAATTGCATTGACATAGGAAGGCCGGCTGCCATCGGGGTAAAATATCGGTCCATGGTCGGTGTACCGCCGTTCGGGGATATGATACGTGACCAAGTGCAGGTTTTCCACGCCCTTGGCGCCTCCTTTTGCGATCAGATCTTGGCCTTTTACCCGTTGCCCGTCTTCATATACGGGTCCGCCGGTGAGGTAATAGATGGTATGCCCATCAGGTCCCAGTTGGAATCCCAGGTATCCATAGCTGAACTGGTCGTACATGCCACTCCGCTGGGAGGCCGCAGAGGTCAGCCGCTGTACCAGCTCGATTGACGGGACATTGGGATCAAAACGGAATAAATACCCCGAGTTGCCATGTATCCCGTAGGCCACCTGTTCGGGCGAGTACCAGAAAATTTTGCGCCAATTGTATGCCATACTCCCAGGATGGGTAGGGTCATAACTTCCGAAATAGTCGAGTTTCAGCTCCACCTCAAGCTTCCGGATAGCCCGCGCGCCGGGGTCATACGCAAAAATATCCCCATCGGCTGTGGTGAAATAAACTTTTCCATCGGTGGGATTCACCAGTAGCGAACGGCACAACGTCCGGAAGTCATGACCGGGGTCACCTGCTTCACCACGTTCGGACACGGGGTCCACGCGGTGTACGGATCGATTTTCAACATCGTAATGGACGAAATACCCGGTCGGCCACGTGATGCCGAACAGCTGCCCGCGCTGCGCATCCATCGTCATGGCCACGAACCCTTCCCCCTCCGGTGCGGTGCACAGCTCTTCAAACGCCCCACTGCCCAGGTCGTAGGACAAGAAATGTCCGCCGGGGTAGGGAGCTATCCCGGCAGGCAAATTTTTAGGCAACCGTTCCATCCCATTGACCATCTCGTAATAACCCACATGCGTGGACAGGTAGAGTTTCCCCCTGTATTCGTAAAACCGGGAGTGGGATTTTCCCTGCGCAACTGCATGTTGACCGGCCTCGCCGCAGATTTCCGTGAGGTCGGCCAACAGCGACGTCTCATCCGACTGCGGATCGTACACAAACATCTTCCCACCCTCATCAACCTGTTCGGACGACAGGATATAATAAATCCGGCCATCACCTGCTTTGGAAATCGCATTATACGTGTCATGGGCAATCGCAAACCCTGAATAGTATGGTTGCGCAATCAATGCCTCTTGCTTCGGCTTGTCAAGTATTATCATATCAATTCAGCTATTATCATTACTGTCCTTCTTCCACCGCTTCAAGGGGAGGCTGATTATTTTCGGCACCCACATATCCCTTATTTTGGTTGATTCTGCCCAGCGTATTCGCCGTGATGATGTTGTCATCGATGGGCCATTGAAAATGGTAGGGCTCGATCCGGGGGTTCTGACCCAGGACGTTCAGATCGCTATAATGCGCATAAAAATTATTCAAATTACGCACGCGGTCATAAAACCAGTTATGCTGGTGAAGATTTTCTAAGGTGTAGCCACGTTCATTACGGGCCGCAAGAATGTAGGAAACGCGGTTCAATTCATTTTGCCGGGGTTCTTCTGCAAATAATTCCCGCGCCCGTTCATCAAACAGGAAATCGATGGTCACTTGGGCACCGCTGATCGGCGGCGCCCCCGCCCGGCCCCTCACAGCATTGATGTCTTGAGCAGCCAGCTCCGGCTGACCCAACCAAAGATAAGCCTCCGCCCGCAACAGATAGGTTTCTGCCAGCCGGAAGATGTACCAGTCGCCATTGCTTCCCATGGGAAGCCCAACCTGGTCGGGTTTATTCGGGACATACGTTTTGTAAAAAGGCATGGCATAAATCCGCGCCCAATATTCACTGGGATTATCCATGTTCTGGGGATCAAACGGTTCACCATATTGGCTGGAAGCCGGATTGTTGTAAAAAAACTCCTCGCGGTCCCACCAATTGATATCGGCCCGCCGCAGATCCGGCGTGGTCAGGTAATCGTACCTACCGTCGTCCCAAAGGTCATAGCTGTGGTAGTCACTCAGTGCCACATCCGGATTGCCCCTACCCAGGGAATCATAGAGCGGTCCGGAATCGATCAAACCCACCTTGCCATCTTTGTCTTTGGTTACCAGGCTATTCACCCATCCGCAGTGATACACCCGCATCGTAAACAGACCCGCGGACCGGGCGTCAATGGGTGCTTCCCAGCGGTCCACAAAAGCCAGGATGGTTTCCGTATTTTGCGGTAAGTTCTTATTATCGGGCCGGTGCAAATCCCAGATCACGTTTTTGGCGGGGTCCGAGGCATCTTGTCCAAAGCGGCTCTTCATCAACGCATAAGGTCCATCGATGACGCGGCTTGCCGATTCAATGGCTTTTTCAAAGGCCATGTTTGCCAAGTATATTTTGGTCAACAAGTGATCTGCAGCTCCTTTTGAAGGTTCGCCCGGTGCGGTAGACACCGGCATCCACTGTGCCGCAAATTCCATATCGGCTTGTATTTTATCCAGTATGGCCCAGCGACTGTGCGTGTTAAAATCGACACGCGCCCCCTGTACCTCTTGCTGGACAAAAGGCAGGTCCCCGTAGTTGCCGATCAGTCGGTAGTACCAGTAGGAACGGTGCCATAATGCTTCTGCCAAGATCCGATTCCGGTCTGCCTCATCGCTCCACTCAATGTCATCGATGCGGCTGATGATCGTATTGGCATTCCGTACCATCTCAAAGATGTCGTTGATCTGATTCACAAATTGCTGGAAGGCATCGGAATTGGGCGTCAATCGCGTAAAATCCATCTGCAGCCAGGGCACACCTGCTTCGGAGGCCGCCCATTGGTGTGCCATGAAATTCTTTTGGGCCGTTTGTTCCCGGTTAAGGTCCTTCCGCATGGTCACCAATAATGTCTCAAACCCCTCCTTATCCACAAACACATTCTCAGGCGTGAAAAACGATAGGGGCTCCGGTTCCAGAAAACTTCTGGAACACGAAAGAGACAAGAGTGCCAAGGCGGCCACAAGGGTTTTGAGTATGTTATTCAGTGCGTTCATCATCCACTTTTTTATAGCAAAGTTTCATTCATCAAAGCGAAAAATTTAATCCTATGGTGTATACCTTGGGCATGGGATTGTGCCCCGACTCGGGGTCCCACCCCGGCCAATCCGATACCGTCAACAGGTTTCTGGCAGACAGAAATAACCTTGCGTTTCCCACCTGTATCCGCTCCATCAGCGCGGGCGTAAGGGCATAGGACAGCGTGACATCCTGCACCCGCAGGAAGCTCGTTGTTTTGTAGGGTAGGATGTTGCCGCCGAATACAGTCGTATTTCTGCTCAGCCGGGGGTATTCATTCGATCGGTTTTCCGGAGTCCAATAGGGAAAATTGGCCGTGCTCCTGCGGTCATAGGTCGAGAAATCGGTGACCAACGGCGCAAACGCCCGGATGTGCCCCACATCGGCACGGACGAACACCGAGGCGGTGAAGTTTTTCAGGAAATTGAATTCGTTGCGCAGCCCGATCGTGTAGCGCGGCACGGTATAACCGATGAACTGCTTGTCCTGTAGTGCTTCATACACCAAATTACCATTCAGGTCTTCCACTTTATAATCACCGGGACGCAGATTATATTGAGCCGCCGCTTCCGCTTCTTCCTGTTGCCACACACCTTGGATATGGTAATCCCACACCACATCCAGGGACTTGCCGATGAACCACTGATTGCTGAAATCCGGTATCTCGCCGGTATGGGTGCGGCCTTCCAATACGTAAGTACCGGTTTCGCCAAATAAGCTCGTGATGCGGTTGCGGTTGAGCGAAAAATTCAAACTGGATGTCCAGGAGAAATTGGGCTTTTTGATATTCAAGTTACTCAAGGTAACTTCAAATCCCTTATTCGCCAACGATCCGATATTGGTGGTCACGCTGGAAAATCCTGTTATGGTTGGCAGCGAACGCTCAACCAGCAGCCTATTGGTCTTTGCGTCATAGTAATCCACCGTCAGGTTAAGGCGATTATTGAACATCGTCAGGTCTGCACCGAAGTTCAGTGATTCCGTTTCTTCCCAAGACAGCGCAGCATTGGACAGGCTGGAGGTATACACCCCCACCCTTGCATTTGTGCCATCATAGTATTGTACGGATTCCATCTGCGCAAAGGAGGCATACGGGCCAATATCCCGATTTCCGTTTTTCCCCCAGGAGACCCGCAGCTTCAATTGGTTGACGAAATCCGCGTGGAAGAACCCCTCCCGGTGGACCTGCCAGGCAACGGCCGCCGCAGGAAAAACGGCGTAGGGATTTTCCCGCCCAAAGCCGCTGAACCCATCCCGGCGGATCGACCCGGTGATCAGGTATTTATCCATGAGGCTATAGTTGATCCGGGCCATGAATCCATCGCCGGTATATTTGACGTCATTGGTATTCAGGAACGGGTTATTACCGAATTGCAGTCCCCCAAACCCCAACGTGGGACTAGGCTGGAACGACTGATTGCCGATCTCCGAGCCCCAGGACCTGAAATGCTCAGCATTGTATAGCAGGGTCACGTCAAAACCATGGACCCCAAATGTCCGGTTCCACTTCAAGAGGTTGTCTACCATCCATTCGAACGAGGAATTATCCGCCCGGGTCCCATAGCCATTGCTATACGTTTCCCGACCGGTAATGGTTTCGGTAGACCAGAAATTGTAGTCTTTGGTCAGCGTAGATCGCGGTTGAAACGATATCCGGTAAGTGATGCCAAACGGCAATTTTACTTCACCGTAAAGCGAGGCGAACAGGCTTTGGATGGTATAATCCCGGTCCTGCCCCAGGGTGTTGATCAGGGGATTCTGCGTGATGTACCCATGGGGGTAAAAGTTGATGGTGCCATCTTCTTCATACACACTTGAAAACGGGCTGACGAGAGAAAGGTTGCCCAATGATGCGGGCACGGCACTTTGATCGCGATAGGCGTACTGGGCATTCATCCCCACATTCAACCAATCGGTCACCTTCATATCCAGGTTGAGCCGCGACCGGACCGTGGCATATTGATCACCCACGATGATGCCCTCGTTGTCGAGGTAACCCAGCGACCAGAAATACTTGGCATTATCCGTGCCGCCTCCGATGCTGACATCATACTCCTGCCGATGGCCGGTTTGCATCACCTCATCTACCCAGTCGACCACATGCCCCTCCATATAGTTTGCCGCTTCCAAGGGGAAAAAGTTGAGCCGGCTAAGCCATTCCTGGGTATCGTCAGGATTGGGATTATTGCTCGCCGAACGCCAATCTTCAATGGAAACACCGGGTGGAAGCGCTTGTGGGTTGTGAAAATAATAGTCGGGCTGCGAACCACCTACGGTTCGCAAGAAATCCCGGCGGTAGTCGAGATAATTCGTTGCGCCGCGCGCGGCGTAAGCGGTGGAGGTGGCGTTCGTTGTCCCTTGCTTGGTGGAAACACTGATGGTCGGCTTGCCCGACGCGCCCCGCTTGGTGGTCACCAAAATCACACCGTTGGCCGCACGGGCACCATATACAGCAGCTGAACTCGCATCTTTTAAGATGTCGATGGACTCAATATCATTGGGGTTTATATCGTTGATGGAGCCGTTGTAAATCACCCCGTCCAACACCACCATGGGCGAGGTGGATGCATTGATGGAGTTTACCCCCCTGATTTCCATCGAGCTTCCGCCCGCTGCAGTCGTCCCTTGGTTGGCTTGGAAACCCGCAACCGTGCCGGCGAGCATATCCGTCAGCTGAGTCGTGCTCTGATCCTGAAAGTCCGCTGCATTGACCCGGTGTACGGATCCCGTCAGATCACTTTTCTTCGCCACACCGTAGCCAACGACAATGACCTCATCCAGCCCCGCCATGTCGTCTTCCATGACCACGTCAAGGGCAGCCCGGCCTGCAACCTCGATTTCCAACAGCTTATACCCCATGCTGCTGAACACCAGTATCGCATCGGACGCTATCCCATCGAAAACAAACCGGCCTTCGGCATCAGTAGCCGTACCGCTGTCCGTGTCCTTCACCTGCACGCTCACCCCTTCCAACGGAACACCTTGGCTGTTTTTCACCGTACCGCGCACGGTGACCTGTTGCATTGCCCGGTCTGCATGGACGAGCAGGGAGTTCGTTGCCCCCAGCAACGGGTTGGCTGACGCAAATGCGCCATTGGCGACAAGGAGCAACAACAGGGGGAAGCCGTATATCTTTTTCATACTTCTGTATTGATTTTTGTTCTTATACCGCGTAGTAACCAAACCTTCATCGCACCTGCGCGTGCACATCCTTGCACCCCTCCAATATGCGCTGCTCAATCCCCGTGGCCCATTTGGCCGGCAGTCCGAAAACCTTCTGGGAATCCGCACCTTCATACCCACCCTCTGCCAGTATGCGTTCTGATGGGATATAGCCCATTACATCATTGCAATACCCGAAGACGAAGGTGCCGTTACCGAACACTTCTTTGATGCGCAATGCATATTCGGTGACCAGTTCTCCCCCGAGCGCAAAGATGGTCTGCTGCCCCAGGGTCACACATTGTATGGGATAGCGGGCATAGGCGGTATCCAGTGGTTGCCCGGCATCCAGCTTTGCAAGCATACGTTTTGCCCAAGCCTTGAAATAAGCGGGATGTCCTTCTTCAGTCACCAATGCGGTGAGGTAAGCCCGGTCGGTCGTTCGCTCAAATGGCAGGGAAATCTCTTGATACGCCGTCCGGAGGGTAGGCTCCAACACGGTAAATACGTCATCTTCAATGGCGCATTCAACCGCGGCAGCCAGTACTTTTCCATAATGCCGGGCCAGGGCTACCGTGCGTCTCGGGATGGGGTTCTGATCCCCCCCGGCACCTTGCATGAACATTGCCTGCACGCCGGGATACCGGGCTTCCAGCTCCAGCTGCGCAAACCCGACATAGTCGCCCGACCATTCGTAGCCGCTCAAGACCGTGGGGTGACAGGCATATCCAAAAAGAATCGCGCTCATGTCTCCGGAAGCATCGGTTACCTTGATCAACGGCACGCTAAAGTCATTCGGTCCTTTCAGTTCGCTCAGCGTGGGCACCTCCGATTCCACGTTGTTCCGCCGGTTCACCTGGATGCGGGATAAACCGCTCCCGGCAGACACCTGCGCCGCTTTCAGATCAGCAATGGCCTCACCCACCAAGCGGGTAAGCTGGGCAGCCAGCCAAGCGGAGTACGCCGTCATCTTTCGCTGCTCCTGAACATCAATGGGATAAATATCCACCAGCGTGCCCGCCAATACCGGTCCGGAGTGGGTATGTGAACTGTTCAGTACCACATTGGCCCTCGGCACACCATGTAATCGCTGGATGGATGAAGCGATCGTATCCGCCAAGGATTGCTTAAACCCCAGCAGGTCGGTGGAGACAAACACCACCCGCTCTTGTCTCGAGTCTTCCAGCACCAAGACCTTGGCCCACAAATCGTGTATCTTCCCAGAAGAAGGTTTGTTCCTTGCGGCATAACCGGCCATCCACATGTGTTGTTGGGGAGTAATGATGCATTTGGCCATCCCGGCTTTCCAAGACGGGTCGGCTTCTGCCGACGCAGGGAGCGGTATACTGTTTGCAATACCCAAGTAAAGCATCACCTGCAGGACCGCCCGCACAAGTTGTCTGCCAAATCGTCTGTTATTCATAATTCCCCGCGGTGTTCGTGAATCCGCTTTACCGCGGCCGCAATCAACTCCATATCCTTTTTGTCGCCCAAGAGCATATTCTGGGTGAGCCAAACGGCTTGTTCATGGCACAATTTTTCGTTGTTCGCGCAACGATTGGCTTCACGGTAAGCATCAAAATCCAACAGCTGCGGCGGATAGGCATTCCGATAAAGCGCTGAATCGAATGCCGCTTTCAGGTAAGGCTGGTCGGTCAATACCGCGTAGCCGCTGCTGCAAGGCACCCCTTCTGCCCGTAAGGCTTCCAGGAACCGTTCGCGGGGCAGTCCGCCGAAGTCCGCTTGTACGTAACGGAACGGATAGAGGTGATAGGCGCCTTTGGTTACCTTCGGATACAAGGTGGCCGGATGGATTCCCGGTATATCACGCAGCAACCCGCTTAAATACCGGGCGTTTTCATCCCGCCTGTCCGTCTCCGCGCCCAGCCGTTCGAGCATGGCCAAGCCAATCGCCGCCTGGTATTCGGTCAGCCGTATCTTGGTACCCACCAGTACACTTCCGGAAGAAACCGTGCCCACCATCGCCCCGTAAGGCAATCCCAGGTTGTGGTAAGAAAAGCAACGATCGATGAACGTGTCATCGTTGCTGACCACCGCGCCGCCCTCACCGATGGGTAAGTTTTTTGAGTTCTGGAAGCTGAAGCACCCGGCATGGCCGATGGATCCCACCCGCTTGTGGTCGTACTCGGCCAAATGCGCCTGGCAGGCATCTTCAATGACCACCAGGTTGCGTCTGCCCGCAATTTCGATGATCCGATCCATATCCGCCGGCAGCCCTGCGATGTGGACAGGAATGATGGCTTTCGTCCTGTCCGTGATTTTCTCCTCGATTTTTACCGGGTCAATCTGAAATGTTTCCAGCTCCACATCGGCAAAGACAGGCATCGCCCCATTCGCCAACACGGCCATGACCGTGGCAATGAACGTATAGGGCGGGACGATCACCTCATCTCCCGGTCCGATACCGAAGTTAGCCAACGCGGTAATCAGGGCATTTGTGCCATTCACCACCGTCAGGCATCTTTTGGTACCGATGGCCTCGGCCCATTTCTGCTCGAACCGCTCGGTCACCTGCGCCCGCGACCATACGCCGCTCCTCAGCACATCCAGGATGTACCGCTCGTCCGTGGCCGAATTCCAGGCCGGCCATTTCGGCCACACCTTGCCGGCAAATAACGGTTTGCCGCCCAAGATAGCGGGGGCCTGACCGGTTGGCAGTGAGCTGAATACCGCAGGCGAAAAAGCCATGCCCAACCCGAGCAACGAACTGCTTTCAATAAATTTTCTTCTGGATACCTTCATGTCCGCTGAGATTAACCGTATTCCTTAGTTGTCTGTTCATGATGATCGCTTCATGATATCGCTCAATAGCACCGGCTTCCCCCCCAGCTTCTTGCTCTCGTCGGCCGCTTCCATGAATGCCATGATTTCCAGGGTCTCTGCCTGGTCGACCGGCGGGATGCCATCTTCGAAAAATGTGATGATCTTATAAAGCAATGGGATATACCCTCCGTACTTTCCGAGGGCCAGGTGTCCTTTTTCGCCGTAGACCATCCCCCCATAACCGTGGTTGCCCGTGCGCGTACCCCGGAAGGTACCGATACGACCATCTGCCCATGTACCCACGACGATATCGGTATGCTCGTGGTAAATCCGGGTCAGCCGCTCACATCCAGTACCCATGATCGCATACAGGATTTCCACCCCATGGATGCCATACCAAAACAGATCCGGATGCGTGGGTTCGATCGTGGCTGGACTGAACGCATCGGCCCCGGTTATTTTTCCGATATCGCCGCGCTTGACCGCATCGATGTTTTCGATATACCGCAGGGACGAAGATGAAAACACCGGAACCCGGTATTGCTCCGAAGCCTCGAAAATAGCCTTCACGTCTGCCAGCGATGCCGCCATGGGCTTATCGATGAACAGCCGCTTTCCGGCTTTGAACACAGGCAAAGCCTGCTCCAGGTGCAAGCGTCCGTCATTGGTTTCCAGCAGCACCGCATCGACCCGGTCCAGCAATGCAGGGATGGAATCCACGATTTCAACCCCTTGTGCGCGGACCTCCTCGATGTACCCCGGTATCCGCTTTGCGCTGCTTTCAATGGTCTTACTTCCGTAGGGATACGCCGCAACGACCTTGTAGCCCAGTAATTTTTCATCCGGAACTTCGGCGTTCAATGCCTTGGTAAAGGCCAGACTGTGGGAGGTGTCGAGTCCGATGATGCCGATCCGTTTGCCTGACTGACTCCCGCCGGTCCCGACCATCGATTTGCCGTCTGCCAATGCGCCCAATGCCAAGGTGGTAAGGGCGGAGTTTCTGATAAAGGTCCTTCTATCCATCATATTAAATCTTCAATTATACATATGGTGCCCAACGTGGGCATTCAGTGTCTACGGGTACGTACCCGTAATCTTCCTGAAAAAAGAGGCAATGGTTTGCCAAATGCTTCTTTTGAAAACTCCCTTGATTCTTGATAGGATTTACTAATCGGTAACGTACCCGCTAAGTAAGGAAATATTATTTGTAGTTCCAAAACAAAAGTTAATTTTTTCTGAAATCGTATTTACATTCGGAATACAATACCGCGTGGTGCTTCATTTCCTTTTATCTGACAGCCCGCTGTAACGATTTACTATTTCAATCGCCTTATTTTGATGTTTTTGAAATACGCTTTATCGCCGTGGGCCTGCAATAGGATGTGGCCGAATTCGGCTTCTCCATAGCTGCCGGTTTTGTACTCCTTGAACTTCGTGTCGGCTACCCGGTCTCTAAAGTCTGCCGAACCCCGTTCATACCGGAGAATCTGCTCGCCGTTCAGCCAATGTTCCACATGCTTACCGTTGACCACAATGCGGGCCTTGTTCCACGTCCCGGCCGCGTGTAGCCGTTTTTCACCCGGTGCATAGAGCAGATACAGGGATCCCGTACTGGTTTCCGGACTTTTATTGTCCTTCACCGTTTCATGCGTGAAATCGTCGATCAATTGGTATTCCGGACCGTTCAACACCGTCAAACCTTTCGAATTTTTCAGAGGAGAGACCAGGTATTTGACGCCTGTGTTTGCTGAGTCCGTTAGCTTGAAATCAAACACCAATTCAAAATTGGAAAACTGCTCCCGCGTGATGATGTCTTTTCCCTCCCGGCCGGGTAAGACGACCAGCATGCTGTCCTCCACCATCCAACCGTTAGCCGGAAAGTGATCACCGGCTATGCTTCGCCATCGCACATTCGGGTCTCCGCCGTGAAACAACCACTCCCAGCCTTCGGCTTTTTCCTGCAGTTGAAGCATTCCAGCGGCGAAACGCCGTCCAAATTCTGCTGCGGAGGGACTGTCGAAGTGTGTGCCGTCGCCGCCGTGCCATAGGCCTTCGGATGACACCACCCCCGTATTGGGAATGGTAGCCGGCAGTTTTGCCAGCTCGTTATTGATCCACTGATAACGCTCCCGATACCTCCCCAATTGACCTGCTACAAAAGGAAGCGCTGGATTTCCGACAACCGTGCGGATTCGTCCGATCAATTCACCCAGCTTGTCCAGGTATACCTGCGCCGCCGCCTCGTCGCTGTCGCTTTCGCCCTGATGCCAAATAACTCCCTTGATGGTGCCCGTTTCCAAGGCTTTTTCTATGCGCCTTACCGCGTCGTCGTAGGGGTGAGTATCCGTGCTTTCATCATAGGCTCCCGGCGCCCATTTCGCGATGGGTGTTCCCCCCACCGCACAGGGCACTAGTCCGATGACAGCCCCGGAATCGGCTTCGGCCATGGCCATCCCAAAGGTCAATCCAGGCCCGACACCGGCAACTTTAGGTTTGTCAAAATGGAGCGGGTGCCTGGCGGCAACCCATTCGCCTCGTTCATCAAACATCAATACACTCGGGTGGCCCTGGCTACTATATTCGTCCGAAATCGTCCCGCGGCCCGCCATGTTGGACTGCCCCATGAGGATGTATATATGCATATCGGATGTCGTCTCCTGCATGGCATTAAGCGGACGGCAGATCACCACCAACACCAGTAATACATACATCCGACTCACCTTAGCAGCGCTCGTCGTATGCGTTTTTGACTTTTTATGGGAAGATGTCATCATATCCATTCCTGTATCACACCGGTATCGGCAGCCTTATTGGCCAAATGCACCGCTATAGCACTCTGTTTTCCTGTTTCGACGTTTGAAAATGGTTTACTGCCTGTACGGATGCTTGCCGCAAAGCCCAATAATGCATAAGCCGTCGGGTCCCGGTTTTCGCCATCTTGAGTGACAAAGTCCAGCGGAATCGCCTCTCCCTGGCCCCAGGAATCTGCCGTGGCTCCGGTTACACCATCCACGGTAGCAAGTGTTTTCTTCACCGACTCTCCATACATAAAGGCCTTGGATTGCTGTACCTCAATGGTACCTTTTGTCCCCAGAATCCGGATGGAATATCCTTTATAAGCATTACCCAATATGGAACTTACATTGGCCTTCACCCCGCCGGGATACTCAAATATGGCCCGGATGTTATCATACGTTTCCCGGCCATCTTTCCAGTAGTCAATGCCTCCTATTGCTGTAACCCTCAATGGATGGTTACCCGTCAGCCAATTGACAATGTCGATTTGGTGGGCACACAATTCCGTCATCAGTCCACCTGAATATTCCCGGTACATCCGCCAATTGACCAAGCGCTCCAGTCCGGGCTCGGGAACCGGCCTTCTCCAATCCGAGTTGCGATGATATTGACATTCATACTGCAGCACATCACCAAGCCACCCGTTGTTAAGGACTTCAGCAATCCGATGATAAAGTGCAAAATAACGGTATTGATGGCCCACCTGAAATATCAAATTAGGATGGCTGTTCACCCACTGCTCCAGGTCAATCGCTTCAGCGATATCGTGTGTCATCGTCTTTTCAAGATACACATGCTTACCGGCTTCTAATGCCGCTGTGGCAGCTGGGTAGTGCAGGTGCTGCGGCAACGCGATGATGACGGCATCTATTTTTTTATCTTCCAGCAGCTTGCGGTAATCCGAATATCCCCTGGCTTGGCCACCGGCTGATGCCAGGCCCTGCTGAAGATGCGCCTCCAGGATATCACAACATGCCACCAGGCGTAATCCGGGGAGTTGTTGTATGATATTAGCGATGCCGCCGCCTCGGCTTCCCACCCCGATGAGCCCGAGCGCAAGCGCTGGTTGAGACTTACGCAGGCGGCTATTCCCCATGGGGACGGCCATAGCCGACAAACCCGCCAGCGTGAACATGCCAGTTGCCAGAAAATGCCTTCTCGAGACTGTGAATCCGTCGTTTTTACTATTTGTCATCTTCAATCGTGTTTAAATATTTGCTTTAAAACGTCATGGTAATCATTCGCGCATTAGCTGGTGTTCTGGCGCTGGGAAAAGCGCTGCATATTGCGTAGGAGGCTCAAAGATACCCCCGCTCCGGTCGTAAAAATCATCATCTAACTCAAAAACCCCGTTTTTCCGTTCGATCCACGATGCCCCGGCGCAGGGATGCCAGTTGCTCATCTGCTCCCAGTTTACGTAGTTGCTGTCGCCATTCGTTTCCATCAACGTCATGCCTATACCCGGGAAGGGTGCCAGACGAGCAGCCAAATTTTTATGCCAATCTACTAAGATGGGGTTCACCGTGAGATCGGCGCATATGCAGGGTATATTGCGTGCATGAGCCAGCTGAGCAATCCGGAGCGACAGGCTAAGTGTCTTGGCGATGCCTTTCAACACGACGACACTGTATCCCTGATCGATACGATTCAGCGTGCTCCGCTCATCATAAGCACTTTCATCTGCTGCTATCCGTATGCCCATGTTATGCACATCCTCCTCGTTGTTTTCCCCAAAAGGTTCTTCATAGAACAATATTTGCTCTAGGGCACCAATACGCTCGGCGTGGTCGATGTACCGTTGGAGTGTTTCTTTGTGCTCATAGCGGCCATTGGCATCCATGGTATACCACAGCTTCCCGTTGGGGGTACGATCCGTCCGGTAGTGTTTCAGTGCTCCATGTATCTGGGTCAGTCGTTCCATATCACGTTGTACCATCTCCTCTTGGCTGCCGGGGAACCCAGTTTTTATCTTAAAGACAAAATAACCGGCTTCGGCCGCGGCCTGTACCTGTGCCAAGGGCATCGTGTACGAAACCTGAAAAAGGATTCCTACCTGTTTGTTCCGATGGGCCAATGCCGGCCGATATTGGTCGGGTAACATGGCATCGAACTCCGTTATTCCATTTTCCGAAGCATACAGCAGCCACGCCGCATGATCTACGCTGACCAGCGCGTTGTAACTAAAATTCGCATTGATATCCCGCTTTCCGGTCAGCATGCGTGCATCCGCACAGACCGCCGGCCATATGGCATCCAACAGCTCAATAGGCGAACGGAATGCCGTCTGCCGGGCCCAACGGAGTGCTTTATTGGCTAAGAGGTACATCGTTGCATTCCCCTCCGCTTCCGAGCAGGAGGCGAAGAACTCCGCATCGCCGTACAGCACGCTTTGGGTGGCGAGACCGATACCACACTTTCCGGAAGCTGACTCCATCAACGAGGCCACTTGCCAAAGTTCCGTCAAAAAAGCGCCCTTAAAGCCAAAGGGATGCGCCAGCTTTTCCCGCATGAAATCCGAATCCGTGCTGACCAAGCGAATCTCCTTCATTTCCTTATTGCTGACGTTGTTCGATCAAAAATTTACGTACAAACGCATCGTCTGTCAAACCGGGATAGGCTTGGCAGACGCGCGTAATCTCATCGGCTTGACCGGGTGAAAGCTGCTCACCGGGATCCAAGCACCAGGTCCCAGCCATCAGCCCTTGCCGGCG
Organism: Parapedobacter brassicae; assembly: GCF_051400755.1. Taxonomy (NCBI): domain Bacteria; kingdom Pseudomonadati; phylum Bacteroidota; class Sphingobacteriia; order Sphingobacteriales; family Sphingobacteriaceae; genus Parapedobacter; species Parapedobacter brassicae. The sequence goes on from NZ_JBLFFL010000003.1 coordinate 324,785, forward strand.
GAGTACCTCATGGATACCCGGAATACAACCGTGGAAGTCATGTGCCGGATCAAAGATAGCCGCATTCATGTCCGTGACGGCCACTCCTTTTGTCAACAGCTCTGCCAAACCGACATCGTCCCCGTGACGGTAACGTTTTACCTCATCCAACAACGCCACCGCTGCATGTGTCCACACCGCCCAATGCCCCAGCAACCCTCCTTCGAAACGCTTGCTCACCTTTTTTCCCTTCACGTCAATGACGTAGGTAGTCAGTAAATCTGAGACGATATTATCGTCGTTACCTGTGTAGAGCGCTATTTCCTCATTCCGGCTGGCGTGGCACACCGCACGTACCAGCTCCAGGGTCTGATAGCGGTTGAAGGGTGCCGCCTTGATGGCACGCACATTCGGGATTTCAGCAAATTCCAGCCAGAAATCATACGAAAAAACCCGCCCCCCCACGCTGGGTTGAAGGTAAAACCCAAATACAGGAATGACCGCTGCCACTGCGCGGGCACGTTCCAGTATCTCCGCCTCGGTCTTTCCCTGCAGCCCGCCCATGCTGAGTAATCCTAGGTCATATCCGTACTTCAGCGCCAGTTCGGCTTCCCGCAGTGCTTGCTCGGTCCCGCCGCAAAGCCCTGCAATGCTGATGAAATGATCTTTGGCACCGGCTGCTGCAATCTCCTCGGCAGCTAATGCCAGCACCGGCTCATATAAACCTACTCCCGGATCCCGTATCGCAAACTGCGTGCTGTGCACCCCAACGGCTACACCGCCTGCCCCTGCGGCGAGGTAATAGCGTGTCAGTAATCGCTGATGCGCTTCATCCAGTTTACGTTCCGCCGTCAGCGCCAGGGGATGTGCGGGAATAACCGTACCTTCCTTCAATGTGGCTTTCTTCGCGGCCGAAAGCCCTGCTTGTCCTGCCATAATCTAAAATTTTCCTTTTCTTTCCTGAAAATGGGTGGGCTTGTTTAGCGCTTCTCCACCCTTGATTAACCATTGTGCCGTCACCTCGATGATCTCCCGTACGGTCACCCGTGGGTAACCGAACAGACGATGGCATGCCGACGCATTATTTAACAAGGCCGTCCCCTCTGCTTCGCCGACGAACACGGGTTCCTTACCAAACGACCGGCCGAATTGCTCCGCTATCCAACGGACGGACAAGGTCTCCGGCCCGGTCACGTTCAATACCCGCGCGGGCGACGTGCAATGGAGCAGGGAACGGATGGCAATCTCATTGGCATCGCCCTGCCAGATCACATTGACATTCTCCGTACGCAAATCAATCGGCTTCTCGTGGAGCACCGACTTGGCAATCTCGACCATAACCCCATAGCGGAAATCCACGGCGTAGTTCAGCCGATAAATCAAGACAGGCGTGTTGTTTTTGGCCGAAAAGTATTCAAACATGCGCTCCCTGCCGAGACAGGACTGGGCATATTCCCCTACCGGCTCCGGCTGAGTCTCTTCCGAGACACCTCCGGCCGTCACGGGCACAAACGGCAGCACGTTTCCCGATGAAAATGCCACGATATTCGACTGGCGGTATTTCTTGGCGACCTCACCGGGCAGGTAGGTATTCATCGCCCAGGTAAATGCTTCGTTGCCGGTAGTCCCAAATTTTTGTCCGGCCAGGTAAATCACATTGGGTGCATCCGGCAACGACGCCAGCTGCTCATCGTCCAGCAAGTCCGCGGCGATGGTCTCCACACCAGCGGCCTCAAGTTCCTCACGCATGGCCGGATTCGAAAAGCGAGATACGCCGATTATCCGTTGTCCGCTTCCGGCGATGTCGGCTGCGCGACGGGCAAGGCGGGCCATCGAAGGCCCCATCTTTCCGGCAACACCGAGTAGGAGAATATCTCCCTTGATGCGGCCGACATCTTCGACCAGCGCCGGGGAAGGTTCCAGCATCCGCTGCTCCAATTCGATTAATTCATCCATTTTTTCGTTATTTTAAGAATAATTCATTGAAGTTGTATACCGCTAGTACAAGGAGCGCCAAGAGGCCTGCAAGACCGGCCACGCGGATAAAAGGTGAGTTGACCTCGGGTCCCATCACCGCACGGTCGCAGGATATGCGATACATCACAATGCCAATAAACGGCACCAGGAAAATCGTGACACGTTGTGCAAACACAATCATTTCCAGCGGCGGCTTCTCATAACCGATGGCAATGGCACAGCCCGCTGTCATGACCAGTGCGATGAATACCTTCACGGTTTTTGCGTCCAACCCACTCCCGTAGCCAAATCCGTCGGACAGCATGGCTCCTCCAATGGTAGCATTGCCCACTACCGATGAAAAAGAAGCCCCGAACAGCCCGATAAGAAACAGGTACGAGGCATACTTCCCGAAAAGCGGTTCCAGTGCCTGGGCCATGTCCGAGGCCTTGGTCACGGGTATCCCCTGTCGATGCAATACCGCGGCTGCACAGATAATCACCACTGCACACATGACGCCCAACATGACAATACCTGCGGCTCCGCTGTTCTCATGCTGCTTCATCTGGGGATTGACCCTCCTCGCCGCCTGTATCAAGTACGCCTGATAGAACGCCCCCACAATGGAAAAACAGGATGCCGAAAAGGCGATGATCAATCCCAAGGATTCAGCAGGGATAACCGGAACGAGACCCGACACAATACCGCCTACGCTGGGTCGGGCGAGAAACATGGTCGTCACGAATGCGAAAAGCATCAATGCCACAATCCCGATCATCAGTCGCTCCAGCACCTTATAAAAGTCGCGGAAAAACAGCAATGCAATGCCGATGAGGTTAAAAAGAATGATCCAGGGCGCCATTGGCGTATGACTCGCTTCTGCGATGGAAATGCCTACGCCGATGGAATTCCCTGCCTGAAAAGAAATGGCCACCAAAAAAATACCGAAACCCATCAATCCCGACACCCACTTGCCATAACGCTGGCGGATAGTCGTAAGCAGTGATTGTTCGGTGGCCATCCCAATCCGGGATGCGATGTTGGTAAAAACCATCATGAAGAAGATGGCGACCACCACTACCCAGAGTAGCCCATAACCATAGGTGGCACCCATCTTGGAAGTAATGGTAATTTTGCTCGGCCCGAAGACAATGGCTGCCGTTACGACACCGGGAGCCAGGGTCATCAGCCAACGTTTGATATTATTCATCATTCAAAAACCTATTGTTATCAGTCATCACCAACCCGGATTTTACACGTTCGTGAGCTCAATCCGGAATCCGTTGTTCAATAGGGGTCAGCTGCACGCGTGATACCCAGAAAGGCCGACGAGCCATCAATGCATCAGGTCCATGTAGTATGGTTTTCAACTTTTCCTGAATTACGTGTACGTACCCGCAATCATGCTTAAAAAAACTAGTGGCATTCGTCAAAACACACCACTAGACTCCCTATGATTCGAGATCGGATTTATAATCGGTAACGTACCCGCTAAATAAGAAAATAATATCGAGCGCTCCAAATAAATTCTTACTTTTTTCTGTATGATGCACAGTGATCTATTTTCTGTCCTTAATTCTTGTAAAAGAGATAGTTTTCCTTAGTGATGATATCAATAGGCATGAACTGTTCTTTTTCAACGTTGGCTCCTGCGACCACATGCTGGAACAAGGCCATGATACCCTTGTAACCCTGTTCTTCCGGTTTCTGGCAGATGAGGAAGTTGATGACATCCTTCTTAAGGTATACAATGTTTTCGCTCAGAAAATCATAACCGACCAGGACTTTATCCTGTATACGCTTCCGCTCAAAATAATGCGCAACGGACTGGACACGGGAATTGGTTACGAAAACAGCCTCAATATCGGGATGAACCTGGAAAATCCAGTCTAGATCGGCATCGATCGAAGATTCATCGGTGTTACGGATATCGATTTTGACCAATTGGTTTGCTTTTCGTCCATTCTCATTGAAATACGCCCGGAACCCCTCTTCCTTGCGCAATAGGTGGTGGTAGCTGTCGATCTCCTTTGATATGTTAATGATCAATATTTTGCCTGCTTTCAATCCATACCCGATAAGGTGGCCGGCTTGGTATCCACTCTGGTACAGGTGCGGGCCGATATAGCACAGGCTGTCTTGGTCGGGAATATCGGAGTTGATAAATACATAAGGGATATTCCGCGCCCGGCAGCTCTCCGAAAACGCCGTGGCTTCGCTAATGAACGACGGAGCTAGCAACACGCCGTCATAACGACCCGCCAATACTTTCTCCGTCATCTTGGAAAACACCTTTTTATCGTTCAGGTCATAAAAAAATTGCTCTACAATGATGCCATATTGCTTCAATTCGGTCGCAGCGCGGTTGATGCCTGACAATGGCGCCTCCCAATAATCGGTTTCCTTGGATTGCGGAATGATGACCGCGAAATGGTTCGTTTTCTTTGACGCCAGGCGGCTTGCCAAAATATTGGGCTGAAACCCCATTTCGGCTATGATATCATTGATTTTCTTTTTCGTACTTTCTGAAACCCCTTTTCGGTTGTGTATCACACGATCGACGGTGGCAATCGAAACATTTGCTCTTCTGGCTATCTCTTTTACGCCCGATAGCGAATTAACTTGCTGTTTGGTCATCTTTTTTGTTCTTGTATCGTTTTATTTCAATCTGCCGCGACTTCCGGAATGTGTCTGCCTAAACCAGCAGGTTGCGCGACGAAATAACTAATTTTTTTTTATATATCCGCGAAAAGGCGTCGCAGCCCAACGCTTAATTCATCACTGTCAGAATTCCCGGCTTCTGCGTATCTTTGTCAATCCCTAGGGATTTAGGTGACTATCCATGGCAGAAGAACTACATATCGTTAAGGGCACGAAAGAAGCGCAATACCAGGCCCTGCTACCGCAATTGGAAGCGCTGGTTGCTGGAGAACGTGATCTGGTGGCCAACATGGCGAACATATCGGCGGTACTCAAGGCCCAGTTTGATTTCTTTTGGGTAGGATTTTACATCGTCAAGTCCGGCGAATTGGTGCTCGGCCCTTTCCAGGGTCCGTTAGCCTGCACACGCATTGCCAAAGGCAAAGGGGTGTGCGGTACTGCGTGGGAGCGGAGTGAAACACTCGTGGTGCCCGATGTGGATGCCTTTCCAGGACATATCGCCTGTAGCTCGCTGTCGAAGTCGGAGATTGTCGTCCCGGTGGTCAAGGAGGGAGAAGTGATCGCCGTATTGGATGTGGATAGTGAATACCTCGATCACTTTGACGAGGTGGACAGAATATACCTGGCCCAAATCGTAAAATTGCTCTAATCCACGTTGTCCCCTAGGTCGCATTTACTGATCCCCAACTTCTCTTATAGCGGGAAAGTTATAGGGAGATTCTAGGGAAGTTGTAGGGACTTTGTAGGGGCAAACACCTAGAAAAGCCCTTCAACTTATCAATGACATAGCTACTACTTTCAAGTGAGGTGGGAAGTTAGGTATCACCAATCTTGACGTTAGGGGGAAACATCCCACACCATCGCCCGTTTATCGTCGCTTACGGAAACGAGTTGGTTTTTATAACCATTCCATACCAGATCATTGATGGAAAGGAAATGGCTATCAAAGCCTTTTTCGAAGCTGATGATGCGCAGCAGCCTGAAATCATCAGCAGCCCAGATCTTGATGCTTTTATCCCGGCTGGCGGTGGCGAAAATGGGCAAGGTGGGATGATATTTGATCGCATATACGGTGAAGAGGTGCGGCGTGAAGGTATTGAACATCGAAAACCCGGCCGTCTCCAATACATTCAACTGGGCATCACGCGCGCCCGTGAGCAGGTATCGCCCATCAGGTGAAAAGCAAAGCGATGTGACCGGCATGGCATGCCCCGGCAACTCGGCCACAAGGGAATAGTCTGATGCGTTGTACAGGTTGATTTTGCCATCTTTTGTTCCGAACACGATCCACTTTTCGTCATTGCTGATGGCAATGGTCCGTACGGTCTGCTCGGCCACCTTGAAATGATATAATAACTGAAAGGTATCGGTATTCCAGATGGAAACCATACCGTCCTCGGAAGACAATACCAGTTCGGGTTTTGTCTTGAAGGATTTGACATCAAATACCGGGCGTTGATGATATTCGAGCCGGGCTACGAGCTCCTGGGTATCGGTATGCACAATGGAAGCCTTGCCATCCCGGGTGCCGATGGCCAGCAGCGGGGTATGGGCGATCATATGAAGTGCGTAAACGGAGGATTGGACGGGATGCAAGACGCGCTCGAATGCCATGTTCTCTAAATTCCATTGGACAACCCCCTTGTCATTGCCTCCGGTGAATACAATATGCGGACTGGCGCCATTCTCGACTGCAAATATCGGGTTCTGGTGCCCCGACAGTGTACCTGCTTTATGAACTTCGAGTTTGCTCACTGATGCCTGCTCGCTAGATTCCCGGCAATGGTTTCCAAGGAGACGTTCTTCTCCCGCAGCAATACGAGCAGGTGAAACAGCAGGTCGGATGCTTCGTTGACGAAATCTACTTCGCGTTCGGCCAAGGCCGCGATCACGGTCTCCACCGCTTCCTCGCCGACCTTTTGCGCAACTTTATTCAATCCGCGTTCACGCAACCTGTTTACATACGAATCTGCCGTGGGGAATGCATACCGATTATTGATGATATCGACCAGCTTGAAGATAAAATTCTGATTATAATCGGTGTTAAAACAGCTTCTGTTTCCCGTATGGCAGGTAGGGCCTTGAGGGGTCGCCTTGATCAGAACCGTATCCTGGTCACAGTCGATATGGATGCTGACCACTTCCAGGAAATGCCCACTCTCCTCGCCCTTGGTCCACAGCCTGTTTTTACTCCTGGAAAAAAAGGTCACCCGTTTCTCCGCTTGGGTTTTTTGCCAAGCTTCCTCATTCATATAACCCAGCATGAGCACTTCCAACGTCAGCGCGTCTTGGATGATGGCCGGGACGAGACCTCCGCTTTTTTCAAAATCCAACATATTCTTCTCCGTTAAAAATCACCTTACCTCAATACCATGCTGCCGCAAGTCATCTTTCAGTTCCGGAATCAAGATCTCCCCATAATGAAATACCGATGCGGCCAGGGCGGCATCCACATTGCTCCGTTTGAAAACATCCACGAAGTGCTGTTTGTTTCCTGCCCCGCCGGATGCAATCAATGGTATAGACAGCGTGTCATTGATCGTTGCCAGCAGCGCACAATCGAATCCATTTTTGGTACCGTCGTGGTCCATCGATGTCAATAAAATCTCCCCCGCACCGCGGCGCTCCGCCTCCCTGATCCAATCTTCGGTTTCAATATCGGTTTTCAGACGACCGCCGTTGAGGTGCACGTAATTTTTACCCGCCACAAAACGGGTATCTATGGCGACGACGACGAACTGGATTCCAAAAGCCTCCGCGAGTTGATTGATCAATTCCGGATTCCTCACGGCGGCTGAATTGATGGAAATCTTATCTGCGCCTGCATGCAGCAACACATCGGCGTCCGCCAGTTCGTTGATACCGCCGCCGATGGTAAACGGAATATTGACCTGCCTGGCCACGGCCTTCACTAATTCTACGGTGGTTTTACGCCGTTCATGGGTAGCGGTAATATCCAAGAACACCAGTTCATCAGCGCCCTGCCGCGAATATTGCCATGCCAGTTCCACCGGATCGCCCGCATCGCGCAGATTCACAAAATTGACGCCCTTAACGGTACGCCCATCTTTGACATCCAAGCAGGGAATGATGCGTTTGGCTAACATGATGACCTAAAAACGAATCAGGGATTTAAGATTCCATTCCTTGATCTGCTCGATGGTGATCAAGTTTTCATAAATGGCTTTACCCACGACACATGCTTCTACCTTGATGGCGTCCAACGCATTAATATCGTCCATTGAACTGATGCCGCCGGATGCAATAAGCTTGATGATCGGCGAATAATCGATCAATTTTTTATATAAATCGACACCAGCGCCGCCCAACTTGCCGTCTTTATTGATATCCGTGCATAAGAAGCGGAAGAAACCCAGGGAGAGGCAGCGGTCGATATAGTCCAGCAGCTTCACCGGGGAACTCTCCATCCAACCGGAATACTTAATGACCTCATCGAGCACATCGATCGCGATGACCACGTGATCGGCATATTTACGCCTGCCTTGGTTGAGTTTGCTGAGCTCATCCAAAAATCCCGGATTGGTGATGGCCTGGGTACCCACCACTACCCGATGGATGCCCGCATCCACCAGTTCTTTGACCTTCTCAATGCTGCGCACCCCGCCACCATACTGCACCTTCATGTCCGTATTGCGAACAATATCGAAGAGGTACGCCTGGTTAGAAAAATCCCCTTTGGCTCCATTGAGATCCACAATATGCACAAATTCGGTGCCGTTGGACTGGTATTTTTCAACCATCTCTTCGAGGCTTACCTCATAGACGGTCGCATCGTTATAGTTGCCTTCACGTAGGCGGACAACTTTTTTATCCAATACATCTATAGCCGGAATGATATACATATCTATTTATAAGGGTTGATTGTTAATATAAGTTTGAGAAATTCAACAATAATCTTTCGCCCGCTTCTCCGGATTTTTCAGGGTGAAACTGAACACCATAAAAATTTCGGTCCTGTAGCGCAGCTGAAAACTTCAACCCATATTCGGCAAAAGCGGCCGTAAAAGTAGCATTATATTCAATATAATAAGAGTGTACAAAGTAAAAGTAGGTATCTTTTTTAATACCGTCGAATATCGGGCAGTCATTTTCGTGGAAAACCTTATTCCAGCCCATATGCGGCACCTTGAGCGTTATTCTGTTATTGAAATGTAACGTATTGAGCGGCACAACGTCCAGCAAGGGGCTATTTCCCTCCTCCGAATACGTTGTCAGCAACTGCATGCCTACGCATATTCCCAGCACAGGTTTCGTAATCGAGGCAATGGAATCTGCCAGTCCCGATTCTTGCAGTTTGCGCATTGCCGCACCCGCATGCCCCACGCCCGGAATAATCAGGCGATCGTAACCCTCCAACTCGTTCACCTTGTTGACCATTCCATAGGGAATAGCAAGCCGATTCAACGCCGCAGTAAGGGAGAAGATATTCCCAGCCCCGTAATTGATGATGCCTGTCATAACACCCCCTTCGTGCTTGGCAATTCCATGTGCTCCGCATCACGCCTCACGGCTTTCTTGATGGACTTGGCAAATGCCTTGAAAATCGCCTCTATCTTATGGTGTTCATTTTCACCCTCCGCCTTGATGCTGAGGTTGCATTTTGCCGCATCCGAGAATGACTTAAAAAAATGGAAAAACATTTCCGTGGGCATATCGCCTATTTTTTCCCGTTTGAACGCGGCATCCCAAACAATCCAGTTTCGTCCCCCAAAATCAATGGCTACCTGTGCCAGGCAATCATCCATGGGCAGGGTAAAGGCATAACGCTCGATACCGCGTTTATCTCCCAATGTTTTGGCAAAAATTTCGCCCAGCGCGATGCCCGTATCTTCGATGGTGTGGTGTTCATCAATATGCAGGTCCCCTTTTGCATGCACCGTCAGGTCGATATTGCCGTGCCGCGCAAGCTGGTCTAACATGTGGTCGAAAAAAGGCAATCCGGTATCGATATCAGATTTTCCTTTGCCATCCAGGTTCAGTTTAATGTGGATATCCGTTTCGTTGGTCTTGCGGTGGTGCTCGCCCTGCCGGACACCCAATTTCAAGAACTCATAAATCGCTTTCCAATCCGCCGTCTCCAACGCAACCACCGTTTCGTCGATTTCATGGGCCTCGGCAGCCCCCAACGCATCGTTGTTTCGCAACCAAATGGCTTTGGCACCGAGATTTTGGGCCAGTTTCACATCATTGATGCGGTCCCCGATCACAAAAGAATGGGCCAGATCATATTTATCCGTATCGAAATAAGGGGTCAGCAGCGCCGTACCGGGCTTGCGCGTGGGTGCGTTTTCATGGGGAAACGTACGGTCGATATGTTCCGCCGCGAATACCACGCCTTCGCCTGCGAAGGTGTCGATGACAAACTGATGCACTGGCCAAAAATGCGCTTCGGGATGCGAAGCAGTGCCCAATCCGTCCTGGTTGGTTACCAATACCAATTCAAAATCAAGCTCTCTCGCAATGCGCGGCAAATACTGCAGCGCCCCCGGATAAAACTTCAACTTGGCGAAAGAGTCGATCTGCTCGTCTTCCGGCTCGACGATCAGGGTGCCGTCGCGGTCTATGAATAGTAATCTTTTAATTATGTCAGGCATTGCTTTCCGAATTCAAAGATAGGCTAATTTTCCAAATGAAAGTCCGCCAAGGCCGTCATCAATACCCTGTTTTCCTCGGGCGTCCCTACTGTTATGCGCAAGCAACCGGCACACAGCTCCACGCTGGAGCGGTTGCGCACGATGATCCCTTTATCCACCAGATACCCATAGATCTCTCGCGGGGCGGTGGTCTTAGCCAGCATGAAATTGGCATCCGAGGGATATACCTGCAGCACGAAAGGCAGCGCCTGCAACGCGCTCGACAGCTTGTCGCGCTCGGTGACGGCCTCCTTGATCCACGTGTTGACCTGCTCTACATTTTCCAGCGCTTGCAGTGCCAGTTCTTGGGTTGCTTGATTGATGTTATAGGGAGGCTTTATCTTATTTAGCACCTCAATGATCTCCTCACTTGCGAAAGCCATTCCCAACCGCAATCCGGCCAGTCCCCACGCTTTCGACAGCGTTTGCAGCACCACGAGGTTGCTGTATTCTGTCAGTTCCTGAATAAAGGTCTTCTGACGGGAGTAATTGATGTAAGCCTCGTCGATCACGACCAACCCGTTGAAGTTGGCCAAAACGGTCTCGACGTCTTCCCGATGCAATGAGTTGCCCGTGGGGTTATTCGGAGAGCAAAGGAAGATCATCCGCGTGTTGGCGTCGATGGCTTCCGCGATGCCTTCCAAATCAAGCTGGAAATCCGTTGTCAGGTTCACTTTCTTAGCAGCCACATCATTGATATTGGCCGAAACTTCATACATCCCATAGGTAGGTGGCGTCAATAGCACGTTGTCTATCCCCGGCCGGCAAAAAGCCCGGAACAGGAGATCGATGGCTTCGTCGCTGCCATTGCCCAGAAAGATGTTGCGTGCAGGCACTCCCTTGATGCTGCTCAATTTCAATTTCAGTTGCTGCTGCAGCGGATCGGGATAACGGTTGTAGTGATGGGCCAACGGAGAGCCGTAAGCGTTTTCATTGGCATCCAAGAGGACGGATGCTTCTCCTTTAAACTCGTCACGTGCCGACGAATAAGGAACCAATTTGCGGATATTCTCCCTTAATAGGTTGGTCAAATCAAATGAATTAGCCATTTATTATATTCATTATATCGTATACCAGTTTCCTTCGAGCGCCAGCTGCGTTGCCTCAAATACCGTTTTGCTTTCATCCAACAAGGGTTTCAAATCCTTGTAACGTGCTGAATAATGTCCGATCAGCAATTTTTTTGCCTGCACTTCGGTCGCTATCAAGCCCGCCTGCAATGCGGTTGTATGATAGGTTTCCTGCGCCCGCTCCAACATATCATGCAGGAAGGTAGCTTCATGATAGAGCAAATCCACCTGCTGGATATGGGGTAGGTAGCCTGCTGTTTGTACCGTATCGGAACAATAGGCATAGCTACGGGGCACGGGTGGGGCCAGGGTCAACTCCTGCCAACGGTGTACCGTTCCATCGGGTGCAGTGTAGTCATGTCCGTGCTTCACTAAGGGCAGGTATGCGCTGGGAACCCCAATCGCTTCAACCTTTCCCCGGTCAATGGCGGGCGGGCGCTGCTTTTCGTCAAATCGGAATCCCGTGCACGCAATGCGGTGGTCCAGCGGAAAGCTGCTCACCCGAAGATGTTCATTCTCCAAGATTACGTCAGGTGCTTGGTCTTGGGTGGCATGGATATGCAACGGATAGCGCAGTACGGTCTGCGAATGTTTGAAATGCAGCTCAATGATTTCCTTCAGGGGCGGCGGACCGTATACATGCAGTTCGTCTTTACGGCCGATCAGGTGCATGGACGAAACCAGGCCGATGAGCCCTAAGTAATGGTCGCCATGCAAGTGACTGATAAAGATATGCTTAATACGGTTGCTCCTGACACCATATTTAATCAACTGCACCTGGGTACCTTCGCCGCAATCCACCAAGTACAATTGCTCATTGACATTGATGAGTTGCGCGGTGGGGTTACGGCCATAAATAGGTGTGGCGGAGCTGCTTCCTAATATCAATACTTCAAATTTCATCCCTCTTCTACAGCACCCCTCAAGTCCTTTTCGAGCTCTTTTGAGAAAATTAAATCCTCAGCCTCGGCGGTGTTTGGCGCGACGGTCAACACCCCATCCAACTTGCACATTGAAATCAGGTTTTTGATCTGTTGATTCGCACAGGCGAGAATGAAGACCCCTCCGGTCGACTTGCACAGGCGATGCGCCAGGAGCCCGGTACGTAAACCCGAAGAATCGGCTTCCCTCACATCTGACAGATCAAGGACAATGTTGTGCTGCCCGCCGGAATTCCGCAACAGGAATTCGTCTTTAATTTTTGGTGCCGAATCGCCATCAAGTATCTCCACATGGGGCTGGATGATGACATATTTTTCGTGTTTATCGATGGTGAATTTCATAACAACAATGCTAATGGTAATAAACATCAACTGATACCCTGTATCGCTGCAGCGATATTGCGCTGCACCCGCTCCAAGGTATCGGTATCTTTCGGATAGGCAAATCGCTCACCCGTAATGTGTTCGAAGAGCTCAATGTACCTTTCAGAAATCGAAGATACGATTTCGTCTGTCATTTCAGGCACGTTTTGTCCTTCTTTTCCCTGAAAACCATTTTCAATCAACCATTTGCGTACAAACTCCTTGGATAGCTGCCGCTGCGGCTTCCCTTCTCGTTGCAAGGCTTCATAGCTGTCGGCATAGAAGTACCGCGATGAGTCGGGCGTATGGATTTCGTCAATCAGGTATATCTGTCCATCCAAGCTGCCAAACTCGTATTTGGTATCTACCAAAATCAACCCGCGTTCCGCGGCCAGTTCGGTACCGCGCTTGAACAGCGCTCGGGTATACGCCTCCAGCTGCGCGTAATCGGCTTCGGATACCAGGCCCTGTTGCAAGATGCCGGCGCGCGAGATGTCTTCGTCATGCCCTACCGCCGCTTTGGTGGTAGGTGTAATGATGGGTTCGGGCAGGCGGTCGTTTTCGTTGAGCCCCGCTGGAAGCGCCTCCCCGCAGACTTCGCGTTTTCCGGCTTGATACTCCCGCCAGGCATGTCCGGAGAGGTATCCACGGATGACCATTTCTACTTTAAACGGCTGGCATAGGCGGCCAATGGTCACGCAAGGATCGGGCACTTCCATGACCCAGTTGGGCACGATGTCTTCCGTTGCGCGGAGGAATTTCGCAGCAATCTGGTTGAGTACTTGCCCTTTATAGGGTATGGCCCGGGGAAGCACGACATCAAATGCCGAAATGCGATCGGTCGCTACCATCGCTAAATATTGATCGGCAATGGTGTATACATCACGCACCTTGCCCCTATAAAAGGCGGTCTGCCCTTCAAAATGAAAATTTGTCTCTTTTATGGTATTCATAGCATCAAATATCCCCGTACGCTTCCAATATCCGTTTCACGAGTCTATGCCGTACGACATCCTCACCGCTGAGGTAGATCATGTCTATCCCTTCTATGCCGTCAAGCAGTTTCAGCGCGGTCTGCAGGCCGGACTGTTGTTTCTTGGGGAGGTCGATCTGCGTGACATCGCCGGTGACGATAAACTTGGCCGTGGGACCCATCCGCGTGAGAAACATTTTGGTCTGCATATCCGTGGCATTCTGCGCCTCATCCAGGATGACAAAACAATTGTCGAGTGTCCGGCCGCGCATGAAGGCCAGGGGGGCCACCTCTATCGTCCGGTTTTCCAAAAACACCTTCAGCTTTTCGGCAGGTATCATGTCATCCAGGGCATCATAGAGCGGTCTCAAATAAGGGTCTACTTTCTCCTTGAGGTCGCCCGGCAGGAAGCCCAGGTTTTCTCCGGCTTCTACGGCAGGCCGGGTGAGGATGATCCGTTTTACTTCCTTGTTGCGCAGCGCCCTGACGGCCAAGGCCACAGCGGTATAGGTTTTGCCTGTGCCGGCGGGACCAATGGCAAACAGGATGTCATTTTTAAGAATGCTTTCGACCATTCGCCGCTGGTTGGCGGTCCGCGCCTTTACGACGATGCCATTGGGTCCGAATACGATGGGTTCGCCTCCGGCGGTACTGGTCGACCCGGCGTGTTCTGCTTTCTTTGCGGGAGCCCCTGTTGACTTAGGCGTTCCCAGGATGGTTTCTACATCGTTTGGTGTCAGGTGGTTGTATTGTTCGATATGTGCAATGATCTTGTCGAAATGCACTTTAAAAAGCGACATCTCCTGCTCATCTCCCAACACCTTTACCTCGTTGCCTCTTGCTACGATCTTTAATTTCGGAAACTGTTTTTTGAACACCTCGAAGTGCTCATTTTGCGCCCCCCACAATACAGCGGGATTCACATATTCCAACGTGATGTTCAATTCGTTCAAATTCCTTCTTTTAGCTGTCGGCTCGCGTTCCCCAAATTCCACGCGTTTATCCTGCCTTCAAATATAGCGATAAATTGCGATTTGCATTCGCGAAACAAAAAAATCTACCCACCCCACAATTTTTGAATAATTGGATATAATAGCAAGTTTTATCTAAGTTTGCATCGATTCAAGCAAACGCGGGCATGGGTATCATTACCTTAACAACAGATTTAGGGCATAAAGATTTTTACCAGGCAGCACTCAAAGGCAGCATTATCAGCCAATTTCCCGCGGTGAGAATGGTGGATATCTCCCATGAAATCCCTCCGTTCGATATTCAATATGCTGCATTCGTGCTCAAAAATGCCTACACGTACTTCCCGCCCAAAACCGTCCATTTGATCGGTATCGACTCGGTATTCAACCAAGATACCCGCTACCTTGCGTTGCAGTACAACGGCCATTATTTCGTCGGAGCAGATAACGGACTTTTTTCGTTGATTTTGGATGGTACGCCCGCAGAGATTGTGGAGCTAAATATCATTCAGGATTTGAAATACCTGCACTTCCCGTTGACGGATATTTTTGCCAAGGCTGCCTGTCACCTCGCCAAGGGAGGGAAACTGACGGAAATCGGCGATCCCGTGGATGTGGTGGTCGATCGTACACTGGTGCAGCCGGTAGTCGAAAGAGACAGTTTGCGCGGAAGCGTCGTTTTCATTGATTCATTTGGCAATGTCATCAGCAACATCAGCAAGGAGCTGTTCAACAAGGTACAGCGGGGCCGAGACTTCATGCTGTATTTCCGGCGCAACGAGACGATCGGCCAAATGAGCTGGCATTACAACGAAGTGCCCGAGGGCGAAAAGCTCTGCCTGTTTGGGATCAGCAACTACCTGGAAATTGCCATCAATAAGGGCAATGCCAGCGGGCTGCTGGGACTCAATAAGGGGGATATCATTCGGGTTGAATTTAGAAAATAACTGCTTGCTTTATATAACCGTAATCTTGGTCCGTTTTTTGAAACAAAAATTCCATGCCACCGTATAAGCTGTTTAAATTTCGCATCGTGAATAGCGTGCTGATAAGTTGCTTGCTATGCCTGTTTACGCTCATTGGGCGATCGTCGACCCAACAGTCCGCAGGGGATACGGTAAGTCCCGCAGCGGATACCGTAACCTATGAGCAGCAACGCCAAAAGGTAAATGACCTGCTGACCGAGCGGAGTGCACGGTTTGGTCAATTTGACGAAAGCCTCCGACGGCGCACCGGAATTTTCGGTTTGAAAACCAAAAAAGACATGCAGGCATCGATCGATATCCTGAAACAGATCGTCCTCACCGACAATACGATCTTTCGGGAGACCAAAACGCTGCTCGACTTCAAAGATTTCGAAAAAACACAGATCGCCCAGCAAGCCTCCGAGTTTGACGGGCGCATCAACGGATACATCAAGACGATCAGCAAACTCCAGCGCGAACGAGAACGATTGACCAATGAGGTGGATGCGCTTGAAAAGACCAATCAAATCTACACGGGATTAACCATTTTACTGGGATTACTGCTTGCGGGTGTCTCCATTTTTTTATTCGTAAACCGTCAAAAATTTACGAAAGCGTGATATGCGGATGCATCATTGTCTATACTTTTGCCCTATAGTTTTTAATTATAGGAAATGGCAAGACAACGGTTAAACAGTGGGGATACGCCATCAGAGGATCTGCCCAAACCCAAACTCACCAAGACAACGCTAAAAAAGGCTGCCCGGTTGCTGGCCTACCTGCGCCCTTACCGGACAAAATTTATGGTCGGCATGGTTTTTCTGTTCTTGTCGAGCGTTACCTTGCTTACCTTCCCCGCCCTGTTGGGCGCCATGATCGATGCCGCTCAAGGCAAACAAGGCTACCCGTGGATCCCGGCCAACATCCGCATGATCGGCGTGGTCTCTTTCGTGATCCTTTTTGCCCAATCACTTGCTTCTTTTTTCCGTATCCGTCTTTTTGTAGAGGTAGCGGAACGGTCGCTGGCCGATATCCGGCGTGATTCTTATTTCAAGCTGATCACGCTGCCGCTCGACTTTTTCGCCAACCGTCGGGTCGGCGAACTCAACAGCCGCTTATCGGCCGACCTGGCGCAGATACAGGATACGATGACAACGACACTTGCGGAGATCATTAGGCAGGTCGTGCTCCTTACAGGGGGTGTATGCCTGTTGTTCCTCGTCTCCGGCAAGCTGACCTTGCTCAACCTGAGTATACTCCCCATTTTGGTCGTCGTTGCGGTGGTCTTTGGCCGGTTTATCCGCAAGTTGTCGCGCCAGGCACAGGACAAGCTGGCCGAATCAAACACCGTTGTCCAGGAAACCCTGCAAGGCATCAGCAATGTCAAGGCATTTGTCAATGAAGCATACGAAGCAGCCCGGTATGCCAAGACCTTGCAGGCGGTGGTCAAGATCGCGGTCAGGGGAGCTGCTTACCGCGGTATTTTTGCGTCGTTCATTATTTTCTGCCTTTTTGGGGCAGTCGTTGCCGTCATCTGGTACGGTTCATCGCTGGTCGCCACCGGCCAGATATCGGTGGGCGACCTGACCACGTATATCCTGTACTCCATGTTTGTGGCAGGCTCGATGGGCAGTTTTCCGGAGTTGTACGCCAACATACAAAAGGCCATCGGCGCCAGCGAACGGGTCATCGAAATCCTGGATGAACAAGAGGAAGATGCGGGTCTGCTCCAGGAAGAAAAAATCATCCAAAACCGCATAACAGGTCGCATCGCCTTTGAAAACGTTACCTTCTCCTACCCTTCAAGGCCGGAAATAACGGTATTGAACGATGTATCCTTTGAAGCACGGTCGGGTGAGCGGATCGCCATCGTCGGACCGAGCGGCACCGGAAAATCGACCATTGCTTCGTTGGTCCTGCAATTTTACCGGCCGGATGCCGGGCGTGTCCTGTTTGACGGCCGTGAGGCAAGCCATTATCCGCTCACCGATATCCGCAATCAGGTGGCCATCGTACCGCAGGATGTATTGCTCTTCGGCGGCACGATCCGCGAAAATATTGCTTACGGCAGGCTGGATGCCGGGGCGGAGGAAATTGTCGCGGCGGCGAAGCGCGCCAACGCACATGATTTTATCATGGATTTTCCGGAAGGATATGATACACTGGTCGGCGAACGCGGCGTGAAGCTCTCCGGGGGGCAACGCCAACGGGTGGCCATTGCGCGCGCCCTGCTCAAAGACCCCGCCATACTCATCCTCGACGAGGCCACCTCTTCCCTGGATTCCGAATCGGAAAGACAGGTGCAGCAGGCCTTGGAGGAACTGATGAAAAACCGTACGTCCATTATCATTGCGCATCGCCTTTCTACCATCCGCGAGGCCGACCAGATCATTGTCATTGAATGCGGAACGGTCGCTGCTTCGGGTACACATGCAGAACTTATCGACCGGGGTGAAGGACTATACCATCACTTATATACGCTGCAATTGACGGATAAATAACACGTCGACCTGCCAAACATTTGTCGTCATCTGTTGTTCTTATTAGTAAATACCGTAAAAAATAGAGGATAAACACTAAAAGAACAATACGATGAACACGAAAAACAGTATCGTTACCTACGCTTTGACAGGACTTGCAGCCGGCACGATCGTTTGGTTGTTGCTGGGAACAAAAGGTGGCCGCCAACAGTTGGACCGCGCGAGTGCCGGTATACGCGAGCTTTCGAAAACCATCCGGAAGAACACCGAAAAAGGCGTACATAAGGCCTCTGCACTGGCTGATCGCGCTAGCAGGGAAATCAACGATTTGCGAGCCCAAGCCAAAAGCAAAGGCCAAGCGGCTATGCGCAAGGCGGACCAACTTGCTAAAGAAGGTCTGAACAAGACAGACGGTGCGTTGAAAACAGCAAAGCAACGGATAGAACGAGAAATATAAGCCGCGAATCGTATCTTTGCGGGAATGAATTTATTTCATGAGGTAAAATCCCTCATCCGCAAGGATATGATATTGGAATGGCGGTCGAAATACGCCATCAATGGGATATTGCTCTATGTCGTGTCGACGGTCTTTGTGTGCTACCAGGCGTTTAAATCGGTGGATCCCATTACCTGGAATGCCTTGTTTTGGATCATCATGTTGTTCGCTTCGGTGAACGCCATTAACAAGAGTTTCGTCCAAGAAAGCCGCGGCAGGCAATTGTATTATTACACGATTGCCAGTGCAAAAGCCATCATTCTATCCAAAATCATCTACAACATGTTCGTCATGCTGTTGCTGTCGGCGATAGCTTACCTGTTCTATTCCATCATTTTCCAAAACCCGCTTGGCGATCCGGCGCTCTATCTAATGGCTGTTATCCTCGGCAGCATCGGATTTGCATCGGTGTTTACGATGGTCTCCGGCATCAGCGCAAAGGCCGGCAATAACAGTACACTGATGGCGGTACTCAGTTTTCCCATCATCATTCCCCTCCTACTGGTGCTCATCAAGGTTTCAAAAAACGCAATGGATGGGCTGGAACGCAGCGTCAGTTACGATGAATTGGCCGTACTCGCGGCGATCAATGTCATCAGCATTGCCATTTCTTTACTGTTATTTCCTTACCTTTGGCGAGACTAGATTGATTTTAGATTTTTACGCATTCTCACTTTCGGCTTCTCATATGAACTATTATTGGTGGAAGATACTCGGAGTACTGTTGCTTATCTATAGCATCGTCATGGGACTCCTCGGCTCGGTGCCCGCGCTATACATTGTACACGAAACCATCCGCAACGTCTACTATCACGTACCTATGTGGTTTACGATGTTTACGCTATATTTGGTTTCTGTCATCTATAGCATCAAGTACTTAACGTCGAATAATCCGCAGCATGACCTGGTGGCGGTTGAAAGCGTCAACGTAGGTGTCGTATTCTGCATATTCGGTTTACTCAGCGGTATACTGTGGGCCAATTTTACCTGGGGCGATCCCTGGCCCAACGACGCCAAGCTAAACGGCTCGGCCATCGCTACCCTGATGTATCTCGCTTACCTGGTCTTACGCAACGCCTTAGAAGAAGAACAAAAACGGGCAAAGATATCCGCTGCCTACAACATCTTTGCCTTTCCGATTATGATCGTACTGATGTACATCCTTCCGAAGACCACTGATTCGCTCCATCCGGGCAGCGGGGGCAATTCGGGATTTGGACAGTTTGACCTTGATGGATCCATGAAGGCAGTCTTGTATCCCGGCTCGATCGGTTGGATCCTGATCGGCATTTGGCTCATGACCCTGCGCTACCGGATCCGTAAACTGGAATATCTCCATCACCACACAGCCGATTAAACGGAATATTGATTGGCATTATGACAATCATAAAACGATTAAATAAAAAAAATTAACAACGTTTATTGTGAAACGCTATGAAAAAGATAATTCTTTCTTTGCTGTTAGTTATCAATGGGTTAATATGTAGTTTTGCGCAGTCTAACACCGAGGTTGAGATGGCCACGGGGTTACGCAGTTCAGGCAAAATCTATGTCGTCGTACTTGTTTTAGTCATCCTGTTTTTAGGATTGGCTTTTTATTTGTTTACGATCGACAAGAAATTGAGGCGACTGGAAAAACATCAAAAGTAACATGTTTTAAAAATTACCGATTGTCCCATTAATAACACGAAGTCATGGCTAAATCAGCAACAGCGCAAGAACCCCATTTTTTTGATGATGTATCGCAATTCTTTGATCATGCCGCTCAGTTCACGAAGCACCCGCTTGGGCTGTTAAACCAAATCAAGGTATGCAACAGCGTATACCGATTCAGCTTCCCATTCAGGAGGGGCGATCAGATCGAGGTCATCAATGCGTGGCGGGTGGAGCATTCGCAGCACATGTCGCCGACGAAAGGTGGTATCCGATACAGCGAGATGGTCAATGAAGATGAGGTGATGGCGCTGGCGGCCTTGATGACCTACAAATGTGCCATTGTAAATGTGCCGTTTGGCGGGGCCAAAGGCGGAATATGCATCAATCCCAAAAACTATTCCGTAAGCGAACTGGAAACCATCACCCGCCGGTACACGGTGGAGTTGATCAAAAAGAATTTTATCGGTCCGGCAATTGACGTCCCGGCGCCGGACTACGGCACGGGCGAGCGGGAAATGAGCTGGATAGCCGACACGTATACCACCATGAATCCCGGCCAACTGGATGCCTTTGGATGCGTCACCGGCAAACCCCTATCGCTGCATGGCATCAACGGCCGCAAGGCCGCAACCGGACGGGGCGTAGCGATTGCCATCCGCGAATGCGTGGATGTGGCCGAAGACATGAAGGCGATCGGCCTTACACCCGGCATTGCGGGTAAACGGGTGATTGTACAGGGATTGGGAAATGTAGGATACAATACGGCAAAGGTATTGATGGAGTTTGGGGCTGTTATCGTCGGCATATGCGAATATGATGGCGCACTGTATCATCCGGACGGGTTGGACCCAGATGCGATCCTCGAACACCGCAAAAATACCGGATCGATTTTGGGGTATAAAAAAGCGACCCAGGAATTCAAAACACCCGCCCAGGGGCTGGAGCAAGCATGTGACATCTTAGTCCCTGCCGCGTTAGAAAACCAGCTGACTGAAGAAAACATAACCCGCATACAGGCCAAAATCATCGCTGAAGGGGCAAACGGTCCCACCACTCCCGGCGCAGAGGCATTATTCGTAAAAAGAGGCATCATTATACCGGATATGTACTGCAACGCCGGAGGGGTGACGGTCTCCTACTTCGAATGGTTGAAAAACCTATCGCATGTCGCCTTCGGCCGCATGGATAAGCGCTATGAGGAAATGGCTAACCTCAATTTGGTTAACACCGTAGAGACCATCACCGGCAAGTCGCTGACACCGGCCCAGCGCATGACCATCGTGAAAGGTGCCGATGAACTGGAGCTGGTCAACTCGGGGCTGGAAGACACCATGATTCGCGCCTATCATGAAATCCGCGAAATCAGAAATTCCAATAAGGCAATTGACACCCTCCGGACAGCTGCTTTTGTGGGCTCTATCAATAAAATTGCCGTTTCTTATCAAAATTTAGGCATCTGGCCATAGCCATTTTCCTTAAAACCCATGGCCGACTGCTTTCCACGGGCGTCAGTCATGGGTTTGCCTTTATCCTGCGTTTCGCGGCTTCATGATCGAAATGTTAGGAAATTATTAAAAAAGGCGTTAATTTTATTTCTGCAATAAAAATGGGTACTCCTGATGGTTGACGAAAAGTATTATAGTGGTGTATTTCAGGCATTGCCCGTCCCCTGTCTGGTTTTGCTCCCCGATGCACCCATCTTTACCATCGTAAACGCCAACGATGCCTATTTGAGGCTGACGGATGCGCGGCGGGAAGAACTCATCGGTAAAGGCTATTTTGACGTTTATCCAACCAATCCCTACCAGAGTGACATCGAATGGAGTAACATTTTTGACGAGGTGCTCCGCAAAAAGCATCCCGACAACATAAAGCTGCAAAAATTTGTCACTTCCCATGTGGAAATGCCTGAAAACATCAACGTCAGGTACCTCGAAGTAGTCAACACACCGGTGATGGACGAGCAGGGTGAAATCACGCTGATCATTCGTTCGATCACCGACGTGACCGAAGCCGTCACCCACGAGAAGCTCCTCGAAGAAACACAGCAAGTCGCCCGTTTGGGCAGCTGGGATGTGAATTTAGTCAACGAGACCGTCACTTGGTCCGAAGGGTTGAAAGCGATCTATGAGGTGGGTCCCGACTATCAGCCCGACGTTGAGTCAAGCTTGTCTTTTTACAGCAATGACCAAGCACGCCAAGACTCCATCAACGCGTTTAGCGAAGTGATGAAAAAAGATACCGTCTTCCGGATGACACTCCCGATCACGACCGCCAAGGGCAATCACCGGTGGTTTTCCATTGTTGGCAAGGCCGACGTGATAAACGGCCGTTGTGTGCGCGTCTATGGCATTTCAAAAGATGTCACCGAAACCAAGTTTTTAGCGGAATTGGACAAGCTGGAGAAAAGAATACTTGAGCTGAACGCGAAACGCGACACCCCAATAAAATTCATTTTGTCCGAATACCTTGGCGGCATAGAAAGGCTCTTTCCGGGTCTATACTGTTCCATCCATGGAGTACAACATGATCGGTTGCGCAGCTGGGTAGCCCCCTCACTGCCGGAGTCTTACTTAAAAGCCATCCACAACAAGCCGATCGGCCTCAATAACGGTTCCTGTGGTACGGCCGCTTACCTCAAAGCACCCGTCATCGTCAGCGACATCGCCAATGACCCCAGATGGGCGGATTATAAACACTTACCCCTAGCCCACGACCTTAAAGCGTGTTGGTCCTATCCCATTTTCGATGGGAATGCCAATGTCATTGCCGTCCTTGGCATGTATTACAAACAAGTAAAGGCGCCCGATAAGAACGAGTTGGCGTTTGTAGACCGTATGAGCGCACTCTTGCAGATGATGCTGGAAAACCGTCAAAACGCTGATCTGGCCCAGGAAACCACCGCCATGATGTCGCAGGCGCAGGAATTGGCCCATTTTGGCTATTGGCAATGGAACTTCGAAACCAGCAAAGGCTCATGGTCGGACGAGTTGTATGCGATTTATGGGTTGAAGAAAACAGATTCCAACCCTACTTTTGAACGCTATTTGTCGCAGGTACATCAAGATGACCAAGCACTGGTCACGGATCTCCTGAACCAAGTGCGCCAAACCGGCAAAGACACCGTATTTGAAGAACGGATCGTACGCCCCACCGGGGAAGTCCGCTATTTAAGATCATGGGTAAGGCTTGTTACCGGCGATGATGGCGCTCCGGTAAAATTGATAGGGGCTTCCTTGGACATCACAGACATGAAATTGTCTGAACTGAAACTTAAAACACTGCACGGACAACTGGCGGAGCAGCTCAAAGAGGTAGAAAAGTCCGAAAAGAGATACAGCGACCTGTTCCACCTGAGTCCGCAACCCATGTGGGTATATGACGTGGAAACGTACCGTTTCTTGGATGTAAATTCCGCCGCGATCTCCCATTACGGATACACGCGCGAAGAGTTTCTGTCTATGACCATCAAGGATATCCGGCCGTCGGAAGAGGCCCCCAAACTTGAAGCGGCAGTGACCTTGTCGCGGCAACACGACGAACTGTTTACCAGAGGCATTTATATACACCGCAAAAAAAATGGGAAACGTATTGACGTGGAGGTCCAAAGTAATATCATCACCTTTCATGGACGGCGGGCAGAGGTCATTTTAATCCATGACATCACCGAAAAGCTGCAATATATCCAAGCCATCGAAACACAGAACCAGAAACTGCAAGAAATCGCGTGGATGCAATCGCACTTGGTAAGAGCACCGCTGGCCCGCATTATGGGGTTGATCGACCTCATTCAAAATTTTCCTGAATCGGGCATTAAGGATAGTGAACTGCTAGCCGCGATTAATAACTCGGCCATTGAGCTGGATGATATTTTAAGGAACATCACCGACAAAGCGGAGCAAATTAACCCGTTATAATAAAAATGGAACACCGCGTCTTAGTCATCGACGATGATGACATGTTCAATCTGATGGCCAAGGTATTGCTTCGGGAGGCGGGCATCACCGACCGGCCGACGATATGCACCAACGGCCACGAGGCGCTGGCGCTGTTGAGGCAACAAGCGCCAGCAGGCCGGGAAATTTTATTATTTCTTGACATCAACATGCCCTCCATGAGCGGATGGGAAGTACTGGAAGCCATCCAGGAGCTACCGCACCATCGCCACATCCATGTTGTTATCGTCACCTCTTCCGTAGATAAGGCCGACAGGGCACATGCCCTGCTATACGAGCAGGTCATCGACTACCTGATCAAGCCAATAACGCGCGAACACCTGTATGCACTAAAAACCGAAGGATCGCTATCCTCCTTTTTCGGCCGCTCCCGCAGCTGACCCTATTGATTACTCCGCAATGCATTCCAAAGGATCTCCACCGGGTGATAAGCCCTGCGCCCTGCGCCGTCTTTGATCTGATGCCGGCAGCTGGTCCCCGGCGCCGCAATGAGCACCTCTTCGGGCGTGTCCCGCACCGCGGGCAGCAGCACCAGTTCACCTACTTTCATAGACACCTCGTAATGCTCCTTTTCGTATCCGAATGAGCCCGCCATGCCGCAGCACCCTGAGGGGATCACCTCCACCTGATAACCCTTTGGAAAGGCCAGTATTTTAGCCGTTGCTCCGACCAGATGAAACGCCTTTTGGTAGCAATGCCCGTGTAACTTGATGTTGCGCGCTTCTTCGGTAAATAGGGAATCATCCACACGACCGGCGTCCATTTCCTTCGCCAGAAACTCATCAATCAGCAACGCATTTTTGGCCAGCGCATACGCGTCAGCAACCAGTTCGCGGTCTACCAATTCAGGGTATTCATCGCGAAAGGTAAGGATGGCCGAAGGCTCGATGCCAATGAGGGGCGTATCGGCAGTGATGATTTCTTTCAGGCAACGGACATTCCGGTTGGCGATCGCTTTTGCCTTGCGCACCAAGCCTTTGGAAAGGTACGTGCGGCCGCTTTCATCATGCTTGGCAAGCTGCACATCGTATCCCAGCGCCGTCAGCAACCGGTATGCGGTTTGTCCGATACCCACGTCGTTATAGTCCGTAAATTCATCACAAAACAGGTAAACCTTTTTGCCGTCCTCCCTCCGCTCTTTCGGCTGGGCCGCCATCCACCTGTGCAATGTGGTATTGCCCACTTCGGGCAGCGACCGTCCTTCAGCGAAGCCCAGCATCCGCTTCACCAATGACGACAGCGGTCTGTTCTTAATGACCGCATTGTAAAGGCCTGGAACATACGACGCCAACCGCTGCGACTTCGTGAAATTGGCAATCACCCACGTCCTGAACGGCGTACCGTTGGCATCGTAATAATGCTGAAGAAATTCTGCCTTCATCTTGGCGATGTCCACCCCCGAGGGGCATTCCGTCTTACAGCCCTTGCAACTCAGGCAAAGGTCCATCACTTCCTTGATTTCGGGATGGTCGAACCGGTTTGCCTTCGGTGAGGTCGTCAGAAACTGCCGCAGCATGTTGGCCCTCGCCCGGGTGGTATCCTTTTCTTCGCGCGTGGCCATGTAGGAGGGACACATCGTGCCCCCGGTGATATGCGTTTTGCGGCAATCACCGGAGCCGGAGCATTTCTCCGACAGGCGCAGGATGCTTTCCTGCCTGCTGAAGTCGAACACTGTCTCCACCTTGACAGGCGGCGCGTCCCGGTCGTAGCGGAGGGATTCATCCATCGGCGGGGTATCCACGATCTTGCCGGCATTGAAAATGCCCCGCGGATCGAAGATCTCCTTCACCTTTTTCAGCAACCCGTATACCTCCTCGCCGAGCACCGCACCGATGAACTCGCCGCGCAGCCGTCCGTCGCCATGTTCGCCGCTCAGCGACCCATTGTATTTTTTCACCAGTTGTGCCGTCTCCGCCAGTACCGACCGGAAGGCCGTTCTTCCTTCCGTCGTTTTCAGGTTGATCAGCGGCTCCACATGCAGCTCTCCGGCACCGGCATGAGCATAATAGGATGCCTTCAAACCGTGCCTGTCCAGCACTACTTGCAGATCAGTGATATACGCAGGCAGGTCTTCCGGTGACACCGCACAGTCCTCGATGAGGTTCACCGGTTGCGTATCGCCCGGCAGGTTGCGGATAAGTCCGAGCCCCGCCTTGCGCACATCCCACGCCAGGTCAGTTTGCGCACCTGTGATCAAGGGATAGGCATAACCCAAGCCCCATGTGCGCAGGTCCGCCTTTAATGCCCCAGCCTTACGCTCCACTTCCTCCGGCGTGTCGCCGCGAAACTCCACCATCAGCAACGCTTCGGGGTCGCCTTCAATGAAAAAACGATTATATTGATAGGTCGGATGCCCTTTCGTGAAATCCATGATGTACTTATCCACCAGTTCCGACGCTTCAGGTCGATGTTGCAGGGCCACGACGTTGGCATGCAGCGATTCAATCAGCGTATGGCAATGGATACACAGCAGGCCAACCGCTTTTGGAGGCAACGGCAACAGGTTGAGCTTCGCTTCCGTCAGGATGCCCAGCGTACCTTCCGACCCCGCGAGCAGCTTACAGAAATTGAACGGCTGGGAGGTGTCACTGAGCATATCCAGCGCATAGCCCGTGTTCCGCCGGGAGAGGGATCGCTTGGGATAGCCCGAGGCAATGGCATCCCGATTGGCCGGGTCGGACAACAGGTCGTTCATCCTCCGGTAGATATCGCCCTCCCGGTCGGAAAGCGTCAGCTTATGGAATAGCGTAGCCTCATCAAGCGTTTCGAACACCACCTCCGAACCGTTGTCGAGCAACACGTTGGCCGATAGCAAGTGGCTGCGCGTATCGCCCCATACGATGGAATGCAGGCCGCTGGAATTGTTGCCCACCATCCCCCCCACCATCGCCCGGCTGGCCGTGGAGGTCTCCGGCCCGAACATCAGGCCATACGGACGGAGGTAAGCGTTGAGGTCATCGCGGATCACACCCGGCTCCACACGCACCCAGCGTTCATCGACATTCACCTCCAGTATCCGGTTGAACTGTTTGGATACATCCACCACGATACCACGGCCTACGACCTGCCCGGCCAGCGACGTGCCGGCAGTGCGTGGAATAAGCGTCACGCCGTGGGTGGATGCAAAACCGATCAGCGCTTCCAGGTCGCCCTTATCTTTCGGGATCGCCACCGCCAGCGGCCGCTCTTGGTACACCGAGGCATCGGTCGAATATGCACGGAGTATGGTTTGGTGTTCGGGGCTTGTATTGTAATAAAGCGGGCCTGTCAAGAGATCCGCCAAAGCTGACAATTGAGTCAGGATATCATCTGCAACGATCATCACCCATTCCGTTCCACCCGCTCAAATTTATAAGGATAGACTTTACCAGAAGCCCACTGCGCCACATAGATGTTTTCATCTTGATCTACACACACATCATGTGGGTGCGCAAACAGGGGTTCCTGCTGGCCCATCTGCTGCAACGCACCATCACGGTAGATGGGTTCACTGCCTCCGATATTAGAGATGACCCGGTTCTTCCGATCCAGCATGGTCACGAAACCCGAATTGGGTTTGTCCATATTTGGCGAACGCAATACCGCTGCATATACCCGATCGCCATGGATAACCGGACGGCACACACATGCGCCCGGTAGCGGGATGATCTCCAGCAGCTTGCCAGCGAGGCTAAAGCGCTTAAAGCAGCAACGGGTCCGATCGGTCACCAGTAATGTCGGTTTTCTGTCTCGCGTATCCACGCAGATGCCGTGCGCATTGTCCAAGTATTGATCCCCTTCGCCCCTGCCGCCGAACCATCCCTTCAGCTTACCCGATGCATCATAATGCAGGATATATTGCGCCCCGTATCCGTCAGCCACATAGATATCCCCATTGGGGGCTACCGCCGTTTCGGTGGGAACATATCCTTCTTTTTTTTCATAAAGGCCAGTTTCCTGTGGGTAATCAAGGGTCATGATCACCCGGCCATCCAACGTCGTTTGATAGACCTGATGTTTCGCTGTATCCGTAAGCAGCAGGAATTGATCCGATCCCTCGCCAGCGATCGTAAGTCCGTGTGCGCCGGGGTACTCCTTGCCCCAGGAGCCGGTTATCCGGCCGGCCGTGTCATATATCAACACGTTATTCTGTGTCTCATTGGTCAGCAACAAAATACGGCCGGCGGCATCCTGCACCATCTCATGGCAATCCTTTACCGGGAAACGACCAGTTTCAGGGATGCCCCAGCCCATTACCTGCCGGTAATGCAGTCCGTTGTGCCCATAGACCGGTTCCGTATTCCCGAATGCTGAAAACCGGGTTGCCAGGGATGTCATCCCGATCGCGGCACTTCCTATAAATGTTCTTCTGTTCATGATCTGATTTATATTAATGCCCACCCGCCACCGCTTCGGTCTGGGTGACGGTGCCGAGCTTCCTACTGCAAAACAAGCCGTACCCTGCGATGTAAGCATAGCATATCGCCGGCACGATGAATGACGGCTTGAGTCCCACCGTATCGGCCAACCAGCCCTGAAAAAGCGGGATCAGTGCACCACCCAGTATCCCCATCACCAATAATGAGGCGCCCTGACTGGTATGCGAACCCAGTCCGGTGATGGCCAACGTAAAGATATTGGACCACATGATCGAATTGAATAGCCCCACGGCAAGCAGTGTCCACATCGCCCAACTACCGCTACCCAAAACCGTGGCCAGTATCAAACCGATGTTGACCAGCGCAAACACCGTCAATGTACGGGCAGCAACCGATTTGCCTAATGCAAAAGCCGCGAAATTCAGCAGGATAAAAACAAGGAAGGTAGCAATCTGAGCAAAACTAAGGTTTACGATGCTATAAATAACCAAAAAAACCGCACCAGCAGTGAACACCATGAAGAGGGCCTTTTTCGTTCCCACTAACTTATCGTTGAGCGATATCGCGCCAAGGAACCTGCCGATCATGGCACCACCCCAATACAAGGCAAGGTAATTTTTGCCGATATTTTCATCTAGCCCCATGATCTCCGGCTGCCCGATAAAGCTGATAATGAGGCTTCCAATCGCTACCTCGGCCCCTACATAAAAGAAAATACCAAGCACACCTCCGCGTAACTGGGGAAACGACAGCGCCCCGAGCTTACCGCCGCTCACTTCTTCTGCCTGGAATTTTGGCAATTTGATAAGGTTTACAAACACCGCAAGTAACACGAATAGCAACCCAAATATGAGGTATGGGACTTTAGTCGCTTCGGCGGTGATCTCACCACCTTCCGCGAAAAACTCGAAAATCAAATAACCGCCCAACACCGGAGCGATGGTCGTACCCAAGGAATTGAATGCCTGCGCAAGATTTAAACGGCTCGAAGCGCTTTCAGGAGACCCAAGAATAGCCACGTAGGGATTGGCGGATATCTGTAGGAGGGTAAAACCCAGTCCTAACGTAAACAGGGCCAAAAGAAACATGGGATACACCGCCATGATCTCCGCCGGATAAAACAAGAGGCAACCCAATGCGGAGATCAAGAGGCCGATGATGATTCCGCCTTTGTACCCGATTTTGTTGATGGGATCGCCATAAAAGTAGGATACCGCAAAATAAATCACCGAACCAATGAAATACGCGCCGAAAAATGCAAACTGCACCAGCATGGCCTGAAAATAACTCAGCTGGAACAAGGCTTTCAAGTGTGGTATCAGGATATCGTTCATGCATGTGATAAATCCCCACATGAAAAATAAGGTGGTCAACGTGGCTAAAGACACATTGTAATTCGATTTAGCAGGAAGAGAAGTTTTGACATTGTCCATTTAACCAGATTTATAACGATAGCAAATATGAAAACATTATCCAGTATACACAAATAATCTCCAAGATATTCATCGGAGACTTTACATCTGTATTAAATTGCTTTCAATTGGTGATGAAGCGATCATGATTTGTACATACCGCTGTGAGCTTTTGCAAAATCATGATGGTTTCATACCTTTAAAAAATTTATGGAGACGTTGAAAACCAATGATCATAACATCCGGATAACAGATGCCCACGTCCATTTCTGGGACCTTTCCAAGATGAGTTATCCCTGGCTGAATGAAGCAGCAGCGATTAACAAGTCTTTCGGATTGGCTGACTACCAAGAAGCCACAGCTGGGATACCTGTGCTGAATATGATTTTCGTACAGTGTGAATGCCTACCCGAAGAATATCAAACGGAGGTGGACTATGTCACCGATCTGGCCACGCATGATAGCCGCATCCGGGGTATAGTGGCATATTTTCCGCTGGAGGCGGCCGATGCGGCAGAAAAATTGCAGCTACTTACCCACAACAAACTGGTCAAAGGCATCCGCCGATTGGAGGAACTGCCCGACACGCTTTACCGGAATCCCTCCTTCATCGCCAACATGGGGTTACTGCTGCAGTGCGGGCTGAGCTTTGATCTCTGTGTAAAGGCCCACCAACTGCCTGGGGTCATTGCACTCGTGCAAGCGGCACCCGACAATCGTTATATGCTCGACCACTTCGGGAAACCAGCTATCCAAGCAGGAGCATTCGACCCATGGAAACGGGACATAATGGAGCTCGCCAAAAATACCAATGTGCATTGCAAACTATCCGGGTTGGTTACCGAAGCCGATTGGCACGGGTGGACAATCACGGACTTGCAGCCCTATGTGGATATTATTTTGGAGCATTTTGGGCCTGACCGTGTTGCGTTCGGCGGTGATTGGCCCGTGGTCACACTGGCATCGAGCTATGGGCGCTGGTATGACACCGCCATGGAATTGTGTAAAGGGCTTGCGCCCCCCGAACTTGATCGGGTATTTTACCAAAATGCACTTGACTTTTATCGAATCGATTCCGCGGCAACACTATCGAGCACCCGCCTGTAACACGGCGACCACCGGCCGATGGTCTGAGGCGTATGTTTCGGCGATGACGTGATGTTTGATGACTTTCATATCGTCGTTCGGACGATAAAAAATGTAGTCGATCACCCGGCTGGGGTTAGTGACGGGAATAGTGCCCGGACAATCGCCGCCTACACAGGTACGGCTAAATGCCTGATCCATCAGGTTGATGGGTTCACTGCCGGCCACGGCGTTGAAATCGCCCGCGACGATGACCAAACTGTTATCGGTTGCCAGTTCAGCCGTAATTTTCTCGACCTGCAATACCCGATGCTCCTCTTTGAGGTCCAAGTGGGTGCTCGCGAAGGTCACCAACCGGCCATCCGGTAGCTTCACCTCTACCGCTGCCACGGCCCGCGGTTCGCCAGCAAGTCCCGGCGCCATGGGCAATGAAAACCCGAGTGTGTCTTCGATGGGGAATTTAGAAAGCACCGCAATCCCGTATTCGCCTCCTTCATGATCAATGGCTTTCTTGAAATAATAGTGCATCCCTGTCAGTTCAGCCAATGCCTTGGCCTGGTGCAGCTCTTTTCCTGAGCGGAGTGTCTGCACGTCTACTTCCTGCAACGCCACTAAATCAGGGGATTCGGCTATGATGACGTTTGCGATCGCCGCCACGTCAATCAAATCCGGTTTGCTGGGCGGATTGCAGTGATGGATGTTATAGGCCATGATCTTGAGCATCTCCGGCGCTGGGGTAGGTCGGTTTGCACTGGCTCCAGCTAGCAGGCATACGATTACTAAAAAAGGGAAATAAAGTGCTTTTTTTAAGTTTGTCCGATACGTTTTCATTCGTCTGTCCTATTAAGTTTCCGGCATTTTCCGACTTCCAAAGATAGTCGTCTAAGATGAACTTTATGTTATCTGTTGCCCATCAAAATTTAACGCCGCAATAACATTAACGTAATCTTGCCTATGCATATTTGTATGCAATATGGTATACCTGTTGGAAATAGCCATTTGCACCGTTGTCCTTTGCTTAGGCGGATTGTTGTATATGTTTATCAAATACGTGGATGTGCGGTTTGAAGACGGGGAAGACTGCTAACTGCTACTGCCTATGAGCAAACGGGATGTGGACCTGATCGTCATATCGGACGTTCATCTCGGCACCTACGGGTGTCATGCCAAAGAACTCTTGCGCTACCTCAAGAGCATCAAACCCAAACAGATCATCCTCAACGGTGACATCATCGATGTATGGCAGTTCAGCAAACGGTATTGGCCCGAATCGCACATGAAGGTGGTGAGGAAAATCCTGAAATTCGTGGCCGACGGCACGCCGGTAACCTACCTGACGGGCAACCACGATGAAATGCTCCGCAAATTTGCCGATTTCCAGCTCGGGTCGCTCACGTTGACCAACAAACTTTCCCTGCACATGGGCAAAAAGCGGGCATGGGTTTTTCACGGCGATATCTTCGATGTAACCATGCAACACTCCAAGTGGCTGGCTCGCCTTGGTGCCATCGGATACGACAGCCTGATTCTGCTCAACAGTCTGGTTAATTGGATGCTGACGAAATTAGGAAGGGAAAAGATGAGCCTTTCTAAAAAAATCAAAAACAGCATCAAAAACGCCGTGAAATTCATCAACGATTTTGAGGTAACGGCCGCCACATTGGCCGTTGAAAAAGGATATCAATATGTGATATGCGGCCATATACACCATCCCGAAATCCGGGAGATTGAAACGGAAAAAGGGATGGTGACGTACCTCAATTCGGGAGACTGGGTAGAAAACCTTACCGCACTGGAATATCACCGCGGTGCATGGCAGATCTACCGCTATCAGGCGGCGGATTACCAAACCATTGATACAGAATCGGACGCTTTCGAAAATGATGACCTCGATGGCAAGCTGGATATCAAGCGATTGCTTGACCTGCTCAAATCGGAGCCGACCGTTTGATAATTCACCATGATAAACTTATTATTGTAGCGCCATTGCGGCGTGTGCAATATGATCAATCAGTTTCGGAAATATACGCCTTTAAACATCCTGTTGTTGTCTGCCGTGGGGCTGCTGCTTTGCCTCGGCGTGTTTACCCACTTGCCTGAGCGACTCATGCCGGTGTTTTCAGAACCGGCAATCAGCAATTTTACAGGCAAGCTGTCGCCCGAAAACGTCTCGCCCGAAGCCAATGTGCTCATCACACTCGTGCTGACCCTCGTCCAGGCGCTGCTGATCAATCGGGTGGTCAATCACTTCAATCTGGTCGGCAGGCCCAGTTTCCTGGCGGCGCTGATGTACATGACCTTGGCTAGCCTGATCCTGCCGTTTCTGGTGCTATCCCCTATTTTGATCTGTAACTTCCTCGCGATCTGGATGCTGGATAAGCTGTTCAGCATCTACCGCCGCACGGAGATCAAACCGCTGATGTTTGATCTGGGGATGATTGTGGCGCTGGGCAGCTTGGTCTATTTTCCGTTCATTATTATGCTGCTGCTGCTTTGGTGTAGTTTAATGATTTTCCGTCCTTTCAATTGGCGCGAGTGGCTGGCGGTACCCATCGGATTTGCCACGGTTTACTTTTTGCTGGCGGTGGTATACCTGTGGTTTGACCGCATGGATGCCTTTTATGAGATATGGCTCCCACTGACCTACCCGTTGCCTACGTCTATCCCTACCGACATCTATGATTACCTGGTGGTGCTCCCTGTGGTGATCATCCTGACACTCTTTTTCTTTACCCTCCGCCAAAACCTATTAAAGAGCGTCGTGCATATTCGCAAATCGTTTCAACTGTTGTTTTGCATGTTCGTGCTTTCGGTGGTGTCGTTTTACCTGGATGCGGACCGCGCTGTCAACCACTTTCTGCTGGTGATCCCGCCGATCGCCATATACATGACTTACTATTTTAACTACGCGACCAAGCGGTGGTTTTACGAAAGTGTGTTTGCCCTATTGTTGTTTACCATCATCTATTTTCAATTCTTCTAAACAATTTATAAACAGTCTTTTAACCTTTTTTAACAAAAAGGATGTCCCTGGGCAACTAAAAATTAGATAGCTTTGCATACATTTTTCGCGTGTTTGTTAAACGATTGTCATTTTAAATAAGGTATTTGCATGAAGTTCGGTGTGGTGATATTTCCAGGTTCCAATTGCGACGAAGACATCATCTATGTATTGGAACACATCATGGGTCAGGAGGTGGTCCGCCTATGGCATAAGGATCACGATCTGCAGGGAGCCGAATTCATCGTATTGCCGGGAGGGTTCTCTTATGGCGACTACCTGCGCTCGGGTGCCATAGCACGTTTTTCGCCCATCATGCAGGAAATCATTACCTACGCCAATAAAGGCGGGTTTTTGTTGGGTATCTGCAACGGCTTCCAGATACTGGCCGAAGCAGGCTTGGTACCGGGTGCGTTATTGCACAACAGGCAACGGAAATTTATATGCGAAAACGTGTACCTGAAAGCCGAAACAACACAATCGTTAATCACCTCACAGCTGGATCTCAACCGTGCCTATAAAATCCCGGTAGCCCATGGCGAAGGCAATTATTTCGCAGACGGCGATACCTTAAAAACGTTGAATGACAACGATCAGGTGTTATTCCGCTATTGCGATGCCGCCGGTCAGGTCACGCCGGACGCGAACCCCAACGGCTCCATTGAAAATATCGCAGGCGTGTGCAATCGTGCACGAAATGTATTCGGTATGATGCCCCATCCCGAGCGTGCCTCAGATTGTATATTAGGCAATGAGGATGGGTTGGGTATTTTTGAATCCATTCTTCAAACCGCACTATCGTAAAACGTTCAACTCAGCACATGCAGCACCGCATCCCAACGTACCTTTATCGCATCATGCATCAATTTCCGAAAGCGCTTGTTTTCCTTACGCTCCTTTTGACAGGTATCACCGTGGTACATGCACAACGCTCAACCACCAGTTCACCTTATTCGCGGTTTGGCTTGGGAGAAATCCGCGGAGACCTGTTGCCGCAAACCCGTGCCATGGGCGGCATCACATCGGGCGTCCGCCACCTGAGCGGCTATGGCAACATCAACGTCGGCAACCCCGCTTCTTACTCCGCTTTACAGTTTACGACGGTGGATGTTGGGGTGTTTGGCAATATCACGGAGCTTAGCAGGAATCAGCTTAGCGAAAACTCGTATAATTTTTCGCTCAGCCATATCAATTTTGGTATTCCGCTGGGCCGTCCGGGAGGGCTAAGCTTCGGAATCATGCCTTTTTCAGATGTAGGCTTCAGCTATGCCATCGCCGGCACGATTGACACCACCGATATCCGTACGGTTTATGCCGGGGCGGGAGGCACGACCAAGGCGTATCTGGGATATGGCGTACAAATCAACAAAAATTTCAGTGTTGGGGCCAATGTCAGTTATATCTTCGGCACCTTGGAAAACATCAACTCTGTCGAATTTCCGAATGATATCGGGGCGTTGAATATACGGCAAGACAGTACCCAGTATGTCAACGGATTTAGTTTTGACTACGGTGCACAATATTTTCAGCCATTGGGCGACAATGTCAGCCTAACCGTCGGTTATTCCGGTACCGCCGGATCTCCGCTGAACACCCGGGCATCGCGGGTCATCACCCGTACTTCCACCAGTGTGGAGGACGACGTCGAGAATTTACCTGTGGACTCCATTGGTACACCATACGAAGGCGACCGGCAGCAGATAGCCATGCCCATGAAGCATAGCATCGGCTTTACCATCGCCAAGAATAACAAATGGCTGGTTGGGGGCGACTTTAATTATGGCAAATGGAGCGATTTCCGCATCGGTGGCCATAATCCGAACCTTACTGACAGCTACGGCTTCGCCGTCGGCGGACAGATCACCCCGGATGTGACCTCTGTCAGTTACTTCAGCGTGATCGATTACCGATTGGGCTTTAAGTACAATAAATCATATATCAATATTGCGAACCAGGATATCAACCAGATGGCGTTGACCGCGGGTTTCGGTTTTCCGCTGCCCTCCTTATTCGGCGGCGCATTTTACAAGATCAATTTTTCCACGGAATTCGGACAGACGGGCACGTTATCCAATGATTTGGTGCGTGAGCGGTATATCAACTTCAACTTGGGATTCACGCTCAACGAGCGCTGGTTCCAACGCAGGCGTTACGATTAACGGCTGATATTCGCGGGGGGCTTATGAATGCATTTCGCAAAACGATTGTACCTGTGGCACTGCCGGCGTTGCTCGGTCTGAGCATCCTGGCGTCGTGCGAAACGAATCTGAAAGAGGTCGATCGCATCGCGGCCATCCAAGCCGAAGAGCCCGTAGACATTTCCCAAGGGGTGACCGTTGTTTACAGCGATTCGGCAGTGGTGAAAGCCACCATGTCGGCCCCCGAAATGCGACACTACCTGGTAGAAAAACCCTATTATGAATTTCCAAAAGGGGTGACCATTATTTTCTATGATGAAAACGGTGTAGAAAGCCAACGCATCACGTCGGATTACGCCATCCAAAAGGAAGAAGAGGAGCTCACCGAATTCAGGAGAAATGTGGTCATCACGCGGGTCGATGGGTCTGTTATTAAAACAGAAGAGCTCATACACGACCAGAAGGCCAACACGTTTTACAACCATGTCCCGATAGAAGCGCATTTCAAAGACGGAAGGGGGGATTTTATGGGGTCTTCCTTTCATTCGGACGGCGACTTTGAGATCATCGAGGTGCAGAAAACGACAGGGTTGTATTTATTAGAAGACGGGCAGGGCCCGACATTCCGGTAACCTAGCTCCGCCAGCGTCATTTTCGTGGAATTTATCAAGTTTTTGTTCTTTTTTTGATAAAAGTCGTATCTTGCGCCTCATTTTAAAAATGGTGCGTCAACCTCCTGAAAACAAGGATTTGACATTATAAAATAACAACAAAAAACAGTTTTTATACAGGCTATGGGATTAATGAATTATTTGCGGAACCGGGCGGGAGTGATTATCGTTGTTTTTATCGGTTTCGCGATTTGTGCGTTTTTGCTGGGAGACATCATCAACTATGGAACGCCATTTTGGGCCCGCCATCAAAACGAGGTAGGCAGCATTAACGGCGAAGCCATTGACATCAATGCATTCAATGCACAAGTAGACCAAACCACCGAAATGTTCCGTCAGCAAATGGGCGGCGGTACGCTTAATCCCCAAATGAAATCGTATGCGGTACAGCAAGTATGGGGCCAATACCTCAACCGCGAATTGCTGAAAGGCGAAATGGAGCGCATCGGCCTCGCCGTAGGAAAAGCAGAGCTGAACGACCTTGTGCAGGGCGATAATCCCTCCATGCAGGTCCAACAAGCCTTTCGTAATCCGCAGACCGGCCAGTTTGATCGCGACCAGCTCAACCAATTCCTTTCGCAGGTGGGCACGCTGCCTCCGGGACATGAAGCCCATGGTCAATGGGAGGCCCTGCTGCAAAGCGTCATCGATGAACGCCTGAACGCTAAATACACCAACCTAGTCAACAACAGCATCTACGTGACTTCGCTGGAGGCTACCGAGGAGTACAACCAGCGAAACAAGCTGGCCAACTTCGAATATGTCCTGCTGGGGTATGATGCCATACCAGACAGCGCGGTAACCATCACGGAACAGGATTACCAGGATTATTACAACGAAAACAAAGGGGTATTCAAAAATCCCGAAGAAACCCGTAGCCTGGAATATATCGTATTCGATGCCAGCCCCACAGCCCAAGATACGGCGCGGGTGCGTACCACCATCGATGAGCTGAAAGCCCAATTGGCTGAATCCACCACGGATTCCCTCTTTGCGGCGGTCAACTCAGATACCAAATATCCCTATGCATTCCGTAAACAGGGTGAATTCAGCCCGGCGTTGGACTCGTTGGTATTCGGCGTGCCGGTAGGCACCACGGTGGGACCCGTATTGTCCAATGGACGCTTCGAGATTGCCAAAGTAGTGGAAACGAAGGTCGGTCCGGATTCCGTAAAAGCCAGCCACATCCTGCTTAATCCGGCAACGGAAGGCGGCGTGGACAAAGCCCAAGCGAAGGCGGACTCCATCAAAGGCCTGATCGAAAAAGGGGAAAGTTTCGCTGCACTGGCGGTACAATTCAGCGTAGACGAAGGCAGCAAGGTGAACGGCGGTGAGCTGGGGACGTTTGGTCGCGGCCAGATGGTACCGGTCTTCGAAAACGCCGCCTTTGATAACAAGGCGGGCGACGTGGTCATCGCCACGTCTCAATTCGGCATTCACATCATTCGGATTGAAGATCAAATAGGATCATCACGGGTGGTCAAAGCCGCCGTCATCGATAAGCAGGTGATCAGCGGTAGGGAAACCATGGATGCCGCCTACGCCAAGGCAACCCAATTCTTCGGAGCCGTGAACAAGGATGATTTCCAGGAGACTGCCACGCAACAGGGCCTATCCGTGTTGAAAGCAGATCAAGTCACCGCCATGGAGTCCATGCTGACGGGTACTGAGGTGCCACGTGAACTGATTCGATGGGCTTTTGAGGCCGACAAAGGCGACATGACCGATAAAATCTATGAATCGGACACCAAATACATCGTCGCACGCGTTACCGGCATCCGTGAAAAAGGCCAGTTGCCGCTGGATGCCGTGAAAAGCGACATGGAAAACGTGGTGCGCAACCGGGTAAAAGCCAAACAGCTGATTGCCCAAGCCAGCGAGGCCGCCAAAGGCGCCTCCAACATTGCGCAAATCGGCCAGAAGCTTGGAAAGACCCCCGTATTGGCAGAGAATATCGTGTTTGCTAATCCGGTAATTCCAGGCGTCTCCCAGGAAAACGCCATAGTAGGTACGGTCTTTGGATTGCAGCCCAAGCAGCCTTCGAAACCGATAAGAGGCACCCAAGGTGTTTATGTGGTGGAAGTAGCCGGCTTCGTCAACCCCACCGCACCCTCGGACCTAAGCGCGCAGAAAACGCAACTCATGCAGTCGCTATCACAACGCTCCTGGTCATTGACGTTCCGGGCGTTGCAAGACAAAGCTAAAATTGTAGATAACCGTGCCCGGTTCTTTTGATACCGAGTACTGAACTTTATTTCGTAACTTTGTATCCGGATAACAGCTTGTTATCCGGATTTTTTTATGATGGAGATACAGGAAAAAATTGTCAACAAAGTAGCGCAAAGCGGTCTGATGACCGTAGACCTCGCAAATTTCGCCCCTCGGGGTGAGCGGGTGCTCTACGATCTGAAGGACAACCTGTTCCATGGTCTCATATTGAGGGAAAAGGATTTCAGGGAGTTCGTCGCGGCGCATGATTGGGCCCAATATAGCGATCAATACGTAGCGGTTACCTGCACTGCCGATGCGATCGTGCCCACCTGGGCATACATGCTATTGGCCAATCGGCTGGCGCCGTATGCCAGGGAAGTCGTGTTTGGCGATTTGGAAACATTGGAAACGCTGTTGTACGAAAGGGCGTTGGAAAAGGCAGATATGGAAGCCTACCGGGATCAACGCGTCGTGGTCAAAGGATGCGGCGATATTCCGATCCCCGAATCGGCATTCGTCAAGTTCACGGCCATGCTGAGCAAGGTGGCCAAGAGTATTATGTACGGAGAGCCCTGTTCCACCGTTCCCGTATTCAAGCGCAAAGCCTAGATGAAGAAAACGCTCGCCTTTATCTGCATTTGCTTGGGGGTGGTGCTGCTTGCCAAGGGGCAATCGCTCCCGTATCTCAAGGACCCCGCTTTCCAAGCGGGCGAAGAGCTGAATTACCGGCTGCGTTATGGCATGGTATCCGCCGCCACCGGAACATTAAAAGTGGCCGATTCAAAAATCAAATTCAGCAGTCCCCACAGCCTCCACCTCTCGGCAAGAGGGCGTACATCCAGTGCATTCAGCATCTTTTATACGGTAGATAACCTGTACGACTCATACATCGATTCCCGCACGTTTTTGCCCCATTATTATACCGAAAATATCCGGGAAGGCAACTATCGCCGCGCGGATGTTGTCCGCTTTAATCACCGCAACCGTACCGTTCAAGGCGATAAGGGCACATTTAAAAGTCCCGCGGCTCAGACGTTCGATCTCCTTTCGGCCTATTACTTTTCGCGCAACCTCGACCTGTCCAATATTAAACCGGGGCAGTCGTTTAGGATGACGTATTTCCTCAACGATGAAGTGGCTACACTGGGCATCGAATACCTGGGCATTGAGCGCATCAAGACCCCCTTAGGGACGCTGGAATGCTTGAAGTTCAGCCCCCAGATCACGCCCGGCAGGATATTCCGGAAAGACAGCCGACTCTATCTATGGGTCACCAACGATGGAAACCGCATACCGGTAAAGGCACAGGTAGAGATCTTGATCGGTACGGTCACGTTGGAACTGAGCGACGCCAAGGGCCTGAAGTATCCCCTAGGACAAAAAGTAGCGGGCGTATCGAAATAAACAAAACAACCGGCCATGATGATTGAAGTGGGCTCCGTATTGGTGAGTGAAGAATTGATAAAGGAAGAGTTTGTATGCAACCTCAGCAAATGCCGGGGTGCCTGTTGTGTCGAGGGCGACGCCGGAGCACCCTTGCAGCAAGATGAACTGGCTGTACTCGCCGAGATCTATCCAATAGTGAAGCCTTACATGACCGAAAAGGGCATCGCCGCCATTGAGGAATCCGGCACCCATGTGACCGATGCTGATGGCGACCTGACCACCCCGTGTGTGGATGGTCACCGCGAGTGTGCCTACGTGACCTGGGAAAACGGGATCACCAAGTGTGCGATCGAGAAGGCTTACGAAAAGGGCGAAATCAACTGGAAGAAACCCCTCTCCTGCCACCTTTACCCGATCCGTACGACGGTATACCCCGACTTTGACGTACTGCATTACGACCGCTGGCACATCTGCCATGCCGCGTGCTCCCTCGGCCGCGAGCTCCAGGTGCCGGTATACACCTTCCTAAAAGAGCCGCTGATCCGCAAATACGGACAAAAATGGTACGAATCGCTTGAAGAATCGGTCGCCATGCTATAGGTTATTGTGATTTATCTTAGTATCTTGTGCCGATTTTATTCAGACAGATGTTATTCGTGGCTGCCGACCGTTTTACATGCTCAAACTAAGCGAAATACAACAACCCATTGCCCGCGAACTGGCAATTTTTGAAGATAAATTCAGGGAATCGATGCGCAGCTCGGTTCCGTTGCTCGATCGCATCACGCATTACATCGTGAAGCGCAAGGGCAAACAAATGCGACCGATGTTTGTCTTTTTCTCGGCAGGCCTGTGCGGCACGATCAACGATGCCACGCATCGCGGGGCAGCCCTGGTAGAGCTGCTGCATACTGCTACCCTGGTACACGACGACGTAGTGGACAATGCCAATGTGCGTCGGGGTTTCTTCTCGGTCAATGCCTTATGGAAAAATAAGATAGCGGTGCTGGTGGGCGACTTCCTGCTGGCCAAAGGATTGTCGCTTTCCATCCGCAACAGCGATTTCAGCCTGCTCAACGTCGTCACGCACGCCGTTGAGCAGATGAGCGAGGGTGAATTATTGCAGATCGAAAAAGCCAGACGCATGGATATCGAGGAATCCGTCTACTTCGAGGTCATCAGGCAAAAGACAGCCTCCCTCATTGCCTCCTGCTGCGCATGCGGGGCCGCATCCGCGGGGGCCGATGAGCCGACGATCAGTCAAATGCATCGCTTTGGAGAAAAAGTGGGCATTGCCTTCCAGATCAAGGATGACCTGTTCGACTTTGGCATTGATGACGTGGGGAAACCCTTGGGCAACGACATCAAAGAAAAAAAACTCACACTGCCATTGATTTACGCCTTGCAACGAGCGGATAAGTCGGAAAAACGGCGCATCATCAATTTGGTCAAAAATCATAACGAGGACCCCAAAAAAGTCAATGAGGTCATTGCTTTTGTCAAAGCCAGCGGAGGCATGGAATATGCTACTTCACAGATGCTGGCCTATCAGCAGGAAGCGTTTGACATCCTTACCCAATTTCCCCCCAGCGCCTATCGGAACGGGTTGGAACAACTCGTAAGGTATACAACTGAACGAAACAAATAACATGAGCAACGAACTATTATTCTTTGGCGGTTTTTTACTTTTCATTGTCCTGATGCTCGCCATCGATCTGGGTCTTTTTAGTAAAGGCAGCGAGCCCGTAAGCTTCAAACAGGCTGCGATTATGAGTGCGATATGGGTAGCTTTTGCGCTCGGGTTTTATGTTATCCTCCGGATTTGGGGACACGAACTGCATGATATCCAAGACTTCACTCGCTTGGCCGAAATCACCAAGAGACACCAGCATAATATCCGCCTCATACCCGATAACTTCGCGCTGAGCCTGCAACTGTACAATAAAAACCTCTCACTCGAATACATCACCGGATATGTGGTCGAATATGCCCTGTCGGTAGACAACATCTTTGTGATGGTGTTGATATTTACATCGTTCGGCGTACCGGCGGAATATTACCACAAAGTACTGGTATGGGGCATCATTGGTGCCATCGTGCTGCGCTTCCTGTTCATCTTTCTGGGTGCCGCACTCATCAGCCAGTTCGGATGGATACTTTACCTCTTTGGCTTTTTCCTGGTGTATACGGGTGTCAACATGTTTTTGCACCGGAGCGAAGAGGAGGAGATCGATCCTAAAAACCACAAGGTGGTCAAATTTGCATCCAAATACTTTTCGGTATATCCTACTTTTGTTGGCAGCAAGTTCTTCGTCAACGAAAATGAAAAACGGTACGTCACGCCCCTTTTTCTGGTGTTGCTGGTCATTGAGTTTACAGACCTGATATTCGCTGTCGATTCCATTCCGGCCATATTTGCCGTCACCAAAGACCCTTACATTGTCTTTTTCTCTAATATTTTTGCCATCCTGGGACTGCGTTCCATGTTTTTCCTGTTGGTCAATATCATCCACAAATTCCATTACCTCAAGACTGGACTTTCATTCCTCTTGGTATTTATCGGTGCGAAGATGTTATTGCACCATTGGCTGGATGCGTGGGGCTTCACCACCTCCCACTCGCTGATCGTCATCATATCGATATTGGCCATCAGCGTGATCGCTTCGCTCGTGTTTCCGAAAAAAGAAGAAACCAGTATATAAAACAATGAAGAAGCTCATTTTTTTTAGCTGCCTGTACCTGCTCACTGGGCAGGAGGTATGGGCACAGGAAAAACCCACATGGGAAACCACCTTTCGGCAGATCAATGCCGAGGTGTTGAGTCATTCGGAAGCCTATACACGCCTCGGTGAATCCATTCAGCAAATCGGGCACCGGCTTACGGGCTCTCCCAACGGCGCGAAGGCGGAGCAATACGCCTTTGATTTGTTGAAATCGTACGGCTTCACCGAGGTATCTTTTCAGCCTTTTGCCGTCAACGGTTGGGCGCGGGAAAAACTCGACCTCCGGGTCGGATCGCCAACGGATATGCAGCCCATGAAAGCCGTAGCATTGGCCAGCACGCCGGCATCCGCTCACGTGGCAGGTGAATTGGTGGACATGGGCAATGGTCTGGAAAGCGATTATGCGGCTGACCCGGAAAAAGTAAGAGGAAAGATCGTACTCGCGGCATTGCATCTGCTCCCAAACTCGCCGGAAGGTACCAGCAACCTTCATCGCTCGGCCAAGGCCGCTCTGGCGATAAAATACGGGGCCAAAGGCATCATCCTGTTCAACAGCGTAGCCGGTGGTACCCTGCTCACCGGCACGGCGTCCATCACGGGCGATTTGCTGACCATTCCTGCGCTCTGCGTGGGACTGGAAGACGGCAACATGCTCAAAGCACGCATCGCACAGGGCCGGCAAGAAGCGGCGATCGAAATGACGAATAAAGCGGGCAAGATGACGGCCCGGAATGTCGTAGCCCGCATCACCGGCAGCGAGCTGCCCCATGAAAAGATCGTAGTAGGCGGCCATTTGGATAGCTGGGACTTGGCCGAGGGCGCGGTGGACAATGGCTTGGGGGCCTTCGCGATCCTTGATATGGCGCGCACATTCATCGCGTTGGGTATCCAGCCGAAGCGCACCATTGAATTCGTACTATTCATGGGCGAGGAGCAGGGACTGCTCGGCTCTAAGGCCTACGTGCAGCAGGCGCTGCGTGAGCATGCTATCGACCAGATCCGGTTCATGCTCAACTTCGATATGACCAACGACCCAAAGAGCTACCACGCTACGCTTGAGGAAAGCAAAGGTTTATTTGAAGCGATCGGTCGTATCGCATCGGCAACAGACACCACCTTCAAGGGCAGCTTTTCGGCCAATGCGGGATTATACAGCGACCACCAACCGTTCATGCTGCAAGGTATCCCTACCGGCGGCGCCGGGGGCAGCACCCTGAGCCGCGAAGCGCTCAATTGCTATCATGCCGACTGCGACGTATTTGACCTGGTCAATGAAGCGGAAATGAAAAATACCGTCCGGTTTTGCAGCATGCTGATATACGGACTAGCAGACGCCGATGAAATTCCGGTGAACCGCTTATCCGATGCCGAGGTCAAGCAATTGATGCTGGACAATAACCTGGAAGAAGCACTACGC
This sequence comes from Parapedobacter brassicae, assembly GCF_051400755.1. Lineage (NCBI taxonomy): Bacteria > Pseudomonadati > Bacteroidota > Sphingobacteriia > Sphingobacteriales > Sphingobacteriaceae > Parapedobacter > Parapedobacter brassicae. The sequence goes on from NZ_JBLFFL010000003.1 coordinate 369,309, forward strand.
CTCGGAGGAGACTGGCGTTGGGATTGATGCGGCAACCTCGATACACACCGTTACTCTTGATAAGTGACTCCCGTATTTTGAAATAAGAAAGCCCATTTATCCGCTTGCTCCGCGATGATCATCGCCGTAGGCTTGCCTGCCCCATGGCCCGCTTTGGTTTCGATACGGATCAGCACCGGATTCGGTCCCGCGTGGTATTCCTGCAGCCTCGCCGCAAATTTGAAGGAATGGGCCGGTACCACCCGGTCATCGTGATCGGCTGTCGTCACCATCGTGGCCGGATAGGCCGTGTCCGCTTTCAACGCATGGTAGGGCGAATAGGTATGGAGGTAGTGAAACATCTCCGCATCGTCATCCGCCGTGCCGTAGTCATACGCCCAGCCCGCCCCAGCTGTAAATTTATGGTAGCGTAGCATATCCAGCACCCCCACAGCAGGGAATGCCACCTTGAACAATTCGGGGCGTTGCGTCATCGCCGCACCCACCAGCAGACCCCCATTGGACCCCCCGGCGATCCCCAGCTTTTCCGAAGCGGTATACTTTTCGCTGATGAGGTATTCAGCCGCAGCAATGAAATCATCAAAAACGTTTTGCTTCTGCCGCTTCGTGCCCGCTAAGTGCCATTTCTCACCATATTCACCCCCGCCCCGCAAGTTAGCGACCGCATATACCCCTCCCTGTTCCAGCAGGATGATGTTGGAGGTGCTGAATGATGGCGTAAGGCTGATGTTGAAACCTCCGTAGCCATACAGCAATGTCGGGTTGGCTCCGTCAAGCGCCAAGCCCTTTTTGTGGGTGATGATCATCGGTATCTTCGTGCCGTCCTTAGTGGTATAGAACACCTGCTTGGATTCGTACTTCGTCGGATCGAAATCCACCCCCGAGGCTTTGTATAATTCCGACTTGCCGGATGCTATATCATATCTGAAGATGGAAGGCGGGTACACATAAGAAGTAAAGGAATAATACAACTCCTGATCGCCCACTTTGGCGCCGAAGCCGCTTGCCGACCCGACATCAGGCAATTCGATGGTGCGCTCCAGTTTACCCGCCCGGTCATATTGCTGCACCAAGGACGTCGCGTCTTTGAGGTAATGAGCGAATATTTTACCACCGCCCGTGCCCGGGCTTAGCACGTTTTCGGTTTCCGGAATGAGGTCTACCCAATTTTCAGGCGTGGGGTTGCCGGCATCGACAGTCACGATTTTACCATTCGGCGCATTCAGGTTCGTATAAATGAATAGCTTGCCACCATCGTTGTCAATGACACTATGATCTTTTTCAAAATTGTCTACCACAGTCACGATGGGGCTGCCAGATTTAGCCAGATCCTGAATGTACAGCTCACCGCCGCTGGTGGCATTCGCCGCGGTGATCACCAGAAAACGTTCGTCTTCGGTGAGGTATCCCCCGATGTACCGTCGTGGCATACGCGGACCGCCAAAGATCAGCGTATCCGAAGCTTGCGGTGTGTTAAGCTTGTGAAAATACAGCTTATGCTGGTCCGTGATCCCCGATAGCGTACTTCCCTCCTTGGGCTTGTCATAGCTGCTGTAATAAAATCCTTCATTGCCCTGCCAAGCGAGGCCGCTGAACTTCACATCGACCAGCGTATCGCCCACGACTGACTTATCCTCCGCCCGGATGACCACCACTTTGCGCCAGTCCGACCCGCCTTCAGATAACTGGTATGCCACTAAGCTGCCGTCTTTGCTGAATGCGATACCCGCAAGCGAAGTGGTCCCGTCTTCCGAGAACTTGTTGGGGTCCAGAAAGACCTCCACCTCGCCTTCATCCCCCTGATGGCGATACAGCACGCTTTGATTCTGCAATCCGTCGTTTTTATAAAAATACGTGTAGTCGCCCTCCTTGAAAGGTGCGGAAAACTTCTCATAGTTCCACAGCTTTTCCAGTCGCTTATATATCGCCTCTCGAAACGGGATCTGTTCCAAGTAATTGTTGGTCACTTGGTTCTGCGCTTCCACCCAAGCCTTGGTATCCGCCGCGGTATCGTCTTCGAGCCAACGATATGGGTCGGGCACCTCAGTGCCGAAATGATTGTCCACCACATCGCCTTTTTTTGTTGTCGGATAGGGTAATAAGCTGATATCCTGTGCCGGATGGGTAGCCTTCTGATCTTGACAGGCCGTTACGAGTGTAGCCAATATAATGACGTTTAGATTTTTGTTCATGTTCGCAATCGTTCTTCAGAAACAAAGCTAATAAGATTTTCCTTATTTTAGCGCCGCCATGGCTATACGCGACAAGATCTATTTCGCTTCCGATTTCCATCTCGGGGCACATCCGCGTTCCGCGACGCGCGAACGGGAATCACGGATTGTCCGTTGGCTGGACGCCATCAAAGCCGATGCGGCCGAGCTTTACCTGATGGGCGACGTCTTCGACTTCTGGTTTGAATATGCCACGGTGGTACCCAAAGGCTACATCCGTTTTTTGGGCAAATTGGCTGAGCTGGCCGACTTGGGCATCAGCATCACCCTGTTCAAGGGTAACCATGACATGTGGATGTTCGGCTACCTCAAGCAGGAGCTTGGCGCTACGATCGTCGACCATGAACTCCTCATCGAACGCGGCGGAAAAACCTTCTACTTGCACCATGGCGATGGGTTGGGACCGGGAGACCAAAAATACAAACTCTTGAAGAACCTTTTCCGGAGCCGATTATGTCAGTGGCTTTTCGCCCGATTGCACCCAAACCTGGGGATAGGCATCGCCCAGCGGTGGTCGGCGCATAGCCGCATCGCATCAGGCGGGCAGGAAGTGTTTCAGGGCAATGACAAGGAATGGCTAGTGCAATACGCCAAGTCCGTGCTCGAAAACCAGCACTACGATTACTTCATCTTCGGACACCGCCACCTCCCCCTGGAAATTGATCTGCCCAATGGCAGTCGGTATATCAACCTCGGCGAGTGGATAAATCACGATACATACGCCGTCTTTGATGGGCAGACATTGGAATTGAAAAAATGGCTAACATCATCCTGACAATGCATCATGAATTGGATCATCCTCATCATTGCCGGCCTGTTTGAAGTCGGTTTCACGACAAGCTTGGGCAAAGCCAAGGAAACAACGGGCATGGAATCCATTTGGTGGTATGTCAGCTTTGCCCTATGCCTCACGCTGAGCATGGTGCTGCTGATTAAAGCCACACAGACGCTGCCCCTCGGCACGGCGTATGCCGTGTGGACCGGTATCGGGGCCGTGGGAACCGTATTGGTGGGCATCTTTTTCTTTGATGAACCAGCCACCTTATGGCGCATCGTGTTTATCAGCACCCTCATCGGCTCCATCATCGGGCTCAAAGCTGTATCTCCACACTGAAGCAAAGTCGTAATTTAGCGCACTGAAAACCCATAAAAAAGCGTATTTTTGCAGATATTTTTGGTGATTTTGCTTCGGCGTAATCGCAAGAAACACATCGTAATATGTTAGGAAAGTTAAAAGCCATAAAAGACCGTTGGGAAGAGGTGGAGCGCGAACTAAGCAGTCCGGAAGCCATCAATGACATGAAGCGGTTTGCCCAGCTCAACAAAGAATACAAAGATTTGAGCAAAATCGTGGAGCAATACCATATTTACAAAAATATGGTCAGCAACATCGAGACCAATAAAGACATCCTTTCCAACGAAAAGGATCAGGAACTACGGGAGATGGCCAAGGAAGAGCTCGACATCCTATTGGACCAAAAGGAGGCCAAAGAAGAAGAAATCCGCCTGATGCTCATTCCGAAAGATCCCGAAGACGCCAAAAATGCCATACTGGAGATCCGTGGCGGCACCGGAGGAGACGAAGCAGCCCTATTCGCGGGCGATCTCTACCGGATGTATACCCGCTATTTTGAGCAGAAAGGATGGCGGGCAGAAGTGATGGATGTGACCGAAGGCACGGCAGGCGGCTACAAAGAAGTCATCCTTAAAGTGAGCGGCGAAGACGTCTACGGCCAGTTGAAATACGAATCGGGCGTACACCGCGTACAGCGGGTACCCGATACCGAGACCCAGGGACGCGTACATACCTCAGCGGCATCCGTAGCCGTGCTTCCCGAAGCCGAAGAGGTGGATGTGGAAATCAACCCTGCGGATGTCGAGCTACAGACCTCGCGTTCGGGCGGCGCAGGGGGGCAGAACGTCAACAAGGTGGAGACCAAAGTACAGCTCACCCACAAGCCTTCGGGCATCGTGGTCGTGTGCCAAGTAGAGCGCTCGCAACTGGCCAATCGCGAACTGGCCATGGAGATGCTGCGGTCCAAACTATATGAGCTTGAGGTTCAGAAAAAACACGGCGACGTCGCTGCCAAACGCAAGACCATGGTCTCCACGGGCGACCGTTCGGCCAAGATCCGTACGTACAACTATCCGCAGGGACGGGTCACCGAACACCGCATCGGAATGACGTTATACAACCTCCCAGCCGTCATGGATGGCGCCATTCAAGAGATCATCGACGCCCTGCAATTCGCCGAAAATGCCGAGAAAATGAAAGAAGGAGTGACACTTTAAATATTTTAAAAAAAATATTTGCAAATAGATAAAACACGCTATATTTGCAGACCCGAAAGGGAAGCAGGTTCGGTAGTTCAGCTGGTTAGAATACATGCCTGTCACGCATGGGGTCGCGGGTTCGAGTCCCGTCCGGACCGCTTGTTAAAAACGCAATCACTTGATAAAAGGTGGTTGCGTTTTTGTTTTTGGGCTTGTGGAATGAAATGGGGAATGTTTTTACTGTTTTGAGGTCAATCCAAGCGCTTGCACCGTCACCCGACAATGGCTATATTTGTATCAAATGCCGTAAAGGAATTTTAAACGCAAAAAGAAACCCCGCCATGTGAGTGATGGGGTTTTGTTTTTATCAAAAATATGCGTGCTGACCTCAACAGAGCGTAGGCTTTAATGAAGCAACTCCGGATAAATGTCAATAAACATTCTAGCGGCTATCGGAATAAGGTCGTCAGGGTCTCCGAAACCATTATTGATGATCAAATAGACGCTTGATATAACATTCATGTAGTGGGTGAACATTTCATACCCAAAGTAGGATTCGAAGGCATATTTGTAAAGCCTAAATCTCTTCGTATTAGTTTGACCTTCGCGCCAATTCATCTCCGGCATAACAGTAGGCGAACCTACAAATCCAAAGTTAGCGGCAGGATCTCTTTTGATTATGCTTTCAATTATCCGAAGACAGGTTGCTATAATCCTGGGAGCGAGGTATTCCGACGTTAGTATATTGAATCGGTACTTATAGTTCTTGCACTTTTTAGGGTAGTATTTGACGATATAAAAATTGTGGTCGTAATGCTCGACCTCAACAATATACCGGCCCCTTCCAGTGTCGAAAGTATAAATGATAATAAAATCAATTTGATTTCCAAGCGCTCCCTTCCGTACGTCCGCCTTCCGGTATTCAAACGGCGAATCGAACATCCATTAAGGGATCAGGTATTTATAGTTGTGATTCCTGACGGAATTTAGTTCTTCCTTCGTTCGTTTAACGAACGTTCCCACCGCTTTCGTTGGCACCGTTAGAGGCACCATTTTAGCGTTACGGGTATTGAATTTCACCTTTAAATCCGCGCTCTTTAAAGTTGAAAACTTTGACATTTTGATTTCGCCTTTCTCTAAGTTGCTAAAAACTATAGCTTTACACTTTATTGTGTTGCACAAACATACACACTTCTATAGCACATTTGCAAATTTTGCACCAAAAATGATACAACAATGAGTATCAGATCGGTGTTCTAAATGTTATAATTGCATCCATTAGAAGTTCAACCTTTTGGGGCTTCTTTTAAATTGATGGAAATTGCCAACAGGCTAATACCATCTCAAGGCGCTCCAAATATCCCTTTTATCGCATTTCTTGAATGCGTCGGTTACTTGAATCGCATGGATTTTCCCATAATTGATAAACTCACCTATGTCATTTAAAAAATTTCCGCTTATAAGGCTTAACTTTAGTTGCTTCGTCCACCTCTTTCTTTTTGAAGAAAACCGTTTTACCAGCCTGATGGAAGGCGATATTCAGGCGTTCTTTATTTATGCAAAACTGTATGGTCACGTGGTATTTTCATGCTAACCGCCATATACGTCGTCAACCAGCACCTTTCTCTTTTTCCTGTTTTTGTCGAATTCATCTCTTTCTACAGGTTTTTCTATTCCTACACTAAACGGGAACGCCTCGCCTATTCCGTTTGAAAATCCCTGTATTATAAATATGTATTCGCCATCTTCCAATTTATGCGCCGGAATGATTTTGTAAACCCCGTCGTCCTGCGGGGAAATGTTATAGCTTATTGGCTCACCTCCTACGCTGGCTCCCGAGAACGTTCTTTGTTGATAATACTTAACCCTTCTGCTGTTTTTGGTTACCTCGGATTTGTAAAGGCTTAGGTTTCCTATGAGATTTCCGTCCATCTTGACGTAGAAGTATACGGAATCGCTGTCCCTTATGTTCAGTTTCGATTTGGTTCCGCTTATTTCAAGGTACGAATCCGCTCCACCGTAACCCAGCCCCCTTACTTTTACGGATAACTTTACCTTCACCTTCTCCATCGGATTGCCTTTGTAATAAGGGTGGTTTATAAACTCGATGGAATCTGTTTGAGCGATAACCGGAATGTAAGCCATCAATAGCAATAGTAAAAATGTTTTCATAGTTAATATGGTATTTAATGCTTTATTTGATCTTTGATTTACACCTTTTTTCCTTTATAAATAAGTTTTTTACCGTCATAAGAAAATGTAATGGTAGTGATACCGGACGATGATTTGATGCATATCGTACAACGGTCTCCGAATGAATCAACAACATTTATATCGCACAAAGGATAGTACTGGTTTCCCGAAATAATGGTGTATGTAATTTTATCTCCGTTCCTGTAATCCAAAGTCAACTTGGTTGAATTGGCATAAACGTAAAATATCGCGGATTTTGGCATCCTTTTCCCGTTTAATTCCGCCAACTCAAACTTATAAACACCTGACTGTTTTGGAGTGGCAAATGCAGTTAGGCATGTCGTGACAAAAATTACTATCAAAAATAGGCAGATAGTTGATTTTGTTTTCATATTTTCAATAATTTGGCTTTCTGTTCAATAAATTCATCAGATGTTATAATACCATCGTCAAGCAGTTTTTTCAGCTTGGCCAGCTCGTCCGCTACCGAAAATCCCACGGATGGCTCCGGGTTATCCCTTATCCGTTTCAACTCTTCCGTCTGCTCCTCTTGCTTTTTCAGCAAAAGCTGCTCGTGTTTTATGGTTTCCAAAGACTTGGATGTTGCTGCAACAATAATCCCTATAAGGGGGCTAAGCACCAAGGACAGCAGGAATGCACCGAAAAAACCTATCGATTTGCCAGACCCTATCAAACCCGCAACAAGGGAGCCTACGAACCAAAAAAATACCCATGCCATTACTACGAAATATTTAGTTATGAGATATACAATGCACAGATTGCAGGCCGCGCTACTCCCTTATCCACTGAACCCCACAGTTTATCGGCTGCCCATCATGCGGGGTGCAAATTATCGATTATTTATCCAATTATTGTTACGGTTTCCCGTAAAGCCATTATCCCCCGAAATACCTGCATTTGCTTTGCTCAAATCCGATATGGAAAAACGGGTAAATGTCCGTAAACTGGATATGGGGAGCCCGCTTTCGCTTACCGATCCGGTCCGTGACAGTATTGACATCATCACAACCGACTATATGATCTGGTGCTGTTCGATCTTATGGGCGAACCCTTGTTACGCAAGAACGGAGAAGTCAGGGGCTGATATCCATTGGATTTGACATCGTTACCAGAAGGTGCGTATTTCGTATATTTGATTGGTGAAAAAAGACAGCTACAGCAAAAGAATAATAATCAAAAAATAATATGTCATGAAATACATTTCATTTGTGGTGCTGATGTTGCTTTCTACGGCATGCAGTAAAACTTCGTCGCCGTGCGCCGAAGGTGATCCGCGTACTTATTACATACATTTTGAATTGGACAGTTCATATCCATCCGACGTGCAGGTTGAAATATCGAACCAGGTAAAAATCGTTGATATCTTAAAAAAAGAAACTTGGGAAACGGACAATGTCAGTTTTACTCCGCTTGCGATCGATCAAGCAGCATCCGACATCACGGGAAAGCGGCTTTTAGGGCCATTTCCTTTTGCGATGGGTTGGGAGCCGTGTGACGTGAAGGAAGATAGGCGGCTACGGGACGAATATTACCTGCTACGCTTTAATAGTTCGGAAACCGTTTCACTACGATTCAGGGACAGCTCGGATTTTAATCCGACGGTCAGGAAGTTCCATTTCTACCTTAATGAGAAAGAACTCGAAGTCACGGATGATTTAAAGGATATCGAAAGTATAGGTTTTGTGACGATAAGTAAGAGCCATAATGACTGAATAGGAGGAGTGCCCATCGGATTTAGGGTCAGCCAATGGTTCTTTCGAATCTCCCGAAATGTGTGAACTATCCGCTCAACGGCGGTACGAAATTCATCCTGTCGGACAGTTATATGGGCTTGTAGAACATATTCGAATAGCTGTCAAGCAACCGGTAGCGCGTACTAAGCCATTCTTTCCGCTTGGCTTGCACCCTTGCCCTGGCTTCGTCCGGCATGAGCGAGAATGTCCAAGCTTTTTGGGGTGGAAGTAAATACTTACGCTTGCGGTTCAATATCTCGCTCACACGTCCTTTGAATCCAATCACCTACGCCAGGTCCTTATTGGAGTGATCCATTTGCTCCATGCGGAACGTAATCGCCTCAATGGGATCGGGAAAGTCAATGGGGAAATGTGTGCGTTCGTAGTTATTGATAAGCACGCCCAGTACTTCGAGCTCATCCCCTTCCGGTGTACTCGGCTTTGAGTGAAAGATCGATTCCAGCCTTTCCATGGCGGTCCTGTAATCCTTTTCCGTTTTGATGGGTCTTATATTCATAGTCCTTAAACCAGCAAACTAACCTCGCTTAATTCCCTGCCAAGCTGCTGCACGCCCCTTACGATGCGCTGCAATTGCTTTCCCGATGGCTTCTTGCTACCATTGGCGTATTGCGCCAATAGGCTTTGGCTCATCCCTATGCGCTCGGAAAGTGCCTTGGCATTGATGATCTTATAGAAGTCGAAGAAACTCTCCAGGTCATACTCAAATTGCACCTCATCGATGGCATAGGTGAAGCCCAAATCCTCAAACATCAGATTGAGCATCTCCACCACCATTTCCTTCAATTCGTCCCAAGTGTCGCCGGAAGTGATGAGGTGCCTGTCCTTCCACTGGCCTACGGCAGTGTAGCCGATGTCCTCCTTTATCACGTTCAGCTTGATTGTGGGTTTCTTTGCTTGCTTATCCATAATACCTTACCTTTTGTTCGTTTCGATGCCTGTGACCTCGCTGCTTTTCATTTTCAAAGGTAATAAATCTATAACTTATTTCAAATATTGATTTGGCATATAAAGCTGAATTCACCTATGGGAATTGTCCAGCGGTCGCGAGAGTTTGCGTACGCTGACTTCCTCGAATACCTTTCTTGTAAGTCTGCCTTATTTGAATGTCCCCGGCTGTTCAGATCATTTGTCGCATTCCCCCCCTCACGTTGTCATGTCTACCCATTGGCATGCATTCGCTTTCACCGTATGTTTGTATTGTCCATTAACGACAATCAATATGGAGCAAAACAAGGCAGGTGGTTTTAGCAGCGTAGACGCATACTTGGCCACCATCACAGATAGCAAGCAAAAAGCCCTCTTGGAGCGGGTACGAACTATCATAAAAAAAGCGGCTCCCGAAGCGGAGGAAACGATCAGCTATCAAATGCCAGCTTACAAGTACCACGGCATGCTTGTTTACTTTGCCGCATGGAAAAACCATTGGGGACTGTATCCTGCAAGTGCAGCTATCAAGGAGACGTTCAAGGAGGAGCTGGCGGCATATAAACAGACAAAAGGGGCTATCCAATTTCCTTGGGGTGAGCCGCTCCCCGAAGGGCTCATCACCCGCTTGGTCAAGAAACGAGTGGAAGAAAATCTGGAGGCGGCAAGACTTAAGACCGCAAAAAAAGCTAACTCGAAAAAATAATCATTCATTTTTAACAAAAGACATCATGGAAAAGCGCATTTCAAGCCAGAAGATCACCCCAAACCTGTGGTTCGATAACCAAGCGGAAGAAGCAGTTAATTTTTATACGTCGGTTTTCAAGGATTCCAAAATAGGAAGGATCACCCGTTATACGAAGGATGGGATTGAACAACACCAACAACGTGTCGGTTCGGTGATGACGATCGAATTTATCATCGAAGGACAGGAATTTGTAGCCCTCAACGGCGGACCAATCTTTACGTTCAATGAATCGATCTCGTTCATCGTCAATTGCGAAACTCAAGAGGAGATCGATTATTATTGGGGAAAACTCGCGGAAGGCGGAGATGAATCTGCACAGGTATGCGGCTGGCTCAAGGATAAATTCGGTGTTTCATGGCAGGTAGTTCCCGCTATATTGAACGATATGGTGCTCGACCCAGATCCCGCCAAGGTAAGTCGGGTATTACAAGCCATGTTTCAAATGAAAAAGCTGGATGTTACCCTGCTCAAAAAAGCGTATGACGGCAGGTAGCACCAGGTAGGTCCTGTGAATTACGCAACAGGCAACGAATAATACTTTCATTCCAATTTATATGCTGTTTGTCATTGATCGGGTAATGCATCAGCCCCGTCCGCTGTGTCTGGACGCAAACGACGAGATCCATACGCTCGCCGGTGGCGACGTCGTGTTGCGGGTATTGACGCAGGGCGACGCGGATGCATTTCATGGATTATACGCTCAAATCGGACTATACGGCTACGATAATGATCTGTTTGCCCCGGATGATACTCCTGATAGCTTTACGCAGCGGATCGTCTCAGGCTGCGAAATGATATGGACTGTCCGCTTGGCTAACCATCCGGGTAGGATTGTGGGTGATTGTGCGCTGCACCATTGGGATAAGGAAACGAATGAAATCGAGTTTGGAGGATCTTTGCTCCCGGCGTATCGGGGACAAGGAATCATGGCCGGTGCCTTTTCGCTAATTACCAGATTTGCAAAGGATAGGTATGGCATCACCGCAATCACCTGTAACACTTCTGCCGCTAACCACGGGGCTATCCGGTTTGCAGAAAAGATGGGGTTCAAAAAAACGGCTCCGGCGCATCAAACGGTCTCCTTGAAAAAACACCTATAACTGGCGGTGCTTACCTGTGCGCCAATATTGTTGATAACTTTTTTAGTAAAATAATCTAAATATTTTGGTATTAAAATTTCATTGCTTATTTTTACTAAAAAAATTAGTGTTATGTCCACATTGTTCCAGCATGCTTTTGCCTATCACCTGTATGAGTACCTGTTAATTATCGAGCCTGCCGATCATACACAAAAAGCGATACAGGCATTCAAGCGATATTTCCAAAAAAGCCATCGGTATCACAACGCAATCGTTTCAAAAGGGCACATTACGCTGATGCGGTTCTTCCAGTATGAAAGCTTTGAAAAGCGGATCATCCAACGGTTGCAGCAGCTCGCCGATTGCATCCAGCCATTCGATATCGAATTACAGGATTTTGGCAGCTTTGGCCATACCATATATGTGGATATAAAATCGACTGATCCGATACGCCGGCTCGTGGCCATGCATCGGCAAGAGCTTCGCCCATTGCTAAATAGATCAAAGGATTTGGCACCCTATTTCGTGACAAAACCACACGTTACGATCGCTCGTAAACTCACCCCAGCCCAAAATGATGCCATCTGGCCGATTTGGAAACGCACGCGCTACCACGATACCTTCCGCGCAAAAAGTATGGTGTTGTTGCGGCGCACGGCAGGGACGCTGGGTTATTCGACCGTCAGGAAATTCGATTTTTTAGGGCTTTCCCCCTTTGGTACCCAGGGAAATTTATTTGCGTAATCCCCTTATCCGATTTTCAATGCCAGCTCGTTGCCATACATCATTTTGCGCAGATTATTGAGCGCGTAGCGCATTCTGCCCAGTGCGGTGTTGATGCTTACTTCGGTGACATCGGCGATTTCCTTAAAGCTCATGTCGCCGTAATGCCGCATGATAAGCACTTCTTTTTGATCATCCGGAAGGAGTTGTATCATCTTTCTCAGATCCCTGTGCGTCTGTTCCCGGATCATCCGCGTTTCCGCACTTTCATCGGCAAAATGGAGCACATCGAAAATATCAAAGCCATCGCTGTTGACAACCACCGGGGTGCGCCGTTCCTTTCGATAGTGGTCGATCACCAGGTTATGCGCGATACGCATTACCCAAGGCAAGAATTTGCCCTCTTCGTTGTACCGACCGCTTCTAAGGGTATTGATCACTTTGATAAAGGTATCCTGAAAAATGTCCTCTGCAAGATATTCGTCCTTCACCAATAAATAAATGGATGTGTATATTCTAGATTTATATCGGTCTATCAAAACCTCCAAGCCCGTCTCGTCACCAGATACATACTGACGGATGAGCGCTTGGTCTGTTCGTTGTTCAAGCTTCATAATACGCTACTTTCACTTTTACTATTTTCAACAAATAAGTAATTCTCCGTGTAGTCGTATCTCCTATAGCGCGTCTCCTATTAATGGTTTGATCAGCCAAAAAAAAACAAAAATTTCAGAATTTCAAAGCTTTTGTTCTATTTTAACTTTAATGAAGGGGATAATGAGCTTTAATGTAACAAAAGTGCCTTGTTTCATCGCAGAAACAAGGCACTTTAATGCTCATGTGTATTACTTATACAGCGGGAACTCCGCCATCAGCATCTTCACTTTATTGTGGATTTTGCCCAGCGCTGTGTCATCGTCGTGTTTTAGAAGCGCGACGTCTATCATCTCGGCAATTTCCAGCATCTGTTCTTCCTTGAGCCCGCGGGTCGTAATGGCGGCTGTACCCAAACGGATACCCGATGTGACGAATGGCGACTTATCGTCAAACGGTACCATATTTTTATTGATGGTAATGCCCGCTTTGCCGAGTGCCGCTTCGGCGGCCTTTCCGCTGATGCCTTTGTTACGGAGATCGATCAGCATCAGGTGATTGTCTGTACCTCCGGATATAATCTTATAGTCTTTATCTACAAACACCTTTGCCAGGGCGGCGGCATTCTTCTTCACTTGGATAATATATTCCATGTATTCTTCACTCAGCGCTTCGCCGAATGCGATGGCTTTGGCCGCAATGATGTGTTCCAGCGGACCACCCTGCGTGCCGGGGAATACCGCCAGATCCAGCAGGGATGTAATGCTGCGGATCTCACCCTTCGGTGTTTTAATCCCCCATGGGTTTTCGAAATCCTTACCCACCAAGATGAGCCCGCCACGCGGACCACGCAGCGTTTTGTGGGTGGTGGTCGTCACCACGTGACAATGCGGGAGCGGGTCGGTGAGCAATCCACGGGCGATGAGCCCGGCAGGGTGCGAAACATCGGCAACCACCAGCGCGCCGATTTCGTCAGCCACCTGGCGGATGAAGGCATAGTCCCAATCACGGGAATACGCTGATGCACCACAGATGATCACCTTTGGTTTTTCTTGCAGGGTGATTTCTTCCAATTGCTTGTAGTCGATCAAACCGGTTTCTTTATCCACGCCATAAAATAGGGGCGAATATAATTTGCCGGAAAAATTGACCGTAGCACCATGGGTAAGGTGTCCGCCATGGGAGAGGTCAAAACCTAAAATCTTGTCACCGGGTTGCAACAGGGCCAGAAACACGGCCGCATTCGCCTGAGCACCTGAGTGTGGCTGTACGTTAGCCCACTCGGCATTGAACAGCTGTTTTGCGCGTTCGATGGCAATGGTTTCTACTTCGTCCACAACTTCACAGCCACCGTAATACCGTTTTCCGGGCAGGCCCTCGGCATACTTGTTGGTCAGTACGGAGCCCGCTGCCTCCATCACCTGCTTGCTCACGAAATTTTCCGACGCGATGAGTTCGATGCCCTCTTCCTGGCGCTTGAGCTCCTGGTTAATTAACTTAAAAATGGTTTCGTCCCTTCTCATTATGGTACAAAGAATTGAATGTTAAAAAGTTGCGCAAAGATATAAACTTGGATGCAATATTCAACCTTCCAACTCACTTTTGATGGTTTTAACGGCGAGCGCATACGGACTTTCATCCAATGTGGCGATATGCGCGAGCACAACCTCGCTAAACACCTTCGCACCGGCCGATGCTGGCAGTCCCGCTCCTGCATTGCGTATCAGCGCCACGGTGTTATCCTTTAACTGTTTGACGATGGACCACGCAGCATCGCTCACGTACAGCTGCTGGGTGATATTGTGCTGGTATTCTGCACGGATCTCGTTGACCAAGAGCTGCTGGAAATCAGCGGCGCTCAACCCCGGTTCATGCACCCGAAGCAACAGATTGCTCGGGTTGATCCGTTCTGCAAACAGCACCAGCCGTTCATAGGCCTGCAGCCGCAGCGGCTGTAATTCCTTCCGCGCGGCATGCCGTTCTTCCAATAGTTTGAGCCGGAATACATGGTTATTATATTTGGTCCAATACATCCAATTTGCCACACCGATGATCACGCACCCGGCCAGGATATATTTAAGCAAATCGATCAAGAATAAGGCTATGTCCATTATCGTTTGTTTATGGAACGTCAAAATCCACGTCTTCCTGCAAAAGTGGGGAATTTTATGTATTTTTGTATGGTTTGAAATTAATTAATCGAAAGCGGATGAGTACAGCAACACTTTCAACTTCGGCACCGTTGACACTAACACCTGGGGCGATCAAAGAGCTCAAAAAGCTGAAAGAACAACAGGAAATATCGGATGATTTCGGTTTGCGGGTAGGTGTCGAGGGTGGTGGATGTGCGGGGATGAATTATCTTTTGGGCTTCGACCAAAAGAAAGAAGGTGACTCCGAGTACAGCATCGAGGGGATACGGATTTTCATGAATAAAGCACACGGTTTATACCTTGCCGGCATGGAAATCGACTTCAAAAACGGCCTGGATGCTCGTGGCTTCGTCTTCAATAATCCCAATGCGACCAGCACCTGCGGATGCGGAACGTCGTTTTCGGCGTAATTTGTTGGCTAACGATAACGTTTTATATCATGCCGCTTTGAGAAACCTCAAGCGGCATTGTTATGCAAATTCCAGTTTCGGAGTGGTCACTACCCCCTACCAACGATTCAGGCGGCTGCAGACGAAACCTAGGAATTGGAAGCAACGCGAACCGATTCCAGTTTCGGAGCAGCAATTATCCCCCCATCCCTACCAATGATCCAGGCGGTTGCAGACGAAACCTAGGAATTGGGAGAAACGCGAACCGATTCCAGTTTCGGAGCAGCCGCCTGAATCAAACCTTTCCTTTTACCTTTCGTTCTAATTCCCTATCTTTGCAACCTCATTTTTGAACTCAAACGATTGATGTACAAGGAATATAAGCAGCTCAATTTATCCGAAATAGGCAAGGAAGTATTGGCCCGGTGGCAAGCAGAAGGCATCTTTGAAAAAAGCATTACCCAACGTCCCGCCGAGAAGCCATATACCTTTTATGAGGGTCCGCCGTCAGCCAATGGTATGCCCGGCATCCACCATGTCATGGCACGCGCCATCAAGGATATTTTTTGC
Organism: Parapedobacter brassicae; assembly: GCF_051400755.1. NCBI lineage: Bacteria > Pseudomonadati > Bacteroidota > Sphingobacteriia > Sphingobacteriales > Sphingobacteriaceae > Parapedobacter > Parapedobacter brassicae. The sequence goes on from NZ_JBLFFL010000003.1 coordinate 384,962, forward strand.
CGCTATAAGACCCTTAAGGGCTACCAGGTAAAACGCAAAGGGGGCTGGGATACCCATGGCCTGCCCATTGAACTGGCCGTGGAAAAAACCCTTGGCATCACCAAAGAAGACATCGGCAAAACCATATCTGTGGCCGACTATAATGCCGCATGCCGCCGGGAGGTGATGAAGTATACCGATGTGTGGAATGACCTCACCGAAAAAATGGGCTATTGGGTCGATCTGGAGGCCCCATACATCACCTATGAAAACGAATACATCGAAACGCTGTGGTGGATACTGAAGGAACTGTATACGAAAGGCTTGCTTTACAAGGGATATACGATACAGCCCTATTCTCCGGCCGCGGGCACGGGGCTCAGCTCCCACGAACTCAACCAGCCCGGCACCTACAGACCGGTGAAGGATACGACCATCGTGGCCCAGTTCCGCATCAAAAAGGACCAAGTGCATCCCGCCATGCCGGCACTCTTCGAAGATGAAAACGAGGATACAGCTTTCTTGGCCTGGACGACCACCCCGTGGACCTTGCCTGCTAACAGTGCGCTGGTCGTGGGCAAAAACATCCGCTATGTCAAAATACGCACGTTCAATCCATATACCTTTGAGCCCGTTAGCGTGGTGCTGGCCAAGGACCTGATCAGCCGGTATTTCAAACCCGAGGGACAAACCATCCCTTTAAGAGACTACCAACAGGGAGATAAAATCATCCCCTGGGAAATCCGGGCGGAGTTTTCGGGAACGGAACTGGTCAACTTGCGGTATCAGCAGTTATTGCCTTATGTCAGCAACGAGGAATTGGAGCAGAAGGCCTTCCGTGTCATTGCAGGGGATTTTGTGACCACCGAGGATGGCACGGGTATCGTACATTCGTCGGCTACCTTCGGTGCCGATGACTTCCGCGTGAGCAAGGAAAACGACGTACCGGGGGTCTTCGTGAAAGACGAGAATGGCAGAGATGTCCCCATCGTTGACAAACGGGGCCGCTTCGTCAAAGAGATCGGTGAATTCGGCGGGCGTTTCGTCAAAGAGGAATATTACAGCGACGAAGCGCGCAATGCCGAGGGTTTCAAGCCCACCGACGTGCTGATCGCCATCAAGCTGAAAGAAGAAAACAAGGCCTTTGAGGTCAAGAAATACGAGCACAGCTATCCGCATTGCTGGCGCACGGACAAGCCGGTGCTGTACTACCCGCTGGACAGCTGGTTTATCCGTACCACTGCCGTGAAAGATGAATTGGTGGCCCTCAACAAGACCATCAACTGGAAGCCGGAGGCCACCGGTACGGGCCGCTTCGGTAACTGGCTGGAAAACCTGGTGGACTGGAACCTCTCGCGCTCACGCTTCTGGGGCACACCCCTACCGATCTGGCGCAGCGAGGACGAAAATGAGGAAGTCTGCATCGGATCCATCGAAGAGCTGAAAGGCCGTATCGAAAGCAGCCTGGCTTCCGGTGTGCTCAACGATGATGAGAAAGCCAAGCTCCAGGAATACTTGAATAAATTCGGCACCGATAAACTGGACCTGCATCGCCCTTATGTGGATGATGTGGTCCTGGTATCCGACGCCGGGCAGCGGCTCTACCGTGAGCCGGACCTCATCGATGTGTGGTTTGACAGCGGCGCCATGCCGTTTGCACAGTGGGGATTGGATCAGGAAAAACTGGCCACAGGCAGTGATACACCATTCAAAGCCGGTTTTGAGGGAGCCTATCCCGCAGATTTCATCGCCGAGGGGGTAGACCAGACCCGTGGTTGGTTTTTCACCCTGCATGCCATCTCGACCATGCTGCGGCACTCGGTAGCGTTTAAAAATGTGGTATCTAACGGACTGGTCTTGGATAAAAACGGCAATAAAATGTCCAAGCGGTTGGGCAATGCCGTAGACCCCTTTGCAACGATCGAAAAACACAGCGCCGATGCTACACGCTGGTACCTGATCAGCAATGCCGCGCCCTGGGACAACCTCAAGTTCAACGAAGAAGGATTGGAAGAAGTGCGCCGCAAATTTTTCGGCACGCTGTATAATACCTATGCGTTTTTCGCTTTATACGCCAATATCGACAAGTTTGCTTATCAAGAAGCCGACTTGCCCATCGCCGCACGTCCGGAAATCGATCGGTGGATCATTTCCCTGCTTAACAGCCTCACCCAGGAAGTGGATGGCTATTATGCGGATTTCGAACCGACCAAGGCTGCCCGCGCCATACAAACGTTTGTGGATGAGCACCTGAGCAACTGGTATGTGCGGCTTTGCCGCCGCCGCTTCTGGAAAGGCGAATATACCGACGATAAAATTTCGGCTTATCAGACACTCTATACCTGCCTCAATACCATTGCCAAGCTCATGTCGCCCATCGCGCCGTTTTTCAGTGACCGCTTGTATCTCGATTTGAACAGCGCAACAGGCAGGGAGCAAGCCGAATCGGTGCACCTGGCCGATTTCCCGGTTTACCATGCCGATCTGGTAGACAACGCATTGGAAGAGCGGATGGCACTTGCGCAGGACGTGTCTTCATTGACGTTATCGCTTCGCAAGAAAACGGGCATCAACGTGCGGCAGCCGCTCAATAAAATCCTATTGCCGGTGCTTAGCGACAATTTCCGGAGCCAGGTAGAAAAAGTGAAAGACCTCATCCTGGCTGAAACAAATATCAAGGAAATTGAGTTCATCACGGATACGTCTGGCATCATCAAAAAGAAAATCAAACCCAATTTCAAGGCCTTGGGACCTAAAGTGGGCAAGGACATGAAATTGGTTGCCGATGCCATTCAGGCGCTTTCGCCAGCCGAGATCGCTACCTTCGAACGCGAAGGAAGCATCGCCATACGCAATACGCCCTACGTGATACAGCTATCTGACGTCGAAATCATCGCGGAGGATGTGGCCGGCTGGCAGGTCGCTAACCTGGGCGCGCTCACGGTGGCCCTGGATATCAACATTACACCGGAGTTGAGACATGAGGGAATTTCCCGCGAGTTGGTCAATCGCATACAGAACCTCCGTAAGGAGCGCGGGTTGGCGGTTACCGACCGGATAAAAGTAAGTTTGAGTAATATCCCAGACATAACTGCGGCGGCAGAACGTAATTTATCTTATATTCGCACGGAGATATTGGCAGACTCTTTGATATTTGAGGATACCTTCGCGATGGGTGACACCATCGAGATCGGTGAACAGGAATTGAATGTTTTAATTGAAAAAGTGTAACATATGGCAAATAGTGAAAAAACGAGGTATAGTGACGTAGAATTGCAAGAATTCAAAGAAATTATCCTGGATAAGCTCCGTGTGGCCAAAGAAGAGCTGTCAGCTTTGACCAAATCGTTAAACAGCAGTAATGGCAATGGCACTGACGATACGGCAGGGACATTCAAAACATTGGAAGATGGTTCCGCTACGTTAGAGAAAGAGCAGACCAATCAGCTGGCTGCACGCCAGAAAAAGTTCATCGACAACTTGGAGGCTGCATTGGTACGCATCGAAAATAAGACTTACGGCATCTGCCGTGAAACGGGCAAATTGATACCGAAAGAACGCTTACGTGCCGTGCCGCATACGACGCTCAGCATGGAAGCTAAAATGAAGCAATATTAGACCAGCAATCGGGCTGTTAGCTAACACCATGAAAGGTTATACCAAACCCGTTATACTGATTATATCAGTACTCCTGATAGACCAGTTGGTCAAGCTGTGGATCAAGCTCAACATGACGCTTGGGCAGGAGTACAACATCATAGGAGATTGGTTCATCATCCATTTCACCGAAAACAATGGCATGGCTTTCGGACTGGAATTTGGTGGTGAAGCGGGCAAATTGGCCTTATCGCTCTTCCGTATAGCGGCCGTTATCGGTATCGGATATGGTTTGCATTACATGGTCAAAAAGAAGTACCACCGCGGCTTCATCCTCAATGTGGCACTGATTTTCGCCGGCGCGATGGGCAACATCATCGACTCCACCTTTTATGGCGTTATCTTCAGCGAAAGCACCTGGTTTGACAAAGCCCGTCTATTCCCTGCTGAAGGTGGCTACTCCAGCTTCCTTCATGGCAAAGTGGTCGATATGCTGTATTTTCCCATCCTGAAAGGGCATTTTCCGGCGTGGCTGCCGGTATGGGGAGGCGAGGATTTTCTATTCTTCCGGCCGGTATTCAACATCGCCGATTCGGCCATCACCGTGGGCGTGGCGCTCATCCTGATTTATCAAAAACGGTATTTCAAGGAAGAGGTGATCGAACCCGAAAGCTACAATAGTGAGGTGGTGGAGGATTGATTATTTATGCGCGGCTATTGCCGCGCATAAATAATGATATCAAACGTCATAAGTCGTCGAGGAGGTTTCTCCGCCCCGGCCGGTCCAATTGGTATGGAAAAATTCACCGCGGGGTTTATCCAACCGCTCGTAGGTATGGGCGCCGAAATAATCCCGTTGCGCCTGTAGCAGGTTGGCCGGCAGCCGCTCGCAGCGGTAGCCATCGTAATAAATCAGTCCCGCGCTGAGACACGGTACCGGTATACCGTTGGTCACCGCTGTCGCGATCACGTTCCGCCATCCGCGCTGTGCTACCTGTATTTTCTCTTTGAAGAAGTCGTCCAATATCAGATTGGGCAATCCGGGATTTTTATCAAACGCTTCTTTGATTTTCCCCAAAAACGCCGACCGGATAATACAGCCTTCGCGCCACATCAAGGCGATGCTTCCATAGTTTAGCTCCCATCCATATTCCTTAGCGGCCACGGCCATCATCTGAAAGCCCTGTGCGTAGGAGATCACCTTGGCAGCATACAGTGCATCCCGCAGGTCGTCGATAAAGGCCGTCCGGTCGCCGTCGAACGCCGGGACCGGTCCTTCTAGCACCTTGGAAGCAGCCACCCGCTCCTCTTTCAAGGCCGAGAGGCACCGGGCGAATACCGACTCCGCAATCAGCGTCAGCGGCACACCCAGGTCCAACGCCACGGTTCCCGTCCACTTACCGGTTCCTTTTTGTCCTGCGGTATCCAGGATTTTATCCACTAGCGGAAGGCCGTCCTCATCCTTGAACGCCAGAATGTCCCGCGTAATTTCAATCAGGTAGCTATCCAATTCCCCGTCGTTCCACTCTTTGAACACCTCATGCATCTCATCGGGTGTCATGCCCAGCACCTCTTTCATGATGTGGTAGGTCTCGTTGATCAACTGCATATCGCCGTATTCAATGCCGTTGTGCACCATCTTGACAAAATGCCCCGCGCCCCCATCGCCGACCCAATCACAGCAGGGCGTGCCGTCGGCTACCTTTGCGGCGATCGACTGGAAAATCGGCCTGATCGCAGGCCATGCCGCTTTCGATCCCCCGGGCATGATGGACGGTCCCAAGAGTGCCCCTTCCTCACCGCCGGATACACCGGTACCGATATAAAGCAGCCCCTTGCTTTCCACATATTTCGCGCGGCGCTCGGTATCCGGGAAATGCGAATTGCCCCCGTCGATCATGATGTCGCCCGGCTCCAGATGCGGGATCAGCAGTTCGATGAAATCGTCCACCGGCTTACCGGCCTTGACCATCAGCATGATCTTGCGGGGACTTTTAAGGGAATCCACCAAATCCTCGATGGTGGTGGCCCCATAAATGTTCTTTCCTTTTGCCCGTCCATTGACAAAACGTTCCACCTTATCCACCGTACGGTTGTAAGCAGATACATGAAAGCCTTTGCTTTCCATGTTCAAGATGAGATTTTCTCCCATTACGGCGATACCAATGACGCCTATATCAGATTTTTCTTGCATAGCTATATTTTCGGATTCCGCTCCCAAAGTTATACTTTACGTATTAGGAAAAAAGACAAAAATGGAAAAATGTGATTATTGTGATGGCCGGGAATCGAAATTACAACAGAAACTGTATTTTAGCGGTCGTACAAAACCCGATGTTGCATGAAGACGTTCCGTATCTACGGCTTTTTGATTATCCTAGGGCTTTTCGCCAATTGCTCCCAATCGTTGATCGCCCAGCAAAACCCCGTGTTTCCGGGCTGGTATGCCGATCCGGAGGGCATCATCTATGGCGACCGCTTTTGGGTGTATCCCACCTATTCCGCACCTTATGAAGAGCAGGTGTTTTTCGATGCCTTTTCCTCGCCCGACCTTGTCCACTGGACCAAGCATCCGGTGATCATCGATACGGCAGCAGTCAAATGGGCCAAGCGTGCCATGTGGGCGCCGGGTGTGTTGGAGAAAGGTGGCAAATACTACCTTTTCTTTGCGGCCAATGATGTGCATGAAGGCGAGGTAGGCGGCATTGGCGTGGCCGTGGCCGATAAGCCCGAGGGACCGTTCAAAGACCTGCTGGGCAAGCCGCTGATCAATGCGATCGTCAATGGCGCACAGCCCATTGATCAATTTGTGTTCAAGGACAGCGATGGTACGTACTACCTATATTACGGTGGCTGGCAGCATTGCAACATCGTCAAGCTAAATGATGATTTTACCGGCCTAGTACCGTTTGATGATGGCGAAACCTACAAAGAGGTGACACCGGAAGGCTATGTCGAAGGGCCATTCATGTTCACCCGCAACGGCAAATATTATTTCATGTGGTCTGAAGGCGGCTGGGGCGGTCCGCATTATAAAGTGGCTTATGCCATAGCGGATAGTCCGTTCGGGCCATTCAAACGTGCAGCCACCATCCTGGAGCAAGATCCCGAAATCGCCACCGGCGCGGGCCACCACTCGGTCATCCAAATCCCGGGCAAAGATCAATGGTATATCGTGTACCATCGCCGCCCGCTTGGCAAAACAGGCGCCAATGAACGGGCCACCTGCATCGATGAGATGCACTTTGACGAAAACGGCCACATCCTACCCGTCAAGATGACTCATACCGGTGTAAGCTATCCTTTGGGGGCAACTGGTACATACTAACATTAATTTCCAAAAGTGATGACTGAACGTGCAAGTCCGAAAACAATGAAGATACTCGTTACGGGAAGCAATGGGCTACTGGGCCAGAAGATTACCGACCTGGCGCTTAACGACGATACGGTTGAGCTGATTGCGACTTCCCGGGGTGAAAATCGCCATCCCGTCAAAAGCGGTTATCGGTATATCGACTTAGACATCCTCGATGGGCAGCGGCTCAGGGAAGTCATCGCCGAGCAACAGCCCGATGCGATTATCAATACGGCCGCGATGACCAATGTAGATACCTGCGAACATGATCCCGAGGGCTGCCAGAAACTGAATGTAGATGCCGTTGCGCAGTTGATATCCTTGTCCGAAGCCTTCGGCATCCACCTGATCCACCTGTCTACCGATTTCATTTTCGATGGCGAAGACGGGCCCTATGCAGAGGATGCCCCCCCCAATCCGCTAAGCCTGTATGGCCGGAGCAAATTAGCAGCCGAGCACCTCATCCAGCAGTCCAGCTGTAAATGGGCTATCCTACGCACCATACTGGTATATGGTGTGGTGGCCGATATGAGCCGGAGCAATATCGTCCTGTGGGCTAAGGGAGCATTGGAAAAAGGGCAACCGCTCAAGGTGGTCAACGACCAATGGCGGATGCCGACACTGGCCGAGGACCTAGCCAATGCATGCCTCCTTACCGCCATCAAACAGGCCGAGGGTATCTATCACATCTCGGGCAGCGATCTGTTCGCCATTCACGAATTGGTTGCCGCTGTGGCCGATTTCTGGGGATTGGACAAGTCATTGATCACCGAAGTGAGCTCCGCGACGCTGAGCCAAGCCGCGCCGCGGCCCAAGCGGACAGGATTCATACTCGATAAAGCCCGCAAGGTATTGGGTTATCAACCACATGATTTTGAAGAAGGGCTGGCCGTCGTTGACCGGCAGCTCAAAAAATAATCCCATCTTTGCAGCATGAAACCTGCCATATCAGCGCCTTACGCAAAAGGCGATGAAAATGCAGGTTCCATGAGGCCATTAAAAGACAAATAATTTACGAATGACACAAAAGTTTGCCCGCGAATCATATACCATCATGAACGAACTGGTGCTCCCTAACGACACCAACACGCTAAACAACCTGATGGGCGGCCGGCTGCTTCACTGGATGGATATTGCCGCTGCCATCTCTGCTCAAAAACACTGCAACCGCATCGTGGTAACCGCTGCCGTAGACAACGTATCCTTTAAGCATCCAGTAAAATTGGGCGATGTCATCAGTATCGAAGCCAAAGTAACACGGGCATTTACCACTTCTGTGGAGGTGCGGCTTACCGTATGGGCACAGAATATTCCTTCAGGCACGAAGGTCAAGTCAAACGAAGCGTATTATACGTTTGTCGCGATCGACGAGCACGAGCACACGATCAACGTACCTCAGCTTATCCCCGAGACCGAGGAAGAACAGAAATTATTCAACGAAGCGCTTCAGCGCCGTCAACTCCGGCTCGTATTGGCCGGCAAACTCAAGCCAAAGGACGCCAAGGAACTTCAAAACCTGCTGCTTACCTTCTCCGCGGAATAACCAATAGGACAACGCCAGCCAGTAATAGTATACCCCCCACATAGGGCGGCCAATTGACCTGTTCCTGTTTATCAGCCGTGATCTCCACTGAGCCGATATCCACCACTTTTTCCTCGCGTGTAAACGAAAAGCCGGTCCACACGAGCATGACTGCTCCCAGAACGATCAAGATAATGCCAACGGTCCTTGCCATACGGTTTGTTTTATCGTATGCAACAACGACCGTTGGAAAATGTTTGAATGGGTATTGAACCCGATGGCGGGCTACTTCGCCGGTATCACGGTAATCTTCCGGAATTGTACCCCCGTGTGGTCTCCCTGTAGGTAAATTGGACCAGGCTCACCTTCGCGGCTATCGCGTGCACCGCCTGTAATCCCGGGGATCTCCTGATTATTGATAATGGTTTTGCCGTTGGCTACGATCGTAACCATACGCCCACGCAGGGTGATTTCGTATTTATTCCACTCATTCGGTCCTAATGTCGCCATTTCACTGGGCGACAAGAAGCCATATATACCGCCGAAATACAAAGAGCCGGGGTGCCTGTCTTTTGGTGAATCCTCAATCTGTACCTCATAACGTCCTCGCAAATAAATACCGGAATTGGCTCCTTCTGCATAACGGAATTCGGCAACCAGTTTAAAATCTTCAAACTGCTGTTCACTGATCAGGTTGGCACCCGATTCTTTATTGATCAGTATACCGTCTTCCACCACCCATTGGCTATTATCGCCCGAAGTCTTCCATCCGGTTAGGTCTTTGCCATTGAAGAGGTCAATGGGTTGGCCCCATTGTGCTTCGCCCGTTCTGGTCAGATAAGGAGCCTTAACCCCCGTAAACGGAAACGTATTCCCCTTATTGGTCGTGATCGTGCCCTTGATACCCTCGGCGGTCAGCTCTCCTTCAACCGTAAAAAGGCCACCTCCTCCCTCCCATTGCGGCGGGATCTGGAATGAAAACACGCCATTCTGGAGGGTAATGTGCGAAACCGGGCGACTGCTCCCCGCATCAGACACAAAAGCACCTACCAGTACATCAAAGCCCGATAATTTGACTTCCAGCCATGACGGCGCTTCCTCGCCTTCTTTATCTACGGTGATATCCCAACGCCCGATCAGTCCTTCAGCCTCTTCGGGCACGACCTGCGTAGCCGCGTTATGTATCTCTTCTTCCTGTTTCTGTATTGTCGTTCCGTTGTTGCACGAAATGACACTTACCGCTAACAAACCCATTAAAGGGCCGTATATTGCATACTGCTTCAACATATTTATAGGGTTAAATTTTCCAAGGGAGCTAATCTACAAAAATTATGTTCCTAGTGCGACAATGCGGTCAAACTCCTCCCGCATCAGCGGCATCACCGACAAGCGGCCCTGGCGCACCAACGCAATGTTCTGAAGCAATGGCTCTTTCTTAATGGTCTCCAAGGTGACCGGCTTTCTCAGCGTTTCCACCGGCGCCAAGTCCACCACTACCCAGCGTTCATCCGAGGTAGTGGGGTCTTGATAATGTTCTTTCACCACGTTGGCAATGCCCACGACCTCCTTGCCTTCATTGCTATGATAAAATAAGACCAGATCGCCCTTCTTCATTGCCAGCAGGGTGAGCCTCGCCTGGTAATTGCGCACGCCATCCCAAACCGTCCGTTTATCCTCGAGAAATCGCTGCCAGCTATATTTAAATGGCTCCGATTTGACTAAAAAATGGTTCATGCGATGTTAGATTTTAGATTTACGACTTTAGATTTACGATTCCGTGCGTCCACGTGTTAGTTCTGTTTTTGGGTCACCTCCATCTTCTCGGCGAAATGGTCGCAGTAGTCCCGCAGGTCGCCGATGACTGCTTTCGCCACTTCATCATCGCCGGAAGCCCGGATGAAGGTGTCGCCCAGCGTCTGTAGCGTTTCATAGAAAAAGCGCTTCATTTCATCCAAGGGCATGTCCTTTGTCCAAAGGTCTATGCGCATGGAATTTTTATAATGGTGGTCCCACAGCGCCAGAAACATGGCTTTGGCCGGCAGTGCTTCTGCGTTCTCCCCGTCGGATGATTCCCAGGAGATGTTATCCGGTACGTTGTGCTCATCGAGTTCAATCGTCAGTTTTATTTCTGCTTTTTTCATGTTATTCATTCCATATTTACCATACCCGTATCACCCATACCAATACCACCACCAGCACCAAAAACACCCCTTCGGCCATCCATATACGTTTAAGCTTGCGCAGCAGTAACCGAAAAAACTGGTCGGCCGCAACAAGCACCAGCAAAAGTAATAAAAACCAACCAATGGTGCCTACGCCGATCTTGTCGGCGATGACTTGCCACAGCAGCCAGGTAACCAGCAATGCCGCAGCAATATTCAGCGGGGTAATTCGCAACTGCCTCATCGCTTACCCTTACCCGGCTTCGATTTGTTTTGCGCAGTACGCGTATGCTTTCGCTGCGGTTTATCTCCCTTCTGATTCGCCAATTTTTTCTCATGGAAAGCTCCCTGAAAATCGGGATTATCCTTTCGTTTCTGTGCATCAATCTCCCGTGCGATGGCCTGCCGCTCCTCAAATCCCGTTTGCTCCACAAACACCTCCTTGGGAATATCCACTACCGGTATCTGTTGGCGGATCAGCTTTTCGATTTTATGCACATAATATTCTTCTGCCGGATTGCAGAAGGTAATGGCGTCTCCCGTTTGGTATGCCCGCCCTGTTCGGCCGATGCGGTGCACATAATCTTCAATGACGACCGGTACATCAAAGTTGACTACATGGCTCACATTGCTCACATCCAGTCCCCGGGCCGCCACATCGGTGGCCACCAATATCCGGATGGCCCCTTCCTTGAATGCGTTGATCGCATTGATACGGGTATTTTGTCCTTTATTAGCATGGATCACCCGTACATTTTCAGTGCCATATCGGCGTTCAACAAAGTGGAATACGTTGTCTGCCACCGTTTTGGTTTTGCAGAACACGATGAGCCTGTGCAAGGCTTCATCGTCTTTGAGCAAATGCTGCAACAGATTAATCTTCGTTTTGAGGTTAGGCACCCGATATAGCGTTTGTGTCACGGTCTGCGCCGGGGTGGCCTGTTCAGTGACCTCCACGATGGTCGGGAAAGCCAAAAAATCGCCTGCGATCTTATGCACCAGTTCGCTCATCGTCGCCGAAAAAAGCAGGTTCTGCCGCTTGCGGGGCACTACTTCCAATATTCGGTGCAGCTTACCGATGAATCCCATATCCATCATCTTATCGGCCTCATCCATGACCAGCACTTTCAGCGATTTGGTGACCAGGTACCCGGCAAGGTACAGCTCGAGGAATCGACCGGGCGTGGACACAATTATGTCTACGCCCCGCTCCAACGCCGCAATTTGCGTTTTCGGACCGAGGCCACCGTAGAGCACCACGGTCCGCAGGTCGGTATAGGCCGTAAACAGGCGGATATTTTCCTCGATTTGCATCGCCAGTTCGCGGGTCGGCGAAAGGATGAGTGCCCGTGCTTCATTGCCCTGCGCATGGCTGAGTTTCATGAGGATGGGCAACACGAAAGCGGCAGTTTTCCCCGTGCCGGTCTGGGCGATCCCCATGACGTCCTGTCCGGCCAAAATCGGCGGAACCGCCTTCTGTTGGATCGGAGTGGGTGTAGTATAACCCGCCTCTTCGATGGCATTCAGGATTTGTTTGTTGAACTTGAAATCCGCAAAGGTATTCCGCTGCATCCGGCAAACTTAGGCAACTTGCACTGCATATGCAAGTAATCAACATGGTCAGTTCAGTTGCCCCGCTTCACCAATAGCACCTCGTCATTATCCAGCAACAGGTAACCATATTCGTAGCAAAACCGGTATTGGGTACCTTTGCTTGTTTCGTACATATCGGTGATGTAGTCAAAATTGAATCCCGCATGGATGAGCGATTTCCACTTCACTTTTGTCTTGCCATCGGGGTTCAGCGTTTCCAGGATTTTGCGATTACGCTTTAAAATATTATTCACCTTGCGGAGGTAACTGTTTTCTTCACTGTTTCGCCGGTTGTTATAATTGCTACGGCAGGCATCGTCGCAGAATTTCTTATCGGCACGGCCCAAGAGCAACGCTCCACAATCCAAACATCTTTTTTCCATAGGCAGGTTTTGCTTGATGATCGTTTCAGATGATGCCCTAAAGATACGATTTACTACTAGTAACCATTAATTTTTTTAATTTGCATCCCGATTGGGGATCATGCGGATACTGATTATACACAATTACTACCAAGACCCAGGCGGCGAAGACGCGGTTTTCGAACAGGAACGGGCATTGCTTGCGACCACGGAAACGGTGGAGACGCTAACCTTCCGCAATCAAAAGGGCTGGAGGGGCGCATGGCAGACCCTCTGGTCGCCGTGGAATACCTGGGCCGGGCGCAGAGTAAAACAAGCTATCCGGACGTTCAGCCCTGATGTGATCCACATCCACAACCTGCACTATGCCATCGGCCCCATTGCCATCCGCATCGCCAAACGCCATGGTATCCCGGTAGTGATGACCCTGCACAACTATCGCCTGCTCTGCCCTTCAGCCACGCTGTTCCATGCCGGCAAGCTATTCCTCGACAGCCTGCACGCCGGGTTTCCCTGGAAGGCCGTGCGCTTGGGTGTGCATAGCAATTCTGTGTTCAAAACCTATTGGCTGGCCTTCACGGTATGGCTGCATAAGCTGCTGGGCACTTGGTGTATGGTAGATCGTTATATCGTCTTGACGGACTTTGCTAGGCAACTATTCGTCGATTCATCCTTCGGTGTGCCGGCGACACAGTTTGTCGTCAAGCCTAATTTCGTGGCCGATACCAGCCAGCTAGCCGCTGTACGTGGGCGGCATTTCCTCTTCATCGGCCGCCTGACCCAAGAAAAGGGCATCAAGGTATTGCTGGAAGCATTTGGCGGCACGGAGCTGCACGTACGGATCGTGGGCGATGGCCCGTTGCGGACTAGTGTGGTAGACGCTGCTCAACAATCCGCCAATATTACCTACCTGGGTACGCTCGGCAGAGGCGGGATCGAAGCGCAACTGGCTAGCTGCACGGCACTCATCTTCCCTTCTGTTTGGTATGAAGGCATGCCCATGACCGTGATAGAAGCCTTCGCCTCGGGTACACCCGTCATTGCCAGTAATCTGGGTGCCATGCAATCCATGATCCATGATGGGCAAAACGGACAGCTGTACACTCCCGGGGATGCCGCTGCGCTCCGCCGGGAAACCCAGCGGTGGCTCAGCAGTGAAGATGCCTACCGGCAGCAGGTAAGCGACGGCGCAAGGGAAGCCTATGAGCAACGGTATACTGCCCACCAAAACCACACGTTGCTATTGGATATTTATCGATTAGCAACCTTTGGTTAATCGCTGCGCTAGACCTTCTGCTTCTTTCAACAGGAATTGAGTTCTTGGTTGATTTGGTTCAATATCTGGACATCTTCGAAGTCCATTTGGCCGGTTATCCCGTGCGCATGTCCCAACAGCCATTTTGCCCGTTCCAACAACGCGCGCTTTTCATTATTGGATGGCTGCCTCATAGCATCGTGGTATAACAGCAATGCCAATGGCCTCAGTTGGCGGACATCCAGGTTCTTCGCAAAGTCAGGTAAATCGTCTACAGACCGCCGAAGGAAATCCGAACGATCAACGCCGAAATATGCTTCATACAAGAGCAACATGTCGCCTTCGCTATGCTCGAGCGGCTCATCTTCGGATTGGGGGCCCTTACCTGTCATCCGTTCCAACACTTCCAAGAAGCGCTTGACCAGGCGTTCGATATAGTCTTCTCTGCGTGATTGGTACATGCGCTCAAAGATACGCCTATTCCCTGAAAACCGGTGGGCAAAGGCTTCAACGACGTTCAATCATCCGCCTTACCTACAATCGGGTCGGCACTCACCGTATCAACTTACTTAATGTGAAAAGTAATATACCATTTCACCCACACATTTACCAAACGCATAAATGGCGCAGGCAGAAAGCGCAAACAAGCCAATCCTTATTATTTTATTTTCCAGAAGGTGCATGTATTTTTCCATCATGGTGTTGAATTGATTACATCAAAAATAAGGCATAATCTTTAAAATCAATTTTTTTAAGTGTTAACGCATCTAGCAACTTGAGTTGTAGAGATATATTAATATGGCAGCAATGACAAAAATTGAAAATACAACGTTAGCCCAATTACGCTTTTTTTTAGGTTCCTCTTCATTTTTCCTTTTCATTAACATACTTTATACCTGAAGGCGCCGATAAAGTTTTTTACGCACACCGGGCCTGATGCCAAATTTAATTAATGGCAAACAAATGGTCAATATTTAATTTAGCCGCTTGAATCCCCCGATGCGGCTTCGGCTGGACTGCGCCCTAGCATGCGAACAGACATTAGAAGCAATCGATTATCCGTTACCAGTATAAAGCCCAAAAGAAATCAAAAAAAACGAAGTGCTGCAATGAGATTGACGAGAGCATGCACAGCCATCGTGTATGCAAAAGCATAATTACCTTTTCTTTTGAACAACAGGTAACAACATGCTAATACCATTCCAAAAACACTGGCAGAAACCACATAAAAAAAACTGTAAAACCCATGTGCAATGCCAAATATGATGCCGGAGATTATTATAGTACATAAGGGTTTTATGTTCTTTTGCTCCAGAACAGAGATAATCAAAGCTTGGAAAATTGCGGTTTCAATTAATGGGGATACGAAAACCGCAAAAATAAAGGCGACTATTGGATTATCAATTTCTACATATCCAGTTGGTATACCAAGGAACTTAGCGGTTAGCCCTGAAATTATCCCTATCAAGTAAGCAAGAATCAAAATAAACACAAAGCATTTAAGACTAGATTGCCTTAATACAAAGCGGTATGTAAAGTATATGGTTTTATTCATGATTCCCGCGGTAAAGCTATTCAAAAAAGAAAAACTACTTTTTTGAATAGCTGATTTGAATGCTTAACCAGTTCATCTTGACGTTACCCTCCAGAGGCGTAGATACGCATCAGCGTATCCCTTTATTGACATGCATATTATCGTGGCTGTTCCAGTGGCAATTCGCCTCGAAACAGTTAAGAAGATGTATTTTTCATCCAAATCATTCTCGCAGCCTGCCGCAATAAGACTAACTACTACCAGTAAATAACGTTTTATATGCATCTTTTCACGCCAATGATCATGCCGGTTGCCCAATGCTGTTTAGCAATCCACAGGTCACCGCGGCTTTCCAGCCGACGCACAAATTCAAAGGCCTTTTCCTGATGCCCTTCTGGCCAATTCGGTTGCGGCAGCATGTCGTCCACGATATAAAGACCTCCCGGCCGGAGCATGGCCAGCACTTCATCCAAAAGAAGGTATTTGCCATGCCAGGTATCCGCAAAAATAAAATCGAAGGATTGCCCCGCATTTGTATGAACCCATTCGGCACCATCAGACAGTACCAGCGACAAACGCTTGTCGTGGCCGAGGTATTTCCGGGCAATCGCCAGCAGCGCATCATCGTGGTCGAAAGATACCAGGGTGGCATCACCATCCATGCCGTCGAGTACCCAAGCCGTGGCCAGTCCGCTGCCCGTACCCAGCTCCAGGAAACGCCCGGCAGGCTTGCTGGCTGCCAGCGTACGCAGTAATGCGCACGTCTGCACATCCGAGGGCATGGTAAAACCAAACTGCCGCGTTTCTTCAGCAATGGCATGGTACGCTTGCGGGAGGGGTTGGTTTATCGTGTCATTCATGATAGAGCCAAATATATGTTTTATTGCTTACCCAACCTCACATTGTAGGTCTCAAGAGCGCTTTCAATCTGTTTGCTTTCCGTGGTATCGGGAAAGAACAGATAACTCGGCGCCCGGATCGGTTCCACTATGGTCACGGTTATCTCAATAAGCTCCTTGATCGGGAAGGCGTCCGTAAACAGATCCGTTAGGAATTTTAGCTTGCCCGGAAACAAAGGGTCCGAGTTGTCGACGATCCTGGCTGTACCCTTCACTTTATACCCTTTCTGCACGAAAACATCCACGAAACTCACGCAGATCTTCGGATTGCCCCGTATGTTTTGTATGCTGCCCGGTGACGCGATATTCGCTATCAGTAGCGTTTTTTCATCAAAATAAGCGAATATCTCTTTCGGTGATACATTCGGTGCATGGTCTTCGTCAACTGTGGCCAGCCAGCACAGTACACTTTTGTCGATATAGTCCTTTACGCCTTGCGTGATCATACACATTTATTGGATGCTAAAATTACAATCAATTTTCAGTCAATTCTATTAAATATTTTGTTCAATACACCGATTCAACGTAAATTTTATTTCGATGGGTGCTCGCTACGCCACCTTCCGTAGTAGCCCTCCGCATCCGCCAATTCATTTAAAGAGCGGTTGCGTGCCATGCATATGGCGTAGCGGTTTACATATCCGAAATCCTGACACCGTACGATGCTGTCCAATCGGACGCAACGTAGCTTTTCAATATTAGTTTCCCAGTAGTTATCCAGGGATAACCCAGTAGTATTCCGGTAGTATCTTAGTTTAAGCTTCCTCTTAGTACATCGGTTATAGGTAAATTATACATGGGTTATCAGTAGCTAATACCCCGGTAAAGGTGGGGTCAAGCGTGCGTGTACTGCGGTTGATCGGTGTCTGTGGTTCAAGCTGCACGAAAGTTGTAACAACATCCCCGTTTTTTCATCCAATAATGGTAAACTTGCATAAGTTTTTTATCAACGTATACGTTCTTTTAACCTCATTCTCAACTGATGAAGAAAGTTTTACTAATCCCTGCATTTGTTGGCTTATTGCTCTGCACCGTCAGCAAGGCAGTTGCACAAAACCGCATTGAATTCAAGGAATTCAAGTTGGATAACGGCCTGACCGTGCTGATGCACCAAGACAATACCACGCCCATCGTAGCGGTATCGGTGATGTACCACGTGGGCTCCAAAAACGAAGACCCCAAGCGCACTGGATTTGCGCACTTCTTTGAGCACCTGCTCTTTGAGGGTACCGAAAACATCGGCCGCGGCGAATACATGAAAAAAATTGAGTCGATCGGCGGCACGCTCAATGCCTATACCTCAAATGACATCACGTATTACCACGAGGTGGTACCCGCCAATTACCTCGAAACAGCCCTTTATATGGAGAGCGAACGGATGCTGCATGCGAAGATCGACACGATAGGCGTGGAAACCCAGCGTTCCGTGGTGAAAGAGGAAATGCGGCAACGGTATGATAATCAACCCTATGGCACCATCCTACGCGAAACCTTTGAACGCACCCATCAGGTACACCCCTATCACTGGCCGGTCATCGGCTCCCTGGATCACCTGAATGCGGCCTCACTAGACGAATTCATGCAGTTTTACCGCACGTATTATGTACCCAACAATGCGGTGCTATCCCTTGCAGGCGACATTGACTACGATCAAACGGAAGCTTGGGTGCGCGAATATTTCTCGGAAATACCGGTAGGCACGGGCACCATCAACCGGTCGGAGGTAACCGAACCGAAGCGCACGGCAGAAATACGCGATGTGGTATACGACAATATCCAACTGCCGGCGGTCATCCTGGCGTACAACCTGCCTCCCAAGAAACATGCGGACAGCCATGCGCTGAGCATGCTCTCTACCTACCTGACCGGGGGAAACAGCTCTTTGCTGAATAAGGAGATCGTAGATAAGCAGCAAAAGGCGGTGGGCGTGGCGGCATTCCCGCTTGACCTCGAAGACGGCGGCGTGTTCCTCACATATGCGATCGCCAACATGGGCATCGCCGCAGATACGCTGCAACAGGCTGTCGATGAACAGATCGAAAAGGTAATCGCTAACGGCATATCAGAAAGCGACTTTCAGAAGCTTCAAGCGCAGGTGGAGAATGCGGTAGTCAGCCGCCACGCCTCGGTGGCCGGGATCGCCGAAAGCCTTGCCGAGGCGAAGACGTTCTTCGGCGAGGCCAACGAGGTAAACAAGGAGATGGATAAGTACAACAAGGTGACCCGCGGAGACATTCAACGGGTGGCGAAGCAGTACCTGGCCAAAAACGGACGCGTGGTGCTATATTACCTGCCGAAATCAGCAGAACCGACACAACAATAACCGCTTATTCCCGTAAACTTAAGCATCAACGATCATGAAGAAAATCAGCATATATCTACTGACTTTTATCGGCACCTGCACGGTGGCCCTGGCGCAGGTAGACCGTAGCCAATACCCCGAACCCGGTCCGGCTCCGCAAATCAATATCGGCGACCCGGCCACGTTCACGCTGGACAATGGACTGAAGGTATTCGTGGTGGAAAACCACAAGCTACCGCGCGTCACGTATTCGCTCGTGTTGGACCGCGACCCCATCTTGGAGGGTGATAAAGCGGGCCTCACGTCACTTGTGGGCGATATGCTTATGGGCGGCACGGCCACCCGCAGCAAGGATGAATTGGATGAAGCCATTGACCGGATCGGTGCTTACATCGGCGCGTCTTCCACCTCGGCCAATGCTTCGTCATTGAAGAAGTACAATGATCAGTTGCTTGAACTGTTTGCCGATGTGTTATTCCATCCCGCCTTTCCCCAAACGGAGCTCGATAAGCTCAAAAAGCAAACGATATCGTCGTTGGCAGCGGACAAAGACGACCCCAATAGCATCATCGGTGTGGTCCGGAACGCGGCCATGTATGGCAAAGACCATCCTTACGGGGAGATCGAAACCGAAAAGACCGTGGAAAACCTGCACGTAGACGACTTTAAGCATTACTACACGACGTATTTCAAGCCCAACATCGCATACCTAGCCATCGTTGGGGATATCACAGTAGCCGAGGCCAAACAATTGGTAAACAAGCACTTTTCCGGATGGCAAAAAGGTGATGTGCCCAAGCATGAATGGCCATCGCCCACCGCTCCCAAGGGCAACAAGGTCGTGCTTGTAAACCGCCCCGCTAGTGCCCAGTCGGTCATCAGCGTGGGTTATCCGTTTGACCTGAAACCCAATAACCCCGACGTAATAGCGGTCAACGTGGTGGCTGAAATCCTCGGCGGGGGAGCCTCCTCTCGGCTATTCCAGAATCTGCGCGAAGACAAAGGATATACCTATGGCGCCTATGGCAGCATTAACCCGGGCAAACTGGTGGCTACCCTGAGCACCAATGCCAGCGTACGCAATGCGGTCACGGATAGCGCAACTCAAGAGTTTATCCACGAATTGAATCGGATGGCCGAAAAAACCATCACCCAGGGAGAGCTCGACCTGGCGAAGGCTTCCCTTGCGGGGAGTTTCGGACGGTCGCTGGAGCAGCCGTCGACCATCGCGAACTTTGCTATCAATACGGAATTGCAACAGCTGCCCAAAGACTACTATAAAAATTACCTTAAAAACATGGATGGCATTACGTTGGATCAGATCAATGAGATCGCGGCTAACTATGTGCGCGGCCACGACCTGCAAGTGACCATCGTGGGCAAAACGGATGATTTTGCGGACAAGATGGGCACGTTCGGCACGGTGCAGTTCTATACGGTCACCGGCGATCCGGAGGTGAAGATGGATATCACCGATGCCAGCGTCACGGCCGAAGGGGTGATCGAAAAATACCTCGACGCGATCGGGGGCCGCGAAAAGCTGGTGGCTGTAAAAACCATGAAAGCGGTGAGCGAAGCCGAAATCCAGGGAATGACTATTGTCATTGAACAGGTGGTGGATCAAGGCAAAGGCATCGCTGTGCAAAGCACCAGGATGGGCGATATGGTGCTCTCAAAAGTGCTGGTCACGAAAGATAAGGTGACCGCGACAGCCCAAGGACAATCGCAGGAACTCCCGGCCGAAGCTGCGGCGGCATATCAAGCGTTGCTATACATCTTCCCCGAACTCACCTACCAGGAGCGGGGCGTAAAACTGGCGTTGGACGGTATCGGCAAGGTAAACGAAGAGGATGCCTACAAGGTGAAGGTGACCGATGGCAGCAATACATCCACCGAATATTTCAGCGTGGCCACGGGGCTCAAGCTGAAAACCGAGAGCACGCTTTCCGGAGAGACCACCATAAATGGCTACGCCACCTACGAGCGCATCCAGCTGCCTGAAACCGTTACCATCGCTAACCAGATGATGCCGGTGCCGCTGAAAGCGGTAACCAAGGAAGTGGTGATCAACGTGGAAATCAGTGACGAAGAACTGAAATAGGCGCATTAAAATCGTATAAATGCCTCGATCTGCTCATTGGTAAACCGGAGGGTGTCTTCCTTATACAGGTGGCCCGAAGTGTCAAACTCATCAAAAATATGGGGGATGTGGATGCGCAACGGCAACACATTCAAGCGCACGTAGTGGCAGACACCGGTAAAATGATCGACCCCGCGGATGTTGCCATACTTGCCGCTGGATAACCCCACCAGCGCGGCTTTTTTATTAAAAAAACTGTCGGGAAACTGGCAGGCATCGACAAACGTTTTCAGTATCCCCGGAAAGCTTCCGTTATATTCGGGGATGATGAAAATAAACTTGTCCGTTGCGCTGATGTGCTCCTGATAAGGCAGGAATGCGGTGCTCCGGGTTTTGTACATATCGGCCGATATGAATTCGGCCGACAAATCCGCGAGCGACAGAAGATGCGCCTCCACCCCCTTTTCCGCCAGCCTGTGCTGATAATAACTCGACAGCTTAAACGTATTACTATGAGGACGGTTTGTACCGGATATGATGGTAATCATGATGGATTAAATTAAAAAGCGTATCTTAGCCCCTCGCATTTGTACTTGCTGAAATGCCCAAAAATACAAATTAATGAATACTTTTGAGCACAGCGCAACAGGGCGTAAATTTTTCATCACCCATGGGTAAAATCATTTCAATAGCTAATCAAAAGGGAGGGGTGGGTAAAACGACCACTTCCATCAACCTGGCAGCGAGTTTGGCTGTACTGGAATACAAAACGTTGTTGGTAGACGCCGATCCGCAAGCGAATTCGACATCGGGGATCGGATTTGACCCGCGCACCATCAAGGCCAGCGTCTATGAATGTTTGATCAACGACCTGGACCCGCATGAGGCGATCCAGCATACGGATACGCCCAACCTGGACCTGTTGCCAGCGCATATCGATCTGGTGGGGGCCGAAATCGAAATGATCAACCTGCATGAGCGGGAATATAAAATGCGTGGCATCCTCAACCAGATAAAGGACGAGTATGATTTTATCGTGATCGATTGCTCGCCTTCGTTGGGCCTCATCACCATCAATGCCCTCTCCGCTTCCGATTCGGTCATCATCCCCGTACAATGCGAATACTTCGCCCTGGAAGGCTTAGGCAAATTGCTCAACACCATCAAAATCGTACAGAACCGGTTGAACACGGCCCTGGAGATCGAAGGTATCCTGCTGACGATGTATGATGTGCGGCTGCGGCTATCCAATCAGGTCGTGGAAGAGGTAAGGTCGCATTTCACAGAGTTGGTCTTCAATACGATTATCCAGCGCAATACGCGACTGAGCGAGGCCCCCAGCTTCGGCATCTCCGTCATCATGCATGATGCCAATAGCAAGGGCGCCATCAACTACCTGAACCTGGCCCGGGAGATCCTCGAAAAGAACAATCATAACACAGAAAAAAAAGTACACGTAAGCGCATCTTAGCACATGGCAGCACAACAACGGAAAATAGGTTTGGGTAAGGGACTGGGTGCATTGCTCGACGATACCGAAGAGGTCATCAGGCGGCCAGCAGAAAACAAGTCGGTAGGCGACGTGCAGGAACAGCGAATACAGACCAACATCAACGATATACGCATTTCCCAGATCGCGGTCAATCCTTTTCAACCACGGACGGCCTTTGATGAGGAGGCGTTAGGCGAACTGGCCGATTCCATCAGATTGCAGGGATTGATACAGCCCATCACTGTGCGGCACGCCGCAGGCGACACCTACCAGCTCATCAGCGGCGAACGGCGATTGCGGGCGGCAAAACTCGCCGGATTGACGGAAATACCGGCGTATGTACGCACGGCCAATGACCAACAAATGCTGGAAATGGCCCTTATCGAAAACATCCAGCGTGAAAACCTCAATGCCATCGAAGTGGCACTGAGTTTCCAGCGGATGATCGAAGAATGCAGCCTCAAACAGGAGGAACTGGGCGAACGGGTGAGCAAGAACCGATCAACGGTGACCAATTACCTGCGCCTGCTGAAACTACCTCCGGTCATCCAGGCCGCCATCCGCGACGGGCAGCTCAGCATGGGGCATGCACGGGCGCTGATCAATGTCGCCGAGATCGATAAGCTGCTCTATATTTTCCGCGAAATCGTCAAGAAGGGGTTATCTGTACGGAAAACCGAAGAATTGGTGAGAGATATGCAGCAACATGCCAGCCAGCAGGCCAAACGCGAGAAAACCGCTCCCCTGTCCTTTCAGTATCAGAAGGTGGAGGATGACCTGGCCTCTAAGTTTGCCACGCGGGTGAAGCTCAAGGTTGCGGGCAAAAAGGGCACCGGTGCCATCGAAATCCCTTTCCATTCGGAGGAAGACCTCAACAGGATCCTCGAACTATTAGATTGGTAATGAATCGCCTTTTTATCATCGCGCTGTTGATGCTGGGGCTCACCGGTGCGCTGCGGGCACAGGAGCCGGACAGCCTGCGGCGCGACACCATTCCGAAGGCGGTGGATAGCCTTGCCGTGGATACCATAGGTAAAGCCGATACGACCGAGACCCGCCGCGAACGGCGGCAACGGGAACGTCGCGAGCGGGAAGCGCTGGAGGAGAAGCAGACGGTATTCAAAGATTCGGCCCGGCTGGCGCTGGAAGCCATGTCGGTCAGGCCAGGGAGGCAATCGCTCATGGTACCCGGCTGGGGACAGATCAGCAATGGCGGTTGGTGGTGGCTCAAGGTGCCGGTCATCTACGGCGGATTCGTCAGCGCCGGACTGGTATTCGAATTCAATAACCGGTACTATCACGACATTTTGGAAGAGGTGCAATACCGCGTTAATAACAATCATGCCATCCCACCCAATACCAAATACCCGAATATGGACGCCGGTAGTCAAGCGACGGATTATATGATTACTTACAAAGACTACTACCGCCGCAACCGAGACCTGACGGTATTGGTGACCATCGGTTGGTGGGGCCTACAGGCGGTGGAGGCTTATGTCACGTCTATGCTCAAGCACCGCTGGGAGATCGACAATCCGTTGGGTTTCAAGATTTCGCCTACGCTGTTGCCGCAGCCTGCGTCATCTTTCGCTTATCAGTCCCGCCCATACGCCCTCGGCTTCAAAGTAGGATTTACTTTTTAGATATACCGTTTATAGATTAAACCCTTTTGACTTTTAATTTTTAACTTTTGTCTTTTGACTGCTAACTTACTAAGTTTGCGAATCAGCAATTTACGTATATGAACATTGCACTACTCGGATATGGCAAGATGGGGCGGCTCATCGAAAAGTTTGCCTTACAGCGTGGTCATCAGGTCCACCTCGTCGTCGACGAAAACAATCGGGATAGCGTCGCCCCTTCAGACCTGGAAGGCGCCGACGTGGCGATTGACTTCAGCAGGCCGGAAGCAGCCGTAGCCAATATCGAACTGTGCTTTGAGGCGAATGTACCGATCGTCGTGGGCACCACCGGCTGGTATGACCAGCTGGAGGAGGTAAAAAAACAATGCCTCGATGGTAACAAAACCTTGCTTTATGGCTCTAACTTCAGTATCGGGGTGAATGTATTTTTTCACATCAACAAGTTATTGGCCGCCGTAATGAATCCATATAAGCAATATGATGTACAGGTAGAAGAAATCCACCACACCCAAAAGCTGGATGCGCCCAGCGGTACCGCCATCACCATCGCGGAGGGCATCATCGAACAGACCGATTCCAAAACAGAATGGATCAACAACCTCATCGGAGAGGGCAAGGAATCCATTCCGAAGGCCCAGCAGCTGCTCATCGAGAGCCACCGCATTGATGATGTACCGGGCACGCATACCGTGTTGTACAGTTCAGAAGTCGACCAGATCGAATTCAAGCATACCGCCCATAGCCGCGCAGGCTTCGCGCTCGGTGCAGTCATCGCCGCCGAATGGCTTGACGGCAAAACCGGATTTTACCAAGTGACCGAAATGTTTAACTTTGGCGGGCGCATTTAATATCAGATAAACGTATCTAAACGCAACCTATATGGGATATATCGTTTTTGCAATTATTCTAATCTTAGTCCATGTCGGCCTTTGGAAATTGTTCATCAAGGCCGGTCGTAAGGGTTGGGAATCGTTGATACCCATTTACCGGGAATATGTGATCACCCGGATCACCGGACATCCCCGCTGGTGGATCGCATTGCTGCTGATTCCCATCGTGAATATTTTCATCTTTTTCGGGCTGTACCTTGATTTGGTCAAGGCCTTCGGCAAGCGCCGATTTTGGGAGTATGCAGCCACCGTGCTGTTGCCGTTCGTGGTGCTTCCCTGGTGGGGCAACGACCCGAAAGTTGTGTACCTCGGCCAATCCTTTACACCGGAGTTTAAGGAGAAATATCCCTATAAAAAGTCCGTTGGCCGCGAATGGGCAGATGCCATTGTATTCGCGGTGGTGGCGGCTACGCTCATCAGGGGCTTTCTCATTGAAGCGTATATGATCCCCACGGGATCTATGGAAAAAAGCCTGCTCGTGGGCGACTTCCTGTTTGTGAGCAAACTGAATTATGGGCCACGCGTGCCCATGACCCCGATCGCATTTCCCTTTGCGCACCACACCATGCCCCTTGTAGGCGGCAAAGCCTATTGGGAAGGCATAAAAATCGGGTATAAACGGCTGCCGGGATTCCAAGAGATCGAACGGAATGACGTGGTGGTATTCAACTACCCGATGGAGGCCGATCCCCCATTCAACAGGCCCATCGACAAACGCGAAAACTACATCAAACGCGCCGTTGGCGTCCCGGGTGATACCATTTCGCTGCGCGAAGCGCAATTATATGTCAACGGCGACAAGGGGTATCAACCGCCCAATGGCCAACTGGATTACTATGTGTATACCGACGGAACGGGGCTGAACCCGCAGCGGCTGCTCGACATGCGGATTGACTACAATCCGTACGCGCGTGAACCGTACCAGCTTTACCTTACCGACGAAGCTTATGAAGAGGTAAAAGGCTGGGCTAATGTCAAACGGATCGTACCCAATATCCGGCACCGCGATAACGCCGAACCGGGTGTATTCCCCAATAATCCGCTATACCATTGGAATATTGACAATTTCGGGCCCGTCATCATACCCAAAAAAGGATGGACGATCACCCTTGACAGCCTCACCATGCCGATCTACGAACGCGCCATCCGCGTATACGAAGGCAATGAATTGGAAAGCCGGGAAGACGGCATCTACCTCAATGGCGCCAAAGCGAATAGCTATACGTTCAAGATGAACTACTACTGGATGATGGGTGATAACCGCCACAACTCCGAAGATGCCCGTACATGGGGCTTCGTGCCGGAGGACCATATCGTGGGCAAAGCGCTCTTTGTATGGCTGAGCTGGGATAAAGACGGCACCTTCTTCAGCAAGATCCGCTGGAACCGGATTTTCATGGGGATTAACTAGGTAGGCTTGCTGTCCGCTGTCATCAAAAACTAGCGAAGGGATAGCTGGTCCAGATACAGCTTGATTGTCTCTTCTAGCCCCAAGTAAAGCGCATCGGCGATCAGCGCGTGGCCAATACTCACTTCGAGCAATCCCGGTACATGCTGGTTGAAATACCGTAGGTTGTGCAGGTCGAGGTCATGCCCGGCATTGAGGCCCAAACCCGCCTGTTGCGCTGCCTCAGCGGCGGCGATGTACGGTGCAATGGCCTGCTCGCGGTCGCGATGATAGGTGCTCGCATAGCCTTCGGTATAAAGTTCCACGCGGTCGGTGCCGGTTTCTGCCGCTGCCGCTATCATCGTGGGATCGGGGTCTACAAATATAGAGACCCGGATACCCGCTTCCTTAAACAGCGAACAGGTGTCCTGCAAATACGATCGGTGCTTGATGGTGTCCCAGCCATGGTTGGACGTGATCTGCCCCGGGTCGTCCGGCACCAGCGTCACCTGGGCGGGCGCGGTATCCAACACCAGGCGGACAAACTTCTCCTCTTGGCTATTGCCCTCGATGTTCAGTTCGGTCTGGATATTCGCTTTCAGGTCATAAACATCCTGATAGCGGATGTGCCGCTCATCCGGCCGGGGATGCACCGTGATTCCTTGCGCGCCGAATCGTTCACAGGCCAATGCCGCTTGCAATACATCGGGATTATTGCCTCCCCTTGAGTTGCGGAGCGTAGCGATTTTGTTGATATTGACGGACAGTCTTGCCATGGGAATTGCTTTATCAATGACAAACTTAGCCAACTTACCCAACAATGCAAGCTATTGACCGCTAATCGGCCACTGAAAAATTCACTTTTATCACCCGGAACGCATAAATTTCTTAAATTGCGGGGATTATGGAGAGCCTCGACTTCAGCTTTAGGTTACTGGATATCATCGACATCCTGCTGGTAGCTGTCATCCTTTATTATATCTATAGCCTTATACGGGGTACCATTGCGGTAAACATCCTCATCGGCCTGGGACTGATCTATGTGATCTTTCTGCTTGTCCAGCAATTCAATATGCACCTGCTCACCCAGATCTTTGGCGGATTTATCAGTGTGGGGTCGTTGGCCCTGGTGGTGGTCTTCCAGCAGGAAATCCGGCGTTTCCTCATCCATATCGGCAAGAACATCTCCGTAAAGCGGAAAAATTTCCTTTGGTCGATCTTCGTCAACAAAAAAACCGCGACGCAGGATAATCATGCCCGCCTGAAACCGATTGTCGATGCCTGCCGGAGCCTGTCCAAATCGTACACGGGGGCATTGCTGGTGTTTGCCAAATATTATGATGAAGAATACTATCAGACCAGCGGCGAGTTCCTGGATGCGCAGCTCTCCAAGCGACTGCTCGAAAGCATCTTCCAAAAAAGCAGTCCGTTGCACGATGGCGCGGTGGTGATCGTCGATTTCAAGGTGATGACTGCCAGCTGTGTGCTTCCCCTATCGGATAGCGAAGATCTGCCCCTCCATTTCGGTTTGCGCCACCGGGCCGCCATCGGCGTCACGGAGGTGAGCGATGCGATTGCGGTGGTGGTGTCTGAAGAAACCGGGGAGATCTCATTTGCCAAAGATGGCAACGTAAACATGAACATCAGTCACGAGGAGTTGGAAGAGCTGCTGAACGCCAACCTATGATATGAAAAAAGCCTGATCTGCGTCATGCAAATCAGGCTTTTCTGCGAAAGGCCGTTACCTACCGTTGCGCCTCGGCCAATACCTGGCCATTCAGTTTGATGTATTCGGGATTGTTCTGCTGTTTCGCGATCGCAACACCCTCTGTGGCGGTCGCCGCCGCACCTTGTTTATCCCCGGCCTTCAGTTGAATGCGCGCCTTCCAATATTTGATATAAGGCGCTGGGTTTGGACCTTTGTCGGCCTCGTTCATCCACTCAAGTGCTTTTTGGATGTCTTTATTGTTATTATAATAGTATTGCGCGGCCTGCATATACGGCTTTTTCTCGCCTTTCATCGCTTCATCGATAGACGCCATGATCTCCGCATCTTGATCCACCGTCAGATCAAAACTGACCTGTGTCCGTTCCCAGGCAATATTCAGCTTCGCGCTTTGCGGCTTTACATCCGAAAATGCAATGGTAAAGGTTTCCAAGGGTTTAGCCAACCGCTCAGGCTTCACGTTGAAACGGAATAGATCTTCCTCCTGCTTATAGGAATAAGCACCCCATTGTTTGCTGTTTTTGCTGATGATGATCGTCCACTCTTTCGTACCGGGTATCGTAAACAACCCATACGTACCAGCGGGCACTTTATTGCCCGCAATGGTGACCTCGTCATCGAATGTCAGCGTCGAGACATTATTCGCCCCTGTACGCCATACGGTGTCATAAGGCTCCAGTCCACCGAATATCTTCCGGCCGTTCATGTTCGGGCGGCTGTATGTAAGCGTGACGCTACTGATACCCAGCCCCTGCGTGACTGTTTGCGGGCTGCTCGCTGGCGGCAGCTTCAATTGAGCGTTTGCCGGCTGCCAACCCAGGGCAACCGCCATGGCAACGATTGCCGACGTAAATAAGTTCTTCCTCATATTGCTTGTTATTAGTTTACAATGGTCCGAAATTAAACAATATCCCGGAGTAGTAAATCAACCTGCATTTAAAAATGCAACATTACCGAAATATTACAATCCGGTCAAAATACTTCAGCGTCCCAAGCGTTTTAAAAATATTATTTCACAAGTCCTGTTTTCCTGCATCGCATCAGCGGTGCAGGAAAATCAGGCACAACCCCTTCGGTTCGCAATCATTCTTATTCGGAAATCGACTTTTTCCCCACGTTATGGCCGTAACTTGCAAAATAAAGGAGGTAAAGGTAGGCCGGAATCATCGCGTATAGGAATGCATATTGGAAATCTATGCCAAGGGTGTCTTTTAGATAACCATATACCAACGGCCAGATCGCACCGCCTGCGATACCCATGATCATCACGCCGGATCCAACTTTTGTAAACCGGCCAAGACCTTTAATGCCTAGCGGGAAGATTGCCGGCCACATCAACGCATTGGCAATGCCCAATAGTGCCACAAAAATATAGGAAGTCATCCCGGAGGTGAACACCGAAATAGTGGTAAACGTAATGCCGACCAATGTGCAGACCCGAAGTGCGGCCTGTTGTGAGATCAGTCTGGGGATGGTTGCAATCCCAATAAAATAGCCAATAAGCATACAACCAAGCGTAAATGCAGTACCATATTTTACAAAGAAGGGAGGTAATGACAGTAACCGTCCGTAGGTCCCAATGATGTCGCCCGCCATGACTTCTACGGCAACACAAAAGAATATCGCTAACGCTCCGAGGAAAAGATGAGGAAAATGAAAGATGCTGCTTTTCTTTTTGAGATTTGCACTTTCCGTTATCACTTCTTCTTTGTTTACGTCTACGTCGGGCATTTTCACAACAAACACAATGATTGCCAGGATGGCTACGCCAACAGCCATTCCAATGTATGGGCTATGGATCCGTTCGGAGAGTTCGGCTAACAATGCGTCATGTTCGGGACCTACTTTGAGGTCTTTTATTTTCCCCGAAATCAAGTCATAGTCCTTCAACAATATGCTCCCTAAGACAAAAGGGACAATGATGCCGGCGGTCTTGTTGAAAATACCGACAATGGAGATGCGTTGGGCAGCACTCTCAATGGGGCCGATGATGCTTAGGTAAGGGTTGATCGCCGTCTGAAGTAGCGCCATCCCCGATGCTTGTACGAATATCGAAACCAAGAATAGTCCATAACTTAGGTTGGATGCGGCCGGCAATATAATCAACGCGCCAATGACGATTAAAAACAGACTGAGAACAATGCCGTTTTTAAACCCGATCTTGTCTAATATCCACGAACTGGGAAGGGCTAAAAAGAAATAAGCAATATACGAAGCAAATAATATGAAGAAAGCCTGCAAATCTGTTCCTAAATTAAAGGCTAACCGCACAAAGGGGATAAGTGCTCCGTTTGCCCAGGTTATATAACCTAAAATAAAAAACAGTGCGCAGCAGATGATCATGGGTAATACCGCTGTCTTTTTTTGAGTGGCTGTAGCGTTCATTGATGTAAATGTTTATGTTAGTTAGGTTGGTTGTTAAAACGGAAACCTTCCACTCTACAAGACTATAAAATAAAATCAACAATTGAAACAAAAAAAATTACGCAAACGGTTGAGTGGAGGTTTTTGACGTATTGCAGACACGGCCTAGGAGACGGCAGCGAAGCGCTCCGGATCCAGACGTGGAGCAATACGCTAAAATAGGAAACGTCCCGATCGCTCGGGACATTTCCTACACCTAAACCGTATCATAAAACCATGGAAATGGTTTCCTAGATACCATAATTACAATGCGCCTTGAAAAAGGTTTAATATTTTTTCATTTTTTTCCCCACAGCCTCCCACGCAGACCACCCAACACGGATCACCAATCACCAACCACTTACCACTACCCCTCCAAATACCGCTCACGGATCATGTTGCGATGATGATTGAGGTGACCGGCAATGATATACAGGAATGCCCGCACGCTGATCAGCCGTTCGGAGGCAATGCCCTTGCGCGCCAGTTCGTGGTCATTAAAGCTTTTAAAAAGCATCAGGTTCGATTGTCTTACTAACACAAATTCTTCCGCAAAGCTCTCCAATGAGCGTTCGTTGAATCGGGCGTTGGCCACAAAATCTTCCGGTTCAAACCCGATGAGCTCTTTGGTGTCATTACGGGCGAAGCGCAAGGCGCGATAGGCCATGACCCGCTCGGTATCGATCACATGACCGACCACCTCCTTGATCGTCCACTTGCCTTCGGCATACGCATATTCGGATTTTCCCGCGGGAATGTGTGCCAGAAATTCGGGAAACGATTCCACCTGTTCTTGCAACATGTCGAGCGCTTCGCCTTTTATGGTATCGATATAAGATGCATATATTGCCGGATATTCATCAGATTTGAGCGGGTTCATACGTTTGATTACTTGGTAAAACGATTCTAAATGTGGTTCCTTTATCTATTTCTGATTCTTTCACAAAAATCTGTCCTTTATGATACTCGATCATCCGCTTGGTGAGGCTCAACCCGAGGCCCCACCCACGTTTCCTCGTCGTGAAACCAGGCTGGAAAACGGCATCAAACTTATTTCGGGGTATCCCCTTTCCGGTGTCGCTAATGTCTATAAAAATCTGCTCTTTCGCAATATTTTCTGAAATAAGGATATCGATCCGGCCGGCCGACTCGATGGCGTTGGCTGCATTTTTCAAGAGATTCTCCAGTACCCAGTCAAACAGCGGCACATTCAGCATGGCCTCCACCTTCGTATCGCCCGACACATTGAATACAATTTTGTCACTGGTCCGCACCTTGAAATAATTGACAAAATCGGCTACTACCTTGTACAACACATGGTTTTGCAACACGGGGGTAGATCCGATTTTAGAGAACCGATCGGCCACCACCTCCAGGCGCTTCACATCGCTTTCCATCTCATTGAGCAATGCGTCATTTTCGGCATCAAACTTGGCCCGCACCAATTCCAGCCAGGCCATCAGCGAGGATATCGGTGTACCCAACTGGTGGGCGGCTTCCTTGGCCATGCCCACCCATACGAGGTTTTGTTCGGACTTGCGGATCGAGTTGAACACCGTGTAAGCAATGGTCAGGAATATCGCAATCAGCGTGAGCTGCACGTACGGAAAAATTCGCAGCTGGGTCAGCAGCATCGAATCTTTGTAGTATACAAACCACCGGGTGCCGTTGGGGATATCAATGACGATCGGCGGATGGCTTTCCTTCATGATGGCCAACTGCCTGTTGAAATACGCCGGATCGTATACCTGGCCGCCGCCGCCGTCCTCGATTAAAATGTTCGTCTTCGTGGAATCCAGGTCGCGCCAGTAGATGATGCTATCCTGGGCATCGGCAATGATTGCCGGTACAGCAAGGCTGTCCCGGACAGAGTAGATAAAGGTAATCGTTTCGTCATCTACATCGGGCATCGTGATGATGCTCCGCGTGCTCATGGCCCACACTTCCGCCTTGGTACGCTCAGACTTGGACAGGTTCCGCACCAGGTAATTGGTATACAGCAGCGATGCCCCCGCAATGAGGGCAGCGAAGATCAGCAAAGCAAATTTCCAACGCTGTTGATTGTACTGGTAAGGATTCATCAGGGCCAAAATACATAATTCCGCGTAAATGGTGATTTCGGCAGGCGTATTTTTTATCTTTGCCCCCATGGATCAGGACAGAAACGTAAGGGTGCGCTTTGCACCGAGCCCCACCGGGGGGCTGCACTTGGGCGGCGTGCGCACGGCATTATTCAATTACTTGTTTGCCAAGCAGCACGGCGGCACGTTTGTGCTGCGTATCGAAGATACCGACCAAACCCGCTTCGTGCCCGGTGCGGAGGACTATATCCAAGATTGTCTCCGCTGGTGCGGCATCGAGCCGGATGAGAGTCCCACTCATGGCGGCCCATACGGCCCTTACCGCCAAAGCGAGCGCAAGGCTAACTACCGGAAATATGCCGAACAGCTCGTGGCCGATGGGTATGCGTACTACGCGTTCGATACCGCTGAGGAGCTGGAGAACCAACGGGCCGCACAGCCTAACTTTAAATACAGCCACGAAAACCGGCTGCAACTACGCAACTCGTTGAACTTGTCAGCATCCGAAACCGCACGGCTGCTGGCGGAAGGGCATCCCCATGTCATCCGCATCAAGATGCCTGTGGGTGAAACCATCGGCTTCGAAGACCTGATCCGCGGGATGGTCAGTTTCGACTCGTCATTGGTGGATGACAAAGTGCTGCTAAAGGCAGACGGCATGCCCACATATCACCTGGCCGTAGTGGTAGACGACTGCCAAATGGCCATTACCCATGCATTCCGTGGTGAGGAGTGGCTGCCATCTGCTCCCGTACACATCCTCCTATGGGAATACCTCGGCTGGCGCGACGCCATGCCGCAGTGGGCGCACCTCCCGCTCATCCTCAAGCCCGACGGCAACGGCAAGCTCAGCAAGCGCGATGGCGACCGGTTGGGTTTCCCGGTGTACGCCATGAACTGGCAGGACCCGAAGACGGGCGACCTCACAAAAGGTTTCCGCGAACTCGGTGTGCTGCCCGAAGCATTTGTAAACATGCTGGCCCTGCTGGGGTGGAACGACGGTACCGATCAGGAAATTTTCGCGCTGGATGAATTGGTAGTTAAATTCTCGATAGCGCGCATCAGCAAGGCCGGCGCAAAATTTGATTTCGAAAAAGCCAAATGGTTCAACCATGAATGGATAAAACGGAGCGAAGACGATGCGCTCCTGCCCCAGTTGGGCAATCTGTTGGCAGAACACGGAGTAAGAGACATTGACCAACAATACCTCGCGGATGTGCTGCCGCTGGTAAAAGAGCGCCTCACTTTTCTAGCCGATTTCTGGGAGCAGGCGTCGTTTTTCTTCCAGCGCCCGGACAGCTATGACCTGCCGGCCATACAGCCCAAATGGAGTACGGACAAAACGGTCTTCTTCCAAGACATGATCGACAAGCTCGAAAACTTCGCCCCTTGGCACAGCGCCGAGCTGGAGAGCTTCTACAAACTGGCCATCAATGCGTCCGGCATGAAAGTAGGTGAGCTGATGCTTCCCTTCCGCATCATGCTCGTGGGCGGCAAATTCGGTCCGCATGTGTTTGACATCGCCGCACTGCTCGGTCGCGAGGAGACGGTAGCGCGCATGAAAAATGGCTTAGCGGCGTTTACCCAAGCAGCTCTTTGATATCGTCCGGCGTGAGTGACTTAATGAAGCTTTCCTCCGTGGTGATGAGCGTATCCGCAATCGTCTTTTTGCGGCTTTGCAGGGCCAATATTTTTTCCTCCACGGTGTCTTTGGTGATGAATTTATAAATGAACACGTTGCGCGTCTGCCCGATGCGGTGCGTACGGTCGATGGCCTGCTGCTCTACTGCCGGATTCCACCAGGGATCGAGGATAAACACATAATCGGCCTCCACGAGATTGAGCCCTACACCACCCGCTTTGATGGAAATGAGGAATAGCCGGGTACCTTCATTCTCGCGAAACTGCTTGACCACCTCGTCCCTGTTTTTGGTAGCCCCATCCAGATAGGCATAGCCGATGCCGTGTTTGTCAAAATACTGCTTGAAAATCACCAGCTGCTTGACAAACTGCGAAAACACCAGCACCTTGTTGCCGCGCTGCAGCACACTCTCCAGCGTATGGATGACACTCTCGAATTTGCCCGATTCGCCTTTGAAGGCACTGTCTATCATCCGGGGATGATTGGCCAATTGGCGTAGCTTGGTCAGCCCCTGCAAGAGGGCGATCTGCGGTGTCTTGGTTTTTTCATCCCCCAGGTTTTCCAATATCGCATTGCGGTATTCGGATTTTATCCGCTCGTATCGCTCGGCCTGCTCCTCACCCATGGCACAATAAAAAATCTGCTCCGACTTGGGCGGTAGCTCCGTAGCCACCTGGCTCTTGGTGCGCCGCAACACGAATGGCTTGATGATCGCCTGCAAGCGCTTGGCTTTTTCCTCATCCTTCTTCCGTTCGATAGGCTGCACAAACTCCTGCTGGAAATAGTGATAACTGCCCAGCAGTCCGGGATTGAGAAACGCCATCTGCGACCAGAGGTCGGCTACAGAATTTTCCACGGGCGTGCCGCTCAATACCAGCCGATGTTTGCTTTTGAGGCTTTTCACGGCCTTGAACGACTTGGATGTCGGATTCTTGATGATCTGGCTTTCATCCAATATGACATAGTTGAAATAAAAGCCGCCCAACAGCTCCTCATCACTACGGACGATACCGTAGGTGGTGATGATGAGGTCGTAACTTCCAAACACGGCCACATCCTTGCACCGATTGATGCCGGTGTGTACCAACATGCGCAATTGGGGTACAAACTTGTCTGCCTCGTTTTGCCAATTGTATATCAGCGAGGTGGGCATGATGATCAGTGAGGTAGCAGGCCCCGCTCCTGCCACTGCGGTTTCCTTCTGCTTTTGGAGAAAAGCCAAGGTCTGGATGGTCTTGCCTAAGCCCATGTCATCGGCCAGGCAGCCTCCAAACCGGTATTTTTGCAGAAAGTGAAACCAATTGTACCCCGCCTTTTGATAAGGTCGCAGCGAGCCGTTAAACGCTTTCGGCGCGTCAACCTCCTCGATCGCATCGAAGCCCGCCAACTGCGCCAGCCTGCGGTCCATCGTCACTGCCGTATGTTCGGAGATGTCACTGAGCAACCCGATATGATACTTGCTTAGCCGGATACTTTTTTTATCTTCCGAAAAGTGAAAAAGCTGGTTGTAGCGCGCAAACCATTCTTCGGGGATGACCGCCACCTCGCCACTCGGCAGCACAAACTCCTTCTGGTTGTTCAGGATGTGGTGGCGCAGTTGGGTAAACGGCACTTCATACTGCCCGAAGCGGGCAACCGCCTGCACGTCAAACCAGTCGTTGCTTTCGTTGATGGATAGGTCCAGCTCCGTACGCCCAAAAAAGAAACGCTTATGGGGGTCTTCCTGTACGATCTCGTATCCCAGCCGATTGAGTTCATCATGTTTATCGCGGAGCCAGTCCATCGCCGAAGCGGTTTCTGTATCGCCGGCATCCGGCTCCAGGTGGCTGAATAACGCGCTCGTACTGTGCAATCCCATCTGCAGCAGCTCCTGCAGGCGGTGCTCTTCCCACTGCAGCGAACGTTTGATGCGATGGAACATATACTGATCGGCACCTTCGTCATATTGCATCCGTACCGTCGCCTTGTGCTCACCCCCCGAAGCAAAGAGGTATGGCCCATAGCGAAAATTCAGCTGCAGCTGCGACGTGCCATTTTCGACATAGAGCAGCTTGATTACCGGCACGGCATTGTGCTGGTGTGTTTCAATGGCAAACCCCTCGGCATACACATGGTGTTTTTCGATCAAGCCGCGCACAAAGGTTTCGAAATATTTGCGTTCCGTCGCCCTTGGCACAGAAATATAGCGCTTCTGTAAAAATGGCGACAGCTTCTTCCCTTCCAACGGCTGGTCAAAATGGTACAGCACGTTTTCGAGCAATAGCCAAGCCTGCTGGTTGATGACCACCTGTGCATCCTTATACATAAATTCAATACGCTGCCCATCGTATTTAATGGTCGGAAAATAACGCGTCTCTTCTTCATTGCGCCTGAAATGGAATAACACCGAAGCTGCCTGCGGCGCTATTTCGAGCGGTTGTTCAGCGGCATACCCGTCTTTGCTCATCGAGAACAAGGGCTTGCCTTTGAGCAGCTCCAGCGCCTGCAATAAACGGCGCTCGATTTTGGGTCGGATGTATTCGAAAAACTTTTTATCAAACACCTTGGAGAAAAAATCCACCGGCCGTACGGGCTTCTTATGGTAGCGTTTGATAATGTTCGTCTGCTCCACCTCTTCGAGCAGCTTAATCAGTTTATGATCCGTGTCATCCAACACCTGCGCATAATCCAGGGACGTATTGCTGAAAACGCGCCGATGGGTCAGCGAATGCCCCCCGTTGGGGTTGAGCTGCACCACATGCGGTTCAATCAGATAGCCCAAATACGGATGTTCGCAAAGGGAATAGACCAGTTCATAAGGTTGTGTAGTATCGATTTGCTGCATCTAACAACGGTAGCTTCCAAAAAATAAGGCACTAAAGATACGGAAATTCACGATAATCATGCTTGCTTTTAGCAAGACTTGTGCCATTCGGTCCGCATCATGTCTTCATATCGGCTTGGGCGACACGGATTTCATAATATTCCACCTCCGGGCCCAATATCGCTTTGATCACAGACGAAGGCCGACCGGGATTTTTCCGCAGCGTATTCCGGATCGTTTCCAATTTAGCGGCTTCCACCAATTGGGCCGCTTCCACTCCCTTACCGATGAATGCGGTGAGGTGACCGATAACGGTACCTGGAGTCAGCCCTCGCTCGGCTGCAATTTCGTCAAGGGATTTGCCGGACTTGAACAGGTCAAGACTCATGCGTTTCGTATCGCCCTTCGCTGCGCTTCGAACGGCGGGTATGCCCGGTAGTCCGGAGGCATCGATGGCAATGGCGGTCAGTCCATCGGCTTTTGCCATGATGTCTGACAGGGCATCCCCCTTGGCCAGTGCCTCGGTGATGGTGGCACACTGTCTCAGCTGTTCGCGCTTTCGCTTGAAATCGATCAGCGGCTCTTTCAGTTCCTCCACATATTTCTTCGTTCGCTTCTTGATCACCCAGGAGCTGATATGATCTTCAAGCATCGCAATCAACTGCTGATCGATCTTGGGCAAAAACCACTCAATGGCTTTAGCCGTGCGCTCATGTATCCGGATGTAATCTGGCTGCTCCTGCTTATTGAGCAAACCATCCAGTTGGTTCCTGAATTTGTTGGCCACTTCTTGCAGCGCCTCACAGGTCAGGTACAGGGCTTGGAGCACCTGCATGGCAGCCACTTTGTCAGCGATATTGCGCGTAGCGACATCCGTCTTCAGCGATGCCAGTGTTGCCACCGGACCGTCCCACTTAAACGCCTGGAGGAGCATGTGCCCGATGTAATGTCGCTGCGAGGCCTCCAATAAGGCAGGCACCTCCTCTTCGGCCAGCATATTACTCGAAAAATGGGCCACCTGCCGGTCTGTGCGGATGCTGTGCGGCGGAATCCGCGAATAGAGTACCAGCCCGTCAAGGGCACGCAAGCGGCTCAGCGCCACATACACCTGCCCCGCCGCGAAGGAGGCTCCGGCATCAATGATCGCCTTGTCAAAGGTAAGTCCTTGGCTTTTATGGATGGTGATGGCCCACGCCAGCCGCAGTGGAAACTGCGCGAACGTGCCCAATACTTCCTCTTCTATCTTGTCTTCGGCTTTATCATACCGGTACCGGATGTTTTCCCACGCCTCGCGCTTCACTTCCACCGCCTCGCTGCCATCAGTAAAGTCGACCATCAATGCATCACCCGAGGCGTCGATGTGTTTGACATAACCGATTTTGCCGTTATAATAACGCCGCTCATCGCCGCTGTCGTTTCGGATGAACATTACCTGGGCGCCCACTTTCAGCGCCAGCTCCACCTCCGCAGGATACAGGCTTTCCGGAAAATCGTTGGACACCTTGGCGTTCAGCATCATGGTTTTACCTGGAAGGGCTTCCAGCTCTCTTTTATTGATGGC
Source organism: Parapedobacter brassicae (assembly GCF_051400755.1). Classification (NCBI taxonomy): domain Bacteria; kingdom Pseudomonadati; phylum Bacteroidota; class Sphingobacteriia; order Sphingobacteriales; family Sphingobacteriaceae; genus Parapedobacter; species Parapedobacter brassicae. The sequence continues at coordinate 423,230 of NZ_JBLFFL010000003.1, forward strand.
ATCAGCCCGGTGATTATGGGTGGTGAGGGTGATATAAGGCGCTTCCTTTGGCGGCACAAAATCCGGGCGGTAATAACTGTTAAGCACCTCCAGTTGCGCCTGCGAGCAGCAATCGTTTCGGATATCGTTGAGGATGTCGATAAACATTTGCTCGCTTTGTCTGTAGATTTTCTTGAGCTCCAACAGGATGGGCGGATGCTCCCGCAATACCTTGGCATCGAAGAAAAACGGACTAGGATAATGGCGGCTCATCACCTCCCATTCCCGCTCTTTCACCACGGGCGGCAGCTGGTATAGGTCGCCGATGAACAGCACCTGTAACCCGCCGAACGCACGCGCATCGCGTCTCACCGATTTCAGGATGGCATCAATGGCATCCAGGGTATCGGCCCGCAGCATCGAAACCTCATCGATGACCAGCAAATCGATTTCCTGCAAGAGGGCGCGCCGCTGCTTGGTCAGCTTCACTTTGCCAAACAGGCGACGGCGGTTGTAGATGTGGCTGTCGTCGTCATTCCATGCCAGTTCGTAATCATCAATATACAAGCCGAACGGCAGCCAAAACAGCGCATGCAGGGTGGTACCGCCCGCATTCATCGCCGCCACACCGGTGGGTGCCGCCACCGCCATCTTCTTATAACTGTGCTGGCGGATATACTTGAGGAACGTCGTCTTTCCCGTCCCGGCTTTGCCAGTAAGAAAAATATTGCGGTTGGTCTGGTTTACAAACGATAGCGCCTGCAAGAAAGCCGTATTGTGCACATCTAATTCGGCCATAATACCGATGGAGGTCTAAACGATTTAATGTTAAAACAGTAGGTAGCATACAAAAATAATATAATTTTTCATATTCGTCTTATTTTCTGCTTGCCACAAGGGTGTTTTTTGTCGCTGGCCGCGAAGGCTTCTTTGTTCTTTGGCTTGACCCAAAGAACCAAAACTCAAGGCTGTGGAGGCTATGTTGCAGTTGATTGCAAAGCATCCACGGTGCGTATTGCAGCCGCTTCGCTTCCTCAATCCGCTCGGTCTGCTACCCGATCGAACGGCGCTGCACATGCTTTGCTGCTCACTGCTGCCATATCCCCCAAGGCCGATCCGGCTCCGACCATATTTCCGTATGGCTACGCCCGTCCGCTGCCCCTCTGTTCCCGCTACGCTGCCCGCAGGAAACCTCCGTACACCTAAAAATCCCGCCTTAGCCAGCTGCGGCATGCAATGAGAGGCACTACCGACCGTAGCAGCTGGGTACAGCGGGGAGTTTTTTGCCTACTTTTTTCCGGAAACCGCGAAGCAGCATGAGTACCAATGAAGCGAACACGATGCGAATAAAAAGTAGGGCCTCGTCGCGGCAGCGACAAAAAGCCTCGCGCAGCGAAAAGTACCAAAGCCCGCGGCAGCGACAGCAAGCGCTGAGGGCACAATTTACTGTGTTTAGATTCATTATAATTAGTACCTTTGGCGATTGCAAGCAAAGATCCGTGTCATGTCACCATCCATCAATCAGTTAAAAATAGGAGAAACGGCCACCATCGTCGGATACCGTTCTGGCGATGTTCCCATCAAGGTCTACGAAATGGGGCTTCTGCCTGGGGTGGTGTTGACGATGAAACAGCAGCTGCCGTTTAATGGTCCTGTGTGCGTGTATATTCATAACAATCCGAATGCGATCGCATTGCGTCGGTCTGAAGCGGACCTTATTTTAATTGAATCCCTATCAGCAGTATGACAGAGCTAAAAATCGCGTTGGTAGGAAATCCCAATGTGGGCAAGTCTACCGTATTCAACAAGCTGACCGGACTGCGGCAAAAAGCCGGGAACTATCCGGGTATCACGGTCGAAAAAAAGACAGGCAGTTTTACCCATGAGCACATCCGGTATCAACTCATTGATTTACCGGGCGCATACGGCATCCACCCTTCATCGTTGGATGAGGAGATCGTATATGACGTACTGATCGACAAAACAAACCCCAATCACCCTGAATTGGTCGTGGTGGTCGGCGACCCCTTCAACCTGAAGCGCGCCGCCCTGCTCTATCAGCAAATACGGGAGATCGGATTGCCTGCGATTTTTGTGGTCAATATGATTGATGAGGCCGAACGGACTGGCATTTCCATTGATGTAGCCCAATTGGAAAAAGTGCTATCGACCAAAGTGGTGCTTACCGATGCGCGCTCAGGCAAAGGCATCGACACCCTCAAAGCAGCCCTCCAGTACAAGCCGAATGGGTATACACCCACTTTCGCCATTCCCGATGAATACATCCCGATCACCCAGCAGGTGAAGGAACGGGTAGCGCAGCCCAATGACTACATTGCCTGGCTATACCTGTCGCAAAAGCACAACAAGCATTTGGATGCGGCACAAACCGCAGAAATCAGGTCTATCCGTGAGGAACACCATGTCAACTCTCACCGGCTTCAGATACAGGAGACCATGGCACGGCACACCCAGCTGGATAGCCGTCTGGCCAACGTGGTGAAGGACCCCGCCAAAAAACGCGAAAACTTCACCGCACGGCTTGACAACCTGTTGATCCACTCGTTCTGGGGATATGTTATTTTCTTCGCCCTGCTGCTGCTCATCTTCCAGGCCATCTACACTTGGTCAGGCCCGTTTATGGACGCCATTGACAACACTTTTGCTTGGTTGGCCGCCAGTGTCGGCGAACGACTGCCCGAAGGCCCGATCAATGGATTGCTCACCGACGGTATCATCGCCGGTATCGGTGGTATCGTCATCTTCATCCCACAGATTGCCATTCTCTTTATCTTCATTTCGCTGATGGAAGAATCGGGGTATATGAGCCGGGTGGTCTATTTGATGGACCGCTGGCTGCGACCCTTTGGCCTCAGTGGAAAAAGCGCCGTACCGCTGATGTCGGGAGCGGCATGTGCCATTCCGGCGGTCATGTCTGCCCGTACCATCGAGAACGATAAGGAACGGCTGATCACCATCTTGGTGACCCCCTTCATGACCTGCTCCGCCCGGCTGCCTATCTATATCATCATCATCGGCTTGGTAATTCCCCAAACGAGTTTTATCGGCCTGCAACTACAGGGAATTGTCCTATTTGGCATGTATGTACTCGGGATATTGGCGGCGCTGGGGAGTGCCTGGGCACTGAAACAGTTGATGACGACCAACTATAAGAGTTTCCTGATCTTGGAAATGCCTACCTATAAATATCCCGTGGTGCGCAATGTGCTGCTCAACGTGTGGGATAAGACCATGGGCTTTGTATTGGGCGCCGGCAAAATCATTTTGGCCATCAGCGTGATGCTATGGGTACTGGGTTCGTTTGGGGTAGGTGAGCGGTTTACCAACGCGGAGGAGATCGTCCGGACGGAAAATCCGGATATCACCGAAGAAGCCTTCGAAAACGCCGTGCAATCGCAAAAACTGGAGTACTCACTCCTCGGCACGCTTGGCCGATTCATCGAGCCGGTGATAACGCCTCTGGGCTATGACTGGAAGATGGGCATCGGGCTGATTGCCTCGTTTGCCGCGCGGGAGGTTTTTGTCAGTACCATGGCCACCGTATACAGTTTGGGGGGCACGGATGATGAGCTGACCATCCGGGAGCGCATGGCCGGCGAGATCAATCCCAATACGGGGCGTCCGGCCTATAACCTGGCCTCGGGCGTGTCACTGCTACTGTTTTATGCCTTTGCCATGCAATGCATGAGCACCATTGCCATTGTCAGAAAAGAAACAAATTCGTGGAAATGGACGTTTATACAATTGGCATTTATGACCGGAATTGCCTATCTTGCCGCTTTGTTGGCGTATCAACTATTGAAATGATATGGATGGGATGATGATTCAATACTTAGCGGTCGGTGCGTTGTTTTTGATGGCACTGATCTACCTGGTCCGGCGAACGCGAAAGTCCCTCAGCGGAAGCAAAGGTTGTTCAAAGGGCTGTGGATGCGCATTCAGTGAAAACACGAAAACACTGAAAACCGAATAAGATGCAGAAACTTGAGCGGTTTCTGCTATATTAGCCGCTTCAAAATATAACCATGACTTACCAAGCAAAGGAAGAACTTTTCAAGGAAATAGAAGGGACTCTTGTTGATCAAGGATTCCAAATCGTGCAACAAGACCAAACCCGTCCATGGGGTGGCTTTTTTGTGATCGAAGAATCGCAGGCACAGGACTTTGCCAACACCTATTTCAATGGGCTTGATGTGCAGGAGCTCAAGATATCCGGCAAACTGAGTCCCAAAATTCTCGTTGTCGCACCGGGCAAGCGCCTCTCGTGGCAGTACCATCACCGGCGTGCCGAAATCTGGCAGGTCGTGCGTGGTGTCGTGGGTGTGGTGACGAGCGACAGCGATGAGGAGCATGAGTTGCAGCTCCTGAATCCGGGCGATGTCATCCGGCTCAACCAGGGCGAACGGCACCGTTTGGTCGGCTTGGACGAGTGGGGTGTGCTCGCCGAAATCTGGCAACACACCGATGCCGCCAATCCCTCAGACGAAAATGACATCGTGCGGGTACAGGACGACTTCGGGCGGTAATCCTCCGCCCCCTGACCTTAGAGATTTCCTTTTTTCAGCTCTTGTACGGCATGATCGACTGCACGCGCAGTAAACGCCATATACGTGAGTGTCGGGTTTTGCGTGGCGGTAGAGGTCATGCACGCGCCGTCGGTCACATAGACATTCTTACACAGGTGCAGCTGGTGCCATTTGTTCAGCAGCGACGTCTTCGGGTCGTGACCCATGCGCACACCACCCATCTCGTGGATGTCGTTGCCCGGCCGGCGATTGTCGTCCGTCGTCTTGATATTGGTGAAGCCCGCCGCTTCGTACATTTCGCTCATCCGGTCGTAGTAATCCTGGCGGCGCTGCTGATCACTGTCGTCATACGCCACCGATACATGCAGCAGGGGCACACCCCATGCGTCTCTCTTGTCGCCATCCAGCCACACCTGGTTGTTCTCCTTCGGGATGGTCTCTGCCATCATATGCGAATGGATCTTCCAATTGCTGAGCGTCGGGTTTAACAGCCCCGCTTTGAGGTCCACACCCGTGCCGCTGGAATCACGTATCTCTTGCCTGCTGGCACCGAAGGCCGCCGCCCATCCCCGCAGGAAATCGGTCTCCTGCCGGTCTACATTCCTGAAATTCGGGATATAACCGCCGCCCGCCGGATTCCGTCCATCGGTCTTGTATTGCAGTAACCCGTCATATTCGGCACTTATCCGCGCCGTATAATTGTGGAAAGCGATGTATTTGCCCAGCAACCCATTGTCGTTGCCCAGTCCATTGGGAAACCGCGCTGACACCGAGTTCAGCAAGATCAAATTGGTGTTCAGTGTTGCCGCATTCACAAAGATCACCTTGGCATAAAATTCCAGCTCCTCTTTGGTGTTGGCGTCTACCACTTTCACACCGGTGGCCTTACCCGTCTCCTGATCGTACAGGATGGAATGCGCCACCGAAAATGGCCTAAGCGTGAGGTTGCCCGTCTTCTGTGCCCAGGGTATGGTGGAGGCGTTGCTGCTGAAATACCCGCCAAACGGACAGCCGCGCTGACAGAGGGTGCGGTTTTGGCATTGCACCCTACCCTGCTGGATGTGAATGGGCTGGGGCTCCGACAGGTGGGCACACCGCGCGCTGATGACGTGGCGCCCTTTATAATGACTGTCCACGGCCTTGCGGAAATGGTCTTCCGCCGCGTTGAGCGGATACCCCGGCAAGAATTCGCCATCGGGCAACGCAGCCAGCCCGTCCCGATTGCCCGCAATGCCGACAAAGCGCTCCACGTAGCTATACCAAGGCGCAATATCCTGGTACCGGATGGGCCAATCCACGGCAAAACCATCACGGGCCGGCCCTTCAAAATCATATGCACTCCACCGCTGGGTTTGGCGTGCCCACAGCAGCGTTTTCCCGCCTACCTGATACCCCCTGATCCAGTCAAATTCCTTTTCCTGTACGTAGGGGTGCTCATCGTCTTTCACAAAAAAATGCGCAGAATCTTCCCGATAAGCGTAACAGCGGTTCGCAATCGGGTTCAGCTGCTTGTCTTGATGCGTCATTTCCCCACGATGTTCCAGCTCATAGGGATATAAATTGGTCGTGGGGTAATCTTTCACATGCACCACATCACGCCCGCGCTCCAGCACCAGCGTTTTCAGTCCCTTTTCGGTAAATTCCTTGGCCGCCCATCCCCCACTGGCGCCAGATCCGATGACAATGGCGTCAAACGTCCGGTCTTTTATACTGTCTATTGCAAGATTTGCCATATTTTAGTTGGTGAATAGTGATTAGTGATTGGTGTCAGGTTGCCACGGCGTATCCATTGTATCGCCCGGGCACCAATTCATACTTCACCAGGTTGGTCATCACGTATTGGGAATTCATATAGCCCTGTATTGATCGGCGTTTGGTGATCGAGAAGAACTGCTTTAGATCTTCGTCGTCGTTTTCGCTGATCTTGCCGAGCAGCTCTGCGCGGCTATCCCCGTCAGCATCACCGAAGGGCACACCCAGTTCGGCAGACGACCAATTAGCAAATGCCGATAACCCCTTCGCAAACGCCTGCTGGTCTTCCGGGCTGTGGCAGTCGTCTACCATCTTCAGCACGAACAGGTGCAGGAGAAGCTCCTCGCTACCGGGTGTATCCGTAGCCGGAATCAGCGTTTCGGTCAGTTCGGCCAGCAACGCTTCATCGGCTTCGCTAATGGACAGGTTGGCCAGGTCAATGCTGGCTTTGCCGGATTGCCGGAAACAGGCGGGCAATACCAACGTGCCTCCCGCAATAATCAGCATATTGCGCAGCGCTGTCCTTCTATTGATGGTCTTCTTCATCATCTGCATCTCACCATTTGTGCGCTAATGTAATAAAAAAACTAATCGTTCGCTATCCTGGCATACATTTCAACCATCGCCGCCTGGTCAAGCAACCATTTGCGTGAACGAATATCCACGCTTTTCCAATCTTGATCAAACAACCCGTTTGCGCTCCTCCCATGATTCCACGCATAATCCAGGTTCTGTTTGAATGCTTCGAGGTATCGGGCATTACCATCTACTTCATCAAGCGCTACATAACCCCTTAGCATCACAGCAATGAACCAATTGTTGCTTGGCTTCAGGAACCTGGATGACCCACCCGGCCCTCCGGAAGCTTCAAAAAAATAATCATAGCCACTTTGGGCAATGCGCTTAGCGTCTTCCAGGTAGCCGGTATCGTTCGTTGCATGGTATAACAATACCGCCCCTTGGAGCATTTGCCCGCTGTTATACGGATACTTCCGTTTGTTTACCCGTCCGGCGAGGTTGATGTTGTCCCAATAAAGGCCATCCGCAGGATCCTGCAAGTGGCGTTTTGTCCACGCATACCATTCCCTCCCCTGCGCCAGATAGGCGCTGTCTTTGGTGGCTTCAAACATCCGGAGGGCAAATACGACCGCTGGCGCATTCGAACAGGTATTTTTCGACTCTTTTTTCTGCTCACACCAGTATACGCCCCCGCCTAGCAGGCTATCCTGTCCGCTCTTCACGAACGCCCATATTTCCGTCGCTTTATCCAAGTATTGCTGCCGCCCGCTGTGGAGATACAATTCGGAAAAATCGATCCCCAGCCAGATGTTATCATCATAGAACCGATCGGATGGGCCTGCCGCGCGGATATAGGATGCATATGCCGCGGGCTTTCTGTCCGGATCATAGTATTGTTGCAGTGCTGGCACAATACGCTTATCCACTAAGCTCAGGTATGCAGTGTCTTTCGTGTGCTCGAGCAATGCACTCACGGCAGACAGTGTCCCCGAAAACGGCCACAGATACGCGTACGGATTCGTTGATCCGGCCTGCCCTCCAGCCAGGTAATCGGCCCGGTAACTGCTGTCATACGGAAAATTCTCCCGCAGCAGCAAGGAGTTATTCGCCGAATACAAGGCATAGATGGAGTCGAGTGTTGCTGTCGCGCGATGAAGTGAAGGATTTTCTTCCCTTGCTTGCTCACCATGCCTTCCGGCAACGAGCACTGCCATGGCCACCGCTCCCGCAAACCAATAGACCGGCTGAACTATTTTTTTTACATACATATCGTCAAGTTGAGCATTATGGCGAGCCTTGTCGTCCACCGCCGCTATGCAGGCATTGGCGTTGTGCAGTCCATCCATCGCTATAGGGAAGCTAAGGTAACGACAAATTGCGTAAAGCAAAAAGAAAAAGCTGCCTTGAGGGGCAGCTTCAATGAAAACCAATCGAATTGACTTTCGTTTAGATGAGCTTTACATTCACCGCACTGGGGCCTTTTTTGCCCTTTTCGACTTCAAAGGATACGTCGTCGTTTTCGCGGATCTGATCAATCAGACCGGATACGTGAACAAAAACGTCCGCACCACCACCTGTCGGGGTGATAAATCCGAAACCCTTGGTCTCATTGAAGAATTTTACTACGCCTTCTTGCATTGTGATCTAAAATAAAAATTAAAATTTAACTAATAGCGAACGCCCGCATTATCTGTGCCAAAACTTAGCGGAAATCACATTTCGAATGAACATTTATGGAATTCGTGCTGCTGTAGCATCCGTGTACTGCCATGCGTCATTACATAATGGCGCAATTTAGCTAAGTTTGTAACAGCATTGAGGGAATTAATTCTAACACCATGATTCGCAGCATCTTTTCCGTATTGACAATTTTCATCACAATCGCCTCCCCTACCATGGCACAACACCAAACGCACCGATTCAAGCAAGAATGGCAGCAGATCGACTCCCTTGCAGGCAAAGGACTACCCGAATCAGCGGCGGTAATCGCCCGCAAGGTGTTGGCCACCGCGCAGCAGCAAGGAGATGCCCCCAATGCCATTAAGGCCCAGCTGTTCCTGATGGGGGTGGATGAGACCATCCACGAAGAGGCTACCATTGGCAACATCCGCCGGATCGATTCGCTCATCGCGATAAGCGAAGGTCCTGAACAGGCGCTGTGGCAAAGCATCAATGCCGAACTCTATTGGCAATATTACCAAGGCAATCGCTGGACCATATTAGGCCGGACACCGCTGGCTGGCGAACCGCCTGCCGATATCACGGCATGGGATGCCGCCGCGTTTGTGTCCAAAGCCAGCGACCTTTACCAAGCCTCCATCCTCGATAGCGAGCCGCTGAAAGTGATTCCGGTGAAGCACTACGCACCACTGCTGCTGGAGGGCAAAAACACACGGCACCTGCGTCCTACGTTGTATGATCTGCTGGCATTCCGCGCCATCGAATTTTTCCAAAATGATGAAAAGGATGTCATCAAACCGGCCTATCAATTTCAGATCGACGGCACGTTGTGGTTTGAACCGGTGGATCGCTTTGCCGCCGTGATGGTCAATCCACGGAACCCTGAGGCGCTGCATTTCCGCGCGCTGCATACCTATCAATGGCTCCTGCGGTTCCACCTCAACGATGAAAAGCCCGATGCGCTCATCGATGCCGACCTGCAGCGGCTGGCATTCGTGCATCAATATTCGGTACACCCCGATAAGGACAGCCTGTACCTACAGGCGCTCCAAACATTGGAACAACGGTATGTCAATACGCCCGCCTCTGCACAGGTCACCTACCGAATCCTCCAGTTTAGGCATGATACCCAGTCGGCGGACACGACCGGGCATGACCTCGAGGTGTTGAAAAATCAGCTCGATGCGCTGATTGCGCGCTTCCCGGATACCGAAGGGGCGGCCAACGCCACGCAGCTGCGCCATACGTTGACCAGCAAATCGCTCAACCTGCAAACCGAAGAGGTGGCATTGCCCGCGGAAAACAGCAAAGCACTGCTGACCTACCGCAACCTGGACCAGGTATACCTGCGCATCTATCGCATTCCCTCCAGTTGGGATGTCCGGCAGCGCGGCCTAAAGGAAGCGGAACAGGCCAACCTACTAGCGGGCAATCCGCTGAAACAATGGGAATCGGCACTGCCCGGCAGCGGCGACTACCGCGAGCACCGTACTGAACTCAAAATAGACCCGCTGCCCGCGGGGAGCTTTCTCCTCGTGGCATCGGCAACGCCGGATTTCACATCCGGCGACAACATCCTGCATGCCGTGCCCTTTCAGGTTTCCAGCGTGAGCGTGGTCATTCAAAATACCCAACGGCATGCCTCCCTAGTGGCACTCCACCGCAAGTCGGGCATGCCCATCCGAGGGGCCGAGGTGACGCATTGGGAAAACAACTGGAATGCCAAGGCCAAGGATTATGAATATACCCGATTGGGCGAATCCCGCACGGATGAAGACGGCGTAGCACCGTTGATCCTTGATGGCTCCAAAAACCGGCGAATCAACCGGATTACCGTCGTGTTACATGGCGATACCCTACAAACCGATGGCTACCACTATCGCCTCGACCGCGAGGATGAACAAGCGGATACCCGCAAACATACGTTTCTTTTTACCGACCGCGCGATCTATCGTCCCGGACAGACCGTCCATTTCAAGGGCATCATGGTGGAGCACCACATCAAACGCAAAGACAACACGACATTGGCAAACGAAAAAACGGACGTGACCCTGTATGATGCCAATGGCCAAGAAGTGGCAAAGCTACCGTTGGTCACCAATGCCTGGGGTTCTTTCTCGGGCAAATTCACGGCGCCGACCAGCGGACTCACCGGCCAGATGCGCATCGGCAATGACAACGGGGATGTCTATATCTCGGTGGAGGAATACAAGCGGCCAAAATTCCATGTCGCGTTCGACACGGTGAAATCGGCCATCGCCCTCCATGAACAGGTGACCGTAAAAGGCCGCGCACAGGCCTATGCCGGCAACAGCATCGATGGCGCACAGGTCAGCTATCGGGTGGTGCGGCGCGCGCGCTTCCCGTATTTCTGGGCGTTCCACCGCTGGGGGCAGCCGCAGTCGCCCGAAATGGAAATCGCCAATGGTACCGTTGCCACCGATGGCGAAGGCGCTTTTGAGGTTCCTTTTACCCCCATTCCGGATCAGCAAATCAATCCACAGACATTTCCTGTTTTTACGTACACCGTCTATGTAGACGTTACCGACATCAACGGCGAGACCCAAAGCGGCAGTTATGGCCTCCATGCGGGCTACCGCTCGCTGGAAATCCAAGCCACCATCGCCGAGCAGCTGGATGCCCGTAAGCCGCAGAAGCTCACGGTGCATACCGAAAACCTCAACGGTGTATCCACGCCCGCCGATGTATCGGTTTCCATTGCCCCGCTACGCTTTCCGGGCAAACTGTACCGCAAACGCCTTTGGGAAAAACCGGACCGATATACGATGACGGAAGCGGAATTCCGCACGGCCTTTCCGGACGACGAGTATGGCGATGAGGCGGACTACCTGAATTGGCCTCCCGACGAGCCGATATGGAAAACAACGCTCCATACCGGAGAGAAAACGGCAACGGAACTCCCCGCGGCAGCATGGAAGGATGAAGGCTGGCACCTCATCGAACTCACGACCACCGACCCGCAGGGGAATACCATCACCGAGAAACAATATACGTATGTGACCGATCCCACCGGTGATGCGCAACCCCAAACCGCACTGCTGATGCAGACGGACAGTACGACCCTGCAACCGGACCAACGATTGGCCATGACCGTCAAAACAGGCTATGACAGCACCTACGTATTGGAAAGCAACACCGATGTAAGCCCTGAATTCACCACGTTCTCCGAAACCCGCCATATCGACCGCCCCATCACCGAGGGAGACCGGGGCGGCTTAGGCTTCCACTGGCTGTATGTATACAACAACCGGGTGTATACCGCATCCAAGCGCATTGACATCCCGTGGACCAACCGGGATCTGCAACTCGAATGGGCCACGCATCGCGATAAGCTCCTGCCGGGTGAGCAGGAAGCGTGGCGCCTCACCATCAAAGGCGATAAAAAAGACGCTGTAGCCGCCGAATTGCTCGCCGGATTGTATGACGCATCGCTGGATGCACTGAAGCCCCATGGCTGGCAGTGGGATAAGCTCTCGCCCGTCAACCTCCTTGATGGCTACTGGAATACGCAGCAAGGTTTCGGCCTGAGCGCCGGCGCCGTGTGGCAAAATACCATCAATGGCCCCTGGCCCGAAGGATTCGACAAGCAGTATGACCAACTCGTAAACTACTTGTCCGGCTACGCACGCCCCGGCAGAGGCATCCGGATACGGGGGGTTTCTAACCAACTCGCGGGAAAGGTTGCCGGTGTGCAAGCATCACCAGAAAGCGCCTTACAGGAAGTCGTAGTCGTAGGCTACGGAGAGCAAGAACAATCTGCATTGACCGGCGCTGCCGAAGATACAGCTGCCAGCGAGGAGCAAGCACCCCCCGCCGAAGCGGACACCAACATCCCCATACGCACCAACCTACAGGAGACGGCGTTCTTCCTGCCCCAATTGCAAACCGATGCCGAGGGCAACGTGACGCTCGAGTTCACCCTTCCCGAAGCCCTCACCGAATGGAAGCTGATGGCATTTGCCCATACCCAAGACTGGAAAACCGGGTACCTCGAAGGCAAGGTCAAAACCCAGAAAGACCTGATGGTAATGCCCAACCTGCCGCGCTTCCTGCGCCAGGGGGATGACATCCGCATCAGTGCCAAGGTGAGCAACATCAGCGCCGAGGCCTTAGCCGGTGTAGCACAGTTGACCCTGTTGGATGCCGCAACGCTCCAACCGATCAGCGATTTCGGCAACAGCGCCGCGCAACAGGACTTTTCCGTAGCTGCTGGCCAGAGCGCGACTGTCCATTGGGACCTACAGGTTCCGGGCGACTACCTGTCACCAGTGGTGGCGCGCATCACGGCCAAGGCGGGCAATTTCACCGATGGGGAGGAAAACACCCTCCCTGTGATCACCAACCGCATGCTGGTCACCGAGACCCTGCCGCTACCCGTGCGGGGCAATGAAACGAAAACCTTCCAGCTGGAAAAACTGGCCCAGTCTACCAGCAACACCCTGGTGCACCATGCCCTCACCGTCGAATTTACGGGCAACCCCGCGTGGTACGCCGTGCAGGCCCTGCCTTACCTGATGGAGTATCCGTACGAGTGTGCCGAGCAGGTATTCAACCGCTTTTACGCCAACGCCTTGGCCAGCCACATCGTAAGCCAAGCGCCCACGGTAAAGGCCATCTTCGATCGTTGGAAAACCAGCGATACCACCGCCCTGCTCTCCAACCTGGAGAAAAATCAGGAATTGAAATCGGCCCTGCTCGAAGAGACCCCCTGGGTGATGGAAGCCAAGGATGAAAGCGAGCAAAAACACCGCATCGCGCTGCTGTTCGATAGCCACAAACTGGCGCAGGGACTGGAGCAAAACCTCGCCAAATTGGCCGAAATGCAATTATCCGATGGCAGCTTTCCGTGGTTCAGGGGCATGATGAGCAACCGCTATATCACGCAGTACCTCGCCACGGGTATCGCCCGCCTGCAAAAGCTGGGCGTAGCGGCAGCCCATTCCGAAACGGCCAAAAGCATCCTACAGAAAGCCGTCGATTACCTGGATCGGCAAGTCGAAGCCGATTACGACCGGCTGCTGCGCGACAAGGCCAAGCTGGATAGCCAACAGATCAGCCCTATCCAAATCCAGTACCTCTACCTGCGCAGCATGACGGATGGCGTGGCCGTGCCGGACGCAAGCCGCAAGGCGTATGATTACTATGTATCGCAGGCCGCCGACTACTGGCAGCAGTTCAACCCCTACCTCAAGGGCCAGCTCGCGCTCGCGCTGCAACGGATGGACGATGCCGCCACTGCCGCAGACATCGTCGCTTCCCTCCGCGAGACCGCTATCCGGCAAGCGGAAATGGGCATGTACTGGAAAGCCATGCCACAGGGGTATTGGTGGTACGAGGCCCCCATCGAAGCACAGGCATTGCTCATCGAAACCTTTGCCGAGGTGGCGAAAGATACCCAAGCCGTGGATGACCTGAAGGTATGGCTGCTCAAGCAGAAACAAACCCAGCATTGGAATACCACCAAAGCCACGGCCGATGCCATTTATGCCCTACTGCTGCAAGGCAGTGACTGGCTCGCAAACGAGCCTGCCGTTACCATTACCCTTGGCGACGAGACCATCCGTTCTACCGAGGCTGTAGCCGAGGCCGGCACGGGTTATTTCAAGAAACGGATCAACGGCGATGCCGTAGTACCCGAAATGGGCAACATCTCGGTGAGCGTAGACAAGGCCGTCAATGAAGGGGTGGCTTGGGGTACCGTGTACTGGCAGTATTTTGAAAACCTCGACAAGATTACCGCTGCCGAAACGCCGTTAAGCCTGCGCAAGCAGCTCTACATCGAGCGGAATACCGACAGCGGCCCCGTATTGGAAGAGATCACCGCCGCAAACCCGCTGAAGGTAGGCGATAAGGTGAAGGTACGCATCGAACTGCGCGTAGACCGCGACATGGAATATGTACACCTCAAGGATATGCGGGCGGCGTGCTTCGAACCCGTCAACGTATTGAGCGGACACCGCTATCAAGGCGGATTGGGCTATTATGAAAGTACGCGCGATGTGGCCACCAACTTCTTCTTTGACTACCTCCGCAAAGGCACCTATGTGTTTGAATACCCGGTATTCGTGTCGCAGGCAGGTGATTTCTCCAATGGCATCAGCACCATCCAGTGCATGTATGCCCCGGAGTTCAGCAGTCACAGCGAAGGAATACGGGTGCGGGTAAAATAAAAATTCTGTATACTTGCATGGCTTTGATATTAGTTGATAACCATCAAAAATCTGATAGCTGATGTCTCATGTCTCATGTCTTATAAAAAATGACCACATATAACGAAGATAGCATACGTTCACTCGACTGGAAAGAGCACATCCGGCTGCGGCCGGGCATGTACATCGGCAAGCTGGGCGACGGCTCGGCGTATGACGATGGCATCTACGTGCTGCTCAAGGAAGTGGTAGACAACTCCATTGACGAATTCGTGATGGGTGCCGGGCGGACCATCGAGATCACCGTAAACGAGCATAAGGTATCCGTGCGCGATTACGGCCGCGGCATTCCCCTCGGGTCGGTGGTCGATGTGGTATCCAAAATCAACACCGGCGGCAAGTACGACAGCAAGGCCTTCCAAAAGTCTGTCGGCCTCAACGGCGTGGGTACCAAGGCCGTCAATGCCCTGTCCTCATCATTCACCGTGCAATCCTACCGGGAAGGGAAAACCCGTATCGCCGAGTTCAGCCAAGGCGAACTGCTGAAGGATGAAGAGAAAACCACCACCCAACGCAACGGCACGGCGGTGACCTTTTATCCCGACGATAGCATTTTCAGGCATTACCACTACCGCCTGGAATTTGTCGAAAACATGATCTGGAATTATGTATTCCTCAATTCCGGATTGACGGTCAGCTTCAACGGCCAGAAATTCATTTCGGAGAATGGCCTCAAGGACCTGCTCGAGCGCAACATCGATACCGAATCCATGCGCTATCCGATCATCCACCTCAAGGGTGATGACATCGAGATCGCCATCACCCACGGCCAGCAATACGGCGAGGAATATTACTCCTTTGTCAACGGGCAGCACACCACACAGGGCGGCACCCATCAGGCGGCATTCCGCGAAGCATTGGTCAAAACCATCCGCGAGTTTTACAAGAAAGATTTCGAGGCATCCGATGTCCGCGCCTCCATCATCGGCGCCATCGCCATCAAGGTGCAGGAGCCCGTCTTCGAATCACAGACCAAGACCAAGCTCGGGTCGCAAAACATCGGCCCCGAAGGCCCCACCGTGCGTACCTTCATCAACGATTTTGTCAAAAAAGCGCTCGACGATTACCTGCACAAGTACGCCGATACCGCCGACGCGTTATTGAAACGCATTTTGCAATCCGAGCGTGAGCGCAAAGACATTGCCGGCATCAAGAAGCTGGCCAACGAGCGGGCCAAGAAAGCCTCCCTGCACAACCGCAAGCTGCGCGACTGCAAGATCCACTACGGCGATAAGCACGAGCGCGCACAGGAAACCACGCTGTTCATCACCGAGGGCGACTCCGCCAGCGGCTCCATCACCAAGTCGCGCGATGTGCAGACCCAGGCGGTATTCAGCCTCAAAGGCAAGCCGCTCAATGCCTTCGGCCTCACCAAGAAAGTCGTGTACGAAAATGAGGAATTCAACCTGTTGCAGCACGCCCTCAACATCGAAGACGGGCTAGACGGGCTCCGGTATAACAACATCGTCGTCGCCACCGACGCCGACGTAGACGGCATGCACATCCGCCTGCTGCTCATGACCTTTTTCCTCCAGTTTTTTCCCGACCTGGTCAAGGCCGGTCACGTGTCCATCTTGCAGACCCCCCTCTTCCGCGTGCGCAACAAGAAAGAGACCATCTATTGCTACAGTGACGAAGAGCGGCAGCGCGCCATCCAGAAACTGGGCGGCAAACCCGAGATCACCCGCTTCAAAGGACTGGGCGAAATCTCGCCCGAGGAGTTCGGGCTCTTCATCGGCAAAGACATACGGCTCGATCCGGTCATCCTCTCCAAAGACCAGAAGATCATCCAACTATTGGAGTACTACATGGGCAAAAACACCCCCGACCGGCAGAAGCACATCGTCAACAACCTGCGCATCGAGGTAGACATCGCCGAGATGGACAAAGCGAAAGAAGAAGAACTCGTGGCTTGACGCAAAGCGATGACCAATCAGACCCTCATCCTCATCCAGTGCCGCGATGCCGTAGGCCTCGTGGCCCAGATCGCCAATACCGTCGCGGCACACCGCCTCAACATCGTCACCATGCGCGAGTATGTCGATGAGGCGGCCAACCGTTTCTACGTGCGCGTCGTCTGCGCCGGCAAGCCGGAAGACAGCGAGCAGCTCGCTGCTGACCTGACCACCGCGCTGCCCGCCGGAGCCACCATCGTCGTCAACCCACCCCAGCAAAAGCGGTTGGCCATTTTGGTCACCAAAGAACACCATTGCCTCAGCGACATCATCGTGCGCCATTTCTTCGGCACCCTCGGCGCCGAGGTGTGCTGCGTGGTGGGCAACTACGATCAGCTCAGCGCCTTTACCGAGCGGTTCGGCATTCCGTTTCATCACGTATCGCACGAGGGAACATCCAAGGAGCAGTTTGAGGCCGCGCTTGCCGATACCCTGGCACCCTACCAGCCCGATTACCTCGTGCTGGCCAAGTTCATGCGCATCCTCTCAGCCGATTTCGTAGCCCATTACCCCGGCCGCATCATCAACATCCACCATTCCTTTTTGCCCGCTTTCATCGGTGCCAACCCCTACAAGCAAGCCCATGCCCGCGGTGTGAAGATCATCGGCGCCACCGCCCATTTCGTGACCACTGACCTCGATGAGGGGCCCATCATCGCCCAGGATATCAAACCCGTGAACCATAGCTACACGGTGAAGGATATGGTCCGCGCGGGCAAAGAGGTGGAAAAGTCGGTCTTGAGCAAGGCCATCTCGCTGGTCATCGAAGACCGGGTGATTATTACCGGAAATAAGACGGTGGTGTTTGAGTAGGGGTCAATTCTTCTGTTAATCAGCTAAGGAGAGATATTTGTATGCCGGATGCATGGTAAGCCTGATCATCCCATCCGCTGAAAAAGAAACTTCATTGGCAGTTTTATGGATATACCAGTACAGTAAGCCAGTAAGCCCCGCGGTGATAAAAGAAGAAATGATTGCAATAGCCATTGGTGTCATTCGTTGATTACACGGCAATTATAAGAAATGGAAGCGATATTTTCGTTTCCAAAAGAAACAAACTAACAGGTCCGCCCCAATGGGATTAGGGGCTATCAACGTAAACCTGAGACGAAGATGCCTATACAGTATAATGTTTCTAAACTATAAGTAGATGTCTATCGATCATTTGGATGTGCTATTTTTGGCAGAAAAAGGAAAACTTAAATGGCGAAGACTAAACTAACTATTAATAACAATGGATCAGTGAGAATTGAAGGTGATTTTGAAATCGTAGACAGAAATGGTGATGCCTATGGCTTACAAGGAAGGTCCGTACTTTCCATTTGCCGCTGCGGGCTTTCAAAAAACAAGCCTTTTTGCGATGGATCACACAACGGACACTTCGAGCATGAGGCTATAGCTTTTGATTTGCCTCCAAAAAAGGCATAACATAATCCACAATACAACATCCGTAACACGATGTGACCTATATTACTGAAGCATATCTTAATCCACGCGCTTTTTGGTCTGTAGATAAGTCAATAATCAACAAAATGATACAACGCGATTTTGCTGACAGAGCTAAGAGAATTTTGGAATCAAACGAAAATGTTATTGGTTTGGCTGTTGCTGGTTCATGGCTGACAAATGAAATAGATGAATTTTCTGACCTTGATTTAATTCTGGTAACTCAACAAAAAATTTCAGACGACAAAAACCTAATGCTTGACTATGCAAAAAGATTAGGGAATTTTTTATCCGGATTTACAGGCGAACACGTCGGAGAACCAAGAGTTTTAATTTGTCTTTATGACAACCCGCTCTTACACGTTGACATAAAATTTGTAACCCTCGAGGAGTTTCATTCACGTATTGAAACACCAACGATACTCCTTGACAAAAACGGGCAACTTGAAAAAGCAATCAGTAACTCACAAGCAGATTTTCCTTATCCCGACTATCAATGGATCGAAGGCCGCTTTTGGACGTGGATACATTATGCACTATTAAAAATTGGACGTGGAGAGTATCTTGAAGCATTCGACTTTTTGGGATTTTTGCGAATGAACGTTTTTGGTCCTTTACTTCACATCAAAAATGGCAACTTACCTCGTGGTGTAAGGAAAGTAGAAACAGATCTAGACCCTGATGATTTTGCCAAACTAAAACTAACAATACCGACTTACAACAGACAATCTTTATTAGACTGTTTAAGAAACGCAGTATCATTATATAGACAATTGAGGACTGAACTGTACGGCAACAAAGTGGATTTGCAAAACGACATCGAAAAAAAAGTAATGCATTATTTCGACGAAATTGAGAGCAGAAAATAAAAGATGCCCATACAAAATGATTCGGCTAATTATAGTTTAGGATACTTTTTTGAAAGTGCTATCTAATTTGATCGCTTCTTTTAAAAGCTTTTTTATTGGAGTTTCATCAATCTCCTCGGCGGTCTGGTAGATTTTATAAAAAATTCGCTTGTTAGTTCCATGAGAAAGAAAGCCGTCGTGGTCATTTAGTTTGTGCCCATACCAAAAACCCAAAAGAACTCCTTTTTTGATACCTCCCCTCGGAACAGTTGAAGGCCAAATAATACAGACACCTTTGTTGCCGTAAAAAAATGGGACATTGTATGATATTTTCTCTTTGCAATATTCAGGAAGAGTTTCAATAACTATCTGTCGCAACACATCTACCATTATTTTTTCGTCTTCAGGAAGGACAGTAAATAGTTCAACAAGATTGCTAATTTTCATCGTAGTTGGTTTTGTTTACGATACAAATCTCGGGTAAAATACCATGTCAATTAGCGTATGTATACGACAATCATAGGGCTAAAATGCGACAAGTTCAAATTCACTTTTTTTTGGAATAATCAATCACAAAGCGATGCGAGCTCATGAGAATGCAATCGTTTGCGGTTATCTATGATTAATTACTAAATTAAATGCGATGAAGGTAATTGGACTTATAGGTGGAATGTCTTGGGAAAGTTCGGATCTGCACTATCAGATTAATTTTATCCATATAAATAATTGTTTTACCGACTATCTTTGAGGCATGTCGATATCGCAAAGCACGCTTATAGCTGATATTAAAGAGATTATCCATTCTTCCCGTGATCGTGCTATACGGCAAGCGGACCATGAGCGGACACTGATGTATTGGCGTATTGGCCAGCGTATCTTCGAGGAAGAGCAACAGGGAAAAGACCGTGCTGACTACGCGGAATATCTCACGCGCATGGTGGCAGAACAATTAGAACCAGAGTTTGGAAGCGGATTTTCCAAAAGGCAAGTGGAGCTTTCTCGGCAGTTTTATCGCACTTTCCCAATTGCGAATACAGTGTATTCGCAATTGAGCTGGAGCCAATATAAAATATTGATACGTCTTGATTCACAGGACCAAAGAGACTTCTATATTGCGGAAACCGTAAAAAATCATTGGACGGTTCGCCAGCTGGAACGACAAATCAACAGTAGCCTTTGGGAAAGACTTTTGCTGAGCAATGATCGGGAAAACGTCCTAGCGCGCTTTAATACCTCATCGCATCAGCTTCCTAAACTTCCCAAATACCCCGAGCGGCAGTTTGCTCCCTGCCGTGGCTTGCAGGTAGAGTTCGCCGGTTTCCAGCTGTTGCACGGCGGGCATGGCGGCCCTGATCAAATTATCCACAATCACCGAGGAGAAACCCAATGAGTAGGTATTGAGGATCAGGAAGTGCTCATGCGGATCTAGCAGTTGCACCACATCGTGCATCATCTCGGCGATGTGGTCTTCGAGCTTCCACTTTTCCCCTTTCGGGCCATGGCCATAGGCTGGCGGATCGAGGATGATGCCGTGGTAAGTGTTGCCCCGCTTGAGCTCGCGCTTGACGAATTTCAATGCATCTTCTACTACCCAGCGGATGTTGGACAGACCGGACAGCTCTTGGTTTTCGTTAGCCCAGGTGACCACCTGCTTGATGGAATCGACATGGGTGGTATCGGCGCCGGCAGCTTGGGCGGCTAGCGAAGCGCCGCCGGTATAGGCAAAAAGATTCAGCACCTTGGGCTGCTTGGTTTGAAAGGACTTAACAGACTCAGTGATGTAGTCCCAATTGACCGCCTGCTCAGGAAAAATGCCCACATGCTTGAAGGCGGTAAGCCCAAGGCGGAAGTTGATGGCCACATCCGGATTCCGGTACGCGATATGCCACCGATCGGGCAGTTGGGGCCGCTTTTTGACCCAATCGCCACTGGTGGCCGAACGCCCTTTGAAGCGGATGTCGTGCCGCTTGGTCCATTCGGCTTCGGGCAACGCCTTGGGCCACACGGCCTGGGGCTCGGGACGGATCAATACCACCTTGCCGAAACGCTCGAGCTTCTCGAAATCGCCGCAGTCGATGAGTTCATAGTCTTCCCAGTGCTGGGGACTGAGGAGTTGGATGTTATTTGATGCCAAGATAAAAATGCTTTGCGGCAAAGATATGGATATTCAGTATATTGTTTGTAGGTACCCTACGTTTCGCAAAAATGCCGCCTTAGCTAGCTGCGGTTTGCACTGGGATGCACTACCCATCGTAGCAGCTGGGTACAGCGGCGAGTTTATTCGCCGCTGGTTTGCTTTCAGCGGTGCTCATGAGCTCCCTTCGGTCGGTTTTGCTTCCTTTTTGCGGTCAAAAAGGAAGGCCAAGTCGCGGCAAGCGACAGACGTCTCCCTAAAACCGCTCCTTGGCCGCTTTCATGAAGGGGCTGGCAAATACGAAGTTATTCAGTTCCGCTACGTCGGTATGGGCGATTTCTTTGTTAGACCCCTCCCACCATTTCTGACCTTTGTATAAAAACAGAATATGATCACCAATGCCCATCACCGAATTCATGTCGTGGGTCACCACCACGGTGGTACATTGGTATTCTTCGGTCAGCTCGGAGATCAGCTCATCGATCAAGATGGCTGTTTCAGGATCCAGCCCGGAATTGGGCTCGTCTACAAATAGGTATTTCGGACTCATGCTGATGGCGCGGGCAATGCCTACCCGCTTCTTCATACCGCCGGAAAGCTCCGCCGGATAGAGCTTGTTTTTACCGGCAAGGTTGACGCGCTCCAGGCAGAAGTTTGCCCGGTCGATTTTCTCGCTGCGGCTCATATCGGTAAACATCTCCAACGGGAAAATGATGTTTTGCTCAACGGTCATCGAATCAAACAACGCCGAATTCTGGAACAGCATGCCGATTTCCTTCCGGACGGCGATGCGCTCTTCAAAGTCCATCTGCGTGAAATCTTCGCCCTGGTAACGTACCGTGCCTTGCTCCGGCGTGTGCAGCCCGACCATGCACTTCAATAGGGTGCTCTTGCCCGATCCTGAACCGCCGATGATCAAGCTGATTTTGCCCGCCTCAAACGTGGCGTCGATGCCCCGGAGCACGTGGTTATCACCAAATGACTTGTGGATATGTTGAACTGCTATCATATGGAATAAAACGGTAAAACGACTACAGCATCAGTGCGGTAACGATATAGTCCATGACCAGGATGGAAATGCAGCTGATCACTACTCCGCGGGTGCTGGCCTGCCCCACTTCCAGAGCCCCGCCCCGCACGTAAAACCCCTTGAACGCCGATACGGACGTGATGACAAACCCGAAGACGAACGCTTTGACCAAGGCCACGGCCACGGTGTAGCCGATGAAACCATCGGTGATGCCGTTGATGTAGTCAGCAGGTGTCACTGCGCCGGATATGGCCCCACCCATCAGGCCGCCGGCCAGTGCCAGGAAGATGGAGATGATGACCAATATGGGTATCATCGTGATCCCGGCTAATATTTTGGGGAGAATCAGGTATCCGGGGGCGTTGATACCCATGATTTCGAGCGCATCGATCTGCTCCGTGACCCGCATGGACCCAATCTGGGAGGAAATGGACGACCCTACTTTACCCGCCAATACCAAGGCGGTAATGGTCGGACTCAGCTCGAGGATGCTCGAATCGCGGTTGATCTGCCCGATAACGGAATTTGGAATCAGATCGGAAACCAATTGGAAGGCGATCTGCATGGTCATAACCGCCCCCACGAAGGTGGAGATAATGGCGATCAGGCCCAGTGAGCCGACGCCGATCTCGTTCATTTCGTGGATAATCTCCTTCCAGTAAATTTTCCATTTTTCCGGTCGCCTGAAGACCGATTTCAGTAATAACAAGTATTGCCCGAAATAGCTAAAAAACATATGTTAACTTTGCGTAATCGAATCCCTTACCATGTTCCGCTTAAAGATACAAGTTTTGGTTAGGAAACGAAAATTAAAGACATTCATATGCCAGCACTTATCAATCAGGCGGCCCTGATCACCGGGGCAACGAAAGGCATGGGACATGCCATCGCAACGAAACTGGCCAGCCTGGGCTGTCACCTGTTTCTTTCAGCCCGCGACGGCCAAGCCCTTGAAGCGCTCAAAACGCATTTGGAGCAGGAACATCCCCCTATCCGCATACAATACTTGGCGTGCGACTTGTCTGACGGTGATCAGCTTCAACAGCTGGTGCAATGGATTGAACGCGTGGCAGCGGACGTGGATATTCTGGTCAATAATGTCGGGATATTCCGGCCGGTTTCGCTGCTGGATGAATCGGATGACGACTTCAGGTCGCAAATGCAGATCAACTATTACGCCCCTCATGTGTTATCTCGCGTAGTGGGACGACACATGCGCAGGAACCGCAAGGGGCATATCTTCAATATCAGCTCCATCGCCAGCCGACAACCCGTTTCATCGGGCGGCACCTATACTGTAACAAAATATGCGATAAGGGGTCTAACCCATGTATTGCGGGATGAATTGAGGCCGCACGGTGTCAAAGTGACCGAAATCATTCCGGGTTCGACATTGACATCTTCATGGGAGGGCACAACGATACCCGCCGACCAGTTTGTACAGCCGGGGGATATTGCAGATGCGATCGCTGCCTGCCTGTTGATGAGTGAGGGTGCCAATGTGGACGAAATGATGATCGTGCCGAAATTTGGCAATAGTTAAAAACAACAGAACGATGGAAAAGAAACTGCAACGGATACCCCACGAGGGCGCAATTGCCGGTGTGTGTGCCGGCTTGGGTGCATATTTTACGATAGATAAGACGTGGGTCAGGCTTGCCTTTGTCATTAGTGTCTTCTTTTCGGGTTACATGGGCATTGGTTTGCTGGGGCCGATTGTGTATATCGTATTATGGATTGTATTGCCGGTAAAGGCATTCTCATTCTCTCAAGACCCCTTTGACGTGGACTACCGCACGCCGGAAAGCCGGCAAGCGGCGGACGCATATGATGCAGGCAATGCGGCGTATGGGTGGAACCAGACGGATAGGCCCGGTGTGCCCAAAAACGCGTCAAAGGATCGGTATGTAGCGGGGATCATCCTGCTGGCACTTGGCTTGTTTTTCCTGCTGCACCAATTGGATGTGTTCCATTGGCGCGACTTCTCGCGATTCTGGCCGGTCTTGATCATCATTGCAGGGTTGGCCAGCATTTTCGGTGCATTCAACAGCGGAAGGAAGGATTTTTGGTCATACAAACAAGGAGATGAACCCGCGCAGGAGCCGGAGCCGCCGACGGACGATGACGGACCTGCGCATACATACACCAAATAAACAACGGCTATGAACAAAGAAAAATTAAGTTGGGGGCTCATCCTGCTGTTTGTAGGCGGGGTCTTGTTATTGGATAACTTGGATGTGATCGATTTTTACTGGCGATCGGTCTTTAGCATGTGGCCGGTGATCCTGATCATCATCGGTGTAAACCTGTTGGTGCCGAAGCGCGGTATGGGCAATGCCGTTTCCATTGTAGTCACCATCGCAGCCCTGGCATTTTTGGCCTATCGGGGTACATTTCCACCCCGCGACAGCTGGTGGACATTCCACAGTGATGATCGACGCAGCGAACGGCGCGAACGGCTATACCCCGATGCGGACGGTGATGACCACGCAAGACGCCTGGAAAAATCTAAGGGTACGTTTACGCATGAATATGACAGCAATATCACGGAGGCGCATCTGAGTATCAAGGGTGGGGCCGTGGAATATGAGATCGAAGGCCTTACCGACAAGCTTTTCAGTGCCGAAGCCACCAGTACCATAGGTGCTCACCAGCTGGAAACGACCACCAATGGCTCCACTGCGGAGTTGACGTTTAGCATGCTGAACAATAAAAAAGACAACTGGGATATTGATGGGGATGAAAACCGGGCTGAAATCAGCCTCAATGGCAATCCGGTGTGGCGTATTGACCTGGAGATGGGTGCCGGCGCAGCGGAGTTTGACCTGACGAAGTATAAAGTGGCCAGCCTCAATTTTAAAGGCGGGGCCGCGGCTTTTGAGGCTCGGCTGGGCATGCCGCTGGCGGAAACTACCATCAACGCTGAATCGGGTGTGGCCAGTGTCGAAATCGAAATACCCCGCGCTGCCGCGTGCAGAATCGTGACTAAATCTGGACTGTCATCGCGGGATTTCCCGGGTTTCACGAAGCAGGGCGATGGTTCGTATGTGACCGAAGGTTTTGAAAATGCCAGCAATAAGTTTGTCGTCAACCTGCAAGGCGGATTGAGCTCCTTTACGGTGAAACGTTACGATTAACCCGGTGGATACGTTGCCAGAGCGGTATGAAGTGGTCATCCAAGGGAAGCCACAAGGGCCGTATACCTTGGATGAACTGCGGAGCATGAAACTCCGCTCAACGGACTTTGTGAAGCCCCAAGGGTATCCGGAGTTTAAAGAGCTTCGGGAAATCGCCCAACTGAGCGAGCTGCTGCATGTGAAGCATCAGGTCGCAGAGCCCCAATATTTCGCCTCGCTGGATATGCGGCTGCTTTCTACGGCTATTGATTATTTCATTGCGTTTTGCATATATGCCGTGTTGGCGGCAATATACCTGAGCGGGACGGCGAATGCCCAGGCGAGTATCCCTACGATTCTTGGTGGGCTGATCCTGGTGCCTATCTTCAAATTTATTTTGTGTGTAATCGCAGAGGGCTCCAAAAAACACGCTTCCATCGGTAAAATGCTCATCGGTGTGAGGGTGACGGACGAGCAGGGACGTCCGATCGGCTATGGCAAGGCGCTGCTGCGCAACCTGGCAAAGTTAGTGGGGGTACTGACCCTTGGTATCGGATTTTTCAGTGGCTTCCTGGACCGCAGGCAGCAATGCCTGCACGACAAGATCGCCGGTACGCTGGTCATTAAAGATCGGTTGATTTGAATGTCGCTCGCCCGCGAATGGGCTTTTTTCCGCTCAAGCCGCGGGGGCTTCTTTGTTCTTTGGCTTGACCCAAAGAACCAAAAGTCAAGGCTGTGGAGGCTATGTTGCAGGTTGATTGCCGCATGCCAGCAACAAACCGAAGCCACGCCATTGCAATACCCCTTCGTTCGTCGGTTTGCTGATCCCGTACGCTTCGCGGTGATATGACGTGAGGGCATGCCTGCTGCCAGTTGCTGCCTACACAGGCTAGGCCTCGGCTCCGACGATAATCCCGTACGGCTGCGCCCGCTCACTGCCCACAACGCTGTCCACCTATTGCATGCAGGAAACCCTCGTTTATCGTAAAATGCCACCTAGGGGATTTGCGGTCAGCAGGTTGAGGCACTACCAATCGTAGCAAAGACCCCAGTGGCGAGTTTTTTGCTTCCTTTTTTGCGGAAAAAAAGGAAGGCCTTGTCGCGGCGAGCGACAAAAAGCCTCGCTAAAACAACGGTCGCTTTCAGCGAAAAAAAACCTTAACTTTGCGGTACGTAAATATGGATACCAAACTCCAAAATACGCTGCCTGGCGGCTACTGCAACTCGCTGACGGAATATTCGAGATGGCATACGCGTGAAGTGACCATCGGTGATGTACCCATGGGAGGTCATAACCCCATTCGGATACAGAGCATGACCACTGTCGATACCATGGATACCATCGGTTCTGTAGCGCAAACAATCCGCATGGTGGAGGCCGGCTGTGAATATGTGCGCATCACGGCGCCAAGTGTGAAGGAGGCGCATAACCTCGCTGAAATAAAAAAGGAACTGCGCAAACGTGGATGTCATGTACCCTTGGTGGCCGATATCCATTTCACGCCGAATGCGGCGGAGGTAGCCGCGCGCATCGTGGAAAAAGTGCGCATCAACCCCGGCAACTATGCCGATAAGAAAAAATTCGACCAACTCAACTACACGGAAGCGACTTACCAAGCCGAACTGGAGCGTATTTATGCCAAATTCGCCCCGCTGGTAAACATCTGCAAGGAATACGGCACGGCCATGCGTATCGGCACCAACCACGGCTCGCTGTCAGACCGCATCATGAGCCACTATGGTGATACGCCAGAAGGCATGGTGGAGTCTGCCATGGAATTTATCCGCATATGCGAAGACCTCCATTATTACAACCTGGTCATCTCGATGAAATCGAGCAATCCTCAGGTGATGGTGCGGGCATATCGCCTATTAGTGGAGAAAATGGTGGCCGAGGGAATGAACTATCCGCTGCACCTGGGTGTCACGGAAGCGGGCGATGGGGAGGATGGGCGCATTAAATCGGCCGTGGGCATCGGCACATTGCTCGAAGATGGCTTGGGAGATACGGTACGCGTGTCGCTGACGGAAGAACCCGAATGTGAAGCTCCGGTGGCGATCGCGCTGGTAAACCGGTATAAAGACAGGCAGGCTCAAACCCGTATAGGGGAATCGGTTGGTCCTGACAGGACGATCACGAAGCCTCAAGCTTACGCTTCGACCGAGGTGAGCGCATTCATCGGGGGGGCGTTGGTGCCGCGGGTCGTGGTCGATATTTCGCACAAAAACCTGAAGGACCCGGCGATCCTTGCCGATGTCGGGTATAAATACGACATCCTGCTCGACAAATATCATATGGGCGAGCAATCGGTAGACTTTGTTTATTTGGCTGATCAGCTGCCTTCTTTTACCATGCCGGGCAACCTCAAGCAGTTGTACGATTACCCGACCTGGGTGGGCATCAATGATAAGGCAAACATCCACCCGGTATACACGCTGCGCGAATTTACGGAAGCCGCCCTGCGGGATGCTAGCCTGAATATGATACGGGTGTGCCGGGCGGATCTGTACACGCCTTGGTTTGAGGCGCTGCCATTGGACAAAACCATCGTATTTGTGCTGGAGACGGACGAACCGCATGGCATGGCAGATCAACGCCTGTTTTTTGCGGCGCTGTCCGAACTGGGGATCACCAACCCCGTCATCATCCGGCGGCACTATCCAGCCGAAGCGTTCTCGGGTCCGCAGGGTGATTTGATGGACCCGGAAGAGCCCCTATCGAAGCTGCAGGTGTATGCCGCCACGGATATGGGGGCGTTGCTGATCGACGGCATGGGCAACGGCATCTGGATCGATTCGCCGGCCACCCCAACGGACAAGCTGGTTTCTGCCGCTTTCGGCATCTTGCAAGCCACCCGCTCACGCATATCCAAGACCGAATACATCTCTTGCCCAAGCTGCGGCCGTACCCTGTTTGACTTGCAGGAAACCACCCAAATGATCCGTAGCCGCACAAATCATCTTAAAGGATTGAAAATCGGTATCATGGGCTGCATTGTGAATGGTCCGGGGGAAATGGCCGATGCGGACTATGGATATGTTGGTGCAGGGCCTGGAAAGATCACCCTCTACCGGGGCAAAGAGGTGGTCAAACGGAATGTCAATACGGCAAACGCGCTCAACGAGTTAATAGAAATCATACGCGAAGATGATCGATGGATAGAACCCGAATAAACGGGAGTCTGAAACTATAGCACGGAAATCCGCTTCACAACCGTTTCATTGCCGGCCGATACACGGATAAAATAAAAGCCATTGGTAAGCTTATTGCTGGTTTCAAAGACATGACTTTGGGGACCAGCATCCAATTCTTGACTAAGCAATGTCATCACTTCGTTGCCCAATGCATCCATTACCTTGATCGATACCGAACTTTGCTTATCAAGCCGATAGGAAAGGTTGATCTGATCCACAACAGGATTAGGGAAAATCTTCACACTGCTCAACAGCTTCTCGTTTTGGATTTCATTGGAACGAAAAGGCAGGAAATTTCGGAAAGAAGAGAAAAATGATCGCTGCATGCGTTTTTCTGAAGATAAAACCCGAGCAGCCTCGGTAGCTTTGACTTCATTTTTCGTCGCCGTACGACTGGTATCAGCCTCCGCCGTAGCTATAGACATCCACGCTGCGTCTGCACTTCCGATGAGCATCACGGTGCTTACTGTCAATATAACAATTATGTGGCGTAAAAACTTCCTCATACAGTATCTGGCTTATCCAAGGTCGTTGATTCGATTATTTTACATCAATTCCCTTTTCACTATGTTTACAAAGTTAGTACAAACTGGTCAATGCACCTAAACAAAGATACATTTTTTTGACTAATTTAACAATTTTTAACACGCATTATCGTTGATGTATGTCACATCGTTGTGGCATTGCGTGAAACAGCTTTGCGATCGTCAAAATCCGTCTGTTAATGGGGTATGAAAAGCAAAATTTTTAGCGCTAGGCATTGTAAGACAATTCTATTATGTTTGCTTCGGAATTGCACCTATTGAAATGTCAAGTACACACACCACACAGCGGCTTAGTTCCGCAGGGCTGCTCATCAGTTTAGGTATTATTTTCGGCGACATCGGCACCTCCCCGCTTTATGTTTTCAAAGCGATCATCGGCACCAATGTGATCACCGCTGATCTCGTACTCGGTGGGGTTTCTTGTATATTTTGGACGCTCACCCTGCAGACCACAATCAAATATGTATACATTACCCTGCAAGCCGATAATAAGGGCGAAGGGGGTATTCTTTCGTTGTACTCTTTGGTGAGACGGCACGGCAGGTGGCTCATTTTCCCGGCCATGCTGGGTGGCGCTGCGTTGTTGGCGGATGGCATGATTACGCCCGCAATTACCATTTCGTCGGCGATCGAAGGACTTGACATTTATTACCCCCATCTGCAAACGGTGCCGGTGGTGCTGACGATCGTGACCGTATTGTTTGCTGTGCAACGTTTTGGCACTTCGGTAGTCGGTCGCTTATTCGGTCCGATCATGTTTCTCTGGTTTGCGACAATGGCAGTGATTGGCATGCTGCACCTCGTTGACATGCCGGGTATCCTGAAGGCTTTTAATCCGGTCTACGGCTTTCGCATATTGATCGAGCATCCAGATGCCTGGCTTATACTGGGCGCTGTTTTTCTGTGTACCACCGGTGCGGAGGCGCTTTACTCCGACTTAGGGCATTGCGGCCGCACCAACATCCAGGTCAGTTGGATATATGTCAAAATCTGCTTGCTGCTCAGCTATTTCGGACAGGGTGCCTGGCTGCTGCTGCACGAAGGGCAAAGCCTGCAAGGCGGCAATCCGTTTTACTTGATGATGCCGGAGTGGTTTTTGCCGTTTGGGATCGGTATCGCCACGATGGCGGCTATCATTGCCAGTCAGGCCATGATCTCGGGCTCTTTTACACTGGTCTCCGAAGGGGTACGCTTCAATATATGGCCCAAGGTCAAAATCATACACCCTAATATCTACAAGGGACAGCTATATGTACCATCGGCCAACTGGATGGTCTGGATAGGATGTGTAATCATCGTATTGGTCTTCCGCAATTCGGCAAATATGGAGGCGGCATACGGTTTGGCGATCAACATCAGTTTCCTCGTCACCACGGTGATGGTGGCGATATTCTTATACCGGAAGCACATCCCCCGGTATGTTATCGGCATCTTTCTATTGTCATACTTGACGATTGAGGGGATATTTTTTGTGGGAAATGCTTCCAAAATAACACATGGGGGGTGGCTGACCGTTCTGATAACAGCGTTGATCTTCGCGGTTATGCTGTGTTGGTGGTGGGCCCGCAAGATCAAAAACCGTCACATCCGCTTCGTGGAAATCGAAGATTATTATGGCATCCTATCAGAACTCGGCTCAGATGAATCGGTTCCCCTCTTTGCGTCTCACCTGGTGTACCTGACCAGTGCAAACTTCACATCGGAAGTCGAGGAAAAAATCGTGTATTCCATTATACAGAAAAAGCCCAAAAGAGCGGATATTTATTGGTTGGTACACGTGGATGTCACCGATGCGCCCTATACGGGGGCATATAAAGTAACACAACTCATCCCGAATAAGCTCATTAGGATCGACTTCAAATTGGGCTTCAGGGATGAACAGCGCATCAGCTTGCTGTTTCGAAGGGTCGTCGAAGACCTCGTCAAAAACAATGAAGTAGATATCCGCAGCCGATACGACACCTTGCGGAAACATGGCATATCCGGCGATTTCCGTTTTGTCGTACTGGAGAAAGTGGTGTCCAGCACCACCGCACTCAAGTTTTATGAGCGCATTATACTTGATGTGTATGCGATATTGCGGCAGTTCAGCCTTTCGGAAGAAAAGGGATTTGGATTGGATTCCAGTTTTGTCACCATGGAGCGGGTCCCCTTGATGATCGAGACAACCGACCGGATCCGTCTTAAACGGCTTAAATGAGGCACATCCCGATCTTCAGCGCGCGAGTTAGCTAGGCTTATTGAGCTTAGAATGCCGATAGCCGTATCCAAAATACACGAGCAACCCGATGGCCAGCCAGGCCAAGAAGATCAACCAATTGCTGGCGCCAAGCTGCGACATCAGGTAAAGATTGACCAGTATACCGGCCACCGGCAACAGCGAAAACCGATACCGGTATCCCATGATGCACAAGATCACCCATACGATCCAAAAGATAACGACGAGCAATTTATGCTCGATGACATCCAGTATGGACAACTGCCGCCACTCGGCGAGGGTATCCTGCCCGTAAACGCCGATGCCCAATACGGCGATCAATAATCCGATCGTAATCAGGTACTGCCCATTGACGTAGGGCACCTTAAAGCGGGATTGCTTCGAAATGCCCGAATAATCCATATACAATACGCCTGCGCATACGAGGATAAAGGCGAAAAAAGTACCTACGCTTGTTAAATCAACAAAAAAATCCATTTTGAAGAACAACGCGGGGATGGCGACCATAAAACCGGTAACGATCGTCGCGAACGATGGTGTTTTGTATTTCGGGTGTATCGTCGCAAAGCGCTTCCAGAGCAGCCCATCGCGGCTCATGGTCATCCATATCCGAGGTTGGGCAAGCTGAAAGACCAGCAACGCACTGGTAATGGCTACTACCGAGGTGACCGAGACAATACCGGCCATATAGTCCATCCCCACGTATTGAAATACATAGGCCAGGGGATCCTTTACATTCAATTCGGTATAGTGGACCATCCCGGTCAATACCAGCGTGATCAAGATATAGAGGACAGCACAGATCAATAAGCACCAAATCATTGCTTTGGGCAGATCCCGCTGCGGATTCCGGCATTCTTCGGCGGTGGTGGAGATCGAGTCAAACCCAATAAATGCAAAAAATACCGCAGCCACCCCAGTTAATACCCCTTCTACGCCATTGGGTGCAAAAGGTGTCCAATTCTCGGGTTTCACAAAAAAGACGCCCCCAAAAATGACAAACAGGATGACGCCGACCTTAATCAGCACCATGATGTTGCTTGCCGTGCGCGACTCCTTAATGCCAATGTAAACCAACCAGGTGACCAGAAATGTGACCAAACCCGCAGGCAGGTCAAATATGATGGGAATGTCTCCGATTCGAGGGGCACCCTGATACGCCGAGGCGGCCATCTGTTCTACCTGAGACAGTGCTTCTGCTCCTTGCTGCTGCAACTTGGCATAAGCCTCTGTGGCGTAGGCAGGGGCCATGGTGAGCCAACCGGGAAGGTGGATACCGAATCCCTCCAGCATGCTCACAAAATATTGCGACCACGAGATGGCTACCACCATATTGGACACCGCATATTCCAGTATGAGCGCCCAGCCGATAATCCATGCAAATAGCTCACCAAAGGCCACATACGCATAGGTATAAGCACTCCCGGATACCGGCACCGTACTGGCAAACTGTGCGTAGGATAATGCCGTAAAGACGCAGGCAACAGCAACAAACACAAATAACAGCGATACGGCCGGTCCGCCGTTAAAGCTGGCAAGCCCTATCGTGCTGAAAATACCCGCTCCTACGATGGCCGCAATGCCCATGGACACCAAATCGCGTACCCCAAGCACCTTCGCAAGCGCTCCCTCCTTGGATGAGTAAGACGCGTCTAAAATTTGCTGTACTGTTTTTTTCCGGAAAAGTTTGTTTGCCATACAGTTGGTGACTATGGGGTTGGATGGATGATCAACCGGCCAAACTTATAAAAAAACTTAGATAAAATTGCTTTCCGACGCAAGTTTATGAAACAATTCGCTAGGTAAGCTCACGACGTATCTCATCGAAGACCGGATGAAAATTGCCATCCAGCCGCGCCGCGTAATCGCCGATGGCCCGGGTGATCTGATGTCGCTGGTCATCGCTGAGCCGCACCTCCCACAGCCTGCGGCAGATATGCTCCATTGCCAGGGTGATTTTATCAAATTCCCAATAGTCTGAAAGGTATCGCGCCTGCATGAATCCGTCGAAATGCACAAAAAAGAAATGGGTATCCGGTACCTCGCATAGTTTCAGAAATCGATCCGTCATCCCGCGATCTGCTGCCCCCAGATAGGCGTAAAAATCCGACTCGTGGACCCAATCGTTGTGGAGCAGCAGGTGGTCCAATAGCAGCTCCAGCGCGATATGCGACAGAAACGAGGGCCTGATGGCCGTTCCCTCTACAGCCGGTGCAAGCACGAGCTTCAGCTCGTGTGTATGGGTATAAAAAAAGGGGGAGTTGTGAAAATAACGATCGATTTCCATGTGCCGCATCCAGCCGTGATAGATGCTCTGCAATTTCGGGTTGGTGATCAGCTGATCTTCATGCTTTTGTGGCAACACGTGGATATCCCGGTCTGCGCTCCTGATGAGGTCGGGCAATACGCTCCCCAACACCTGTTCAGGATTGTGGCTATACCGCTCAAAATAGTAATGTGACAGGAAATTCATTCGACCCGCTCCTCTCCGTTGGAGAACACTTATTGTGCCAAGATAGCAAATTTAGCCGATATTATCCTATCTTTGCAGCCACTTTTGATGACGCGTTTTAAAGTTAGATCACGATGAGTTTTGTCGATGAATTACGTTGGCGGGGCATGTTGCATGATATCATGCCGGGGACCGAAGACCAATTGCTCAAGGAAAAAACGGCCGGTTATATTGGCTTTGATCCGACAGGCGATTCGCTGCATGTCGGTCACCTCACGCAGATCATGACCCTTATCCATTTTCAGCGAGCTGGCCATAAACCAGTAGCGCTAGTGGGTGGCGCTACGGGTATGGTGGGCGACCCTTCCGGAAAATCGGCTGAACGTAACTTGCTTGACGAAGACACCTTAAACCATAACATCGCCTGCCTGAAAAAGCAATTGACCAAGTTCCTCGATTTTTCAGACTCGGATCACGGTGCCATCATGGTCAACAATTACGACTGGTTCAGGGACTTTCGCTTCCTCGATTTCATCCGCGACGTAGGCAAGCACATCACCGTCAACTACATGATGGCGAAAGACTCCGTCAAAAAACGGCTGGAAGGGGAAACCGGCATGTCGTTTACCGAATTTACCTACCAGCTGGTGCAAGGTTATGATTTTTATTACCTGTGGAAGCATCATGGCTGTATACTGCAAATGGGCGGTTCGGACCAGTGGGGAAACATCGTAACCGGCACCGAACTCATCCGCCGCAAGGACGGCGGCACGGCCTATGCCCTCACCACCCAACTCATCAAAAAAGCCGATGGCAACAAATTCGGGAAGACCGAAAGCGGAGCCGTATGGCTGGATGCCAGCAAGACTTCTCCGTACCGGTATTACCAATTTTGGCTCAATGCAAGTGATGATGATGCCAAGAACTGGATCAAAATCTTCACGCTGAAACCGAAAGAAGAGATCGATGCCCTCATTGCCGAGCACGATGCTGCACCACACCTCCGCATCGTACAAAAAGCGCTGGCTAAGGATATCACCATCCGCACACACTCCGAATCGGACTATGAAACGGCCATAAGTACGTCTGAATTTCTATTTGGCAATGGGTCCCTTGAATTTTTAGAAGGCATGCCCCATGCGGCAGTGCTGGATGTTTTCGATGGCGTACCGCAGTTCCAGCTTTCGAAAGACCAACTGGCCGTCGGTGCAAATGTATTGGACCTGTTGGCGGTCTTTGCGTCGGTATTTCCATCGAAGGGTGAAGCACGGAAAATGATACAAGGCGGCGGCGTGTCGATCAACAAAGTAAAAATCGGCGACATTGAGCAAACATTCAACGCAGAAAACCTCATTAATGGCCGGTACCTCATCGTTCAACGCGGCAAGAAAAATTACTATTTGCTGATTGCAACCTAATATAGGGCTGTGATCGGGCCTGGGGGAATGATTCAGGCACTGGATCATAGGCATGCCTCTTGCAGGCGAAGCCTCGGAGACGGGAGCGAAGCGAACCGGATCCCAGCTGAGGAGCAAGAGGCTAAATCACCTACTCATAAAAAAACCGCTCCCGGGGAGGGAGCGGCATCTATGCCGGATCCCGGCACAGACTTTCAATCAACCTAAACTTTATGGAGAAACCGTATTATCTAATGCGTAATGATGCCATGACCGAAATCCAACGCGGCATCCCCCGTGTGGTCTAATAAACCTTTGGCCCAAATCGTATAGATCATGTCATTGCCAACGGCGAACTCAAAGGTATGCACCACCTCCCCACTATCATGATCGATGATATTGAATGTATACGTCTCATCCGCGTCGATGCTGGAGAAATCCTCCGCTTCCTTAAACGCCTTATCACTCGCGATGAGCGTATCCGCACCTTCGATTCCAAAATCCAGCGCTGGAGCATCCGGACTGAGGTTCATAAACCGGATCTTGGCCTTCCCTTCACCCGGCTCGGATAAATCGTCTTCTGTCGCGATGATCTCCATATCTTCATATCCTACTACATAGAGCGAATAGAACTTGCCAGGCGTAAATGTGACTGTACCCTGTGCTAGTGGCTGCGCATTTGGATAGTCCTCGGGATCGAACACCCTCACCAACCGGTTGCCGGGCCACGCATTTTTGTATACCAAGGTATCTTCATATGCAAAATCCTCATCTTGCCCCGTTGTGTTGTCAAAATTGAGTTTGTTCTCATCCAGGCCGATATCAAGGGAGCTCGAACCCGGCACTGCATTCAGCGCCCTCACGGCGGAAACCTGATACCCGCTATTTTCATTATCCTTAAGGCAACTGCTTAACGTGGCCATACCCATTGCCAGCGCTACAAGCATAAAAATTGACCGGCTTTTCATTTTCTTAAATCGTCCCTTTCAGTTGTAATCATGTTCATTTAATCTTGCGGAGAGCATTGTCACCTGCTTTGTTACGAATAACGAACGTCGCCCGTGGAATGCTACACCCGGCAAAAAAATTAGGAAACCACGCGCGCGAATTGCCAAACCGATAATCTGCAAAAAATCCGTAAGTTTGTCTCAAACAAATGGGTGTTCTAGATGTCTGGAAAAGGGAATTCATTCAAGAGAAATGTTCAACACGACACGGGAAGTAGGCCAACTCAACGCAAAA
Organism: Parapedobacter brassicae; assembly: GCF_051400755.1. Lineage (NCBI taxonomy): Bacteria > Pseudomonadati > Bacteroidota > Sphingobacteriia > Sphingobacteriales > Sphingobacteriaceae > Parapedobacter > Parapedobacter brassicae. The sequence continues at coordinate 459,515 of NZ_JBLFFL010000003.1, forward strand.
AAAGCGAGCGGAAGACCTCCTCAAGCAACCGTTCCGGTCGTGGAGTTGGGGACAAATTGATAAAAATAGCGGGACTGTTTCTGCTGGTGTTATCCATATATTTCCTCATCGCGTTTATCTCTTACCTATTCACTTGGAAAGAAGACCAAAGTTACGTTTCGGCAGCAAACGGCGGGTGGCACACCCTGTTCAAGACACGTGAGGAACTTGAATTGGCCGGTATACAAACGCCGGTTGTGCAAAACTGGATGGGTAAATTCGGTGCGCTATTGGCCCATCAGTTTATCTATAAGTGGTTTGGCGTCGCATCATTCATTTTCGTCGCCGTCCTTTTCATTATCGGGTACCGGTTACTCGTGAAGGTCCGGATCGTCTCCACTTGGAAGATTCTTGGCTACAGCCTGTTTGGATTGGTGTTCATCTCCCTTACCTTAGGCTTTATTCACGGACTCATCCAGGACTATCCCCATTTTTTAGAGGGTGAGTTCGGGTTCTGGTCTAATCGGTTACTGGGTGCCCAAATCGGAACACCGGGCGTGGCGGGATTGCTGCTCTTTACGATCCTCACGATCCTGATCGTTTTCTTTAACTTCGATTTCAAATTAGGCGATGGGCGAAAACGAGCAGCAGATGACGGCCTGGAAAATGATGCTGCCCGCAACCTGCGGGATGAACGATACATGCATGAATCTGAATACCGGGTTGATCCGGTGGAATTCAGCCTCAACCGGAACAAAGACCTCGCCGAAGGCGAATTAGTTTCTAATCGGTTGAAAACAGTGCCCGACCAACAGGAATCCAAAGATAAGCTCCAGCAGCAACTGACTGTTCCGTCGAAGGCAGACCCAGCGGAATCGAAGGAAACGTTGGATTTCGCGATTGAAAGGCCGCAGGAGAAACCCAAAAACGAAGTCTTGGCGCCCCCCTTGACCGTTTCTGCGATTAAAGAAGAAAAACCCAGTACTGCCAATGAATTGGTCGAGAAAGTAGGACAATACGACCCGAAGCTTGATCTCTCAGGCTATCAACATCCGACACTTGATCTGCTCCGCGACTATGGTTCGGGCAAGATTACAGTCAATAATCACGAACTGGAGGCCAATAAGGATAAGATTGTCGAGACGCTGGGCAACTATAACATCGAAATAGCGAAAATAAAGGCTACTATCGGACCCACCGTGACGCTTTATGAGATCATCCCAAAACCGGGTGTCCGTATATCCAAAATCAAGAACCTGGAAGATGATATCGCATTGAGCTTGGCGGCCTTGGGCATCCGTATCATCGCGCCGATGCCCGGTAAGGGCACCATCGGCATCGAGGTACCCAACAGCCATCCCGAGATGGTATCCATGCGGTCGGTATTGGCTACGGAAAAATTCCAGCATACGGATATGGACCTCCCCATCGCCCTGGGCCGTACCATCTCCAATGAAGTGTACATTGCAGACCTCGCCAAAATGCCGCACCTCTTAGTAGCGGGGGCTACCGGGCAGGGTAAATCCGTAGGCATCAACGCCATCCTCACCTCCCTGCTGTACAAAAAACATCCGGCTGAACTTAAGTTTGTACTGGTAGACCCCAAAAAGGTGGAGTTATCGCTGTTCAAAAAAATCGAACGCCATTTCCTGGCCAAATTGCCGGGCGAGGAAGACGCCATCATCACGGACACCAAGAAAGTCATCAATACCCTCAATTCGCTGTGTATAGAGATGGACGCCCGGTACGATTTGCTTAAAAATGCCCAGGTGCGCAACCTGAAGGAATACAACGTCAAGTTCATCAACCGCAGGCTGAACCCAGAGGAAGGCCATCGCTACCTCCCCTTTATCGTGCTCATCATCGACGAATTTGCCGACCTCATGATGACGGCTGGAAAGGAGGTGGAAACACCGATCGCGCGGTTGGCACAGTTAGCCCGTGCCGTGGGTATCCACCTGGTCATCGCCACGCAGCGTCCTTCCGTAAACATTATTACGGGCACCATCAAAGCGAATTTCCCGGCGCGCCTGGCATTCCGGGTGCTTTCAAAAGTAGACTCGCGTACCATACTCGATTCGGGAGGCGCCGATCAGCTCATTGGTCGTGGCGATATGCTATTGGCCACCGGCAGCGACCTGATCCGGATACAATGTGCTTTCGTAGATACCCCTGAAGTGGAGGAAATATCGGATTTTATTGGCAATCAACGTGGCTACCCTTCGGCGCTGCTCCTTCCGGAGTATGTAGGTGAGGACGGCGAAGGCGGGATAGGCGATTTTGACATGAGCGATCGCGACCCGATGTTTGACGACGCCGCCCGTTTGGTAGTGCTGCACCAGCAAGGATCTACCTCACTCATTCAACGTAAGCTTAAACTGGGCTATAACCGCGCCGGCCGCATCATCGATCAACTGGAGGCAGCGGGTGTGGTCGGACCGTTTGAAGGCAGCAAGGCCCGCGAAGTGTTATTTCCGGACGAATATTCATTGGAACAGTTTTTGGATGGATTACGGAAAGATGTGTAAAAATGATGAATAAATCGCGATATCAAATCGGCAGCCTCCTAGTAGCGCTCTTGCTGGCATTCACGGCCCAGGGCCACGCGCAAACCGATGCTGCTGCAAAATCCTTGCTCAGTAAAGTTAGCAAGACATATGAAGGGCATAAAACCATACAGGCAGATTTCACCCTGAAGGTGCAGCAACCGCAGCAGACCGATAGCTATAACGAATCGGGCAGCATCTTGATGGAACAGGCTACTGGCAAGTTCTACATCACGACGAGTAATCAAGACCTGATCAGTGATGGTAAAACACAGTGGACCATACTCAAGGAAGAGCAGGAGGTGCAGGTGACCGCCGCTGATCATTCGGCTGACGCGATCTCTCCGACCAATATCTTTTCGTTTTACAATAGCGGTTACAAGTACGTATCGGCTCCGGATGAGCGGGCAGGCAATGTGCAATTGGAGGTAGTGGAACTTTCGCCCGAAAATCCCCGAACGCCTTATTTCAAAATCAAGCTGCGCATCAACAAAGCGACCAACTTGATCCATGATGCGACTGTTTTTGACAAAGGGGGCGTCAAATATGTATACGCCATCAAAAATACGAAAGCCAATCCTCAGATCGCTGCTGATCGGTTTACCTTTAAGTCAAGCAGCTATCCTGGAATGGAAATCGTCGATCTCCGGTAGGACCCGGTAATCGTTAAGCATGATAATGCATTATAATTTGCGGGGTTTTTCGGCTGAGGAGGTTTTCCCCTCTCCGCTGGCATTAGCCAACAGCACGCGGTTTTTGCGATAGCCGTGCATGGTAGGATGCTCGATGATTTCCTTTACGGAAATTAGCTTATAAACATAGCTACCGGTCTCCTTATTGAGTTTTAGCCGAAAGTAATTGTCTTCGCGTTGCCTGTTGATAGCCCGCTGAAGATTGCCCTCGCCAATGTTAAAGGCGGCAGCCACCAAGGTCCAGCTATTGAATGCACGGTACAGTGTTTTAAGGTATTTTGCCGCTGCAATGGTAGATTTTTCGATATTTTGTCGCTCATCTACCTGATGGTCTACTCGCAATCCAAAGGCCCTCGCCGTTTGCGGCATAAACTGCCAATAACCGGATGCCCCGCGATGCGATGTGGTGCCGCTCATAAAGCCGCTTTCAACCAAGGGGATGTACTTCAAATCTTCTGGAATTCCATACTTGCGCAAGATAGCCGTCACCTTAGGCAGTGCTTGCAATGCTTGGCGATGTAGCCGGTGTGAACGGCGCTTGGTATACGAATATTCTTTCAGGTAACGCATCATCTTGGTTTCGATTTGCTTATCCCCCAGGGGTAGGTTCTCTTCAGCAAAATTCAAGGATGCAAAGTACGGAGTGTTGCGGATATCACTTATATCTTCTTGCAACAGGGCTCCCTGAGACAGGGAGTCATGTGGTGGTACGTAGGTGGGTTCTGTATCTGCTGCGGCGTGGTACGAATACAACTTTGAAAGCAACAGCAACATCAAAACCACACTACTACAGAGCATGTGTTTTTTTATCATTCAAAACCTTTCTGTAATCCATGGCAGACCAATTAAAATCAACCATAGCAATACTTGGTCCAAAAGCTGGATGCAAAGGTAAAAATATAAGGTTAATATACAAATAGTTACATTAATGTGCATTGGTATTTAACAAAATTTAACGTATCTTTTCGGGTTATTTTTGCGTAAAAAAACGACACAACACCAATTAAAGCCGGATTTTTGACTACCTTTGTCGTTCATATTTTTTTAGGTAAACATCATGCCATTTAGTAACAAAAGGAACAGTCGCGACGACAAATCCAAACGCCCCGGTAAATCGAACCCGAACTTTCACAACTCCAGTGACCGCAAGTTCGGCAACCGGGACAAGCAAGACAATGAACGAAAATACCCCGGTAATAAATCCACTGACCGTCAAGATAGACCATTTTCAACGGATAAACCATTTGGAAAAGACAGGCCATTTGGCAAGGACAGGCCTAAGCCAGCATACGGCACGGACAAACGCCCGGACCGGCCCTCCGATACGGATCGGGAAAGAACGTATAGAAGACCTGGACAAAAACCTCCATTTAATACCGAAAAACGCTCATTCGGCAATAAGCCATACGACCCCTCAAAGAAACGGCGTGAGCGGACTGAGCTTTCACCGAAGCTGTTCGATAAAGCCGTTGAAGATGATGGACTGATCAGGCTGAACCGATACATTGCCAATGCCGGAATCTGTTCACGACGCAAAGCAGATGAGTTGATTCAAGCCGGCGTCGTGTCCGTAAATGGCACGGTAGTCACCGAACTCGGTGTGAAAGTCGACCCATCCAAAGACGAAGTGCGGTACAATGGTGAGCGCCTGAAACGCGAAAAGATGGTATATGTGCTACTGAACAAGCCAAAAGATTATATCACCACCACAGACGATCCGCAAGAAAGACGTACGGTGATGCAACTGGTTGCCAAGGCTACCAAAGAGCGAATATATCCTGTTGGTCGGCTTGACCGCAACACCACTGGCCTGCTCCTGCTGACCAATGATGGCAACCTGGCCGATAAACTCTCCCACCCACGCAATAGCATCGTTAAAATATATAATGTTGAGCTGGATAAGAATCTTAACCAAGGTGACTTTAATAAAATCGTTTTCGGATTGGAGCTGGAAGATGGTTTGATAAAACCTGATGCGGTAAGCTATGTTCAAGGGGGAAGCAAGCGCGAAATCGGGATTCAGATCCATAGTGGCAAAAACCGCATCGTCCGCCGCATCTTCGAGCACTTGGGTTACGATGTAATTAAATTGGATCGGGTGGTCTACGCCAACCTCACCAAAAAAGACCTGCCCCGTGGACGCTGGCGCTATTTAGAAGAAAAGGAAATCATCCAACTCAAGCATTTCATCAAATAACAAAATGATTGATCCAAAGACGTTGACGGCTGTTGCCGAATTTCACAACACATTCAAACATCCCATCCTGCCCGTGCCCACCATCCCCGATGAGCAGCGCTGTCGACTGCGGGTGGCCTTATTGGCCGAGGAACTCAAAGAGCTTGAAGAAGCGATTGCGGACAAGAATATCACTGAAGTGGCCGATGCGCTCTGCGACCTCCAGTATGTCCTCTCCGGCGCGATATTAGAGTTCGGATTGGCCGATAAATTCAGCACGTTATTTGACGAAGTACAGCGGTCCAACATGAGCAAGGCTTGCAAAAGCGTACAGGAGGCTGAAGACACCGTGGCACATTATCAGCAAAAAGGTGTTGAATGTTTCTATGAAGAAGCCGATGGGCATTACCTGGTGTATCGCACGGAAGATCGGAAGACGCTTAAATCCGTGCGCTATTCGCCAGCAAACCTAACGGATATCATCGAAGGTTAGGCATCGGCCCATTGATCACGTAGATACTTACTACCCTGGACGGCTTCCCGCCTTTCCAATTCCTTATCGATATATGTTTGGATAGCCGATTTTCCTTTGCCCCAATTCGGGGCGATCAGCAATTCTTGGTCGGCTAACCCGAACAGTCGCTGGATGATGATATCCGGACGCAGCAAGGGGATAAATTCGCAGAGGAAGTCGGTATATTCCTCCAACGTGAATACCGGGAAAGGATTCCGCTTATACTGCGCCCCCATAATCGAACCTTCCACAATGTGCAGATGGTGCAACTTGACGAATTTAATCTGCGGAAACCGGTTGATTTCATCGGCATAACGCAGCATCATCGCTTTGGTCTCCCACGGAAACCCGAAAATCGTGTGCACGCAGATATCCAGCGGACTGTTTTGTACCAAACCAAGGGCGGTTTCCAGCTCCTCATGGGTACATCCCCTATTGATCCGCTCCAGTGTGTCGTTATATATCGACTCCATGCCCATCTCTAGATCCACATCATAGCGGTCACTATAGCTTTCCAGCAGGGCCACCTTTTCGAAATCGATGCAATCGGGCCGTGTACCCACAGACAATCCCACCACGTGCTCCGGTGCTACGCTCAACGCCTCATCATAGAGGGCTTTCAGGTAATGCGCCGGCGCATAGGTATTGGTGTTCGGCTGGAAGTAAATCACGAATTTTTCGGCACCATAGCCATTCACCGCACGTTGGATACCCTCTTCTACCTGCTGCCGGATGGTCGGCAGTTTTCGTGCCGAATCGGGGGTAAAGGAGTCCACATTGCAGTAAGCACATCCACCATACCCTTTACTTCCATCGCGGTTCGGACACGTGAAATGGCCATCCACGATGATCTTGAAAACGCGCTTACCCGCGTATTTGGCACGTAGGTATGCGCCGTAATGATTGTAAGGCTTCTGACCGATATCCAATAGGGTACCCATAGTGGGGGCAAAGATACGCGATAGATTTTAGATATGAGACATTAGACAACAGACATTAGACATTAGACGCTGCATATCATAAAAAAACCGCCGGATATTAACCCGGCGGTTTTGAACTTTATTGATTACTGGTCACCGACCACGCTAATCACTGCTTAGTCCTCTTCTTTTGAAGCCAGCAGCTGGTCGTATTCCTCTTGTGAACCAACGATGATGTGCTCGTAATCGCGCAATCCTGTTCCTGAAGGGATCAAATGGCCCACAATCACATTTTCCTTCAAGCCCAATAGATCGTCGCGCTTGCCGGCGATGGCTGCCTCGTTCAATACCTTGGTTGTTTCCTGGAAGGACGCCGCCGAAATGAACGACTTCGTACCCAATGACGCGCGGGTGATCCCTTGCAATATCGGGCTGGAGGTGGCCGGAATCGCATCCCGCACCTCCACCAGCTTCAGGTCGCGGCGCTTCAAGCTGGAATTGACATCCCGCAATTTGCGCAACGAAACGATCTGCCCTGGCTTCAATTCATTGGAATCCCCGGCTTCAACGACCACCTTCTTATCGTAGATAGCATCGTTTTCTTCCATGAAATCCCATTTGTTCACGGCTTCCTTCTCCAGGAACCGCGTATCGCCCGGATCTTCAATCTCCACCTTCTGCATCATCTGGTGTACGATGGTCTCAAAATGCTTATCGTTGATTTTCACCCCTTGGAGGCGATAAACTTCCTGAATACCATTTACGAGGTATTCCTGCACCGCCGACGGACCTTTGATGGCCAGAATATCAGCAGGTGAAATGGAACCATCAGACAATGGCATACCCGCTTTCACGAAGTCATTGTCCTGTACGAGAATGTGCTTAGACAGCGGCACCAGGTATTTCTTGATCTGACCATCACGCGACTCGATGGAGATTTCGCGGTTACCGCGCTTCACGCCACCTAAGGTCACGACACCGTCGATCTCGGTCACCACCGCAGGATTGGATGGATTACGCGCCTCAAACAGCTCCGTCACCCGTGGCAGACCACCCGTGATGTCCCGGGTCTTACCGGTAGACCGCGGTATCTTCGCCAAGATCACGCCCTCTTTTACGGCGGCACCGTCGCCCACGGACACGTGGGCACCCACTGGGATATTATACGTACGGATAACCGCACCTTTACTGTCTAATATCTTGATGGCAGGGTTCTTCGTCTTGTCCCTCGTATCAATGATGACCTTCTCACGGTGTCCGGTCTGTTCGTCCGACTCCTCGCGGAATGTCACCCCTTCAATGATCGATTCAAACTCTACTTTGCCCCCAAACTCGGAAATAATTACCGCATTGTACGGGTCCCAGGAACAGATACGCGTGCCTTTGACCAGTTTGTCACCGGGATTCACGTATAGGTAAGAACCGTAAGGGATATTATTCGTCATCAGTACTTTATTGGTTTCCGGATCGATGATGCGGAACTCACCTGAACGACCAATAACCACCTGATCCGGACCTTCCTCGCTTTCATGCGGTACCGAGCGGATATTTTCCAGTTCGATGATACCATCAAACTTGGCGAATATCTGCGACTCTGCGGCAATATTCGATGCCGTACCACCCACGTGGAACGTACGGAGTGTAAGCTGTGTACCCGGCTCACCGATAGACTGTGCAGCAATTACCCCTACAGCCTCGCCCTTTTGCACCCGTTTACCGGTTGCCAAGTTACGGCCATAGCACAGTGCACAAACCCCACGCTTGCTCTCACAGGTCAGTACCGAACGGATCTCAAGTCCTTCAACAGTAGAAGTTTCGATTTTCCCTGCGATTTCTTCGTCGATATCCTGATCGGCTGCCACCAGCAATTCACCCGTTATCGGGTCATATACGTCATGCAGTGATACACGCCCGAGGATACGGTCATATAAGGGTTCGATGACGTCTTCGTTGTCTTTCAAGGCCGTTGTATACACGCCCCTCAATCCACCGCAGTCCGGATCTACCACAATCATATCCTGCGCCACGTCATGCAAACGACGGGTCAAGTAACCGGCATCGGCCGTCTTCAAGGCCGTATCCGCCAGACCCTTACGGGCACCGTGCGTAGAAATGAAGTATTCCAATACCGACAGTCCTTCCTTAAAGTTCGAAAGGATTGGGTTTTCGATAATTTCACCGCCTGAAGAGCCTGATTTTTGTGGCTTAGCCATCAAGCCCCGCATGCCGCAGAGCTGACGGATCTGCTCTTTCGAACCACGGGCTCCGGAATCGAGCATCATGTATACCGAGTTGAATCCTTGGTTGTCGGTGGAAAGGATTTCCATCACGTTCGCCGTCAATCGGTTGTTGATGCGTGTCCAGATATCGATGATTTGGTTATAACGCTCGTTATTGGTGATGAAGCCCATGTTGTAGTTGTTCATCACCTCTTCTACCTCTTTCGTAGCCTGTCCGATCAGATCGGCTTTCGCATCGGGGATATTCAGATCCTGCAGGTTGAACGATAGTCCACCTTTAAATGCCATCTGGAAACCCAATTCTTTGATATCATCGAGGAATTTGGCAGCACGGGCCATACCCGTGATTTTCACCACCTCGCCGATGATGTCGCGCAAGGATTTTTTGGTCAACAGTTCGTTGACATAGCCGATTTCCTCAGGAACGACCTGATTGAACAGTACACGCCCCACTGTGGTCTCGATCACACGTTCTTCGATGTTGCCATCCTTACCCCTTACCTTGCCTTTCACCTTGATAAAGGCGTGGAGGTCTATCTGTTTTTCATTGTGTGCAATGATGACTTCTTCGGCAGAGTAGAAGGACATGCCCTCGCCTTTCATGACCCGGGCTTCGTCAGTCTTGCGGCCTTTGGTCATGTAATAGAGCCCCAAAACCATGTCTTGCGAGGGTACAGTAATAGGCGTACCATTCGCCGGATTGAGAATGTTGTGCGATGCCAACATCAGGATCTGGGCTTCCAATATGGCTGCATTGCCCAAAGGCAAGTGTACCGCCATCTGGTCACCGTCAAAGTCGGCGTTGAACGCCGTACACACCAGTGGGTGCAGTTGGATTGCCTTACCTTCTACCAAGGTCGGTTGGAAGGCCTGGATACCCAAACGGTGCAGCGTAGGTGCACGGTTGAGCAGTACAGGGTGTCCCTTCAATACATTTTCGAGGATATCCCATACCACCGGATCTTTCCGGTCCACGATTTTCTTCGCAGACTTCACGGTTTTCACGATGCCCCGTTCGATCATCTTGCGGATGATAAACGGTTTATACAGTTCGGCTGCCATATCTTTCGGCAAGCCACATTCATGCAATTTCAGGTTTGGACCGACCACGATCACCGAACGAGCAGAGTAATCCACCCGTTTACCCAGCAGGTTTTGACGGAAGCGGCCTTGTTTACCCTTCAGGATATCCGAGAGCGATTTCAATGCACGGTTACCTTCCGTTTTCACGGCATTCACCTTGCGCGAGTTGTCAAACAGGGAATCCACGGCTTCTTGCAACATACGCTTTTCGTTGCGCAAGATGACTTCGGGCGCTTTGATTTCCATCAGACGCTTCAAGCGGTTGTTACGGATGATCACCCGACGGTACAAATCGTTCAAGTCGGAAGTAGCAAAGCGGCCACCTTCCAATGGCACCAACGGACGCAGTTCGGGCGGAATGATCGGCACGATCTTGACGATCATCCACTCGGGGCGGTTCTCAATCCGATCCCTTGAGCCACGGAACGCTTCCACCACTTGCAGGCGCTTCAATGCTTCATTTTTACGTTGCTGCGAAGTCTCGTTAGCCGCTTGGTGACGCAGATCATACGAAAGCTGATCCAAGTCGAGCCGTTTCAACAGTTCTTCCAGCGCTTCCGCTCCCATCTTCGCAATGAACTTCTGCGGGTCGGTATCGTCGAGGAACTGGTTTTCCTTGGGCAGGGTATCCAAGATATCGAGGTATTCCTCTTCCGTGAGGAAGTCCATGTAATTGATACCATCTTCTTCCTTCACACCCGCCTGGATGACCACATAACGCTCGTAATAGATGATCATATCGAGCTTCTTGGTGGGCAGCCCCAACAGGTAGCCGATTTTATTCGGCAGCGAACGGAAATACCAGATGTGCGCTACGGGCACCACCAAGCTGATGTGGCCCATACGCTCACGGCGTACCTTCTTTTCGGTTACTTCCACGCCGCAGCGGTCGCATACAATGCCTTTATAACGGATACGCTTGTATTTACCGCAATGGCATTCGTAATCCTTTACGGGACCAAAAATGCGTTCGCAAAACAAACCATCACGTTCGGGCTTATACGTCCGGTAGTTGATCGTTTCCGGTTTTACCACCTCACCGCTTGAACGCTCCAGAATGATTTCTGGAGAAGACAAGCTAATCGTAATGGAGGTGAAGTTGCTTTTTATTTTATTATCTTTTTTGTAAGACATGCTTTCGTTTCTAAAAGTTAACGCGCTGTACTGATTAATCCAACGTGATATCCAATCCTAAACCACGCAGCTCATGTACGAGTACATTGAACGATTCGGGTACGGACGGTGTCGGCAGGTTATTGCCTTTGACGATAGACTCGTACGTTTTGGCCCGGCCAACCACATCGTCGGATTTGACGGTGAGGATTTCTTGCAGGATATTCGACGCACCGAATGCTTCCAACGCCCACACTTCCATTTCACCGAAACGCTGTCCACCGAACTGCGCCTTACCACCAAGCGGCTGTTGCGTAATGAGTGAGTAGGGTCCGATCGAACGTGCGTGCATCTTATCGTCCACCATGTGGCCGAGTTTCAGCATGTAAATCACCCCTACCGTAGTCGGTTGGTCAAATCGCTCGCCGGTCAGCCCATTAAAGAGGTATGTCCTTCCAGACGCCGGCAATCCAGCTTTTTCAACCCATCCTTCCACTTCTTCAGTCGATGCACCGTCAAAAATAGGGGTAGCAAATTTGACACCCAGTTTTTGTCCAGCCCAACCCAACACGGTTTCGTAAATCTGGCCGAGGTTCATCCGCGAAGGTACACCCAAGGGGTTCAATACAATATCCACCGGGGTACCGTCTTCCAAGAAAGGCATGTCTTCGTCACGCACGATACGTGCAACGATACCTTTGTTGCCGTGGCGCCCGGCCATCTTGTCTCCCACTTTAAGTTTACGCTTTTTAGCGATGAATACCTTAGCCATCTGCACGATGCCGGAAGGCAGCTCATCACCTACGCTGATCGCAAACTTATCGCGTTTGTACGCACCGAGCTCTTCGTTCAACTTGATGTTGTAGAAGTGGAGCGCCTGCTTAATCAATTCATTCTTATCGTCATCGGTGGTCCAACCAACAGGGTTAATGTTGGTGTATTCCAAATCAGACAGGATTTTTTGAGTAAACTTAGCCCCTTTCGGCACCAGCAGCTCTTTGTACACATTATAGACACCCTGCGAAGTTTTGCCATTCACGACGGCAAACAACTTTTCTACCAGTTTGTCTTTCAACGCTTTCAACGCCTTGTTATGTTGGGTATCCAATACGTCGAGGGCTTTTTTCTCCTCTTCCTTGCCCATTTTCTTGGCCCTGGAGAACAGCTTCGTGTCGATGACCACACCATTGATCGATGGTGGGGTTTTCAATGAAGCATCCTTCACATCGCCAGCCTTGTCGCCAAAGATGGCACGGAGCAGCTTTTCTTCCGGTGACGGATCCGACTCACCCTTAGGCGTGATCTTACCGATTAAGATATCACCTTCACGCACTTCGGCACCGATACGGATGATACCGTTCTCATCCAGATCTTTGGTCGCTTCCTCAGATACGTTGGGGATATCGGCCGTCAGCTCTTCTTCACCGCGTTTGGTATCACGCACTTCCAGCTCAAATTCCTCGATATGCAGCGAGGTAAAGATATCCTGGCTCACGACCCGTTCGGAGATCACGATCGCATCCTCAAAGTTGAACCCTTGCCATGGCATGAACGCTACTTTCAGGTTGCGGCCAAGTGCCAACTCCCCGTCTTGGGTAGCATAGCCTTCGCACAGCACCTGCCCCTTTTCTACCTTTTGGCCCGTCTTAACGATCGGTTTCAGGTTGATGCACGTACTTTGGTTCGTTTTCTTAAACTTGATGAGCCTGTAGGTCTTGACATCGTCGTCAAACGATACCAACCGTTCATCCTCATTACGTTCATAACGGATCTTAATTTCATTCGCATCCACATATTCCACCACGCCATTCGCTTCCGCATTGATCAGCGTCCGCGAATCACGGGCTACACGCCCTTCCAATCCGGTACCGACGACAGGGGCTTCCGGACGCAACAATGGCACGGCTTGCCGTTGCATGTTGGAGCCCATCAGCGCACGGTTGGCGTCGTCATGTTCCAAGAACGGTATCAACGAAGCGGCAATGGAAGTGATCTGGTTGGGCGCAATGTCCATCAAATCCAGTTTCTCCGGCTCGATAACGGGGAAGTCACCCTCAAACCGCGCCTTTACTTTCGGCGTGATGAAGTTACCCTTGTCATCATATTCCGCATTCGCTTGCGCGATGGTCTTGCCATCTTCATCCTCGGCAGAAAGGTACACCACCGGCTCTTCAACGACAACCCGTCCATCCGCTACCCTTCTATAAGGGGTTTCGATAAAGCCTAAGTTATTGATCTTCGCATGTACGCAAAGTGACGAGATCAGACCGATGTTCGGTCCTTCCGGCGTCTCGATCGTACACAGCCGACCGTAATGCGTATAGTGCACGTCACGCACCTCAAAGCCTGCACGCTCCCGCGAAAGACCGCCGGGTCCGAGTGCTGATAGCCTACGCTTATGCGTAATCTCCGCCAGCGGATTGGTCTGATCCATAAACTGCGACAGCTGGTTCGTCCCGAAGAATGAATTGATCACAGACGACAAGGTACGCGCATTGATCAGATCAGTGGGGGTAAACACCTCATTGTCGCGAATGTTCATCCGCTCGCGAATGGTACGCGCCATACGCGACAGCCCAACGCCAAACTGCGAATACAGCTGTTCGCCAACGGTACGCACCCGCCGGTTAGACAAGTGGTCAATATCGTCGACTTCGGCCTTCGAGTTGATCAGGTTAATCAGGTATTTCACGATCGCGATGATATCCTGGCGCGTGAGCACCTTGGTCTCATCGGGTGTGTCCAACTGCAACTTGCGGTTGATCCGGTAGCGGCCTACGTCACCGAGGTCATACCGTTTGTCAGAGAAAAACAAGCGTTCGATGATGCCGCGGGCAGTTTCCTCATCGGGTGGTTCAGCATTACGCAATTGGCGGTAGATGTGCTCCACAGCCTCTTTCTCCGAGTTGGAAGTATCCTTTTGGAGGGTATTATAGATGATGGAATAATCGGCGTTGTTGACCGCGTCTTCCTTCGTCAGGATAATGGATTTCACACCAGCATCGATGATCAGGTCGATATGATCGTCTTCCAAGATGGTTTCGCGCTCCAACACCACCTCATTACGATCGATGGATACCACTTCACCCGTATCTTCATCCACGAAATCCTCGACCCATTTTTTCAACACCCTTGCGGCCAGCTTACGGCCTACATATTTCTTGAGTCCCGATTTGCTCACTTTCACTTCATCGGCCAATTCGAACAATTCCAAGATGTCCTTATCCGAATCATAACCAATAGCCCGCAAAAGCGTAGTCACCGGAAACTTCTTCTTTCGATCTATATACGCGTACATGACGTTATTCACGTCGGTAGCGAATTCAATCCACGACCCCTTGAACGGAATTACCCGTGCTGAATACAGCTTCGTACCGTTGGTGTGGCGGCTTTGGCCGAAAAACACCCCCGGAGAGCGGTGCAATTGCGATACAATGACACGCTCAGCGCCATTGATCACAAACGTTCCCTTTGGGGTCATATAAGGGATTGTTCCCAAATAGACGTCTTGCACGATGGTTTCAAAATCCTCATGTTCTTCATCATTGCACGACAAGCGGAGTTTTGCCTTGAGCGGAACACTATAGGTCAGCCCACGTTCGATACATTCCTGGATATCGTAGCGCGGCGGATCGATAAAATAATCCAAAAACTCAAGCACGAAAATGTTCCTCGAATCAGAAATGGGAAAGTTTTCGGAAAATACCTTAAACAGTCCTTCCTGATGGCGGTTGTCTGAAGTTGTTTCCAACTGGAAAAACTCCCTGAAAGACTCCAATTGCACATCCAGAAAATCAGGGTAGTCGATTACCTTTTTACTGCTTGCGAAATTGACTCTTTCTTTTTGAATACTTTTGTTTGCCAAGGGAATAAGAATTTAGTTTAACTATTTAAACTGTGTTTTATTGCTGTTTTTGCTGTGTAACCAGCATCCATGGACAGCGTGGATATGATGTGATAGAGGAAAAGTCATAAACAGGAATAGACTCTGACGAAATTCACGTCAGAGTCTAACCCCTTCAGGTACGTTGTATGATCCGGATTATTTGATCTCAACAACAGCTCCCGCTTCTTCAAGTTGCTTTTTCAAAGCCTCAGCTTCGTCTTTTGCAACACCCGTTTTGATTTCTTTGGGTGCGCCGTCAACCAAGTCTTTTGCTTCTTTCAGGCCAAGACCTGTCAAATCTTTAACAAGCTTAACGACAGCCAATTTCTGACCACCAGCTTCTTTCAAGATTACGTCAAAGGAAGTTTTTTCCTCAGCAGCAGCAGGAGCATCTCCACCTGCAGCGGGACCAGCAACAGCAACTGCTGCAGCAGCAGGCTCAATGCCATACTCATCCTTCAAGATTTGAGCTAACTCGTTAACTTCTTTTACTGTCAAGTTTACCAACTGCTCAGCAAACGCTTTTAAATCTGCCATTTTATTTTAAATTTTTGAATTTACTTTTTAAAAAACTATTAACAATCCGTGGGGGCCTTTTTGTTTGGAGGTTGCCCTTTAACCTCTTTCTTGTAACGTTTTAACCAATCCGGCCAATGTATTGCCGCCCGATTGAAGTGCGGAAACCACATTTTTGGCAGGCGACTGCAACAATCCGATAATATCGCCGATGAGCTCGTTCTTCGATTTGAGCTGGCTCAGCGCATCAACTTGGTTGTCACCGACAAAGATTGCCGAGTCGATATAAGCCCCTTTCAGTACCGGCTTATCGCCTTCCTTGCGGAGTTCCTTGATCAACTTGGCTGGTGCGTTGCCTGTATCTGAAAACAACATGGTAGAAGACCCCTTCAGCACGCCGAGCAATTCTTCCGAATCAACGCCGGCTTCTTCAAGCGCTTTCTTGATCAATGTGTTTTTGACCACTTGCATAGCAATACCCCTATCGTAGCATTTACGGCGAATTCCGTTAACCTTAGCTACAGTTAAATCAGCAGTATCGGTAATGTAAAAAATACCGTAAGATTTAATCTGTTCAGCCAAAGCTCTAACAATCTCTTGTTTTTCTTCTTTTTTCATGATTAAATTCCTGCTACTGATTTAGTTTCTACTTGGATACCGGGACTCATCGTAGAAGAGATGTAAATGCTTTTGAAATACGTCCCTTTTGCCGCCGAAGGCTTCAACTTAGAAATCGTCTGCAACACTTCCAAGGCATTTTCGTAGATCTTTTCCTGAGGGAAAGATGCTTTGCCGATGGAGGTGTGGATAATTCCTGTCTTGTCTACCTTGAAATCAATTTTACCTGCCTTTACCTCCGTCACCGCCTTGCCGACATCCGTGGTCACGGTACCGGTCTTCGGGTTAGGCATCAGGTTACGCGGACCGAGGATACGGCCGAGTTTACCCACCTTCGCCATGACACTGGGCATAGTAATGATGATATCAATGTCGGTCCATCCGCCTTCAATCTTGCTGATATAGTCGTCCAGTCCCACGTAGTCTGCTCCTGCTGCCTTCGCTTCTTCCTCCTTATCGGGGGTACAGAGCACCAACACGCGGACGGTCTTTCCCGTACCATGTGGCAATGTGGCGATACCGCGTACCATTTGATTGGCTTTACGAGGATCTACCCCAAGGCGCACATCGATATCCACCGAAGCATCAAACTTGGCATTGGTAATGTCTTTCACTAAGGCAGACGCCTCTTGCAAAGAATACGCTTTACCAATTTCAATCTTGGATAGGGCCGTTTTTTGATTTTTTGTTAATCTTGCCACTTTCTTAAACTGATTTCGTTAATTAATTGTTCCAGGGCGCATTACCGTTCACAGTAATACCCATACTACGCGCTGTCCCAGCGACCATTCGCATGGCCGAATCCAGTGTAAATGCATTCAAATCAGTCATTTTATCCTTGGCGATGGTCTCCACTTGTTCCCAAGTAACCGCCCCAACCTTCTTCCGGTTAGGCTCGCCAGAACCGCCTTTTATTCCGGAAGCCTCGATCAACTGAATGGCTACCGGAGGGGTTTTGATGATAAAATCGAACGATTTGTCGCTGTACACCGTAATCACAACGGGCAATACTTTGCCGGGCTTATCCTGAGTACGTGCATTAAACTGCTTGCAAAACTCCATGATATTTACCCCCTTGGCACCCAATGCAGGACCAACGGGAGGAGAAGGATTCGCAGCGCCGCCTTTCACTTGTAATTTTACTAACGCACTGACTTCTTTTGCCATTTTTAACGATGTTGATTAATTAATAAATGTTTGTTAGTAAGTTGGAAGCATATAACGTAACATTTAGATTTTGAAGCGCTTGGCATTTAACTGTACCAGCACCCCAAAATGGAGTGCAAAGGTACAACAAAATTTTTAAACTTTATAATATAGTGAAAAAAAGAATGCTCATCACTCTTTTTCTACCTGTATATAATTCAATTCCAGTGGTGTTTTGCGCCCGAAGACCTTGACCATCACTTTCAACTTTTTCTTCTCCTCGTTCACCTCTTCGATCTCCCCTGTGAACCCATTGAATGGTCCGTCATTCACCTTCACCAGTTCGCCCACATAGAACGGAACGTTCATCATCTCACCCTGCCCGGACATCTCGTCTACCTTGCCCAAGATGCGGTTGATCTCAGCCGGACGCAACGGGATGGGAGTGCCATCCTTATCACCCAAAAAGCCGACAACACTGTTGATGTTCTTGATCACGTGCTCTAACTCGCCATCAAGCGCCGCTTCCAACAATACGTATCCCGGATAAAAGTTGCGTTCTTTCGCTACTTTCTTTCCATCGCGCATCTGGTAATATTTCTCCATAGGGATCAATACTTGCGGGACAAGATGGTTGATCCCCAATCGATTTACTTCGGCCTCAATATATTGCTTTACTTTCTTTTCCTTACCACTTACAGCCCGTACAACATACCATTTCAGTGCTTGATCTGCCATTTCTTCTTTCCCAACAATTAAGACTCGATATTATAGAACAATTCCAGCACGTTACTCGATGCTTTATCCATCGCAAAAATCATCAGTGCAATGATAATAGACGCGACCAACACCACGATGGCAGAACTTTGCAGTTGCGACCACGTAGGCCAGGTCACCTTTTGGCTCATTTCTGTATAAGAGTCCTTTATAAATTCAAGTACGTTTGCCATGTTCTGTCACTAGTTAGCACGGGCACCAGGATTCGAACCCAGATCAAAGGTTTTGGAGACCTCTATTCTACCATTGAACTATGCCCGTGTAAATTTCTCACTTACTAGACACGATTAGCTAACCAACGTAACGTTGATTAGCTAATCGGTCGGAAATTTACAATCCCTAAGGATTGATTATTTAAGGATTTCAGTTACCTGTCCGGCACCTACTGTACGGCCACCTTCACGGATCGCGAAACGAAGACCTTTTTCCATGGCGATCGCGTTGATCAATTTCACGGTAATGGTCACGTTGTCACCAGGCATTACCATTTCTACCCCTTCAGGAAGCGCGATCTCTCCAGTCACGTCTGTGGTACGGAAATAGAATTGCGGACGGTATTTGTTGAAGAACGGCGTGTGACGGCCACCTTCAGCTTTTGACAATACGTACACTTCAGCTTTGAACTCGGTGTGCGGTGTAACCGAACCGGGTTTGCAGATCACCATACCACGACGGATGTCGGTTTTTTCGATACCGCGCAACAGCAGACCTACGTTGTCACCAGCTTCACCACGATCCAATATCTTGCGGAACATTTCTACCCCGGTAACAACGGATTTCAAGTTCTCAGCACCCATGCCTAAAATATCAACCGTATCACCAGAATTGATGACACCACGCTCGATACGGCCAGTAGCTACTGTACCGCGACCGGTGATGGAGAATACGTCTTCTACAGGCATCAGGAACGGGAGGTCTGTCAACCGTGGAGGAATCGGAATGTAGTTGTCTACAGCGTCCATCAACTCCATGATCTTGTCTACCCACTGAGGCTCGCCGTTCAAACCGCCAAGCGCAGAACCGCGGATCACCGGGATGTCATCACCAGGATATTCGTAGAATGACAACAACTCACGGATTTCCATTTCCACCAAATCCAACAACTCAGGATCGTCTACCAAGTCTACTTTATTCATGAATACCACCAAAGCAGGTACACCTACTTGACGAGCCAACAGGATGTGCTCCCGAGTTTGGGGCATCGGACCGTCAGTAGCAGCGACCACGATAATGGCTCCGTCCATTTGAGCAGCACCCGTAACCATGTTCTTCACATAGTCGGCGTGGCCCGGACAGTCAACGTGTGCGTAGTGACGGCTGGCTGTTTGGTACTCAACGTGTGCTGTATTAATAGTGATACCACGCTCTTTTTCTTCGGGAGCAGAGTCAATCGAATCAAAAGAACGGGCTTCAGAAAGTCCTTTATCTGCCAATACCTTTGTAATTGCGGCGGTAGTAGTTGTTTTACCGTGGTCAACGTGACCGATCGTACCAATGTTCAAGTGCGGCTTACTGCGGTCAAATTTCTCTTTTGCCATGTTTTATGCGAATTAGTAATTTAAAATTTTATTGTATAAATATATGTTACTCTTACGAGCCAATGATGGGACTTGAACCCATGACCTCTTCCTTACCAAGGAAGTGCTCTACCGCTGAGCTACATCGGCTTTGTGCTTACAATCAAAGCCCCCGTCAATGCACCAATCGATGGTGTGACAGCGGGACTTCTCTTAACACGTTACGAGCGGAAGACGGGTCTCGAACCCGCAACCTATAGCTTGGAAGGCTATCGCTCTACCAATTGAGCTACTTCCGCTTATTGTGGGGGGAGAAGGATTCGAACCTTCGAAGCCGAAGCAACGGATTTACAGTCCGTCCCATTTGACCGCTCTGGAATCCCCCCAATTTTGAGCCCCCTGCCGGGATCGAACCAGCGACCTACTGATTACAAGTCAGTTGCTCTACCAGCTGAGCTAAGGAGGCAATATGATTTCAAAAAACGCCTCACCGGGCCAACTAATCGATTCTATTTGGCGCCAGCTAACACCACTAAAATCATCCCGAATCACGCACGCAAAACACCCCTTTCCTTTAGGGACTGCAAAGATATACAAACTTGTTTTAATACAAAAATTATTTACAAAAATCTGAAACCGGCCCATCAAGCCCGGTTTTCATCCTCCTGACTTCGCTTCTTATCCGTATCTTCGCCGCACATTCATTATGGGATTGATGCGTCGTTTTTGGATATGCTTGGTTGCCGGAATGGTGGCCACACCTGCGTTTACACAGGATAGGGGTGGTTTCTGGGATCACCCGCTCATCAAGCGGTTCATTTCGCCAACCAAAGACAGCACCCGGTCCGCGGGGTTTGTGGTGGTCCCCGCGTTGGGATATGCGCAGGAAACCGGACTGGAGTTTGGCTTAGCCGGTGTCTATAATTTCTATCTGGACAAGGCTGATACCACCATCCGCACGTCCAATGTCACCTTTATCGGCACCTTTACCACCGAGCGGCAAACCAACCTCAAGCTGGAGTCGGACATCTGGACTACGGGAAACGAGTACCATTACATCAGCGAGCTGCGCTTCCGCAATTTCCCGTTCAATTTTTATGGGTTGGGCAATCAAACCCTTCAGCAAGACGAAGACGTTGTGCTGATGCGGCTGGCCAAGGTCCGATTGGAAGGCGAGCGCCGGTTAGCACCTAACTACTATACCGGACTCAACTTCACCTATGAGCACTACACCTTTTCCGATCGGGAAAGCGGAGGCATTTTTGAAAGCAGGGCGCCCTACGGACAGGAAGGTGGTTGGCATATGCTCTTAGGCCTGTCCCAGCTGTATGATACCCGCAACAGCAATACCTATACCACCGAAGGCTACTATGTGCGCTTAAAGTATGCCTACTCCCCCGGCTTCGGAGGAGGCAGCCGTTTCAAGGGCAGCGCAGTGGATATCGACCTCCGGGCCTTCTTTCCCCTCACCCGCCAGCTGACGCTGGGATTGAACGCTCATTATGACACCTCCTTTGGCCCGCGGGTACCCTTTTACGTGTACCGGGAGCTGGGCGGCGACTCGATGATGCGCGGCTATTACAGCGGACGCTACCGCGAGCGCAGCTTGTTGGCCGCACAAACCGAAGTCCGCTACCGCTTCCATCCGCGCATCGGTGCCGTTGGCTTTATAGGCACCGGCTCTGCCCATCCCCATGGCCTGCAAAACGCCCGTTTGGTACCCTCGTATGGCGGGGGGCTCCGGTATTTCTTCGATCTGGAGCACAATAGCACCATCCGGTTCGATTACGGGGTTGGCGAGCAGCGTCCCGGCGAAAAGCGCCAAGGGGGGTTCTACCTGTCGTTAAGCGAAGCCTTTTGACGCTAGAACACTTCCTCGGTTTCACTCCCCCAATCCGTATTGAGGTTGACGGTAAAACCACTGATATTGCCCGACTGCCCAAGCAAACGGCCCCGCAATAGTAGCCGCACATTGTTTGCAATGTTGTGCGAGAGCGTTACCGTGTTTAGTACACTTCCACCTTCGCCATAGGCCGTCAACTCGTAGCTCACGGCTTTCGGGTCACCCACTATTCCCAGGAATTGATGGAAAGCGATCCGGTAGTCTTCGACATCAGCGAGGTTTTCAAAGGAAATCTCCTGCTCATCGGCCAACGGCGACGATGCCGGTGCACCGAAGGGTATATAAAGGTAGTTCTCATGCGATCGGGTTACCGTTATTTTCTTTACGCCCAGCAGATCACGCGCGATATCGGTGAAATCAAATTCGACCAAACTGTAACATCTTTCCAAGGTGATCGACTCATCCACATCGTCGGCACCCACCTCAAGATTCGGTAATAGCGAAGCATACGCCATTGCTTGATGATCATCGAAACGTTGGCCAAAGAAAAACTCATCCGCATGGGTCAAGGTCTCTGGCAGCAGCATCCCTTTGTCAGACCGATAAGCCAAGAATAGGATATCATAGGCGCCCTCTTCCAGCAGCATGTCTAATGCCCCATCCTCCCCCAGATCGGCCAGCGGCAGTGCCTCCTCTTTCACCAGCGCACCGTTTTCAGATGAGAAAATATAATAATGCAGTGTGCTGGGCGTTGATGGATCGCCTCCTCCCCCTTCGGTGTTATATACCCCCGAAAGACGGATGTTGTCAAGCTTCGCCACACCGGTGCTCGCATTGTAATTGCCGGCGCCCTCACGATCGCCCGGCAGGAAGTCCAATTTGATCTTTAGCAAATTGATACCGATGAATTCGGGAAAAGTGCTGATGTCAAACGAATACGGATTGCGAGATTGCGCGCCCATATTTTCAAATTGATTAGCTTCACTAAGTACTTGATAGGTGACACCGTTATCAACGGAATAGGAAAGCTGGAAATCCTTCGGCCCGGTGTCTGAACTGCTCACATCGAACGCGAAACTCGTTAGTGATGCAATGCCAACCAATGGCAAGCTGATTTCCATAGACGATGTGTTTTTAATACTTACCGCACGACCGGCCTCATGGGGCGCCAACGCAAACCCCGTCCCGAATGTCTGATCAACTCCTTCACCCTCAAACACAATCCACGCCCCCATCTCATCCACCGCGATATCGGGCACTAAGGTTTCATCATTGAACGACCAATAATACAGGTATTGCGGCTCCACACCAGGCTCCAAGCCCTTCAATGCTTGGATACCCCGGCCAGTAGGATCAAAGCCCAGCCGAGATATGCCCTGCGCGTCGGGAATCGGTGTAATTTCGGATTCAAAACCCGACACCTTGAAGGTTACCTGACGTGCCTCTTTAATCGGGGCTACTGGAAGTTCCGGAATATCCCGCTTACATCCGCCGGATACGGCAATGGCGCAAGCACCGCACAGCAGTGCAACAGCATGAATTTGTAAAGATTTCATAAATCATATGGTTAGATGGTAAACAAATGCAAAGCCGGCGCCCTGCCTTCATTGCTTACATCCAATAACTACACATGATTCCCTTTCAAGCGTTTAGGTGGCAGAAGCTTAAGTATCATCTCGAATATGCAATTTTTATTATTTCGCAGCAAATGACAACGGAAATGTGAAACGATCTTTACAATGCTGTAAAAAAGAATAATAATTAAGAAATGAGACTTTCTATTAATTGATTGATCTATAATTTTAAAAAAATCCCGCCCGCACCTTTCGGCGCGGGCGGAACACATTCATCAGCTAAAAAGCGCTTATGACTTATCCACCGACAGTGCTTTATCAATCAGGAAAACCAAATTTTTACGGTGGGCAGCGGTTTGGATATCCGCGCCGGTTGCACCTCCTTCCAATTTGGTCTTGAGATCCATCAACGCGGCCAATGCCGCCGCCTTGCTGGCATAGTCGTAACCGGTTTCAGCCTTGAGGATACCACTCAATGCCGACACATAATCGGTCTGCAAATTCTGGCGAACCAAGTTGACGCTTCCACCTAAGTCGGCATCGAAAATATTGGCTGTTAAATCCTGCATCACTTCAGCCACCGGATACGTATTGCCATATAACGTGCTGTTGTTGACGCGCGACAAGGTGGTGGGGTGCAAGATATGCGACAAGGTACTCACCTGCAGCGACCGGAACGTATTTTGCGGCTTGTAGTCTTCTGTGCCGCTGAAGAAGTTGAAGCCCCTGCGCTGCGGCTGCAAATAAGGGAACAATGAATAGTCATCTTTGAACGCATCAGGCGCAAAGATGTATTTCCCCAACAGCTCCATGGCTTTCTTCTGCAATTCTACAGGTACCGGCGTATAGGGGTTCGCATCGGTCTCCTGTCCGACAAAACTACGGTCTACATATACGCCGCCGATATAGCGGCTGATCGCCGCGGCCATGCTGGACCGCTGACCATTCAACTGGCTATACCGCTGGAGCAGTTCCTGATAGCTCTGGTCAGGCTTGCTGAAGCGTGCTTTCAGTTTCGGCATCATGTCGTTGACCAATAAGAAGCGTTCTTCCCCGTAGGCCATCATATCATTGGAATGATCATTCACATTCACCCGTGGGTCGATGGCCTTGCCCGGACTGCGCATGTCATCGGCATCGTTGCCGAAGGCCAGCTTCGGATCGGTGCTCCGGCTCAGTATCTTATTCAATCCCTTCTCTTCCTCCGCAGCTGAAAACGGTGCGTAACCGTATTCAATGGCCCAGATGTCATACGGACCGGCCTTGGTCGTATAGTAATCGCCCTGCTTGCTCCGATCGCGGCTCACATTGATGGCCGGATAATCCATCACCGATCCTTGCAATCCGATTTTATGCGTAATCTTGGTATCGTGCAGCTGCTCAGGGCTCAGCATCTGGCTCGCCCGCATATTGTGGTTCAGCCCCAGCGTGTGGCCCATCTCGTGCATGATCAGGTAGTAGAGAAACTGCTTATGCATCTCCTTTACCGTCTCTGCTTTTCCGGACTCACCAAGTCCGGCATCCAACGTCTCCACCACGGCGATGCCCGTTTGATACTGCATGCTTAGCTCGTTGGCCAGGTTGCAGAACGCCGTGCGGTTCACCTGCGAATGGTGCACATATTCGGCCTGGGCAACGGCCTGTTCCGGATGCTCCCAGGGCAGGGACATTAGGGTAGTCTTCCCTCCATTGAACAAATCATCCATAACCGGTGTTCCGGCGCCCGACTTCCATTCCACGGTAATGTCCGCACCCAAGATCTGCCCCGTCAGCGGGTTGAAGAAACTCGGCCCGATCGCCCCATAGCCCGGACTGCTGGACGACTTCCATCGGATCACGTTGTAAGCGATATCTGCCGGATCCCAATCGGCATCATCCGGCATCTCTTTCATCACCACCGCATTTTTGAAGCCTGCGGCCTCAAACGCCTCATTCCATTTCTCTCCGGCTTCCTTGATGATGGGCCGGTACTCCAATGGCGTCGTATTTTCTATCCAGAAGACAATCGGCTCTACCGGTTCGCTGACCTTAGCGTTCGGGTCTTTCTTTTCCAAGTACCAGCGGCTGATAAAATCGCGGTAAGGGGTAGGTGATATCGAGGTTAGGTCATCCACCTGCGCACCGAAATAGCCAACTCGTGGATCATCCCGTCGAGGGCGGTAGTTGTTTTGCGGCACTTCCAGAAATGAATGCTGCATCCGCACGGTTACATACCGAGCGTCCGTAATGTCCTTGCCACCCCCGTTCATCGGATTCGGATTGTCATAGGCCAGCCGCACCACCACATCCGTATTTCGGGGAAACGATCGCACCGTGTCATAGCTCGACTTGCCGGTATTCAGATTACCAAGGTTGAACATCGCTCCAGGAGGCATCCCCGGAGGCATCGTGGGCTTTACCTGATCCAGTTTGTCGCTCACAAACAAGGCATCCACCGGAATCAGGTACCCCGCGCTGTCCGAAGCGGCAATCTTTTCCGAGTAGAAGATGGCATCCAAGACATCCGCATTGGCCGCCTTGCTTACCGGATTATTCGGATCGTAATAAAAGGCCGTATTCTTCCGTAAAAATTCGATCCGGTCGTTGTTCTTCCGAACACTGAACAGCCAAGTATCCCGGATCATGTTCTCATTCAAAAACAGGGCAGTGGGTCCTCCCATCGAAAAGCTTTGGTAGATGAAATCTTTATCCAGTTGCTCCTTTTTCAAATAAAGCTGCAAACCCGCCGTAGCCGTATCGCGGTAGAGGGTGAACAATCCGTCGATCTTCTTACTCGACTTTACTTTCTCCGTGATAGAAGGCTTTTCGGGCTTCTTCTTCACCGAATCTGCCGCGGCCTTCTTGGTGCTGTCGGGCGGCACCACGTTGGTCGTGTCCGGTTGTTTCTTGGGCAAGGTATCTTGCAGCGCATGGGTTCCTGCATGGGTAGAAGCAGGCATCGCCGCGAATAAGCCACTCGCGACAATTAAGGTCAATAAATACTTCATAAGGTTTGGATCATAATATTATTCATGTAAGGTTTTGGGGGTTAAACTCCCCGTGGTTGTAAGACGCCAAAAACCAATGCAAGTTACACAGGCATCGGGTAAAATACACCGCTGACAATCGTAACTTATATGTTACAAATAGAAAATATCCGCACATATGAGCCAAAAAGCAGCAACGCGGTGATACACGGGTATGCAGCAGGTATTACGAATAGTGGAACCGACATTGTAAAATATGCAAGCGCCCGTCGCGCAATGCATATACCAACCGGTGTTCATCAGTGATCCTACGGCTCCAAAAGCCGGATAAGTTCCCCTTTAGCGGCTCAGGTTTCCCGATACCATTGAATGGATCGCGCAACACATCCTTAATAAGGTCATTGATGCGCTTTAGCACTCGCTTATCCTGTGATTGCCAATAAAGGTAATCCTCCCAGGCCCTTGACTGCCAAACCAACTCCACGGCTACTCTTCTATAAGCGGATGGGCGGCGTATTTGCCTCCATTCATTTCATCGATGGCTTCAGCTAAGCGATGGCGGTTGGCTGGCGTGCCCATCAAATACATGGTTTCCTGTATGCCGTTGTATTCTTCCAGATCCATCACCACGACACTTTTTCCTTTGGTTCGGGAAACAATGACAATTTCACGGTCCTCATTCACCACGTTCAGATTACTCTTAAGGTTATTTCGGAAATCGGAATAATTAACAACTTTCATTGAATACTTATTTACGTACAAAAATACGTACAAAAACCGGAACAACCAAATTCCCTTAAATTCAGTGCCTGATCTTAAAATCCTCCTTAGCCTGGCCCTTGTGAAAGAATGCCAATCCTGCATGGAATAGGTTTACCGTGACCGTCACCTGCGGTTTGGTCTGGATGGCGCGCCACAGCCGTTTCATCTCCGCATTGCGGTAAATGCCCTCGACCAGCAGCACGCTGCCCGGATGAAACGTTGGCCAAAGCCGGTCAAGTTCGTGGCGTATGCATGCTGCATCGCTGCCATCGGCAATGACAAAATCCACCGGTGCCTCCGGTAGCGCAGCGCCCAGTTCATATACGTGCTGCGGCTTAAAACGATCTATGAGCCTCATCGTCAATCGCTTTACCTTGTCCGCTGGCTCACCCACCTGCCGTTTAGCATAGAGGACCTCATCCACCAAACGGTATATGAAAGGTGAATGGGTGCCATGCCGAGTATTGGACGACAAGAGATGAGTGAGGCGATCGATGTAAAAACGCAGCGCATACACACGGGCAAAGCTAACAGAAATTAGCACTTGTGAAAAAATACAATTTTATTTAAGTTTGTCATAATGAACGAGCGTGAGATAGATTCGTTGATCAAGTTACTCGACGATCCGGATACGGAAGTGTTCCGGCATGTGGAGCAGAAGCTGATTACGTTCGGTCCCGAGGTCATCTCACGGTTAGAATCGGTATGGGAGCAGTCTTTCGATGTCATGTTACAGACCCGTATCGAAAATCTAATTCACAAAATTCAGTTCGAAGATGTGCTGCAGGAACTGGAGCTCTGGAAATTGAGCGGTTCATTTGATTTGCTCCAGGGGCTGATCATTGTCAATAAATATCAATATCCCGACCTGAATGAACAGAAAATCATCAACCAGATTGAAACGATCAAGCGGGATGCCTGGCTGGAGATGATCTACAGCATGAGTGCCGTAGAAAAAGTACGGCTGCTCAACAACATCATCTATAACGTCCACGGTTTTTCGGGCAATACCAGCAATTACCATGATCCGCAGAACTCATACATCGGCCAGGTACTGGAAACCCGCCGCGGCAATCCCATCTTGTTGGCGTGCGTTTACAGTATTGTGGCTCAAAAGCTGGACATACCCATCTATGGGGTAAACCTGCCTAAGCACTTCATCTTGGCTTATACAGAAGATCATATGCCTGTAGAGAACAAGCACGGCATCCTGTTTTATGTCAACGCGTTCAACCGGGGTCAGATTTTCGGGCGTCATGATGTTGTCGCGTTCCTCAAGCAACTCAACCTCTCCCCCAGCGACAATTTTGTGTTGCCTTGCAGCAACCTGGATATCATCACCCGTGTATTGCGCAACCTGGTCACTTCCTATTCCCAAGCGGGCAGTGCCGCCAAAACGGATGAAATAAACCGGATGCTGGAAATACTCAATTAAATAATTATTGCACGACACCCCTCGCATCCAGGGAGATGCTGAATGGCACCCGGTTGTCAAAGAAAATCGTGGCTTCAGGTGCTATGTTGCCCTCGTCACTTAGCTTAAACCGGGAGACCGTTCTCGCGGACTGGTCAGCCACATAGATCGTACGTTTAGTTGCCCGTGGGTCGATGGCGACATCGATAGGCCCGGTTAAGCCGGTCGACATCCCAGTGATCACGCGTGTGGGTGTCACCGTCACGTTAGGCTGCTTGAGGTATTCCTTAATGCCTTCAACAATATATACTTTGCCGAGCGACCCTTCGGTTCCGAAATCTGCCAGTACCATCACATCCAGCGAATCCACGAATGCGAAACCCCGTATGCTGGAAGCGCCCGCAATCCGGACGGTCGAAATAGGCTGGAAGTCGGCCTCCAACGAGTCCGTTTGTGTTACGTCTCCATACAATAAAACACCTCCGTCCGTTCCCGAGTTTGACACCAAAAGACTATCGTTCCACAGCATCACCCCCCAAGGACGTACGGCCGACCCCAAGCGCAGATCTTTGTCGGGCACCTCATAGCCATTACTGTTCTGAGGTCGAAGGAAACCGAAAATCCGGGTAGGAGACACATTATTAGCCACATATAGCATATTCGAACTCGGATGATAGGCCAATCCACGCATTTGCGTGAGCATGCCATTGCCGATGGTGGCTGCCGAGCCCAATTGCCCCAAGGTGCCAACCGTCAGGGCGTGAATCGTCGTATCCCCCTTACCGGCCTGAAACACCAGCCCGGCAAACGGATTAAAATGAATTCCCTGCCCGCCTATGGCACCGGAATCGTAATTATACGAGGTATCGATTTCTGCTGCTGAGGTATCTGCCCGATCAATCACGGCAATATTGGCAATTGGATCTCCCACCTGACCAGCGTTGTAGCTCTCAAACGACACATACAGGCGCGATATCGGCCGCGTAGGTATTACCGGCTCGTCATCACTGCGCATGCAACCACCGAAGGCCAGCAACAGACCCACCATTACGAATAAACCAAATGACTTCTTCATTCAACAGGTTTTGGGCAAAGTTATGAAATATAACGTTATGAAATATTACGATGGCAGTGGCACAAACTCCGTTTCGCCAGACACCGGGTCAAACCGCTGCTCCCGCCAGCGCTGCTTTGCCGCCTCGATCTTCTCGCGGCTGGAGGACACAAAATTCCAATAGATGAACCGCTCTTCCGGGAATGGTTCTCCTCCAA
This sequence comes from Parapedobacter brassicae, assembly GCF_051400755.1. Classification (NCBI taxonomy): domain Bacteria; kingdom Pseudomonadati; phylum Bacteroidota; class Sphingobacteriia; order Sphingobacteriales; family Sphingobacteriaceae; genus Parapedobacter; species Parapedobacter brassicae. The sequence goes on from NZ_JBLFFL010000003.1 coordinate 489,069, forward strand.
AGATGTAAATGCTGGTATCCGCATGGATGGTAAACGAACACAGCTTAGCCTCCTTGGCCACCAAAATCTGCTTTGGCGCGTACGTATGCCCATCGCTTTCAATACTTCCCTTGAGGATATACAAGCCCGATTCTCCGAATAATTCGGTGCCGATATGCAGTTGCTGGTCGGTAGCACTGTGTATCTCTAGAAAAAACTGCTTGCTGTATACAGGCACGGGCGAACGCCTGCCGAATGCCTCACCGGCAATGAGCCGGAAGGATACATCGCCGTCTTCCCAATAGGGGATATCCTTGGCCTCCACATGATGGAACGATGGCTCCATGTCTTCCAACTCTTTCGGCATGGCCACCCAGATCTGCAAGCCGTGAAACGATTTGTCCGAATGGCGCAGATATTCGGGGGTCCGCTCGGAGTGCACCACCCCCCGTCCGGCGGTCATCCAGTTGACCGCTCCGGGGTGTATCTCGATCTCCGTACCCAAGCTGTCGCGGTGCATCATGCTCCCCTCAAACAGGTAGGTCAGCGTAGACAGGCCGATGTGCGGGTGAGGAGCCACGTCAATATTCTCCCGGTCGCTCATCTTGGCAGGCCCCATGTGATCGATGAAAATGTAGGGGCCCACCGTCCGCTTGCCGCGGAAAGGCAATAGCCGGCCAACCATGAAGTTGCCGATATCCGCCGGCCGTTCCTCGATGATCATTCCAACGTTTGACATGGTATGAGAAGTTTTTGAATAATGGGACGCACACAAATATAACGATTAAACCCGAAAAATGAGTCTTCAAACCCCTGCGCTTGCAACAATCCGCTATTATCCTTAATATTGCAGCTTCAAACTAGGGGTTAAGAAGATGGATAACACTGTATTAAAACGTGAAAAGCTGGAACTACCCAACGGCGAGAGCAAGCTGCTGCTGCACTCCTGCTGCGCACCCTGCTCCGGCGAGGTCATGGAAGCGATGATTGCCTCCGATATCGATTTCACGATCTACTTCTACAACCCCAACATCCATCCCCGTAAGGAATACGACCTGCGCAAGGATGAGAACATCAAGTTTGCTGAAAAGCATAACATTCCTTTCGTTGATGCCGACTATGACGTAGACGACTGGTTTGCCCGTGCTAAAGGCATGGAACACGAGCCCGAACGCGGGATTCGCTGTACCATGTGCTTCGACATGCGTTTTGAGCGCACCGCGCTGTACGCTTACGAAAACGGCTTCCCCGTCATCACCAGTTCACTGGGCATCTCGCGGTGGAAAAATTTCGAGCAGATCAACGATTGCGGCATCCGCGCTGCCGGGCATTACCCGGGCATCTCCTACTGGACTTTCAATTGGCGCAAAAAGGGCGGTTCCTCCCGCATGCTCGAAATCAGCAAACGCGAGCAATTCTACATGCAGGAATATTGCGGCTGCGCCTACTCCCTGCGCGACACGAATCACTGGCGGCTCCAGAACGGCCGTGAGCGGATCGAGATCGGCAAGAATTATTATGGCGACGAGGGCACTACCCCAGCTTGCTCCTGAAGAAATCAATTGTCCGCTGCCAAGCCAGTTTCGCTGCGGCCTCATCGTATCGTGTAGGTGACGTATCATTGTTGAATGCATGATTCACCCCGTCGTATACAAACAACTGATAGTCGACCCCATTGGCCTTCAATGCCTCTTCATACGCCGGAATGCCCGCATTGATACGCTCATCTAAACCCGCATAATGCAACATCAGACTCGCCTTGATTTTGGGCACATCGGCGACATTCGGCTGGCTACCGTAGTAGGCCACGGACGCCTGCAATTGCGGGTCGTTGACCGCGAGCCGGCCGGCCATGGCTCCGCCCCAGCAAAAGCCCACACAGCCCACCTTGCCATTACTTCCATCCACGGTGCGCAGGTAGTCGAGCCCCTTCAGATAATTCTGGATGTTTTTCTCCATATCCAGCTTGCCGATGAGTTCCCTTCCCTTATCCTCATCGGAGGGTGTACCGCCGAAAGGCGACAGGGCATCTACCCCTAAGGCAATGAAACCTTCGGCTGCCACGCGTTTGGTCACATCGACAGTATGGGGGTTCAGTCCACGGTTTTCATGGATGACGACCGCGGCCCCGATACCGGATTTGCCTTTGGGCCTGGCCAATACGGCCTTGACGTCGCCATCCACGCCCGGATAGGTGATGTTTTCGAAGGTAATATCGTCACTTTCAAACGGGGTCGCTGCGGCATAGTTATTCTGCAACAGGGGCAATAGGGCGGTAGCGGCGGCTGTACTTCCCGCAAGCATGACCAGCTTTTTCATAAACGTCGCCCGGGTAATCTGGCTGTGCGTATACTGGTCGTAGAGGTTAATGATCTTCTGGTTCATAATCTAATGTATTGAGCGTTTATGCTAAGTTAGGGTAAAATCGTGTGTTTTTCAAACAACCAACACCCTATTTGCTTCTGCCTTTTTCCTGCCCATGTTCTCCCATCCCGCGTGCCGTACGCGTGCCGCATGCGGCGTGTACGTTACCTTTTCCCGCATACAGCCCGCATACGTCCCGATAAATTCACGGGGGATGGGAGAAGAATGGCAGAAGAAAGGGTGGAGAAAGGGTGGAGAATGTAGAGAAACGGACTCCATTCACTCCTTCGCCACCGCCAATGCCGCAGAATAGTCAGGGTCTTATGAAAATTGACGAATATTAATCAGTCCGCTATTCCCGTCGTTCAAAGACATTCTAGGAAACTATCTACGGAACACACCTGTAACTGATATCAATTTTCAAAATTTATTTCATAAAATTTGGACTTACAGTTATTTTAGTTTAGTTTAGTGATATTAATTAACCAACTAAATTTAAAGTTATGAAAAAGTTACTTACAATTGTTACTGCAGTTTGGACAATTTTGGCTGTATCATCATCTTCCAATTCTGCAGTTGCGCAGCAGGTTGAAGTATCATGCGAAGATGCCGCAAATGAAATTTATGATTATTACATAGACGAGGAATATGGCCATGATTATGCATATGCTAAAGCAATGAATTATTTGATAACGTGCGAAATACTTAATTGACGATTCAGGACAATAGGTACGTATAACATATAAACATAAACAAATCGGGTTGAAAATTTAACTTACTGGTAATATACGTTTTAAATTGTATTCAACTTTAACGAAAGGGAATACCAAAATTACTTGACAATTAACGAGTGGTATGAGTATTTTCACTAAAGGGTTGGTTATATGATTTAAGCGAACTATATTACTAAGTGATATTGGTATGTGTATAAAGATATATTCTAAGTAATCCCTTTCTATTTCTATGATTCGTTTTCATTTCGTTCTAATTATATTACTGGTTTATTCTTTCGGTTATGGCCAACAGAATAACGGTCTTGTAAAATATGAGATATGGCTTGTAGAAAACAAATTGATTGAGGACGAAATAAAACAGAATGTCCGTTTGCCAATGATACTCGAAAAACTTACGTTTTCTTTGGCATTTACCAATTCACGAGCCGCATTTAACCTTGATGAGAACAGGCAAATAGATCAACGGGATTTGCAGGAGGTCAGTCCTTTCTTTGTAGGGGTTTCCACAGACAAGTATTTTTGGCAGGATAAGGATGCTGCTTATCATACCATGAACGCTGCCCCATTTATGGATGGGAATTATCTGTTGGTGGACTCCTTTGAAAATGGCTGGCACACCGGATGGGAAATTACGGGAGAAAGCAAGGAAATCGCTGGATACAAATGTTTTAAAGCAACCCGATATAACCTCAGTTGGGATCTTAAGGGGGAAGAGCGAAGATTTCCAGTGACTGCATGGTTTTGCCCTGAGTTGCCATTTTCATTCGGACCTCTAAAATATGGAGGGCTTCCGGGGTTAATATTAGAATTACAAACCCATTTGACGGTGTTCGGTGCCAAATCCATTGTGCTGCGAAACGATATTAAAATCCCCGAAATGCCAACATTTGAAGAAATTTCCGAGAAATCGTATTATAAGAAGTTCGATGATAAAATGAGGGAAATAAGAAAAAGAAGACAAAAGCAATAATCCTCCATGACTTTTTTATTAATTACTGATATTTGTGGTTCAGGTAGTTTACCAAGGCATACATTGGCCGATGGTAATGCATATAATTTAAGAGCTTATTGACGGTGTGTATAAACTGCTTTGTATCTTGTTATTATTTCCTTTTATCGTACTTTCACAGTCTCGAACGATTACCGGAACAGTCTCTGATGGAATCGGCACACCCCTCGAACGGGCCAACGTGATGGCTAAAGCGCTGGACAAAGGTGGCGGTATCCAATTCGCCGTGGCCAACACACAGGGGCAGTACCGCTTTGAACTGGATGCTTCAAAACCTTACCTCCTCAGTGTTTCGTATATCGGCTACCATCCTGACTCTGTCGCGCTTAAAGCAGGCAACAACGATGTACGGCACGATTTCAAGCTTCAAGCCAAGAACGAGCAGCTCACCGAGATCGTCATCGAATATGACTACCGCCCCATCATCATCAAGAAAGACACTATCGTCTTCAATGTGGAGAGCTTTGCCGCGGGCAATGAGCGCAAGCTCAAGGATATCCTCGCTAAGTTGCCGGGTGTGGAGGTAGACCAAGATGGGCGCGTGACCTTCAACGGGCAGCCTATACGGCACATGCTCGTTGAGGGAAAGAAATTCTTTGGCGGGGGGAGCAAGCTGGCCGTGGAGAACATTCCTGCCGATGCGCTGGAACAGATCGAGGTCATCGACCACTTCAACGAGGTGGGCTTCCTCAAGGAGGTTTCCGGCACGGACGAGATGGCCATGAACGTGAAACTCAAGGAAGACCGAAAACGGCTGGTGTTCGGCGATCTGGAAGCCGGTGGCGGCAACAGCGGTCACCACCTCGGCCATGCTGCACTCTTCTACTATACTCCGGCGCATAATGTGAGCTTCATCGGAGACATCAACGATGTCGGCAAGTCGGTCTTCACCTTTGATGACATGATGCGTTTTCAGGGCGGTGTGAGCGCTTTCATCAATACCAACAGCCGCCCATCGTTCACCGACCTGCAGGCGTTCACAAGTGGCAATCGCGACGTGCTGGAAAACCGCTCACGCTTCGCGGCGCTCAACTTCAGCAGCGACGTGGCGGAAAAGCTGAACCTATCCGGCTTCGCAATCTTCTCCCGTCTGCTCACGGACCGGCGCTCAGACGCCTACCTCCAGTACCTCACCAACCAGGAGGTAACCGACGAGCAACGGTATTCCGATCAGGAAAACGATGATCTGATGGGGTTGGCCAACGTCAAACTGGACTACAGTCCTGGCAATACCGAGAAGTGGTACTACAACGCCCAATGGCAGAGCAGCGATAATTCCTTCACCAGCATGCTCAACTCCGTCACTAACATACAGAATAACCGCTTCGATGCGCTCGGCGATGCCGGCAACCATTCGCTCAAGCAATACGTCGAATGGCATAAAGCGTACAATGTGCAGCACACCACCACCTTCGTGGTGAACCATGTCTATGAAAAAAGCACACCGCTGAACACCTGGATCAACAATCAGGCGTTCCTCATGGGCTTCCTTCCGCTCGAAACGGATGAGTCATACCACATTGAACAGGTCAACCGCCAACGGAGCAATAGCGTGGACGTCCTTTTCAAGCATTATTGGGTAATCAACCGCTATGGACAGCTCCACACGAACGTCGGCAATAACTTCGCTCAGGTTGACCTGCTGACCAGCGAGCGGCAATTGCTGTCGGACGGCTCAGTTAATAATTTCGCCGATGCTGGATTCGGCAACGATGTCCGCTATCGCCTCAACGATGCTTTCATCGGACTTGATTACAAATTCATCATCGGAAAACTTGCCAATACGGCTTCGCTCTATGGCCATTGGTACACACTCTCTACCCAGCAGGCAGAGGGCAACCATCGCCTCAGCCGGTTCCTCCCTGAACCGAAGTGGAAAAGCGAATACGAAATACAGGAGCACGAAAAAATAACGCTTGACTACCAGTATGCCAACAGCTTCCCCCGCATCGGGCAGCTGAACAACCGCTTTACACTTACATCCTATAATGCCGTGTCCAGGGGCAATGCACTGCTGGCTAATGAGCGCTATCACCGTTCCATGCTGCGCTATAGCCGGTTCACCGGCATCGGAGGGCCCATTACCAACGTGTATGTCAATTTCAACCGGAAGACACGTGCTATCCGCAGTGAGCTGCAATTCGAGGGCATCAACCGCTATTCGATGCCCGTGCTGACCGACAATCCCGAAACGAACTGGATGGCCTACGGCTCATACTCCAACCAAGTGGCTTTCCTCCGCATCGGGGGCAACGCGCGGCTCAGCTGGTTTGATTATTCCCAAACCGTGAATGAAACGCTTGCCAATAACCGCCGCACAAGCCAGCAGTACACGGTGAATGTACGCACTGCACCGCGGGATTGGCCGCAGGCGGAAGTGGCTTACACCAAGGGATTCAACCGCTTCAAGGGCAGCTCATCGTCGCGGTTTACCACCGACCAGTTTGATGCCAGCCTCGATTGGCGGGTGCTGTCCGATTGGTCCGTTATCGCCGATTACATGTACTTCCGCAATGTAAACAACCAAAACAGCGCCAGTGATCATTATCATGTGGCCAACACCGCGCTGGACTACCAGCGGGAGAAAAGCCCCTGGGGATTCCGCCTCACAGCGAACAACCTGCTGGATAACCGCACCAAGGTAGCCAACTCGATTTCGGATTTCCTCGTGAGCGAGCAGATCACCTACATCATGCCGCGGGTATTGCTGCTGTCGGTACGATATAAGTTGTAAATCAAAAAACTTTTATATCTTATAATTTATATTTACCTTTGCAGGCTCAATTGTGGGACGGTGAACTATTTGAAGCAATATCGGATCCCCTTTACGGGGTTGAGTTTGGGTTCGCATGACTTTGAGTTTGATGTAGACAAGGCGTTCTTTGATTGTTATGACTATTCCATTGTCAAAGACGGCAATCTGAAAGCGTCGGTCAATCTACTCAAACAGGAAAACATGATGATCCTCCAATTCCATATTGCAGGCACCATTAGCCTGACATGCGATGTGTGTCTCTCCGCGTTTCCGGCAAAAGCCGATATCCAGGAACGGATGATCGTCAAATTCGCGGATGAAGACCTGGCGGAAAGCACTGAGGAGATATTGGTGCTCGCCAAGCACGAACACGAACTGGACATCGCCGGACTGTTGTATGAATACATCAACGTGTCGGTACCGCATTACGCAAAGTGCAGCGAACTGGGCGATAAGATTATCTGCGACGAAACGGTACTGGCCAAACTGAATGATATGGCACCGGAACAACCGAAGGAAGAAGAAGAAAAGGCACCTGATCCCCGTTGGGACGCATTGAAGAATATAAAATACAACTAAAATAACGATACGAGATGGCACATCCAAAACGTAAAACCTCCAAAGCTCGGAGAGACAAAAGAAGGACGCATTATAAGGCTGAACGACCCACCTTGGCTACATGCAAGGAGACGGGTGCCGTGCATCTGCCCCACCGCGCATACCTGGTCGATGGCAACCTTTATTACAACGGCAAATTGATCATCGAAAACACTGCCTCCGCCTAAGTTGATCTTTCAAAAAATTGAACATCCCGTAGCGTATAACTGATTTTTTATACGTTACTTTGGGGTGTTTTTGCGTATTATTGGATTAGAAAATAATAACGGATGAAGATTGGGTTAGACATATTGGGTGGTGATTTTGCACCGGAAGCAACCATACAAGGAGCCATTCTGGCCGCAAAGCAGCTTTCGGAAAACCATAAAATCGTACTCATTGGTGACCAGGATATTGCGAAGCAACACATTGAACAAGCAGGCGAAAACCCTGCTTTTTTTGAATACATCCATGCCCCGGATCACATCGGCATGGGTGAACACCCGACCAAGGCCATTGCCCAAAAACCCGATTCGAGTATCAGCCGCGGATTCCAGCTGCTGAAAGAGGGGGCGATCGATTCTTTTGCCTCAGCTGGCAATACTGGGGCCATGCTCGTGGGCGCGGTACTCAGTGTGAAAACCATCCCGGGTGTGATCCGCCCGGCCATCGCCACCAATATACCGAAGACCAAAAGCGGCTTCGGCATTCTCCTCGACGTGGGGGCAAATGCCGACTGCAAGCCGGAAATGCTTCCTCAATTCGGACTCCTCGGCAGCCTTTTTGCTGAACATGTTTATGGCATACAAAAGCCTGCTGTTGGGTTGCTCAATATTGGCGAGGAAGAAGAAAAAGGCAATATGCTTACGCTGGCGACCCACCCGCTCATGAAGGAAAACGGACGTATTCGCTTCATTGGCAATGTTGAGGGCCGCGAACTGTTTGATGATAAGGCAGATGTGATCGTGTGCGATGGATTTGTGGGCAATGTGGTGCTCAAACTGGCTGAGTCATTCTATGTATTGACACGTAAGAAGGGACTCAACGACGACTTTTTTGACCGATTCAACTATGAGCAGTATGGCGGAAGCCCCATATTGGGCGTCAATGCACCCGTGATCATCGGCCACGGCATTTCCAGTCCCGAAGCGATCAAAAACATGCTGTTGCTGTCTAAGGATATGATCCAATCCAATATCATCGAAAAAATCAAATCTGCTTTCAACTAACTAGCTATATGTCAAAAATACATGCTGCCATCACGGCTGTACATGGGTACGTACCGGATTATATCCTGACGAACCAGGAGCTTGAGACCATGGTGGACACGAATGACGAATGGATAACCACCCGCACCGGTATCAAAGAGCGCAGAATATTGAAGGGGGAAGGAAAGGCCACTTCGGATATGGCGGTGCCTGCCGTAAAAGGCCTGCTGGAGAAACGGGGTATCAGTGCCGAAGAAATTGAGTTGATCATTTTTTGCACCGTCACGCCGGACATGCCGTTTCCGGCGACCGCCAATATCTTAGCCGATAAAATCGGTGCAATAAACGCATGGGGTTATGACCTACAGGCGGCATGCTCGGGCTTTATCTATGGATTGACCACCGGGGCTAAGTTTATCGAATCGGGTATGCACAAAAAAGTACTGGTGGTAGGCGGCGATAAGATGTCGTCCATCATCAATTATAAAGACCGCGCCACGTGCATCATCTTCGGCGACGGCTGCGGTGCCGTGCTGCTGGAGCCCAGCGAAGAAGCGGTGGGTGTAATGGATGCGATCCTCAAAAGCGATGGCTCCGGAACCCCCTACCTCAACATCAAGGCAGGCGGCTCGTTATACCCGGCTTCTCACGCTACCGTAGACGCCGATATGCATTATGCCTACCAAGAGGGGCGCACGGTCTTCAAATTTGCGGTGACCAACATGGCAGATGTAGCGGCCGACATCATGGAACGCAACCACCTCACTGCCGACGATGTTGCCTGGCTTGTGCCGCACCAAGCCAATAAACGCATCATCGACGCCACAGCAGACCGCATGGGACTGCCTGAGGAAAAAGTGATGGTCAACATCCAACGCTATGGCAATACCACGGCGGCAACTATCCCGCTATGCCTTTGGGAATGGGAAAACCAGTTGAAAAAGGGCGACAACATCATTTTGGCTGCCTTCGGAGGCGGGTTTACCTGGGGGTCGGTGTACCTGAAATGGGCATATGGACAATAAATCCCGGAATTAATTGTTAATTAATAAATTAGATTATATTTTTGATCGTTATTATCAAACCTACTAAGCAATGAGCATGGATATCAAACAGATACAGGACCTGATTAAGTTTGTCGCAAAATCAGGGGTGAATGAGGTAGCTATTGAAGAACAAGATTTCAAAATCACGATAAAGACCAACCAGGCACCCACCTACGTGACAGCAACGGTACCTGCTCCTGCAGCAACCCTTCCTGCAAGCCCTGCGCCTGCGGTAGTATCCCAGCCAGCGGCAGCAAAGACAGAAGACGTATCCAATTATGTGACCATCAAGTCTCCCATGATCGGCACCTTCTACCGCTCGTCATCACCAGACAAGCCGGTTTTTGTCAACGTGGGAGATGAGATCACCGCCGGCAAAGTGGTGTGCATCGTAGAAGCGATGAAGCTCTTCAATGAAATCGAATCAGAGGTCTCCGGAAAGATCATAAAAGTACTGGTAGATGATGCCCAGCCAGTGGAATATGATCAGCCACTGTTCTTAGTTGAACCCAAATAACCGATAGAAGATAGTCAACATTCATGTTCAAAAAGATACTAATAGCCAACCGTGGGGAAATCGCATTGCGTGTCATCCGCACGTGCCGCGAAATGGGCATCAAGAGCGTGGCCATATATTCAACGGCCGACCGCGATAGCCTGCATGTGCGCTTTGCCGATGAAGCCGTCTGTATCGGTCCACCTCCAAGCAAAGAATCGTACCTCAACATACCCAACATCATATCCGCCGCTGAATTGACCAATGCGGATGCCATACACCCCGGATATGGGTTTCTCTCCGAAAACGCGCGGTTTTCTTCCATCTGCAAGCAATATGGCATCAAGTTCATTGGCGCCACCGCCGAGCAGATCGAACAGATGGGCGACAAAGCGTCGGCCAAGGAAACCATGAAAAACGCCGGCGTACCCACCATTCCGGGTTCGGATGGCCTCGTCAAGGACGTCAAGGAGGGCATTAAGATTGCCAATGCGATCGGATATCCGGTCATCCTCAAGGCCACCGCCGGTGGCGGTGGACGCGGTATGCGCATCGTTTGGAAGGACGAAGCATTTGAGCCCGCCTGGGATTCTGCACGCCAGGAAGCGGGTGCAGCCTTCGGCAATGACGGCATTTACCTCGAAAAATACGTGGAAGATCCCCGCCATATCGAAATACAGGTGGTGGGCGACCAGTATGGTACGGTGTGCCACCTGTCGGAGCGTGATTGCTCCATCCAGCGGCGGCACCAGAAGCTGATAGAAGAGGCTCCTTCTCCATTCATTACCCCCGAGCTGCGCAGGGCCATGGGCGAGGCGGCGATCAAAGGGGCTAAGGCGGTCAACTATGAAGGGGCTGGCACCATTGAGTTCTTGGTGGATAAGCATCGCAATTTCTATTTCATGGAAATGAATACCCGCATACAGGTGGAGCATCCTGTCACCGAGGAGGTCATCAACTTTGACCTCATCAAAGAGCAGATCAAAGTGGCTGCGGGTATCCCCATTTCAGGCAACAACTACGAGCCGACCATGCACGCCATCGAATGCCGTATTAATGCGGAAGATCCATTCAATGGATTCAGACCCTCTCCCGGCAAGATCACCAATTTCCATTCGCCGGGTGGCCACGGTGTGCGGGTAGATACCCACGCCTACTCAGGATATGTCATTCCGCCCAACTATGACTCCATGATCGCTAAGCTCATCTGCGTGGCCCAGACCCGCGAAGAGGCCATCTGCACCATGGAGCGGGCATTGAGTGAATTTATCATCGAGGGCGTCAAAACAACCATTCCCCTGCACTTGCGGCTGATGCGCGACCCCAATTTCAAGGCGGGCAACTTCACCACCAAGTTTATGGAAACATTTGATTTAAGCGAATAAATGGAATTTACCATATTTTTGCTTTTTGTCCGTCATCATGAGTAAGCTATCCGGAAAAAAATTGATTGATACCATCAAGGATAAAGGCAAGAGCATCGAAGCCGAAATGTCGTTTTTCGATCACCTTGAAGTACTGCGTTGGCACCTTATCCGATCGGCCATCGCCATTGTCGTTTTTATGGCCTTGGCCTTCTCGTTTTACGACTTTATTTTTGGAACGATCATTATGGGGCCCAAAAATGCGGATTTTTGGACCTACCGGATGATGTGCAAAATTGCAGAATGGCTGAATACCCCGGATTTCTGCGTGACGGAGGTGCCGGGCACCATCATCAATACCCAAATGGCGGGGCAGTTTATCCTGCAGATCAATTCTTCGCTGATCATGGCCCTCGTACTGGGATTCCCTTATTTGCTGTATGAAGTTTGGTTGTTTGTAAAGCCTGCATTGACCGACCTTGAACGGAAGTCTGCCAGTGGGTTCGTCTTCTACGCAACCGTCCTATTCGCACTGGGTGTACTATTTGGCTATTACGTGGTGGTCCCGCTCTCCATGAATTTCTTAGCCAATTACTCCATCAGCGAAGAAATCAACAATACCATCACTATCGACAATTACCTGTCTTTTGTGGCTACCCTTACGCTTGGTTGCGGGATTGTTTTTGAGCTGCCGATGATTATTTACATCCTTTCGAAATTGGGTATCATGACACCCCAATTCATGCGCAAATCACGGCAATATGCAGTGGTGATCATCTTCGTCATCGCCGCCATCATCACACCCACTGCCGACATCATCACCATGCTTACCGTTAGTTTTCCGATGTTTTTGCTGTATGAGCTGAGCATCATCGTGGCAGACCGGGTAGACAGGCGGCGCAAGAAGAACGAATTGGACTTTTATCGGGGCGAAACCAAGGAGTAGGCGACCATGACTGCACAAAAAACAATTGGCATCGGCGGCGACCACGCCGGATTTGGGTACAAGGAGGCCTTGAAACAATTCCTCGAGGCGGAGGGCTATGTCGTGAAGGACTTCGGCACGTGTACGGCGGATTCTGTCGACTACCCGGATTTTGCCCACCCAGTGGCCGCAGCGGTAGAAGGCGGCGAAGTTGATTGCGGGATATTGGTGTGTGGCAGCGCCAATGGGGTGGCCATCACCGCCAATAAGCACCAAGGCATCCGTGCCGCCATTTGCTGGCAAGCGGAACTGGCATCCCTGGCCCGGCAGCACAACGATGCGAACATCGTATGCATCCCCGCCCGGTTTATCGATATCGCGCTGGCTAGAACCATCGTCGACGTATTTCTAACGACGGACTTCGAAGGCGGGCGTCATGCGAACCGCGTGAATAAGATTTCTTGTTAGTGACAGGTGATTAGTATCTCATGTCTGTTGTCTCATGTCTGTTGTCTAATATCTGTTGTCTAATATCTGTTGTCTAATGTCTGTTGTCTAATGTCTAATGTCTAATGTCTCATATCTAAAAAGCACAAATGAAACATACCTTATCCTTACTATTCCTCATCCCCGTGTTCTGCGGATGTATCATGGCGCAGGATCCGGTGCAACTGCAATATGCCGCCGAAATCAATCCTGAAAACGCCAAAGCACACCTCTCCATTCTGGCGTCTGCAGAATTTGAAGGCCGCGGCACCGGCGAGCCGGGCGGCGAAAAGGCTGCAGCCTATATTGCTGAAGAATTTAAAAAACTCGGACTGACGGCACCTGTAAACGGCTCGCATTTCCAGCCGGTCAAGCTAGTGCGCACCCGCTTCAATGTCAAGGATTTTGCCATCGATGGCAAATCGTTTACCAACGGCAAAGATTTCTACATTGTCGGCGGTGGTCCGCAAACCACCATTAATGCTAAAGAGATCGTATTCATCGGCTACGGCATCAGCGAAGCGAACTATGATGACTTCAAAGGCATCGATATCAAAGACAAAGTGGTGTTGGTGCTGAGCGAAGGCGAACCCGCAGATGCGCAGGGCAACTCCCTGATCACCGGCACCGACAAACCCTCGGACTGGGTAACTTCGCGCACCAAACGCCTACAGAACATCACCGCGAAAGAACCCAAACTGATCATCGCAGTGTCAAATACCATCAAGGAATCGCTCGAACGCTTCGGCAACCGCCTTTTACAACCCCGCATTGCGCTTGAAGAGGCCACGAGCCAGCCAACAGCCAATACCACACCCGTGGCCAACATCAGCGTAGAAATGGCTGATCTGCTACTCAAAAGGGCAAAAACCTCGGTAGACGCACTGACACAAGCCATCAACAACACACGGCAACCACAAAGCAAGTCCTACCGGGCAAGATTTGCCGCCACTTATGGCGCGGTTACGGAACCCTTCACCTCGCCCAATGTACTGGGGTATCTGGAAGGTACGGACCTAAAGGATCAGCTGGTGGTCGTCACCGCGCATTATGACCATTTGGGTAACGAGGATGGTACGATTTACCCCGGTGCGGACGACGATGGTTCAGGCACTACAGGTGTATTGATGCTGGCCCGCGCTTTTGCCAAAGCAAAAGCCGAAGGCCATGGCCCGCGACGAAGCATCCTTTTCATGACCGTCACCGGCGAAGAAAAAGGACTGCTGGGCTCCAACTACTATTCACGCAACCCCGTATTTCCGCTGGAAAATACAGTGGTAGACCTGAATACTGACATGATCGGCCGTGTAGATGATAAGCACATCCGCGGCAACTTCAACTATGTGCATGTCATCGGCTCCGATAAACTGAGCTCCGAACTGAAAGTGATCAACGAGGAAGCCAATGCCACTTACACCCACATGGAATTGGATTACATGTATGACGATCCGAAAGACCCGATGCGCATTTACTACCGTTCGGACCACTATAATTTCGCAAAGCATGGTATCCCCGTGGTTTTCTATTTCAGCGGACTGCATCCGGACTATCATACCCCTACGGATACGGTGGAGAAAATCAACTTCGAGATGCTGTCCAAACGTGCCCGCCTGGCATTCCATACGGCATGGGAGATTGCCAACCGGGATAAGCGCCTCGTGGTCGACTCGAATAAGGAGTAATCCTATGACGATTGCAGCGACACCATGGATCAGCAATGATGCGGTAGTCTTCGGACTGCTCATGACCATACTTGCGCTCGTATTTTACACGTCGGCATTGAAGAGCCGTTTTTTCAAACGGCTATATACCTTTTTGCCGCCCCTATTGCTCTGCTATTTCATTCCAAGTTTGTTGAACTCGGCGGGCATCATCGACGGTAAAAACTCGGCTTTATACAGCGTGAGTTCAAATTACCTATTGCCTGCCTGCTTGGTGTTGTTCACGCTGAGCCTCAACCTTCCGGAGCTTTGGAAGTTGCGCAAGCAAGCCGGAGTTATGTTCGCGGCCACTGTCGGGAGCATCGTGCTCGGTGGTCCCATCGCTGTATATATCGTCGGATTGGCGGCGCCCGATGTCGTGGGCGGAACGGGTGATAATGCTGCTTGGCGCGGACTGGCTACGTTGGCCGGTACGTGGATTGGCGGTGGTGCGAATCAAGCCGCCCTTTTTCGGATTTTTGAGCCCTCGCCCGAACTCTTTTCGGCGACCATCGCCGTGGATGTATTTGTTGCCTATGGCTATATGGCCTTGCTGCTATTCGGCGCGGGCAAAGCTGATAAAATGAATCGGTTCTTTCGCGCCGATAACCGCGCCGTGGAGGAATTGACCGGAAGAATGGAAGCTTATAGCAGAGAGAACACAAGAATACCGCAGCTAAAAGACCTGATGGTGATGCTGGGTTTGGCCTTTGGCACCACCGGCATTGCTCATTTTTTTGGCAGTTCCATTGCCCGGTGGTTGGGCGAACATGCTCCATATCTTGACAAATTCAGTCTCACTTCTGATTTCTTTTGGATTATCCTGATTGCTACGGTCATCGGCATTTCACTTTCCATGACCAAGGCCAGGCAATTGGAAGGCGCCGGAGCATCCAAGATGGGCACGGTACTCCTCTACATCTTGATTGCATCCATTGGTATGCAGATGGATATTTTAGCCATACTTGATAATCCCGGATTGTTCCTGGTGGGCATTATCTGGCTGCTTTTCCACGTGACGATACTGGCGTTGGTGGGTTGGCTGATTAAAGCTCCCTTTTTCTTCTTTGCGGTGTCGAGCATGTCGAACATCGGAGGGGTCGCCTCGGCGTCGGCCACAGCTGCTGCCTTCCATCCGTCACTGGTGTCCGTAGGCGTGATTCTTTCCGTTTGCGCATATGCAGTCGGCACCTACGCCGGTTACCTTTGCGGCATATTGATGCAACTGGTTTCGCCCTGAACATAAAAAAGCCCGGCTCATCGCCGGGACTTCTTCAGGTTTACATCATCACTACCCCATTCTGTCATGCTTGAAGATTCAGCCGGATAGGCAAGGTGTAGGCCACCCGCACAGGTCTGCCGTTCTGAATGCCCGGAGACCACTTGCTGCTGCGTTGCAAGAGGCGGATGGCCGCTTCACCAGTGCCGTATTTCAAATCCCGAACTAACTTGATGTCGGTGAGGCTTCCGTCTTTTTCAACCACAAAAGAGACCTGCACCTGACCATTCACCCCAGCCTCAATAGCGGCCTGCGGATAATCGTAATTATCCGCGACCCATTTCATGAAGCTACGCATCCCGCCCACTGGCTGGGGATTGATTTCAACGGACTGGAATACGATATCGGTGCCTTCTTCGACAACAGGTTTCTGGTCAGATTTTTCAGGGAACCGTACCTGTATCACCTCGGGTTCCGTCTTATCATCTTCTTGCGCGGATTGCTTCGGCACGACCTTGGGTGGTGGCATCCGCACGGTGTCTACGCGGGGTTTGGAAGGATCTACCGGGGGTGGCGGGGGTGCCGACAGGTGGCCCATGACGACCAAGACGCCCAGCTGGGTGTAGTCCGGCGACATCGGGGGAGGTGGCGGGGGCATGTCTTCGGGTTCTACTCCCGAGATCTTGAAGTCGATGACAATCATATTCTTCCCTTCGGGCGCAGCCCGCTCCACGGTATCATGCTGCAATGCGCTGATCACCGACGCTTCCATACCAGGGCCTATCGTATTCAGAAAGCGGATATTCGATAGCTCACCATTCGACTTTTCGTATGACACGGCCAGCATCCCTTGTGCCCGGTCTTGCAGCGCCTCGTCACTGTACCTGAGCTGGTCACCGAGGGCCTTTATAAACTCGTCTGCATTCACGTCCGCTGCCACGGCTGCTTCGGTATCGCCGTTGCTATTCTTACCCTGGTTGCAAGCGACGGAGAAGACCACCATGGCCACCACAATGGGAAGCAGCAACGTGTACCGGAGGAGGCTCCGTCGGGGCGACCGATGGCGCAACAACATGGCTACCCGGTGCTTCAACAGTCGCCTGTTCGAAAACGTATTAGCCAACACCGGACCCGCGACGCCCATCGCCCGATAAACCAGCAATTCGGCATATTCCGTTTGCTTGTCCGCTGCGGTTTCACCGTCGGCAATGTACTCGTGCTGCAGTTTGACGGTCCGCTCGTATATATACACGATGGGATTGAACCAATTGATGATTTTCGCTAACTGCATCAGGATGATATCCAAGCTGTGCCACTCACGGGCGTGTACCTGCTCATGCCTACTGATCTGTTCATGGCCTGCCAATGAATGATCGATCCGGATAGCGGAGAAAAACGAAAACGCTTCACCCCCTGTCTGCGTCCTTAACATCCGGAGCGTCCGGAAAAAACGCAAAGCAAACGCAAGAAAAGCGACAACACATCCGCCAATATAAGCGTATAACAGCATATCCTGAACGAATGCCGCCGAGGGATACCCTGCATTGGTGGCATTCCCCTGCACCACCACCGGCTCGCCTGCCTGCATCACCGCCAAATAACGCGGGTATTCCCCGGTGTTTGTATGCCATTCAGGATAGCTCACGATAGGCAGTATAAATGCCAGCAGCAATCCTCCCAGCAGGTAAAACCGATTCAACCGGAAAAAAGTCTCATTCCGCAGGAATACCTGGTAAAATCCATAGAAAATACCCAAGTACAAATTGGTTAACAGTAAGTACATCATCGCTGCCTCCTTTTTTTCTTTGCCTCTTCGAGCATCTTCAATAACTCATCCGCATCCTTCAGGTCGATCTGCTGCTCCTCCAAAAAGAAGGACAGCATGTTTCTCGCCGAATTGTCGAAGTAGCCATGCAATAGTTTCCCCGTTGCAAATGTGCGGTACTCCTCTTTGGAAACCAGCGGATAATAGCGGTGGCTCTTGCCAAAAGCCTCATGTGCGACGAAACCCTTGGTTTCCAAGATCCGTACAATCGTAGACACCGTATTGTACGCAGGCTTGGGCTCAGGCAACTGATCGATGATATCTTTCACAAACGCCTTTTCGAGATCCCATAGCTCCTGCATGATCTGTTCTTCCGCACGCGTCAATTCTTTTAGTTCTTTCATTTGAATAATTGTTTTTTAATTGGCAATGAAGCTTGCATGAATTATTCATATCCTTTTGTGATGGCAATTCATGCAGGTTTCATCTGTCGATTCGTGTATGTGTTCAATGGTATCAATGAGCCCATTTGCGCAGGGTTTGCCTTCTTAACGGTCTCGTGCCTATAGCAGGCAAATGAACCCTGATATAAACACAAACATAAAACTAATATTTTAGTTTTGCAACTTTTTGTTTTTTTATTTATATGCGTTCGTTACAATCGCAGTGCGCTTTTTTACGTTGGCATGAACATCCCATCGGAAAATTTATGCGTACTTTGCAATCAAGCTAATTGAAGGGAGTACATGAAGATAGGTATAGTATGCTACCCCACTTTCGGTGGAAGCGGTGTAGTGGCCACTGAACTCGGCAAGGCTTTGGCGGCCAATGGACACCAAATCCATTTTATTACCTACAGCCAGCCGGCCAGACTTGATTTTTTCTCGGAAAACCTCTACTACCATGAGGTCACGATATCCAAATATCCGTTATTTGACTTTCCGCCATACGAACTGGCATTGGCCAGCAAATTGGTGGATGTTGTCCGGTTTGAAAAGCTCGATTTGCTGCATGTGCATTATGCCATCCCCCATGCGTCGGCAGCTTTCATGGCCAAACAGATCTTGGCTACCTATGGTATCCATATCCCGGTAGTGACCACGCTGCATGGTACCGACATCACATTGGTGGGCAAAGATGCCAGCTATAGTCCGGTCGTTACCTTTTCCATCAACCAGTCAGATGGGGTGACAGCCGTATCCGCCAACCTGAAAGAGGAAACGTTGAGCTATTTCGACATAAAGCGGGAGATCCGTGTCATTCCCAATTTCATCGACTTGGACCGTTTCAGCCTCAAGCCCCGCCAGCACTTCAAACAAGCCATCGCGCCGGGCGATGAGCGCATCTTGGTGCACACCTCTAACTTCCGCAAGGTGAAGCGCACCACCGATGTCATCCGCATCTTCAAGAAAGTGCAGGAAAAAGTGCCCAGCAAGCTACTCATGGTGGGCGACGGACCGGAACGCACGGCGGCCGAGCAGTTGTCGCGCGAGTTGAATGTAGCCAATGATATCCGATTCTTGGGCAAGCAAGACGCCATTGAGGAGATCCTGTCGGTGTCCGACCTATTTATCATTCCCTCGGGTTCGGAAAGCTTCGGCCTCGCGGCATTGGAAGCCATGGCCTGCAAGGTACCCGTGATCTCGTCTAATACGGGCGGACTGCCAGAATTGAATGTAGACGGCGTTACTGGTTTTCTCAGCGATGTGGGCGATGTGGAAGCGATGGCCGCTAACGCCATCCACATCCTCGAAGACAATGCACGCCTGGAGCGGTTCAAAGAGGCCGCGCTGGAACGCGCTAAAGACTTCCAGCTGGCCAATATCATGCCGTTGTACGAGCAGTATTACCAAGAGGTCATCGAAGGCGTCCAGCAAAACGCTTGATCGTGCATCACGTGAAACCTGCCAGTTAAAAAAATTCTATTATCTTTGCCGCTCGGAGGTCCCTTCCAAGACTGGAAACATATGAAATACAAACGCATCCTACTCAAACTCAGTGGAGAGGCCCTTATGGGTGATCAGCACTACGGTATCGACATCAACCGCGTAGCCCAATACGCTCAAGACATCAAAGACATTCACAGCAAAGGCCTGGAAGTAGCCATCGTCATCGGCGGCGGCAACATCTACCGCGGTCTCAGTGCCGAAAAGGCAGGCATGGACCGCGTACAAGCCGATTATATGGGCATGTTGGCCACCGTTATCAACAGCATGGCGCTACAGGATGCGTTGGAAAAGCTCGACATCAAGACCCGCTTGCTCACCGCCATTAAGATGGAGCAGATCTGCGAGCCGTTTATCCGGCGGCGTGCGGTACGCCACCTCGAGAAAGGGCGAGTGGTCATCTTCGGCGCAGGTACCGGCAACCCCTATTTCACCACCGATACCGCCGCTTCCTTGCGGGCCATCGAGATCAACGCAGACGTGGTGCTCAAAGGCACCCGTGTGGATGGCATTTATACGGCCGACCCACTCAAAGATCCCACGGCCACCCGTTTCGACGAGATCACCTTCCAGGATGTTTATAACCGCGGGCTAAGCGTGATGGACATGACGGCATTCACCTTATGCCAGGAAAATAAACTGCCCATCATCGTGTTCGACATGAACAAACCCGGTAACCTCAGCCGATTGGCAAACGGCGAAGCCATTGGAACTTTAGTACGAGAATAATTATCTTTGACCAAACCATAACGCATAACCATGGACGAACTGATATCCTTACAACTGGACGATAGTGCCGAACAGATGACAAAGGCGGTGGCACACACGGAATCCGAACTCACTAAAATCCGCGCCGGTAAAGCGATGCCTTCGATGCTCGACGGTATCCAAGTAGATTACTACGGTACCGCTACACCGCTTTCCCAGGTGAGCAACATCAATACACCCGATGCACGTACACTGGTCATACAGCCCTGGGAGAAATCGATGCTATCTCCCATCGAAAAGGCTATCCTGGATGCCAATATCGGACTGACCCCCCAAAACGATGGTGCGATCATCCGCCTCAATATCCCCCCGCTTACGGAAGAGCGGCGGCGCGACTTGGTCAAGAAAGTAAAAGAAGAAGCCGAAAAAGGACGCGTGGCGGTCCGCAACATCCGTAAGGATGCCAACGACAGTATCAAAAAGCTGAAAAGCGAAGGCGTGTCGGAAGACGACATCAAGGCTGGTGAACTGGAAGTACAGAAGCTGACCGACAAACATATCGCCAACGTGGATAAACTGGCCGAAGCCAAGGAAAAAGACATCATGACAGTGTAGCGCTGCAAACCGCTAACCACCTGGGGTGACAGGTGTTTTCGATTCCAACGCAACTTTCAGGTTTACCAATCCGGTTTCAAAATCATCCCCCAGCATTTTTTCCATGTTCATGACCAGGAGCAGGAAGTTCATGGGATAGTCCATGTGTCCGCTGAACCCCCACTTTACCCGGGTTTGGCTGTCAGACACTGGCTCGGTGATCATATACGCTTTTGACGTAGACTCCATCGGTTCCAGAAAACGGAGCTCGTAGTCGATCCGTTCGCCTTCGATGATGTTGGTGATCTCCTGTTCGCCCTCGCCCGCCTTGTCGCCGTCCCACGCGGACACAAACCCAACGGTCCCGTCGGTACCGCGGTACGATTTGTCCATATCCGGATCCATCGTGGCCCATTTACTATAGTTGTCTTGATTTTTGAGGTACTTCACGTAGTCAAATACCTCTTGCTTGGACCTGTTGATGGTCACCTCCCGCTCTACGGCGTAGTCCTTTTTCACAAACAAGGCGATGAGCAAGGGCACCGCAATAATGATCACCAGGATGATCAGAATAATTTTTAGGGCTTTCATTATTCAGTAATATTTGGTTAATCAAAAATATAGGTTTTTTTCAATATAACAAAAATATTACTTTTATGTCTCACGAGCACATGCACTCATGCAACTTTGTCATCAAACGACCATAATACCAAGACGGACTTGCAGGGCAGCTTCCTGTTTTTTATATTCGTAACGTGGATATACCGTCATGTCGTCAGCAAGGGGTGCCCGGTATACTTTTTGCACGATGATACAAGAGTTGAAAAAACAAACAGAAAGAAAATAACGATGGCAGGATATTGGATTATTTTTATCGGAATCATGCTGGTCAGCATGATCGTGCAGTGGCGCTTCAAGAGTAAGTTTAAAAAATACTCGGAAATGCCACTCAGCAGCGGGATGACGGGGAGAGACGTCGCCGAAAAAATGCTGCATGACCATGGCATACATGATGTGCAGATCATTTCCGCACAGGGTCGATTGAGCGACCATTATAACCCCGCAAACCGAACGGTAAACCTCAGTCCAGAGGTATATAGCGGCCGTAGCATTGCCGCTGCCGCAGTAGCCGCCCACGAATGTGGACACGCCGTGCAACATGCCAAGGCGTACGCCTGGCTACAGTTGCGCTCGGCTATGGTGCCTGCGGTGAGCGTGGCTTCAAAACTCGTCACCTGGGTGCTGTTGATTGGCGTCATTATGGCTGCATCTGGCAACATTTGGGTATTGACCATCGGTGTGGCGGCGCTGGCCGTTACGACGCTCTTCAGCTTCGTGACCCTGCCGGTAGAATTTGACGCATCGAAACGCGCACTGGCCTGGCTGGATAACAAGGGCATTACGCACAGCAGTGTAGAGCACGCCGGCGCTAAAGACGCCCTCTGGTGGGCAGCGATGACCTACGTGGTTGCAGCATTGTCTTCATTGGTCACCTTGCTGTATTATGCCAGTATGCTGATGGGAAGAAGGGATTAACGATTGTTTTTCATAGTTAGGTAAGTCCGTCTGCTTCATTGCCGGCGGGCTTTTTTATTACGGTTTTTTGTACCTTTGCACTTCGTTTGTATTTATATAGCAACTGACAATGTTTCAGAATCTACAGGATAAATTAGACAGGGCCTTTAAAGTACTGAAAGGCCAGGGTAATATCACGGAAATCAACGTGGCGGAGACCATGAAGGAGATCCGCAAGGCATTGCTCGATGCCGACGTCAACTATAAAACGGCCAAGACGTTTACCGATGAGGTGAGGCAGAAGGCACTCGGTCAAAACGTACTGACCAGCATATCGCCCGGGCAGCTGCTCACCAAAATCATGAACGATGAGCTGACCGCGCTGATGGGCGGTGCGGCCACCGAGCTGGAGCTCTCGAAAAACCCGACTGTCATCCTCATCGCTGGCCTCAACGGTGCAGGTAAAACCACCTTCACCGGAAAACTGGCTAAATACCTCAAAGAGAAAAAGGGCCGGAAACCTTTGTTGGTTGCCGGAGACGTATACCGTCCGGCGGCCATCGAACAGCTGCAAGTACTGGGCGAGCAGGTGGATGTACCGGTGTATGCTGACATGGAATCAAAAGACCCCATCGGCATTGCCAAGGCCGGCGTGGCCGAAGCCAAGCAAAAGGGATACAATGTGGTCATCATCGACACCGCCGGTCGCCTGGCCATCGATGAGGCATTGATGAACGAAATATCAGCGGTGAAAGACGCCACGCAGCCGCACGAAATTCTCTTCGTTGTGGATGCGATGACCGGCCAGGACGCGGTCAATACGGCCAAAACATTCAACGACAGGCTTGACTTCACCGGAGCGGTACTCACCAAGCTGGACGGCGATACGCGTGGTGGCGCGGCACTATCCATCAAGTCCGTGGTCAATAAGCCCATCAAATTCATCGGTACGGGCGAGAAAATGGAGGCACTGGATGTGTTCCACCCTGACCGCATGGCGTCGCGTATCCTCGGCATGGGCGACGTGGTGTCGCTCGTGGAGCGGGCGCAGCAGCAATTCGATGAGAAAGAAGCCGCTGAACTGCATCGCAAAATCCGCAAGAATAAATTCGACTTCAACGATTTCAAGAGTCAGATTCAGCAGATCAAGAAGATGGGCAACATGAAAGACCTCATGGGCATGATTCCCGGCGTAGGCAAGGCAATCAAGGACGTGGATATCGACGACGATGCCTTCAAACCCATCGAGGCCATCATCAACTCCATGACGCCCTATGAGCGCGAAAACCCGGATATCATTGACCAAAAGCGCCGTGCACGCATCGCCAAAGGATCAGGAACGGACCTGTTGGAGGTAAACAAGCTGATGAAGCAATTCAACGATATGCGCAAGGTAATGAAACAGATGTCCAATCCGGCAGCCATGGCCCGCATGATGCGCGGCATGCCCAAAACGCCGATGGGCCGATAAGGAAAAAATCACTATCTTTGAATCATGGACGACCCGGCGCAGCTGACCGAATTTGGCAAAGTACTCCTCATCGGGGTAATGGGTGCCTTGTTGGTGTTGTTTACGCTGCTGCTGGGCAAGGTAGTGTCACCGAAAAAGCCGACCCCCGAAAAGCTGAGCACCTATGAATGTGGCGAAGAAGCCGTTGGTAGCTCCTGGATACCGTTCAACTCCCGTTTTTATGTAATCGCCCTGATATTTTTGCTTTTTGATGTCGAGTTGGTCTTTGTCTTTCCGTGGGCAACGGTCTTCGGCCGTCCCGAATTGATTGGTGCCGATGCCCGCTGGGGCTGGTTTACCTTGGTAGAGATGGCCATTTTCCTGGGCATTTTGGTGGTAGGGCTGATATATGTATGGAAGAAGGGCGATCTTGAATGGGTAAAGCCCCAAACGGTGTTACCGCATGTACAGGTCAATATCCCCAAGTCGGCCTATGATAAGCTGCATCGCGATGCTTACCGCGTGCGGCCATTTGCGCCAGAAGCACCGGCTGCGGCCAGGCCGGCAAACCAAGATGCAGGCGCGGCGAAGACACCGGCGTTCAAGCCCTTATTCAGAAAACCCGGAGCGACCCCATGAGCATCAACAAACAACTGGAAAGCAATGGTGTGGTCATTGCCAAGCTTGATGACCTGCTCAATTGGGCGCGCCTGTCATCCATGTGGCCCATGAGCTTCGGCATCGCCTGCTGTGCCATCGAAATGATGGGTGCCATGGCCGCGACCTATGACCTCGACCGCTTCGGCGTGTTCCCCCGCCCTTCCCCCCGGCAGTCAGACGTGATGATCATTGCCGGCACGGTCACCTTCAAAATGGCCGATCGTATCCGTAGGCTCTACGAACAGATGCCCGATCCCAAATACGTCATCTCCATGGGGTCATGCGCCAACTGCGGCGGACCGTATTGGCAGCACGGCTATCATGTGGTCAAAGGAGTCGACCGCATCATCCCAGTAGATATCTACGTGCAGGGCTGCCCTCCACGGCCGGAGGCGCTCATCGGCGCCTTTCTGGAGTTGCAGAAAAAGATAGCAGGCGAGCATATCATCGCTGACAAATTGCAATCGACACATGCTTAACCCCTAACAAATTTCAACCGCTCGTATGGCAAAAGATTTTTATGGCGAACTACAATTGGGCATCCTCGGCGGCGGACAGCTAGGCCGCATGCTAATTCAGGAGGCCATCAATTTCAATGTGAACGTCCATATCCTTGACCCCGATAGGCATGCACCCTGCCGCACATTGTGCACCCGCTTCGTCAACGGTCCGCTGAACGACTTTGATACCGTATACGATTTTGGCAAAGGGCTCGACATGATCACCATCGAGATCGAGAAAGTCAACGTCGACGCCCTTGAAAAACTGGAGGAAGAGGGTGTGCTGGTCTACCCGCAATCGCGGGTTATCCGCTTGATACAGGATAAAGGCCTGCAAAAGCAATTCTTTAAGCAGAACGATATCCCCACGGCACCTTTCCAGCTGATCTCATCCAAAGAAAACCTGAAGAACACGTCCATCGCCCTGCCTTATATCCAAAAACTTCGCAAGGATGGCTACGACGGCCGTGGCGTAAAGAAAATCACCAGCGAGGCCGATCTCGAAACGGCCTTCGAAGCCCCTAGCCTCATTGAGCAGTGGGTCGACTTCGAAAAGGAGCTGGCGGTGATCGTATCGCGCAACGACGATGGCGAGGTAGCGACCTTCCCCTGCGTGGAAATGGAATTCAACCCCGAAGCCAATCTTGTCGAGTTTCTCATCTCACCCGCGACCCTCCCTTCCGAAATCCAGCAACGGGCCGAACAGTTGGCCAAAAAGATCGCCGAAGACCTGCACATCGTGGGACTGTTGGCTGTAGAGCTCTTCCTCACCAAAGACGGGCAGTTGTTGGTCAACGAACTCGCTCCGCGGCCCCACAACAGCGGGCATCAAAGCATCGAGGGCAATTTCACTTCGCAGTTTGCCCAGCACTTGCGTGCCATCTTCAACCTCCCCCCCGGCAACACTGCCACCCGCAGCAATGCGGTGATGGTGAATCTGCTCGGCGAAGCAGACCACGAAGGGTTGGCTCGATATGAAGGCGTTGAAGAAATTTTGGCAATGGAAGGCGTATATTTGCACCTGTACGGAAAGAAGTTCACCAAGCCTTTCCGCAAAATGGGCCATGTATGTATCGTCAACGAAAACCGGGAAGCAGCCATTAATACGGCAAGGAAAGTACAGCAGACGATTAGGGTGGTAACGTGATTGGGGGTGAATACTAAATTAAATTCGACAATGACAAGGACATCAGATATACCAGAAGTAGGCATCATCATGGGTAGCAAATCGGACCTGCCGGTGATGCAGGATGCTGTGGAAATACTGAAATTGCTCGGTGCGCGCGTCGAAGTGACCATCGTATCGGCACACCGCACGCCCGACCGCATGTATGACTACGCCAAAACAGCCGCCTCGCGCGGCCTGAAAGTCATCATCGCCGGTGCCGGAGGCGCCGCCCACCTGCCGGGCATGGTGGCGTCCATCACCCACCTGCCTGTCATCGGTGTACCCGTCAAGTCATCCAATTCCATCGACGGCTGGGACTCCGTGCTCTCCATCTTGCAGATGCCAAACGGCATACCCGTCGCCACTGTTGCGCTCAACGCTGCCAAGAACGCAGGAATACTCGCCGCCCAGATCCTAGCCGTTGCGAATGAGCAGATCACGCAAAACTTACTGAACTACAAAGCAGAATTAGCCAAGAAGGTAGAGGAAAGCGCGAAGGAAGTAGAAGAGGGGAATAAGTAGCCACCAACGTTAATAGACGCCACAATACATCTGAAGGATATAACCTCTCGTTTTCCTGACAAATTTATCGGTATAGTTATATCTCCGTTGCTGGGCGGATAACACCTTATCGACCCATTTTTTCAATGCCGCAATCTTCTCCGGTGTATTAAAAAACCTTGTCGAGTATCCCAAGCATATCGCAATGTGAGTTGTCAACTCCCCTAAGGTGTGGCCTATCCCCGAAGTATCCAAACCGGTAGAAAGCAAATCGGCCACGCTTTCCCGTTGTACATCACTATGCCGTTTGGATACAATGTATTAGGAATATCAAATTATTAACTGATACCTTAACAGGATCGGTGACATAAAACTCCGTAACTAATTGAGTATAGATTCTAACTTTGACTACGATTAATTCTTGACCTTATTATCAATATCCTGCAATACCACAAAGCCGTATTGAACTATGCGGCTATTCCGATATTGTGATGAAGAACCATCGCGGTTTTTTTCATTAATCTTGCTTAGTCTTTTTATATTCTCCATTAGTTGAAACCATTATGCTATCATCGTTATTTAACCGAACATAGATATTGACGGCGAACATTACAGATCTACCTCCTTGACGGGCCGGAATCCAAGATTTACTACTTTCTTCAAGACTTTGCTGTATAAAATTTGAGAACTGGGATTGCTGACCTTGAATCAATTCAACGTCATTTAGAAAGCCATCGCGATGCACCACACCACGGAAAATAAGGATAGAATCCTTAACGGAGACTTGCTGTTGCTCATTATAATTTGCTTCAAGTATCTTCGCCAATTGGGTACCTCCCCCTTTAAATTTCGCGTCGAACATCTCTTTTCTTTGTTTGCTCGTATAAATAGCAATGTCTGGATCATCTGGATGATGATATTGGCTAAACTGATATGCTATAGAGTCATCCTTATATATTAGGGCTTTAACATCATAATATGTTTTGATATCTTGCCTATCAGTGATATTTGGCAAATATTGCATGGTCAATGTTGGCAAGACAGGCATTGTTATTTGTTTGTATTTTTTGGAAAGCCTATAGAGATCTCCGTCAAACTCTAAATCATAAAACTCATCGGGATCTTGATTGTCTAAGGGGCTGTAAGGATGTTGGGTCTTGGAACTATAATACAATGATAGCGAAATAGGTATTCCTTTCTCAAAATCAACTGTGAATAAACTAATATTGTGCTGTTTCGCAAAAAAATGACGATTAGAAGTGTCTGGAAAAACAATTTGGAATGTAAGATCACGTGTTATCTGTGAATGAGCACCTGTCGTAAAAAGGCAAGAAAACATTACAATAAAAAACACCCTAATCATGATTTTGTAATTATCGACTATTAGAATCCCTTCTTTAATATACCCAACTTATGATGAGGTATCACAAATATATATTTTTAACCACAGCGTTGAATATCCTATCCAGTGTCGCGCCCGGATAGTCAACCAATGCATGCTGCTGGATGACCTTTTCGTTCACTACAAAAGCGTAGTTTTCGAATGTCCCCTGGGTCTGCGAAGAAGTGGATTTGCCCTGCGGGGGATATTGTGCATTAAGATCGAATATGGGATAAAACCAAACAGTTATTATAAACAATACGCTTTTCATAATTGCAATATATTATCATACGACTGCAAAGTCGTATTTGGCAGATACCCCTAGTAAACGTTTTCCAGTGTACTTAAAAACGGAATAGATACGAACTCTTGTCATTATCCTTTATTTTAAGCCTCCGACCACGCCCTGTTACTGAAACCGAAATGCTTTCGTCACTATTCAACCTAACATAAATATCCATAAGGCTCCTTAATACTCTTCCATCTTTCGTCATAGGCACCCACGAAGCCCCTGTTTCCCGTAAACAACGTAATACAAATTCAGAAAAAGAAGATCGCTCACCATATATCAAACCAATATCTCCTAATGTCTTGTCCCGATTGACTATGGATTGAAATATCAATATGGAGTCACCTTGAGGCACAAAGACATCTTTTACATATTTGTTTTTAATGGTTGTTTCCAGCTCTTTGATACCTGATTTATAAGCAGGAAAAATAACTGGGGGAAGAGGGTCGTATTTATAAATGCTCGTATCTCTAGTGATGAAAACATTTAATCGCTCCATGCGTTTATTCTCATTCAACATATCAAGCCTTTTTGCTTCAATTAATGCAGCAGAAAATATAGCTCCATGTTTTTCTCGTAAAATTTGCCGGTCACCTTCAAACGTCAAATCGAAACAACCTATATGATCACACTTGAAAGCTGATTTGGCAGAATCAGAACCGAAGTATAGCTCGGCATAGACAGGTTGTGACGTATCGAACTCAATATGTATAGAATCTAAATCGGGATGAAGGGTAAAAAGATGGTTATATAAAGTGTCTATAGTACTATTCATGTCTTCTTTATCCCCTATGCCAGTTTCCGATTTATGGATGTGCACATTACTCGATGCAACAGAGCAAAGAAGAAAAAATATTAGACCCATTTTCATAACATATCTATAGTCACTACTGAATTTACCATTATGCTAAATTCAATATTTAAACTCGGTACCGTCGTGTTCGAGCTTTACAAAGATTTTAATTTCTTTTCCATATGATTTCGGTTTTTGAATTTAAGATAAAAGTAAGTAAACAACTATAAAAACCAGCTTGGAATTTCATTAGTTTTATATTAATAACTGTAAAATAAGGCTATCCCAGCGAGTGTAAAGTGGGGCGTTCGGTCCAAAATCAATTAATCAACCGCTCCAATTCCTCCCTACTGATCTTGAAAACCGTCCCATGTCGAATCCCCTCGGGCATGGCTAGTTTTTCCGACACATCGTTCCAGGTTACGAGATCGCTGGACGCCACCGCTCCGTATTGGTGTTCGATGTACTTGTCAAAATATACCACCCATTCCCCGTTGATGCGAGTGACCGTAGGGCCTTCGGCCCAATAATTCCCCGTGATCGGCTGATCTTCCAGTCGATAAGGGCCTTCGAGTTTATCCGAAAAAGCCACCTTGAGGTTTTTTTGCGCAGGCTCCCGCGTCTCATCTTTGAGCAGCATCACCCAACGGTTACCGCCTTGCTGGATGGTCGCGTCGATCACGTTGAACCCTGGATCGTAAAACAACCGGGTATCACTGAACGTCTTGAAATCCTTGGTGACCACGCAGTACATCCGATGATTATAGCCATTGTCTGCATCGACCTGCGTTTCCGGAAACCGCCCCCGGACGGTGGTTGCCCAGTAGATCATGTAACAATCGTGCTCCCGATCGTAGGTGATTTCCGGCGCCCAGCAGTTGCGGGCATCCGGCTCGTGTGCCATCACCGGGAGATATTGCTGCTCCGACCAATGCATCAGGTCGTCCGATGACGCATAGCCGATACCCTTGTCCGTCCAGCTCACCGTCCATACCATGTGGAAGCGGCCATCGCGTCCACGAATGATGCAGGGGTCGCGCATGAGCTTGTCCTTGCTCAGCATCGGCTTGAGAAATGACTGGTCCTTATTCAGGGCCGTCCATTTGAATCCGTCCTCGCTATAGGCCAAGTGCAGCCCATCTTCACCATTGCCCTTGAAATAAGAGAAGGCATATACGCTATCTTGTTGGGCAAACAAAACGTGCGTCAGTAAAAGAGATACGCAGGCTGTCAGCAGCTTGATCACGGTCGTCATGTTCACTCATCGAAAATCACCGATGGAATTTTATATCCATTATGGTATTCAGCCGCCAGCAGCTTATTGGCCGCTTTGCTGGTGAACTGTCCCTTCTCCTCATCCCAATAAATCTTTTCTCCGGTTCGGTAAGCGATGTTGCCCATCTGCGAGAAGATGGCGATATGCGCCCCCGCGGTGACAGGCGCATGCAGCTCCTCCAGCTTCCGCGAGCGTACCACATCTACAAAATTGGTCGTATGCAGATCCAGCCCATCGTCTTGGCTCTTTTGGAGCGACACCGCCTCCATCCGGTCGCCTTCCGGAATGACCTCCCAGCCGCCGCGGTCTACCACTAGTGTACCGAAA
This sequence comes from Parapedobacter brassicae, assembly GCF_051400755.1. NCBI lineage: Bacteria > Pseudomonadati > Bacteroidota > Sphingobacteriia > Sphingobacteriales > Sphingobacteriaceae > Parapedobacter > Parapedobacter brassicae. The sequence goes on from NZ_JBLFFL010000003.1 coordinate 519,824, forward strand.
TTACCAATAAACGCCACACCATGGTTGCGCCCATAAGGACCGCCATCAATGCCGTTGGCATGCTCCCACTGCACGGTGAAGTCATCAAATTCATACACGGTGGTCAGCGTATCAGGCGTTTCAGCCGCATCCTCGGGGTAAGCAAACTTGCCGCCTGTAGCCATGATGGTCTTGGGTGTGGTGGCCTTCATGCCGATCAAGGCAAAGTCGAGCATATGCACACCCCAATCCGTCATCAGTCCACCGGCATAATCCCAAAACCAACGGAACTCGAAGTGGAAGCGGTTGGGATTGAACGGGCGCTGCCGTGCCGGACCCAGCCAGCGCGTGTAGTCCACCCCTTCCGGTGCCGGGCTATCCGGTTTGACGGGGATGCTCTTCATCCAACCCTGGTAAGCCCATGCCTTCACCAAGCGGATCTTGCCGAGCTTACCCGAATGCACAAAATCCATGGCATCCCGAAAATGCTGCTGGCTGCGCTGCCATTGTCCGACCTGCACCACACGGTTATATTTTGCCGCCGCTGCCACCATGGCGTTGCATTCCGCAATGGAATTGCCGAGCGGTTTTTCGACATACACATCTTTACCCGCAGCACAGGCATCTACCATGATGAGGCAGTGCCAGTGATCGGGGGTGCCGATGATGACGGCATCGACGTTCGGATCGGCCAGCAATTCCTCGTGCTTGGCATATAATTTAGGCGTAATATTGCGCCCTTTCAGCTCCTCGGCCCGTTTATTCAATATGTTGGCATCCACATCACACAGCGCCGTGCATTGTACGCCCGGCACTTTCAGCATGGAATTTAGATTTGACCAGCCCATGCCATTGGTGCCGATCAGCCCTACCTTTATGGCATCCTGTCTACGGCCGATGGAAAACGATCCGGGGAAAGCGGATGCGACGCCTGCGGTCGCTGCCAACGTTGTCATTGTTCCGAGAAATTTTCTTCTGGTGGTGTTCATCTTTTAAGCTAATTGGTAATTATCCGACTAAGATAAAAAAAATTCGTTCATTCTTTCAAACTCAAAAAACGATCCGTTAGAACGGTTTGCCCATGATGAGCTTATCGCCGGAATCATCCATTTCAAACAAATGGGGAATGCGTATGACGTGGCCGTCTTCACCGGCCTGGTGGCTATGTACCGCCATGAGTAGCTTACCTTCAAATGTGCGGAACAACATGCCGTGACCATAGTCTGGCGGTGTAATCGGTTCCTGTTCGTGTATCCAAGGACCATCTAGCGTACCGCTTTCCGAATAGGCTACGCCTTGCGTATACACGTCAAACACCCAACTGGTCCACAGCATCCCTAACTTTCCGGTTTGGGTATGAAACAGGAAAGGACCATCGGTCACTTTATTCGGAACAACCTCTCCATCTTCATTACGCTCTTTGCTCCACGGCGAGTCGCTGGCTTTAAACAGCAGCTTGCCCTCGCCCACCGGGCCGCTTAGATCCGGCTTCAATTCAATTTTTTCCATTGTACCGTCCCAGTTCTGCAGCCATTCGTGGCAGTAGATCATGTAAGGTTTGCCATCGGTATCCACCCAAAGCGTACCGTCCAGCGTCGGTTTATGTGCCGGCAAATACGTGGAATCTGCCATCGGAACATATGGGCCGCCGGGTCTGTCGCTTACCAGTACATGAGAGGCGCGGCGTTCAATGACATTGCCCTTTACGGTATCAATTTTCACATTCCGGTTGGTGAAGGTGGCAAAATAGTAATACTTGCCCTTATAATGGTGCAGTTCGGCTGCCCAAACCATGGGACGCGGACCCATCCATGAATCTGGGTCGTGTTCGATGACCCGGAAAGGGCCGGTCCATTTTTTCAGATCTTTGCTTTTCCAAACCAAGCCACCTGTACCCGTCATGTAGTAGGTGGATGTATTTTGATCAGCGAGAATGAAGGGGTCACTCAGGCGGATGGAATCCAACGGTATATCTGTTTTCAGAACACGCCTGTTGTTTTCCGCGCTTTTCTGATAGACCCGCACATAATCAATCTCATACTTAGCAGGCAATAGGCTGTCATCAATCTCACCACCATTCATCCCCCCAAGCGCAAAATTCAACAAGAGGTAATGTGGCTGTTTGAATGGATTGATACCGGTGCCATCCTTATTGACCAGCTTTTCCAACGGTACCCGGTTCATCAACACATCATCCACATATAGGGAGATCTGGTTTTCGTCCCAATCCATGCGCCAGATATGGAATTGGTTCGCCCAGGCTTGACCACCCAGCGAATCCACCCTTCTCGTTTCGGTGTACCATTCGGCCTTCCAACGTTCTTTTGTACCATGGGCGATATTGGCCAGGATCATGCCCCGGTAATATTCCATAATGTCGATTTCGCCATTGGACGGCCAGTCTCCTTCGACACCCAATGTCCAGAACGCCGGCCACAGTCCACCACCGATCGGAATACGGGCTTTCATTTCAAACCGGCCATATTGCCATTGATGTTTGCCCCGTGTATTGATGGACGCTCCGGTATATTCGATGGTCTTCCTCGATCGTCCCCAATGGTCGCTGCCCGTTTCATAGCTGGGATTAGGCTTGCTTTCCTTGCGCGCTTCGATAATGAGCATGCCGTCTTTGCAATAAGCATTGTCTTCTTGGTACCATTGCGCTTCTTGATTGCGCACGAAACCATTTTCGAACCGCCAATTGGACCTATTTACGGGTCCTCCTGTATTGAATTCGTCCGCCCAGACCAACTGATAATCAGCTGTTTCTCCTACAGGCTCTCGGTCATTGAGCAACCCTTGGAGTACAACCATCACAAGCATACTGCCTAAACCTATCATATCTTAGCTTTAAACGCTCAAATTTAAGGATAACGCTACATAACTCGCTATAAAAAAGGGGATGCCGAAACACCCCCTTTCATTTATGTTATTGCGAAACCCTAATACCCCGGGTTCTGCACCAACTGTCCGTTCCGGTTTATCTCGTCACGGTGAATCGGAATAAAATACATTTTATCCAACCATTGCCGGTTTTCGATACCCGGATCGATATTAGTCACCGTGTAGGTATAATTATAATTTTCCGGATCATACCGATATATGGAGACCGAGCTACCGGCTTTCAACCGACCTAGAATACGGACAATGCCCACTTTCCGACCCAGGGTCTCTGCGGCTATCATCCATCGGCGTGCGTCATGGAAGCGGTGCTCCTCATAAACCAGCTCAACCCGGCGCTCCTTCCGATACGCATCGCGCAGCGCATTGCCCGATACGGTAATCGCGGGCATGCCTCCGCGGAAACGGATGCGGTTGAGCCACGTCCGTGCCTCTGCATCTTCACCCAATTCAATGCAGGCCTCAATGTAGTTCAATACCACCTCGGTGTACCGCAACACTGGCCAAGGGATGAATTGCCGCGTGTTCTGGTCGACCACCGCGGGGTCTGGATCGATGAATTTGCGCATGTAATAGCCAGTATGGGTACCATTCCAATCCTCTACACTGCTATTACGGGTATCCAGTCCGTAGTGGATCACCTTGTTCCCTCCACGCATTACTTCATACTGGCCGGTCTGGATTTGATTCGCTGGGTCATTGCCCGTTACATCGGCGGTACGTGGTTTCCAGTCGGCCCCGTCAAACAAAATTGTTGCATAGAAACGGGGGTCGCGATTAGCATATGGCGTGGCCGCATGGGTCGGATTGCTCCAGCTAAAGGGTGTTCCATCTACCATATCATAATCGTTGACCAGTTGCTGTATGGGACTGTTTCCTGCCCAGTTGTGGTACCCGTTCGGACCGTTATTCCGTCCTACATAGTTGCCTCCCTCATCCTTGAGGTCGACGAAAAAGCGACCCAAGATCAAGTCGGCTTTGCCATCGGCTGACACGGCGCTGCTGCCCCCGCCCATCGAAATTGACAGGTAGTTCTCGGTTCCCTCTTCGGGGGTGACAGGAGCGGTGAGGTCCATTAAGTATCCCGGACCGAAGGCATCCATCACGGCTTTCGCGGCCTCCTTGGCACGCTGCCACCGTTCTGTTTGACTGCCGCTGGTATACCCAATGTATTCCGGATTCGTATAGCTCGCGATGGTTTCTGAATTGGCAGACGCTGTGGGGATATCGTGCAGATCGCTGGCGGCCTTGGTGAGTACCCGGGCTTTCAACGCCAATGCAGCGGCTACGGAAGCCCGGCCGTCCACCACCGGTGCGTCGGTCAGCAACTCGGCCGCCCGATCACAGTCGGCCACGATAAATTCCACATTTTCCTCAAATGTATTCCGTGCGATCGTGTAATCTTCATTACCCAATCCGTAGACACTGTCGATCAAGGGAACCGCTCCGTAATACCGTAGCAATTCGGTATAGAAAAAAGCGCGGAGGAAATGAGCTTCACCCATCAGCTGATTAGCCATGTTCGTAGAATTGTCAAACTGTGGATTCGACAGGTTTTGGATAGCGATGTTCGTTGCTCGGACACGCCGGTACAAGTTACCCCAATTGTGGGTCCCACCGCTAATTTGACTATTCCAGCCTTGGTCGGCATCGTTCGAACGGGCTTCTGTGATGACATTAATCCCACGGCCCGGGTGCGTAAACATCGCCTCATCTGATAGCGACGCCAGCATTTCCTCGTCGAACCCGCCCTGACCGAAGCCGTTGTAGATCTCGGTGACGAAGGCTTGTGCCAATCCGGGGTCAGTCCAGGCGTCGGCTTCAGACACCTCGCCAAGCGGCCTCGTGCTTACAAAATCGTCGTTACACCCCATGATACAGACCGCCACTAGCAGCAGCCCCTGTACAAACGCATGATATTTTTTGAATCTTTTCATCTTTCAGTTTCTTTTCGTTTAAAATGTGACCGCTATACCGGTATTGATCAGGCGGGCCTGTGGATAGTATTGGCCCGTTGAGTTGAGCGACTCCGGATCGTATACGCCGATCTTACTCCAGGTGAATAAGTTGAATCCGCTGAGGTAGATCCGCAAATTGCTGATACCGGCGGGTTCCATCCATTGCGTTGGGAAGGTGTATCCCAGTTCGAGGTTTTTCAACCGGATATAGTCCGTACTTCGCATCCAATAGGTATTGCCGGAGGAGTAGTATTGGTCGCTACGGTCCGTGATCCGGGGATGTTCGCCACTGGGTGCATTTACCTGCCAGCGATTTTCATAAAAATGGAGTAGGTAATTACCGATCGCGCCCGACTCATCGGTGCCGACCCGCAGCTCGGCCCCCGCTGCACCTTGCATGAGTACGGTAAGGTCAAACCCTTTGTATCCCAAGCTGATGTTCAACCCACCTTGGAAGGTCGGTATCGTATTCTTATCCCGGCGTACGCGGTCGTCTGCCGTGATGGCGCCATCTCCATCGTAATCGGCGAATTTCATATCGCCCGGACGTAGGGAGTTGGTCACTGCACTATAATCCAAGGTATTGGCTGCGATCTCCGCCTCATCCCGGAATACACCGTCATAAATATAATACAGGCCGGAGTTGATCGTCCTGCCGGTAGATAGCTGCCATTCGGGTGCTCCCGGCGCCTCATCCCAGAAAATAATCTTGTTCTTGGCATAGCCGCCATTCAGGCTTACATTCAAGTTGAATTCGCCGAACTGGTCGGTATATCCCGCACTGAAATCCCATCCACCATTTTCGACGATGCCGATATTTTCCGCGGGCAAGGTCATGCCTGTACTTTGGGGGATGGATGCGTTCCTCCGCCAAAGGATGCTTTCGCGCCGGTTCTTAAACCATTCCAAGGTGAAGTTGAACTTTCCGTCCATCAGCTGCCCGTCGAGCCCGACGTTGTAGTTGTTGGCCACCTCCCAAGTGATAAACTCATTAGGCACCCGGCTTTCGAACAGGGTCTTGACTAATTCATTGCCAATGATGTATGTACCGAAGCCATAGGTAGAGAAATATTGATATTCTTGCAACGCACCATCGTATTCAATATTGTCATTCCCCATCTGCCCGTAAGATCCACGCAGCTTCAGGAAGTTAACGAAGGGCACGCCGTCTTTCCAGAAATTCTCCTCAGAGATCATCCAGCCGGCCATCACCCCTGGGAAGAAACCGTATCGGCTGCTTTCAGGAAACATGTAAGAGCCATCGTACCGCCACAGAAATTCGGCGATGTACTTGCTTTTGTAGTTATAGCCCACACGGCCAAAATAATTGAGGCGTGCGCGCTCCCATGCACCGCCGCCATTGTTCTTCTCTGCATCACCGCCGGCAAACATGTAGTCGATATTGGTAGAGATGAAGTACCTGCGGAAGGCGCTGAAGTTATCATTGCGGATGGTTTCGCGGTTTACACCGGCTAAGAGGTTGAGGGTGTGATCGCCAAACGTACGATCATATGTCAATACACCACCGAGTAACACGTTCAGCTGGTCCTCATCTCCCTGGTTGAGGCGTGGATCTGCGGGACCGCGCTGTCCGCGCACCAGCAGGGGTGTCACGCCGTCTTCTTCATAATCCCCCTGCCAGGTGTACAGGTACCATGGAATTTCCCAGCGCTTCGTCTTGCGGATGTATTTATCAACAGACGCCGTACCGCTGAATTTCAACCCTTCTACCCAAGGGATGGTGACATCCACCTGCCCATTGGTCTGAAAGTAATACCGCTTGTCCCGGTCGTAGCCCGTTTGATCCGTCGTGATCACCACCGGGTTTTCACCGTATTCGATGTCCGGTCCGGGCATTCCATTCGGCCAGAAAGCCGGTTCCGTAGGAATGCCGCGCATCAGCATCCGGAAAATCGTTCCGGCTGATTTGGTCGGAAATTCCCGGTCTTCCTGCCTGCCTAAGATACCGATCTTCGTACTGATGTACTTATTGATGTTCGCATCCAGGTTTACCCGCACATCGTATTGGGAATAACCCGTTGCCGATTTCTTATAATAAGCATCTTGGTTTTGGTAGCCGATGGACGTCAGGTATTTGATGTCCTCGGTGCCTCCGCTGATTTGCAGGTTGTGCTGCTGCTGGGGCGACCAGTTTTTCAATGCGGCGTCGTACCAGTCGGTGTTGGGATGTCCCCAGGGATCGGAGCCGTCTGCGAATAGCTGCATATCTTCGGGCGAAAATGGTGCCGTCAAGACCGAGCCATCATTCCGGGTATACGATCCACTTTCGCCGAAAGCGGCCTGAGCACCTGCCCACTCATCCACCGGCAGTTTGAAGATCTCCAGTTCATTGCGCATCTCGGCATATTGGTTGGCATCGGCCAGTGCTGGAATCACCGTCGGCTGCGAAAATGCCTGATTGAAGGTATACGACAGGGATGGTTTTCCGGATTGCCCCCGTTTGGTGGTGATGAGGATAACCCCGTTTGCTGCGCGGGCGCCATAGATGGCTGCAGAAGCATCTTTCAGCACCGATATGTTATCGATATCAGCTGGGCTTAAACGCTCAAATCCTCCTGCCCGTGCAGGAATACCGTCGATAACCACCAATGGGCCGCTGTTTCCCAAGGTATTCGTACCCCGTATGCGCACAGCCGCCCCGTCATACCCAGGTTCGGCACTTCCTTGAGTGGCCACCACCCCCGCTAGCCGTCCGGCTAAGGCATTGGATACGTTGACCGTGGGCGACTTCATCAATTCGGTGCTTTTCACCGAAGCGACGGATCCGGTGATGGTCTCCCTGCGTTGGGTGCCGTAGCCCACCACCACGACTTCATCCAAGTTGGACATCGAAGCGTCGACTTCCAGCTGCACGTCTATCCGATCACGGTCCGCGGGGATCGTCTGCGAAACATATCCCACATACGAAAATACCAAGGAAGCTCCTTTCGCCACCTCCAAACTGTAATTCCCGTCATCGTTGGTCGTGGTTCCCGTTGTACTCCCCGCAACGGCCACGGTTGCACCGCTGATAGGCGCTCCTTCAGGGTCGGTGATCTTGCCTTGCACCGTCATCGTGCCTTCCTGAGCAATTGCCGAATGTTGATGGAACGCGATGGCTATCCATAAAATAAAGAGCGGTAGCTTAAGAAAAGCGCTCACCCGACGATCCGCCGGGTTAAGCGCATGCCTCGTTAGCAATTTTGTCATAATGATTCGTGTTTGTTTAATGATATAGTTAAAATTGGTGATTGCTTGATATTGCCTCCATTGCGCATGGGTATTGATGGGACGTCGTGATCGTCCTTGGTGTGCTTGAGATTCATAATTTTGGTTTGTTAAGGCATTACATGTCTCCCTATTCAGTCATAAGGCAACATGAAAAGCCATGTTACATTTTTTATCGTTAAATAAACACTTATATAGCTCTACCCCACTCTAACCGACGAGTTCCGCTGTTAAGCCTTATCGGCCTAACCTGAAGACGTCACTATAAATGCAATTCAGTAAAAAAAGTTTATCAAGTATCTGGAAAAATTTCGCTGTGTGTTTTTTGTGTATTTGTGTCAGCGAAACGATTCATAATTAAGGGCAATAATAGTCGATTCATTTTGTATTCGCAAGTATATTTTTACAAAACTCATTATCAATTATTTAAAATTGCCGATTCATTTGTAGTTTTGCGGCCGTGCTGCAACGCACGACAAAAACGTTGAAGGACCCAAATTATGACAAAATACACCAAGGAAACCCGCATCTTAGTTGCGGTAGATTGCATCATTTTCGGATTTGATGGCTACAACCTAAAGCTGCTGCTGATCAAAAGAGGCTTTGAACCGGAAAAGGACAAATGGAGCCTAATGGGCGGATTTGTACAGTCGGATGAAAAGCCCGAGGATGCGGCATCGCGTGTGCTGAAACAACTCACCGGATTGAAAGATGTGTATATGGAGCAGCTTTTGGTCTTTGGCAAGCCCAAACGGGATCCCATTGAGCGCACCATCAGTATCACCTACTTCGCGCTGATCGACATCAAGCAGTATGAAAAGCAACTCAGCGATGACTACCGTGCGGAGTGGTTTGCGCTGGACCGCCTACCAAAACTGATTTTCGACCATAACGAAATGGTCGCCCATGCGAAGCAAAAGCTGCGCTATAAAGCGGCCTTGCATCCCATCTTGTTTGAGCTGCTTCCGGAAAAGTTTACTGTGCCGCAGATCATCTCGCTTTACGAGCAAGTATATGATGTGCAATTGGACAAACGCAACTTCACCCGCAAGCTTCGTTCCACGGGGCTGCTGATCAAACAGTTGGATAAAGACAAGGAAAACTCCAAGAAAGGCGCCTTTTACTATAAGCTTGACAAGGCTACCTACAAGGAAAAATTCACAAAATTTCTGAATTTCGTATCCAATCCTGATTAAAAGCACCCACGGTAGGCAATAAATAAAATTTTGTTTCGTTTTGCTTTTAATTGTCCCTAATTAAATGTTAATTCGACACGACTAACCAGTTAGGCAATGGACACAACATATGTAATTGGCGTGGATTTCGGAACGGATGCTGTGCGTGCGGTACTGGTCGGTACCGCAGACGGTACCGAAATCGCCAAATCCGTGTTTGAATACCCGCGATGGAAGCGTGGCTTGTATTGCAATCCCGCGCAAAACCTATTCAGGCAACATCCGCTTGATTACATCGAAGGGTTGGAACACACCATACGTGCCTGCGTTGATGCCGCGGGCGAGACCATCGCTAGGCAGGTCCTAGGCATCTCGGTAGACACCACGGGCTCCACACCCGCGGCCGTCGACCAATGGGGCACACCGCTGGCACTGCTTCCGGAATTTGCGGACAACCCGAATGCCATGTTTGTGCTCTGGAAAGACCACACCTCGGTGGAAGAAGCCGCGGCGATTAATGCCCATGCGCAAAAATTTGAAATAGACTACCTTCAATATGTGGGCGGCATCTACTCATCGGAGTGGTTTTGGGCCAAGCTCTTGCATGTACTGCGGCAGGACGAACAGGTGCGCCGGGCCACCCATTCATGGGTGGAGCATTGCGATTGGATCCCCTTCTTGCTATCCGGCGGACGGCAGGCGTCCGAGATCAAGCGGGGTGTTTGCTCGGCTGGACACAAATCGCTCTGGGCCGATGCGTTCGGTGGCTTTCCGCCCAACGCGTTTTTTGCGGCATTGGATCCCTTGTTGGATGGGTTCACGGCGAGGTTACCTCGGGAGACATTCACCGCCGATCAGGCGGCAGGTACCCTAAGTGCCGCATGGGCCGAGAAATTGGGACTTACCACGAATGTGGTTGTCGGCATAGGTGCATTTGACTGCCACATGGGTGCCGTAGGCGGACAGATTGAGCCGTATTACCTCAGCAAGATCATCGGCACGTCAACCTGCGACATCCTGGTGGCCCCCAAAGCGGAAATGACGAACAAATTGGTCCGAGGCATCTGCGGACAGGTCGACGGCTCGGTAATCCCGGGAATGATCGGTTTAGAGGCGGGGCAGTCGGCCTTTGGCGATGTGTATGCCTGGTTTAAAAACTTGCTGGCCTGGCCCTTGAAATCGTTGCTCGATCTCAACGACGCCCATTCGGCGCATATCGCACAACAGGCAGAAGCACAAATGCTGGGTGCACTCGGTAAGCAGGCGGCGGCGCTCCCGCTGGCCGAAGACAGTGAGTTGGCCATCGACTGGCTCAACGGACGCCGGACGCCGGATGCCAATCAACTGCTCAAAGGGGCTATCGCTGGCCTCGATCTGGCTTCTGATGCGCCCCGTATATTCCGCGCACTGGTGGAAGCTACGGCTTTCGGGTCTAAAAAGATTGTGGACCGATTGATCGAGCAGGGCATTCCTGTCAATGGATTGATCGCATTGGGTGGAATACCCCGTAAATCGCCCTTCGTCATGCAGGTAATGGCCGATGTCATCGGCATGCCCATCAAGGTACATCGGTCTGAACAAACCTGCGCCATCGGCGCCGCGATGTTTGCGGCCACCGCAGCCGGCATATTTACACGTGTGGAAGATGCCATGCAGCAAATGGGCCAGGGATTCGACATGGAATACCTACCCAACCCGCAGCACATGGCTATATATGCCAAACGATATACGCAATACGCGCAGCTTGGAGATTTTATCGAAGCACATACCACCCGTTAGCTATTTGCCATGAGTAAATACCGTGAAATTAAAGAAGCGGCATACCGCCACAATATGCAGCTGCCCGAACTGGGACTCGTGCTGTTCACCTTCGGCAATGCCAGCGTGGCTGATCATCCCATGGGGGTGTTCGCTATCAAGCCAAGCGGCGTGGCCTACACAGACCTTACACCGGAAAAAATGATCATCGTAGATTTCGAAGGCAACATCGTAGAGGGCGACCTCCGGCCTTCTTCGGATACGAAAACCCACTCCGTGCTGTATAAGCACTGGCCAAAAATCGGGGGCATTGTGCATACGCATTCGACCTATGCTACGGCATGGGCTCAAAGCCAACGCGCCATCCCCATATACGGCACCACACATGCCGATCACCTGACCATCGATATCCCCTGCGCACCGCCCATGGCTGACGAGCAGATTGCGGGTAACTATGAATATGAAACGGGGTTCCAAATACTCAACCATTTTGAACAGCATGGGCTGAATTATGAGGAGGTGGAGATGGTCCTCGTAGGCAACCACGCCCCGTTCACCTGGGGGAAAACAGGGGAAAAAGCCGTTTATAACAGTGCGGTATTGGAGTACATCGCCAACATGGCAACGCTGACCGAGCAGATCAACCCGGATGCGCCGCGGTTGAAAGATTCGCTCATCAAGAAGCACTTCGAACGCAAGCACGGACCGGATTCGTATTATGGACAGGCATAGCAGGAGATAATCAGTGAATTAACAAATCAGCGAATTTGCAGCGAAATATGATCGATTTTAAGCATTTAGAAGTGTGGTTTCTTACCGGAAGCCAACACCTTTACGGGGAAGAAACGTTACGGCAAGCCGCCGCGCATGCAGCAGACATGGTCAACTACCTTGACCAATCGGACCAAATCTCCATAACGGTCGTTTTTAAGCCGCTCGTCACGACAGCAGCCGATATCTATGCGACATTAGCCGATGCTAACTATTCACCCAACTGCATCGGCATCATCACCTGGATGCACACGTTCTCTCCGGCTAAAATGTGGATCAGGGGGCTGACCATCCTGAACAAACCGCTTTTACACCTCCACACCCAATACAACCGGGACATCCCTTGGGGGAGTATCGACATGGACTTCATGAACCTCAACCAGAGTGCACATGGCGATCGCGAATTCGGTCATATCGTCTCGAAGCTGCGCATCAACCGCAAGGTGGTCACGGGCTACTGGCAGGACGAGGATGTGCTCCGGCAGATCGACGTGTGGATGCGCGCAGCAGCAGCGTGGCACGACTGGCAGGGCGCGCACTTCGCCCGTTTCGGGGATAATATGCGCGATGTGGCCGTCACCGATGGCGATAAGGTTGCCGCCGAAGCGCGCTTCGGATTTTCGGTAAACACGTATGCCGTGGGCGATTTGGTAGCCGTGATCGACGCCGTCACGGAAACCCAAATTGACGGGCTGATCGAGGAATATGAGCAGTCTTACCTCTTGGCTGCCGACGTTCGGGTCGGCGGGGATAAACACCAACAGCTGCGCGATGCCGCCCAGATCGAGATCGGCCTACACCAATTTCTGCAAGCAGGTGGTTTCAAGGGCTTCTCGAATACCTTTGAAGACCTGCACGGCATGAAACAGCTGCCCGGTATCGCCACGCAGCGGCTCATGCAGGCCGGCTTCGGCTATGCCGGTGAGGGCGACTGGAAAACGGCGGCATTAGTGCGCGCCGCCAAGGTGATGGCCGCCGGATTGCCCGGCGGCAATGCGTTTATGGAAGATTATACCTATCACCTCGATCCGGCAAATACGCTGGTCCTCGGGGCACATATGCTGGAAGTAGACCCCGCATTGGCCAAGGGAAAACCCACGTTGGAAGTGCATCCACTGGGTATCGGAGGCAAGGACGATCCTGCCCGGCTGGTCTTTGATGCAGGCGGTGGACCAGCGCTCAATGCCAGTCTGGTAGATATTGGCGATCGGTTCAGGCTAGTGGTCAATGCAGTGGAAGGGCAGGAGCCTCAGCATCGGCTCCCCAACCTGCCGGTGGCACGGGTACTCTGGAAGCCTCTACCCGACATGAAGACCGCTTGTACGGCCTGGATCTACGCAGGGGGCGCACACCACACCGTGTATAGCCAAAACCTGACGATCGAGCATTTCCGGGATTTTGCGGCCATGGGTGATATCGAGCTGCTCCACATCGGAGAGGACACCCGTTTGGAAGATTTCCGCAATGAAATCCGTTGGAACGAAGGATATTACCGAACTAATCGCTAACTTTATTTAAGTTATAAACCATACTGCTACTGTCAAAAGATCAAACTAATGGACACCAATAGACGCATATTTTTGAAGCAAATGGGACTCGGCGTTGCTGCGGCTTACGTCACTCCTTCGGTATTTTCCTGTTCATCTGAGCAGGCGCCCACCACCATCCGCGAAATCGGCTTACAACTCTACACGTTGCGCGAGCAACTGGCGGGCGACCCTACCGCGACGCTTGCCCGTGTGGCCGAAATCGGCTACGACCACGTCGAGACCTTCGGCGCCGAAATCAAGGACAGCGACGCTTCCTTTTGGGGTCTGGGCGTGACTGACCTGGCAAGGATATTGAATACCCATGGCCTGAAAACGTATAGCGGACATTACGACCTTGCTGAATACCTGACACCGGGTAATGGCAATGAAGAGCTGCTCAAGACGTATCTTGATACGGCGGCTAGCCTGAATCAACGCTACCTGATTGCACCGGTACCACCGATGTTACTCATCGACAAACTGACCGCCGATGACTACCGCTTCATGGCCGAACAGCTCAACAAAGGCGGTGAACTAGCGGCCAAATCGGGGTTGAAAATCGGCTATCACAACCATTTTTGGGAATTCCGCACACTTGAAGACGGCCGGAAGGGATTGGATATCCTGATCGAACATACTGATAAGGACCTAGTCGTCTTTGAACTGGATTTGTTCTGGAGCGAAAAATCCGGCACCGACAGTACTGCATATTTCGAAAAGTATCCCAACCGCTTTCCGCTTTGGCACATCAAAGACATGGATAAAAACAATACGGGTCCCGTCACGGGTCCGGAATTCGATAGCAAGCCCGTAATGGAGATCACCTCGGCTATCACCTATACGGAGGTGGGCACAGGCAGCATCGATTTCAAGAAAATCATGGCCGAAGCGCAAACTGCCGGATTGCGGTATGCATTCGTAGAGCAGGATATCATCACCATCGATCCGTTTGATAGCATTGCCAAGAGCTATGCGTATGTGACAGAAGAGCTGATAACTGCCAACTAATTGCGAAACTTGTATACCGTCCGTGTGCTGTATTCCGCCTTGGGCTCCAGTACCGTAGACGGGAAGTCAGGCTGATTAGGCGAGTCCGGAAAATGTTGGGTTTCCAAGCAAAATGCCGAACGGTATCCATAGGTTTTCCCGCCTTTGGCGTGCTGCACATTGTTCATGAAATTACCACTATAAAACTGTAGTCCCGGTTCTTCGGTGAGGATATCCATCACGATACCGGTTTTAGGACTTTCCACCGTAGCCACCAGCTGCAAGCCGATGTCCTTTTTCAGTACAAAATTATGGTCGTACCCCTTTCCGAGCACCAGCTGCGCGTCTGCTGTATCGATACGGGCACCGATCGCGGTGGGCTGCCGGAAATCAAATGGAGTGTTATCCACGGGTGTAATTTCGCCCGTAGGGATCAATGTTTCGTCGACCGGTGTATAGCCATCCGCCCGGATGGTCAGCAGGTGGTCCAGGATGGTGCTGTCGCCTTCGCCGCTCAGGTTGAAATAGGCGTGATTGGTCAGGTTTACTACGGTAGTCTTATCCGTGGTGGCATGATAGGCAATATCCAAGCCATTGTCCGATGTAAGTGTGTACACGACCGTCGCATCCAGCTTGCCCGGATAGCCAGCATCGCCGTCAGGCGATACGTATTGCAATTCCACGCTGCTGTCCGTCACGTGCTTTACTTCCCATACCTTCCCGAAAAATCCGTTCGTCCCGCCGTGCAGCGTATTCGGTCCATCATTCAATTCCAGCTGGTAGGACTGTCCATCCAGCGAAAACTGTCCCTTGGCAACGCGGTTGCCATAGCGCCCCACGACCGCACCATAGAAGCCCTCCCCCGGTTGGCGGTAAGCAGCGAGATCCTGATAACCTAGCACCACGTCTACCAGGTCTCCGTTCTTATCCGGCACATGGAGGCTCACGACACGGGCGCCGTAGTTCGTAACAGCAGCCACTGCTGTGCCGTTCGTGAGGGTGTAAAGTTTTACCGAATCGCCATTGATATCGGCTTCGAAATCAGCGGGTGCTACCGTCAACACCGTTGACTGATCAGTACCGGTCGTCTGTTCTTGCGGGGCATTACAAGCCGCCAATCCAGCTACCGCGATGATGATGGCAAAGGACTTACTGGTATTTTTCTTCATGGTTTCAAAAATAGGTCTATCAGCAGGCGTATGACTAACTGCCGTTGCTGCGATTATTAAATGCTATCTCGGCAAAGATAATAGTAAAATCGGCATATAAAATAGTCGCATGAATTTTTACGCCTCACCGGATCCCGTAGGCGGACTGTGGACACATCAATATCCGGGTAAAATCAGGCAATATCGAACGCGTGCATTAACAGCGCTGTACGTACATTTGTTTATCAGAAGATGATACCATGCGGACGGTGACAACTCCTTTTTTTATATCTTTTTACCGGGTCGGGCTTGTGCTGTGGACCGCTATGGCAGGTGTGTTATCCGCCTCCGCTCAATCGCCTTGGGAACGCCTATCTCAACAGCCCTCCACCCTCGGGCTCGAGCAGGGCATCGACGAGATTACGTTGCCTCCCCTGCGGCTCCAACTGGTGAAAGCCTCCCAAACCGCCGCAGGTCTCTCGCTGTTGACCGACACCGCCTTCAACTATACACCAGACGAACGGTTGGCGGCGCGGGCAAAGGATGGCTTATACCATTTGGGCGACATCAACATCCGGATAAAAGCCAAGGGAGATTCCTCATGGGCTTCCTACTCCACCGCCACCAAACGCGCCCCCGTGATACCGCTGCCAACAACGGGCAATGCGCTCGCCACCGCAGACCTGACACCTACGTTGCCTGCCGGTATTCCGCTCCGGGTAATTCGTTCCTGGCAATCGGTAAATGGGCAATTGGTGCTCCGCTTTGAAGTAAAGAACGAGGCAGACCAAGAAATGGAGATTGGGTCACTCGGGATTCCCATGATATTCAACAACATCCTCCAGGATAAAACCTTGGATGAAGCACATGCCGATAACGTATTTTTCGACCCTTACATCGGGCAAGACGCCGGTTATCTGCAAGTCAGTAGGCTACACGGACAAGGTCCGGTCTTACTGGTACTTCCCCACGAAAATGCCCCGTTCGAGGCATATCGTCCGCTGAACGACGATCCAACGCCTCGCAGCATTGTTTTCGAAGGATTCCACGAGTGGCTGATCCACAGCAAGGCTCACGCAGCGGTCGACTGGAAAGGTGTAACGCAGTGGAACGAACCAACCTCATCGCTGCTTGCACCGGGCGAAACCAAAGCATTCGCCCTCCGGTTTGTGACGGCTCCCAGCATCCGGCAGATCGAAGATGAGCTCGTCACTCAACGGCGACCCGTAGCTATCGGCGTGCCGGGCTATGTTGTGCCCCAGGATGCACCAGCCAAGCTCTTCCTGCAATACGGCAGCGCCGTGCGTTCCATCGTGTCTTATCCAGCAGGTTCGCTCGACGTCAAAAAGGGCAAGCGAACGAAAAATAGTTGGCAAACCTATGAAATTGCCGGAAAACAATGGGGTCGGGCAAGACTTACCATCACCTATGCCGATGGTCTCAAGCAAACCATCAATTATAAGGTCATCAAGCCAGAAGCGGATGCCGTCGACGATCTCGGCCGTTTCCTCACTACCGCGCAATGGTATGAAAACGAAGACGATCCGTTCGGCCGTTCACCTTCTGTCATCAACTACGATTACGAAACGAAGAAACACCTAACCCAAGAGTCACGAGCTTGGTTTGCTGGACTAAGTGACGAAGCCGGCGCCGGCAGCTGGCTCGCCGCTGTCATGAAACAGGTACTACGGCCCGAGAAAGCCGAAGTGGAAAAACTAAGCCGTTTCGTAAACGAAACCCTATGGGGAGGTATCCAATACGACGGGGGACCGTTGCAGTATGCTGTCAAGAAAAGCCTGTTTTACTACGCGCCGGATTCCATGCCAGCGGGCACCTATAGCGACACCATCAACTACCGGGGCTGGTCCGCCTGGCCCAAGAAAGAAGCCAACAGTCCCGGCCGTTCCTATAACTATCCCCACGTCACCGCCGCTCATTGGATGATGTACTGGCTGGCGCGGAACTACGTCGGGCTGGTCACCGACGTCCCTTGGCAAACCTCCCTGGAACGGGCATACCACACTGCGATGGCGATGGTGAACCACGCCCCCCACTATGCCCAGTTTGGCCAGATGGAGGGTTCTATCTTCCTGCTAGTGCTCCATGACCTCAGAAATGAGGGGTTCACGGACTTGGCCGACCAATTGGAAGCGGCCATGCGGAAGCGGGCAGCACACTGGCACTCGCTGGCGTACCCCTTTGGCAGCGAGATGCCTTGGGACTCCACCGGGCAGGAAGAGGTATACCTATGGTCGCGGTACTTCGGTTTCGACGACAAGGCATTGGTCACCCTCAATGCCATCCTCGCCTACATGCCGACGGTGCCACATTGGGGATACAACGGCAGTGCGCGGCGGTATTGGGATTTCGTCTATGGCGGCAAGCTTGCGCGCATCGAGCGGCAACTGCACCACTATGGGTCGGCGCTCAATTCCATACCGGTACTCACGCATTACCGCGATCATCCCGACGATTTTTACCTGCTCCGCGTAGGGCATGCGGGCGCGATGGGTGCACTGGCCAACATCACCGAAGATGGTTTCGGTCCCGCGGCTTTCCACTCCTACCCCGCTACATTGGCCATCGACGGATACGCCGGCGACTACGGCTGCGGGTTCTACGGTTACGCGGTCAACTCCGGCACGTATATCACGAAGCATCCTGAATTCGGGTGGCTGGCATTCAGCGGTGTGCTAACGCAGCAAGGCAATTGGATAACTACTGAAGTGACCACAGCCGGACAATCCCGTGTGTTCATCGCGCCGATCGGACTTTGGCTCACCGCGGACGCCGGCCGGATGGAGAAGGTAGCCTATCAGGAGAAAACAGGTGAAGTGCGTATCACCTTAGCGGAAGCTGACGGGCAGACAACAAATGCCTATCTACGGCTGAATCAGCCCGTTTCCGTTGCAGACCGTTATACCCTACCCGCCTGCCAGCGAAATGACCGCGGGCAGTACATTATTGCGTTGGGCAGTGAAAAGCAGACCGTGGTTATCTCGCATGCCACCATCAAACTGAAAAACCTAAAACAGCCTTTAACTAAAAATTAATTTCGGCCGTTCATCCATTTTGAAGGTTTTGTCCACTCAATAATTGAAGCGCTCAGCGAGCCTAATATTGCCCTTATTTGCCAAGCGGCTTTTTTGGCCGGCAAATTTTTGCGTGTTTTTCTTTAAAAGAGACCGAAGTAAACCGAAAAAGTTTCCGAACAAAGTCCGGAAACTTTCCGAAGTCTCTTTCCAAAGTGACCGGGGTCATTTTGGAAAATGCTTGCTCGATTATATTTTTTTCGTTAAATACACATTGTTTTGCTAGTTGTTAATTTGATTTTCGCCCCCGACCATCAATTTGAAAACAAACTACCTCGTCACCCGCATCACCCCTTGCATGATCCGCCAGTGCCCGGGAAATGTACACACGTAGGGGTATTC
Organism: Parapedobacter brassicae; assembly: GCF_051400755.1. Classification (NCBI taxonomy): domain Bacteria; kingdom Pseudomonadati; phylum Bacteroidota; class Sphingobacteriia; order Sphingobacteriales; family Sphingobacteriaceae; genus Parapedobacter; species Parapedobacter brassicae. Next base: position 538,692 of record NZ_JBLFFL010000003.1, read on the forward strand.
CCCGGGCGTGGCCGGTACGGTGAACGTCAGCTCATATCGCCCTTCCGGATTGACCAGCGGCGTGCTGAACAACACGTCCGATGTATTGGGAATGTATTGCATTTCCGCCCCGTTGGGCTGTTTGGCCAGCTCATCCGCCGCCTGTCCCACCGTTGCTAAGGTGCCCGGCTTCAATATCAGCAGGTTGTGCTGCATATGATCCGGATTCTCAAAGATGATTTTCAGCGTCTGCCCGGCCTTGGCGGTGAAGTTGGTCACGTCGTACTTCATCTCGCCGACGATCGCCTTGATGGTGATGGATTCATCCGCCGCGACCACCTCGCCCGTTCCGCCTTCCGCGGTATTGACGATCACCAAACGGGCATTTTCCAATCCCCCTGTAAAGTGGAAATCATCGGGATAGTCGCCCACATTGGGAATGGGCGGCTCGTCACCCCACTGCCGCTGCCTGTTATGTCCCACGCGGATCAATCCATCCGGCACCTTTGCAAATAAGCCCGCACTCTTCCCGTCGGCCACTTGCTTCCCATCGACGGACAGCGTCATCCGTCCGCCTGTCAGCAAAGAGGCTTTTATCCGAAACGCCGGAGGCAACGAGTCCACCGTATGGACGATGCTTTTTCTTCCCTTTTGATTTACCTGAAAATGAACCCGGCCATCGCGCAGGTATACCACATAACCATCGCGGTTATTCCCATGTGATATCAGGACGCCTTCGGGAAGTACGCGGGGCATTTCGGGACGTTGAACATCGGCGACAAAGCTGATTTCCTGGCTGGTAAAGTCCGGTATCTGCCGCCCGCCCAGGGTTTCCCCCCTGGTCAACGGGAGTACTGTCATCCGATCGCCGGCAATGATGCGTTCGGCCAGCGACCCGTCCGTGTTGGAGAGGTCGGGATGTCCAAATTGGTGATGATATTCCGTAGAAAAAGCTGCCCGATGCACCGCTCCCGCAACGAGCAACGCATGGGATACCCATTTGTCCTCGACATTCTCCTCCTGCTGCATGGCCTCAAAGATGGCCTTGCCGATCTCGGCCGTGGGCGCTGCATCGGATAGCGCGAGGAAGGCGGCCAAACGCACCCGCAGATCGGGATCCTGCATCACACCGGAAGCCATGAGTTGCTGCACCACCTCCGGCTTGTCCATCGGCAGGGTCTGGACCGCGGCCCGCCGCACACCTGGCGCCGGGTGCTTCAATGCGTCAACCACGGCAGACAGGCTTTTCTCATCGGAGCCATCCAGCAACCCCAGACCATGCAAGGTCCAGATTGCGTGGGTAGCCGCACCATTGACCTTTACTTCATCAACGGATGGGTCACTTATCAGCTTTTGCAGGTCACCAGCCACGTCTTTATTGCCCGATTCGACCAGCAACCGCTGGGCGGTGAGCCGCCAAAACAGGTTATCGCTTTCCAGTGCATCCACCAGCGTGCCCGGTCGCTCTGGGTTCAGCTTATAGGGTTTATAGCGATCGGCGTCTTCGTGGACCAGCCGGTAAATTCGTCCTTTCGTATTATCGCGCAGCGGATCGATATACGCATTGCCTTCGCCATTTTCAAACCCATCGGGCGTGGGATTATGCTGGATGATGAAGTTATACCAGTCCAGTATCCACAGCGATCCGTCGGGTCCCACCTTGGCATCCACCGGCCCAAACCAATTGTCTGAACTGGCCACCATGTTCCAGCCATCGCCCTGCTCCTTGAAACCCGCCCCTACCTGCTCCAGTAGATGACGGTGCACCAATCGGCCGGTGGGCTCGCTGATGAACGCTACCCTATTCCAATATTCCTGCGGAAATGCCCGCGCCGTATACAAGCTATGGCCTGCCGCGGCCGTAAAACCGCCATGGACATCCACCTGTCGCAGTCCTTTGGTCAGCACGTGCATGTTGTAATGGCCATCGATCTTTTCGATACCCCGCTCATGCAGGTTGGCCTTTTCATAATAGCGCGAAGGAATCGCAAAGAAGTCGCTGTGCTCATTGTTCGCTGTGGAAATAAAGACATCAAACTCTTCCGAGAAGCCGAGGCCCCAAGTGTTGTTGGTGGTCCCCCCGAGAAATTCAAACTGCTTCGCGCCGGCATCAAATTGATACACGCCTGCTCCGAATTTGAACGGTTGGCCTCCGATAGTACCCTCAAAGCCCGAGTAGCCCACCGTACCCCAGATTTTATTGTCCATCCCGTACCGAAGATTAGATGGCCCAGCATGGGTATCATACGTGCCCCAGCCGTCGATCAGTACCTTACGCACATCGGCCTTATCATCCCCATCCGTGTCTTGTAGGAATAAAAAGTGTGGTGCTTGCGCCACAATGATGCCCCCATTGGCAAAGGTGAGGGATGTGGGAATATTCAATCCTTCGGCAAATATGGTAAATTTATCCGCCTTGCCATCCCCATCGGTATCCTCACAGATGGTAATGCGATCGTCGCCCTGCCCTTTATCATTGCGCACCGTGTTGGGATAATCCACCGTCTCAATAATCCAGAGCCTGCCTTTTTCGTCCCAATCCATCGCGATAGGCTTCTTGATATCCGGTTCGCTGGCAAACAGTTCCAGCCGGAACCCGACTGGCACCTGGATGAGCGTCTGCGATTCTGCCGGAGTCAACGGATGTTGGTACTGTGGCGGGGGGTCGCGGCGCTCATAGTTGGGCATCCGCCCTTCTTCATAGGTAGGCTGGGCGATGGCATATGCCTTCATGTTGCTCACCGCCTGCTCACCCACCGCCCACAGGATCCCGCTTTTGACCAGCTGCAAGAATCCGGGGTTGTGGAACGTTCGCTCGTCATGGCCAAAGGCCGTGTAAAATACCCTGCCCTTGCCGTACTCCTTCACCCAGGTATAGGGCTCGCGATGCGCGCTGTCCACGCGCTCCATCAGTACCTCAATGTCATCGGCGATTTTATCGTGCACATACGTTTCGTCCCACTCCGTCTCGAATGGTGTTACCCCTTCCATTGCCGGGTGGTCGGGCTTGACGATTTCGGCGGAAAACGCACCTCCGCCATGGCTTTTGAATTGTCCGCCGATGAGAGATACTACTTCAGGCGAATTGCGGAAGCAAAACGACGCCGAGTGCAGCGGGATGAACCCCTTACCCGATGCGACGTAATCCAACAGTGCCTTCTCCTGCGCAGGAGTAATGGAATCATGGTTGGCATATACGATCAACCCATCGTAGCGGTTAAAATCCGCCCGTGTGAGGTCGTCGGGATCGGTGGAGTATGTGATGTTGATACCCTCCGAAAAATATTCTTGCGCCAGTATCCCCGCCAGTAATTCAGAATCATGGTGCTTACTCTCGTGCCCCAGAAAAAACAGTTCCAGTCGCCGTGGCCCATCTTTGGCCCGTTGGCCATCGCAGCCCACGAAAAACAGTGGGATCAGCAGCAACAGCCAGCTATTCATCAGTCTATTCATTATAATGTTCTATTGACGTTTATTAACCTACGACTAATCCCCCGAAGGGGGATTAGGTCTACTTTTCTGACAATGTAAACGCCGGCAACCGGATAATTTCCCCGCCTTTCAGGGCAGACTCGTGCGCCAAAATACCCACACAAGTGATATTGGCCGACTGCCGCACATTCGGAAAGGGCTGCCGCTCTTCCACCAGCGCGCTGATAAACTCATGCACCAAATGCGGATGTGAACCTCCGTGGCCTGCTCCTTGAATAAACGAGAGGTGTTGGTTATCGCCCTCATCGTATACACCGCCCGTGGTAAAATGCCGGATCGGTTCGGGCAGCAGGTGCGCATAATCCGGACATCGCACCTCCTCGGGGATATCAGGTTCCGCTCGCTTGGCCGTGTGCAGCACCAGCGGATCGCCTTCGATCAAGGGCCACTCAACGGTCTTCTTAGAGCCGTATACTTCAAAGCTCTCGCGGTATTGCCGGGCGGTATCAAATAACGAACGGTATACCTGTGCGCTCAGGTCCGAATCTTTGAACTTGATGTGAGCGGTTTCCACGGCAAAGGGCGAGTGATAATGATGATGCAACTCCTCCCGGATGGTACCCGAGCCAAAGCATGACACATACTCCGCCTCGCTGCGTGTAAGTCCCAATACAGGACCCACGCAATGCGTGGCATAATGCATGGGGGGCAATCCGGGCCAATAATCCGGCCAGCCATCCATATCCTGTTGATGACTGGCTTTCAAGAATTGGATCTTGCCCAACTCCCCCTCTTCGTATAATTCTTTCATGAATAGAAACTCGCGCGCATACACCACTGTCTCCATCATCATATAGGTCAGTCCGGTCTCCTCCACCGCTTCTACCAGTTGGCGGCATTCGTCTACGGTAGTGGCCATCGGTACGGTACAAGCAACATGCTTGCCAGCCCGGAGCGCCTTCAGCGACTGCTCAGCGTGGTTGGGTATGGGTGTATTGATGTGCACGGCATCCACCTGATCATCTTTCAGGAGCTCATCATAGTCCCGATACCGCTTTTCGATACCGAACGCGTCACCGATGCTGTTCAGTTTCGCTTCATTGCGTTGGCAGATGGCATACATATTGGCCGCTGGATGTTGCTGGTAGATGGGAATAAACTCGGCTCCAAAGCCAAGGCCGACAATGGCCACATTAATAGGTCTCTTGCTCATATTTATTACTTACTTGCTATTACTTATTAGTTATCATCCGATTTACCTGCCGCCCATGCATTCAAAAAGGCATAGCCCTCACGGGCGAATGTATCCTGATCCGCGGCGAGGTTACGCCAGATGCATACGGCACCTGCCAGCTCCTTATTTTCCGGTGTGAAGCTTTCAATCGACACCGTACCGGTATAGCCGATCGCTGCCAGTCCCCGGTGATAAGCATCCCAGCTGGCATTGCCGGTGCCGGGCGTGCCCCGGTAATTTTCGGACACCTGCATGTGGATCAGCTTGCTGCCTGCCTTGCGGATGGCTGCCTCGGGATCGGGCTCTTCGATATTCATGTGAAACATATCGAGGCAGATTTTCGCCGCAGGATGATTCACGTCACGGATGAGCCGGAGCACATCATCTACGTTGTTGATCAAATCCGATTCAAATCGGTTTAAAGGCTCCAGTGCGATTGCCAGTCCCCTGGCCGCGGCCATGTCGCCGACAGCCCGTAGGTTGTTTACGGCCCGCGTCCACTCGATGACCCGCTGTTCGGCGGGCACCATGCGGGCCTTGCCCACAGCCGAGTACATGGGACCGGCAAAAAACCGGGCTCCCACCTCAGCAGCAATTTGGAGGCATTGATCGATGTAGTCAAAGGCATTTCGTTGCAAGCGCTCATCGTCGCTCGTCAAGTCCCTGGTGGGACCGAAAGCACCGCAGATAATGGCCTCCAGCCCATGCGCTGATAGGGCAGACCGGATGGATGGTGCATCGATCAGCTGTGGGTCCTCCACGGCAATTTCCACCGCGGTGTAACCCAATTCGGCGATCTTTTTGAACAGTGCCGGAGCCTCATCACTGCTGAATGGCGATGTCCACAGCCAAGTACTCACACCCAGTTTAACGTCTAACGTCATTCGATTTACTGCAATTGGTTATCTTTGTAAGGGCTAAGGTAGCAGTTTCATCCCTTTCGGCACACCTATTAATTAACTAATGTTGACTGTATTTTGCCTCGATATAGTATATTTTTTGTTATTAATGGATAATTAGCTCACATTTGACGGTAATAAATAACAATGGCATTTCGTTTATATAATTCGAATGAAAAAGACGGCCATCCAAAAGACCCGGATTCCGGAAGCCAATATCTTCTTTGTACGAGAACTGCACGACAAGCATTTTGACACGACGTGGCATGCCCATTCGGAGTATCAACTGTTCCTCGTCGTGGAAGGCACGGGCACCAAATTTATCGGCAATACGGTGAAGCCGTTTGACAAAGGAGACCTCACCTTCCTCGGACCTCATATTCCGCATCTCTGGCGGAGCGATGAGTCGTACTTTGAATTGCCTGCTGAAAAAAGCTGCGTGGGCTTAGTCATCTACATCAACCCAGCCGCGCTGAACCAATGGATAGACAAGGAAGAATTTACGCAGCTAAAGACGTTGTTGGAGAAAGTGCGACGGGGCATGGAGATATGCGGAAAAACAGCCCAAAAAACGGCAACCTTAATGCAGGAATTGATCCACCTGCACGGTATGGAAAGCATGATCCACCTCCTGCGGATCTTCGACCTGATTGCTAAGAGCAAAGAGTATCGCCTGTTGCACGACGATATCGCATACAATCAGCCCAAAGATGTAGAGACCAACCGTATCAATACCGTATACAACTACGCCGCGCGGCGCTTCAAACACAAAATCACCCTGGAAGAAGTGTCGGCCCTGCTCAACATGACACCGACATCGTTCAGCCGGTATTTTACCATGAAAACCAGCAAATCGTTCTCCTACTTCCTGACAGAGCTGCGCATCCGCAATGCGTGCAAGCAGCTCTCTACCGAGGAAGGCAAGACCATTGCCCAAATCTGCTACGAATCGGGCTTCAATACCTTATCCAACTTCAATAAGCAATTCAAAACCTTCATCGGCATGACGCCAACAGCCTACCGGCAGAAGTTTTTGACCTTGTGATTATTCGCCAAACCGCTTCCGCAGCGTCACGCCATACGTGACCGGCCTTCCTAGATGCACAGCGGCAAAGCCGAAATCATAGGCATAGTCGACATACCGCTTGTTTGCCAGGTTTTGACCCCACAGGATGAGCTCATAACCATGGCACGAGTAGCCTACATTAGCGTTCAGTAGACTATATGCCTCTTGACCCAACGAATTTTCAACCGTAAAATATTGCTGACCAACGAACTTGCCATACAGGCCCAATTGGAGCTGCTGTCGCTCGGCGGCACCGAGAGGAATTGCATATTGAGCCCCCAAGAAGCCTGTCCAATCCGGCGTGAATACTGGTCGATTACCTTTCAGCTGCACATTGTCTCCCTCGCCAGCCGTATTCAAATCCAGGTACCGGGCATGGGTATAGGCCGCATTGCCCCAGAGCGTTAGGTGGCGCACCACCCGGGCCTCGGCTTCCAGCTCAAGCCCCATGCTCTCCATACGGCCCGTATTTTGGGTCACCGTGATCGCATCCGGCAATACCAATGTGGGGACCTGTGCATCATTCACCCGTGAATAAAACGCCGCCACATTGAGCTGCAAACGCTGGTTTAACCACCGGTTTTTGCTGCCCAGTTCAATATTGTTGCTATACTCCGGATCAAATGGCCTCAGGGAGGCCTCACTAGGGTCAGATGACAGTTGTGAGATACCCCCTGCACGGAACCCGCGGGCGTAGCTAGCGTAAACGTGATGCGCCTCGTCAACTGCATACTTGATACTCAGGCTCGGCGTCATCGCATGGAAATCTGCCGATGCCGATGTATCCGGCTGGGTAACCATCGGTTCCCCGCCATCGGGCTGAAATTCGCCACGGCCATCCAGCTTAGCATGCTCATAGTCATACCGCAATCCCGCCTGGAGCTCCCACCCCTGCGCAAAGCGATAACCCAACTGGCCGAAAACGGCGGCGCCCTGATTGGTCGCGGCATTCGTCAATATACTGGTGGCGAATGTCGGCGTGCCCGGACCCATCATCTCGGCATCCGCCCCAAAATGCGTTCCCTGCTTGGTAGGCGCATCCTGATGAAACAGAAATGCCCCGGCTGTCCAGCTCAACGGGGAATCGTCGGATGAGGGCGAAGAAAATTTAAACTCCTGGGTGAATACGTTGACGTTATTCCACTTCCGGCCATAGTCGTTGGCAATCGAGATCGCATCCAACGGCGAGAAATCGCCATCGATGGGATCCCGGTAATACCGGTAGTTCGATTGGAAAGCCGTTTGCGAACTGAAATTGAAGGCATTGCCAAAATGATTGATTGACAACGACGCATTGCGCGACTCGTCCACCATCTGGGTTTTGGCATTCTGGCTGAGGTGAAAAGGTGTGCTAAAGGCATCATCCAGACCCGGTATCAGCGCAAAAGCCCCTCCATTGCGATTAGAGACATGCTTGAAATTCAAGGTCATGGCCCATTGCGCACTCGGGAGGTATTTCAGGTAATAATTGCCAAACACCGTATGCTGCGTATCGTAGTTCGAATCATCGAAATCATTGGTATAGAAACCATTCAAGCCATTATACATGCCCGAAGCGCCGAAAAAAAGCTTGTCCTTGACGATGGGTGTACGCACACCCAAGAGGTACCGCTGCTGCCCATGGTTGCCGATATTCACCTCAGCCAACCCGGTAGTGCGGTTCGTCGGCTGCTTCGTAATGATATTGATCACACCAGCCATCGCGTTCCGGCCGTACAGGGTCCCCTGCGGTCCACGGAGCACTTCGATCCGCTCCACATCCTGCAAGTAGGGAATGTACGTATCCAGCCCAAATTGGTTTACCCCATCCACATAGGTAGCCACTGCCTGGTTATATGAGGTAGTGGTGATGCCACGCATCGAAGCCACGTTGCGACTGTCGCCCGGATTGGCGATATTCAGATTGGGCACTACAGCCGTCACATCCATGATGTTCCAGATGTATTGCTGTTCTACCGATTTGCTGCCGACCACCGATAGGCTGGCCGGGATATCATGCGGGTCGCTCTCCGTCTTTTGTGCCGTCACCACCGCCTCGTCCAGCCGATTTTCGACGCCGGACAGCTCAATATTCAAGGTGAGATCCCCATTGACCACCACCCTGCGGTTTTCCGTGGCATACCCCAGCGCACTCACGCGGAGGATGTGCGTGCCGGGTGAAACGCGTTCGAGCGTAAAGTTACCCTGCTCATCGGTGGAGGTGGCCAAGGTAGCGTTTAAAAGCTGTATGCTCGCGCCCGGAATGCCGCGATTCTCCTTTCCAGAGACTTTTCCGCTTATAGAAGACTGGGCGATCGCCGCGGTGGACAGGATGGATAGGGTCAAAAACAAACAATAACGAAGCATCGGAATGGAATATCTGGATATCATAATCATCTTAACATTTTACGAGGGTTCGAAAATAACGATAAATATTACATCCTGATGCAGAAAAGTTGATTTTAACCTTCGGAAGCAATAAAAATGCCCCATCCCTTTTGGGGAGTGGGGCTGTGATCTTGATCATTTTACACGATCTGATTAACCACTTGTCCGCGTAACGGACGGCAGCCTGACGGTCACGACATACGTACCTTCCATCAGCACGCGAAAACCAAACACCGGGTTGACGTTGAGACTTTGTAAACCATCAATAACGGCATAGTCTTTCGGAATACGATAATAAATCAAATACGCCCAATCCGTTACCCCATCATTGTAATTGGTCAAGGGAAACGGCGCCACTTCGTAGTCGCAAATCAGCGCGGTGTCGGTTTCGATAACCGGATTAAATTTCACATGGCTCTCGAATGTCGGCCGGTCTCCCCGTCGGATCACTTCCCCCTGTGCAGGATTAAAGGGGTTGCCATTCTTATCAACGATTTTCAAAATGACTCGTGCGCCTTCTGTAGATATCCGCTCGCACGAGAGTTGCGGTGCGGTGGTATTGTAAAATGTCTCCGAGGCGTCAGAACCCGTGGCGGCTTGGTATGTAATCTCAAACATATCGTCGATTGTCGGATCTACCACGCTGATTTCGCCCATATCTGCAAACAACCTAGTCGTCGTCGGATTGGTCATCTCGATATCGAAGATGTAGCTGCCCAACGGAAGGTTGCTGGAGGCCCGGTTAAATACCAACTGCCCACTGACTTCGTTGAATACCATGGGCGGCGTATTCACAGTTTCACGTTTAGCATCTAACAACGCTACGGTGGTATCCGTCTGCGCGTTAAACACCATACCGCTCTTAAACATCAGCACTTCATAGTCGGTAAAAAACTCCTCGGGAGCCGGAGTTCCGGTTTCCTTATCGCGCAGGTTCAGTAATTTATAGCTAAATGGCGGCGTAGAGCCATCCGTCTCAATCCGATCCGAAGCAACGTAGGCCATCCCCCGCTGCACGTAAATGGTGCCGTTGACGTAGCGTACGTTTTCGCTCAAAAAACCCTTTTCGATCTTCGAACACGAATAGTTTGTAACGATCGTAGCAGCAAGGCCAAGACTTATTAATAACTTCCTTTTCATCTGTTTATCTTATTTCAAACCCTTTTAATTGCTTGCAACAGCTTCTCGATTAAACATCAACCGGTGGTTATCTGACAATACGTGGACAACACCCGTCGTCGTAATGATCCCTGAGGTCTGGCAGTCATAGGACAGATCCTCTTCTTCGGTCGGAATTTCATTCTGATCAGGCTCTTCACTATCCAAGGTACCCGCCACCCACGTAAAATTCACATAATCCACATGGTCAAGAAAATTGCTGTAGTCCGTTGTCCGCCGCAGCTTGATCATGAGCTGGATGTTATCGATCGGTCCAAACTTACTCATGTGATACGTGCCTTCGGTGTTCATCTGTTCGCGGTTTATGGGACCGTCAAACATGTACATCTTTAGGGAATCCAGCTCCTCTGCGCCGATATCCTTGATCCCAAAATCGATATTCTCATTACCTATTTCGACGATCTTCTGCTGCTTCTTGGCCGAAACATAACCCACCACGCTGTAATTAGTACCGGCAAAAAACGTAATATCGCTGTTGACCAATTCTTTGAGGCCGGCCTTATCGATAATGGCGACCAAGGAATCGAATTTGGGATGCGATGCGAGAAAGTCGTATGTGGTCATGTCTACGTAGGGACTGGCTGTACCACCATCATTGATATAGGCGTCGCTTTCGCAGGAACTGAGGTACGCTACCACAAGTGCCAGAAATGGTAATATCGCATGTATTCTTTTCATCTTTTTCGTATATACACTATAACTTAATTTGCTCATCCCACTTAGATCCTTCCAACCCAGTAGCTGGTTTGGGTCATATTCAGGTTATTCATAAACAGTGCCGGGGCAGCAGGCCAATAAAAGCCTTGCTGTCTAAACCTCGAATCGGACAGCCAGGTGATAAATTGTGGGTATTGGCGGGTACGCAACAGATCGTAAAACAAGTGGCCTTCCAGATACAGTTCCTTACCCCGCTCGATCATATACTCATACATGGCTTCGTCTTTGGTAATGTCTGTGGATAACACGGCATTTGACCCATTCCGCGTGCGAAATGCGTTGATGATGCCCACTGCATCAGCCACCTGATTTTTATATAATGCGATTTCAGCTTCCAGCAGGAGCATATCACTGTACCGGAAGATGATGAGGTTATTGCCGAGGTAAGCCGAATTGGTACTCCGGTAGTTCACCTCATGGTACTTGATGCAGGTGGGCTGGTCTAAGGACAGGTCCGTGAAGTTCCTACGATACCGCACATCCGAACCGTCGATCAACATCGCTGCCGTAACTACGATCCCATCAGGGTACTCGTCGTTATACACCGTTTCACCCACCGAGGCCGCGTGATCGATCCATTGCCATTCGTTGGCTGTATCGCTCCAAACCCAACCCCACCCCCAGTATTCTTTGGAGAAATGGGTTGATAAATAGGTGGGGTTGACATAAAACCGCGAGTAAGTCGCACTATTGTAGCTGATGTTGGCTTGACGCAAGAAAAACATCCCGATATGGGAATTGGAGCCCTCTAGGTTTTTCTCGCTGGCAGCCAATTCAAATATCCCGTCGGAAGACTGACCGACAAACGTGCTGTAATAGCTTGCGGTATCCACCAGTCGATAGCCGCCACTGTTTTTCAACTGCGTAATCGCATCCTGCGCCTTGTCCACGTCGTCCATGATCGGCATATCACTGGTTACGTCGGTAGTCGTTGCCCGCCAAAGGTACAGGTGTGCCAGCAGGGCGTAGACAGAACCTTTATTGGCCGTCACCTTGGCCTTCGTAACATCGGTATACCCCCAGTCCAATAACTCGGCTGCCGCAAAGCAGTCCATTTCGATCTGCGCCATGATTTCGCTTTTCGGTGACCGCCCCAGAAACTCCTCATTAATCGGATCATTGGACGTATTCAAAACCAACGGTACATCGCCCCAGGTCCGGGTCAAAAAGAAGTACGCAAGGGCGCGGATGAAATAAGCCTGGCCCATCACATCATTGACGAATTCGGCGGGGTTATCCTGATCATTCAATAACGACTCGTCCATTTCGCTCACCCGTTCCAACAGCAGGTTGCTCATGGTGATAACTTTATAATATTGCGTCCAGTCGCCAAATGACTCAATATTGTACTGGAAGGTAAAGTCACCTGTTTGGATACCCTCCAGCCCATCTCCGGTATATTGGATGGTGAAATAATGGCCGGCAATACCATCGCCATACATAAAATGCCGGCCGGCGCCGCCATTACCACTGGTAATGGCGGCCCGTAGCAACGCATACGCACCGGCCAATCCGCTATTGACATCCCCGCTGGACTGCCAAAACTCGCTGACAAAAGTTGAATTCTTAGGTTCCTCTTCCAAAAACTTACTGCATGATGCACTGACCAGCAGCATTCCCACCAATAGGCTATAGCCAAAAATTGTTCTCATCTTCATAATGCCTATAATGTTATTTCTACACCAAACGTAAACTTCCGGGGTATCGGATACCCGTTGCCATTGTATTCGCCGTATTGGTTGACCGCTTCGGCATCCGGCAAATGCTTGGAAGCCTTCCAGGTCAACGCATTGTCCAAAATCCCATAAATCCGGAACTGACTCAGTCCCAATCTGCTCAAGAACTGCTGTCCCACCCGGTAGGAAAGAATGACATTCTTCAGCCGGACGTAACTGCCGTCTTCCAAAAAGAACGACTGGGCCGAGGTATAATAATAGCGGTAAGTGCCAATATCGATTTTGGCGTACTCGGCCTGATCACCCGTTTGGGTCCAGATGTTGTATTTGCTGAGATCGGGCAAAGCATTGCCGGCCATATTGCCTATATTGCCTGCCGAATGCGCCCCGAACGCATCAGATTCATATAGGTTCAGCACATCACGATCCAATGTAAAATTGATGAAAAACGAAAAATCAAAGTTCTTATAGCTGAATATGTTGTTCCACCCACCGTACCATTTCGGATTGGGATCGCCCATCGGTAGCTTATCCGGATTGATCCCGCTGTTGAAAACGTCGGTAAAATAGTCACCATCCACGTCGCGGAAACGAAACATGCCTTCGCCATACGTACCATTACTATTGCGGAACAACTCGCCGGTATATGGGTTGATCGGCACATCGTTGATCGTGGAATAGACGCCTTGCGTTTCATAGAGGTAAAACGCATTAATGGGACTACCAATAGATAGGATGTGTGACTTATCAAACCGATCTCCGGACATCACTAAATCCCGCCCGCCATTGGGTAGACTCATGATCGTGTTCTTATTGTAGGAAATATTAAAATTTGTCCGCCAGTTGACCTTGCTGCTCCGCGAGAGCGGACTCGCACTCAGTATCAGTTCAGCCCCCGCATTGCGGACACCAACCGCGTTGGTCTGTGCGTAGTCATAACCGGTATTGGTGGGCAACTGCACGGCAAATAATTGGTTAGAGGTTTCCTTATTGTAGACATCAGCAGAAATACTGTATTTCCCGTTATACAAATCAATGTCCGCCCCGATATTCCAGCTCTCGCCCTTTTCCCAGGTCAGGTCGTCCTGTGCCACGCCGTTGGTAAAATTGGGCGTGATGGCGGACACCCCGTTGTACGAACCCGCGTTCGCGCCGGTATACCCCCCATTATTAACCGAATAGAGGTTATAGGCCAAGTAATTCTGCCGGGGCAGATTTCCCGTGGCCCCGTAGCTTCCCCGGATCTTCAGCAGGGAAATACTCGGATGATCTTCCAGGAAGGATTCTTCGGAAAGCAGCCACGCCACAGAGGCCGCAGGAAACCAGCCCCATTGATTGTTTTTGCCAAACCGCGACGACCCATCAGTGCGGATGCTTCCTGAAAAAATATACCGGCTATCAAAGTCATAGCTAAGCCGGGAATAATAGGACATGAGACCCCAAGCCTGGTAGTCGGACCAAGCGGTGATGTAATCCTGCAAAAATCCCTGCACCACCTGGATCTGGTCCGAAGTACCATAGCTGCCGGACGCCTCGGTTTCCTGATACTTGTCGTGCTGGATATCCTGGCCCGCCAGTACGGACAGGGTGTGCTTCCCAAAGGTGTCGTTGTAGGTCAGGTAATTCGATAACTGCCAGTTTTCCTGCGCGGACGACCAAGTAAAAACGTAGTTGCCTAAGTTATTGTTCATCGCACTCGGCCGATTGTAATCGCGTTTGCCCGTATTGTAATTAAACGAAGTCTGCGATACAAAAGCCAATTCCGGCAATAATTGCGCATTTAAGTTGAGGTTGAGGCTTAGCTGGTTGGTGATATTTTTGTCTAGGTCCGCATCGAATCCGCCCATGTAGTATGCCATTTTAGCGTCTGATGCATTTAACAGCGAAGAGGGCATGCTACCGGCATCCAACGGGAAAGGATCAACATCATCACCATTACCCCGGTCCCGGTCCATATGGGTATAGGCGACAATGGGGTTGATGATCAGTTTTTCATTCACGGCCTTGCTCGCCAAATTCAACCGTGTCGACATGCGCTGGAATCCAGTCGCTTTCACGACGCCGTCTTCATCGTAGTAATTGGCACTGAACCGGTAATTGGACGTTTCACTTCCACCACTGATACTCAAATCGGCATTTTGAACTACCCCTTTTTGATAAAATAAATCTTGGAAATTCGTGTTGCCGTTAAAAGCCGGATTCAAGCTGTCCGTCAGCAGGAAAGGCAGATTTGCTTGCTGTGCATAGGTCAGCTGATCGGCAACAATTTGCATTTTCTGACGCCGTTCGGCGGTTCCCAAAGCGACTTCCCTCAGATCGGGGCGCAACGTTAGGCCCGTGTATCCCGTGACGACGACCTTCGGCTCTGTACTCTCGCCTTTTTTAGTGGTAATCAACACCACCCCATTTGCCGCTCGCGAACCGTATATGGCCGCGGCCGAAGCATCACGCAGGATTTCTATCGACTCAATGTCATTCGGGTTGATGCCTGCCAGGTAGCTCGTTCCGGTTCCGGTATTGAGGTTTGCATATTGTTCCGTAGGCTGGGGAACCCCATCGACCACATATAATGGGCTACTTAAAATCTGTGCCTCATCATAATTACTGCTAATCCCGGTCGTTCCACGGATGTATACCGTTGAAACACCCCCAGGTGTTCCGGTTAAATTTTGAACGTTGACCCCAGCCAAACGCCCTTGTAGAATCGACTCAAAGCTGGCTGCCGGGATGTTCTCCAAATCCTTGCCGGAGAGGCTAGATATCGCCGCTGTATTCTTCTTCTTACTGACCGATTGGTAGCCGATGACAACGACCTCATCCAGATCGCTTAACGACTCATTCAAAACAAAATGGATGGGGGAACCATCTTCGACCACCACTGTTTTGGAGTCGAAGCCCACCAGTTTCGCTTCAAGGGTGGCACCATTTGATGCCCGAATGGAGAATTGTCCAAGCTCGTTGGCCTGCACGGCAACGCTGCTACCGCGAACCGACACCGTCGCCGCCGCCAACGGTTGTCCTTGTGCATCTTTTACCGTCCCCGTGATCATCTGCGCAAAAACGGAAATCGACAATATGCTTAGAAATAAAAATAGTACTGCTTGTTTCATATTCGCTAATCCAAAATAGTTGTTAAACACTCCTTCAAAACATCCATGATCAATCTTTACGGAAACGGAGCAGTGATCTTTATTTTCATCTCGTTTGGTTTGTTACGTTGCAATGCTTAGGCACACAAAAAATGCGGCTCATCTCACATCTGGCGAGAGCTGCCATTCCCTGTTCTCAAGACTTAATATGCGGTTAAATTGGTTAGTTAATGTCATCAAGACATATGACAAAGGTAAGGCCGATCGATGTTGGAATGTAACCAGATTTTCACCTGTTCAACCAACAATTTAACAATAACTTAATTTATACCTTGCTATTACGATAGATCAAATGTAATCGCCTGGCGATCTCATCATCAAAACACTGCCTTCTGACCTTCCCACACGGGTGGATTGACATCCAATAAGTGCTTCACAAAGAAATCACGCCGTTTGCGTTCGCCGTAGTCACCGCCTGAAGTGTGGCCCGCACCGGGGATTACCACCAATTCGTGCTCTTTGTTTGCTTTGATCAACGCATCCACTACCTGCATGGTAGAGGCAGGGTCTACGTTGTCATCCACCTCGCCCACGATGAGCATCAATTTGCCTTCGAGCTTATGTGCATTCACGACGTTCGAACACTCGGCATAATGTGGACCAATAGGATAACCCATCCACTGCTCATTCCACCACATTTTGTCCATTCGGTTATCATGGCAACCGCATGATGATACGGCCACTTTGTAAAATTCGGGGTGAAACAAGACGGCCCCGGCCGAACTTTGGCCGCCCGCAGAGGTGCCGTAGATACCGACCCGGTTTAAGTCCATATAGGGGTACTTGGCCGCGGCGGTTTTCATCCATGCAATGCGGTCGGGAAACCCGGCGTCCTTGAGGTTTTTCCAGCAGACATCATGGAAGGCCTTCGAACGGTTGGAAGTGCCCATGCCGTCGATCTGCACGACGATGAAGCCCAGCTCAGCCAAGGCGCCCATGCCCGAAGGATTGGCAGTAAAGCTCTTAGGCACAAAGGAGCTATGCGGACCGGCGTAGATGTATTCGATTACCGGATACTGCTTTTTGGGGTCAAAATTGGTGGGGCGCACGATGATGCCCCAGATATCCGTGGCACCGTCCCGTCCTTTGGCGTGAAACACCTCGGCTTGCTTCCAGCCGGCGGCTTCCAGCGCTTGAATGTCAGCCTTTTCTAGTTCCATTAGGATCTTTCCCTCCTCAGCGCTACGCAGCACGGTGGTCTGTGGCTCATCCACGCGCGAATAGGCATCTATAAAATAGGTGTGATCAGGTGAAAATATGGCGCGGTGATTGGCGTTTTCCTTGGTCAATGCCTTGAGTCCGCTGCCATCAAAATTGACCCGGTAGTATTGGATAAGATAAGGATCTTGCCCCTGTTCGCGGCCGCTGCCGGCAAAGATGATAAACCGCGCGCTGTCGTCTACATGCACTACCTCGCGCACTACCCATTTGCCCTTGGTGATCTGGTTCTTGACCGCGCCGGTGGCGCCATCATACAAATACAGGTGATTCCAGCCGTCACGCTCAGACGCCCAGATGATCTCCTGGCCATCGTCCACGTCTTTCCGGTACTTCTTCCCGCTGTAATCGATGAAGGTGTTGCTGGTCTCGGTGATCAGGGACTTCACCGCACCCGTGACCGCATCGATGGAAAATACTTCATACCGCTGATGGCCCCGCTGGTTATATTCGAAGCTAAATGCCCGGCTATCTTTCCGCCATTCGAGGCGTGAGAGGCTGTATTGGTCCGAAATCAATCCGGGGTCAACAGCAAAAGACTGCCTGGTAGCCAACACGAACAGGGTGGGTTGGTATTGCGGCAGTGCGTCGCCGGGTTTCAGGTAATTACGCTCCTGCAGCTTGGGTTGTAGCTGGTCCCCGGGCGACGATTCCACAAAGTAGATGGTCCGCGGGGTATTGGGCCTTACTTTGTTCACCGCCAGCTTTTTCGAATCCGGGGACCACGCGATGAATGCTGAATAATAATGTCCAGGCGATCCGTCAAAGCTCAGCTGTACTTCCTCTTGGGGTTTGCCCTTGGGATGCACGTGTACGTTGTTGTTCTTGATATACGCCACCCACAAGCTGTCTGGCGAAGGTACGGGATCCCCGTTGCGATCATCCCGGCGGGCACCCCAGTAGTCTCCCGAACGGCCACGGCCACGCTCCTCGGCCTTGCCGCCATCGGTTACCTGATAATCCGACAGGCCGATGCGCCACGTTTTGCCAAAGGCTGCCACTTCCACGCGATTGCTATCAAGATACTCGACGCTGTTAAATGGCAGCGAATCTGCCTTCACCTGCTTACCGCTGGCTTTGGCCAAGGCAGCGGCCATCCGCACATGGTCGAATGCTTCAGTCTTCGTTCCCTTGGCGGCATCCACCATGGTAAATTTCTTTCCTTGCGGGGTTTGATTGACGTACCAGAAACGTGACCCCTTCTCGATCCAAGAAAACGAATACGGTGAATTGTACACCTTGTCCCGGATTTTCTCAGGATAGGCCGCTGCCCGCTTGTAATCATCGGCTGTGCCCTGTGCACCTGCACCTAACGCAACCGTCAGTAACACAATTATTGATAAACAGGATATCCAATGCGCTTTAATCATGGTCACTTACGTTTAGATCTGAATGTTTTTAATCTACTGCCCTTCATTTACAGGAAGCGCTTTTTTCCGGATGATATAATAAATCGGAATACCAAGCAGCGCGATGATGATGCCCGGCCATGTATAGTTGGGTTTATAAACGATCATCAGCACGATAAAAGCCACTCCCATCCCGATGTAAACGATGGGCAGCACCGGATAACCGAATGCCCTATAGGGCCGCGGTGCGTCCGGCCGTAATCTCCGCAACCGGAAGATACCGATGATCGCCAGTACATAAAAAATGACCACCACGCTGGAAATCATATCCAGCAGGTCGCCGTATCTACCACTGAGACACCAAAGCGATGCAATAATGCATTGTAACCATAGCGCTACCCCTGGCACCGAAGAGGTGTTCAACTGCCCCACCTTCTTGAAGAAAAGGCCATCCTGAGCCATGGAATAATACACCCTCGCACCGGCCATGATGAGCCCGTTGTTGCACCCAAAGGTGGAAACCATGATCATCACGGCGATGATGGTGATGCCGATGGGGCCGAAAATCTCCTGGGCAGCGCTCATCGCTACCCGGTCTTTATCAGCAGAAGCCATTTGTTCCATCGTCAGCACGCCGGTATACATCAGGTTCGTGAGCAGGTAGACGACGGTAACGATGATGGTACCCAGGGCAAGGCTCAGCCCGACATTGCGGCTCGGGTTCTTGATCTCACCAGCCACCGAAGAGGAGCTGTGCCAAGAGTCGCTGCTGAATATAGCACCCACCATCCCCGCCGCGATTGCGCCGAGCGCCGCGAAAGTCGTGTAACTGGCCGTGGAACCGTCGGCATTCAACCGCTGCAGATTCCAAGCATCTTCAGACAGCCAATTGGCACGCCAGACATCGCCATTGAAGGCAAAAAAGCCGAACAGGATCAATCCCAACAGGCTGATGATTTTCACGACCGTGATGCTGGTTTGCACTGCCTTACCACTGTTGACACCCCGGGTGTTGACAATGGTGAGCAGCAGAATGACCACGATGGCGAGCAGTTGCGCGGCGGATATTTGCAGAAAGCCCAAATCCATCACGATCACATCTTCATCCAGTTGGGGAATGAGGTATGCGGTAAATTTAGCAAACGCTACACCAACCGCGGCAATGGTAGCGGTCTGTATGACAGCAAAAAACGTCCAGCCGAACACAAAGCTAACCAACGGATTGTAGGCTTCCTTTAGGTAAATGTATTGTCCACCAGCCTTGGGAAACATCGCGCTCAGCTCGCCGTAGCTCAATGCCGCCGTGAGCGTCATGAATCCGGTGATCAGCCACACCACCATCAGCCATCCAGCGCTGCCCGTGTTGCGGGCGATGTCTGCACTGACGATAAAAATGCCGGAGCCGATCATACTCCCCGCCACCAGCATGGTGGCATCCATCAGGCCCAATGAGGATTTAAATCCTTTATCCGTTGTGGTATCCATCACAGTTGATTAGCAAGGCATCAATTAAAATCATAGAATTTCCAGCTCGGCTCATAGTCGCTCGCCAGCTTTTGATCGGTCAAGGTGGCCCGCAGCATTTCAATGGGGAGGTAGTTCTCCTTCATGACCGCATCATGGAACTCCTTATAGCTCATCTTGCCCGAATCGACCAACTCTTTCTTCAAGCTCCACATTTGCAAGCCACCGGTCAGGTAAGCCAATTGATACAGCGGACCGTAGTTTGCCTCAAATGAACGCTTCACCTCGCCATGGGCGGTAGACGGCTCATGCCCTACACGATCCACCAGGTAATCGACGCATTGCTGCGGCGTCCATTCGCCTAGGTGATACTTGATCGAAAACGTGATGCGCGCGCAACGGTGCATGCGCCAAAATAACATGCCAATGCGCTCTTCGGGTGTCTTAGCAAATCCGAGATCATACAGCAGCAACTCCCAGTACAGGGTCCATCCTTCGGTCCAGAACGGCGTACGGAAGGCCTCTGCGCGATAGGGCTTATAACGACTGTTCATGAAATATTGCAGGTGGTGACCGGGTACCAGTTCATGCTGTACCGTGCCGCGGGAAAAATAGGGATTGTTGCCCCGCATGCTCATCAGCTTACGATCGTGGCTCATCGTATTGGTGGGATAGGATACCATGATGTTGCGGCCGCCAAGGAAAAACGGACTCACCAGCTGCTGCTCGGGAGACATCATGATCATGCCCCAGGTCTCTTCTGAAAGTGGGGGCATGGTTACGAGATCTTTCGCCTTAATGAAGTCATTGGCATCTTTATACAACTTGATGATCAGTTCCGGCTGCTTGCCCGGGGGCACATAGCTGTTCTTTACCTGCTCCTGTGCGGCTTTCCAGTCGTCGCCAAATCCCATCTCCCGGGACGCGTTCAGCAGCTCCGCTTCGCACCAGGCAAACTCCTGGTCGGCTAATTTCAGCAATTCCTCCGGCGTATAGGGAATCATCTCGTCGCGCAATGCTTTCGCAAAAGCATCCCGCCCGATGGGTTTACCACCGATGTCGCTGCCGTCGTCAAAAGGCTTGGCATCGCTCTTGCTGCGGATCAGCTTAGCATATTCGTCGAGCGCCGTATCCAACGCCTTATAGGGTTCGGGCACCCACCAGGTAAACAGGGGGTCGTAGCCGTTATAGAAATCGAACGCATTTTTTAGCCGCGCTTTCAAATCGTGCACGGTACTCGCCGCATAATCGGCCAGGTCGGCATCCAGTGAGTTCTCTGCCTCCAGCGTGATGTGCGCCTGCTGGAGCTGCTGTAATGCGGCGTGCAACGAGCCTGCTATGACCTCTCCGTCGATCGTCGTACCCCGCCTCCGTATCTGTTCAAACGCATAGATGGAATCGGCGAACGGTATCCGTTGGACTATTTTTTGATAATTACCTTTTTCGGTGGCTAACTCCTCCTCACTTCGCTCAATCTTACGCGTGAGCAAAATGTAGTCTACCTTTCCGTAGATACTGAATTGATCGAAATCAAGCGCCCTTAATTTGTCCAAGTATTCCCTGTTCAACGCTTCCAACCGCTTCAACTGTTCGGGTGAATGCACCGGTTCTCCGCCTCTGCCAAAAGCGGCATTCATTGGACCGTAAAAGTATCCGATAGCCCGTACGTCCTGCCCGTATTGCACGATCAAGCCCGACGCTTCTGTCGCTTGTTCATATAAACTGGCCAACTGCTCGCGCTGCTGCGGTAATGCCACCGATGGGAGGTTCAACAGAGACAATGATGCGACAAAATAAATAAGTAATCTATGCTTCATAACGAATTGTTAAGCGAAAATAGCTGCCACTCCGAATCATCTGCAACAGGCCTGAAAAATTGGTTACGCAAATATAGAACAAGATCATTAAATGCCGATAGTCACATATTAACCTATCATGCCCCGATTTAGGCAGGGCACGTACGTCATAATGGCAAAGGAGGTCAGTTTCTCAGCAATTCGCGCGAAATTATCATTTTTTGTATTTCAGAGGTGCCTTCGTAAATCTGGGTGATCTTGGCATCGCGCATCAGGCGCTCCACATGATATTCCTTCACATAGCCATAGCCTCCGTGGATCTGCACCGCCTCGATGGTGGTTTTCATCGCCACGTCCGATGCGTAAAGTTTGGCCATCGAAGCGGCTTGGGTATACGGCTGGCCTTGGTCTTTGAGCCAGGCGGCTTTCAGACACAGCAGCCTCGCCGCTTCAATCTGCGTAGCCATATCGGCCAGTTTGAATTGGATGGCCTGATGCTGGGCAATGGGTTTGCCGAATGTCTGGCGCGTGCGCGCATAGTTCAGCGCGAGTTCATAGGCTCCGGAAGCAATACCCAGTGCCTGCGCGGCAATACCGATGCGGCCACCTTCCAAGGTCTGCATGGCGAATTTGAAGCCGAAACCGTCTTCGCCGATGCGGTTTTCCTTGGGTACTTTTACATCGTTGAAGTGTAGCGAATGAGTATCCGAACTCCGAATGCCAAGCTTATTTTCCTTCGGACCGATGGTGAACCCGTCCATCCCTTTCTCCACAATCATGGCGTTGATACCGCGATGCCCTTTCTCTGGGTATGTTTGGGCCATCACAATATACGTGGAAGCCGTACCGCCATTGGTTATCCAATTTTTGGTGCCGTTGAGCAGGTAATGATCCCCATTGTCCAGCGCCGTGGTCCGCTGCGAAGTGGCGTCTGATCCAGCCTCTGGTTCGGAGAGGCAAAAGGCGCCGATGCGCTCCCCCGCAGCCAGCGGTTTCAGGTAGTCCTCCTTTTGCGCCTCGGTGCCGTATTTTTCGAGTCCATCACATACCAAAGAGTTGTTTACGGACACCACGACCGATGCCGAGGCATCTATTTTAGACAACTCCTCCATGACCAACACATAGGATACCGCATCCAATCCGGCTCCATGGTATTTCGGATCGACCATGATACCCAAGAATCCCAATTCACCCAGTTTCTTGATCTGCTCTGCGGGAAACACCTGATGCTCGTCACGCTCGATGACGCCCGGTTTCAATTCGTTCGCTGCAAAATCACGGGCGGCATCCCGGACCATCCGTTGTTCTTCGGTAAGTTCGAATATCATCATTAATTGGTTATCGGCAAGCGGTGCCTTTAGACAAAGTTAGCAAAAAATACTATGCTAGCATAGTATTAAATCGTGGCACTATGCGTATCTCACCGTCGCTGCTTTTGCCAAAAAATCGCCAAACCGTTTCGCTTGCGACGGCCATCTCCGCGGTATCCAATATCGATCTCACCGATTCAAGCGTGACTTTGCCCTCCCTGGGTGGAGAGGCGGATGGTAGCGATTTGAGCTGCTGTCATGGTCGCATTGCATAGGCCCGATCACCCATCATTGCATCGAGTGCAGCCCCAGTTTATTGCCTTCCGTGTCCGTGAACAAGGCAAAAAAACCATATTCCGGGCTAATTTGCGTTTTGGGCACGATCACCTGACCGCCATTGGGCACTACCCTATTCAACACGGTTTGCAGGTCCTCACCGCCGTTCAGATAAACCAGCACCCCCGAGTCGGCTGGTACCGCCCCTTCGCCCTTGACGATCGCCCCCGAGACGTTGCTGCCATCCGAAGGTAGCATGCCCATCTTCATGTCGTCCATGGTCATCACCTGAATTTCTACATTCAGCAGTGCACGATAAAATTCGACCGCCCGTTCGAAATCACTCGCTGGAATCTCGAACCAATTGATAAAATTTTCCATTCTAATGGTTTATTTAAAGGTAAACAACGCATTTCGTACAAAAATGCCGATCGCTATTGGCATAGCGAAAATACGAATTTTTCGACATACCTCCAATTAATCCGTCTGCGCAGGTGCATAGTTGACGATGTCAATCCCAACTCCATTGGGATCCTGGATAGCGAAATGCCTATCGCCCCACGGCTCATTGCGAAGATCGATTTTAATATCCACCCCTTTGGCTTTGAGTGCTTCGTACCAGGTGTCTACATCGTCTACCTCGATGGTGAGGTACACACCTTGTCCTTGAAAAACAGATTGGAAGATTGGCTGCTGCGTGGGGTGGTCAGGCAGCAAGAAGCTGATTTCGGCGGAGCGATCGGGTGTATGGAGCAAGAGATAAAACTCGTTTTCGAATGTCACGCCAAATCCCAGTGTTTCGATGTAGAAAGCCCTAGTCTCAGCGAGCTTTTCAGTGATAATTCCTACGTTCAGTTTCATTTTTATTTGTTTATTTTTGTTGTTAATAGTGTCCGTAGTTTGCGCGCCGGTACCGCAGCAAATACAAACAGCCAACATCAACGTGAATAAATAATGGTGCATAACTCAATTGTTTTGACGATGCAAAGTTGTTCAGAAACGATGGGTTATCATTGTAAAAATCGGACAAGTTATCGCCCAAATACACGGCCGGGTGTCACGCCGTAAAAATGCTTGAATTCCTTAATGAAATGGGCTTGATCATAATATCCCGCGTCAAGGCACAGAAGGTTATTTGCGCGCAGGGCATGCTGAAACCGTACCACCTTGGAAAAGGTCTTCGCCGTGTCGCCGATGTAGAACTGAAACAGCCTGCGCAATTGCCGTGGACTGACACCGCTGTCGATATCTCGCTCTACGTTTAGCATGCCCGAAGTCTGTATGATAGTTGCAAGCGCCCCGTATAGGCGCCGGTCATTGTCAATGTCATGATGTGCCACGTGATGTAAGAAAAAAGCATTCAGTTTCTGTATGATGACTTCCGTTGACTGAACAGGCACCATGTGATCGGCGAGAAACCGGGCTACTGTTGGAACAACAGCATCCAATGGCTCCGTACGGTTACTCAGCAACGACGCATTGATTCTGAATAGCTGCGGAAACATGGTAGGCAGGAAGCGCACGCCGACGTAATGAAACGTACGCTCCAATTGAAATGCTGTATATTGCTTGCAAAAGCCCGTGACGAAGCACTCTTCCCGTCGACCCGGCTCAAAGAAAATGTCGATACAACCATCGGCGACCACCCTGTAGGTAAACCGCTCTTGAAGCGGCTCCTTTGTCTTCAGCTCCCAATAGCGATAGATAAATGGCAGCAGGCGACGGTCTGGCAATAACTCCACATAAGACACGGGACCTCCCGATGGCTCCACAGTGGGCTGCAACGGTCGATAAAAGTCTCGTACATCTAACGCGCTTTTCATAAGCCTACGCCTCCCCCTCAAGCATCCGCATCCGGTAGCAATTCATGGCAGCGGCACCCAACTGCTTCACCAAGCGGTAATTAACTACAGCACCAACGGCAGCGCCGATAATCGGGATGAGCTGGGCCATTTTAGCCAAATCGATATAATCTCGGTACTCCAATTGGAACGTACGCCAATCAAAACTGTCCACATCATCAGGAAGGCCCTCCGCATACGCATCCCAATGGAGTAGCCGATGATATACGTCGGCCCGATGCTGATGACTCGAAAAGGCCAACTGGAATACCGTAAGCAAAAAAAGCCGCTCCTTGTACTGCCGCACATCAAAACCGTAGATTGCCGCGATGTCAAAAAGCATTTTCATCTTGATCGCCAGCAAAGCCGGAAAATCTGCAATGCCCATCAGGATGCCGCCGGCACCGGTCACCGCTCCTTCTGCAGATGCCATTTTTTTATAGGTTTCGATCAGTTTCAGCACGTATGCTTCGCGGAGCTGGAAGCTGCTGTACGTCTTTCGCGGAGCCGTGGTATACTGCGCTCCGAAAAGCACTCCCTTCACCATTTTTTCAATGGTAAAGGTGATGGCCTGATGGACTTTTTCGGGGATGAGGTCATTCAGCTTGGCTTGGATGTTTTTAGCCCACACGCTGCCGCGAGACCCCTTTTTGGTCATCTTATGTTTCCAAAACGCCAACTCGATCATCACCTTTTTGCGATAGAGCGGCGATAGATCGTCAAACGATTCTTCTTTCATCTTGTTCATATAGACAAACATCGGCGACAGATGTTACATCACTTGGTATTCTAATAAAATCTACTAACTTTGTAGATTACATAATTTAATGAAGGAGGAACAAAACATGAGCTTACGATTGGGCGATACCGCGCCAAACTTCAAAGCGGTAACCACAATAGGAGAGATTGACTTTTATGACTACACCGAGGGCAGCTGGGTAGTCCTGTTTTCGCATCCCGCGGATTACACGCCCGTATGCACAACAGAACTGGGCCGTACCGCACAGTTGAAGGCGGAATTTGACAAGCGCAACGTGAAAGTATTGGCCGTGAGCGTAGACCCATTGGAAAAACACACGGGTTGGATCAATGATATCAACGAGACGCAGAATTGTGAAGTGGACTTCCCGCTGATTGCCGATGAGGACCGCAAGGTTTCTGAATTGTACGATATGATCCACCCCAACGCATCCGCCACGGCTACCGTTCGGTCGGTATTTATCATTGGGCCTGACCGGAAGATCAAGCTGACGCTGACATACCCGGCTTCTACTGGACGCAATTTCCTGGAAATCCTCCGGGTGATCGATTCGTTGCAGCTTACGGCAGACTACAGCGTGGCCACGCCGGCAGACTGGAAGCATGGCGAAGACGTGATCGTAGTACCCGCCATTCCGACGGAAGAGATCCCGGCGAAGTTTCCGAAAGGTCATACGATCATTAAACCCTATCTGCGCACCACGCCGCAGCCGAACATTTAATGGAAGTTTGGTAAAGAAAGGGGCAAGGGTATAAAAAAAGCGCTCCGGCACAAGGCTGGGGCGCTTTCATTTTTTATTATTTCACAACGTCCTTAAAAGACCTTCACTAGATAGACGTAATCCTGGATGCGCTTGATCTGTTCCGTCCGCTTCAGGCCGCTAAGCGCATTCTTTTTATTGATGATCAGCTTACTTTCTACCGAATCCATCGGAATGGCCGATATGGATCTCAGCAGCGCCTCAGTCTTGATGGCAAATGAGGCCCCGTCGATACCGGTCTGCTTACCACTGATGATACCCACTACATTACCCTTACTATCCAACACAGGTCCGCCGCTGTTACCAGGGTTCACCGGGATGGATATTTGATAGGCTGCGGTATCTCCTGCATAGCCGGTGCGGGAGCTCAGGTACCCCTGTCCATACACCACTTCGTCCCGCGGGAATCCGATGGTATATACATCTTCGCCGAGGTCCGACTCCGATTCTTTAAACGTATAAGGCGTGTTTTTCAAAGCCTTAAACGTCGCATCACTGATCCGCAGGATCGCCAAGTCCGGTGCGGGATCGATATAGACCACTTCAGCTCTAAATAACTCACCCTTGGTATTTTGCAGATGCACCGAATCCGCATCCTTCACCACGTGGTAATTGGTCACCACATACCCGTTTGAAGAGACCACAAAACCGGTGCCCCCAAAATGGCCTTCGGCCTGCGGTCCTTGCTGATTGTTGATGTTGCGAATCACCGCATTCTGGGCATTCACGTTCTTTTTCACCGTATTCATGTCCCGCCGGAGCGCACTGTAATTGGAAGTGGTCTTTTGAATGGCCTTGTAATACCCCGACAGCCATAGGGTGGAGAACACCGCCACGATAGCTACGCTGGCAGCAACCAACGAATTGATTTTAAACTTATTCCATAAGGCTACGACCAGCGGTTCATGCCGCTTCTCCGATGAGTCGGCAAGCTCGGTATCCGCCATCTCCCCATAAGCAGCTTCCGCCGATGCGAGGGCATGTTTGAATGCCTTGCGCTCCGCGTGATCGCGAAGCTGCTGCAAAAACAATCGATGGGTAGCCAGCTGCTCGGCAGCAGCGGGGTTCGCCCCGCAATGTCTTTCAAAAGCCGCACGCTCGGCTTCATCCATATCCCCGCCCAAATACCGGTCGGCTTGTATCATAAATTCCTGCTCGTTCATCATATCCGTGTTCACTTACTTTATTTTTGTTGCATAAAAAACAGCTTCTTTAGCCGCTGCAAACATTTATACTTCTGGGTCTTCGCGTTGTCAGCATTGGTATACCCGAATTTCTCACAAATTTCCTGCATAGACAGGTTCACTATATAGAAATCATGGATAATGGTTCGGCAGGGTTCTCCCAGCTTATCCAGCGCTTCCTCCATCAACGACAGCTGCAAATCGTGCTCTTCATGCCTAGCCAAATCATCCTCCACCGAGATCACCTCCTCGTAGCCGCTGATATCATGGGCCGCTTGCCCGTGGCTTGCCAATTGCTTGAGCCACAATCGGCGGCAGATGGCGTATATATAGGTCTTTAATTTGCTGCTCAGTTCAAAATTACCCTGCTTAATTTTGTCATACAGCACGATGACCGCCTCCTGAAAAATATCCTTCGCCTCTTCCGCAGTCCCGTTGTTTTGAACAACCATATGCAAAACCATCGGGAAATAATCCTTGTACAAGCCCGTTAACGCGGTAGCATCGCCGAGCGCAACGCCCTCGATGGTTTTCAGATCCGCTTCGGGTACGGCAATCTTATTCAATTTACTCACCTGTTAATACGCTTTTACCCCAAATAGTAACCCATATCCCCCTTCAAACCTAACATATTTTTTTGTTTTTTCCCCTGCCCCGATTTTTTTGATCACCATCCACCCACCACCGATCACCCATCACCATCCACCCATTACCGATCACCGATCACCGATCACCAATCCCCAAATAATCCCTATCTTAGCGGCAAATTTTAACGAGTATAGCCCTCATGCAGGATATCGCCGAATTGCAGCAACGGATTGCCCAAGGATTATCGGACCTCAACCTTCCCGAGCACCCTGAAAACCTGTACCAGCCGATTAGCTATATGTTGCAAATCGGCGGCAAGCGCATCCGCCCATTGCTCACCATGATGGCCGCCGATTTATTTTCCATTCCCAATATCGAAGAGGCGCAGCCGGCGGCACTTGCGGTCGAGTTATTTCATAACTTTTCCTTGGTGCATGACGATATCATGGATCATGCACCGCTGAGGCGCGGACAGCGGACCGTCCACGAAAAGTGGAACCCCAACATCGCCATCCTATCCGGCGATAAGTTGCTGATCATGGCCTATACGCAGTTGGCAAGGTGTGCGCCGGCCAAACTGCCATCACTGATGGAAGCCTTCAACAAGATGGCCACCGAAGTATGCGAAGGGCAGCAGTTGGACATGGACTTCGAACAACTGACGACGGTCGGTATTATCGATTATCTCCGTATGATCCAACTAAAGACGTCCGTTTTATTAGGCACCGCACTAAAAATGGGGGCCATACTCGCCGACGCCGACGAAGCAGACGCCCAACTGATCTATCATTTCGGTGTCGATGTAGGCATTGCGTTTCAGCTGCAGGACGATATACTCGACGTGTACGGCGATCCCGAACAATTCGGCAAGCAACGGGGCGGCGATATCCTGGCGAATAAAAAAACGTATTTGCTGTTAAAGGCATTTGAAATGGCAGATGCTACCACTCAAACTGCACTACACCAGTGGCTGCAGGATGAAGCACATCCACAAGAAAAAATCGATCACGTAACCGCTATATACGACCGCCTTGATGTGAGGCAGGCGGTGGAATCCGTAAAGCAACACCACATCGACCGCTCGTTGAAGGCCTTGGAACGCATTCATGTAAAACCCGAGCGCAAACGACCGCTTCAAACCTTAGCCCAGCTATTGCTGACACGGACGCAATAGTCCCGTTGATCCCCTCTCCGCCTTAATAAGCGCCCACTAATAACTGGCAAAATAATTGCTGACTAACACACAATCATTCAATTTGTATATTTTTTCACTAACTTGTGCTTATTGCAAGCCACAGTTATAAACGGACACCATAACGTATGGATATGGATGCACTCAAAATTACTACCTTTCAAGCCTATATTTTTTGGGAAAACATCGATAAGAATCTCAGTAATCTCGCCCTACGGTTGTCAGCCATCCGCGAGAAGACAGATTTGATCGTATTACCCGAAATGTTCAATACGGGCTTTACGATGAATGTGCAGCGGTGTGCTGAGAAGCCCGATGGCAAAACCATGCATTGGATGCTGGAAATGGCCCAAAAATTCGATTGCGTAATAGCAGGCAGTCTGATCATCGAAGAAGAAGGCAAGTACTTTAACCGATTCGTCTGGATGACCAAAGACGGCAACTACCTAAAATATGACAAGCGCCATCTTTTTTCCCTCGCCAAGGAGGACACCACCTTTACGCCTGGCCAACAACGGATCATTGTTGATCTCAATGGGTGGAAGATCTGCCCGATGATCTGCTACGACCTGCGCTTCCCCGTATGGTCGCGCAATCTCAACGGCGCCTACGATCTACTGCTGTATGTGGCAAACTGGCCGGATAAGCGCTCAGCCCATTGGCGAAGCCTGATTCCCGCCCGGGCCATCGAAAACCAATCTTTTGTCATCGGTGTAAACCGGGTGGGGCATGATGGCAATGAGATCTACTACTCCGGGGGTTCCATGTGCATATCGCCCGTGGGGGATGTCGTGTACTATAAGCCGGAATACGAGGATCTATACACGTTTACCATATACCGGAAAGACTTGGACGATACGCGCCAAAGCTTGCCGTTCCTGAACGATATGGATGATTTTAATTTAAGTGTAAATCGTAAACCGTAATCGTAAATCTAAAATTATCATTGATAAGGCCGCTCAAGGATGGCCGATTGAATGACCGCGTGGCGCAGATCGAATGAAATATTGTTTCCCATCGCGGTGGACACCGCGCCTTCATCCACTTCCAGCCGCTCCGGTGTTTGCCGCTTTCGTTTGCCTTGGCGTATACGCCTCGCTTCTGCCGCGTCTACAACGCCGGAGTATCGCTCAAATCGTGGTTGGGGGGCAGTAATCGAGGGCCGGGGGTCCGTAACGGCCGACCGAGAATTAGTGACCGGGGGCTGGGTCGCAGGGGTCGGTGATGGGAGGCGCTGCGCATTGTCCTCCGGCAGTGGGGGCGGAGCCAAATTCCGTTTGCGCGCTTTCTCCTGCTCCTTCTGGAAGTTGTTGTATACCTGAAAGGCGAAAAAAACGATGGCGATCAGTATGGGAATAAACGTTTCCATGGCATAAAGATAAGGGTTTTTGTAACATATTGGCATCAAGCACATCAAAGTAATTGTAACTGCCGTTCATGGATAACCAGCGACAATTGTTTCAGCGACTATTTGAGGACAACTCCAAACGGGTGTATCACCTTTGTTATGGCTATACCGGTGATAGCGATGCGGCGAATGATCTGATGCAGGAGACCTTTATCAAAGTATGGCAAAACCTCGGCAAATTCCGCAACCAGTCGCAGTTTTCAACCTGGATATACCGTATTGCCGTAAACACTTGCCTCTCCTACTTGCGCACGGCAAAGCGCAGGGCCACGGATGAGCTCAACGATAATATCATCGAAAACTACACGGAAGAACCCTCTGAAAAACAGGAGCAGATCGCACTATTATACAAGTCCATCGCACAGCTGGAAGAAAACGAACGGATCATCATTACGATGGTACTGGATGAAATCCCCTACGCTGAGATTGCCGAAATAGCGGGAATCTCTGAAGGCAACTTGCGGGTGAAAATACATCGGATAAAACACAAGCTAACAGAAATATACAACTGCAATGAAAGGGTTTGACGAGATACAACAGCTTTGGCAGGGACAAAAACCGGAGCCGAACGTTAGCTTTGAAATGATTTTAAAGCGCGTCAAAGGCAACCAAGCTGCTTTGGCTAGCAAGCTGCTTTGGCAGCTTATCGCTGTGGGATTAGCCATTATTGTGCTGCTATGGATGTTCGTAACGGTCAATTTTTCGACGTGGACCACTTACCTGGCATTAGTCATCATGGTGGGATGTATCGGCTATTATTTCTTTAATCAAATAGCCGACTACCGCAGTATCAGCAATAGCGGGCACCTACTCGCTAAACCGCAGGACTATATCAACCATTTGAAAACCTTCCGACAACGGCGCAATCGGTTCAATACGCGTAATTATTCGGTGTATGAAGCGTGCATTGCGGTTGCCTTTGCCTTTTATGGCATTGAAATGTATTTCGCGCTGCCGCTGTGGACATTCATCGGCCTCGTTATCTTCGTCGTTTTTTGGTTTCTCATCTGTCACTTCGTTTTCATGAAGCAATATATCCATAACGAGAACATGCGCATAGCCGAAATGATCGACAACCTTGAGCGGATTAACGACCAATTTACTGAAAGCAATTAGTTGTCTGAATAGCACCAGTTAACGCGTGCTTTCAAAAATCTCACGGCTTAGCTTCCTGTAGATTTCCCTTAGCTGCGGCCGACCTTCCAATAGTTTCAGATGCTTCGCCATCGTCTCGGCATCGTTCCGCACCGCCGGGCCTGTCTGCACATCCGTTGGCTGATGAACCATCACCTTCTCGGCAGTCTCTAGGATGAGCGGCCGGATGAGGTCGAAATCCAATTGATGCTCCTGCAGGATTTTTGCGCCGATCGCATAGAAGTGGTTCGTAAAATTGCACGCAAATACCGCAGCGACGTGTAACGACAGGCGTTGCTTAGAATCGCAGGGAAAGACCCGGCTGGACAGGCTGCTGGCCAATTTCGACAAACGGGTATGGGTGTCTCCATCGGCGGCTTCCACGGCAATCGGAATCGTCGAAAAATCAACTGCCTTCGCCTTCGAGAAGGTTTGTACCGGATACAGCACACCATAGTGAGCCTGCGCAGCGAGTACGTTCATATCCACACTACCCGCAGTGTGCACGACAATACCCTCCAAGGATGAGGGCAGCTGCGCAGCCACCTGTTCGATGGCGTCATCCTTCACCGCAATGATATACAGGTCGGCATCGGCCGCAAGGGACGCCAAATCGCCAATCGCTTCGGCATTTACGTTAGCCGCCAGCGCTGCTGCGTGTGCTAAGGTTTGGCTGTACACCTGCACGATGCGGTGCCCTGCTTCCGCCAGTGCCTTACCTAAATGGGTAGCTACATGACCACTGCCGAGCAACACAACGTCCATTAGGCTTTTTCGGGTTTGATTTCTTTATTGCGGCGCAGGATGGAGAGGAAGAAACCGATGGTCATGACAATCGCGCCGCACCATAAAAAGTTGATATACGGAAATTTGACGGCCTTAAACACGATCCACTTCTTTTCCGGTAGCGGCTTCTGGTACACCATCAATTCAAGCTTGTCTTTCTGCGGCATGATATTGCTAAATCGTAACCGCAAACCCTGTTCTTCCACATCTTTGAACAAATCGAATGTAGTCCCGCCACGAATCAGGAATACCGGTTCCGCTTCGTAAGTTTCTCCATTGACCGCATGCACCTTCAGCTGCATGCCCACGATGACATCGTCGTCCCTGCGGGGGATATTCTCGACCGCGGCGTTGCGATTGATACCCATTACGACAATATATCCATTGCGGTAGCGCAACGTATCGCCGATGTTGGTTTCATAGATCGCCGGCTCCTCATAATCCTCAAAACTATTCCGCGTCGAATCTCCGCCCTCACTCGGCTGGTGCGTGTCGGCCATGGCCGCGGTGATCAAGGTATACACATCATGTGTGAGATAATGCTTGGTTGCCGGTGTACCGACAAGGCCGCCCATCTCAGGGTTATTTTGGGCGAACGGGCGAAGCTGGAATCGTTCGGTCACCCGGCCACTCTCCTCATCTATTTTTTCGTAATTGATCTTGTAATATACATTGGGCGGTGCTACACTATCGCCCACATAGGTGATGCGGTAATCACCCATCTGCGCGGGTTCACCTTCGGTGAGAAACAGGTTATCGCCCGGTTTCTCCACTTGATCGAAGCCCGCAACGGCAATATAATTGCTGCTGTTCACGGAGATTACCTCATTGGTAGCGGCGGCAACCAATGCACCGATCAGCAGCAAGCCAAATCCGATATGGGCCACAGCCGAGCCGGTGAGCTTCCATTTACCCTTGATGGCCTCGCCCAGTATTCTGCCGTTGGCGACGATCGAAAAGGTGGCAGAAAACACCAACACGATATACATGAAGTTGGTATACACTTCGGTCACATAGACCACGATGGCGGTGATCACTGCTGCCACGATCAGCGAAGCAATGGCAGCGGCATAGAACTTGCGCACATCCGTGCGCTTGTATTTCATGAATTGCGCGACGGCCGAGAGCAGACCCACCACCACGGCAAAGCCTGCCTGCCATTTGTTGTAATGTTGTACCGGGTCGATCGGAGGCGCCACCTTGGTGCCAAATACGGCATTGAATACCGGCACGGAGGTAGAAGCGATGATCTGCACGCAGGCCACCGACAGAACCAATGCACCGATAAACAGCCAAAATTCACGGGAATAGATTTCTTCTTCCTTTGGCGTCGATGGCATCTCCTTTTTGCGGCTGACCAAGAGGTATACCATCAGTGCCAAGAAAATGACATTGAACGCCACCAACTGCCAATAAAGACCCAAGTCGGTAAAGGTGTGCACCGACGTCTCACCCAACACGCCGCTGCGGGTGAGGAAAGAGGCGTAGATCACCAGCACGAAACTGACCATCACCAAAAAGGAAGCAGTAAAGTACGAGTGACCGGAATTTTTATAAGCCACCATCACATGTACGGCGGCGATCAACGTAAACCAAGGGATAATAGAGGCATTCTCTACCGGATCCCAAGCCCAGAATCCACCGAAATTAAGCGCTTCATATGCCCAAAACGAACCCATGATGATGCCTGCCCCCAATGTCATGACCGCAAATAGCGCCCAGGGCAACCCCGGGGTCATCCAGTCTTTATAGCGTTTCTGCCAAAGTCCCGCCACGGCATAGGCAAATGGCACGATCATCGATGCGAATCCGAGGAATAAGGTCGGCGGATGGATGACCATCCAGTAATTCTGCAGCGTAGCATTGAGACCGGTACCATCGGCGATCATGCTCAGGTAGTTCGGATCCGAGAAGATGGGTGCTTGGATCGCATCGCGCAACAGAATGAATGGAGAGCTCCCGACACGCTCACCGAAAATCTCCACACCGATGAGCATCGATCCCAATATGGCTTGGCAAAGCATGACCACCGCCATCACTGGGCTTTCCCAGCTCTTTGACCTGAATACCAACACGATGCCCAATACGATCTGCCAAAACATCCAAAGCCAAAAACTGCCCTCCTGCCCTTCCCAAAAGCTGGAGATGATGTAGTGCGTAGGCAAGGACCTGGATGAATGCGCCCAGGCATAGTGGTACTCAAAAAGGTGATTGTAGATGATATAGAACAGGCTTGTACCGATGCCTACCACCGCAACAACATTCGTCCAGAACGCGATACGCGCAATGGTTTTCCAAGAATGCTCTTCCTTATATTTCGAGGCGAAGTAATAACTGACGCATGATAATAATGCGGTGCCAAAGGCTAGAATGACTAAAAACTGCCCGATTTTTCCAGGCAAAAGGCTTTCACCTACATACGTTATATCCATCTATGCTCCTATCGATTATCGGTTGGCGTTTCAACAAAGCCCAAGGTTTGGGCAGCCGATGCCTCGGTCACCTCCACCTCATCTTGGTTGTACTTAGAGGGGCATTTCATCAGAATCTTGCTGGCGTGAAATTCGTTACCCACCATCTTTCCCGTTAACACGATTTGCTCCGAGCGCTCGATATCCTGCGGCTTTGAACCCCGGAATACCACCCTGCATTCGGTACTGTCGTTGTCGTACATGTAAAACGAAAAATGGTTGGCATCTATTACCGGATTGTAATGCAGATCCTTCTCCTTATTGAGCACACCGACCACATACAATTCGGCTTGCTTCTCCTTTGCTTCGGTGAATGTCGAGTACGTACTTGAATCTGTATACATCACGACAATCATCGCAATAGCAATGGCGATGATGATGATGGCGATTACCGAGCTCTTCTTCATGTCATTATCTCCCAATGGATTAATACCGGAATGCAAAATTACGAATTGCAAAACGAAGCTACGAATCTTGCAACTAATTGGTATTTTTTAGAATTATTCTAAACAATGAGTCCTGTAAAAAAATCCTTATGTTTGTTCCGGAGAATAGCAGCGCCATCCAATGACCAACGGCCTATATCATGTCATCAAAACCTGCTTTGCGGCCTCGCTGCTTTTTGGCTATATGTCATCTCCGGCACAGCATGTGCGGCGTTCCGAGTTTAATTTCCGCAATGACAACGACCTCTATTTATTTAATAAGCAAGACCAATATTATACCAACGGCTTATTCTTCGACATCCACATCGCTGCGGACAGCACGTCGTTAGCGCCAAACGAGGCAAACAGACTTTGGAGCCTCACCATCGGTCAGCAGATGTACAACGCCTACACCGCCCAAATCCATCATATCGAAGAAGTAGACCGCCCCATTACCGCTTATCTTTTCCTGACAGCCGGTATAGACCGCTATTTTGTTAATGAAGCCTTCGTATCCTTCGTCGGAGAAATCGGCACCATCGGGCGGCGCGCATTGGGGCAACAGTTTCAGGAAAGCATCCATAAGGTGCTGAATCTGTATGACATTGCCGGTTGGGAATACCAGCTGGAAAACGCCTTCGGCGCGGATGCATCCGTGCGTTATGGTGGCCTGTTATATCGCAATCGGCAGCAATGGTTCGATCTATCGGCCCAAGCCAAGGCAACGCTGGGGCTCAACCACACCGGATTGTCCATCATGCCTACATTGCGGTGGGGCAAACTCAATCCACTGCACCAATCTGCCTCCGCCTCCAGCCGATTACAGGCCGCCGCCAAGCCGATTGGCGAAGAATGGTTTCTGTATTACAGTCCGCAACTGAACTTCGTCGGCTACGATGCCACCCTTCAGGGGGGAATGTTCTTGCGCAATAAAGGTCCCGTGACCCATGCGCCTGCCCGCTGGGTATTATACAACCAGTTCGGTGTGCTGTATGCCCAGCATGCAATAACCCTGCGTTTGCAGTATATCTTTTACACCAAAGAAGTTCCGGGCATGTTCTTCCGACACCGCTACGGATCGGTAGGAATAAGCTATCAATTCTAAAACCAGTCTTTTTTTCGGTTGATCTTGCGCAACGCCTGCTGGCGCTTCCCCTCAAGGCGTCGCTGTACCGCCGCCTTAGAAGGTTTAGTGGCCTTACGCGGCTTCTCGGTCTTTAGCGCGCTGGCGAGCAGCACGACCAGTTTCTGCAGCGCGATCTCCTTGTTCTGCCATTGGCTACGGGTTTCTTGGCTGCCCACCTGCAGCAATCCATCGGCCTGCAAGCGATTCGATAGGTGTTTCTTGATGCGCGTTTTTTCATCCGCTGAAAAGCATGTAGCTGCCTCGATATCAAACAGCAGCGTGACTTTGGTTTCCACTTTATTGACGTGTTGGCCTCCAGCTCCTCCGCTCCGCGAAGTCTGGAATTGCACGAAAGGCAACAAAGCGTCCGTGTCAATCCGTTTAATCAGTGCCATCCGTATTCAATCCGCCATCTTCATTCAATTGTTTCCCGCCGAGGGCAAACCTGCTCACCAACATCGCGGCCACCGTGTCCCCCGTGGCATTCAGCAGCGTAGCGATGGGGTCTACCAGGGTGCCGATGATCATCACCGCCGGGATTGCTTCCGTAGGCAGTCCGTACACCGATATCATCAGCATCTCGCCGATATACCCGCCGTTGGGAATGCCGCCGGCCACAATGCTGACCAATACGGTGATCCCGACAGCCGTCAGCAACGTCACCGGCTCGAAAAAATCCCGGCCGATCAGCACGAAGGCCACGTAAATCTTGACAATGCTGGACATGGATGACCCGTTCTTGTGCAATGTCGTGCCCAACGGAATCACGACATTGGCTACGGCAGCAGGAATACCCATTTTGGGGGCTGCCGACAGGTTTACAGGCATCGTAGCAATGCTGCTGCACGTACTGATGGCGGTGGCCGAAGGCAAGAGGTTGTTTTTCCAATAACGGTTTACCCCTCGCTTCCCTCCAGCAATATAAGCGTATAAACTAAAAAATACGACAAAGTAAAAAGCGCCCAAGACGTAGTATAACCCCAGCGGTTTGGCGTAAAATCCAAAGAGCTCGGGACCGATCGTCCCCACCTGATATGCAAAATAAGCACCCAAACCGATGGGAGCCACTTTCATGATGAGGATCAGCAAATGCTTCATCACCTCGTTGGCCGACGAGAGGAACTGCCGGAATGAAGCCCCGGCCTCCCCCGACCGCTGCGCGGCGATACCGAGCAGAAACGAGAAGATGACAAAAGCCAGCATGTTCTCCCTGGACAACAGTTTATAAAACTCATCTACTGTTACAAACCTGACCAGCTTGTCTCCCCACGTGTCATTCGGATTCTCCTGCAGGAGTTCACTTACGGTTTCCTGTGCAGCCTGCGGTGCGTCCACCGGGAAAAACCACAACGCGATAATCGTGCACACCGCGGCAATGATGATGGTGCCCAGAAAGACACCAACCATGGCAAAAATAATACGCCCCAGTTTCTGCGATCCATCAATATTGGCAACCGCCGACGCGATGGCGAAAAACAACAATGGAATAACAGCAGCAAACAACAGATTGAGAAAGACATCGCCCAATGGCTTGAGCCAACCGACCGTATCCGGAAAAAATCCGCCCACAATACTTCCGATGACGATACCGAGCAGCAAGAGCAGAATACTCCCATAATGCTTCAAGAAACTGGACGTTTGCCTTTCCATATTTAGGTCACTAAAGTAGTGGATTTATTTTAAGTTTGCACAAGATGATGGAATTTGTTACCACCGCCGACGGCTCTAAGACCCTCTATCACGCAGAAATAGGCGAGCACTACCATTCACGGCATGGCGCCGTGCAGGAGAGCCGCCATGTCTTTCTGGGCATGGGACTAGCACATTGGCGGGCATCGCATCCGAGCGAAACGAATGTCGCCATTCTCGAAATCGGCTTCGGTACCGGCCTCAATTTTCTGCTGAGCGCGGATTACAGCAATCAGCAGGGTATCGCGCTGCATTACACTGGTGTAGAGGCTTATCCATTACCCGAAGAAATCCTGAAGCAAACCGGTTACGGGGAATATCTCCCCTCAGCACTGTGGGAGGCTTTTTTAGCGAATTATCCAGCATGCTTACAGGCACCGCAGCCTATTCTTGGCAACTGCACATTGGAAATCACCGTAAGTGATGTACGCCAGTTTACAACGGACCGATCGTTTGACATCTTGTACTTCGACGCTTTCGCTTCAGCACACCAACCCGAGATGTGGACGGAGAAAACCTTGGGCCACGTGTGCCAGTACCTGAAATGTGGAGGGGTATTCGTTACCTATGCCATCACTGGCCACCTCAAACGGACCATGAAAGCATTGGGATTTATGGTAGAAAAAGTGCCCGGAGCACCCGGAAAAAGGGAGATGCTCAGGGCAGTAAAAGGATCGTGATCAGTGATCGTGCGTACCGTCAGGGCCATGCGAATGCCCATGGGCCAATTCGTCCGGTGTAGCCTCCCGAACGGACAATACCTCAATCGCAAAATGCAGGTTTTGTCCAGCCATGGGATGATTGAGATCGACCACTATTGCTTCGGGGCTCACCTCCGTCACCTTACCGCGGAACTGATTGCCCTGATTGTCTTGCAGCGGCAGTATCTGGCCTATGGCGGGAATGCCGTCACTAAACATGTCGGCAGGCAGCGAGGCTACGGCTTGTTCGTTCACTTCGCCATACGCGTCTTCGGCAGATAGCTCAAAATCGGTCGTGTCTCCTACCCCTAGTCCAGCTATGTTTTCTTCAAACTTTGGCAACATCATGCCTACGCCATATAGGAAATCTAACGGATTGTCTTTGCCTGCTTCTTCTACAAAAGTTTTCTGGCCATCTTCAACGGTGTGGAGTTTGTAGGTCAGCGTTACCACGCTGTTGGGTGCTATTGTCATCGTTTTTAAAATTATGGGTATGGCATGCATACCCCTGTTATCTATTGTGTAATTAATTCCAGCAATTCTTCCACATGCGTTACCGGCAGGCTACATGTTTTGTTACGGCATACATAGGCCTTTGTCGTGTCACCTATCCTACCAGCTAACAACGGAAGTTTCCCTTTTGTTCCTCCCAATATCATTTTGTTGGGGAGGTAATGCTTATCCAATTCCCTGCGCATGGCGGGCCACTCCGGACCGGTAAGCACGATCTCGACGCATCCATAAACTTCCTCGAGCAGCTGCATCGCCCAATTGGAATAGGCCGAACCATATGCGGCCATCTGCGGCACCACATTGGCCAGCACCTGCGAACCGATAGCCCTATATGGTTGGTGGTCAAACAGCGACCCCAATCGGTAAAGCTGCCGCACGATGGTTGAGGTAGCGGATGGGATCACATTGTCCATGATTTCCTGCTTACGGGCAATCAGTTGTTCGGCTACCGAAGACGTATAAAAAAACGTGGCCGCGTCGGTGTCGTAAAAATGACCGAGCACATGATCCATCAGCCGTTTTGCTTCCGTTAACCAATCCTCATCAAAAGTAGCCTCATACAACGCAATAAAGGCATCGATACAAAAAGCATAGTCATCGAGGAAGCCCTCAATCGCTTTCCCGTTGGCCGCCGGTTGATGCAATAATCCCCCGTTTTCAGCATATAGGTATTGGCGTATAAAGTGCGCATTATCCAGGGCCGCTTTTAGGTATTCCGGCACGTCAAAAACCCGGTAGGCATCCAAAAAACCTTTGAGCATCAATGCATTCCAAGACGTCAGCAGCTTGTCATCCAACCCAGGCCGCACCCGTTGACTCCGATAATCCAATAGCTTCTGCTTTCCTTGGGTCAGGTAAGTCTCCCATTCGTCAGGTGCAAAACCCGCATCATGCGCCAGGTGATCTGCTTCGACATCGATTTTCAGCACATTTGTTTTCTCCTCCTCCCAATTGCCCTCTTCCGTGACGTCAAAGTACCGAATAAATAGGTCGGCATCCGCCCCCAGTACGTGTTTGATCTCCGACTGCTGAAACGTATAGTATTTCCCTTCCACCCCTTCGCTGTCGGCATCCAACGCACAGTAAAATCCGCCTTGCGGACTCGTCATCTCGCGCAGCACCCATTCCAGGGTCTCGGTAACCACCCGCTGATATTGCGCAATAGGGCGCTGTTGCCAAGCCTCCGCATACAAGCTCACCAACTGGGCGTTGTCATACAACATTTTTTCAAAATGCGGGATGTGCCACCGACCATCTACCGAGTAACGGGCGAAACCGCCGCCCATATGATCATAGATGCCACCGGAAGCAATTTTCCGAAGTGTGAAATGCACCTGTTCCAATGTCGCTTCATCTTGAGCCAACACGGCATAACGGAGTAAAAACAGCCAATTGTTGGGAAGCGGGAATTTGGGCGCCCGTGTATAGCCCCCTTCCTGGGTGTCAAAAAGACCTTTCCAAGGCTTCACGATAGCCTCCAGATCTGCTGTAGAATAGGCATCGGGAATACGGTTGATAGGCAGTTGCTCACTTTGTTGGATGCCGGCGGTTAGCCGCTCGGCATAATCGTATGCCACTTCGGGTTTCTCCCGCCACATCTGGGCCAGTTGTAATAAAACGTTTTGCCAGTCATCGGGACGGAAATAGGTGCCGCCATACACCGGACGGCCGTCCGGCAAGCAAATGCAATTGAGTGGCCATCCCCCTTGGTTGGTCATCAGCTGCACCGCAATCATGTAAATCTGATCGATATCGGGCCGTTCCTCGCGGTCTACTTTGATGGATACGAAATGTGTATTCATCACCTCCGCCACGGCATCGTTCTCGAAACTCTCCCGCTCCATTACATGGCACCAATGGCAGGCTGAGTATCCGATGCTGACGAGGATGAGTTTATTTTCGGCTTTTGCTTTGCTCAACGCATCTTCGCCCCAAGGATACCAGTCAACAGGGTTGTGCTGATGCTGCCGTAGATAAGGCGATGTCTCGTTATGGAGCTTATTGGGCATTCGGAGGTAAAGGTAAGATTTTATATGGAATTGCCCAATCGACCGGCAGGGTCATTGATCACTCATCTTCCATCCGTGGGTATGTAAACCAGACGTTCGTCCCGCTGCCGCCGCTTACCGATGCCCAATCGTCCGTTTCATCAAACCGGATATGCACAATGCCGCAGGTAGGAAGGTTTTCGAAATCATCATTCGTCAGGTAGTTGATGATGGAGGTCAGGCCCGGATTATGCCCAAAAAGGGCCACACGGTCGTATTGGTTGTCCAACTCATTGATGATGTTAAGCAATGTATTCGGTTGGGCCTCGTAAATACGGCGATCGGTTTTAATCGCCATCACCGGCACCTGCAGGTGTTCAGCGAATATCTGCGCCGTGGTGATGGCTCGTTTTGCCGGGCTGCTGATCAGCTGCTGAGGTTGGATATCATATCGGTGCAATCGATCCGCCATCCTTGGCGCGTTGTTAAACCCACGCGAATTGAGTGGCCGCTCAACGTCACTCACATCAAACCTCCAGTCGGATTTCGCATGCCGGATGATGAATAAATGTTTGGCCATGTGTAGCTCCTTTTCGCTAACAGGTGGCAACAATCATGCCCTTTGCTTATCGTTACGTCCTGTACATCCCATACGAACTAGAACACCACAAACTCCGGCAATATCACACCCGATACATCAAGCTGTTCCATATTAATCCACTTTGCCGGACTGACCACTATTTTCGATGGTGAATGGTTGAGCCAGGCCCCCCACCAACTGAAGCTGCTGTTGGCGATGATATAATGCTGGCATAGGCTCATCAGTTGCATATCGCGAAAGCTGTTTTTACCCGTATTCCAATCGACGAATACGGCATCCAGGTGCCGGAAATTCTCCCTGCACCACTGGATATCGTTCGAGAAAAAAACGAATAATGGCGTAGTGATATGTTGCTTCATATAATCAATAGCCTGTCGATAATAGGCATCGGTGCAAATCCCGCCCAGATAAGGGTCTGTGAGGTAATCTCCCCTTCTTACGTGTACGGCGACAGACGCATTGGACGCGACTAATCCTGCAAGATGCTGATCTCGTTCATCGGTGAGTGCCGGAAAGCTGAAATCCCTTCGAAGTGTATCCGCTACGCGTGTTACGTATCGAATATTTTGCCAATAGCCCCAGTAATAGCGGTTTCTTTTATCCTGGTAGATCGACTGGTCATATCCAAACAACGGGTTTTCTTCATAGTAAGCGTCTTTCGTACGATACAGGCGTCTCAACTTTCGCCATGCCCAAGCCCGGTTGTCGGGCGTGTATAGTTGGATTTCAACTTTCGAAGCCGCGCGCAGTTGGATGCCGAACACCTTTTCCAATTCAAATCCCTGATGCAGGCCATAGTTTTCAAACCCGCTTAAATCTGCCTTCACCTTTCCAAATGTTTGGCGCAACCCTTCATAAAATGCGTATTGAAATAGTTGATTGCCCAGTCCACCCAGAAATTTGACGATTTTCATAATGCAAGCTCCCGCTTTTTAAACCAAAAGCAACCACATGCATAAAATTGTTTCTGCAATAATTCATCAGGCGGATCAACGACCAAACCCCCATCTTTCCCGTCTTCTGGAATCAATGTAAAGTCCATTAGTTCCATGTCCGAAAATAGGTTTAACACCTGCACCTTATCATAAATCCGGTGTGCATTGAAGCAAATCACGCTTTCGCGACCCAGCGGCACGACAAACAACAGGGAGCCGCCCGGAGCGACTACCCGTTTAAGCTCCGAAATAGCCTTCAGGTCTCCGTCGTAATCCA
The DNA here is from genome assembly GCF_051400755.1 of Parapedobacter brassicae. NCBI lineage: Bacteria > Pseudomonadati > Bacteroidota > Sphingobacteriia > Sphingobacteriales > Sphingobacteriaceae > Parapedobacter > Parapedobacter brassicae. The sequence continues at coordinate 582,182 of NZ_JBLFFL010000003.1, forward strand.
ACGGATCGCCATAACGCCCTAGACCTATGTGTTCTACGGTATGCATGCATGAAATCGATTCGACGCTGCCGTCCTCGAAAGGCAGCTTTGTCAGATCGGCAAACGAAGAAGTGAGATTATCCAACACCAGATCGGCAGGCCTATAGTCGTAAAAAGCGGCAGGAACGATAGCAGACAACATGGAGCAAAAATGCAAGGTCGACGAAATATCGACATGCTGTGCCGGGTTCAGTGCTTTTACGATCCGCATGGCCCAAGCAGGATGGTACACATAATGCCTATCAAATTCCGTCTCGCTCGTTGCTTCATCAAAACAGGGATAAAACAATGACGGATCTAATCGGAATCGACGAGCCGTATTTTCCGCTTGTTTTTCAATCGCTTGATAATGCGCTAAAAACGCTTTGGGTAACGCAACTCGATCGGCTCCCCTTGTTTTCCTTTTCCAAAATCGTCTAAACATCCATTGATTCGTTAAAATAAAGACCTTAGCCAAAGCTTCACAATCCTTCTTTTCTGTTTAAAATTTAACAATGATCGTTCAAAAAGTTCCTTTTTTGTCAACCATATCGCTGCCTGTTTTTTCGGCACGGTATTCATCACCAGGTCATACCAGCGGGCATAAAGCTCTTTTTCAAACCATGCAGTTGGCAACTTCCCCGAAATACGGTTTGCCGACTTTAATTCGGCTAATAACTCCAAAAAGTCTCCAATCGAATAGTCGCTGAGTCTCCACCATAAAAGGGCATCGAAGAGGGGGCCATATTTCTGCGAATCAACTCCCAGCAAACTTAATTGTTCGTCCTTGATCTGGCGCAGTTGTATTATTGCCACGTCCCGCTTGGTCTGCGAACTATTTTCCGCATGTATACGATAATAAACCAGCGGTTCATTAAAGGTGTGGATATCATACTTGTCTGATAACCGCACAAAGAGATCATAATCCTCTGCAGGAGCCCGTTCCCGATACCCCCCCACCTGCACCGCCAGCTCCCTTCGATACATGACGCTGGAATTGACAAAAATATTATTGAAGAAAAAGCGTACCTTCAACTCCCCGCCATGATACGGCCTGTGCAAAAGTTCACCGCTTACCTCACCCGCCTCATCCATCAGCAATGCATTTCCTCCGCAAAGCACCACATTCGGGTGTTCTTCCAAAAACCGGTATTGTTTCTCCAAACGACCGGCAATCGAGATGTCGTCGCTGTCCAGAATGGCGACGTATTTACCGCGGGCGGCGGCCAATGTCGCCTGGCGGGCATAGGTTAGTCCCTTGTTTTCGGCTTGATCGTAAAACCTGATCCGGGGGTCGGGGTACTGCCTGATGACAGCAGCTGTCTCGTCGGTAGACCCGTCATTGTAGATAATCAGTTCGAAATCCCCAAACGATTGGTCTAACACACTTTGGATAGATGCACCGACAAAACGCTCCACATTGTAAGCCAGCATCAATACAGAAACCAACGGAATACCTTGATTTTCTTCTTGTTCCAACAGACCAGCAATTATAGACCAATGCAAATGTAGCCATTTTAATTCCTTTCCCTAAATTTGATCTCTTGAATACGATGGAAGTCCGCAAAAACAAGTACATTGCCTTTAGCCTTTGGGGAGATGTTTCGCATTATACGCTGGGTGCTGTCCGTAATGCCGAGCTTGCACCGGCGATTTATCCAGGGTGGCATGTGGTGGTTTATTACGACCAAACGGTACCGATGCCTATTCTGAATGCGTTGACCAACCGCGGCGTCCGGTTAATAGATATGTCGGAAAGTAAGATATACGGTCCATTTTGGCGTTTTTTAGCAAGTGATTTTCCAGATTGCGGACATGTGGTTTTCCGGGATACAGACTCCCGATTGACCAAACGGGAGTATAAGGCTGTTGAAGAATGGATCAAGGAAGACCGCATCCTTCATGTCATGCGGGACCACCCGTATCATGAGATTCCCTTCGGAGCAGACAGGCGTGCTATCCTTGCGGGCATGTGGGGGATAAAAGGTAATGTCATATCAATGGACAAGGTTATCAAAGATTTCATACGAGGTAAGGAGTTTTACTACGGTATAGACCAAGCCTTTTTACAACAGATTTACACCGACTTTCAGCATTCCCAAACGCTCCACGATGAGTTTTTTGGCGGCAAACCGTTTCCAGAAAGACGTACCGAACACCAGTTCATCGGTGAGCGTATCGACGAATTCGAACAGCCGATGGGTGAAGATCGTGAAATCTTAAAAAACTTCCTTGAGCAACGCAAACCCTCATGGACCAAACGCTTAAAAAACATCTTCCGTAAATGAGTGATCCGTTATTTTCCATCATCATCCCTACTTTCCAATCAGAACAGACGATCCACTCGTGCATAAGCAGTATATTGGACCAGACATTTGGGGATTTCGAAATCATTGTACAGGATGGGTTGTCTTCGGACAAAACAGCCAGTATCATACAGGCATGGGGAGATGACAGAATTAAACTGTTTTCCGAAAAAGACCGGGGTGTTTACGATGCGATGAACAGCGCTCTGGATAGGGTTTCGGGCAGATGGATCTTATTCCTCGGCAGCGACGATCTTTTATTTGAGCGTTCCACTCTCGCATCCCTCAGCAACGTTGTACAAAAAACAGACGCCGATCTTGTTTACGGAAACGTCATCATATCGGGAGATAGCCATTGGATAAAAGATGGAACGATTTACAGGGGTGAGACGGATTTGGCAACCCTGTTTGTCCAAAACTTAAGCCACCAATCCATCCTCTACCATCGCAGAATTTTTGAAGACGGTCTCCGATTCAAACTAATTTATCCAATTTGCGCGGATTTCGATCTCAATCTACGCTGTTTTGCGCATTACAAAACCGAATACACACCGCTAATAATGGCTGTTTTCACAACTGGGGGTATCAGTACCGTCGGTGTTGACGAACGATTCGAAAACGAAAAATGGGAAAATATCATCCGTTATTACCGGCACAAACTCAGCTCGCCCGCATTCATTGGCTATAAAGGGATCTTCAGAAAAACAGGAAAATTGCTGATCAGGAAAGGGGAGATCGGCCCCGGTATTTCAGCCATGATGGCATACCTCTATTTAAAGTTGGTAAAGCTTTTTAAAACCTCGGGAGCTCGCTGTCTTTAAGAAAATCCACAATATGCGAAGCCACCGTATCTCCCCGTTGTTTAGACGGAAACAAGTAAGCCAGAATCGTTTTTTCCCTAATCCGTCTTTTTTCCGTCCGGGCCAACCATAAACGTATTGGTGTTAATATTTTCAACCTCAACCGGCTTAATGGCTTTATACGTCCATTTTTTTTGTATAATTTAATGGCCAGATAATATTTCCCCGTGATGACAAATCCTTCGTGATTCTTTTTATACAAGGCATGCATGTATGCTCTGGACAACTTCTCTTTAGGGATGAAATGATGGAATTTCAATGCTTCATCATAGTACAGCTCATATCCTCGAAGAATAAGGCGAAGGCAATATTCCGTATCTTCTGTAGTGAGGATGCTTGAATCGTCATGCATAAACAAAAAAGAAGGATATCGCTGATAAAACGCCCTGTACACGGCTGTTCTCGAACCTAAGCCGGCTCCCCATAAATACCCACGCTTGGTAACATAACCGGTTTCGCTGCCCTGCTTGCCGACGGCATAGCCTTCACTGTATTCCGAAAACCAGTCCGGCAACACCACCCCTTCTTCGGTTACGGGAATGCCCTGTCCACCGGCGGCACCGACTTCGGGATGAGTGTCTAGCAAGGTATACATCCGCTCGATGTACTGCGGGTCAAACCAATTGTCATCATCACAAATCACAAAATAACGGTAACGCGCGTGCGTAATAGCGGTTTGCAATGCAAAATATTTGGCAGGCCTGTTTTCTTCAAAACAACGAAAAGGTACACGTGCTACCTGTTGTTTGTGCCATTCGCCTTGTACCACCGCCATCGAATCATCCGACGAATGATTATCCACGAAAATGACCTCCCAAGGAATCTCTTTAGGAACCTGTTGTGCACTCAAGTGCTTGATCGTTTCGGGCAATTTAGAGGCTCCATTATGGGTACACAAGACAACAGAAATTCCGTTACCTAAATGTTGATCGTACCCCGTTATTTCCCTTTCAGGTGTTTCCATGCTGCACTTAGCCAGATTTTGTAAAACAACGTTTTTGATGTCAACGGATTTTTGAACATGCGTACGATTTCTTGCCTTGTCGCGGGATTAATCGCGTTCCTGACCGGCCAAAATTCCTTGAAATTCTTCTTATATGCACGTTCATAACGCGGTTTATCAATGAGATCACCGATGTACATCCCGTTCAGGATGGACAGACCCTCCACAAAGTTCAAGCCGCTACCGTAGGCGCCGGTACTCACATCCGCTTGGTGTTTTCGGAAGTAGTTCAACAAACGGCCGTTGACACACACGGTTCCTGTTTTAGATAACGCGATCCAAAATACCCAATCGCCGCTGAACTTATAATTCAGAAAATCCTTTGAAATGAATTCAAAATGCTTCCGCCTCCAAATGGCCATGCTCACATTAAATATTGCGGGGTTCGGACACAGGTACGTGCGGATAAATTTATCCCCTTCCACCATCTCGACAAGTTGATGGTGTGACGATTGCCATTTGATTTCGTTTCCCTTCACACAATAAGACTGGCAATAGCTGATTACACAACGGTCATCCTGCTGTATGCCCTCCACTAAATGATGCAAAAAGGTTGGCTCACACCAATCATCGCTCTCGGCAATCCAGACAAACTCTCCTTTGGCTAATTCGATGCCTTTTATCCATTGTTTAAATGGACTACCGGAATTCCGCTCGTTGATTACCACATGCGACACCTGAGGATAATCCCTGTATTTTTCGATAATCGTGCGACTACCGTCTGAAGAACAGTCGTCTAACAGGATGATTTCAAACAGTGTATAGGTTTGGTCCAACACCGAGCGGATGCGTTGTTCCAGAAATGCTCCGTGATTGTAGTTGGGTATCACAACGGACACTAACCCCTTATTGTTCATTCGCTTTTGTTTGACATTACGATGCGTACCCCGGCTCCCGATACGCCAATTTTTCCTTCACCGTCTCCCGATAAATCATTTCATTGGGTTCGAAATTACCCCGGGAGTTCAGCGGATGGAAAATGTGATAGCCGACGGCAGCCCATTTCAGGCGTTTTTTCTGTATGCCTGCGTTAATCAACCGTTCCGCAAATTCATAGTCCTCCCAGCCCCAGCCCTCAAAACCGTTGTAATATCCGTTCACTTTCTTGTAGTCATCCAGCCAAAAAGCCAAGTTACAGCCCTTTACATTATCAGAGCTTTGCGGATTTGTTTTGAAGAGGCCGGATAGCGGCGGAAACCTGATGGCGTTGAAGCGAGTATGCATGCCTGCTGTCAACGCATGAAAATCCAATTGCTTTGATTCCAAGATTTCCGTTGATTTTCGCGCGCCGATCATCGCCCGGCTCCCTTGCACGAAGTACCCGCGCTCGGCGGCTTTCAAATGATCCTTCACAAAATGCTTGTGCAGGATGATGTCGCCGTCTATCTCGATGATATAGGGGCTGGTCGCCTGCCGGATCGCCTTGTTGAGGATGATGCTCTTGCGAAACCCCTCGTCTTCGTGCCATACATGTTTGATCGGCAATCGGCCGGCGAACCGGCCAATGAGCTCGCCCGTACGGTCATCCGAGCCATCATCGGCGATGAGCACTTCATCCGGTTGCTGGCTTTGGCGCACGACACTCCTCAACACCAGATCCAACGCCTCGGGCCAGTTGTACGTGGAAATCAACAATGCAATATTCATGTATCTTATCCGTTCAGACAGTTACTGAAATAACGAACGAAATGCCGCTTTCGTTACATCAGTCAACTATTATTCCAATAATCCCAAAAAAGCAAGCAACTTGTTGTACGGCTTGGACCACGTGCGATGGATGCGTAATGGTCCCCCTAGCGTCCGCTTGAAAAACCCGGCATGCCGCTTATTAAGTAAATCGTTTATCTGCCGTTTTAATTTGCGGGTCCGTATCCTTTTGGAATTGGGCCTGATCCGGTATTGATAGCCTACGATCGGCAGTTTTACCACATCGCCGCCATCCTTTAGCATGGCGATCCAAAAATCCCAATCTTCCCTTCCTTTCATTTCCCCGCAATAGCCGCCCGCCACCGCCCAGTCCGACTTCCGATACAAGGCGCTCACGTGCAGGATGTTTTTGCGTGCAAGTAAGTTGATGTCAAAGTCCGGCAACTTACGCGGACCGGCTTTGTCACCGAAAAACTCGCCCTCGGCGGTCACCACTTTCACCTCGGGTCGGCCTTCCAACACCTTCACGGCTTCCTCGATAAAGGTGGCGCATATCCGGTCATCGCCATCCAGCGGCAATATATATGCCCCGCGCGCATAGCTGATACCATGATTACGGGCTACCGAGACGCCCTGGTTTTCCTGCCGCAGAAATGACACCTGCTCAAAACGCTCCGCATAGCCCTTGGCAATTACGCCCGAATCGTCCGTCGAGCCATCATCTACCAGGATGATCTCCGTAGCCAAATAGGTCGATTCCAACGCCCATTCAATGGTTTGGACCAAGAATTCCTGCATGTTGTAAAACGGAATGATGACGGACACCAATGGGATCATAAGCAGGTGGTTATATTTTATCCCTCCTTTTCAGGAGCTTCAGCCAATAGTATTTAAGCGGGTTGGTATATTTCAATTGCTTCCAGGGCCTGCTGCCGTGTGGCTTGTGTAACACAGGGGTGCCGTACAGCAAATAATTTTTAAATCCCATTTCCGTAGCCTGATACGAGATAAACGTATCAAACCAGTCCTTGGTTTCTTTCAACTCGGCAAAATCGTATTTCCGTAAGAAGTCGATCGATATCAGCGTGCAGCAAAAGCTAAGGCTCTTTTTGGTTTCCATGCTGCGGCCTCCGGTGGGCAGGTTTTTGAATCGCAGATAGGGAAAGTTGACCTTCCCTTGCTCATCTACCGTAATGGCGCCCCCAAGACCTAAATTAGGGTGTTGGCGAGCGTGTTCAAGCAGCTGATCGAACGTATCGGTCCTGACCACGACATCCGATTCGACAATGATCAGGGGTCGCTTTTCGCGCAACGCCCATCGCTGGGCATCCTGAAGCACCAGTCGGTAGTTTGGCGAAGGGTGGCTGGTCATCTCTTCGAGGTGGAACAGCTCGTATCCGTATAGCGCCTTATGTTGTTCGAGTGCCGCCTTTGTCTCGGCGGAACTGAAGTCGTTATATACCAAATGGCGGACAGCTGTTGCGCTGGCGTGGACAGCCTTGATGGTCTCCAGCGTCTGTTCGATGGAGTCCTTCACCGGCGTGATCACAATGGCCTTAATGATGCCGCTTTTCTCGATATTATCCATTCCTTTTTACTAATCCCAGAAGGCTTTTCAAGCGAAATTTCAGTAGCTTAGACGACCAGTCCTTCCGGTGGGCGCCCAGCATGTAAAAATACCCATTCCCCCGGCGTGAATCTCCGGGAATCACCTGATAAGTAAGCTGGTTTTTCCACATCGCATAGTCAAAGCTTAGCTGGTCCCGCCTGCTGTAGTGCTTCACCATGTACCACCAATCTTCCATCGCGCTTATCAATTGCGGGTCATGGTGCTTCCGCAGCAATACGCCCGAATACACCAATCCATTATGCTCGGGATAGCCCTCAGCCCTCAGAAATGCCATCTGCCGCTCCATCACCTCAGGATCGTCTTTGTACACACCGCGTTCTTCTGCTAGCTGCTTGATGGCCGCGTACTCCACATATACACAGTCCCTTGCATCGCGTGTATTCTGGTTATGGTCAAAACACGCGATGACACCGTCGGACAGCACAGTCTCCACCAGCTGGTCCACATTGCCGATGACTAAAAAATTGCCATCGATGAAAATGCTGATCTCATACTCCGCTAAAAACAGGTGTGGATTGATCTTCACATACCGGCTGCTCCGTACGTTGTCCCCAGCAACCGGCGGTTCGACCAACACCACCTGCCAGGGGGCAGCCTGTAGCTGCTTATTATCGGTAAAACAGATAAAATCCCATCCCGCTAGCTGCTTCTGGGGAAGCAGGCCTTCATAATCTCCAAATATGGCCGTGTAGATGACGTTCTTCAAGATGATAGTTTTTCAATCCCATTCAGGCAACGATACTGCCCGGATGCCTGCTTCTCACGGAGCAGTGCCACGTTTTCTTCCCTCGATGTCCAGCTTTCTGCATGGTATAGGTGGTACTGGATGGCGAAATGTTTGACCGAAACCACCTGATATCCCAACCCTTGAAAGCGCCAAACAAGATCATCATCTTCACCGACAGCTGGGCGCACATAATCTTCATCAAATCCGTTAATCGCTAATATCGCAGCTTTATAGCACGAAAAGTTGCATCCTTTTATCGAACTGATTCCGAAACGGCATATAGCGGCCTTCGTCACGTTGTTCAATGGAAAGTACAATCCCTCTTCCGCAAATTTAGCGCCATCCTTTTGCATCCGGGCCATTTGCCAAACCAATCCTTGCTGGAAGCGGGGCAACGGCGTATGCCGCAGCTTTTCACTATATAAGGGTCCGAGTTTAACCCGTTTTCCGGCCAGGATATGAACGGGGTGCGACAGCCGAAGGTGGTTCTGGATAAAACGGGTGTGCGGCACGCAATCGCCGTCGATAAAAATCAGGTATTCATACGAAGCGGCCACAATTGCCCGGTTCAAGGCCTTGTTTTTTTGCCAACCTTGGTCCGCCTGCGTCAAATGGACGATATTGAGTTTACCGCTGTCGTAGTTTAAAAGGAAATCGCGCATTTCTGGACTATCCCCGTCTTCGGAGACAATGATTTCATCGGGAAGTACCGTTTGAAAATGTAGGGCATCAAGAACTGTTTTCAGGAATAGGGCGTTCTTGTACACCGAAATGATTAGGCTGATATTCATGAAGGAATTCCCATTGTTGATTGATTGCTATTTGCAAGGGCAAACTTAGATAAAAGGAACGGCAAATACAATTCGGGGCGGCGGATCCGTCGAAGCCGCTCCGGCTGGGCTGCCCCCGACGGTATCCTTTTTGGGGCACTGGGAACCAAGGCGTGAGGGCCCGAACGCTTGGTTCCACTGCTTCACACCTCCCGGTACAACCTCGCCATCTGACCGGCAATACGCGCATCATCAAACTGCTGCACATGGACAAAACCCTGATCAATCATCGAGTCCCGTAAGGCTGAATCACCGAGCACCGCTTCAATCGCCTGCGCGATTTCCTCGAGATCGTCGGGCGCCACGTACCGTGAATGCGGACCGCCAGCTTCGGGGAAGCATCCTCCTCGGGACGTAATGACGGGCACCCCAGCATACAAGGCTTCGATAATCGGAATGCCGAATCCCTCAAATAAAGAGGGGTATATAAACAAAAGTGCCGATTGATACAGCTTAGCCAATTCATCGACCGAGGCACCGTGAATAAATAACACCTTTTTGGACATTCCCCGCGTTTCGATATACCCCTTTAGTTCATCGAGGTATGGTGTCGGTCTACCGGCAACCACCAAAGGCATGTCGATCCGTTCCATGGCCTTGATGACCGATAAGACATTTTTGCGTGCTTCGATGGTGCCTACATTCAGCATGAAATCCCCGGGCAGCTTATATTTTTCCAGAACAGCCTGCTTCGCTGCATCTGTATATCGCTGCTTAAATGCCGGGTGACACCCTTGATAGATCACGTCGATTTTCGAGTCCGCTACGTGCAGAAATTCGACGATGTCCCGCTTGGTCTGCTCACTGATGGCTACGATACGGTCAGCGTGGCGCGCAGCATGCTTGAATTTTCGGAAATAAATCGTACGGTCGATAAACGAGTATAGCGCTGGATAGCGCACGAAAATGAGGTCATGTATGGTCACCACCTGCTTAATTCGCTGCCCCGATAAGCCCATGGGCAATTCACCCGAAAGCCCATGAAAAAGCTGAATACCGTCCTGCTTGAGGTCGCCCACCACCCCTCGCTGTCGCCACCAATTGGAAAACGTCCGATCAAAACCACTTCGGGGAAGCCGTTCGATGACATTGGCGCTGTCGGACGCAAACAGCTGATCACGTGCTGGTTTGGGATTGTACAGATAATAGGTATGTTCCGGGTGATATTCGCGCAATATGCGGATCAAGTCCCGTCCATAGTTGCCCAGCCCGGTCCGGTTATGGAATACCCGTTTCGCCTCGTATCCGATATTCATAACCCGATTTCCCGCAATTTACCGATCACCATTTCAGGGGGAATCAGCATCATACTGTCCTTTCCATCACAGATGCAGGGCTTGTTGCCATACACTGAACTCGGCCGTGCAGGATGCGCCACCTGGATGCAATCGTCCATGCGCTGGCCATACCCTAAAAAACCAGCGTAGGGGTGGGTCGCACCCCAAATGGATAGCACACGCACCCCCATCAGCGAAGCCATATGCATGCCGGCCGAATCCATACTGAGCATCACGTCCAGGTTGGAGATGATAGCCAGTTCCTCTTGCAAGGAAAACTGCCCTACTAAGCTTTTCACATGTGCATAACGCTGCTGCCACGCCTCGGCTATCCGCTGTTCGTCTGGACCGCCCCCAAAAATGAAGATGGATCGGCCGTGCTGATCGAGATCAGCAATTACCGCTTCCATCCGGTCAAGCGGATATACTTTAGGAAGGTGCTTGGCAAACGGCGCAATCCCAATCTTGGTGGCGTGATCGGCAAATAATGGTTCCGCCATTGGGGGAAGGATCTGCCGCCAAGGCTGCAGGCGGTGGCTCAAGGTGATCGGAAAACCCAGCCTTCTGAATACATCTGCGTAGCGCTCAGAAGTGGGTTTAAGCGGCTTCATGACTTTGCGTCGAGGTCGGGTGAGCGCCCTTTTCTCCTTTCGGCCTTTGTCCAATCGCCGTACGGTGACCCCGCTCAGGCGAAAAAGCAACGAAAGTACCCGGCTTCGGATATTGAAGTGCAGGTCGGCCACGACAACTGGTGTATATTGTTGCAATTCCCGAAAAAGCCGGTATAATCCCCACGCTCCCCGATGGAGCTGCGTGGAAAATGGATGAAAAATGATGCCGGGAATGTCCACGAAAAAGGGCTTAAACGCCTCTCTGCTAACCATCACCACGGTCATCTGACGATGCTGTTCGACCAGCTCCCGCAATACACTCGCAACCATCGCTACGTCTCCCATTGCTGAAAAGCGAAATACCAATAGCCGGGAGCCGATGTTCCGTTCCATCACTTCCTCGCGGTGTATAACACCGGATTAAGCGTCGCGTCGTTATACATCTTCATTTGTTTATACACTTTCATGTATTTTTTTCCGGTGCGGATATCTTCAAGCAACTCATTGATGCTCAACGAGAGGTCTTCATGCTGCCGGAGCAATATCATCAGTTTCTCCATACAGGAAGCGATGTGCTGAGGAGAAGCATCAATTTTTTCGGTTTCTTGGCGCATATGATAGATCTTCAAGCACAAGATCGACAAGCGGTCCAAGGCCCAAGCCGGGCTTTCGGTATTGATCCTCGCGTCCCGGTGCGGGATTACGTTTGCAAAATAGCGGACGAAATAATGATCAATAAGCTCGACCGTGTCGGTGCGCAGCTGGTTGGATTCATCAATCCGGCGCTTCCATTCCAGTCCAACTGCCGGATCAATATTCGGATCACGTACTTCATCCTCCATATGCCATTGCATCGTATCGATCCAACACTTTTTATATAAGAGGTACTCCAAGGTGTGTCTTGGATAAGGGTTGCTGAAGGGACAATCGATGGAATCAAAGATGTGGTAGTTTTCAATTGCTTGTTCAAAAATGCGATTTGATTTTTCACTAATCATCATATTGCTCGAAATTAATAACGGTATCTGCTAAAATCTCATTGCGTGAATTTTTATTACAAAACCCATCAGTAGACATATCAATTATACGAAATATGATTCCGAAATGCTACAATCAGGTCCTTTCCATTTGCATATATCCCATGATATATTGATTTGGACGTGTTTAACCCCTTGTTTATTTTATTCGTATCCTATTATTCCTATTAAAAATGGTGCCAGCTGTAGATAATTGCTACAAATTTGTGGAGAGTTTTCACAAATTCTTTTTATACCTATCCTGAGGGCAACCGACTGCTTATTCATTTCTTAGCCACTATCAACCATATTTTAACCAACTTTCACAAATACTCGCATAAAACTAGTTAATATTTGTACATTTATATGAAGTATTTGTTAACCCATACCGCTATGAAAGCTCTTCAATTTACCATACCCGTCACGCCGGACAGGACGGTGATCATACAAGAAGACCTCATTCCTCAATTTTACCCGCATCTCCATCGGCATAAAGAGGCGCAGTTGATCTGGATCATCAAGGGTGAGGGCACACTGATCGCGGAAAATACCATGCACTCGTTTAAGCCCAATGATATTTTTATGATTGCACCTAACCAATCGCATGTGTTTAAGGGTAGCCGTCTGGCGGACGGGTCAAACGAAATGGGTGTCCACACCATTTCGGTATTTTACGACCCCAATGGCCACCTGGCCACGTTCCTCCAATTGCCTGAATTAAGTCAGCTCAACGCGTTTCTGAAAGAATATAAATATGGGTTTAAGCTTCCCGAACAGCATTTTCAGCCCGTTTCAAGGCAGATCCTCAAATTAAAAGAGGCCAACAGCATGGACCAGCTATTGTATTTTCTCCATTTGCTCCGCACCTTCTGCCGAATGAACCCCAAACCAGAGCACCTTTCTACCTTCAACAAGGGGCACATCACCGATGGGGAGGGACTGCGCATGGGCAACATTTACAACTATATTTTGCAGCACTACCAACAGGCATTGACATTGGAAGAAGTTGCCGCTGCCGCGCACCTAACGCCACAGGCATTCTGCCGGTATTTCAAAAAACATACCGGGATCACCTTCGTTACCTTCCTCAATGAAATGCGGATAAACCAAGCCTGTAAAAAGCTGACCGCAGGAGAATACGATTGCATCGCCACCGTGGCTTACAACTGCGGATTCAATAGCATCACCAATTTCAATCGGGTATTCAAAAGCGTGGCCGGCGCTTCTCCCAAGGAATACCTATCGAGATACCTAAACAGTATGCAATAACCGAGGATTGTTAATATCTGCACAGCATTGATTAATTCGTGGGGGGTACAGTCTACTTCGTTACCCCTATATTTGTGGCAATCCATTTAGAAGGGCTGGATGCGTCAGTACCTTGGGCTTGAAAACACGGGCTTGTTGCCAATTATTAAAAAACACACGAAAAACATGAGTAAGACTGAACTTTGGTATGGAGTATATCCAGCATTGCTTACACCATTTACAGCAGCGGGAGCAATTGACTATGAAATGTTCAAAAAAAATCTGCAGGCACAGGTCGACGCCGGGGTCTCCGGCGTGATCATTGCCGGCACGTTGGGTGAGGCAAGCACTCTAAGTGCCGCTGAAAAGTTTAGCCTATTGACATTTGCCAAACAGCATGTTCCCGATCACATTCCCGTGGTGCTCAACATTGCGGAGCAGGCCACCGCAGAAGCCGTCGGTATTGCAGCAGAAGCGGAGCGGCTCGGTGCTGATGCGCTGATGTTGCTTCCGCCCATGCGTTACAAGGCCGCTGACCGGGAGGTGGTGCACTATTTCAAAACCATTGCCAAGGCCACCAACCTATCCATCATGATCTATAATAATCCGGTGGATTATGCCATCCATGTGACCGTAGAGATGTTTGCCGAACTGGCCGAGTGTCCGAACATTCAGGCCGTCAAGGAGTCTACCCGCGACCTGACCAACATCACCCGCATGATCAATCGTTTTGGCAGCCGGTTCAAGATACTCGGCGGTGTAGACACCATCGCACTCGAAAGCCAGCTGATGGGCGCCTGCGGTTCGGTTGCAGGCTTGGTTGATGCCTTCCCCCGTGAAACGGTAGCCATCTACCGGCTGGCACAGGCGGGCCGGTTGGATGAAGCGCTGGCCATATACCGCTGGTTCATGCCCTTATTGGAATTGGACATCCACCCGCGCCTGGTCCAATACATCAAGCTGGCCGCAACCGCAGAGGGCCTCAGCAACGAGCATGTGCGGGCACCGCGGTTGCCCTTGGAGGGCGAAGAGCGGGCACGTATCCAAAAAATCATCGACGATGCCATTGCGACCCGCCCCGTATTGCCAGATTACTTAACTTTGCCAGTCCATTCAGCAGCAGAACAGGCATCATGAGCAAAAACACCCCCATTCCAGCGATCGATCAATTGGTTGAGCAGGCGCACGAAGCGTTCTTAGCGCTCAAACGCTTCAATTTACAACAGCGTGCGGCATTTATGCACCAAGTGGCCGATGAGATCGAGGCGCTGGGACCGGAACTCATCGCTACGGCACTGTCCGAGACCAATCTTCCCGAAGCCCGGCTACTGGGAGAAAAGGCGCGGACGGTTTTTCAGTGGCGCAGCTACGCGGATGCCCTGGCCAGCGGCAACCTATTGAATGTACGGATCGATGCGGGCGATGCTGCGCGTACACCGCCCAAACCGGATATCCGCAAAACCGATGTGGGATTGGGGGTGGTCGCCGTGTTCGGCGCCAGCAATTTCCCTTTTGCGTTTTCCACTGCCGGGGGTGATACGGCTTCGGCCATCGCCGCAGGCTGTGCGGTGATCGTCAAGACTCACCCCGGCCATCCCGAGACATCGGCGTTGATGGGACAAGCCATCACCAGCGCAATAGAAAAGGCCGGGTGGCCCCCAGGGCTGTTCGCGGAGGTGCGCAGTGACGGCGTTGCTGGCGGGCAACATCTCGTCTTGCATCCGCTGGTCAAAGCAGTAGCCTTCACCGGCTCGTTTACCGGAGGCAGGGCGTTGTATGACCTGGCCGCCAAGCGTGCCGAGCCCATTCCGGTATTCGCCGAGATGGGCAGCGTAAACCCGGTTTTTTTGCTCCCCGGAAAACTCGAACATTCCGCCGTGGAAATGGCCCGGCAATATGCGGCATCCCTGACGCTGGGCGTTGGACAGTTCTGCACCAATCCCGGCATTCTTGCCGTACCGAATGGCGAACACTTGGGTCGGTTTTTCGCGGCCCTGAAAAACCAGGTTATCGAAACAGTAGCGGCTCCCATGCTTCATCAGGGGATTGCGTCGGCCTATGGCAAAAACAAAGCGGATCTACTGGCACATACCGGCGTAACGGTTATCGCCGAAGCCGCCGCGGCTTCACCCGAGACCCACGGGAATGCCGTAATCGCCACCGTTAAGGCGAGTGACTTTTTGGCCGATGAAGCCCTTGGCCGCGAGGTATTCGGTCCATTCGGCCTGATCGTCACCTATGACGGTCCGGAAGAAGCGGTGGCCATCGCCCAAACGCTGCACGGTCAGCTCACGGCCACCATATTGGCTGAACCGGAGGATATCCACCAGTACCGGCCGTTGGTGACCACATTGACCGAGAAATGCGGACGCCTGCTACTCAACGGATTTCCCACAGGCGTGGAGGTGTGCTACGCCATGCAGCATGGCGGACCGTATCCGGCGACTACGGATAGCCGGTTTACGTCTGTCGGGCCTGACGCTGTCCGGCGATTTGCCCGGCCGCTGAGTTACCAAAACTGGCCGGATGAATGGCTGCCCGATGAGTTGAAAAATGCCAATCCCTTGGGAATCTGGCGTACGGTGAACGGGGAACTGACGAAAGGGGTCTTATGAAAAAGACATTTTTTTGCATTGATGCCCATACCTGCGGCAACCCGGTACGGCTGGTGGCCGGTGGCGGACCGTTGCTAGGGGGCAATAGCATGATGGAGCGCAGGCTCCACTTTCTGAAGGAATACGATTGGATCAGGAAAGGACTGATGTTCGAGCCCCGTGGGCATGACATGATGAGCGGCAGTATCCTATACCCGCCTGTGGACCCCGTCAATGATACCGGCGTGCTGTATATCGAAACCAGCGGCTGCCTGCCCATGTGCGGGCATGGCACTATCGGCACGGTCACCATCGCTATTGAAGAGGGCCTCATCATCCCGAAAACCCCGGGCAAACTGCGCCTGGAAACGCCCGCTGGATTGGTCCGCATTGATTATGTGCAGAAAGGCGAAAAAGTAACATCGGTGAAGTTGACCAATGTGAAATCCTTTCTGGCCGCCGAGGGCATTACCGTCGAATGCCCGGATATCGGCGAGCTGACCGCCGATGTCGCCTATGGCGGAAATTTCTATGCCATCATCGACCCGCAGCCCCATTTCAAGGGATTGGAGCATTATACAGCCGATCAGCTCATCTCCTGGAGCCGGGTATTGCGCCAGCGGATAAACGATCACTATACGTTTGTCCACCCCGAAGACCCGAACATCAATGGGCTAAGCCACATCCAGTGGACCGGCGCCACCCTCGACCCCACATCGACTGCGCGCAACGCCGTGTTTTATGGCGACAAAGCCATAGACCGGTCACCCTGCGGTACGGGCACATCGGCGCGCATGGCTCAGTGGCATGCGAAGGGCAAGCTCAAAAAAGGCGATCAGTTTGTGCACGAAAGCATCATCGGTTCGAAGTTTATCGGAACCATTGAAGCGGAAGTACCCAACGCATTTGGCGACGGTCGACCAGCTATTGTGCCGGGGATCGAAGGGTGGGCAATGATCACGGGGTACAACACCATTATCATCGATGATAACGACCCTTATGCACATGGATTCCAAGTTATTTGAAAAATGAGCAATCCCAATAAAGGCTCCGTAATCATTGTCGGCGGTGGCATCGTCGGCCTTGCTTCGGCCTATTATTTGGCCAAGGAAGGCTGGAAGGTGACTGTCCTGGACAAGGGTGACTTTTCCGACAATTGTTCATACGGCAATGCCGGTATGATCGTACCCAGCCACTTCACGCCGTTGGCCGCGCCGGGGATGGTGGCGCAGGGTATCAAATGGCTGTTCAACAGCCGGAGCCCGCTGTACATCAAACCGGCTCCCAGCCTGTCCCTGATTTCATGGGGACTCAAATTCCTCAAACACGCCAACGAGCAGCACGTCAGGCGGTCGGCACCTCATCTCCTCGCCCTCAATAACCTCAGCAAAGACCTCTACGACTCGCTCGCCGATGAACTGGGAGATGACTTCGGCTTGGCGCATCGCGGTATACTGATGCTGTACAAAACGGGAAAAACTGCCGAAGAGGAAATCCATTTGGCCGAACAGGCCAGCGCCCTGGGGCTTGATGTAGAGGTCTTGTCACGTGATGGGGTGCAGGCGCTGGAACCGGATGTCAAACTGGATGTATTGGGTGCCGTACATTACCGTAGCGATGCGCACCTCTACCCCCCTGCGCTTATCCGATTGTTAATGGCGCGTATCCAACAGCTTGGCGTGACCTTGGTACCGCATGCCGAGGTGGTTGAGATCATCCGCCGCGGCGGCAAGATTACCGAAGTCGTCACCGCCGAGGGCAGCTTCTCGGCCGATACGGTCGTGCTTGCCGGAGGAGCGTGGCTACAGGGACTGGCCAAACGGGCGGGACTCACCATCCCGTTGATGCCGGGCAAGGGATATTCGTTCATGACCGATGCCTTCGGCGGAAAGGTGCGGCATCCCGCGCTGCTGCTGGAAGCACGCGTAGCCCTCACCCCCATGGGTGGCCGAGTACGTATCGGGGGCACGATGGAGTTGGCCGCCATCAATCATCAGGTCAATGTGCGCCGGGTGGAGGGTATCGTACATGCCGTCCCCGAATATTATCCCGAATACCGGCTGCCCATGCCGGATAAGCAAGGCATCTGGCATGGATTCCGGCCATGTTCGCCGGATGGATTGCCCTACCTTGGGCGTGCCCGATCGGTCTCCAATTTGATTGTAGCAGGCGGCATGGGCATGATGGGCCTAAGCCTGGGACCTGCAGCGGGAAACATAGTGGCCGAGCTGGCGCAAGGTCGCCAACCATCCGCAGACATTTCGCTTTTTGATCCCGAGCGGTTTCACTAAATACCGCGTTACAATAATATTACACATCCGATGGCGACAATCGTCGGATATTCCGTAATTTTGTCTACATAATCAGTAGTCTTTATGCAGCGGATCATTTTTACCCTTTTCTTTATCGTCGCCGCGGCGGCTGTGGTTGTCGGTCAGCCCGCGAATACGCCGATTGTCAATACCGAGCACACCCGTGCCAACGGACAGAAGGTCCTGTTGGGTCATTGTTCGCCATCGGTCATGCAAAACGGCATTTACCAAGAATGGTACGATCGGAGCTATACCGATTATACCGTTGATGCGGATTTGGCCAAACAGGTTGCCCCCCTACTCAAAGGCAAGGTCATCGAAATCTTTGCGGGCAGCTGGTGCAGCGATACCCGGCGGGAAATCCCCCGCCTGATGAAAATATTGGAAGCCAACGCCTTTGACACGGCGCAAGTGAAGCTCATTTTCGTAGACAACAGCAAAGCCCTCTACAAACAAAGCCCTCAACACGAAGAGGCCGGTAAAGCCATCCACCACATTCCGACCATTATCGTCTATGAAAAGGGCCAAGAACTCAACCGGATCGTTGAAACCCCGGTTCAGTCGTTGGAGCAGGACCTGTTTGACATCCTCTCAGGCAAACCCTATCGGTCCAACTATTACGCCATCACATATTGGCAACGGTTGCCGGATACTGATAGCGCCCTGTCGCCCAAACAGCTGAACAAGATCGCAGCGACCATCAAGGAGCTGTCTAAAAATGCCGCCGAATTCAACGGATACAGCTATGCACTAGCCGCCCAGGGCCGCCTTGCGGAAGCCACCAATGTGTTGCAACTCAATGCACGGTTATACCCCCAGGACCCGACCAGCCACCTTAATCTGGGTAAACTCTATAGCCAGACCGGTGAGACCCGGCTCGCGCAAAAACACCTGAAAAAAGTGTTGGCGCTGGAGCCGGACAATGCCGATGCAAAGGAACTGCTTGATAAATAGCGCATCACAGGTCACCGGTCACCAAACTGCTCCTTAAAGGCCTTCTCCATAGCGAACATTTCGTCACGCAACTTGGCTGCCTGCAAGAAGTCCATTTCCTTTGCCGCCTTCTCCATATCCCTGCGCACCTTATCGATGGCCTGCTTCATTTGCGGCTCGCTCATGTACTGGAGCAGCGGATCCGCTGCCGCGCTGTCCGCCAGCTCAGGTTCCACATAGATTTTGGCCTCACCACCCTTGAAATCCGCAACAGACGTCTGCTCCATGATCGCCTCCCGTGACCGACCCACCGTGCGGGGTGTGATGCCGTGCTCTTCGTTATAGCGGATTTGCTTGTCCCGGCGCCGGTTGGTCTCGTCAATGGTCAAACGCATGCTATTCGTGATGGAATCGGCATACATGATGACCCGCCCTTTTTCGTTACGCGCAGCCCGGCCGATTGTTTGGATGAGCGACCGCTCCGACCGCAGGAACCCTTCCTTATCGGCATCCAATATAGCCACCAGCGTCACCTCCGGCAGGTCAAGCCCTTCACGGAGCAGGTTGATGCCCACCAACACATCAAATTCACCCAGACGAAGTCCGCGCAGGATCTCCACGCGGTCCAGGGTTTTGACCTCCGAATGGATATACCGCACACGGACACCCAATTTGCCCATATACTTGGTGAGCTCCTCGGCCATACGCTTGGTGAGCGTGGTGACCAACACCCTGCCCCCTTCCTTCGTCGCCCGGTCCACCTCATCCAATAGGTCGTCCACTTGGTTGATCACCGGACGGATTTCGATCACCGGATCGAGCAAACCCGTCGGACGGATGACCTGCTCGACCACCACTCCTTCCGTCCGTTGCAGCTCATAGTCCCCCGGCGTAGCACTTACGTAGACGGTCTGCGTGACCAACGATTCAAACTCCGGAAAATTCAAGGGCCGGTTATCCAGTGCCGCCGGTAGGCGAAAACCGTAGTCGACCAACGAAAGCTTGCGTGACCGGTCGCCCCCATACATCGCCCGGATCTGCGGGATGGTCACATGGCTCTCGTCGATGATCATCAGGTAGTCCTCGGGAAAATAATCCAGCAAGCAGAAGGGGCGCATACCCGGCTGCCTCCCATCGAAAAAGCGGGAATAATTCTCAATGCCATTGCAATAGCCCAATTCACGCATCATCTCCAAATCATAGTTGACACGCTCCTCCAGCCGCTTAGCCTCCAATGGTTTGCCATCCAACAATAGCTGCTCCTTACGTAATTCCAATTCCTCTCCGATCGCCCAAATGGAATTGACAAATTTTTCCCTCGGCGTCACAAACAGATTAGCCGGATACAACGCCATTGTTTCCATTTTTTCCAATGTCTTGCCCGAAATGGGATCGATCACACTGAGCTCATCGATTTCATCCCCGAAAAAGGAAACACGGTATGCCTCGTCCATATAGGCCGGGAAGATGTCCACGGTATCCCCTTTGACGCGAAACGTCCCCCGCTTAAAATCGGTCGTCGTACGGGCATATAAAATCTCCACCAGCCGGTGCAAAAAAGCATTGCGGCTCACGACCGTACCCACACCAAAACGGAAAACCGAACGGGAGAAGTCCTCCGGATTGCCCATACCATAGATACACGAAACCGACGACACCACGATGACATCACGCCGACCAGACATCAACGCCGAAGTGGTGCGCAGGCGCAGTTTTTCGATCTCGTCATTAATGGCAAGGTCCTTCTCGATATACGTGTTGGTCGACGCGATATATGCTTCCGGCTGGTAATAATCATAGTAAGACACAAAATAGTTGACCGCATTCTCCGGGAAGAACTGCTTGAACTCACCGTATAGCTGAGCAGCCAACGTTTTATTGTGGCTCAATATCAGGGCAGGGCGCTGCGTCTGTTGAATCAGGTTGGCGATGGTAAACGTCTTACCCGAACCGGTGACACCCAATAACGTTTGGTATAGTTCACCGGCGTTGACACCTTCAACCAATTGACGGATCGCCTCGGGCTGATCGCCCGTAGGGGTATATTCAGAAGTGAGCTTGAATTTCATAAAATAAAACTATACAGAAACAGTTTCCAGCATGCAATGTTTTGTAAGGAGGGTTCCATAACAAGAAAACAAAGATAACAAAAGCGCAGGGGAATTCATTATATTTGACTCATGGTTCATGTCTTAACCCAAGAAAATAGCGTTGCCAACCATTTTCTCGCCGAGCTGCGAAATGCCGCCGTCCAGCAAGACCGCCTGCGCTTCCGGTTCAATATGGAACGTTTGGGTGAGGTCTTCGCCTATGAGATCAGTAAGACTTTAGCCTTTGAACCCGTAGAAGTGGAAACCCCGCTGGGTATCGCTGAAACGGCAATGATGCCCGAACAACCCGTGCTGGCCACCATTCTCCGCGCAGGACTGCCCATGCATCAAGGCATGCTCCGGATGTTCGATCAAGCCGATTGCACATTCGTCGGCGCCTACCGTAAGACCAAGAAAAGCGGCGCGTTCGAAATCCGGAAAGAATATGTCAGCAGCGTCAATCTGGACAACCGAACCCTGATCTTGATTGATCCCATGCTGGCCACAGGAAAGACGGTCGTACTGACCTGCAAGGAGCTGCTGGACGACTTCGCCGTCAAATCGTTGATCATCGTGTCAGCTATTGCCAGCGAAGAGGGCATCACGCACGTTCGAGCCTTCCTTCCCCAGGCGCAGCTGTGGATAGGTGACATAGATAGCGAACTCACCAGCAAAGCCTACATCGTGCCCGGTCTGGGCGACGCCGGCGATTTGGCGTATGGAATCAAAGAAGGGTAACCATGAAACCGGCCGTCCTCATTCATTGCATTTTCTTTTTATTGATGTTCGCAAGCTGCGAAAAGCTGGAATTCTATGGCGATACATTCTATACCGTCACCGGGAAAATCACAGGCGAAGGTGGTCGTGCAATACTCCTCGCACCGTTACAATTGTATGCCACGAAAGCATACACGGCAGGGATATGGGATGGCACCAGACGCCAATTAACCGCCACCGGTAAAACAGGCCTAGATGGCACCTTCCAGATCACCTTCCCCAAATCGAACGGGCAGCATTATTTATTGATGGAAGGCTACCAAGTCGTTGATTCACTGGGTGGCTTTTCTGAATGCCCATCGTGCATCCAAGTTGACGTCAGCAACGCCATCGACTACGTTATCGACGTAGACCTCATCCACGTTACCGAGCCATGAAAGTTGTCTATGCCCTGTTGCTGGTTTGCCTGTTCCCCATACTGACCCAAGGCCAGGATACGGTTGCGCACGCCAACAAGTTCATGTATTTGGGGCCTACCGTTGGGTATCCTTGGTTCGGGGGCGACAATTTCTTACGTCACACGTACCGCCATCAGCCCTCCATTGCCTTTGAATTGGGCTTTAATATTTACCGGCGATTCGGTCTCGGTACGTACGCCAGGTACCACCGGGGTACCGTGCAAACCACCGAATATGTGGGCAATAGCATAGGGGGCGATATCAAAGAAGCCGGGATTTTGGCCCTATACCTTGTTCCCATAAACGAAAAATGGCTTTTCATACCGAAAATAGGCATCGGTTCCTTTTGGTTGACCAACCGATTGGAAAGTTCCAGCAGCGAAGACTACCGCTATACTTCGGAAGGCAAACTTTACTCGGTAAGGCCAACGATGAACTATTTCTTCAATGATCGCATCAGTATCTTTTCCGCCGTGGAATATGGATATGTCGATCTATCGCGCATCCGGGTAACCCGTGAGATGCGTCATGTATACCAAGGGTCGCATCAGTTCCATCTATCCGCCGGCGTGCGGCTGTGGATATTGAAACATTGAATAGCCGGTGTTGAAAACCATTTCAATGTTAATAAAAACATAACACTAAGTTATTGGGATTAAGCAAGTTTAACCCTTATCTTTATGTGATTTTTAAGTGCAGTGGAAAAACAGTGTGGAAAATTATTCTGTTCTTTACATTACATCATCCAGTTAATCCCATCATTATGACTTGGAAAAAATTCAGTGGCGAACCCATCCGCCAACCCATTCTCGATGAAGTCTCCACGACGATCACCCGCGAGTACGACTTGGGCAACAAGCTTAAAGTCTGCATCGGTACCGACTCACAAGTAAAGGGCGCCATTACGGAGTTTGCCACCGTCATCGTATTCGTCCGTGAAAAAAAAGGCGGCTTCATGTACATCCACCAGGATCGCACCACGCAAAAGATGAGCATCAAGGAACGCATGCTTGCCGAAGTACAACGTTCCATCGAGATCGCCTACTCACTCTGCGATATGCTCGACCGCTATGATGTGGACTTAGAGGTGCATGCCGACATCAATACCAACCCCATGTTCAAATCCAATCAGGCACTGCACGACGCGATGGGTTATATCCTCAGCATGGGCTTTGTGTTCAAGGCGAAGCCAGAGGCTTTTGCGAGTTCAGCGTGCGCGAATAAGGTGGTGCAATAGCTGTTTCCCGTTTAGTTGAGAAAACCATAGGGTCCTCCCGATGGTCAAATAGTTCTTCCGGTGGCTGCGCTTTTCGGAAATAACGCGTATAATACTATCGAGTCGTTCCAGCGCTCACTTTTTCAAATTTGCTAATCAGTGCTGTATTGCTTAACTTTGCGCTATGAGTGTTCAGTATTTAAGCGATGCTAAAGGCAAACGTACCAGCGTGTTGATATCACTAAAGGAGTGGGACGCGCTAAATAAGGAGCGAGAAAACCTCAGAAAGAAACTTCAAGAGGCCGAATTAACATTGCGTTTTAAAAAAACGCTTTCGGATGTACAGCGTTATAAAGCTAACAAGCTAAAAACCCGGACTGCACAGTCATTATTGGATGAGCTTTAGCATTGAGATCAGCGAAGCTTTTAGAAAAGCAGCTAAGAGTTTGGCGAAAAAGCATCCTTCACTCAAGAAAGACCTAACCTTATTCATTGAGCATTTAGTTGAGCATCCGACAGGCGGAACCCCGTTAGGTGGAGGGCTATACAAGGTCCGAATGGCCATTTCGAGCAAAGGAAAGGGAAAATCCGGCGGTGCTAGAGTTATTACCTGCCTTTTACTTGAAAAGGAAAAGATTTTATTAGCGGATATATACGACAAGGCTGACTTTGATACGGTTGATGAAAGGCAAGTCATTAGGAACCTCCGTGCAGAAGGATTTGACGTATAGTTTTTTAATGCACTGATTCCCACGCTTCCCCCGTTTCCCGGTCAAACTTATCCGGCGTAAGCCGTTCCGGCGTGCGATCCCCCGTCTCCGTCCGCCAATGTTCCATGATCGTCCTCAGGCGTTCCAGCTCCGCTGCATGCGCAGGGACCGATGCCACATTGACCAGTTGCTGAGGATCAGACCGGCAATCGAACAGTTCTTCCCTAGGGCGTGGCGTCACGAACACATCTGCCTGCGCCGCATTGAGCATCCCGCTGTCCCGCGCTTGTTTCAGGTCGGCAAACGCGGGGCTCCTAACCGCATCGGCAGGCCCTTGATTGGGCAATGCCGGACGCAAATTCAAGACATACAGGAAATCGTCCGTCCGTACCATCCGTTCCAACGCCTCGTAGTCGTGCCAGTTATGCTCCGTAAATACATGCTGGCGGTATGTGGCAGTCGGATCTTCAAACAGCCAGGCGAAGGACATCCCCTGAAAGCTCTTTGGGCTGTCGACACCCGCAAGTGCCAATACTGTCGGTGCGATGTCTACCGTGCTGAGGAGGCTATTGCTGACAGCACCGCCTTGCCTGATGCCTGCCGGCCAGCTGACGATAAAGGGTGTCTTAACGCCGCTGTCGTACAGACGGGTCTTGCCCCGGGGAAACGGACTGCCGTTATCTGACAGGATGATCAATACCGTATTTTCCAATACACCCTGCCGCTTGAGTTCCGCTTCCACCTCGCCAATAGCACGGTCGAAACGGCTGATTTCATCGTAGTAAGCCGCCAGATCACGGCGGGTGCCTTCCGCATCAACCAGATAAGGAGGCACGATGGTTTCTTCCGGCCGATGTCGACCACTTAAGTCATTCGGCCCCCAAGGACGGTGGGCGTCAAAAGCGGCAAACCAACAGAAAAAAGGCTTATCCTTAGGTCGTTCTTGCAGGGTGCTCACCCATCTTGCTTCCCCGCCGTCCCCGTTGAGCTTTCCCTTGTCCTGGACCAGATCAAAACCCCGCTTGGCCGGCTCGCCCATGTGCCACTTGCCCGCTTGGGCGGTGTAATAACCGGCCGTGCGCAACAATTCCGCAAAGGTCACAACGTCCGGTGGCAGGGGCATGTGCAGCTCCGCCGCACCCGTGTTATGCGGATACCGCCCCGATAGGATGCTGCAACGGCTAGGGCTGCATGAGCTGGTGGTCACATAAGCATTGGCGAATCGCATCCCCTCGGCCGCCATGCGATCGATGTGCGGGGTACGGACCGATGGGTTGCCGTAGCATCCGATGCCTTCCGCCCCGATGTCATCCGCAATGAACAGGATGATGTTTGGCCGTTTGTCTTGGCAATAGCCGCCAAACCCAAACAACAGCAAGAACATGCTGCTAGCGAGCAGCCCTTTTATCCCCCTAGTCATCACCCCATCAAACATTGCCGTGCATATTCCACGCAGCGGGCCACCTCTTTTACGGCATCGGATCCATCGGGCACCGGATATTCCAGCTCGACGGTAGCCGGAAATTTGTATTTCCGCTTGGCCATCAGCTGCAGCATCTCCTTAATGGGCGTATCCCCCTCCCCCCAGGGCAGGTTGGCTCCGCCATTTTCCTTTGATTTCCGGTCCTTGAAGTGGACGCTCACGATATGCTTGTGTTTTTCTTCGATGAATTTTATCGGATCAAATCCGGCAGCGACATAATGTCCCGCATCAAAATTGATCGCGTTGTAGTCGGATTGGGCGATGGCTTCGTCCCATAGGTCAAAGGTCTGCTGCAGGTGTCCATGGTATCCGACATAAACCTGATGCTTCGCCGCCAGTTTCCCCAATCGGATCGCTTGCTGCGGATCTTTCGGAAACTCTACATTGGCTTGGTTGGCGCCCAATGCCTTGGCCGCGCGGAAGGCGTACTCAATCTCCGCATCGGTATTGTTTACGCCCAATGCGCTGGGTTTATAGCCATAGATCGATACCCCCGCGGCATGAAATAGTTTTCTAAGTTCCGTGAACTTATCCATCGGAACGCGATCCCGCCATTCAGCCAACGCGGCGCGGTGCACCTGCTGGGCAGCAGCCTGCTGGTCTTTGTCATCGGAGCGCGGCGGTGCCTTGGGCGCTCCGGCGAAGGCCTCCGCAGCATCCCCCATCAATTCCACAGCACTCACGTTCGCCGCAATGCAATATTGCAGCAACTGTTCAGCGCTGCTGGGCATCGACCGAAACGAATAGGTGATTACGCCCACCTGAACACCCTTGAATACCGAATTCGGTTTACCCGGTTTATTCCAATCAGCGGGCATACCCAAGACGGTGTTGCCAAACGCGCTGGCCCCTAGCAACGCTACCGACGAGGCCCCTAAGAACCGTCGCCGGGAAATGTGTTTTTCATCCATATCAAACAATTAAAATCATATTCAACAAGTTTCAGCGGTTTAACCACCGCTTCCCCACCACCCATTACCGGGATCGAAATCTTCCGATAGGTATTCCTTCCGTTGCTGTTCCAGCTGGGGAAGTCGGGTATCGACTATTTTTTTTAGGTATGTTTTCTCTTGCTCCTCGTCATATGTCGGATCGGCCGTCGGATACCTTGCTCCCACGGCATTCAAATAGTCGAACAGCCTCGTATGCAATTCGCTAACCCTTCCCGGGTGATTGCCCGCCACATCATGCTGTTCCTCCAGATCTGTGCGGACATTGTAGAGTTCCTCATGCCCGTCCTCATAATAATGGATCAGTTTCCAGTCACCCTCCCGGATGATAGAAGAAGGCTCCCCTCCCTGGTTCCCATAATGCGGATAATGCCAGATCAGGGGCCGTTCGGTAAGGGTACCGCCCCGCAAAAGCGGTATCAGGCTCACCCCGTCGGTATGCGCATCCGGACGGAGCGGCGCATTCGCCAGCTCAAGCAGCGTGGGGTAGAAATCGGTTCCGGTGACCGGGACATCGCACCGCGCACCGCCATGGGTCATACCAGGCGCCTTAATGAAATAAGGTTCCCGTAATCCCCCCTCAAATTGGTACCCTTTGCCTCCCCGTAAGGGAAGATTCGAGGTGGAAAAGGCATCGCCGGCCGACACGCCACCATTATCCGATGTAAAGACGACTATCGTATTGCCCGCTAGGCCCAATTCATCCAATGCATCTAGCACCACACCAACCGCCTCGTCCATGCTTTCCACCAAGCCCGCGTAGATGGGGTTGTCCTGCACCTGACGAATGGGCAGGAAATGCCCCATCTCATATCCTTTTGGGGCAATCCCCCTGTTCGCCGCCTTGTTCCGGTATTTCTTCCATTTTTCTTGTGTGGTCTGTATGGGTGAATGGACGGCGTAGAACGAGAGGTAAGCGAATACCGGCTGACCGGTTTGTTCCGGATTGTTTTCCTTCAGAAACCTGGCGGTCTCCTGCGCCAGCCGCATCGACAGTTCTTCCCCTTCGGGGCCATCTTCGAGGTTTGGGTTTTCATAAGGAGAAAAATGTCCGCCCTTGGGACTGCCGTGCTCCCACCCCCCTATATTGACATCAAATCCATGATCTTCGGGCCAGGATCCTTTCCCGCCCAAGTGCCATTTTCCGGCAAAGAAGGTCTTGTATCCGGCTTCTTTCAATGCTTCAGGCAATGTCGTGTAGGCAGCAGGCAGTTTATGGGCATATTCGGCGGGCAACAGCTTGGTAAACCTGTTTAACGTCCTCCAGTCTTTCCCGGACTTGGCCCCGATATAGTCGGTGATGCCATGCCTTGCGGGAAACTTGCCAGTCATGATGCTCGCCCGCGATGGGCTGCACACCTGACAGGCAGCATAACCGTTGCTAAACATCATCCCTTCCCGCGCAATGCGATCAATGTTGGGCGTTT
The DNA here is from genome assembly GCF_051400755.1 of Parapedobacter brassicae. Lineage (NCBI taxonomy): Bacteria > Pseudomonadati > Bacteroidota > Sphingobacteriia > Sphingobacteriales > Sphingobacteriaceae > Parapedobacter > Parapedobacter brassicae. The sequence goes on from NZ_JBLFFL010000003.1 coordinate 610,245, forward strand.
CATAGTAAACGCTTCCCATGCAGCTCAGGTCGTGGTAGCCCAGATCATCGGCTAGAATAAAGAGGATGTTGGGCCGTTGGTGTGCGCTGCTATCCTGAGTAAATGCACTTGATGCTAATGCCGTAAGCGGCAACAAACCGCAGAGCAATACGACATTCCTAGCATACGTTTTGAAATCCATTTAAATGGTTTTATAATTTCGGTCGCGCGATGTACGTTACGTCGGTTTTAATATCCGGCTTATTTCCGATGGGAAATTACGAATTATTCGACTTCTACACAACCTAAGGATGCGGAAATTGTCTGATCGGCCCCGAAAGCCGGGGATATCGTTCAAACACAGCCTCTCCATTTCCGATTACCCGCGGATCTGATGTTTGCATCAAATACCCTCCCAAGCGGTGTCGGAGCTCAAGTAGTTCCTCAGTAAAGGTAGTATCGCCTGCAATATTGACCAGACATGCTGGGTCTGTTGTAATGTCGTACAACTCTTCGGCTGGTCGCTTTCCCACAGCCAGTCTGAACAGATCGGCGTACAGCGAATCGTTTCCTTCCCGAATCAAAAAGTTGGCTGCCGCATCATCGATATCATGATAGGCACCATGGGGCTTCCCTAACTGCCCGGTTTCATCATATTGCCGGGGATCGCCGGCCGGCCATCGTTCGGGAGCAAAATTGCGTATATAGAGATACTGTTTGGTACGGATACATCGCTGCGGGTATCCCAAGTTATTCCACCTGGATGAGGAGTGCCGTTCCCTGGATGCGTACACCGCATCGCGAGGGAAAGGAGATACACCGGTCAATCCATCCAAAAGACTCTTCCCCTCGATCCGATAATTGGGATAGTCAGCCTGGGCGACATCAAGGAATGTCGGGAAAAGATCCATCAAACTCACTAAATCATCCGAAACACGTCCGCCCGTTACCTGATTTCCCCACCGGATGGCCAGCGGCACATGAATGCCATACTCATATACATTGGCCTTAGCACGGGGGAACGGCATCCCGTTGTCAGATGTATACACAATCAGTGTATTATCCAGTTCTCCACGTTCGTCTAACACCTTCAGGATACGTTGCAAGTGGACATCGGCCCATTGGATCTCAAATCCATAGTCCAGCAAGTCGCTTCTCACTTCTGCTACATCGGGCAGGAAATCAGGCACGATGACTTCATCGGGCCGCATCCCCGAAGACCTTCCGATCCCCTTTTCATAGGCGCGATGGGGCTCATGCGTCCCAACCCAAAAGAAGAACGGTCGATCGTCGTCTCGCTGTTCCAAGAATTCGATGAAGTTCGCCGTATAGTCAACCGCAGAAATACCTTTCGGGCTATCCATTTCCCTGCTGGAAAATGCGGGGCCTGCGGGGTTGCGTTTTCTGCCGGAAGTCCGATAATCACCCGGTGCCCAACCCTTGCCTGTGAAACCAATAGCGTAGCCCGCAGCTTCTAACAGATCGGGAAAAGCCTTGAACGCCGTGGGAAAACTACTTGCGTGCGTACCCGCCTCCTCGAGTTGCCAACAATTCAACCCCGTAAGCAACGATGCCCGTGAGGGGCTGCAGCCTGGAGAAGCCGCGAAAGCATGGTTAAACAATACCCCCTCCCCGGCGATCCGATCAAACCCCGGGGTCGATATAGCGTTATCGCCATAGGCAGACGTGTGGGGCCACGATTGGTCATCGGCAATAAAGAGTAAAATATTGGGTCGTTCACGCTTTTCACGCTTATTTTTCCAAGCGTTTCCGCCGCAGCTCAAAAAAAGGAATAGCGGCAGTGCTATGAGCAGTGGTCTCATTGTTCCAAGGTTTTAATGAGTCCTCTGGCTGCCCGGATGTCATAATCATTCCCTTTGGGATGGGAAGCCACCAACCGTTGGGCTGCTTCCAACGCAGGCAGCGCATCGTGCTGTACCGTCTGCAGCACATTCAGCGCTTGTACGCGTGCCATCCGATTCCGGTCAGCGAGCGCATCCGTCAGCGCGCTCACTGCCCGTTCTTTTTCACCGAGGTAATACAACGCTTCAGCCACCGCAATCCGCACAGCCGCCACCGAATCCTCCAGCAACGATACTAAATCGGGTTTTGCCGCCGCTGCATCACCCCCCAAGATCCGGCAACCTGTCGCGGCCCAATAGCGGACAACCGGATTCTTATCTTGCAGTTTGGTCGTCAGAGCCGGTAGATTTCCGGTTTGCCCGGAAGCCGCCATGCTGGCCGTTTCCAGTATGCGTTCCAATGGATAATCCCCGTCTCTGGCAAACGCATATAGGGGGGTCGTCTCGGAGATATCGGCCATCATGGATTCGGGGATGAAGCCCACGTCCTTAGCTGCGAGAATCCAAGTCTCCATTGCTTCACGCAGGCTATCCACCACCTGCCGGTAAGCAGGATTCAAAGCTAGGTTATGGATGTTGTGCGGGTCCGCCTCGGTGTCGTACAGTTCCTCAAACGGTTTGGGTTCCCAAAATGCCGACTGCACGGCATTCAATCTACCCTCCTGGTAAGCATGCTCCCAAGAAGGCATCGATGGGGCCTGCCAGAGGTACTCAATATATTGTCCATAAATCTTGTGGGGCATGAAGTTGCGGGTATAGCGATACCGGGCATCCCGCACCGTGCGGCTCAGGTCGATCCGCTCATCCATGCGCCCTCTGAATGCAAAGGCGTAAGCAGGAGGGGCTTCGGCACGCTCCCCGAGAAACGCGTGACCCTGCATATATTCAGGGACCGGCACTCCAGCGAGCCCGAGTACGGTAGGGGCAAAATCAACAAACGAAACGACGCGGTCTGCATGTGTACCCGCGCCACCCGGGGCCAAATGGGCATATTTTTTCGGGAATCGGATGATCAATGGGATATGCAACCCCGAGTCGTACAAAAACCGCTTGCTCCTCCCCAACACCCCGCCGTGGTCACTGTAATAAAAGACGATTGTATTTTCTGCAAGTCCCTCCTGCTCCAATGCATCCAAGATACCACCCACCCAGGTATCCATCTGCGTGATGCGGTCATAATACTGTGCCCAATCATGTTCCATCTCGGCGGTCCGTGGGTGGTAGGGGGGAATGGGTGCCTTCCTGGGGTCATGCATCAGCGTATCCAGCGGCTTATGAATAGAACTCTCATGAGAAATGTTCGTATTGAAAACAGCGAAGAAGGGTTGTCCGGGCTTCCGGTTTTTGTAGGTAGCCGTATTGGACGACTCGTCCCATGCCGCGTCCATCCGCCCTGCTAACGGAGACAGGTTGTAGTCGGTTTTGGCATTGTTCGTCGTATAGTATCCGGCTTTCCGCAGGTATTCCGGAAACAGCCTGATCAGCTCCGGGATCGGGTACTGGCTGCGCATGTGCTCGGTGCCCATAGCGGTCGGATACACGCCTGTGATCAGCGTCGAACGGGAAGGTGCACATACCGGGGCCGCAGAAAATGCCCGCTCATACAGCACCCCTTCGGATGCCAACCGATCCAATCGGGGCGTCGCCGCAAACGTATCGCCATAGCAACCCAAGAACGGACTGTTATCTTCGCTGACGATCCACAGAATATTGGGTCGATCCGGTTGAGAATAAGCCAGTGCGGATGGTCCGACAAGGGCAGTCAAGATTAAAAGACATTTCATGATGATCTGTGTTTAATTAAAACGTTCACGCATATAAGCATTTATTCAGTACCCCGGATTCTGGGTGATCGCTGGGTTAACATCAATCACATTGAGCGGGATCGGAAACAATAGCTTCGTTTCATCGATCGCATACCCCTTGCTTCCCATGACGGCGATGGCGCGATTGGTGCGCACCAGATCGAAGAACCGATGAAACTCAAAGCACAATTCCATCCTCCTTTCATGCTCGATGGCCAGCGCAAGCGTTGGATACGCACTTGGATAGCCCGGCTCCCCGAACCCCGGTAACCCAGCCCGCGCCCGCACGGCATTGAGGTATATCGGATCACCCGTGACTTCGGCATACATGAGCAGGATGTCCGCGTAACGGATAATTTCTACATTTTGCCCCGGGTAACGCCAGTCGGGATCGTAAAATTTCATGGTAAATGGATAATCGACGAACTGTCCGGTCGCCGGGTTGTCAAAGCCGGGTTGTGCCGAAATCCGTTTTCGGACAGCGTCCGCCGTTTCAAATTCGTTCATCAGGTCATCGGTGGGCGTATTAAGCCCCAATGGCCTGAATACCTCGGTCTGCCCAGGAAGGTGAAATGCAAAATGCCAGGGCAAATAAGTCATCTGATGAGTGCTGTTTACCTGGTTTTGGCCGGCCAGATACTGGATTTCCAAGATCGACTCCTTGCAATTCTTGGTCGCTGGATGGAAAACATGTAGATAATCCGATGTATCAATGACCCCATTACCGTTTGCATCCAACGAGTACTTTCCGCTGCCGATGATTGCTTCCAGCTCCGCCCGCGCATTATCCGCTTCTCCAATGGTCAGGAACACCTTGGCCAGCACCGCACGGGCTGCATACCGCGTAACCCGCCCAACATCCGACCCCGTGTAGGATTCCGGCAGGGTCTCTTTGCAATAGGTCAGATCGCTTACGAGCTGCGCATAAACCGTCGCCTTGTCTTCGCGGAGGTATTCATAGCTCTCTTCCTGAGACAGGACTTTCAAGACCAAGGGTATATTGCCCCAGGCCCTCACCATGTTGAAATAGATCAACGAACGGACGAACAGTGCCTCGGCCTTCAACCGCTCTTTCAATGTGGGGTCACTGAAAACCACTTCGGTGGCTTCCAACTGTTCAATGACGTGATTGCAGATAAAGATGCCATTGTAACTGGTTTCCCAGATGCTTTGGATCCGCGCATTATTGGACGTAATGCGGAAGTTGCTGATATCGTCGGATACCAACTCCGTCCCAGCCGCGATCTGGATGAATGTGTTATCCGAGGCCAGTTCGCCGTATTGATCGGCAACGCCCTTTGCCTCGTATGTCCGCCGAAGTTGGCGATACACGTCATTGGCGGCTTGCCTAAATTGTTCTTCCGTCTGATAGAAATCGCCTTCCGTCAATGAGGTCGTCGGACGGAGATCTAGCTCGTTGCTACAACCGATGGATAGCAGCGTGATATAAAGTGTATATGTTAATTTTTTCATGGTTTATCGGAATTGGAATTAAAGACCAATATTTATACCTAGTGTATACGTCTTCGACGAGGGATAAGGGGAGTGCGAAACACCCCTGACGGTCGCATCCGTGATATTGCCATTGAAATTTTCCGGATCGAATAGTGGACTCTTTTTTTCCGTGAAGAGGTTTTGTCCATTGAAATAGATTCGCAACGATGTCAGGTGTAGCCGTTTGAGTACTGAAGGCCTCAGCGTATAGCCTAGCGTGAGGCTCTTCACTCGCAAAAACGACCCATCGGCCACCCAGTAACTTGATGCCGCTTGATTATATGGCCCCAGGTCTACATTCAGTTTATAATGGTATCCATCACCGGGTTCGTCTTCCGATCGCCAGCGATTGCTAACCTCAGCGAAGTAATTCCGGCCTTCATGGTAAAATTTTGACCGCCGGAAATTGACATCGAACACTTCATTGCCTTGAACACCCTGCACCAATACACTCAAATCAAACTGTTTGTACCGAAAGTCGTTGGTAAATCCATAAGTGAAGTCCGGCGTACTATTTCCGATGATGGTCCGATCGTCACCCGTGATCCGCCCATCGCCATTGACGTCTCGGTACTTGCCATCCCCGGGCGTGGCGCCCGCATAACTTGCCGGATCGGCATCGATTTCGGCCTGGCTCTGGTATACCCCCAAGTATTCATACGCAAAAAAGTTATAAATAGGCTCGCCTATCCGGTTCAGCAATTGCATGCCGTTTCCGATGTCAATGACCATCGGCGCCCCGTCCCTTCCCAATTCGAGGACCTCACTCCGATTCATGGAGAAGTTCAGCTGCGTGGACCAGGAAAATTCACCTATCAGATTTCGCGTGTTGAGGTTCAATTCCAAGCCGCGGTTCTCCAACTTTCCAATATTTTGGAAGACACCGGTAAATCCAATGATAGAGGGCGCCGGTACGTTGAGCAGCAGCCCATCTGAGGTGGACCGGTAAACATCCGCCTCCAGCGCAATCCGGTTATCGAAAAAGCCACCTTCCAATCCTACATTCACCTGCTGGGTTCGCTCCCATGCCAAGTCTGTGTTCGCGAGGTTAGCAGGATAATAGGAAAGATCCAAATTATCACCAAATGCCGCACGTTCCCAATTCATGGCGCGGAGATAGAGATAATCACTGAACCGGTCGTTTCCGGTGTAGCCGAAACTTGCGCGCAACTTCAAATGATTGATGAAACTAACGGGCAGCATAAAAGACTCATCGCTGATCACCCATCCCGCGGACACCGAGGGGAAATACCCCCATTTATTTTGGGGCGCAAACCGCGAAGATCCATCACGCCGCACGCTTGCGCTGAGCAGGTACCTGCTCTTAAACGAATAGTTGACCCGGCCGAAATAGGAAATCAATGTCGTTTCTGTCGCATTGTCCAACGCCTGAAACACCGTGCTACCCATACTGAGGGACGGCGTGAGGTCGTTTTCATAACCCCTTCGTTCTTGGGTGGTACCGTAAAATTCGTTCTTGTTAAACTCAAATCCCAATAAACCAGACACATGATGGCCTCCAATATGTTTATCGTAATTCAAAAGTTGTTGCGCCGTATAGTTCACTACGTTATCCTGCCTGACCGTCATGATGCCTTCCGTGTAATTATCGGGACCTAGATAATGATCGATTGCCTGGTAATTGCGGTCATCCGAACGCCGATAGTAGTAGTTGAAGGCCGATTTAAACGTCAGCTCCGGAAGCAGTGTGACCTGGGCAAAAACATTGCCTAAATTGTTGAACCGCTTGTGGATGATGAGGTCATTGATCCGGTAAAAGGGATGGCCATTGATCGGCCGGAAAAGAATGTTATCATAATTTTCATAGCCCGATGTATTCGCCGGAGCGCCGAGATATCCGTCCGATCCGAATACTGGATATATCGAAGGATATTGGACGGCCCATTCCACCGTTCGGTTGAACGGTTCCCGCTCACGGTCGCTGTTCATATTCAGTCCACCTCCGATTTCCAACCAATCGGTCACGTTGGAATTGACTTTGAGGTTCAATGCATATTTCTTGTAGGCTGACGTTATCACGATTCCCTCCTGATCAACAAACGCTCCCGAAAGCAGGTAGGTCGTCCGCTCATTCCCTCCTGTCACATTCAGATCTACTTTTTGCATGGGCGCGGTACGGAAGATCACATCCTGCCAATCCGTACTAGGCAAACTTTCGGGATGTTCAAATGCCGCTGGCCAGGTATATTTATACTGTCCGCGGGCTTCGACTGTATTGGGAGCATTGGGGTCTCCGCCAGAACCTATCCAACCGTTTTGCGCAGCGTCGATGGCCGCTTGCGCATATTCCGCAGCATTCATTACATCCACCTTATTGATGACCTGCTGGAGACTGGAAGCATAGCCTACTGTTACACGGGGTGTGCCGGATTTGCCTTTCTTGGTCGTCACGAGAATAACGCCGTTGGCCCCCCTTGAACCATAAATAGACGCCGACGCGGCATCCTTCAATATATCGATGGACTCGATATCGGCACTGTTTACCATGTTGAGGTCATAACTCGACAAAGGCATCCCGTCGACGACGATCAGCGGCGAGCTTCCTGCAGAAATCGAATTGATACCCCGCACCTGTACCGTGCTGGATGTCCCTGGACGACCATTTGCACTAATCACCTGCACACCAGGCACCTTGCCATAGAGCGCTTGGCCGAATTCAACCATGGGTCTACTACTCATTTCCACATCCATTTTCACACCAGCAACCGCCCCCGTTAAATCCCGCTTTTGCTGCGTCCCATACCCCACCACCACCACTTCATCCAAATCACTGACGGAAGTCTTCATAACAATATTGATGGTATTTTGACTTCCTACTGGTCGTTCTATCGCTTCAAAGCCGATAATAGTAAATGTCAATATATTTCCACTATCGGGAATACCGATTCGGTAGCCCCCTTCCCCATCAGTGGTAACCGCTGATGAAGAACCTTTCACTGATACGGTCACACCTTCCAGCGGATTGCCTTTTTCATCGGTGACCCGCCCACTGACAGTCCGTTGTTGCAATTCATTCGCTTTCCGTATTGTTTCCTTGCTTACCTGCATCGGCAATTTGGTGATCACGATGGTGTTTTCTGTAATGTGATAAGTCAACGATACGGGCTTCAACAACGATTCTAAGGCCTTGTTTAATGGCGTGTTGTTTATGCTAATGGATACCGCAATAGATGGGTCCACGAAACGGTCGTTGTAAACCACCATGAGATCGGTTTGTTTCTCAATGGTTTCGAACACCTTCCCTATTGGTTGGTTTTTTACATTCAAAGAAACCGTTTGCGATCGAGTTGTCGCACTCAAATGTACGCAACCGATTACCAGTAACAACGACGTTAATTTCATGATTCGAAATACCTGATGAATACCGTCAATGGGTATTTTTTCTTTCCCCAATAGAGGAAAAACATAATTTTTTATCATTACGTTTGTGTGTTTAGATAGCTTAACTAGCTGCTTTTAACTTTCGGTTTTAAATGGCGCTGTCTGACAATAGGGGAAGTGTTGGTCGCACTCCCCTTATTCGTTTTGGAATGTCACGTCTGTCTTTTCATATTACGTTGTTAAGTTTTTAATTGGTTATGGTTATTCAACACTAATTCACAATCAAGGTTCTGCCTTCTAGTTTGATATTAATAGCGGAAACTTGCAGGATGTCGAGTAAGCCCATTAACGAAACGCTCCGTTTAACTTTTCCGCTGAACGTTTTTTTTGGAATCCCGTTGTTATAGACAACTTCCACATCATACCACCTCGATATTTGACGCATCATTTCTTCAAACTGCGTTTTCTTGAAGTAAAACCGACCATCTTTCCATGCGGTATACTGTGCTACATCTACGGCCTGAACATCCATGGCGCCTGCGCGTAGAATGGATTGTTCCCCTGGTTTTAGGGCGACTGCTGATGAGTGTCCGGTAGTTGGCAGCCGATCGGGCGACACCTCAACGCTTCCCGCTACCAGCGTGGTTTTTATCACCTTTTCATCTTGGTAACCGGTGATATTGAATTCAGTCCCCAATACCGCCACTTCCTGTCCATCACTCTTCACCTTGAACGGCCGTCTCTCATCTTTCATTACCGAGAAATAACCCTCTCCACTCAATTCCACCACCCGTTCATTCCCCGTGAATCGGCTGGGATACTTCAATGTAGAGGCGGAGTTAAGCCAGACGTTCGTGCCGTCAGGCAATGTGATTTGATAGGTTCCTCCTTTCGGGGTCGTAAGTTGCAAGTCATAGGATGCGAGACCTTTTTCCAATACGGCACTTCCGTCTAGGTAACTAATTCCGTCTCCTATGACAATGCCCGTTTGGGTCTCACTTAAATCCACGACCCGGCCATCTGCAAGGGTGAGCGTGGCACGATTCCCACCAGGCGCAATATCTCCCGCATTTACGATTTCAGGTGGACGATCGACGATTGCATCATCAAAGAAAATCCACATACCGGCTAACACCGCTATAAGAACTGCGGTCGCGGCATAAGCGCCCCACCTCTTATAAATAGGCCGCCTGGTGAATCTACCTGTCCCATGTTGATAGATATGGGTCAATAACTGCTGTTGTTGATCATCATCCAAGCGGATACGTCCATGCGTATTCTCGAACGATCTCGATAGCATATATTTGATATCCGTTTCGAATGCAGGGTCCTGGATATATCCCCAAAGTTCCCGTTTATCCAATTCAGATATACTACCTTCTAGGTACTGCGATATCAATTGTTCCAGACGCTCCAAAATGAACTTACCTTTATGAACATTGACACACTTCCGGAAAAAGACGGGGTAATTCGGAACACCTATTTTTTTAAGATACTGATAGTCAGTTGTATTTTTTGAGAATCATCGAAAAAAAAGCGACATAAGAAAACGCATATTTCTTGAAATGTGCTCGGATTTTCCGAAGTGCGTCCTTCATATAGGCATGTACTGTTTGTGGAGAAATATTGAGCCGCTGGGCTACTTCCTCATATTTCAGTCCCTCTTGGTGGCAAAACTGATATACCTGCTTTTGCTGTACAGACAGTTTGTTGATTGCTTCGTCGAGGATTTGTTTGACGTCCTGGTAATCGAGACGCTCAATTGTAGAGTAATCTTCCCCATCGCTATTTGCCATTAACACCAATGCGGCTTTATTTTCATTGGCCAATTTACGAAGCACATTGAAACAATAGTTACGCACCAGCCTGTTGAGGTAGGCGGGAAAACGATCCACTTGGGTCAATCGACGCCGATCGAGCCAAATCTTAAGGAACACATCCTGAACAATTTCCACTGCCAAATCTTCCGAGTGCGTAATCTTCTGGCCAAAGGAAAACACAAAGGAGTGATAGTGCTGGAAAAGCACAGTAAAGGCTTTTTGATCCCCTGCTGCGATTTCAGCTAGTAACTCACGTTCGTTATACGGTGTTTGTCTAGCCACGTGTCGGATTTTAGACCTGAAAATTGGTTAGTGATTTACAAAAGTAAGGGATTATTCGGTTCCTGCAAGCGCTTACAGCAGCGCAAAAACCAATGGTACCAGTACCGTCAGTACCTTGCGGAGACGAAGCACACAATTGCGGAGCTGGTTTTGCACCGTTTTGCGCGAGATACCGAGTTGCTCCGCAATTTGGCCGGTGTTTAGGTCTTCCTGATACCGGAGCCGGTAGATCACCTGCTGCGAGGGTGTAAACGACGACACCACCCGCTCGTGCAATTGCATCAGTTCCCTGTACCGAAGGAGATGATCCGCCGGCAATCCTTCTGATTTCAACCCGGAAATGATATCGGACGTCAAATATTTCCGATGCTCCGTTTTGATCCAGTTCAGCACGCGATTCCGTACAGACATAAACAGGTAGGCACGCAAGTCGTCGATCCTCCGGAGTTGCCGGTTTTCCCATAAATCGAGAAATAGGCTCTGGGTGATGTCTTGAGCAATGCCGGTCTCCCCCGTTCTCGCCACGGCCAGGTGATAGACATAATGCCAATGGCGCTCATAGAGTTCAGTGAACGCGTCATAACAGACCCCTTCCCTCAATCGATGAAGCAATTCCCGGTCGCTCAAACGTTGCGTATGTAGCCTATCCATCGTAACAAATGTGAACACTCAACTTATCCACTAAGTTAACTGTGTATTAACTTTCCGCTCTACACGTGTAGGTGGCCACCGGGTAACCGGCTTACAACTGGCTTTTTGTATCACAAGTATACGCCATCGCTAAATAAAATCAAAAAAGTCACGGGACTTTTTCCGCGTTCATTGTCTTTATACCAAAAGGACACATGGGGTTCCAGCAGAAACGTTTCATCCGCATGCTATCGCAGTTCCTCCGGGACGATCACCTGGATGCCGAGGCTTTTGATCGGGAATACCCCATTGATCCGACGGGAGGCGATCCGGGTATCCACCCGGATAAGCAGCGGGTATATGAAGAAATGAATCAGTTTCTCGATACCCGCATCCGGCCAGCGGCGAGACCGTGGTTTCGCCGCGTTACATGGCTCGCCGTAGCGGCCTCATTGACCGTTGCATGTATTACCGGCACGTACTTATGGATGCATCGGCAGCAACATCCTATAGATCCGACGCTTGCTGACCTCCGGCACGACATTGATCCCGGAGGTCAGCGTGCACGCCTGGTACTCGGCAATGGCCGGGCCGTACAACTAGACGATCAACAGGCAGGGACAATCGCTGAACAATCCGGGCTTCGGATCGTCAAGGATGCGGATGGAAATGTGATCTATGAGGACCTTGGGGAATCCAATATTTCCACGAAATCTCCCGTAGAGAACCAACTCATCGTGCCTAGGGGAGGGCACTATACCGTATCCTTGCCAGATGGCACCCGCGTACAGCTGAATTCGGAATCGCGTTTAGTATACCCAACGCGCTTCACAGGAAAAACCCGGACCGTCCGCCTGTGGGGAGAGGCATACTTTGATGTGGCGCACGATGCATCCATGCCCTTCGAAGTGTTCAGCGGCGCGACCAAGACCACTGTGCTGGGGACGCGCTTCAATATCCGCGCATATGGAGCGGGTGCGGTGGAGACGACACTCATCGAGGGCTCGGTGAATTTCCAAACCGGCCGACAGGCGCATGTGCTGCAACCGGGAGAAACCGCCATCAATGCCGCAGATGGTGTCATCAACGTCGGTCGGGCCCACACCGAAAGGATACTGGCGTGGACGCAGGGGTATTTCTATTTCGAAGACAATACCATCACCGAAATCATGGAAATGCTGGCTCGCTGGTATGACATGGAGGTGCAGTACCAAGAGGGGTTGTCCGACCTCCGTTTCAGCGGCATGGTGTCCATGAATAAGCCCATTTCCACCATCCTGAACATCATCGAGCGGACAGAAGCCATCTCATTTGATATCAAGAATAACATGCAGGAAAGGAGGGTCGTCGTCATGCGGAAATAATCATACCACATCAACCGGCGACACCTTAAAAAAGTGACCCGGGACGCAGCAACGTCCCGGGCCAGTCTTGGAAATCGCCTTTAAAATCGTTTCGAACTAACTTTAATGAACTCCAAAACATCACAAAGATATGTTTTTCCATTCGTTTGGAAAATGGATTGCACAGTCGTCCGTTTTTTCAAAATTTCTTCTGATCATGAAACTGGTTCACATCATGCTCTTGCTCTCCGCCATGCACGTGAGTGCCCGTATGGTTGCGCAACCCGTTACGCTTAGCGAACAGCACATACCTATTGGCAAACTTTTCGAAAAAGTCCGGGAACAAACCGGCTATGATTTTTTCTACGACTCGCGCCTGCTGAGGTCGGTTAAGCCGCTTTCGGTAAATTTTCGTAACACGAGCCTCGAGGAAGTAATGAAAACCTGCCTGGCTGGTACAAATCTCACCTTTTCCATCGCCGATCGTGCTGTGGTCATCAAGGCAACATTTCCGGGCACCCAGGGGGAGTCGGCCTCATCAATTCAGCAAACCATTACGGGTACCGTGCGTGATGAGGAGGGGCATCCGCTATCCGGCGCGACTGTCCGCCTGAAGGGCACGTCTACCCTGACCGTGACGGATGCCGATGGCCGCTATCGCCTATCCAACGTCGGTGACGACGCCACCATCTCCGTCTCCTTCACCGGGTTTCTGGAGCAGGACCTGGCCATTGCGGGACGGAATACGATTGACATTGTACTTCGCCACCAGATCATCGAAATGGACGATGTGGTCGTGGTCGGCTATGGTACCCAACGCAAAGCGGACGTGACCGGTGCGATCGCCGCTGTGGAAGGTAGCGAACTTGCCCGCGCCCCGGTAGCGACGGTAAGCGGTACCTTGGGCGGGCGCGTGGCGGGTGTAATCGCTCGCAATAACTCGGGCCGTCCAGGCGCCGATGCCTCCACCGTCCGCATCCGCGGCATCAGCACCACCGGAAACGCCGCTCCGCTGGTCTTGGTAGATGGGATTCCGATGGATTATAACTTGGTGAATGTTGACGACATCGAGAACCTGACCGTGCTGAAGGATGCCGCCGCCGTTGCGCCATACGGTCTCGCAGGGGCTAACGGGGTTATCCTCGTGACGACCAAACGCGGGAAAGAAGGCCGTTTTTCATTTACCTATAATGGGTACTATGGCGTGCAGACCCCTACGGCTGTCCCGGATTACCTCGATGCGTACCAATACGCGACGACGCAGAACCTGGCGAACGCCAACGTCGGAAATCCCGAGCCGTATAGCGAAGACGTCCTCGAACGCTACCGCTCGGGCTCGGATCCTGACCGGTACCCCGATACCGACTGGGCAGGGCGTCTCATCGAAAGGCATACGCCGATGACCAAGCATACACTCTCTTTCACCGGCGGCAGTGATAAAATCCGCTTTTTCGGCAGCGGAGGTTACCTGGGCCAAGAAGGTGTAGCCAGCACCATCACCTTCAAACGCTACAACGTGACCACCAATGTAGATGCTGACGTCACGAAAACCACTAAGTTCCTGATTGACTTCAATGCTGCGGCGACCAACGAAAACGCCCCGGCGGCGATTTCGCCGGACGGGATCTTCAACTATGCCAAGGAAACCCCGCCCATCAATCCCATGGAATTCAGCAATGGCCTGCCCGCCCACTCCATTTTACCCGCTATCTATGAAAGCGGTTATAATCGCCAGCGCGATTACCTGCTGAATTTCCGTAGCGAAATCGCCCAGACGGTGCCCTTCCTGCCGGGACTGACGCTCAGGGGGGTGTTTGCCTACCGCAAGGGATTCGACACGAACAAAACCTGGTCCCTCCCCCTTACCTTTTACGGACTCGACAGTGAAAACAATTTCACCGAACAACGCGCTGGCCCCAACCTGCCTACGTTGAATCAGGAAGTAGACGAGTATCATGCCCAGACCATACAGCTTTATGCGACGTATAAAAAGGTCATCGGCCAACATGGCATCGACGGCTTGGTGGTCTATGAAAACCGCACGGGACGGGATGCTTCCCTGATGGCGGGCCGTATCAACTATGTGGTAAGGCTCGACGAAATCTCCCAAGGGAGCAGCAATCGCGCCGATTATAACAACAGTGGCTCTTCGGCCAAATGGGCGCAGGAGGGTTGGGTATACCGGCTGAACTACGCCTTCAAAGACCGTTATCTCCTCGGCGTATCGGGCCGGTACGATGGTCACTATTACTTTGCCCCGGGCAAACGATATGCCTTCTTCCCGGCAGTATCTGTGGGATGGCGGCTTTCAGAAGAGAATTTCCTGCATGAACGCGTGGATTGGTTGAACGAACTGAAAATCCGCGCTTCGCATGGCAAATCGGGCAACCTAGCCGGTTCGGCCTTCCAATACCTTACTGCCTATGGCCTGCGATCCGGGTATGTGTTCGGCGGTGCGTCGCCGACCCAGGTACAGGGCATCTATGAGCAGGCACAGGCCAACCCCAATATCACGTGGGAAACCGCGATCAAGACCGATGTGGGGGTAGACGCGACCTTCCTCGGCAACCGGCTGACCGCCGCCTTCGATGTTTTCTACGAAAGGCGCTCGGGCATGTTATTGAACCCTACCACCGCCGTGCCCGCAGAATATGGCATCGGCATCTCACAGATCAACGCGGGTGAGATGAAAAACAGGGGACTGGAATTTTCGCTCGACTTCAAGCACCAGACACGGGGTGGGTTTACCGTGAACCTCGGAGGCAATTTCTCCTATGCCTCCAACGAACTCGTCCAGACCTTCGAAACGGCGGCCACGTACAACAGTCCCAATCGGCGACGCACCGGAATGCCCTGGAATACGCGCTTCGGGTTAGCAGCGGAAGGCCTGTATCAGGTGGATGATTTCGACGGGGAGGGCAACCTCCTGCCGGGACTTCCCGTGCCGACCTATGGGAAAGTATATCCCGGTGACATCCGATACCACGACGTTAACGGCGATAGCGTGATCAACATCAGTGATGAAACGGCTATCGGAAAACCGCAGTTTCCTGAAATCATCTTCGGGCTCAATACGCATTTTGCTTGGAAAGGGTTTGATCTGAATGCACTGTTTCAGGGAGCAGGCAACACGAGTTTACTGCTCGAAGGGGAACTTGCCCACCCGTTTTACAACGGGGCGACCATGGCGGTCTATCAGCTCGACTATTGGACGCCAGCCAATCCCGATGCGCCCTTCCCGCGGCTCACCCCTGCACCGGTCACCAACAACCAAGAAATATCATCATTCTGGATCCGGAACGGCACCTACCTGCGGTTGAAGACGCTGGAGCTGGGCTATTCGATCCCCCCTTCCGCCTTGGCAAAATTATCCATCAGGCAGGCCAGGATCGCGCTGTCCGGACAGAACCTGCTGACATTCTCCGCCTTTAAACAGGTAGACCCCGAACTGAGCCAGAATAGGGCGCGCTACTATTTCCAGCAGAAAGTGTATACGGTAGGAATCACATTGGGCTTTTAATTGATTTTTCAACATCAGTAACTACGTCATGAAACAGAAAACATACCGCTACATCATCTTAATGACCGCTGCATGCCTCGCCGCGTGCAGCGAGCGGGAACTGGAAATAACACCCACGGACCGGCTCAGCGACGCCGTAATATGGGAATCGGCCGAAACGGCTACCCTCGTGCTGAATGATATTTATGATGCCTTGAATGCAGGGCCTATCGTGTCTACCTGGCTGTACTTGCCGAGCCAGATCAGCAACGACCCACTGGAAAACTTCACAGACAACACCCTATCCGGTCCCGTAGCGGGTATACCATCGCGCGAGAAATTCGAAAACAACAGCTACGGCCCTTCCAATGCGCTTTTTGACCGGACGTGGGAGCGCATGTATGCCAACATCCGGAAATGCAATCTCTTCCTGGAGAAAATGGAAACCGCCAAGATCGACGAAGCGCAAAAGAAGCCGCTTATCGCCCAAGCTCGCTTCCTTCGGGCGCATTTCTACAAGACCCTGATCGATCTCTACGGCGGTGTGCCGCTCATTACCGATGTCCTCGATAACAACACGCAGGGAGACAGCATCTACCGCGCGCGCAACACCTACGAGGAATGCATCGCGTTTCTGGAAACGGAAGCCGACCTCGCGGCCGCTGAGTTGCCGGACACCTGGGGTGGGCCTGATATCGGCCGTGCCACCAAGGGTGCTGCCCTGACGATGAAGGGAGAATCCCAGTTGTATGCCGGATACTGGGAAAAAGCCGCGGCGACCAACCGAGCCATCATCGAATCTGGCGTTTATAGTCTGTTTCCTGACATCAACACCCTGTTTGCTCCGGAGAATGAAAACAACTCGGAAATCATCTTCGATGTGCAGTACGCTCCCGTGATCCGCTCCATCCGCACCCACCAGTACTGGGGGGCCATCTGGGTGCAAAAGGGATCGGGCTGGGGAGCCATGGCCCCTACGCAAAACCTCGTCGACGACTATGAGTTTCTCGACGGAAAAACGGCTTCCGAGGGTTCGGCGCATTATGACCCCGCACAACCCTATAAAAACCGCAGCAAGCGCTTCTATGCGAACATCCTATACGATGGCTGCACCTGGCATGACCGAACCTATTACACCCGCCTGGGCATCCCGAACAACTTCAATGAGTTTACACCGTCGGTCACCGGAAATGGAAATCCTTCGGGGTACGGCATGCGGAAATTGCTGGATGCTACCCTGATGCCCCTGCCGGATAACCTGAACGGCAGCAACGCCGTCATCTACCGTTATGCGGAGGTCCTGCTCAACTACGCCGAGGCACAAAATGAGGCGGTAGGACCGGACGCGTCCGTATACGCAGCTATCGACGCCATCCGGGAGCGTGCGGGACTTCCTAAATTGCCCGTCGGGCTTTCCCAGGCAGAAATGCGTAGCCGCATACGCCGGGAAAGACGGGTCGAACTGGCCTTCGAAGGCAAGCGCTTCTTCGATCTCCTTCGCTGGAGAATCGCGGAATCCGTGTTTTCGAAACCCATCAATGGCATGAAAATCACCGGAACAACGGGCAACCTCAACTATGAGGTGACACGCATCAGGCAGGTGGTCTTTGACCCGAGCAAAAACTACCTGATGCCCATCCCGCAGACGGCCATCGACAGAAATCCGAAACTGATACAAAATCCAAACTACTGATTACCCCATGAACAGGAAAAAAAATAGGATCACCTGGATGCTGGCCGGAATGGCCAGCATCATCCTGCACACCGCCGCCGCACAACC
The DNA here is from genome assembly GCF_051400755.1 of Parapedobacter brassicae. Taxonomy (NCBI): domain Bacteria; kingdom Pseudomonadati; phylum Bacteroidota; class Sphingobacteriia; order Sphingobacteriales; family Sphingobacteriaceae; genus Parapedobacter; species Parapedobacter brassicae. Next base: position 628,081 of record NZ_JBLFFL010000003.1, read on the forward strand.
CGCTACACCGCCGAATATCGTATTCATCCTCGCGGATGATCTCGGATATGGAAGTCTCGGTGCATACGGCCAACAGCTCATCCAAACGCCAAACCTCGATAAGTTGGCGAAACGGGGCATGGTATGGACCGATTTCTACGTGGGTCCGGTATGTGCCCCCACCCGGGGCGCCCTCATCTCCGGGATGCACCTCGGCCATGCCTATGTACGAAATAACCTGGAATTGGGCGGATTCAGCGATGACGAGGAATTCGGGCAGCTGCCCCTGCCGCCGAATGGATATACCTTGGGGAAGGTGCTTCAGACCGCAGGATACACCACGGCCCTCTTCGGCAAATGGGGCCTCGGCGGACCGGGAAGCGCTGGTGTGCCCACACAACAGGGATTCGACCTGTTCTATGGTTACCTCGATCAAAAGCAGGCCCATAACTATTACCCCACCCATCTTTGGCGGAACAACGTGCGGGAAGCCCTGCCCAACCGGCCTTTTGCCTCGCATCAGCCGTTTCCCGAAGGTGGTGATCCGAACGATCCGCACGCATATGATGCCTACCGGGGCGAGGTATACTCCGGGGATACGCTTACGGGCGAAGGCATCCGCTTCATCGAGAACCATCGGTCAAAGCCGTTCTTTCTCTACATGGCCTACACCATACCCCATATGGCATTGCAGGTGCCCGAGCGGGCACTTGACCCCTACCTGGGCAAATTCGAGGATAAGCCTTACCTGGGACCGGGATACCTGCCCAACCGCACACCTCGCGCCACGTATGCGGCGATGATTTCCTTACTGGATACCTATGTCGGGCAACTCATGGAAACGCTGGATCGGTGCGGGCTGACGGAAAACACCTTGGTCATCTTCACATCCGATAATGGCGCAGCCACAGGAGGGGGCGCGGATCCCGATTACTTTAATTGCTCCGCACACCTAAGAGGGCGCAAGGCATCACTTTATGAAGGGGGAATCCGCGTTCCTTTCATCGCCGCCATGCCCGGCACCATCCCCGCAGGCACACGCACCGCGCAGGTCGGTGCCATTTGGGACATGCTGCCCACATTTGCCGAGCTGGCCGGTCAGTCCGTCACCGGCGAGGTGGATGGGGTATCGTTATGGCCGACGCTGCGGGACAAGGCCGACGAGCAGGTGCAGCATCCGTACCTCTATTGGGAGTCCCACGGCCGAAATGGCAAACAAGCCGTCCGTTTCGGGCGCTGGAAAGTGCTCCGCAAAGGCACCAAACAAGCCGACGGCAGCCATGTATATGAAGTTTATGACCTAGAAAACGATGAGAGCGAACAGGTCAACGTGGCAGAACGCCATCCCGAGATCATCAGCCGGGCGGCGGCGTATATGGAATCCCGCACGAGGGGCGTATTGCCCGAATGGAACTATGACTCACCCGTAAAACGATAACGCATTAACAACCCATGAATATGAACAAGATCACCGTGGCCTGCATCGCCATCACCGCACTGCTGCTGCCTCCCGCCTTACACGCCCAGCAATCGCTGCATACCCTTAGCTTCGCCTCTGCGGACGAATTGAAAGCATTCTTCCGCTACGACCCTCAACACGCACCGCTGATCAGTGCCCACCGGGGTGGCGGCGGTGTGGGTTTTCCCGAAAATTCGGTCGTGACCTTCGAGCATACGCTCCGCCATACACCGGCCATCATCGAGATCGATCCCCGCTACACGAAGGACAGCGCTATTGTGCTGCTCCATGACGATACGCTCACCCGCATGACCACCGGTTCCGGCCGGGTGGCCGACCATACCCTGGCGGAGCTGCAACGGCTGTATCTCTTGGACAGAACTGGCAAAACGACCCCCTTCCGCGTGACAACGCTTGATGAGGCATTTGAATGGGCTAAGGGGAAAACCGTGCTCGTACTCGACCAAAAGGGTATCCCCGCCGTCGAAAGGGCCAAACTGATTGCCGCACACCGCGCGCACGCATACGCCATGCTTATTGCCTATACCCTAGCGGATGCCAAGGCCGTATATGCGTATGATCCCGATATCGTGATGGAAGTGTTTATCCCCGACAGGAAGGCGTTGGAAGCCTACCTCTCCAGTGGCATCCCCACGGAAAACCTGGTTGCTTTTGTGACGCAAACAGAACCCAAGGACCCATCCATCTTCGAGGCGCTCCACCAGCGGGGGATACGGGCCATGCGAGGTACATCCTTCGCACTCGATCGGTTGTATAAGGCTGGGAAACTCAATCGGGGACAGCTGCATAAAGGCTACCGCGATCTGATCGGCTCCGGGGCGGACATCCAGGAAACGGATCTGCCCATCGAAGCGGGGCATGCGCTGGTCACGGACTAATACACCACCACTTCATCCGTGAGCAACAACGCATTTTGCACATTGTTCGCCACGATGCGTACGTAACGCGCCGTTTGTGTAGTATCGAACTTAACTTCGTAGGTTTTCGCGATCGGGAACCGTTCCTGTGGCGACACGTCGTTGATCACGGTGCCCGCCTCGCGGAAATTTTGGCCATTGTCGGACAGCAATACATTCACTTCGCCCGGCTGGTAGGCCTTGACGCCCGGATCTTGGAGAAACGTGATGGACACGGTATTCAGCGCCTCCCGCCTTTCAAAATCCACCGTGACGTCAACATTGTTGGCAAAACCCTGCCATTGGCCATCGTCAGGATGTTCCCCTCCTTTTTGCCCATTCAATAGGGTACTGTCTTGCTTGGCGACAAAGGCGCTATCCCATTTCGTTTGATAGGCGATGCTTTTGCCGATGGCCTTGTGCACATCTGCCTTCGCCTCGGCGATGGGTCCCACCCGCGTCGAATCGATGAAATAAGCCGCTTTGACCACCGAAGGCACGGCCAATTCGATGGGCTTGGCGTATAAGGGCGATTCAGCATTTGGCTCCTGGCCGTCGGTAGTATACCGGATACCCGGTTCAACCTGTTCCGTGGCCATGGAGATGGTATTGGTCAACGTATCAGCATTGAAGCCGACCGTGATATTCACCTCATAAGCCGGCCGGTAATAGTTGATGCCCAAGCGCTGAAATAATTGATAGTGTTGCTGTAGCCGCGCCGAGAAATCCTCCCAATCGCGGTCGGCAGGCGCCGACCATACCACCTCTGCCAAGGCCAGTGCTCGGGGAAAAGCCATGTATTCCACCTGATCCGTGGTGGGCATGTATTCCGTCCAGACATTGCCCTGCGCACCCAAGACATGCTTCGTCTTGTCACCCGCAATGCCGCTGGGTATGGGCTCGTATGCGTACACCTTGCTGAGCGGTATGTACCCGCCGATGGCCTCGGGTTCCGTGCGGGGATTGCCCTGATAATAGTCGAAATACAGGTAGGAGTTGGGTGTCATGATCACGTCGTGCCCGGCATTGGCCGCGTCGATACCGCCTTGCTCCCCACGCCAGCTCATCACCGTCGCCCCCGGTGACAGTCCGCCCGCCAATATTTCATCCCAGCCGATCAGCTTCCGTCCGTACGACTGCAAAAGGCTATCCATGCGCTTTACCACATAGCTCTGCAGTTCGTCCACGTCCTTTAACCCTTCTTTTTCCATCAGCGCCCCGCATTTCGGACAGGTCTTCCATGCTTCCTTATTGGCCTCGTCACCGCCGATGTGAATGTATGCGGACGGAAAAATGGCAACGACCTCGTTTAACACGTTGGAGAGGAAGGTAAACGTTTCCTCGTTGCCGATGCAAAATTCGCCCTGTTTATGGGATGTACCTGTGCAGGACAAGTGGGGATAAACCGCCAGCACTTCATCCGAATGCCCCGGCATCTCGATCTCAGGAATGATCGTGATCCCCTTTCGCGCCGCATAGGCCACCAATTCCTTTGCTTCTTCCTGTGTATAATATCCGCCACTGGCATTGGGGTGGCCTTCGTCCAGGTACTGCTTTCCATTCTGCCACCAATCCTTCCATGCGGTATGCGTGCGCCAGGCCGCCGTTCGGGTCAGCTGGGGATACCGCTTGATCTCCAGCCGCCATCCCGGTCCATCGGTCAGGTGCCAATGGAACGTGTTGAACTTATAAAGCGCCATGACATCGATGAATTTCTTCAGGAAGGATACCGGATAAAAGTGTCTGGAGACATCGAGGTGCATCCCCCGATAACCGAAACGCGGTCTATCCTCGATCAGTAGGGCAGGGAGCTTCCCGCCATCGGGTTGGGTGTATGCCAATTGCAGGAGTGTCAACACCCCATTCAGCATCGCAGCAGGTTCATGCGCGGTGATCGTGATACCACTGGTGTCGACCACCAATCGGTAGGCATCTGCTGCCAATCGGTCAATGTCTTGCGCTTGAACCAACCGCACCCCTGTCTCCGGAATGCGCTTATGTGATTTGATGCGCTCGACTGGGGCAAACGTAGCGTAGGGATGATCGTCTAGCAACTCGGCGACCGCTAAAAATGGCTCAAAGGCAGCGCGGGAAGTCAATGTGGGAAATGCATAAGTTCCTTCGTGAAGTTCCACCATATTAGGCTGGGGGATGATGGAAACCTGGTGCTGGCCATGGGCGGGCACCGCCGTGATGAACGGCACAACCAAGAAACCCAATATCGCCCAATGTGCATATTGAGTCATACGAATTTGTTTGTTTCTAAAGTATCTGTCACAAACATATTGAAAATGCTTAACTAATGCAATTATCTTTACCTTTGTGTAGCAAAAAATATGAACCGATACCTGACGATCCGCGCAACGATGAAACGAACCCTATTGATCTATGGCTTTTTTCTGACGGTCTTTCCAAGCATCGCTCAGCACGAGTATAGCTTTGAAAGCACCCCTTCCTGGTCTGACGAGTTTGATTACGAAGGGCTGCCTGACAAGAACAAGTGGGGTTACGACGTAGGCACCAAAAACGGCTGGGGCAACAACGAGTTGCAGTATTATACCGAAAACCGGCTCGATAATGCCCGCGTGAGCAACGGCATGCTGACCATCACCGCGATCGATGAGCAATATGAAGGATCTGACTACACCTCCGCCCGGCTAGTCAGCCGGGGCAAAGGCGATTTCCGGTATGGCCGATTTGAGGTAAGGGCCAAAGTTCCCCCAGGTCGCGGTACCTGGCCAGCGGTATGGATGCTGCCGACTGACTGGACTTACGGCGGCTGGCCGGCCTCGGGCGAAATCGATGTTCTCGAACATGTAGGCCATGATCAGGATGTCGTGCACATCAGCGTACATACAGAAGCCTACCATCACACCATCGGCACCCAGAAAACCGCCACGAAGGATATCGGCAATGCAACGACTGAATTTCACCTGTATCGCGTGGATTGGACCCCAAGGTATATCCGCGGGTACGTAGATGGCGTGCAGCTCTTCAACTTCCCGAACGAAGGCACGGGATTCCGCGAGTGGCCTTTTGACCAAAAATTCCACTGGCTCATCAACATTGCCGTAGGCGGGAATTGGGGTGGACAGCAGGGGGTGGACGACGAGGCTTTCCCGGCCCGCATGGACGTCGATTACGTACGGGTGTATGACCTCATCACACCATCGGATAGCTTGAATTTCCAGATTAATCCCTAACTTTGCCCTTATGATTGAACTCCCCGTGATCCCGGCGAACCAATTGCAGCGCAAGCCCGATTGGTTGCGCGTAAAGCTCCCCGTAGGCAAAGAATACCGGCATGTACGCGGACTGGTGGATGAGCATAAGCTCCACACCATCTGCGAGAGCGGCAACTGCCCCAACATGGGCGAATGCTGGGGAGCCGGCACGGCCACGTTCATGATCTTGGGCAACATCTGCACGCGCTCCTGCTCATTCTGCGCCGTCGCCACCGGACGGCCGCTGGCAGTCGATTGGGATGAGCCCAACCGCGTAGCTCAGTCGGTGAAACTCATGCAGGTCAAACACTGCGTGATCACCTCGGTAGACCGGGACGACCTGAAAGACGGCGGTTCGACCGTCTGGGCCGAGACCGTGAATGCCATCCGCCGCGAAAGCCCGGATACCACACTGGAAACCCTCATCCCTGACTTCAAAGGCAATTGGGAAAACCTGGAACGGGTACTGGCCGTACGGCCGGAAGTCGTGTCGCATAACCTCGAAACCGTACGTCGCCTCACCCGCGAAGTGCGCATACAGGCCAAGTACGACCGCAGCCTCGAATGCCTGCGCCGCATCTCCGCAGCTGGCCTACGCACGAAATCGGGCATCATGCTCGGTTTCGGGGAGACCGAGGCAGACGTCATCGAAGCCATGACCGATCTGTATGAAGCAGGCGTGCACATCCTGACATTGGGTCAATACCTGCAACCCACCAAGGCGCACCATCCCGTGGTCGAATGGATCACCCCCGACCAGTTCAAGTACTACCAGGAAATCGGCCTGCGGATGGGCTTCAAATACGTCGAAAGCGGACCGTTGGTCCGCTCGTCCTACCATGCCGAAAAGCATTTGTTTGACATGCAGTAGCCGCCTCTTCCGGAATAGGCCATCCCTCAGCGGATGATTTCTTCAATGTGCTTCCGGATATTCTCGCCGATTTTCTCGATCGGTAAATCATCCGGATCTTCACCAAACGGATCCTCAATAGATTCCGCGATCAGCTCCAATGAAGCCATCACATAAAACACAAACGGCACCGCGGCCACCACGAAATACCCCATGGAAAACACATATCCCAATGGCAGCGTGAGCACATAAATGATGATGAATTTCTTGATAAACGAACTGTACGACCACGGTATCGGCGTATTCTTGATCCGCTCACACGCCCCGCAGATGTCCGTCAATGCCAGCAGCTCATTATTGATCACGATCAATTGATCGCCCGTAAGCACCCCATCCTTATACAATCGGTTGGTACGGCTGTACATCAGGGCAGCCACCTGATTGGGCCCATGTTTTTTAGCATCGAGCTGTTCAAATTCAGGATGATCTTTTTCATCCAGCATAAACCGCGTTTTATTCGAACGCAAGTGTTCAAACAGCGTGTGCGCATACATGGGGATGGTCTTCTCGAAAAAATCCCGGTTAGCCTCATCCTGCGGCGTGAGGAATGCATTCACCTTGATGGCCAGGTTGCGGCTCACATTCGTCAGCGCACCCCATTGCTTTCGGGCTTCCCACCAGCGGTCGTAGGCGGTATTCGTGCGAAACACCAATAGGATGGACATCACGAAGCCCAGCAGGTTATGCAGCATGGCAATGTTCTTGATCCAGCTCCGCTCGGAAAGTTTCAGGTATTCAAGCTCCCAATAAGCGATGCCCCAGGAGTACAATGCCACGAGCAGCAATAACGGGAACAACTTGCGTATCGTATCCGACTTTTGCAGCGTGAAGGCCGCATGAAACCAATCCTTTGAATTATAGACGATCATACTGCAAACATAGCGAAATATCGTTCAACTGGCGGGTTCCGACATTTCAAGATATCATCTTTTGCAAACATCACCTGTTTCTGGCTGTTATGCTTCTTGCGGCATATCCCGCACATAAAACACATGATCATGGACAGGCAAAAAAAAACAACGCCACCCGAGCGCGTGAAAAATGAGAAGCAGAAAAAAAATGAAAAGAAGCAGCAGGAACGCAAAATAGATGAGGAACTCGAACAGACGTTCCCAGCCAGCGACCCACCCTCCTATTCACAGCCGGGGAATGATAAAAGCGGCAAATAACGCTTACTCGATGACGCCGCAATACACGCTATCGGAGATTTCATCAAACATCGTATTCCGGAAAGCGGCGTAGACGTGGATAGGGTTTGTCTTCGCACGCAGCTGTTGCACCTCCAAGATGTCAACGCCTTCACGCCGTTCCGCTCCCAACTCCTGGAAATAACGGAACATGTTGCCGTCGTACAATAACACCACCAGTCGATCGGTCAACCCCCCACGGCCGGATTGCTCCCAGCGGATGGTCAGTTGGTTCCCCTCGCGTTCCACCGTACTATTCAGCGGCGGCTCTAATTTTCCCTTGGTAACCAACACTTTTTCGGGATTGACGAACGGTATCCGTTCATCGTCCAGGTCCACCGCATTTTTCCGGACGTAGGACTGCGCCAGCTGGAATGGGCCCACGCGGCTGCCCGGAGGAGCCTCACGCTGGTACCCGAATTTCACAAAGGGTTGGATAGGCCCGAGGAACTTGGAAACCACTTTCATCTTGGCCTGGTTTAACAGTTCGAGCTCGCTAAACGGTCTTTTACGCCTCCCCACAGACCGCATCACCGGCTGCCCGTTGAGCTCATACCCTACGACTGAACCTATTTTTCCGCTGAATGGACCGTTAATGCCTTGCTTCGCTATTGCCATATTGTGCTTTAGTTAATATTAATCCGAGAATGCCTTGCATCAAAGATAGGAATAAAAAAGTAAAAACAAAGTTTTTATAGTGAGTTAATGAAGGTATACCTTTATTAACCCTATGTAAATACACTATAAATACTTTGTATAACCTTCATTACTATTGGAGAGGGGTCAAGTTTGAATCGGGGAAGGGTCGGCTGACGCATGATGGGGTTAGGCTATTGCTGTTATCGGCAAAAAATTAAACTTTAAGGTATTTTTGTCGTATGTTTGCCGATAACGATCTGTAGAAAATGTATGACGTATATTTCAGTAAGTGAATTTGCGAAAAAATGGAACGTACCCGAAAGAACGATACGCCATTACTGTGCCACGGGCAAACTAAATGGGGCGTTCTTGACCGGGAAAACGTGGAATATCCCAGAAGATGCTACATTGCCTGAAAAAGGAAATAATAAAAAATTCAGCAACAATATATTGCTCAATCAGCTGAAAGAGCAAAAGGATATGAGACTGAAAGGTGGTATTTATCACCGTACGCAGATTGATTTGACTTTTAATTCCAATCGCATAGAAGGCAGTAAACTTACACAGGAGCAAACCCGTTTTATTTTTGAAACCAATACGATCGGCGCTTCCAAAGAAAGTGTGAATATAGATGACATTATTGAAACCTCCAATCACTTTCGTTGTATTGATTTAATCATTGATAAAGCAAAAGCAAAACTAACTGAATCATTAATTAAAGAGCTGCATTACCTATTGAAATCCAGCACATCCGATAGTAGAAAAGATTGGTTCAATGTGGGCGAATATAAAAAACTTCCTAATGAGGTTGGCGGTAATGAAACTTGTCCGCCTAAAGAAGTGGCAGCGAAAATGAACACATTACTTTCTCATTATCATAGCCTCGAAAAGAAAACCGTTGAGGATATCATGGACTTCCATTATCAGTTTGAAATTATACACCCTTTTCAAGACGGCAATGGCCGTGTCGGCAGGTTGATCATGTTTAAAGAATGTCTTGCTAACAATATTGTTCCGTTCATCATTGATGAAGATCTAAAGCTGTTCTATTACAGAGGTTTGCAGGAATGGAATCGGGTAAGGGAATATTTATTAGACACCTGTCTTACAGCTCAAGACAATTACAAAGCTATTCTTACGTATTTCGAAATAGATTTTGAGTAGAGAAACTAGCATGATGCCTACCATTCCTCCATTAACGATGTTGAAAGCCTCCGCGGGGTCCGGCAAGACCTTCAGCCTCACGGTGCATTACCTCACGCTATTGTTTTCGGGAGAAAACAAGTATCGTGAGATATTGGCCATTACCTTCACGAACAAGGCCACCGCCGAGATGAAGGGTCGCATCATGGAGGTGCTGGAGGCCCTGGCGACGGGCAATGGGCAACACCGGGATAAAGCGCGCGGCTATCGCGAGATCCTCCTGGAGGCTTACCCGCAGTGGGATGCGCTCACGTTGCAGCAACGGGCGGCAGAAGTGTACCGCAAAATTTTGCACGACTACAGCCGTTTCGCGGTGAGTACCATCGATGGCTTTACGCAAAAGGTGATCCGTGGCTTTACCTTCGAACTGGGCATCGACGCAGGGTATAAGCTGGAGATGAACATCCGCAAGGTGAAGGCGGATCTGGTGCTGCGTCTCAACCGCCTGCTCGACGAACGGCCCGACCTGCTGCAGTGGATCATGGACTATGCGCAGGCGAAAATAGACCGGGACGAAAATTGGAATTATCGTTGGGCGCTGAGCGACCTGGCATCGGAGATCTTCAAAGAGGATTTTCAGGACTTTGATAAAGCGATCGCCAACATGCCGGCTCAGGAACTGTTCGACAGTCTCGATAGTTACTGCAAGGCAGCCATCAAGCAATTTGAAGAGTCTTTTGAGCAACTGCTCAAAACGGCTGCGGATACTTTTGCCGCCTCGGGGGTGGATGTGATGGATCTGTCGGGAAAATCGCGCAACCAGCTGGGTAAGCTGCAAAGCTTATCTGCCCAAAATCCGCATGATGTGGTCAAAAAACTGGAAAAATACATCCACACGCCGGATGAATGGCAAAAGGGTAGCCTTACGGGCCAGGTAGCGGTGCTATACCAAGCGTTGAATCCCCTGCTCGAACAGCTTGTTGAGCACAATATCGAACGGGGTCCGGACTACTACCTTGCCAAGGCGGTCGATGAAAACCTGTACTACCTGCGCCTGCTCAAGGAGATGAGTGCATTGCTGGCCGAATGGCGCAGGGATAATGGGGCGCAGCTCATCAGCGATGCGCAGATCTTGCTGAACAACATCGGCATCAACGAGTCGGGCGACCCGACCTTCATCTGGGAGAAAACGGGTAGCCGCTTCCGGCATTTCCTCTTTGACGAGTTTCAGGATACGTCGCGGAAGCAATGGGACAACCTGCGCCCCCTGCTCATCAATGCGATGGGCAATGCCACGGGCCAGCGGAGCGAACACCTGATCGTGGGCGATGTGAAGCAGAGCATCTATCGCTGGCGCAATGGGGACTGGCGCATCCTGCTGGACCGCGCCGAACGGGAGCTTGCGAAAGCATTCAACGTGGTGGATACCTCGCCGCTCGTCAGGCATGAGACGCTGGAGACCAACTACCGCAGCGATGAGCATATTGTGGCGTTCAACAACCTGCTTTTCAAACAGGCCCCCGAATGGTTGCAACGCCGCTTGAATGACCGGATATTGAGCGAGTTGGGCGAAGAACAGTATGAACGCTGGTGGTTGCCCTCCGGCAATCACGATACGATCATCCGGGCGTATCAGGACAGCCTCCAGCAATTGCCCCCGGCGATGCACAAAGCGGGCGGCACGGTGCAGGTGGATTTCATCGACGTGGAAAGCAACAACCACCGCGGCAGCGCGGCGAAGGACGAAGCGCTAAACCGCTTGGCCGATACGCTGATCGGATGGATGGCTTCGGGTACCTACCGCCCCGGACAGATCGGCATTCTCGTGCGCACGAACAATGAGGCGCGCGAGGTCATCCAATACCTGCTCGATAAGCAGCGCGAATCCGGCCTGGCTTTCGATGTCATCTCCGGTGATGCGCTGGCGTTGGCCAACCATCCGGCCGTCCGCCTACTGATCGACACCCTGCGGGCACTGGTGGGCAGGATGCCCGCGGATGCCCTGTATGTGGCTAACTGCATGCATCTGTATAACCAACTGCTGCATGGCGAAGCGGTGCTGCCCGATGACTGGGTACGGATGAGCACCTGTAAGCCGGCGCAACTGGTCGGGCTGCTGCCCGAACCGCTTTGCCGAAACTGGGAAATGTGGTCGCAGCTTCCGCTGGCCGAGCTTATCGAATCGCTCATCATGGCCTACGGGCTTCAGACGCATGCAGAAAGTCTTCCCTACCTGCTGGCTTTTCGCGACCTCGTTGCCGCCTTCACGGCTGGCGGCGAACGGGGCATACCGGCATTTCTCCGCTATTGGGAAGAGGAAGGCATCGACCGCGCACTACCTGCCACTGGCCGGGCCGACGCGGTGGAGGTGATCACCATCCACAAGTCCAAGGGGCTCGCTTTTGATGTGGTGATGATCCCGTTTTGCAGTTGGCCGATCGATGGACGCACCAATGGCAATTTCTGGGTGGACACGGAAGATACTCCCTATGCGCTTCTGAGCAAAACGCCTGTGAAGTACAAAAGCGACCTCGGCAAGTCGAGCCTTTTTCAAGCGTATTTCGAGGAGATGCTGTTCAACTACATGGACGCACTCAACACGTTATATGTGGCCACTACGCGGACACGTAAGCACCTTTACATCACTGCTCCGGGCAAGAAGGGCGATGGAGAGATCAACGCCTTGATTGCAGGCGACCTGCTGCTGGAGGTACTGCCCGACATGGCCCCTGACCTGGGCGTGGTGTTCCACGGGGGCATACGGCTGGAAAGCGCAGTGGCAGCCGGAGCATCGAAGATATCCCAGGCGGAGATAATGGCGGCCCCGGGCTGGTCATTTGATCATTACCCCGCTTCCGAACGGATGAAAGAAGAGTTGGCCCGACCGGAAATACAGGCCGAATTGGACATCGTAAGGCTGGATGCCGCCAAGCGCCATGGACAGCTGCTGCATGAGTTGATGGCGGAGGCCACTTCTTCGATCGACCTGGAGATCCGCCTGGATGCCTTGCAGGCGCAGGGCATGCTCCAGGTGGAAGATCGGGCGGACGTACGGGCCCTGGCTTTGGAAACCTGGAACCATCCGCAACTGGTACGGTGGTTCAGCGGCGATTATGAGCACTGGAATGAACGGAGCATTATCCTGTCCAACGGCCGGACTGTGCGGCCGGACAAGGTGTTGGTGAAGCGCGATGAGACCATCGTGCTGGATTTTAAATTCACCCAGCATGAGGACGAGTCGCACAGGAAGCAGGTGATGGATTATCAATTGATACTCCGGGAGATGGGCATGCCGGACGTAAAGGGGTATGTGTATTATGGTGAACTGAAGAAATTGGTACAGGTATAGGGATTACAGCCAATAATGGTCGCTTGGCTATACGGACCATTTTTATTATATTTGTACGTACAACAACAGATTGCAATGGACACGAAATTGACATTGAAATTGGACCAAGGGGTAATAGAAAGAGCAAAAAAATATGCTTCCAAGCAAAATATTAGCCTTTCCAAGCTTATCGAAATATACTTACAAGCGGTAACAACTGATTCAAATCGGGATGATATTCAGATTTCGCCGTTTATAAAAAGCTTATCCACAGGAACTAAAATCCCCCATGACCTGGATTACAAAAAGGAGTACCATGACCATGTGGCAAAAAAATATTCGTGATGCAACGGCTTTTTATCGACACCAACATCATCCTGGATTTGCTTGGAGAAAGACATCCGTTTTATGAAGCAATAGCTAAACTGGCTACGCTCGCGGATAAGGGAAAAGTAACGTTGTTCGTTTCTCCGATTTCGTTCACTACGGTGGATTATATCCTTTCCAAGTTTGATACGCCCAAAACAGCGAGGGAAAAACTGCGAAAATTCAAGGTATTGGCGGAAGTATGCGATATTGGGGAAGCCGTTATTGAAAAAGCGTTGAACTCGTCTTTTACTGATTTTGAGGATGCCGTACAATACTTCTGTGCAACTGCATCTGATTGCGAAATAATTATTACGCGCGACAACAAAGATTTCAAACAGGCTTTAATTCCTGTGATGACGGCGGATGCGTACTTGAAAAGTATAATACATTAATGCCGTGACTACTTATCCTGCACTTCCATTCCTCCGACGAGTTGCGGCGGATCTGCTGTCTCGCTTTGGTGATGAACTGAAGGATGTGGCCGTGGTGCTGACCAACAAACGGCCTATCGTCTTCCTGCGGAAGCATTTGGCCGATCTGGCGGGCAAGCCCCTGTGGAGCCCGTCCTTTTTCACCGTACAGGAGTTTATCCGCCAATCAGCCACCACGCCCGAAGCCGCACCACTGGCCCAGTTCTTCATCCTCCACCAGCTGCACAATGCGCTGCTTCGCGAAGAGGGCCGCCCGGAAGAAATGCCGGACGAGTTTTACCCGCTGGCCGAAACCATCCTGAGCGACTTCGCCCAGCTGGATTACGACCTGGTAGACCCCACCGCGGTCTTTGCCGAATTGCGCGACATTGCGTTGCTCCAGCAGCGCTTTCCGCATCTTTCTGCTGAACAGCAACGGTTTATGCGCCAGTTTTGGGAATCCTTCTCCGCAGGCAAGCAAACTGCCATCCAGCAGAAATTCCTACAGTTGTGGGGGCGCCTCCCCCGGCTGTATCAACGGTTTAAGGAAGAACTGGCCGAGCAGAAACTGGCAACCACGGCGGGTATCTACCGCGACCTCGTCGAAGGCCGCGCTGCCCGTCCTGATTTTTTGCAGGCATATACGCAGGTGGCGTTCGTGGGCTTCAACGCACTCAACCAATGCGAAGTGCACTTGTTCACCCGTTGGCAGGCCGCGGGCAATGCCCTTTTTTATTTCGATGCCGATCGGTATTACCTCGATGACGACCTGCAGGAAGCGGGCCTGTTCTTGCGAAAAAACATCCATCAATACGGACTGAAAAACGCCTTGGGCGAATTGCCCGCGGTATTGGCGACCAAAACCAACCGCATAGATCTCCGCTCGGCTTCGGGCAAGGTAGCCCAAACCAAGTTGCTCGCAACGCTGCTTGCCGACAAACCGATCGACCGGCGAGCACCAACCAACACAGCCATCATTCTGGCCGACGAGAGCTTGCTGATCCCGGTGCTGCGAAGCCTGCCCGAGCACATCGACTTCAATGTGACGATGGGTTATCCCCTGACGCAGTCTACGCTCTTCGGGTTCATCGATGGGTGGCTGGGCATCCAGCAGCAGCTTGCGGCTAATCAAGGGCGCACGTTGCATCACCTCGATGTGGAGGCAGCGATCACCCATCCCTTGAGCGGCATATCGCTTGACGAGCGGGAGGCGCTCCGGGAGAAAATCACCGCCAACCAATGGCTGGAAGTGCCGGTGGGTGAGTTGCAACTGAAAACGGGCAGCTATCCGGGGTTTTTCATGCCGAGGAAGGGCAATGATGCCTTGCTCCAAGCCCTGCATGCACTGCTGGAGGGCGTACTGGAGCACCGCCAGCGCACCCATAGCCTGCGGCATATCGAGGCCGTCCTTATCCTAGCCGCAAAAAAGGCGCTTAACCTGCTGCAAGAAGGGCTTGCGCACCACCCCGCGCTGCCTATCCCGTTTCTGTGCGCACTCATCCGCAAAGCGCTTCAAAGCCTGTCGGCGCCTATTGAGGGCGAACCCCTCAAAGGCATTCAGATCATGGGACTGTTGGAAAGCCGCTGCCTCGATTTTGACGAGGTCTATATCATCGGTGCCAATGAGGGCACCCTGCCCAAGATGACGGCAGCGCCCACCTTCATTCCCGACTCCATCCGCCGTGCTCACGGCCTGCCCGTGCTCGAAAATCAGGATGCACTATCCGCGTACTTGTTTTACCGCCTATTGCAGCACCCTGAGCACATCACCATGGTATACAATGCCGTGGTGGATGACAGCAATACCGGAGAGGTTAGCCGGTTTGTCCGCCAGCTCGCCTTTGAGAGCCGGTTTACCTTCGAGCACCGCGGGCAGCAGCAACCCATCAGCACCCTCCCCGCGGCACCATCCATGAGCGTGCCCAAGACGGGAGCGGTATGGGACAAACTGAGCCGTTACCTGGATGAGGACGACCCCGATCGACCGAAATTATCGGCATCGGCGCTGACGACCTATTTGCAGTCGCCATTATTGTTTTTCCTCCGATACGTGGCTGGTATCAAGGAACCGCCGAAGATGACCGAAGAATTTGAGATGAACCGCCTAGGCAGGGTGGTCCATCAGGCCATGCAAGATGTTTATGAGCAACTGAAAGCGGAGAGCGATACCATCACCCCCCAACGCATCCGGCAGCAGATCAACGCGCTCCCCGAGCGCTGCTTGCAGGCCTTGTCCAGGGAACTGTATGGCGAAAGCGGCCGGATCACCACGCCCAGCAGCATGCAGCGCATCCTGCTCAAGGTGGCCGAGGAATATGCGGCCGTATTCCTGCATTACGATGCCAACCATGTAGCCCCGCTGCGCATCGTGGAATTGGAGAACGAACGCGATTATTCCCTTGCATTCCCGATAACGGTACAGGGGCAATCCCGGACGGTCCGCCTATGGGGCATCATCGACCGTGTAGACGAAGTAAATGGCAAAACCCGCATCGTGGACTATAAGACGGGGCGTGATGAGCTGAAGTTCAGCGGACTGGATACGCTATTTGCACCGGCGTCGGCCAAGAGCAACAAAGCCATGATCCAAACCCTCTTTTATACCTTTGTATACGAACAGGTCACCGGAAAAAGGGAAGTGGAGCCCAACCTATACATCGCCCGCAAGCTACGCCAGGAAGGACCGTTGTTTTATTTTGGAGGCCGCGGCAGTTTCAAGGCAGCGGGGGAGGCATTGGAAGATATCAAGGCGCAGTTCGTAGCATTCCTGCGGCAAACGCTGGAGACGTTATTTGATCCGGATATCCCCTTCCGGCACAATCCGGATGCGGTGCTGTATCCCGAAGATCCCTACCGGGAATTCATCGGACAGCCGCTGCCCACGGAAGACGAATAGCTGTGCTATTGCAGCCCCTGCGCTTGCGCCGCTATCCCGTGCTGCTTGGCCAGCTTCACAGCCATGCGGCTCCGCTCGCCGGAAACGCAGAAAAACACGACCGGACGCCCCGAGACCGCCCATTCGTCCACACGGGCGGGCAATTCATACAGGGGGATGTTGATATGGGATTCCACATGCCCTTCCTCATATTCCCAAGGTTCACGCACATCCACCAGCAAGGCATCGGCTGGCAGGGCCGTGGTTTTGGTGGCCGCGACCTCTTCTCGGGCCGATCGATACGATGGCTGCAATGTCTGAATGTGCCTATTCTCCTCGATGGCCGAAAACGTGAACAACTGGTAGCCATTGCCGCTAATATCCACCAGAAGCAATTTGCCCGACAGCACCTCGCCATAGCCCCCCAGCACTTTGAGCGCCTCGTTGGCCATGAGCGTCCCCACGATGCCCGGCAAGATATTGAGCACACCATCGATGGCGCACGAGCCGCACATCGTCGGCGGCTCGGGGTACAGGCAACGGTAGGTCGGTCCGCCGCGGTAGTTGAATACCGAAATCTGTCCCGTATAGCGGTCGATCGCACCCGACACGAAGGGCAGGTTCATGATCACACAGGCATCGTTGACCACGTAGCGTGTTTCGAAATTATCGGTACCATCGATGACCAGATCATAGCCATCCAGGAGTTCTAATGCATTGCGTTCACAAAACGCTTCCGTGTAGGCAACGACACGCCCCAGAGGCTGCTGTATCCACAGCTTCCGCACGGCCGTTTCCGCTTTGCCTTTTCCCACATCTTCGGGTGTGTACAGCACCTGCCGGTGCAAATTGTGATAGCTTACCGTGTCGGGGTCGACGATGCCGATATGCCCTACCCCTGCCGTAGCCAGGTACTGCAGCACCGGGCAGCCTAACCCTCCGGCACCGACCACCAACACACGGGCATCCCTGAGCCGCTGCTGCCCCGCCCTACCAAAGCCAGCCAATTTCAGGTGGCGGTCAAAATAATGTTCCTCCACCTTGGAGAGCCGTTGCGTCATTTGATACTCCTTCCGATCAAGCCTACCGTTTTTTCGAGCGCCTAGGTCTTACAAACTTAAGAGATTTTGCTTACAATTGCAACGCCCGATCCCAGTCTTTCCAAACCGGTTCATATCCCGCATCCTTGATCGCCTGTGCCACCGCTGCGGGACTGCGCCGGTCGTCGATCTCAAACTGCTCCAAGCTCTGCGGTTCCACGGTATACCCGCCCGGATTGGTCTTCGATCCGGCGCTGATGGAGGTGATGCCCAGTTTGATGATGTTGTCACGGAAGGTCTGGCTTTCGCGGGTTGACATGGACAGTTCCACCTCGCCGTTGAATAGCCGCCATGCACAGATCAGCTGCACCAGTTCCCGATCCGTGATGACCGACTTGGGTTGCAGGCCGCCAACATGCGGGCGCAGGCGAGGGAATGAAACCGAAAACTTACTCTGCCAATACGTCTTTTCGAGGTATTGCAGGTGCAGCGCCGCAAAGAAGCTATCTGTCCGCCAATCATCCAAACCGAGCAGGGCGCCGATGCCCATTTTATGGATGCCTGCCCTGCCGATGCGATCAGGGCATTCCAGCCGGTAATCAAAATTGGCTTTCTTCCCTTTGGGGTGATGCTTGCGGTAGTCGTCCCGGTGATACGTTTCCTGATAAACGAGCACCGTATTCACACCCAAGGCATGCAACTCGGCATAGTCCGCCTCATCCAACGGCTGCACCTCCATGGCGACCTGCTGGAAATGCTGCCGCACCAAGGGCAGTATCCTGCGGAAATAAGGCATCCCCACCAGTTGCTGCGCCTCGCCCGTGACCAGCAGGATGTGCTGGTAGCCCATTGCCTTCACCGCGAGCAGTTCCGCCACGAGCTCCACGGTCGTCAACGTCTTCCTCGGGATCTGGTTATCCAAGCTGAATCCGCAATAAGTGCAGATGTTTTGACATTCGTTTGAGAGATACAGGGGCGCATACAGCTGGATAGTCTTGCCGAAGCGCTGCTGCGTCGCCCGCTGGCTCATGGCCGCCATTTGCTCCAAGTACGGTGCCGCAGCCGGTGAAACCAGCGCTTTAAAATCGGCCAAACTGCGCGACCCCCGGTTCGCCAACGCACGCCGCACATCCCCATCAGTCATCCCATAGATGGACTGTAGCTCCTCATCCCAGTGGTATTGATTGAATATCGGCGTAAACATATCTCCTGTCTAATGTCTCATGTCTGATGTCTCCTGTCTCTTGTCTCACGTCTGTTGTCTCACGTCTCCCTCCAGAAACGCCGTCAGCGGACTGGTAGGTGCCGCCGCGGCCTGTTGTCCCGCTAATCCCGCTACAAAAGCCTGCCGCCCCGCCTGCACAGCCCATTTGAATGCCTCGGCCATCGCCACCGGATCGCCCGCGGTAGCCATGGCTGTATTGACCAGTACAGCATCCGCCCCGAGCTCCATCGCCTCCGCCGCATGGCTGGGTGCGCCGATGCCCGCGTCTACGATCACCGGCACATTGGCCTGATCGACAATGATCTGCAGCATCTCCCGCATGGCCAGTCCTTTGTTGCTGCCGATAGGCGCTCCCAGCGGCATCACCGCGGCCACGCCCACCTCTTCCAAGCGTTTGCACAGCACCGGGTCGGCATGGCAATAAGGCATTACCACAAATCCCAGCTTCACCAGTTGCTCCGCCGCGGCCAAGGTCGCTATGGGATCGGGCATGAGGTATTTCGGATCGGGGTGGATCTCCAATTTCAGCCAGTTGGTTTCCAGCGCCTCCCGCGCCAGCTGGGCCGCAAATACCGCTTCCCTAGCATGACGCACGCCCGATGTATTGGGCAGCAGGCGGATGTGTCGGTGGTTTAAGTGCCCCAGCAGGGTATCTTCTTCAGCGGCATGGTGCACGCGTTTCAGCGCGACAGTCACCAGCTCGGTGCCCGACGCCAGCAGGGCCTCTTCCATCGTCTGATGGTTACCGAATTTACCCGTTCCCGCAAACAAGCGGGATGAAAAAACCCGATCGGCTATTTTCAGTGTATCCATTTTATGGGTGGTTAGTGGTCTGTGACCGGTGATGGGTGACCGGTGATGGGTGGTCTGTGACCGGTGATGGGTGGTCTGTGACCGGTGATGGGTGGTTGGCGGTCAGTTGCGCGAGGATGGCTCGGCATGCTGCCGACCGGTCTATGGCCGCGTGTATGGCGTTGGAAACCGCAACGCCGGCTATTCCCGTATTCATCAGCCTGCTGACGTCTCCGGACGTAATCCCGCCAATGGCGATGATGGGGATGCGGATACCCTGTACCTTCGCCGCAGCAACAATCCGGTGAATGCCCTCGCCACCCAATACGGGGCGGAGCTTTTCCTTCGTCGCGGTGAAGCGAAAAGGGCCCAACCCGATATAGTTGATATCATACTCGCTCAGCCGCAATACGTCATCCAGCGTATTGGCGGTGCAGCCGATGATCTTATCAGGACCCAGTAACTTTCTGGCCTCCAAGGGATGCATATCTTCCGCCCCCAGGTGCACGCCGTCGGCATCCACTTCATTAAGCACGGCGACATCATCGTTGATGATCAGCTTCGCACCGTATCGCCTCAGCACCGGCAGCATCTCCTGCGCATCGGCCGTCCGTTCCCCGGTGCTGGCCTGTTTCATGCGCAGCTGTACCCAGCGGCAGCCGCCCCGGCAGACATCTTCTGCCTGCTGGACGACCGGGTAACCATCCCGCGGGTCCGTAATGTAGTGAAAGGATTCTATCGCGTTCATATCGTGTTATTTAAATGTGTCGCCACCGCTTGGCAAGTGCTGAACGATTTCAGCGGACGCCCGTCCTCCCAGATATAGCCCATCAGGGCGGCGGCCTTAAAGCCATGCTGATGTACGGTAAGCAATCGTTCGGGCGTGATCCCGCCCAGTGCTACCAACGCCAGCTTGCCCATCGGCTTAGGGATATCGAGCAACAGCGCATTGCCCAGGTAGCCCCTTTTGGAGATGCTGTCAAACACCGGGCTCACAAACGCCCGGTCGGCTACCTGCGCAGCAGCGGAGGCTTCGGCACCAGTGTGCGTCGAGCAGGAAACCTGCCCCACATCGGCCCGCTTCCCCTGTTCAAGCAGTAGCCCCAGCGGGAGGTGCACGCCCAGCAGATCAAACTCCCCGCGCAATGCGGCGTGACCGTGGACGATGATGCGCCGATGGAAACCGGCATCAACCTTCCGCAGCAGGGCACGTATCGCATGGGCGCTTGCCTGCGGCTTGCGGAGGTGGAGTATCGGCAACTCCGCTTCGAACAGGCAGTTCAGCACCGCGGCTTCGCCGTCAAAAAAATTGTGCCGTGTAATGACCACCAATTGCATGTCTTCCGATCAGGAGTACAGTTCAAAATTATTTTCCCTGAACTCCCGCGCTTTCTCATCCATCCCCTTTGCCAGCGCATCAGTGCCCTCCACCCCTTTCGCCTGCGCATAGTCCCGCACATCCTGCGTGATCTTCATGCTGCAGAAATGCGGACCGCACATGCTGCAAAAGTGGGCCGTCTTAGCCCCTTCAGCGGGCAGTGTCTCGTCGTGGTACTCCCGCGCTGTATCCGGGTCGAGCGCCAGGTTGAACTGATCTTCCCAGCGAAACTCAAACCGTGCCTTGCTCATGGCATTGTCCCGGTGCTGCGCCCCGGGATGCCCTTTGGCCAGGTCCGCAGCATGCGCCGCGATCTTATAGGTGATCACCCCATCTTTGACGTCCTTCTTGTTGGGCAGCCCCAGGTGCTCCTTGGGCGTCACATAGCACAGCATAGCGGTGCCAAACCAGCCGATCATGGCAGCGCCGATGGCCGAGGTGATGTGGTCATAGCCCGGCGCGATATCCGTGGTCAGCGGACCCAACGTATAGAAGGGCGCCTCCTTGCACACGGCCAGTTGCTTGTCCATATTGGCTTTGATCATGTGCATAGGCACATGGCCCGGTCCCTCGATCATCACCTGCACATCGTGCTGCCACGCGATATCGGTAAGCTCGCCGAGGGTTTCCAGCTCAGCAAACTGCGCTTCGTCATTCGCATCGGCGATGGAGCCGGGGCGCAAGCCATCGCCGAGCGAGAAGGCCACATCATATTGCTTCATGAGCTCGCAGATTTCCGCAAAGTGGGTATACAGGAAGCTTTCCTGATGATGCGCCAGGCACCATTTGGCCATGATAGATCCCCCGCGGGAGACAATGCCTGTGACCCGTTTGGCGGTCAGCGGTATATAGGGCAGGCGCACGCCCGCATGGATGGTGAAATAATCAACCCCTTGCTCGGCCTGCTCGATGAGCGTATCCCTGAAAATCTCCCATGTCAATTCTTCTGCTTTGCCATTTACTTTCTCCAGTGCCTGGTAGATGGGCACTGTGCCGATGGGCACCGGGGCGTTGCGGATGATCCACTCACGGGTCTCGTGTATGTTCTTCCCGGTAGAGAGGTCCATCACCGTATCGGCCCCCCAGCGGATGGCCCATACCATCTTTTCGACCTCCTCTTCGATGCTCGACGTCACCGCCGAGTTGCCGATATTGGCATTGATTTTCACGAGGAAATTGCGGCCGATGATCATGGGCTCGGTTTCCGGGTGATTGATATTGGCCGGCAACACCGCCCGGCCCGATGCGATCTCTTGCCTGACAAACTCGGGCGTAATCCATCCCTGATGCGCATAAGCCCCAAAATTGAGTCCCTTGTGCTGCTGCCACATCGCATTATCCTTGCGGTAACACGCTTCCAATCGCTGGTTTTCGCGGATAGCGACAAACTCCATCTCCGGCGTGATGATCCCCTGACGCGCATAATGCATCTGCGATACATTTTTCCCAGCCTTGGCCCGCAGCGGCTTGGCCGCGTGGGCAAACCGGAGGTCCGTCAATGCCGGGTCGGCAAGCCGCGATCGGCCGTACACGGAGGTGATCTCCGGCAGCTCCTCCGTATCCTGCCGTGCGGCGATCCACGGGGTGCGGATACGGGATAGACCCCGCCTGACCTCGATGTCCGCCGTGGGGTCGGTATACGGCCCACTGGTATCATACACCGTCACCGGCGGATTTTCTTCCACCGCATTTCGGAAGCGGTCCGTGGTTTTTGAAAGCGCAATCTCCCGCATGGGCACGCGGATATCATGCAGGTTTCCCTTTACATAGATTTTCGTCGAATTCGGGAAAGGCGTACGGGTGATGGACGCTTCGTTGGGCAATTTTTCAGTTTTCATTCGTCATCTATTTTTTTAATGGCTTCATTCATCGGGTTTTACCATATCGTCTCCGGGCGGATGGACGATCAGCCGCCTTGCGCGGCTTTGATGATGATCATGCGATCATTGGGATGCAACACCGTCGTGTCCCACTGTCGTTGGGGGATGACGGCGTCATTTACGGCGATCGCGATACCCCTGATATGCGATACGCCATAGTCCTGCAACGCTTGTGCAAGCGTACTTTGCGGATTGAGTGTAATGAGTTGCTGATTGATCGTTACTTCCATGGCATATTGTACAGTTTATGCCTTAGGGAAGTCACGATGAAGTGTGAGGATTCCGTTACTTTTCCCTTCGCAGGTATTATCCTGAGCAGGTTATGAGGGTTATTCTCAGCCTCCCGCCTTTATGGCGGGGAGCACCCCTAAAGCATTGTAGTCAAAGGTAAGGTTTTTGTGTTATTGCTGCAAGCGTTTTTTCCGTCGCTGGCCGCGACTGGGCCTTGGTACTTTTTTCGGCAATTGTTTGTTTTCAATGGCCCTCAAGCTTGCTGCGCAGGTTGACCGCAAAAGTACCACAAAAGGGAGATTCCCTGCGGGCACGTTGAAAGGAGGTGGCTTCGGTTCGCTGCCAGGCATACGGCAACGGATTGCAACGGAGTAGGCAGCCGAAAACCGGAGCGGCTTAACTTACCTATCGGCAGCGACTCATCAAACTATAGCTTGCGCAATCGCCAATTGCTGCGCCACCTTGCCAGCAATCTCCAGGAATGCTTCGGCAGCGGGGTTATCCTCATCCATCATCACTGGCAGGCCGCTATCACCCGAGTCGCTGATGCTCTTCACCAAGGGGATCTCCCCCAGAAACGGGGCGTTGAACCGCTCGGCCAGGCGCTTGCCACCATCCTTGCCGAAGATATAGTACCTGTGGTCGGGCAGTTCCGCAGGTGTGAAATATGCCATGTTTTCCACTACGCCGAGCAGCGGGATGTTGATCGAATCCATCAGGAACATGCCGATGCCCCGCACGGCATCCGCCAGCGCCACATTTTGCGGGGTGGTTACGATCACCGCCCCGGACACCGGGAAGCTCTGTGCCACGGTGATGTGCACATCACCCGTCCCGGGAGGCAGGTCTACCACCAGGTAGTCCAGCTCACCCCAATCGGCATCATTAAATAGTTGCTTGACGGCCGTACTGACCATCGGGCCGCGCCAGGGCACCGGCTGGTTGGGGTCGGTAAAAAATCCGATCGACAGCAATTTCAATCCATATTTCTCGATCGGCTCAATTTTCGTCTTGCCATCGGCGGTCTTGGACGCCTGAGGGCGCGCGCCCTCTAAGCCGAACATCATCGGCAGCGATGGTCCGTAAATATCCGCGTCGATGAGTCCGGTTTTAGCCCCTTTGGCCTGCAAGGCCAATGCCAGGTTGGCAGCCACCGTCGATTTGCCTACGCCGCCCTTGCCCGATGCAACGAGTATGATGTTTTTGATATTATGCAGCTGGTTGCCCGCTTTACCCACCACGTTTGATGTCATGTTGATATCTACCGCTATGGATTTATCGACAAAAAGGGCAATGGCATTGCGGCACGCGTGCTCGATATGGCCCTTCATCGGGCAAGCAGGCGTGGTCAGCACGACATCAAAGCGGATCTTCGACGGCGTGATTTCCATATTCCTGATCATATTCAGTGTCACCAGATCCTTCTTGAGATCGGGGTCTTCGACATGGCTCAGTGCATGCAATACTTGTTCCTTCGTGATCATCGCTTTATCGCTGTTTAGCGGTACAAAACTAAGGAAAGCGAAACACAAACTTGTCATATCTTTGTTTTTAATGATATTTATCCCGTATTTAGGTGCCGGATAATCCGCTTTGTCAGGAATCGTATGTTTGCGCAATTTATAAACAGTATCGTCAGTTTTTTTACTAAAATCACCAAAAAACAATTGATCATTGGCGGTGCCATCGTCGGCGCGTTACTCGTGATCGGGGCGATTGCGTTTGCCGTAGCATACCACAAGCGCGAGTCGCTGCTCGCCTCAACGATTGCGCGGATCCAATCCAAGATGGCGGATGACTATCAAATAGACCTATCCATCGGAAAGGCCTATTTTTCGGGGCTTACGACGGTCACCATGGAAAATGTCAAGGCGACGCCCCGCGGCCGGGACCAGCTGGCGGGTGTCGACAACATATCCATTAGCGTACGCCTCCTTCCGCTGATCACCGGTGATGTGAAGTTCGGTCGCTTGCGCGCCCACGATGCCTTCATCCAGCTCGTCAAAAAGGACAGCATCAGCAATTATGATTTTGTTTTCAAGGGGAGAGACACCCTTCAGCGGAAGGAGCCGGATCTTGGAGAAGAAAAACCGGGCATCAACATGGCCCAAGCCGTCAACCGCATGCTCAATAATGTGCTCTACAAGATCCCCAAAGACATGGAGCTCCGCAACTTCGTGGTCACCTACCGCGATGACAGCACCCGCCAGCGCATCAGTGTACCCAAAGCCGACATCGACGACGGCGACCTCACCTCGGCGGTATTCCTCAACGACAACAAAGCCGCTTGGCAGGTTTCGGGAAAACTGAATCCCAACAAGCGCCAGCTATACGTAAAAGTACATGCCAACGGGCAGCAGATCGCACTGCCCCTGCTGGAACGGAAGTTTGGATTGAAGCTCAGCTTCGACACAATTGAAGCCCGCTTGCGCGAAGTGTTTTGGACCAACAACGAATTTTTGCACATCAAAGGAGAGTGGGCCGTCAAAAACCTGACCGTCAATCATTGGCGTATCGCGCAAAAAGACGTAGTGGTGCCCGATGCCCATATTGATGCCGAGCTGGTGGTGGGCGATCAGGACGTGGAGCTCTCCAAGACATCGACCGTCACCGTCAAAAAATTACAGTTCCATCCGTACATCCGCTATACCGCTGGCCCCAAGAAGACGTATGCATTTGCCGTGGAAACCCCTGAAATGGCAGCCCAGGACTTGTTCGACGCGTTTCCCCGAGGCCTTTTCGAATCGCTGGAAGGCCTACGGGTTTCCGGTAATATTCAGTACCAGCTGGAAGCCTTTCTGGATACCGAAAATCCGGATAGTGTGCAGTTCAACTCCAATATGAAGGAGACCGACTTCAAGGTCAACGCCTGGGGCAAGGCCAATGTCCCCAAACTCAACACCTCGTTTGTCTATACGCCCTACGAAGATGAAAAACCCGTGCGCGACATCGTCGTCGGTCCGGAAAACCCAACATACGTTCCCCTTAGTCAGATATCGCCCAACATCAAAAACGCCGTCCTCACCACGGAAGACCCCTCGTTTTTCACACACAATGGGTTTGTAGAAGAAGCCATCCGGACGTCCATCGCCATCAACTACAAGGAAAAGGCCTTCAAACGCGGGGGCAGCACCATCTCCATGCAATTAGTGAAGAACGTTTTCCTCAACCGTAACAAAACCGTCGTACGGAAACTGGAAGAAATCCTCATCGTGTGGCTGATGGAAAGCACCCGGGCTGTCAGCAAAGACCGGATGTTTGAGGTATACCTCAACGTCATCGAATGGGGTCGCAACGTCTACGGCATCGGCGAAGCGGCGCGCCATTATTTCGGCAAGCACCCCTCGCAGCTCAGCATCGGGGAGGGCATCTACCTGGCCAGCATCGTGCCTCGTCCCAAGACGGGCCTATATTCGTTCACTTACGACGGTAGCCTCAAGCCGTACATCGTGCGTTATTTCAACTATATCGGCGACATCATGGCCCGGCGAGGCCTCACACAGCCGGATACCGCGGGCAGCTATGGCTTTTATGCAGTAAGCCTACGCGAACCCCTGCGTCCGGCCCGGCCAGCTGCTATCGACACCCTGCAATTGCGGACACCGCCGACAGACTTCGAAACCGAGCTGGAGCAAGTGCGGGGCCTGCTGGAGCGGGTCTTCGGAAAGGAGAAAAAACAGGAAGAAAATCCATGAAGGTAATGATAAACGATCGCGAATTTGAACGCATCATCGATTATAACCAAATCAAGAAACGGATCCGGCTCATTGGCATACAGCTCAACGTAACCTATGAGCACCAGCATCCGGTCTTCTTGGGGGTACTCAATGGCTGCTTCATGTTTATGGCTGATCTCATGAAGGAAATCAACATCCCCTGCGAACTCTCTTTCATCAAGCTATCGTCTTACGACGGCAGCACCCGGCGCGAGCAGGTAGACGAGCTTATGGGGCTGGATGTTGACCTCCGGGGGCGTGAAGTCGTCATCGTGGAAGATATCGTGGACACCGGCCATTCGCTGAAGCATACCCTCGACCTCGTGCATGCGCAGCAGCCGGCCGCTGTCGCCGTATGTACCTTGCTGCTTAAGCCCGATGCGATGACGCACCGGTTTGACAACATTGCCTACGTCGGATTCGAGATAGGCAATGACTTCGTCGTCGGGTATGGGTTGGATTTCAGCGGCATGGGACGCACGCTGCCGGATATCTACCGGGCGGTATGAGGTGGCGTGGGATCCCAGAACACCCGCTCAAAATCGACCACCTGATCATCGCGTACTTCCACCCCTTCGTTTTCAAGCAACTGCTGCATCAATGTGGGGCTGCCGAATGCGCGCTTGCCGCTGAGCACACCTGCGCGGTTGACCACCCGGTGCGCCGGTATGGGCGGATATGCCGTGTGCGCCGCACGCATGGCGTAGCCCACCATGCGGGATGATCCCGCCGTGCCCAGCGCGCGGGCAATGGCACCGTAAGAGGTAACCCGCCCCTCGGGAATCTGGCGGACGAGTTGGTACACCCGTTCAAAAAAATTGGCTGTCTGATCTGCTTGCTTACCCATGTTTACGACATCGTTTTCGTAAAAAAAGCAGGATATATGTCCAGCTTCGTTGAAAAATCCCTATAATTGAGCAAGAAATCAATTATAATTACGTACCACAAAGCTAAGGCTTTTGGTCACTTAACCAATAGGTTTATGGACACATCATTTCGCAGCAGCCAACGGAAACTTCGTGCATTGCTTGTTTATTGCTTGGCGGGCACTGCCCTCATCGCCTGCACCACCACGGCCAACGATGGCTGGGTGTCTCTTTTTGACGGCAAAACCCTCAACGGATGGAAACGCATGGGCGGCGAGGCACCCTATGCGGTCGAAAACGACGCCATCGTCGGCACCATGACCGCTGGCACCCCCAATTCGTTTCTCATCACCGAAAAGGAGTATGGCGACTTCATCCTGGAGCTCGACGTGAAGCTGGAGGGCGAGACCACCAACTCGGGTATCCAGACCCGCAGCCACCTGGACCAAGCGGCTAACGATGGCAAGGGGCGTATCTTCGGCAGGCAGGTGGAGATCGATCCCGCACCCCGGGCGTGGACCGGCGGCATCTATGATGAAGCCCGCAGGGGGTGGCTGTATCCGCTCGATCTGAATGAGCAAGCCAAGACCGCTTATAAAAAGGATGACTTTAATCACATCCGCATCGAAGCCATCGGCAACGAAACCAAAACCTGGGTAAACGGCGTTCCCACAGCCCATGTGATCGACACCATTGATGCAACGGGATTCATCGGATTGCAGGTACACAGCATTGGCGACGAATCGTTGGCCGGCAAAAAAGTGTATTTTAAAAACATCCGGATACAAACCGAAAACCTGCAGCCGCAGGCATTTCCGGCGGACGTCTATACCGTTAACTTGGTGCCCAACAACCTCTCGGACAGCGAGGCAAAAAATGGCTACAAGCTGTTGTTCGACGGGCAGAGCAACGCCGGATGGGTAGGCGCCTACCAAGATGCCTTCCCCGAAAAGGGCTGGCAGATCAGCGATGGGGCCATTACCGTATTGCCTTCCGATGGGAGTGAATCTACCCATGGCGGGGATATCGTCACGGTGGGGGAATATGCCGCATTTGATCTATCGTTTGAATTCAAGCTCACCGAAGGGGCCAACAGCGGCCTCAAGTACTTCGTCACCCTCGCCGAAAACAATACCGGATCGGCCATCGGCCTGGAATATCAGGTACTGGACGATGAACGGCACCCCGATGCGAAAATGGGTCGGGACGGCAACCGTACGCTGGCCTCGCTCTATGACCTCATCCCTGCAAAAAAGACAGGCCGTATGCTGCGCAAGATCGGCGAGTGGAATAAGGGCCGGGTGGTCGTCCGGCCAGATAATACCGTGACCCACTACCTCAACGGCGAACAGGTCGTGCAGTATGTCCGCGGTTCAGACGACTATAAAAAACTCGTTGCGGGCAGCAAGTATAAAGATTGGGACAACTTCGGGCAAGCCGAACGCGGGCATATCCTCTTGCAAGATCATGGCAACAAGGTGAGTTTCAGGAATATCAAGATCAAGGAATTGTAAAGACTAAATTCTTCATTTTTCCCTACCTTTGCCGAATATGCGTGGGCCAATGAAGTTTCTTTTTGCATTATTGATTATCCTCCCCGTGTGGTTATCCTCAGGAAGAGCGTCGGCGGCCCCGCGACAGGAACAAGAACAACCGCAACAAGAACAGCCGCAGCAGGTCCAACCCCGAAGGGTTTCCGCTCAGGTGGCGCGCGATTCGATTCGGCAAGCGCGGCTGGCCGAAAAACGACGGCTTGCCGATTCCATCAAGCATGTACAGGATTCGCTGACCATGCAGTTTATCGGATTGCCCGATCCCGGCAGGCCAAACCGGTTTGCCGACAGCCTGCGCAAGATCGTGGTCGTCGAAAATGGCGATTTCATCAGCTGGCTGGCGTTTGCCGGCACCTTGCAAGCGCAACTAACGCCCGACGCAGCGAAAGCCTCCCGGGAGCGGTGGATCTTGATCACCATCGGCGTGTTGCTGCTGTTTCTCGGCATCGTACGGGCAGCCTTCTCCAACGAGGTGCTATCCATCATTCAGGCATTTTTTAGTGACCGCATGCTGCTGCAGATCAACAAGGAAGATACGCTGTACAGTTCATGGCCCTTTGTCTTTCTGTATATCCTGTTCGGATTTGCGCTGGGGATGTTTATCTATTTGACCAACCGTTACTACCTGGGAACCGCGTATAGCGGCATGGAAACTTTTTTTGGCACATCGATTTTCGTGATGTTGCTATTCATCCTCAAGATCCTGGTCACCCGGTTCCTGGGTTTTGTTTTTGACATACAACGCATCGTACGCGAATACGTATCGATATTGTACCTCAGCTATTTCAACGCAGCACTGGTATTTCTGCCCATTATACTGGCGCTTAGCTTGGTTCCCCAACACCATATGGCCTGGCTTATCCCGATGGCATTGGCCGTTGTGCTCGGATTGTTCATTTTCCGCTTTGCCAAAACCGCCAACAACCTATTGACCAGCCATCGATTTTCGAAATTTTATTTATTTATGTATCTTTGCTGCCTCGAAATCGCCCCGGTACTTATTTTAATTAAAGTGCTCGATAAATAACGTAAAAAACATGCAAGTGTCAGAAGCTGATAGAGCAAAGAAAGTAAAAAGCATTTTAGTAACGTTGCCTAAGCCCGAAAATGAAAAATCGCCGTACTTCGCTTTGGCACAAAAGTACAACCTGAAATTGGACTTTAGGGCGTTCATCCATGTCGAAGGCGTGCCTGCCCGTGACGTGCGCAAAGAGCAGCGGGTCAATCTCGCCGATTTCACAGCGGTCATCTTCACCAGCCGCAATGCGGCCGATCATTTCTTCCGTATCTGTGAGGAAATGCGCTACGAAGTTCCCGCCGACATGAAGTATTTCTGCCTGTCGGAAACCATTGCCCTTTACCTTCAAAAGTACATCCAATACCGCAAGCGCAAGATCTTTTTCGGCAAGCAGACCGCCAAGGACCTGGCTGATGTACTGAAGAAACATGCCAAAGAGAAATTTCTATACCCCTGTTCCGATGTTGCCAATGAAGAAACCTTTAATTGGTTACAGGAAAACGGCTATAACGTCACCCCGGCTGTGCTCTTCCGCACGGTGGTCAGCGATCTTTCTGACCTGAAAGATGTTTTCTACGACATCATCGTCTTTTTCAGTCCCTCCAGCGTGCAGTCGTTATTCGAGAATTTCCCCGATTTCAAACAAAACAGCACCCGCCTTGCCGCCTTCGGACCCAGCACCCATCAGGCGATCGTCGACCGGGAGCTTATCCTCGATATCGCGGCTCCTACACCGGAAGCCCCCAGCATGACAATGGCGGTGGAGCAGTACATCAAAATAGTAAACAAATAACTTTTTTAAAATTTCTTTTCGTTCGTCAAGAAAATCCCATTTCTTTTAATAAATTTATGGCCGCTATCCCACTTGGGGCAGCACGTGTTCATCTACTGGAAACGCTATTTTGACGATGTCAGAAAGATAAGTACTTTTGTGCGACAAGCACAAACTGCCGACGTTGCAGGGCTTTGGTTTGCACGTACGGTTGTTAATGAGTTATAATCATGGGGTTTTTTATCAAATGCGATGTGTTCCTGTCATACCGATAAATACAGCTAAATGAATAAACGATTTTTACCTATACTATCCATTGTCATGCTCGCTGCGATGGCCGCTGGTTGCAGCCGGTCGGGAGGGGGAGAGCTTGTCGGTGTGAAACGTGAACGGCTGAAGACCAACAAGACACCACATGGCATGGTGCTTGTTCCCGGCGGCACCTTCATCATGGGTCAGTCTGACGAAGACATCACCTTTGCCCAGATCGCCCAGAACAGGCAAGTCACGATCTCCTCATTCTACATGGATGACACCGAAATATCCAACAGCGAGTACAGGCAGTTTGTCAACTGGGTGCGCGATTCCATCATGATCTATAACTACCTGCAAGACGACAGTTACTTCGTTCAGGTCGAGGGCACCAATGAGCGGTATATCGACTGGTCCAAGGTAAATAACGGCAAACGCTCGCTGTGGAACTCGAAAGACCAGGCGGTACGCGAGCGCACACGGCAGATGTACTACCAGGGAGAAGACCGGATCTTCGGCAAGGATGAGCTTGATGTCCGCCTGCTGCGCTACCATTACGAGTGGTATGACCTGCGCGCGGCCACCGCTGCCAAGAGCGACCCTACCAAGACGCGGTCAGACTTTATCCGGCGCGACACCATTTTAGCCTATCCGGATACCACCGTGTGGCTCAATGACTTCAGCTATGCCCAAAACGAACCCATGGTAGAGGGGTATTTCTCGCATCCGTCTTTTGATGAATATCCCGTGGTGGGTGTGACGTGGCGGCAGGCGCAAGCATTTAATACCTGGCGTTCGCGGCTTTTTGAAAACCACCAGAAGAGCCGTAAGGGCGGAGGCCGTGAAATCCGGCAGCCCTATATGCTGCCCTCCGAAGCGGAATGGGAGTATGCTGCCCGCGGCGGACGGATCGGCTCACAATACCCTTGGGGAGGCCCCTCTGCCCGCAATGCCAAGGGTTGCCTGATGGCCAACTTCAAGCCCGGACGAGGAAATTATATTGACGACGGCGCGGCCTACACCGCCCCCGTCTATTCGTACTTCCCCAACGATTTCGGCCTGTACAACATGGCGGGCAATGTCTCCGAGTGGACATCGTCTTCCTTCAACGAATCGGCATCGTCATTTGTACATGACATGAACCCGACCTATCGGTATGATGCGAAACCCGGCGATCCGCAATCCCTGCAACGCAAGGTAGTGCGGGGCGGTTCATGGAAAGATATCGGATATTTCCTCCAAAATTCTGCACGTGCCTACGAATACCAGGATACGTCCAAATCGTATATCGGGTTTAGAAGCGTATCCGCCTTCCCGGGCGTCGATCCTATGAACAACTAACAAGAACATCATAATCAACATTGAACATTCATCTTATTTAACACAATGGCAGCTAAACGTAAATTTAAGGTAGGGATTAACAACATCGTCTCATGGGGCGCAACCGTGGTCATTATCGGGCTGATGGCTAAACTGCAGCACTGGCCCGCCGGCGATTGGTTAATTATAGCGGGGCTTGGAACGGAAGCCATTTTGTTTTTCCTCCTCGGCTTTCAATCGGAGGAGCAAGATGTAGACTGGACACGTGTGTACCCCGAATTGGCGGAGGATTATCAGGGCGAACTGCCCCAGGCATCGGCACGGCCGGTGGCCAACGTGGGCACCACCGCTGCGCTCGACAAGATGCTGCAAGACGCCCAGATCAGCCCTAACCTGATCGGGACGCTGGGCGATGGACTGCGTTCGTTCGGTGACAAGGTAGCGGCCATATCCAATGTGTCAGACGCTTCACTGGCCACTTCGCAATTTACAGACAAGTTGAAAAATGCCACAGTGGGCTTCGACAGGCTGAATGTCGCCTTCGAAAAAGCTTCGGCTGACCTGGCCAACATTGGCAACGCCAGCACCGATGCCAAGACCTACCAGGAGCAGGTCGGCAAACTGGCCAACAACCTGCAGCAGCTCAACACAGTATACGAACTGGAGCTCAAGGAATCCGGCGAGAAGCTGAGAAGCATTACCCAGCATTATGACAGTATTGCGAAAACCCTGCAAAATTTTGGCGAATCTGCCTCCGATACCCAACAGCTTAAAGAACATGTAAGCCACCTGAATAAGAGCCTGGCTTCGCTCAATGCTATTTACGGCAATATGCTGGCGGCGATGAACCAACCCCGCGTGTAATTTATTGATGAACTAGAAATCCCAACCTTAAGCAAGTAAATTACACAATGGCAGGAGGAAAACAGACACCAAGGCAACGAATGATGGGTATCCTATACCTGGTTTTGTTGGGATTGGTCGCATTGAACGTCAGTGACTCAGTGCTTGACGCTTTTAAAAATCTCGCAACCAGTTTAGGCACATCCACCCAGAATACCCAGGAAGGAATAGACAACATGTTCAACGCTTTCCGTGCTACCAAATTAAAAGATGAGCCCGAACGGGCTAAACCGATATTGAGCAGGGCCGAACAGGCAAGCCAGCTGGCCAGCAACCTTTCTACGCATATTGATTCGCTCAAGACGCTGCTCGAACAGGAAGGCGGCGGTCAGAATGAAGCCACCGGCGATATCCGCAAGCGCGACAACCTCAGCATCAGTCCGCGTATCATGATCAAGCAACAGGAAAAACGGGCCCAACGGCTACGCGACCTGATCAACGAAACCCGCCAGCAATTAATGCAGCTATCCAACAATGAGGTATCCTTTTCGCTCGATGCACAGGATCCCCCAGCACGGGGCGGCATCAAGAAGACTTGGGAGCAAGCCAACTTCGGTGATGGGATACCGCTCACTGCTGCCATTACGGCATTGGAGAAAATAAAAGCCGATGTCAAAAACGCCGAAGCCACCGTGGTGAAACATATCTTCGGCGAGATGGACATGGCCGTGGTAAACCTCGATCGGTTTGCTGCCGTAGCCGTGGCACCCTCTTCTTATGTTATCCAGGGGCAGCCTTACACGGCGCAGGTATTCCTCACGGCATATGACTCCAAGGCAAACCCCGAGGTATCCGTCGGCGGCAGTGTCTTACCCGTGACCGATGGGCAGGCCACCTATTCTGTCAACACGGCGAAAGAAGGGGTCTTCAATTGGACGGGCACCATACGGGTCAAACAGACCGATGGCACCGTCAAGGAATACCAAACCGCTCCGCAGAGCTACCAAGTAGCACGGCCCTCGGCTGTGGTCTCACCAGACGCGATGAACGTACTGTATATTGGCGTAGACAACCCCATCTCGGTGTCTGCTCCAGGTATTCCCAAGGAAAGCCTGGCCGTGAGCGGCCAGGGCGTCTCCGTCTCGGGCTCTGCCGGCAAATACGTAGCCCGCGTCACGCAGCCCGGCACGGCCAGCATCAGCGTATCCGCCAAGATCGGCGACAAAACGCAGTCCCTCGGTTCGACCAACTTCCGCGTAAAACGTATCCCCAAACCCCAAGCCAAGGTGGCCGGGCGGTCGGGTGGAGCTGTTGCTGCCGCGCAGATCAAGGGGCAGAACCGGATCTTCGCCGGGCTGGATGACTTTGAGTTTGACGCCAAGTTCAACATTTCACGGTTTTCGATGTTGATCCAGAAACCGCGGGTAGACCCGATGGGTCCATACCAAGGCACTAACGGCACCTTTTCGGGTCCCATGCAAAATGCAATGGGTTCGGTGGCTCCCGGATCCTTCGTGTTCTTTTATAACATCATTGCCGTCGGGCCGGATGGCATACAGCAAGAATTAGATCCCATATCATTCAGGGTCAATTGATTTTTTTAATAACACGCGCAAATGCCAAGCATTTTATCTAAGTTTGTACAAGGAGGTCAGCTATGAAAGTGTATGGTTTCTTCGTTTCAATGGTTGTTGGGCTTACTGCGTCTGCCCAGCAGGGCAACCTTTCCAATAGCACCAGCCCTACCCAGGCCGAAGAGCCGCCGGTAGACGGTTACTATGTCAAGTCGGACATCCTGGACCGCGAGGTTATCCCTTATTCTACGATACGGCCTACGGATGTCGCCTATATCAAACGCGTTTGGCGGGAGTTCGATGTGCGCGAAAAGATGAACACCCTATATGCCTCTCCCAAGTCGCGGCTCATCGATGTCATCATGGATGCCGTATTAGCAGGGGAACTCACCGCCTATGACCCTACGCCGACGGAGGAAGACCCTACGGGTGATAGCTTCAAGACTCGGCTGGCACCCGACCAGGTGCTGGGTCGATTCGGCGCGGACAGCACATTGGTGGAAGAGTATGACGAAAACGGCAATGTGGTGGCCTCCCATTTCGAAGCGGCGGCGTTCAACCCCGACGATGTCGTACGCTACCGTATCAAGGAAGACTGGATATTCGACAAGCAGCGCTCGGTATTCGAGCCCCGTATCATCGGCATTGCCCCGTTGGTCACGCCTAAGCTTGATGAAATCACGGGCGGCACAGGCGATTTCGGCGGGGAGGTAGCGCCCGAAGACATCCCGGCAGATGTCACCGGCCTAGATACCGGCAATGGGGCTCCCGACATCAGTGCAGACGCCTATCCGGCGTTTTGGATTTACTTTCCCGAAGCGCGGCACATCTTCGTCAATAAAGAAGTCACCTCCCGGCACAACGATGCCACAGGCCTGAGCTACGATGATGTGTTTATCAAACGCCTTTTTTCAAGCTATATCGTCAAACAGTCCAATCCGGAAGACCTGCGGATACGTGATTATGTCGACAACGGTTTGGAGCGTCTGTATGAGGCAGAGCGCATCAAAAAGAGTTTGGTTGATTTCGAAGAGGATCTCTGGTCGTACTGACAGCGACAATTCAACGCAAAAAAGGCACTTTTATTTTTTGGCACGTAAATAGTGATGCCCTCTTTATAATGCAAATGTAAAATTGATGTAAAGAAGGGTAGTGGATTTGAAGAATTCATAAGTTTGCAGTTAACGTTAACAATTAATTTACAAACAGATATTAAGTCGTGCAACTCAAAAAAGTAGAAAAGATCTCCGGGATTAGTTCGGCTGACTTCATTAAAAACCACCTTAACAAAGGTATACCCGTCATCATGGATGACTTTGTCAGCAAAGACAGTCCGGCATGGACCAAGTGGAATTATGACTATTTCAAGGAAATAGCCGGAGATACGGTGATTTCGTTGCATGGGAGGGAAGATGCGTCCAATGATCGAGCCGCTAGCGCTCCCGTTGCCAAGATGAAATTCAGTGAATACCTCGACATGATCGAGCGCGAACCGACAGATTTGCGCATTTTCCTGTTCAACCTCATGAAACTGAAGCCCGAGCTCAATCATGATTTGGTTTACAACGACGTGACCGGCGGAAAAGTACTGCAGTGGCTGCCTTATCTCTTTTTCGGAGGCGAGGGGTCCAGCACCCGCAACCACTTTGACATCGACATGTCACACGTGTTTATCACGCAATATAAGGGTGTCAAGCGCATCTGGCTGTTTCCGCTGGAACAATCGGATCTGCTGTACAAGTTGCCTTACAATTTCCACAGCATTGCCAACATCAAAAACCCGGACTACAACAAGTTTCCGGCGCTGAAGTACCTCGACGGATACGAGGCCGAGATCCATCCCGGCGAAACGCTGTTTATGCCTTCCGGGCACTGGCATTACATCCAGTATGTCACCGAAGGCTATTCCATCAGCGTGCGGGCGCTGCCCTCCAGGGTATACGATAAGTGGCGTGGATTCCGCAATTTGGTCATCACGCGTAACTTTGACAACACGATGCGGAAGATTTTCAAGGACCGGTGGTTCAACTACAAAATCACCGCCGCCAACAAACGTGCCGAGCGGGCGTTGAAACGAGTGCGATAGTACCTATCAAGCCCATCAAAATTTTCAACCACCCGGGGAAGTCTCCAGGGTGGTTGTTTTTTTCCGCAGACAACCGTAACTTCGTATCGTGATGTACTTTTTCAGGAAAAAAGATCCCAACAGGCCCAGCAGCTTCAATCTGCGGGTCATGCATGTGATAAACGCAACGGCCATCATCATGTTCCTGGCGGCTATTCTGTACAAAGTGATATCGCTCCTTTTTTTCGAATGAAAACGAACTGACGCATCCGTACGTACCTTTTCACCATCATTGCAATGTCCACGACCAACGAAATCATCAACACCACGCAAGCACCCGCCCCCATCGGCCCCTACAATCAAGCCATCAAAGCGGGCAACACCCTCTATGTATCCGGCCAAATCGCCCTGTCGCCTGAAACCGGACAACTCGTCCAAGGCACCGTGGCAGACGAAGCCCATCAGGTACTCCGCAACGTGAGAGCCGTATTGGACGCCGCGGGCTACCGCTTCACAGACGTAGTCAAGACGACCATCTTCCTCCGGGACATGGATGACTTCGCCGCCGTCAACGCCGTCTACGCGGAGTACTTCACCGAGCAGGCCCCTGCACGGGAGACCGTGGCTGTGGCCGGTTTGCCGAAAAACGTCAACGTCGAAATTTCCGTCATCGCCTATCAAGCATAAATGCACGGTCGTTTAAAATATTTCTCCGCTGCCTTCTTCGCCGCTGCCCTGTGGGGCTTTATGTCCATTCCCCTCCGCGCGATCAAGGCCTGGCCGGCAGAAGACATCCTGTATTACCGCATCTTCGCTTCGGTGATCCTGATCTGGTTATTTATTTTCATCTTCCGCCGGCGTCAGCTGCGGGCCGATGTGCAGCATATCGTGCAGCTGCCGCACCGCGAGCAGAAACGGCTGGGAGGACTCACGCTGATCGCTTCCTTGCTCATCATGGGCAATTGGTTTTCGTTTATCTACGCCGTCAACCACGTCAGCATCCAGTCCGCCGCCTTCGCCTACCTCGTCTGTCCGCTGCTGACCACCTTGGCCGGATTTCTCATCCTCAAGGAAGACCTATCGACCATCAAGAAGATCAGCATTGGTATCGCATTGGTCAGCGTCATCATGCTGGCGCGCGGCTCCCTGCTAGACGTATGCTGGTCGGTGGGCATTGCCTCCTTCTATGCCCTGTACCTCGTGACGCAGCGCGTCATCCAAGCCATTGATAAGCTCACCGTGCTGGCCGTGCAACTGCTGATATGCAGCCTGATGATCCTGCCCTTCCTCTTATGGCAGCAGCATCCCTTGCCCGTAGCCCCCCAATTCTGGCTGAACATTGTCATCATCGCGGTCATTTTCACGATCATCCCACTATACATGAGTATGTATGCCCTCAACGGCATATCATCATCCACCGTGGGCATCCTCATTTACATCAACCCCATCATCGCCTTTATGGTAGCCGTGGTGCATTTCCACGAACGCATCACTGCCCATCAGCTCGTGGCCTACGCCGTGCTGCTAGTAGCCGTTTTCCTATTCAATTGGGGCACATTCCGAAAAGTTATGCATAAATTCGCGTAAACCGTTGAACGAAACAGTTGTGGCCCCATTCAGCACCATAACCCCGATCGAATACCTCAAAGGTGTGGGTCCGAGCCGTGCCGAGGTGCTCAAAAGCGAGCTGGGCATCCACACGTTCGGCGACCTGCTGCGGCATTACCCATTCCGCTACATCGACCGCACGCAATACCACAAAATCCAACAGCTGCACCCCGATATGCCCGCGGCGCAGGTGATCGGGCGCCTCGTCCACCTCGAGGAGGCGGGCGAGCGCAAGGGCAAGCGCCTCATCGGCCATTTCAAAGACGACACCGGCATGATGGAGCTGGTATGGTTCCAAAGCATCACCTGGTTGAAGAAATCCCTGCAAGTGGGTGCCGCCTACATCATCTACGGCAAGCCCAACCTGTTCAACAATCAGCTGTCGATGACGCACCCCGAGATGGAGATATACCATCCCGGCGCCAAGCAGACCGGCAACCTCAGCCTGCAGCCCGTATACAGCGCTACCGAGAAGCTCAAGAAATACACCCTTGACACCCGCGGCCTGCAGCGCCTGCAAGCCGCCGCATTGGAAAGCATTGCTCCGCAGCTCGAGGAGACCCTGCCCGATTACCTGCTGCACACGCACCGGCTCATGCCGCTGCCCCAGGCCTTGGCGACCATCCATTTCCCGCGTGACCAGCAGGCACTTGCGCAAGCGCTCCGGCGGCTCAAGTTTGATGAGCTCTTTTTCATCCAGCTGAAGCTCCTGAAAAATAAATTGCTCAACACCCACAAATTCCGCGGCCACCGGTTCAATGTGGTGGGCGAGCGGTTCAACCGCTTTTACCACGAGCACCTCCCCTTTGCGCTTACCGGCGCCCAAAAACGGGTCATCAAGGAAATCCGCAAGGATACCGCTTCAGGAGCCCAGCTCAACCGCCTCGTGCAGGGTGATGTGGGCAGCGGCAAGACCGTCGTGGCGCTGATGAGCATGCTGCTGGCCGCAGACAACGGCTTCCAGAGCTGTCTGATGGCGCCCACGGAAATCCTCGCCCAGCAGCATTACCAAAGCATCCGGAAATTACTGGGCGGCGAGATCGCCACTGTGCAGCTGCTCACCGGCTCGACGCCCAAGAAGGACCGGCGTATCATCCATGCCCAACTGGAAGACGGCACGCTGCACATCCTCGTGGGCACCCATGCCCTCATTGAAGATGCTGTACGCTTCAAAAACCTGGGCTTCGTGGTCATCGACGAGCAGCACCGTTTCGGCGTGGAGCAGCGCGCCCGGCTATGGCGCAAAAACAGCATCCCCCCGCACATGCTGGTGATGACCGCCACGCCTATCCCCCGTACGCTGGCGATGACCCTCTATGGCGACCTCGATATCTCCGTCATCGATGAGCTGCCCGCAGGCCGCAAGCCCATCAAGACCCTACACCTCTATGAAAGCAGCCGCCTGCGCATGTTCGGCTTCATGAAAGAAGAGATTGCCAAGGGCCGACAGGTGTACATCGTCTATCCGCTCATCAAGGAAAGCGAAAAGATGGACCTGCTACACCTCGAAGCGGGACTGGAGACGCTGATGAAGGAGTTTCCGCTGCCCCAATACCACATCAGCATCGTACATGGCCAAATGCCCGTAAAAGACAAGGAGTTTGAGATGCAGCGGTTTGTCAAAGGAGCGACCCAGATCATGGTGGCCACCACGGTCATCGAAGTCGGTGTGGACGTACCCAACGCTTCGGTAATGGTCATCGAAAACGCCGAACGCTTCGGTCTGTCACAACTCCATCAGCTGCGCGGGCGCGTGGGGCGCGGAGCCGAACAATCCTACTGCATCCTCATGTCGGCCGCCAAGCTCGGCAAGGATAGCAAGCTGCGCCTGGAAACCATGGTGCGCATCCACGATGGCTTCGAGATCGCCGAGGTAGACCTGCAATTGCGCGGTCCCGGCGACATTGCCGGCACCCAGCAAAGCGGTGTACTGGACCTCAAGCTGGCCGACCTCACCACCGACCAGGCCCTGCTCACCGAGGCGCGTAACAGCGTCATCGGCATCTTCGACGATGACCCCTCGCTCGCCCGGCCCGAAAATGCTGTGCTGCGCGAATACCTCACCCGCAGTGAACCCGGCATCGCCTGGGAAAAGATATCGTAGTCCCATGATGAGCCACCCGCTAGACAACCCCGCATGGCACGCCCTGCACTCCGGCAACCGATCGCTTGCGCACGGCAACGGCAGCATCGCCTACTTCTGGCCCGATGTCTCCCCCTTCGCCGCCATGCAGGAAAACACAGTAGACAACCTCCACGTCCTGTACGAATCGGTTCCTTTTGACAGTCGCCTAGCTGTGCTCTCCCCCGCCGAAATCATGTTTCCGCCGCAGTGGAATGTGGTCGTGCGCATGAACATCTTGCAGATGGTCTGCACCCGGCCGGTCCAGCTGTCGGCAATATCAACAGGCGCAATCCCGCTGGAAGACGCCCATGTGCCCGATATGCTGGCGCTGACGAAGCTGACCAAACCCGGACCTTTTGCGCAGCACACCATCCGGTTTGGGCATTACGAAGGCATCTATGACGGAGGGCAGCTGGCTGCCATGGCCGGACAGCGCCTCCACCCCAAACCCTATGCCGAGATCAGTGCCGTATGTACCCATCCCGACCACACGGGCAGGGGCCTGGCCACCCAACTCCTGATGAGGCAGGTCCACCGTATCCAATCCGCAGGGGAGATTCCGTTCCTCCACGTCAAATCGGACAATACCCGGGCCATCCGCATCTACTCGGAGCTGGGCTTCGAAAAAAGAGCAACCATCCTCATCTACTTCATCAAGAAAAACACCGTTTCTCGATCCCGCTTCGTCTAGGGAAACCCGCCTTTCGTCTAATCGCCTTTCCTTTCGTCGACAATTAATGCCCGTTTGTCTATTATCGCCTTTTATGCGTGCAACGTTTTTCGGTGCCTGTCGTCTTATTTACAGAACGTCGAAAAAAAAACAAAATTCAATAGTCATGAAATCATTCGTAATGAGCGCCATTTTGTGCGCAGCAACAGTAGGCAGCAGCGTAGCGAGTACGTACACCGCCAACCACACCACGGAACACCGCACTGAGCGGACCATCGATCAGAAGACCGTCGCCGCCTTTAAAGAACTGATCGGCTTCCATCGGCGCAATGTCACCGTCCTTTGGAACCAGTA
Organism: Parapedobacter brassicae; assembly: GCF_051400755.1. NCBI lineage: Bacteria > Pseudomonadati > Bacteroidota > Sphingobacteriia > Sphingobacteriales > Sphingobacteriaceae > Parapedobacter > Parapedobacter brassicae. The sequence continues at coordinate 669,803 of NZ_JBLFFL010000003.1, forward strand.
TGGACTAGCCGAGGCACGCATCCGGGAAACCCGCGGTAACCATGCCGAGCTCGACCGAGACAAGGCATTCTTCATCGGTGTCTATCAGCAAGACATCGACAAGGGCATCCGCGTAGAGCAAAGCAAGAAGGCCATCGCCGAAATTGAGGCCATGTACGTCGAAAAGCATGCCCAGCGGGATGCTTACGAACAGAAAGAAATCGCCAAATTGCAGGCCATGCTGCAAGCAGAACTCCAAAAGGAGAAGAAAAAATTTGACAAGGCCAAGAAAAAGTATGCTGCCCTCGTCAACGATGAGACCCTGCCCCTCCTGCGCGAAGCAGAAGCCCAATTTTCAAAAGCCATAGCCCGCGCCAATAGCCTTGACACCCTGAATGCGGCCGTCGCGGCACGATAAGCAAGCCCTCCGCGGAGTATATATAGATCAGGCAGCCCCCTTTATGCAGGGAGGCTGCCTTTGTTTTGGGAGAATTCCCGATCAATTCCCGATCCGCTGCTGCTCGTCTTCGGCGCTTTGTTCGATTTTCTTATTGCTGAATTTCTTGCCCGAGGTGAAGGTATAGCTGAAGGATAGGCCAACCGTGCGCGTAGGCCTTTTCTGATAAAAGTAGATCGTGGTGCCGTTATCCTCCGTGACGTTTTTTTCTCGAGCGGTATTCAGCACGTCGGTGATCGACAGCCGCAGGCGGCCCCGATCTTGGAGCAGCCGCTTGGTATACCCGATATCCACGGCAAACTGGTTGGCCATCCGGGAGTTTGCAGTGATATAGGGCGACCGGTAATAGGCAAAGATGTCCGCATCGCCGATCTTCTTGATGTTGAAGACCTGAAACGTGGTAGCGTTGAAAGACGCCCGGCGGTAATCGACATCTTGTAGACGATAGCGCGTGGTAAACGCATGCAGGTTGTTGGTCATAGACCACCAGCTTTTCACCTTGATGGGGGCAAACAAGCTCGCCCCATAGGTGTAGCTATTGTCAAAATTGCGGATCTGGTATTCGATTATCTTGTCCACCGACTCCGCATACTGAACCATCATGTTGCTTGTCGTCGCGAAATACACATCAAACGATAGGCCACTGCCCCACGTGATGCCCGTTTCCACCTTATTCGTGTATTCCGGCAGGAGGTCCGGATTGCCGATCTGCGCCAGGTAATCATAAAATTGCAGGCGATACGGATTGAGCGCGGCAAACGATGGCCTGCTCAGCCTACGGGTATAATTGAGCAGCAAGGACGTCTTCTTGGCGCTATCCAGCTCATGCATGATGAACACTGAAGGAAACAGGTTGAGGTATGATCGCCGAAATGCGATGTCAGCCGTCACCGAATTGCCATCCATGATCGTTTGCTCGGCCCGCAGTCCCAACTGCGCGCTGGTACGCTTATATTTATGTTCCAGTGATGTATAGCCCATCACCAGCTGCTCGTTGTAAAGAAAGCGGTTGCTGCGCCCCGGATCCAGCACCCAGTCATCGGCGATGAAGTTTTCGTGGAGGACCTCATTGTCGCGATTAGTCGATGTATACTTGACCCCCACCTTCAGCTGCATCCGGTTGCTGAACAGCTGCGTGAAATCCGTTTGAGCGCTGTATAGCCGTGTCGTACTCGGCGTCGCATTGCGAAAGGTGGCATCCTGCTGCGGGTCGTCATACTGCGACCTGAACAAGTTGGTATTCGGATTTTCACTGTACATATAATCCGCTATGAATTTCAGTCCCGATCCCAAGCTATCCGTTTTCAACGAATAATTCAGCGTGGAGCTGCCAAACAGCGGCGTCCTCGTCCACTCCGAATTGGCTAGGCCGCCCACCACCTCCTGCTCATCCGTCAATGCAATGTCGGTATCGAAATATTGGAGCATCCAACCCTTATTAATGTTAGTCTGAAGGCCGATGGATTGATTTGCACGGAAGTCATACACCGCCCCTAAGCGTAGCATGGCCCGGTCGTTGTTGTTGTACCGCGCGGTGAAACTATTGTATACGCTCTGATCCGGATAATGAATATCATTCGTGGCGATATATTCACTCTGGTCCTTGCCATAGCTCGCCGACCCGAAAGCGTAAAAATCCTTGATTTTATAATTCACGGTGGTCGCTATCCCATAGAGCGGGCGCTCCACCTGCTGCCGATACTGGGTATTCACCGAGCCCATAAACCCTTCGTTGCGCCCTTTTTTCAGGATGATATGCACAATTCCACCGGAGCTTTCCGCCTCAAACTCAGCCGGAGGATTCGGTAGGATCTCAATTTTCGAAATATCTTCCGACCGCAGCGCCCGCAAGTACTCCGCCAGGTCGGTAGCCGACATGCGCTGCACCACATCGTTCACCATCACCAATACCGATTGGCCGCGCAGGCTGATCGCACCGTTGGGATCCACCCACAGGCCGGGTGATTTCTGCAGGATTTCCAGGCCGTTGCTTCCATTTTCAAGTACACTACCCTCGACATTGACAATAAAGCGGTCGGCCCGCCGCTCAACAGCCGGTTTCTGCGCATTCACCTGCACCTCGTTGAGCGTATAGTGTTCGCGTACCAAACGCAGGTCGGCCACCGACGCCGTATCCGGATAGATAAACCGCATTTCGGCAGGTTTATACCCGATGGCCGAGAGCCGCAGGGCATACGTCTGACCCGTTTTGAAAGCATGGTGGAGCCGGAATTGTCCCTGTTTATCTGTATTCGTACCCGTCAGAAACCGGTTGTCGGCGAACAAACGCACCGATACATAAGGTGCTCCCCCGCTATCGGCATCGAAGACACGACCCGTCAGTGCCGGTAGCATCATATCCTTCGGTTCATCCATGCCCTGCATGCTCCGGGCGCCCACCACTAACAAGTTACCCGATAGTTCGCGATAAAACAAGCCATGTGGTGGCAATATCTTATCGAGCAGGACCGTAATCGTGTATTCACCCGCCGGAAGTGAAACCGCCAGGTCTTCTTTCACCACATCATCGCTGAAGACCACCCGGTACGTCGACCGCTTGGTGATCTGGTCCAATACGGACACTACCGACTGCTTCCCCGATCTGATGCTAATGGTGCCCTCCTGTGCCGCACACCAGGGGCAGCACCAGCCGAAGAGGAGTAAACTGATGAAAATCTTCAATGTCATGGCCTATTCGATGATTACCAGCTTATCTCCTTCCATCCGGTACTGAAATGGGTACGACAGCCGAAGCGCCTCCAACACCTGTTTCAGGTCTACATCATCGAACGTGCCGCTAAAGCGTTTATCTTTCAATGCCTCCTTCCGTATCTCAATCTTTACTGCGTATTTTTCCTCCATTTGCACCACGAGGTCTTTCAATTTCTGCTTCCGGAAGACCAGCGAATCGAGGTCCCGCGACCATTTCACCTCTGCCAGCAGCGAATCCATGGGTAGCGACAGCAGGCGGATGTGTGACTGTCGCTGCGTATCCCAGCCGACCTCCAGTTTCTGGAGCGGCTTGAGTAACATCTTTTTGCCCGAGCCATCGGTTGTGGTCACTTCCACTACCCCCTCAATCAACGACACGGATGCCCTGGGCGTACCCTCATAAGCGTGTACATGAAACGTGGTACCCTTTACCGCTACCCTCAGCTGGCCGGCCCGCACCACCAGCGGTACCCGCTCATTTTTGGCCACCTCAAAATAGGCCTCACCTTTCAAGATGATCTCCCGCTTATCGGCCCCGAAATCCCCATTGTATCGGATGCTTGAAGCATGATTGAGCACTACGGTGGTGCCGTCATCTAGGGTAACCCACTGTTTTTCGTTTGCCGTGGCGATTTCCGCCCATGCCGGGCGCGCCGATCGGTCCGTATATTGGTAGACCGCCCACCCGATGCTACAGCATAGGAACACGGCCGCCGCAACCCGCCGCCAGCGGACCGGTTTTGTACCGGCGACCGGCCGGCCGCTTAGGGTATCGGCTGTGATTGCCGGCGCATCTGCCGCTTCGATCGTATCCCATATATTGGTCAGTTTGATCCGGTTGGCCATGCTGGGCCGGGATGCTGTGCGGAAATACCGCGTCAGCACATCAGCTTGGCGCCGGTATGCCGCGTTGGCCGCCAACATCTCCCTGAATTTCTGTTCTTCCGCGGCCGGTAGCCCATCGGTGAGCCTGCGCGATAGTGATCGTATGAAGTCTTCTTGGTTCATGACATTAGATGAGCAATAACAATAGCTGCCGCAGCGATCCGCCCGCGCTACCCGAATTGAAATAACGTTCGACCTCCTCATTGAGCTGCTTCACAGCCAGGTAGACCTGATTTTCTACCGTGCGTACTGACAAGCCGAGCAGTTCAGCCACCTCCCGGCATTTCAGCCGATCTTCTTTGACCATCCTGAAAATCGCCTTCCGCTGGTCGGGCAAGTTATCCACCACTTGATCGAGGTAGGCCAGCAGTTCCTTATACTCCAGCACCTGTTCCGGATCTGCCGAGGCAGTCACCTGTGCCTCGGCAGCCCCCAACTCCTCTATCGGCACCTGGGGGTACTTGGCTTCACGCTTCAGGTACGTCAGGCAAGCATTCTTTACCGAACGATACAGGTAAAATACCGGACTATGGATATCGGCCAGGGTCGCCCGCCGCAACCAGAGCTGCACGAAGCGTTCCGACACGATCTCCTCGGCCTCGGCCTCGTTTTTGAGGTATTGCAGCGCAAACCGCTTGAGGTTATCGAAGTGCTGCAGGTATACCTGGTCAAACGCCTTCTTCTCTCCGGCCTGTATTTGCCTGAATAATTCGTTGATATTGGATCCGTTGATCGCCATGTTTATCGCTCGGGGGTTAGGCATTCACCAGTTCTATTGCCTTGCGTACACTGCCATGCGCGACGATCAACCGCTCGGCCGTGGCTTCATCCATCCCGGTTTCCTCCATTAGCATTGCGATGCCGCGTTTTTTCAATTTAATATTGGACACTTGCATATCCACCATCTTATTGCCTTTTATCCTGCCCAGTTGAATCATTACGGACGTGCTAATCATGTTGAGCACCATCTTCTGCGCCGTACCCGCCTTCATGCGGGTAGAACCCGTGACGAACTCCGGGCCGGTGCGTACCACGATGGGGTACGTCGCCTCCCCGGCCATGGGGCTTCCGCCATTGCACACCAAACATCCCGTCAGCAAGCCGTGCCGGTTGCACTGCTCCAGTGCGGCCAGCGCATAGGGTGTTGACCCCGAGGCCGAGATGGCCAATACCACGTCATCTGCCTCGATTCCGACCGCCTCCAGGTCATGCCAAGCCTGCCGCGTATCATCCTCGGCAAATTCCACCGCCTTTCTGATTGCGCGGTCGCCGCCAGCCATCAGCCCCATCACCCGATCCGCCGGTACCCCAAAAGTAGGCGGACATTCCGAAGCATCCAAAATACCTAGGCGACCGCTAGTGCCCGCTCCGATGTAAATCAGGCGGCCACCTTGCTTCATCTGTGCGCTTACGGCGGCGACAAACGCCTCGATCTGCGGGATGGCTTCGCGGACAGCAAGCGCCACCCGCTGGTCTTCCCGGTTGATGTTGGTCAGCAGTGAAGCAATGCTTTGGTGCTCCAGGTCGGTGTAGGGCGACGCCTGCTCGGTCAGTTCTTCCATCTATACTATATTATCGTTACTGGTATGTTCATCATCCTATACCAATAAGACCGCAAAATCGGATAAACTACTCAAATGAAAAACGAAAAAATTTCAGCTGGTGGAAACATAGGGGTTAAACAACCTGATGAATCACATATTCAAGGTTATTGAATACGACGTGATCGCCCGCTTCGACGCCGATCAGCTGATGGCCCATTGGGGAGGCAGTGGAGACCGCCCAGAACGCTTGGCCGCCGATGTCCAGGCGGCCCGCACTGATCGCCAGAAAAAACGTTCCCCGACTGGTTTCCACGAGGCTGCCCAGTTTGGCTGGTCCAGTTTGCGGGCGCGCATTCAGCGCCGCCAATACCTGCGCCATCCGCTGCGCTTCCGCCAGCAGCTGCTGATGCCTGCCGATTTCCTGCTGCATCATTTCGCGGGTGGTCTCAAATTTATCTCCCGCACTGCTTTTGGTATCATCTGCGGCCGCATCGCTTGCCGATGCGATGGCCTGCTGGGCGTTGGCGAGGCGTTGGGCTACATACTGCTTACAGGCAGCCAATAAGGCTGCTTTGATGGTGCTATATTCGTTATCCATGTGTTATCAATCGGTCTGCTGCTACCGCCGGGTTGCGCACGCCCTCCGTGGTAGCGGTGCCCAATGTACGGATAAATTTTTTTCGCCGCCGCTTTCCGGCTCCTCGCTATAGCTACACTTATTTTTATCCGACAACCTAACTTTCTCACCGATTTATTGTTTTACTTCAAAACAACGCAGGGGTTATGAACAAATTATTCAGGGCATTGATTGCCGGATGGGGAGCCAAGAAACTCGGGTTTGGCTGCTTCGGCACCATTATCATCTTCATTATTCTTTACTACCTGCTGGGGTATCTCTTTGGTTAACGGCAAACAATTTTTCTGCTTGTTTGTATATTCTCAAATCGTTTTAGTTCACTTGACCAAGTAGACTACTACGAACGAACCAATGGCATGGCGGTTGGGCGGTCCAAACGCTTCATGTACACTAACAACACACACCAATTATTGATTTAAAATGATGCATCATTATCTTAATTTTCTGGCTAACGTGATGAAATCAGGTTTGCGCAGTTGCTGTGCAATGATGATTTGTCTGGTTCCTTTTGTCGGCTTTGGCCAATCCGGGTTTACCGTTACGGGTACGGTGAGGTCGGCGGGCGGTACCGGGGACAATCCGCCGCTTTCGGGGGTAAGTGTGACGGTGAAGGGCGCAACCGGAGGTACTACCACCAATGAATCCGGCCAATTCAGCATTGAAGTGCCCTCGGCGGATGCGGTGTTGGTATTCACCTACCTGGGGTATCAGCCGCAGGAGATCCGCGTGGGCGACAGCCGCACGTTCGATGTACAGCTGACGGCCACCGACCAGCAAATCGACGAAGTGGTGGTGGTCGGCTACGGTACACAGCGCAAATCAGACCTGACCGGTTCTGTAGGGGTATTATCAGGAGACGACCTGCTACAGGCCCCCGTAACCAATGCATTGCAGGGGATGAAAGGCCGCGTGGCGGGCGTAAACGTATTCCTCAACTCCGGATCCCCCTCCGGCAGTCCCCGTATCCTGATCAGGGGGTTGGGTACCATCAACTCCTCTTCCAATCCACTGTTTGTGGTTGATGGCGTGGCGATGGAAAACATCCAATTCCTCAATCCCAATGACATCGAGCGCATGGAGGTGCTGAAAGATGCATCATCCACAGCCATCTACGGTGCCCGTGGAGCCAACGGCGTGATCCTGATCACCACCCGGCGGGGTGCCAGCGTGACCGGCACGATCGTCGGCTATGAAGGGTTTGTGAATGTGGGTACGCTGCCGCGCAAGATCGACGTGCTCAATTCGGCCGAATTTCTGGAAGTCGTCGAGCGTGGGTTTGCCAACCACTCCAAATACAGCACAGCCAATATCCCCACGCTCACCCGCACGGATCCGCGGCTGTTCGATGCGCAGGGCAATCCGCTGTATGATACCGACTGGCAGGAAGAGGCCACCCGCACGGCCGTATCTCATAATCACCAGTTTTCGGTGCAGACCAAGGCCGAGAATTCGTCATTCGGCGCATTTATCAACTACGCTGATATGCAGGGCATCATGCTCAACAATTGGCTGGAACGCGTCAACGGCAAAATTGCCTATGATGCCCAGCCCAAAGAGTGGCTTTCGCTGGGCATCAACCTGCTGGCCAACTACACCAAGGAAAACGAATTCGAGGAAGGCGGCGGCCACCAGATGCCACGCCGGTCCATGCTCGAAATGGCTCCCATCTTTCCGGTCAAGTTTCCGGATGGCACCTGGGCCAACAGTAGCATGATCAGCGATCCGTTCGGTCTGGAGGCCATCCCCAATCCGGTGCATGTGCTCGAAACACAGGACAGGATTCGCAAGCGGCAGCAGCTGTTCGGTAACGCCTTCCTCACGTTCCACATCCTACCGGGGCTCGACCTGCGCACGCAGTTCGGTTTTGACAAGCACGATACCAACATCCAGGAGTACAGTCCCACGGACTTGATCAACATCTCGTCGCCGCTGGGCCGCGCTTACCTGGAAAACCAGCGTTCGTTTTACTGGCAGGAAGAAACCTACCTCAACTACAACAAGGACATCGGGGATCACCGCATCAACGCGGTATTGGGGCTCAGCTGGCAGCAGCGTGTCTATGAGAATAACTCCATCTCGGCAGAAGGGTTTGCGGACGATTTCTTCCGGTTCAACGCCATCCAGTCGGCCAGCCAGCCGGGCGCACCGAACTCCTCGTATGACAAGTGGGCGATGAACTCCTATTTCCTGCGCGGCAGCTACAGCTTCAAGAACAAGTACCTGCTGACCGTGACCGGGCGGATGGACGGCTCATCGCGGTTTGGCGAAAACAACAAATATGGCATCTTCCCCTCGGCGGGCGTGGGCTGGGTACTCTCCGAGGAACCGTTCCTGGCCGATATGGAGGGGCTGGATGAATTGAAGGTCCGATCGAGCTACGGCGTGACGGGCAATACCGAGATCCCCACCTACCAGTCACTCGGCACCATCTCCACGGGTACCACCCTGCTCAATGGTGCGCGGGTATCGCAGAGCTTTGTCAACCGCCTGCCCAACCCCAACCTGGAATGGGAAAAGACCAACCAGTTTGACGTCGGCTTCGATCTTGCCTTATTCAACAGGCGCCTGACGGTGGCGTTCGACTATTATTACAAACTGACCACTGACCTGCTGCTGGACAAGCCCGTACCCACCACCACCGGGTTCACGGGTGTACGGGACAACATCGGCTCGGTATCCAACCGGGGTATCGAAGTGCTGGTCAGCGGCTCCCCGGTAGCGAATGACGTGCTGACCTGGCAGTCTACCATTAATTTCAGCTACAACAAAAACCGCATTGAGGCCCTTGGCGAAAATGACGAGGACATCTTCCCCGGTCCCAACTGGGTATCGGGCAGCCAGACCATCCTGCGCGTGGGTGAGCCCCTCAGTTCATTCTGGGGATACCAGCGCCTGGGCACCTGGGGTACCGACGAAGCCGAAGAAGCGGCCGCCGTGGGTGCAGTACCGGGCGTGGCCAAGCGCAGCGCCGAACGCACGATCATCGGCAACGGACTGCCCGAATGGGTGGGGAGTTTCGTCAATAACGTGACCTACAAAAATTTTGACCTCACTGTAGACCTACAATTTGTATATGGTGCGGATATCTTGCAGCAATTTACACACTCCATGGAAGACCGCACCGGCCTGTCCAACGGGCTGGCCACCACCCTGTATGACAGCTGGACGGAGAACAACCAGAATACCATGGTGCAGCAGATCCGCAATGGCCCTTATTCGGGACAGAACAGCGAGGTAGATGACCATTGGGTCGCCGATGGGTCATACCTGCGCGGCAATCTGATTTCGCTTGGTTATAACTTCGGTGACCTGACGCTGAAAACGCTCAACCTGCGGGGATTCCGCATTTATGCAAGCGTGCAGAATGCATTTCTGGTCAAGTCAGACGACTTCAAAGGATACGATCCAGAGGCCACATCCTGGGGCGGCGACCAATGGGGGCAGAATATTTTCTTCTTCCAATACCCCAATCCGCGGACGTTTACCTTAGGTACTAGTTTTCAATTCTAACCCACACAATTTCGAGAAGATGAAAAAGTTTATCGCAATCATATTTTCAGCGGGGATGTTGGCCACCTCTTGTTCAGAATTCCTCACCGAGGTACCCAAGGACGAGATTGCCCCCGACCAGTTTTTCCAGAATCCGGAGCATGCCTACAACTCCGTGAATGCCCTATACCGATCGGGTGTACCGTCTTTATTCGGTGCCAGCGTCTACGGTGGCTCGCGGCTGATGTTTGGACCTTATCTATCGGGGTTGGTAGACAACGACTACAAAGGGCAAGAAATACACGTGCAGCACGCCCAGCAACTCACGCTGAATAGCGTCAACATGTCGGGCTACCTCGGCGGGTTCTGGCGTGATATGTACCTCGGTATCTCACGGGCGAACAATGCCATCAAATACATCCCCACTACGCCGGGACTGCCTGAAGCCGACGCCAATCGGCTGCTGGCCGAGGCCCGCTTCTTCCGGGCGATGAATTACTATTACCTGGTCCGTTATTTCGGCGGCGTGCCGCTGATCACCGAACCCTACGAAAACCTGGAAAACCTGTATGTCGCACGTGCGTCGGTGGCCGAGGTATATGCCCTCATCACGGAGGACCTCACCTTCGCCGCCGGGGAAGGCCGACTTGCGGGCACCACCATGAGCAGCAACGAAAACCGCATCACGCAGGGCGCCGCACAATCGCTTTTGGCTGAGGTATACCTCACGATGAGCGGCTATCCGCTGCAGGCAGACCACTATGCCGATGCCGCCCGGGAAGCCCGCGCGGTCATCAATGGCGGTACATACAGCCTCACCCAGCATGGACGCAATGCAGGGGGCGCCGTGGATGCCGCCAACAGTGCCTACAACAAGGCACGGATGGCAGACAACCTGCCCAACGAGCATATTTACTATTTTGAATACGCTGTCGGTATCGAAAACTCTGGCTACACCCAATACGCCTTCCCCGTGAGCATGGCACCCGAACTGGCCTATGCCATTTTTAACAATGCCTACCGTCCCACCGCCGGGCTATTGCGGGCGTATGACCCCGATGAGGACCTGCGTATACAAGAAAAGCAGTATTTTCATTCGTCGCGCACCCGTGAAAACGGTACTGTGGCCAACTTCGACACGGCACCCCACCTCTGGTTTGACGAGCAAGCATCGGTGGAAACCGCCACCTCTGGCAAAGACCTGCCCATTATCACCTACGCCAACGTCTTGCTTATCGCCGCCGAAGCCATTGCGCGCTCCGAAGGCGTCACAGCCGAAGCCATCGATTACCTTGCCCAAGTGCGGGGGCGTGCATACTGGCAGCAGACTGATGCGCAGGTGAAGGCCCAGTTGAGCGGCCTCAGCCCCGAGAGGTTCGTACAGGAAGTATGGAAGGAACGGCTTAGGGAACTGCTTTTTGAATTTCAGGTCTGGTCCGATATCCAACGTACGCGGCAGTACCCGGTCACCGCGGCGGGCGGTCAGATCAGTTTCGTCAACGTCATCGGTCACCGCAACAGCTTTGGGGCTACTTATGCCGAGACGCACCTGCTGTTTCCGCTGCCCGACGACGAATTGCAGCGCAATCCTTCATTGGAGCAGAACCCGGGGTACGAATAATTCGGAATCCGGCTACCGGAGCTATACCGCCCCCTGATTTCGGGGGCGGTTACGACCGTCCCGATAGTGCTCGGGGATGTTATAAGTCGGCAGCCGATCCATACTCGGTTTGATGACGTGCCATGCGTTTCCGCCCAGTAGTTTGGTTTTCGTTTCCACAGGCAACCGGGTAAATACCGCCCAGCCCAGTTGTTGGCGGGGGTCGCGCATCGGAAGGTCCGATCCATAGAGGATCCGGTCTTCTCCCGCACCCTCCATGAGGTATTCGATGATACCGAGGTGGACAGGCGTCAGTGTGATCTCCGCATAGATGTTCGGATACTTCCGCATGGCTGCTATGGCCCTATCTGCCATGGCAAAACTCCCTCCGGCATGCGCAATGACCCAACGCACGTTGGGGTATTTCGGTGCCAAGGTCTCCACTTCCTGCAAGTCCGAGCGCGTGCTATGCAACAGGCCGTACAAACCATGCTCGTTGCCATATTTCCACCAGACATCATAGGCCGGGTCGTGATACGGGATGCCATAAAACGGATAGGGCTTCATGCCGATGAAGCGTTTGTCTTTATATACCTCGGGAATCATCACCGCCAGCTCTTCCTGCGAGTAATGCGACGGATCAAAATTTGCCAGTCCCCAATATCCCGGAGGCGCCACGTCCAACGCCTGCGTAGCCGTAACATTACCTCCGGCCGAATCCACGCTTACCACGCCGTTCCAGCTCATGATCCCCCCGCCGGCATATCCCAGCCGTTTCACTAGGGCAAATACGCCCTTAGGACCACCATTGTGCATACGGTAATGCCATCCAGCCCCATGCAACCCTTCGTGAAGGATGTGCATATGCATGTCAACGACGGGTACCGGCACGGGCCTGCCGTGGCGCACGGCACGCATCAAGGAATCTTCTGACTTATTTTCCCGCCATTCGGGAGGACGTTTGCCGTGCAGCAGCCTGGTGAGATTACCCCCCGCGATCTTCTCCCTGTCTTCCCGGGGCACAGCCGCATAGTCGACATAAGCACGATGCGCTCCCATGGACATGGTAGGCGCATTGGAAGCAAACACCAACCGATCGACGTAGCCGTCTTGGCACAGGGTTTCCAGTCCTTCATTGATCTGGAAATTATCGAAACTGATATGGAGATTATCATACGTTGCAAGCATGGGCAGCAGCATCCGCTGGGCAGACCAGACCACGCCGGTCAGCAACACAGGTAAGCTGCGATAGCGGTTAAGCAATGCTTTGATGCCTCCCAACCCCCCGAACTCCTCGACGCGGACTACCGTGAGCACCCGGTTCTCCGTTAACCAGCTCAACAAATCAGTTGCCCCGGCGGCTTCCCAATCCCAGTTGTTCGTAGAAGGATGCAACGTCACCGCCCGTACGTCGTGCTGCTTCATCAGCGCACCCAACGCTTCAGGAGCCGGAAACTCTTCGGTATCTGCTGGCAACAGGTTCCACACCGGAAATAAATACGGATAGGGCTTCAGCAACTCGCAAAGCTCGAGGTTGGAGTACATGGGGTCATAGTTTACTGAAAGCGTATACCCCACCAACGCGCCCGATATCGAACAGTGTTCCATTTCATCGACCAGATGCTTCAAGCTCCATCGCTCAGCGGGGTGCTTATTGCGCTTGGGTCCAATACAGGTGAACCCATCAAAAAACAACAACGGCCGCTCCGCTGTCTCCTGACCCGAAACAGGGAGGGAATGGCCGACGGCAACGGCCATTCCCCCCACGGCACACTGCCGAATGAAATCCCTTCTTGACCGGTCCATCAGTGATATCCTTCATTTTGTTGCAGTACCTCACTCCCGACCAAGTCGATCTGGCTACGCGGAATCGGCATGTACCGATGGTGTTCTTCCGGATGGAGCGTTACGACCTGAACAGACCCATCGGAGGGATTGTAGTATCGCTCTACCGTTGTCAGTTCAGTCAGGTAGCGGCCTGTCCGGACCAGATCAAACCAACGCTCATTTTCAAAGGCAAATTCCAAGCGCCGCTCCAACAGGAGTTTATCCATAAACGCCTCTTCAGTAGCGATATCGGCCATCGTATAATCGTGGCTATCGTTGCCAAAAGCCCGCTGACGCACGCGATTGATCTCGGTTAGGGCCAGCTCCGGCTGACCTAGGTTGTACAGGACCTCCGCCCTGAGCAGCACCAGATCAGCATATCGAAGCACAGGCAGGTCCAGCCCGCTGGCATTCGGCGTATGCTGGACGGCAAACTTGCTCACAAACGGGTACCAAACCGGGGGGTCGGCCGGGGGGCTGTTGGGCGATTTCCAATACGGCGTAATGGTTTCATCTTTGCGCGCATCGTCATCAGTATATCGTTTATACAGGCTCCAGGTCGGGAAGATGTTTTCATTGCCACGGGCTGATATGCCTGACACCCCGAAATACGGCAGGAAATCCGTAGAAAGCGCGTGTCCGTTCTCGCCGTCCAGGTATTTCATGGCAAAAATGATCTCGCTGTTGTTTTCAGTACCGAGGGACCAAAGCGATCCGAAGTCAGCCTCCAAGCTGAAGCCAAAACCCGCCGCCATATCCAAGTAGTTTTTGGCACCCGCCCAATCTTTCAGGTACACGTGTACCTTGGCCAATAAGGAAACGGCCGCTTCTTTACTCGTCCGTCCGGCAGGCATATCCGCTTTTGCCGGGAGATACGCCATGGCCTGCTCCAGGTCCTGCACGATTTGGGCATACACTTCACTTTCAGCAGCGCGCGGTATATCATACGTCTCTTCTACCGAGAGTTTGGATGTCACTAGGGGCACACCGCCAAACAGCTTCACGAGGTCGAAGTACAGCAGCGCCCGCATAAACAGCGCCTCTCCGGTAAGTTGCTCTTTTTGGCTTTCCGCATAATCGGCCGGATTGTCTATATAAAAAAGGACTGAATTAGCCCGGAAGATCCCCTCGTAGCACGTTTGCCAGAAGCTCGCAAAAAGCGGATTCTCAGAAGTAATAGAAAGATTATTCAGTTCGTCGATGCCACCGATGTTGAAATAACCCGTGCGGTAGGTATTATCTGAAAGCATTTCCGAAATCGTCCAGTCCCGCGGAAACCGCCGTTGGTAATTGTTGTAGATACCCAACACCGCACCATCCATATCGGACGCCGTTTTGAAAAAATTCACTTCCGTCAGTTCTGAATCCGGTGTCAGTTCCAATATGTGGTTGCAGCCACTGAAGAAGCACAAGAAAAAAACCAGCGACACAGCCTTGGTCAACTGATTGATGAGATTACATATCATCGTGCGATTGCTTATGGTTAGAAATTTGCATTGACTCCAAACGTATACACCCTATTGATGGGTTCCGAGCCATTGTTGAACCCGGGCATGCTATTTATCCCGTCGACCTCCCCGCCGGTAAAACCTTCCGGATTGTATCCGTGGAATCCCTTCTTGGTAATCATCAGCAGGTTGCTGATAGAGGCAAACACGCGCAGGTTATTGATCTTTATTTTTTCCAAAAACGACTGCGGTATACGGTAGCCCAGATTCAGATTGCGGATCGCGACAAACGAGGCATCTTCCAGGTAATAATCACTGTTGGACACCCAAGCCAGCTGGCTCAGCGCCGTTGCGGGCTCCTTGCCATTGCCTGGTTCGTTTTCAGACCACCACTGGTTTTCCACCAACGACCGCCTGATGGCGCTGACCGTGGCACCCTGGTAATACAGGTTTTCCAGGTTGTACAGCTTGGCTCCGATGGATGACTGCATGGCAATACTGAGGTCGAAATTTTTCCACGAAAAGTCATTGACCATGCCCAGCGTCGCTTTGGGCAAGTAGCTGCCCAGTATCACCCGGTCGTCCGGCGTGATCTGCCCATCGGGCACCCCATCCGGACCGCCCACATCGGCATACTTGGTGTTCCCCGGCTTTGAACCGGCCATGATGGGCGAATGATCGACATCTTCCTGGTCGACGAGCACCCCCAGCGACCGATACCCATAGTATGAAAACATCGGCTCACCCACCCGCAGGATCCACGACATCCCCCGCGAATGCGTATTAATCACTTCGTCTACCCCTCCCAGATCGACCACCTCGTTCCTGTTTCTCGAAAAGTTAAAGGCCGTTTCCCACCGAAAAGCACCGGTCAGGTTCCGAGAATTCAATTCCACTTCAAAACCGGTATTGCGGATGTCCCCGACGTTGACAATCGCTGTCGGGAATCCGGAAATAGCGGGCACCGATACATCGTATAGCAGGTTGCTGGTCTTTTTGCGGTAATAGTCAGCCGCTATCGTGATGCGGTTATCAAACAAACCCAAATCAAGCCCCGCGTTGTAGCTCTCCGTTCGTTCCCACTGCAATCCGGCGTTGCCTATGGCATTTTGCGCCCATCCTTTTGTCAAGACATCATCTGGCGAGTAATATACCGCCGAAACCGTACCCAAATAGCTGAAATCACCGATATTGAAGTTGCCTACCACGCCGTAGCTGAGTCTCGGCTTCAGTTCGCTGATCACCCGGTTGCCCCGCAGGAATTCCTCCTGCGAAATGCGCCACGCGATGGAAGCCGAGGGAAAATTGCCCCATCGGTTGTCCGGGCCGAACCGGGAGCTGCCATCCGTACGGAAGGAGGCCGCCAGCAGGTACCGGCCTTTATAGGCATAATTGACCCGCCCGAAATACGAGACCAACCCCCATTTCGACTTGGTCGTATACGAACGTGACGGATCGATGATCGCATTGTTCAGCGTGCGGATCGTCTCGTTGTTGAAACTGCCCGCCACGGCGGTCTGCAGCGCCGTGCGTGACGTAGCTTTTTGGAAAGAAGCGCCCAGAATCGCGTTGAAGTCATGATCCCCGCCAAAATCATTGCTGTACCGCAGTACATTCTCATTTAACAGGTTGATGGATCGCGTGTCTCTGGCCGACCCCGAGTTAAGTCCGTTGGAAGTAGCCATAGCAGCCTGGAAATTTTCGGCGATGCCGTAGGTAATATTGGCCCCAAAAGAAGAACGGATGGATAGTCCTTTCAACAAGTCGGCCTCGACATACATTTCGCCCACATTATTCATGGACGAAGAGGTGTTAAACGTGCCGTACAACGTGGCCAGCGGGCTTACCTGCCCGGACACCGAATTGCCCCAATAATCCAGCGGGCGGGGGTATGTCCCATCCGGATATGGGTCAGGCGACACAAACGGCGATGTTTTGACAATGGCCTCCATGGTGACAGGCGATGTCTGCCGATCGGCCCAATTCGGGCTGACCATCAAACCGGCACGGACGCGGGACGTTAGCTTGGCATCCAAGTTTGCCCGGAAAGCATAATTCTTGTAACCTGTGTTCAGCAGCGTGCCCTTTTCATCCCGATACGTGCCGGAGATATAATACGTGATGTTCTCTGTCCCACCCCGCACCGAAAGGCTATAGTTTTGCATCGGCGCTGGGCGAAGCAAGATATCTTCCCACACATAGTCCCCCTCACGGATCACCGGGTTGACACGGAAGTTGGGCGGGCGGCGTTCATCGCCCCACAGCGGCACCGAGATGTCGCCACCCTGCCAGGCATATTCCCTGTTCATGTACTTAGCCACATAGTCGTGAAATTCATCGCCCGTGATCCAATCATCGTGGCCAAGCGCCTCGCTAACACCTGCGTAAGCGTTTACTTCAAGCTGCGGCTTACCCATCGTGCCCTTTTTGGTCGTGATGATGATGACCCCGCCCGATCCACGCGAACCATAGATCGCTGCGGAAGATGCATCCTTCAGCACCTCAATGGATTCCACGTCGTTCATATTGACACTGCTCATACTCGCGCCAGGGAATCCATCGATCACGACCAACGGGTCGTTGCTTGCCGAAATAGATCCAGACCCCCGCACGCGGATAATGGGGGCAGACCCCGGATTGCTCCGCGTATTCGAGATGTTTACACCCGCCAACCGGCCTACCAATGCCAATTCAGGACGCCCCACGGGAACCTGATCCAGTATTTTATTTTCCACTTTGGCGATAGCGGCCGTGACCGAGCTTTTCTTTTGTGTCCCATAGCCAACCACGATTACTTCGTCGAGCCCTGCCACATCTTCCTCCATGACCACGTCCAGACTAGTCTTGCCAGACACCTCCACCTCCAGCTCCTTATAGCCCATGCGTTTGAACACCAGCATGTCGGTGGGCTCAACTTGTTCAATGGTAAACTTGCCTTCCGTGCTGGTTGCTGTACCCGACCCGGTCCGTTTTACCGTGACACTTACGCCATCCAGCGGTACACCGGTGGCATCCCTCACCGTGCCCGATACACCCTGCTGCATCCGAACACCGGTCGCCGGCAACGGACTGCCCGCTCGCGCGACCGGAACGGCCAGCGTACCCCAAGCTGTTAAGCTTAAAAGCCAAAGAAAATAACGCGTTTTTTTCATGCCTATATCAATTAGTTGTTTCTTGTCCTATAAGCACATTGCGCAAATGGCGTCCGTTGGTCGTTTTACATATCGGGTACGTACCCGTAATCAAGCAATACGAACTGCCGCCAAATTCCTGCACACAACATGCATAAGCGCTCCCTTAAAATTGAGTATTAAGGATTATAATCGGTAACGTACCCGCTAAGTACAGAAATATATTTTAAACTTCCAAATTTTTGAAAAATACATGCTATTTCGGAGGTTCAGTCGATCGGTTCGCAGCGGCAAGTTTAAAATCCCTCTGTCAAAAAACAACGGTTTTGCACTGTCCCGAAACATCCGCGATCACCGCCCTCACCTTCACCGTGCCCGTGCGGGCAAAGGAATAGTGCCATCTGCGATCCTCGGCGAAGTTTTCGTTGGCATCCTGCTGGGTCTGTATCTTCTCAGGCACATCCGCATCTCCCACATAAAATGCCACATGTATGATTGATAAATTGCTTACTACCCAGAGGTGTCGGCCATCCCAACCTGCCCGGATATCGCTTTTGGCCAAATCACCGTCTTTGCAGGGGCACACCCGGCTATCCACAAAATTATGCGGGGTGGCATTATCGGTCGGCCCGCCGTCTGCACCTTGGTGGATCTTGCTGTTCGGTCCACAGATTACATTCATGGTGATCAATCCGCCGAAAAGCCGGTCGGTGCCAATGGACGCTCCCCAACCAAAGCCGTTATTGACCGTTGATGAACTGATGCCGACCACATTTCCCTGCGCCAGCACCGCATAGCCGCTCACCTCGATGCCATAGCCCAGGTGGCTATCCGGATCCATGCAGCAAGGCTCGGTCTGTATAACCGTATTGTTCATGTACACGCCGTTGACGTTCTGGTCGATCGGCCAACTCATCCCGAAGGTCACTTTGTTAGGGTACCAAAAGTCATACGCAAAATTATTCGCCATGTAGGGTGCCACGACCGAGCTCCCCGCGCCGCCCTTGGTCAAGCAGCCGTTTTCGTTATTGCTGCAATGCTGAAATTCAGACGCGATGCGGTGGATAAAGCGGAATTCATTGTTGGTCGACCGGAAATCATGCGACACATCCGGACCGTTGAAAAATCCTTTCAGGCCATTATAACCAATGTGTTCAAAATAGTTGAAGCTCAGATCGATGTGGTCGCCGAACCCAAACGCCCAGAAACCGCTCCCATCGGGGTTCCATGGCCTCCCCCTGTACTGCTCCCAACCTCCGGGGATACCGATGATGTCTATGAATTTATTGCCTCTGAGCACGAGGTCGGAGACGTACTTGGCCGTTATTCCATTTGATCCATCCCAGATATGCTCAAAAGTATTGCCGATGAAGGTCAGACGCCGGTCGTACCCATCGGCACCTCCGGTAAATTGGATCCCCTTACCTCGATACACGATACCGAAAGAACCGACATCATGGACACCCTGCGCGGTCAACCCAGTTTCGGACACGATGTGCAATACGGGATTATCGACGCCATACAACTGCAACCCGCTCGTGAACTCAAATGGCGTATTGATCAGGTAGGTGCCCGGGGGAATCACAATGGCGCTCCCGGTCTTTGCGGCCTTCATGAACGCCGGGCTATCATCGGTTTTGCCGTCACCTTTGGCCCCAAAATCTTTTTTTATGTTTTTGGCATGCGCCGGTGGTAGAGGCACCGCAATGTCGCGCCAGGTAAGTGGCATCTGCTGTTGCGCAAACAGCGTATAAGTCGCAAATAACAATGCAACGACGGTCAGCTTCCGGGTTAGATTGTCAAAAATAGTCTTCATCCGTTGTCAAGGAAAAAATGATTTCTACAACAAACTAGATTTTACCGATAGCCCGTGGTATCGGCTGGTTTTCCCACATCCTGCACCTCTACGAGGTAACGCCAGCAGTCAGGTTGCGATCCATCCACGTCCCTTACATCATAGTGAATGGCCAGTTCCCCGCTCGAGACGGATTGACCTGTCCACCGCAACTTATTATCATCGGCGGCGAGGGCCGCCAATGCTCGGCCGATATACCGCGGTGATTCGGAAATGGCAAAGTGCGGCTGCTGCTTAATTGCCTCCTCCCAGTTGGGCTCCGATACGCCATAATGCTCGAGCATGATCTCGGAGCGCAACCATCCCGGTGTCACGGCCACTGACGTGGCTTTATAGGCAGCTAAATCCTTGGCATGCGCCCATGCCATGCGTATCGGCGCATTTTTAGCCAAATCGTAGAATACCGATAACCGATAGTTGTCTTTGTTATACGCGGCCGTACCATCGGTGACCTCTACCAGCAGTCCGCCTTCGCGCTCAATGAGCAGCGGCAACGCATGGTGAGCAGTGATCAGGTGCGTATCTACCGCCAGGTGAAGCAGGCGCAGTCCTTTTTGCAGCGAATGCTCCCACACAGGTTTGTTCCATTCGGTGAGGTACTCACCACCCCAAATGTCGTTGACGAGGATATCCAGCCGACCATGATCTGTCCGAATCCGGTCTACAAGCGCTTTTACTTCGGCATCCACCAGGTGGTCTACCACCAACGGTATTGCCACACCGCCTGTGTCGGTAATCAGCTTGGCCGTCTCTTCAATGGTCTCCGGCCGGCCATATTCAGACTGTCGGTTGGCCGTGGTGCGGCCCGTCACATATACCGTGGCTCCCGCCATCCCCAATTCCAGTGCGATGCCTCTACCGGCACCCCGGGTAGCGCCCGCCACCAGCGCTACTTTTCCATTCAGTTTCTTATCGGTCGTCATGAGTTGCTATTGGTTCTTTTCTCTTAAACGAAGAAACGAGTTTAATTGATACAACATCCATCGGATGTGCATCTAAATGAAATATTGCTATTTTTGGAAAATCCGAACATGAAACTACCCATTCAATTGTTTACCGATAGATAATGAGCGCCACCCCTTCGACAACACTGAACACCAAACAGCATTTTAGTATATTAGATGGCCTCCGCGGTATTGCGGCTATCGGGATCGTGATCTTCCATTTTATGGAATGGATGTATACTGATTTCAGCTTGAATTTCATTGGACATGGTTTTCTGGCGGTAGACTTTTTCTTCTGTCTCTCGGGCTTTGTCATCGCCTATGCCTATGACGATCGGCTGGCGAAAATGGGAATACTCGAGTTTTTTAAACGCCGGTTGATCCGGTTGCATCCACTGGTGATCCTGGGGTCTGTTTTGGGATTGTTGGGGTTTCTGCTGGACCCATATGTGGATAACCTCGCCTCATATAACCTCCCGCAGATCGCACTGCTGTTCGTGACATCGATTTTGCTGATCCCGAATCCAACCATGGCTGATAGGAGCTTCAATGTCTTTGGTCTGAATGCGCCTTCGTGGTCCTTATTCTGGGAATACATGGCTAACATCTGCTATGCGTTGGTCCTGGTTCGGCTGAATAAGCGGGTTATTTATGTATTGACGCTGCTGGCGGCTATTGTACTCGGAAAAATCGCATACCAAACGGGTAACCTGCTGGGTGGGTGGAGCGCGGATAACTTTTGGCACGGCGGGGCCCGTATCTCGTATTCGTTTCTGATGGGGATGCTGATTTTCAGGAATCGGTGGATCATCCGAAACAAACTGGGCTTCGTGGGCCTCACTATCCTGCTGTTAGCGGCGCTGATGATGCCTTATTTTGCTGAAAACTGGCTGGTGGAGCTATTGATTGTGCTCTGCTATTTCCCATTGCTGGTTTCGTTGGGCGCCGGTGCAACGCTATCGCCAAGATTAGCAAAGGTATGTGATTTATCAGGACGGATTTCGTACCCGCTGTATATGACGCATTACTTCGCCATTTGGATTTTTGGAAATTTCTTCTTGGCAAACAAACCGGAACCCCGCGATTTAACAGGCGTGATTATACTAGCCACTATTGGATTATTGTTCATCGCGTATCTGGCAATGCGGTTTTACGATGAACCGATCCGTAAATATTTGTCTAAACGCACGGTCAAAAAATGAAGCGAATCATCATATTGGACTGAGCTAAATATACACTAAATCAGGTATTGCATACCCTTTCTGTATTAGAGAGCTTTGGATAAGTTATAACCAAATTAAGCTTATCATGAGAATTTGTACAGAAATACAAACCTGGATAACGGAGACCATCTCACGGCCGATAGAAAACTGGATAAACCAAGAAGAGCGCCGCTGCCGCGAACAACCCTGCAACTGGTGGTGCCTGTGTTGTAACAAATGGTTTTGTTGGATCGTCGTGATCGTAGTAAAGGTAATCACCTGGGTGGTCGAAACCATAACGCGGCTGGTAACACAAGTGGTGTGTACGATCGTCGGATTGGTACTTGATCTGATCGCATTCGTCATCAACCTCATCCTGAGCATCCCCATATTGGGAGGCATCATCCGAACGGTCATCAACTGGGTCACCGAAATCGTGTGGCGAATCATTGGTCTCCCTGATTTTCTGTTGTCGTTGGCGGGGGTAAGACTGCGAAAAAAGATGTATGTCAAACTGATTATCCTGAATAATAACGGGGCGCCCCATACTACCGAAGCGGTGGCCATAAGGGGTATCCAGACCGCTCAAGAGATTTTTGACACCCAGTGCAATGTCAATCTGATCTATACCGGGGTTTGTGTGCCCCAGTTGGTCACCAACAATATGGCTAATAACGTTGAATGCGGCGCAGGAGGCTTTTTTAGTGACTGGTGGATCGGTGGCTCCTATTATGAACTGGTATCGGCAGATTGTGCCTTTGAAGATGGGTGGAAACGGATCGTGGGGTACGGTTCTGAGATGATTGTCTTTGTGATCAACGACATCACGCCCCGTTCGACGGTTGGCTGCAGCTTTTCGGCAACGCATAACTATGTCGTTGTCGAACCCAACATTGCCGGAATACAGTCCATCGCCCATGAAATTGGGCATGGCTGCCTCTTGCCGCATTTGGAAGATGCGGCAGACCGGGATAATCTTATGTTCCCCAATATCCGGACGGATGCCGCAGGAGAATTGGTGAACAGGGATATGACGAATTTTCAGATTGCGTCTCTCCGGGGGAGCAGGCATTGTACATTTATTTAAAAAATTTCAATCATGGAAAAGAATCCAAATAATAGCCAACAAGATGGCGCCAATTGCAATGCTAAGATTTCAACCGGTTTCTACGCATTTCTGGCTATCGTGGCTATCGCTGCGGTTATCTGGTTAATTTTGAAGTAATCATGAAAACGCTGAGCAACATCGTCACCGTCACCAACGTTGAACAACTCCGTTCGTTATTGCGTGTGCGAGTCTTTGAGCGGCCGCCCATGCAGGTAACGATACAGTTGGACAGCCAGGATGACGTCGAAAACGAACTGCTGGAATCTAAGATAAACCGCTACTACAATGCCTGTGGGTGTGGCGAAGGGAAGTTTTTCGTTGTCCTGGCATTGGCGGCGTTTTTTATCAAGGGAGCCGCGCAAGCCCATTTTTCGTGGAGCTGGTATCATGCGGGAGTCGCGTTTTTGTATTGCCTTGGCGGCGCGTTTATCGGTAAGGCGTGGGGGCAGGTAAATGCATACCTCAAACTGCGGAAAAGCATTCGCGAGGCCCTGTCAAAAAAAAGTAAAACAAGTCGGCCGCTGGCACAGGCCTAAAGAGGGCCAACTAATAATTGCTAAATTTGCTGTCATGCAGGTTCTATGGGACCAACAAAGGAAAATTACGTACGAATGAATATGCCCATGCAAAACGTAGAAGCAATTAATCAGTATATCGATGCCGAACGCAACAAGCTAGTATCCCATGCCCTTTATTCAAGAATTAAAACCATCGCCGATTTACAACGATTCACAGCGTACCATGTCTATGCTGTGTGGGATTTTATGTCCCTATTGAAAGCCTTACAAATAAAGCTAACCTGCACGACTATTCCTTGGTTTGCAACGCCATCTCCCAATACCCGGTATTTGATTAATGAAATCGTCCTTGCAGAGGAGTCTGACGAGTATGTCGATGGCCGCCGCCTCAGCCATTATGAAATGTACCTGGATGCCATGCGGACGCTTGGTGCCGATACCAAGCCGATTGAAGGGTTGGTGGATACGATCCGCTCAGGCAAAACCATCACCGAGGCTATTGACGGCCTGGAGGTCGATCATCGGATAAAGGCTTTCTTACAGTTTTCTTTTGACATCATCGAGGAGGGTGAACCGCATAAGATAGCCAGTGCCTTTACCTTCGGTCGTGAAAACTTGATTCCCGACATGTTCACCTCAATATTGCATGAGTTTCAGCAACATTTTCCGCATGCTGACCTCACTAAACTGATCTATTATTTCAAACGCCACATAGAACTTGATAGCGATGAGCACGGCCCGTTGGCGATGATGATGATTCAGGAATTGGGCGGTGAAGATGGACAGAAATGGAAAGAAATGGGAGATGTGGCTAAAGTTGCCTTGACGAAGCGGTTGGCGCTGTGGGATGCGATATTGGACGCCGTCGACAATTTAACATAACTTAACAATTGGCCGCTAACTCGGGCATAGTTATTGGAACTATCTGGTTAATTGTAGAATTGTCTTTTCATAGTTTAGGTTTATAATTGGTTAGTTTCGAAAGCCCTGATTCTCCCCGTTTCAGGGCTTTCTTTTTGCATAAAAACCGTTACCTTTGTATGTTGTTAATGAATAAAGCCATGTAATACCCCACTACAACACCACATTTGTAGCTGGCGCTTGTAAGGAGCGCCAATGGATTTTTACTTTTCTTTTATTTTTTACTTTTTTATACATGGCAAGACCAAAGATTTTTGATACCGCTATATTACCGGAAACCGCTGTTTTGGTGGGCATTATCCTGCCCGATGACAGCGACGAAAAAGAACAGGAATACCTGGAAGAGCTGGCTTTTTTGGTAGATACCGCCGGGGGCGTCGTAAAGGGCGTATTTACGCAGCGGCTGAACCACCCTGACCGAGCGACCTTCGTGGGTAGTGGGAAATTGGACGAAATAAAAGCGTTTGTAGAGGCAGAAGAGATAGACATCGTGGTGTTCGATGACGAGCTCTCGCCCTCCCAGCTACGCAACATCGAACGGGAGCTGAAGGTAAAGATACTCGACCGCAGCAACCTGATCTTGGATATATTTGCCCGTAGGGCCAAGTCGGCGCAGGCAAAAACACAGGTAGAACTTGCTCAGCTGCAATACCTGCTGCCTCGCCTGACCCGCATGTGGACTCACTTGGAGCGCCAGCGGGGGGGCATCGGTATGCGTGGCCCGGGGGAAAGCCAGATTGAAAGCGACCGCCGGATGATCCTCAACAAGATTGCCCTGCTCAAAGAACGGCTCAAGGCCATCGACCGGCAGGCCGAGACCCAGCGGAAGAACCGGGGGCAGCTGATACGTGTGGCGCTCGTGGGCTATACCAACGTGGGCAAATCGACCATCATGAACCTGATTTCAAAGTCGGACGTATTTGCTGAGAATAAGCTGTTTGCGACGTTGGATACGACTGTGCGCAAGGTGGTGATCGATAACCTGCCTTTCCTCCTCTCCGATACAGTTGGTTTCATCCGGAAGCTGCCTCACCACTTGGTAGAGTGCTTCAAATCGACGCTGGATGAGGTGCGGGAGGCGGACGTATTGGTGCATGTGGTAGACATTTCGCATGCGAGCTTCGAAGACCATATCCGGGCGGTAAACGAGACACTCAAGGAACTCGGTGCGTTGGACAAGCCCACCATCACGGTATTTAACAAAATCGATGCTTACCGCCCCGAGCGGGAACCGCAGGATGACGAAGAGCAAGATGAGCGCGGGCCGGTATCGTTGGAAGATTTTAAAAGCAGCTGGATGGCCCGGCATAACAGTCCGGCGGTATTCATCTCGGCTACGGATAAGACCAACGTGGAGGCATTTAGAAAGCTGCTGTATGATACGGTGGTGAAAATGCATACCGAACGGTATCCGTATGATAACTTATTATATTAAGATCAAGGAACAAGGATATAAAGAGTAAGGACTAGTGAGCAAGGACTGGGGAACAACGCGCAAGATTAAGGAGCAAGGATGAATAAAGCAGTAATCTTTGAGGATTGGGGTCTACTGGACTATCAACAGGCTTGGGACAGGCAGGAGGCGCTATTTGCCCGCGTGGTGGAACAGAAGACTGCCAATCGGCTGGAAGGGACGGCATCGCCAACGGCAAACTACCTGATTTTTACGGAGCACCCGCATGTGTACACGCTGGGCAAAAGTGGCAATGCCGAGAATTTGCTGTTGGACGAAGACGGACTCTCGGAAAAACAGGCCGCGTTTTACAACATAAATCGGGGTGGCGACATCACGTATCACGGTCCGGGGCAGATTGTAGGCTATCCGATCCTGGATCTTGATAATTTCTTTACCGACATACACCGGTACCTCCGTACGCTGGAGGAGGCGGTCATCCGCACCCTGGGTGATTATGGGATTGCCGCAGGGCGCTACCCGGGATATACGGGCGTGTGGCTGGACGCTGACAATGCACGGGCGCGCAAGATCTGCGCGCTGGGCGTGCGCGCCAGCCGCTGGGTGACGATGCACGGATTTGCTTTCAATGTGAATACAGACCTGGCTTATTTCGGCAACATCATCCCCTGCAACATCGACGACAAGGGCGTGACGTCCATGCAGCGGGAGCTGGGCGCTCCCCAAGACATCGCCGCGGTAAAGACCCGCCTAAAAGGTCATATTGCGGACTTGTTTGGGATGGAGATGATTATGGATTAATCCTTCCTTTGGGTGTTCCGATATCAACGGGAACGGGCTTATTGAGTTTATCTTCAAATCCGGATACCTTCTTCGCACGCAATCCTCTCGCTGTTTGCGCTCTTACACTCATTGATTTCGATGCGATTGGCTGGATACTCGGGTCAATAAGCGCGAGTGTCCGCGATAACAGCGGATCATCTAATGAACCAATCGGAGCCCAGGGCAGGTAGTCCCATTCGTCTACTTCGTATTGTGGGTCCAGGCCATTGGGATAGTCTCCAAACCCGTTTCTGTTGGCCAGCTTGACGACGATGGGTTGGATCCCCCACTCAATTTGCCGTGGCTCCCGTTCGTCCACGATGGTAAAGGAACCCTCATTCTTGCCAACGGTAGTTTCTCCGACATGGATCACATTAGCATCCGACAAAAATGGCCTGAGATTATTAATGACCAACTCACTGGCTGATGCTGAATTGTCGGTAGCAATAATATAAACACGAGGCAAGTTGAGGTTCAATGTGTTGATAGCGTCGACCACTGCATCGGCAGATTGCACTTCTTCAGGATCGTCCGAGTCGCCTCCAAATAGCTGGTAGTACGTGTAGGTTTCATCATTATAATTGCTATTGTAGTTGTATTGGATAAAGGGTTCGCTCTCGTCGAAATTTGCCTGAATCAACCCCGACAGGATGGCCGCTATCCAGATTCCCCCGCCCCCATTATACCGCAAATCCAACACCAAATCGCTCACGCCGGCCGACTTGAATTTATCGAACGCCGCCAACAATTCGTTGGGCTGTTCATTGAGGAAGCGGTTATAAAACAAATACCCCACTTTTTTGCCCCCGGGTGTGGTGATAACCTCATCCAAATGGATCGCCTGTTCTTGGAATCGCTCCACAGGAGTAAGCTCAATCGCTTGGTCGTCAACGATGGAGCTCTCTTCAATATGTGCCAGTTGCACCGTAAAAGGATCGGACCCATAATAGGCGTTGAGCACGCTGTTATAATTGTTGATGGTCATCGCTTGACCATTGATTTCGGTAATGATATCCCCTCGCTCTATGCCTGCAATATCTGCCGGAGAACCCTCCAATGCATACCTGACGGAGATGATTACATCCCCCGCCTCATTGATCTGGAGCAGCCCGATACCCAAGCCAACTGTCGTAGAAACGCCCGATAGGTCGTCTTCAAGTTCGTCAGCCAATTGAATCCACGAAAACCGATCATCCGTGTGCAAGATAGTTTCAAAGAAAGGTTCCGGTTCAAGGTTAAAATCCAGATTTCGGTCCTGAGGGATCGAGGTATTCCAGTAATACACATCGCGCATCTGCTCAACCACCCATCGGTTAGTTGCCTCGTCTAATCCTCCCACCTGCGGATCGGGGTCGTTCTTCTTACAGGAGGAAACTAAAATCAGCGAAATAAACAGCGCTACCGGCAGAAAGCCGGTCACCGGACGGAAAAAGCGATTGAAAGTCATATGTACAAAGCCTGATAGTCAAATGTAGCGAAGTATTCGAACACTTCAAATACCTACAACCAAGTATTTTATTGGACAAGGGCCGGACTAACCGGATACACGGCCGGAAACCGGATACGGAAGGCGGATATCTTCCGGCTCAAACAAGGTGTAGGATATTGCCTTGGCATCGCCCAACGCATACACCGGTGTCTCTGCATCGCGGCCGGCGACAATGATTTCGGTGTCGCCCCGGTGGGCATCAAACAGGTTGTATACCAACTCGGGGTGATTGTTGTCTCGCGAAAGGTGCGACAGGAATAGGTGGCGCAGCTGTGATGAACGGCGGTTGACAAACAATTCCAACGCTTCGGCATTGGATAAGTGGCCGTAGCCGCCGCGAATGCGGTTTTTGAGGAAAAAGGGGTAACGCCCCTGCATGAGCATGTCGGCGTCATAGTTGGCTTCTAAGAAGGCGGCATCGCATTGCTCGAAAAACGCTGCTACCCGCTCGCATACTCTGCCGATGTCGGTAAAGATGCCTACCGTATACCCTTCACTCTGTACCAGGAAACTATGGGGATCGGCGGCATCATGGTATTTGCGGAAAGAAGTCACCACCAGGCGGCCAACCGCGATGGTCTGCAGATCGGCCAGCGGGTGCAGCAACCGCTCGGGGATGGCCAGCCGGCACGACTGCCGCGTACCTTCGGTGAGGAATACCGGCAGCTGGTATTTGTTGGCTAACACGCTTAGGCCCTTTACGTGGTCGGTATGTTCGTGGGAAACGAAGATGGCTTTTACATGCCGCATGGACAATCCCTGCCGTGCCATGCGTTTTTCTGTCTCCCGGCAGGAGATGCCTGCATCGACCAGGATGGCCTCGTGGCCATTGCCCACGTAATAGCAATTGCCATTGCTACCCGAAGCGATCGAACTGATGAAAAGCGGCACCATACAAAGTACGGAAAAATCTAACACTCTGGCAAGCTCAATGGGATATTGATGGCCAGGCCACCGTCGGCTGTTTCTTTGTATTTGACATTCATATCTTGCGCGGTCTCCCACATCGTCTTGACCACGGCATCAAGGCTTACCTTGGCCTTATCGGGGTTGGATTGCAGGGCCAACTGGGCCGCTGTGATGGCTTTGATAGCGCCCATGGTGTTGCGCTCAATGCAGGGGATCTGCACCAGTCCGCCGATGGGGTCGCAGGTAAGCCCGAGGTGATGCTCCATCGCGATCTCGGCCGCCATCAACACTTGGCGCTGCGATCCGCCGAGGCGCTCGGTAAGCGCCCCCGCGGCCATGGCCGAGGAGACGCCGATCTCTGCCTGGCAGCCGCCCATGGCGGCCGAAATGGTGGCCCCTTTCTTGAAGATGCTGCCGATCTCCGATGCGGTGGCGATAAACCGGATGATCTGCTCTTCGTCAAACCCGTCATGAAATACGATGTAATATTGCAGCACCGCAGGTATCACCCCAGCGGCACCGTTGGTGGGCGCCGTGACGACGCGACCAAAGGAGGCATTCTCCTCGTTGACTGCCAAGGCGAAACAGCTCACCCAATCCAGGGTGTACTGGAAACTGTCTCCTCCGGCACGGATAGCGGCCACCCAGCTCATATAGTCGGTATAAGACCGCCCACCGATGAGCCGTTTATTGAGCTTGTGGGCCCGGCGTTCTACGTGCAATCCTCCGGGCAGCAGTCCCGCAGTATGGCACCCCCGATAGATGCACTCGCGGATGGCGTCAAAGATACGAAGGATGCCGTGCCGTGTCTCTTCTTCGGGCCGCCAGGCCTGTTCATTTTCGAGCACGAGCTCGGAGATTTTGAGGCCGGTATGCATACACCACATGAGCAGGTCTTTGGCATGATGAACCGGAAATGGGAGGTCAAATTCTTGCCGCTCCGTGTCGCGGTCCTCCGCCTGCACCACAAACCCGCCACCGATGGAATAGTAGGTTTCGCTGATGGCACGACCATCAGCCAATAGGGCCTGAAAGGTCAGCGCATTGGGGTGGAAGGGGAGGCTTTCTTTGGATAGAAACAAGAGGTCTTCTGCATATGAAAATGGTATTTCGTGTGTGCCAGCCAGTGCTAACCGCTGCTGGAGCTTGATGTGGGCGACTTTCGGCACCACCTCATCGACTGCAAACGTCACCGGATCATCGCCGCTAAGTCCCAGCAATACCGCGACATCGGTGCCATGCCCCATGCCGGTCTTGGCCAGCGAGCCGTAGAGCAAGATCTTGACCGCCTCCGTCCGCCGGAGCGCATCTTTCCGAACAAGCTCTTGGATAAAGCGCTGGGCGGCTCGCCACGGACCGAGCGTATGCGAACTTGACGGACCGATGCCGATCTTAAACATGTCAAAAACCGAAATCTGCTCTTTCATGATGCCTCGGATAAACCCTTGGGCGCAAAGTTATGGCTTTATCTGCGATTCAGCTCATTTCATGTAATGCAATTGTTGCAAGTTTCGGTTTTTCACTTATCTTTGATCTGAACAACACACAGCCATTATATATTAACCTGTTTATTAACCCTTTAAACACCAAAAATTATGGACAATTATGAAAATTACAACGTTGGGGACGGCTTCGCCTGGGGCATGAGTGCCGGGGCAATGGTTTTCTGCTTGGCACTCGCGGTGCTGACGATTGCCGGGCTTTGGAAGATGTTTCAAAAAGCTGGGAAGCCGGGCTGGGCGGCCATTGTGCCCATCTACAATTACATCATCATTGCCGAAATCGTGGGCAAACCGGTCTGGTGGGGTGTGGTGGCCACATTGGTGCCCTGCGTAAACATCGTGTTTTCCATTTGGCTCACCAACCTGCTGATGAAGAGCTTTGGCAAGGAGGTGCCGCTGTGGACGATCCTCAGTATATTCTTTGCGTTTATTACCTATCCCATCATCGGGTTTGGCGATGCCAAGTACATCGGCCCCACGGCTGCGGAAGCAACTGGAGGCAATTCGTTTGAGAACCTCAAGAATGACGTTGGAGACCTGAAAGACTCCTTTGGCGACGAGGATAAACCAAAAGATTCTTAAGCCATCGCCATGGTATACGCCAGATGCCTCGCGTGGGCGTTTTGCAGCCTGGAGGGCCTCTCCTGGCTGCAAAATTTTTTGCTGCCCTGCCCGTTCAAACTGATTACGGGCATCGACTGTCCGGGCTGCGGATTCCAGCGCTCGCTGATCGCCCTCGCACAGGGTCACTGGGCCGAGAGTTATCGCCTCTACCCGCCTACCGTGCCGCTGCTGCTCGTATTGCTGTACATGCTGCTCAATTGGAAATTGGGTTTTGACGCGCGGCATCGGGTGACCAAGCTCCTCGCTGTGGCCTGTGGTTGGTTTATCCTCATCGTGTATGTGCTGAAATGGTGGAATGGACCTGATCATCATCATTGGCCCATATAAATTTTCATATCTTTGTCGCGGATGATGACATTGGAGATGAGTTTTATTCGCACCTATCTTGGCTATTTCACGACGATTTTCTTATTATTTGCCTGTACTGTTGGCTATGCGCTCCCCGACCCGCCGATGGATGTGCTTCCGAAGCGCGAACTGCGGGGGGTGTGGATTGCCACGGTGGTCAATATTGATTGGCCTTCGGCCGCGGGCTTGGATGCAAAAAAGCAACAGGAGGAACTCATCCAGCAATTGGACAATCACCAGCGAGCGGGCATCAATGCGATTATGCTGCAGATACGCCCGACAGCTGATGCGTTTTATGCCAAAAGCAGGGAACCGTGGAGTCGTTTTCTCACCGGAAAACCTGGACAACAGCCGATTCCCTTTTATGACCCGCTTGAATTTGCCATCACGGAGGCCCATAAGCGCGGCATCGAATTGCATGCCTGGATCAATCCCTACCGGGCTACGTTTGACTTGATCGCCGCCAATACGGCAAATGATCACATCACGCGGCAAAAGCCCAACTGGTTTTTCGTATACGGGGGAAAAAAGCTGTTCAATCCGGGTATTCCCGAGGTGCGGGAATATATTATCGGCGTGGTGATGGACATCGTCCGCAACTACGACATCGATGGCATCCATTTCGACGATTATTTTTATCCCTACCCCGAAGGAGGCAAACCCATCCCCGATGCGGAGACCTTCAGGCAATACCCCAATGGATTTCGCAATGTGGCGGATTGGCGGAGAAACAATGTGAACCTGCTAGTCAACATGGTGTCTGACAGCATACACCGTGAAAAGAAATATGTCAAATTCGGGATCAGTCCGTTCGGCATCTGGGACAATAAAAAAGACCACCCCAACGGATCTGCTTCGTCGGGGCTCAGTGGCTACCGGCAGCTTTATGCCGATGCACTGAAGTGGCTGGAAGAAGGGTGGGTAGATTACATCAACCCGCAGATCTATTTCCCCTTCGGCAACCCCAGTGCGCCTTATGAGGTGTTGGTAGACTGGTGGAGCCAGCATGCCAACGGAAGGCACTTTTATGTCGGTCATGCGGCCTATCGCGTCAATGACAAGGGGGCTGGCTGGCGCGACCGCAGTCAAATACCCAACCAAGTACGCTACGCGCGGCAATCGGGCCATGCGCAGGGCAGCATCTACTACAGCTCCAAATACATCGCCAACAATACTGGCGGTCTGCGGGATTCGCTGCAATACAGCCTGTATCGTTATAAGTCACTTCCGCCGAGTATGCCCTGGCTGGATAGTGTCGCCGCCGAACCGCCGTTTGGCTTGCTGGCACGGGTGACAGACAACCAAGCATCCGTCATGCTGCATTGGCTGCCGTCGCCTCCGGCAGCGGACGGAGAGGAGGCCTATGGCTATGTCATATACCGTTTTAACGAAGGAGAAGAGCTGAACCTCAATAATCCGCAAAATATCCTGCATGTCACGTATGATCATACACAACTGTCTTACACCGATAACCTGGTGCGCAAACAGGGTCATTACCGCTATGTGGTCACCGCCATCGATCGGCTGAAAAACGAAAGCGCACCATCTAACGTGCGCGAGCTGTATATTGAATGACACCGGGCAGGGGCAAGTACCGAACCTATTCCCCATCGCCGTAGCGGAAGAACGAATTGATCGTCACGGGCAGCCTGCCCGTGGGGGAAAGCCGTTTGAGGATGACCTTTGCTGCCGCCCGTTGCATGATGCGGTCATTTTGATAGCATACCAGAATGGATTTTGCCTGTTCGACACCGGGCAACCCCGCTAGGCTATATGGATTGGCAAAAACGCAAAAAACACTATTCATATGGGCTAATTCGTTGATGAATAGCCGTACTGTTGTGTTGTAGTCCAATGTGCTTCGTGGGCGGGCGCGATTGTCATGAAGTGCCACGATCACTTGGCTGTATCGGCTGAGTTCGTTGGCAACGGCAGCGACGTCATCCGCCGTGGCGTTTGCAGACAAGACATAACGCATCTGATTATCGAAGCGCCAATCAAGCATCTTCTGGAATTCGGAAATCTCGGCGCCACCAATACTAATGATCGCTGTGCGTTTGGTGTAATCGATGGCCTTGATCAAACTGTCGCTTTTCAGCAGCGTGACCGATGCATCGGCCAAGCGCTGGTTGAGCGCTTCGGCACGGGGCCTATTGACCTCGCGGTAAAGATTGGTGAGCGCTACCGGCCGCAGCTGGTCTAAGCTGAGCCAATATTTGGCGGCCAGCACTTTCTTGACACGGGTATCGATATCCTGCTGCGTAAGCCTCCCCTGCTTAACTGCTTGCAGCACCATGTTGATGGCCCGTGCACTGTTTTCAGATAGCTCAAGTAAGTCAACGCCGGCAATAATAGCCCGCACATCGGCTTCGCCACCGGGGAAATGCTTCACCACGCCGCTCATATCCATGGCATCGGTAAACGTAAGCCCTTGGAAGCCGAGGCGTTTCTTGAGCACATTGGTAACGATATGCTGGGATAGTGAAGAAGGCAGATTGGGTGTATTATCCAAGCTGGGGATATTCATGTGCGCAATCATGACACCGGAGGCTCCTGCCTTGATGAGTTCGCGGAAGGGGTACATCTCCAGCGAATCCAGCCGTCCCGCGGTGAAGGTAAGCTGGGGCAGATCATGGTGCGAGTCTACATCGGTATCACCGTGGCCCGGAAAGTGTTTCAACGACGTGATCAGTCCCCCATCCATCATCCCCCGCATATAGGCAAGCCCCTTGCGCGTCACATTTTTTTTGTCTTCTCCAAACGAGCGGAAATTGATCACCGGATTGCGGGGATTGTTGTTGATATCCACCACGGGTGCAAAATTGATACCCATGCCCAAGCGCTTGAAATCTTTTGCAATCTCCAGCCCCATTTGATAAATCAGTGCCTCATTTTGGACGGCCCCAAGGGCCATTTGGTAAGGATAGGAGATGGTAGAGTCGGCGAGCCGCATACCGAGGCCCCACTCGCCGTCGAAAGCCACCAGCAAGGGCACCTTGGATAGGCGCTGGTAACGGTTGATCACCTGTGCGTGGCGTACCGGTCCCCCTTGAAACATCACGATTCCGCCCAGCTGCTCTTGCTGGATCACCTCCGCCACCGAATCGATATACTGTTGCCCTAAATTGCTATGGGCACGCACCATGAATAACTGGGCGACTTTATCCCTCGGGCTTAAGCTATTGAATACGGAATCAACCCATGTATGCTGCGAATTGATAAACGGAATAAAAGTGTCCCGTTGCTGGGCGAGGACAGCAAACTGCCCCATTAATGTAAAACCAAGTGCAATAACTGCTTTCTTGAACATATCGCTAAGTATACAAAAACAATACCGATGGCTGTCGGGCCAGATTAACGCCCAATATTAAACATAATTCTGCGCGTTTATGCATGTTTAGTGGATATTGTTGCATTTTTTTGCGCCATTAGGCTATATCCCGTACTTAGCGTCTAGCAGTTCGGCTAATTGATTGGCATTGGTCAGCTCCCCGTTAGCCTCCTTTTTCCAAAGTATTTCGATAACCAACAATAGAAATTGGGTTTCGAGCTCCGGATTTTCATAGCCCAGCTCTGAAAATGCACGCTTGATCGTCGGATAAACGGGTTTCATGAACAGCTCGTGCTGCTGCTTGGAAAACTCATGATGGGATAGGCGTTCTTGCAATTTCCAGAACAGCGGCTCTTCACTGACCAATTCTCTGGGAAGGCTGATCATGCTACGAAGGAAGCTTTTGGCATCCTTATACGTAAGCATACCGCGATGATGCTGCAACACACGCCGATAGCCTGACTTGATCAAATGAAAGAGCAGGTTATCTTTATTGCTGAAATGCTTGAAAATAAGCGCTTCGGATACCCCGGCCCGTTGGGCGATGATCTTGGTGGAGGTATCGACATATCCTTTTTCAGCAAACAATACGAGTGCCTCCCTCAATATTTTTTCCTTTCTGCTCTCTGCTTGTTGCTTGATCATGTCGCTGTGCAAACGAATTGCAAATATATTATCAAAATAGGCTCAAACGATGCTCCGCGCCAAAAAAGATAAAAACATATTCAAATTTGGCTTGAAAAACGCGGTAATAATACGTTTATGATTAAACGATTTGCCTCGCATGCCGTCTAAATCACCAAATTGCTTACCCAGATACTAAAACAAGCATGAGCAACATCAGTAGGGGCGTTTACCTGTCCTGGCCGCTGCTTTTTTTCTCCATTGCTGCCTTTGCACAGCAGGGAATCCGCGGCAAGGTGGTGGATAGCGCTGACAACCTGGGCCTTCAAGGGGCCAATCTCAGGCTACTGACGGCCGGAGATACGGTATTGGACCAACGCGCAGCCGATGCGGAAGGTTATTTTCAGTTGAAACAGTTGCCACCGGGCAACTACCGGCTTCAGGTGAATTACCTGGGGTACCAGTCTAAGTATATATCCATACAGCTAACGGCTGGAAATACGCCCAAGCCGCTCGTGATCCGAATGCTTCCGGAATACCGGGCCTTGGAGGAAGTGGCCGTCATTGCCACCCCGCCCGCAGCGGTGCTGAAAGGCGACACCACGGAATTTGATGCCTCGGCGTTCAGCACGGAGCCTTATGCAGATGCGGACGCCCTGATCATGCAGATCCCCGGGGTGGAAATCGACGAAGAAGGACAAATTAAAGCGCAGGGGGAGG
Organism: Parapedobacter brassicae; assembly: GCF_051400755.1. Taxonomy (NCBI): domain Bacteria; kingdom Pseudomonadati; phylum Bacteroidota; class Sphingobacteriia; order Sphingobacteriales; family Sphingobacteriaceae; genus Parapedobacter; species Parapedobacter brassicae. Next base: position 705,843 of record NZ_JBLFFL010000003.1, read on the forward strand.
ATGTGCAGCGCATCATGGTAGACGGAAAGGAATTTTTCAGCACGGACCCACGGATTGCATTGAAGACACTTCCGGCCGATATTATCGCCAAGATACAGCTCATCGACGAGAAGAGCGAACAAGCGCAATTTACGGGGTTTGATGACGGTGAACGCCGTAAGATAATCAATATCGTGACCCGCACCGACCGCCGACAGGGGTATTTCGGGCGCGCAGCCGGCGGATATGGCGCCAGTGAACGGTACAACACGGGCGGAAACCTGAACATATTTAATGGCGATAGGCGACTGACTATTTTTGCGGTATCAAACAACATCAACCAATCGGATTTTTCCATGGCTGGCATCGCTGGCGGAGCGGAGGAAAGCCGCAACACTAGCGGAGGAAGAAACCGCGGCAACGCCGGAAGTGGCAGGGGCATCAATAAGACCAACAACGTATCAGCAAATTTCAATGACGAGTGGTGGGATGACCAATTGGACCTCAATGCCAATTATGCCTTCAGCTCAACGGACAATACGACCAATAGTCTCACCAACCGGGAATATCTTGTCGGCGCCAATGCCAACCAATTCCGTACGCAAAACCAAGAATCGGGCGGCGTCAATTACAGCCACCGGATCAATATGCGGGTGCGTTTTGACATTGATTCCAACCAACGGCTGGATTTCAGACCCACGCTATCGTTTCAGCAGCACGACCGAAATTCATTTTCTACGAATAGCACCGTATTTGCCAACAGCGACCCGGTGAATGCTTCGGTACGCAACAACAATAATGAAAACGCCAACTTCAACGTGGGCGGGAGCCTCGACTACCAGTTCCGCCTCAGCAAACCCGGCAGAACCGTTTCGTTGCATGCAGACGGCAATGCCAATACCAATAAAGGATTGGCACATACCTATTCGCTCAATGAGTTCTTCCGGGATCAAGCATTGGACCGCGTGGATACGGTGAGTAACCAAAGCTTAATGGATGGATATGGCAATGGCGTCACCGGCAGGGTGGCCTACACGGAGCCATTGGGCCGACGAAGCCGGTTACAGGGCAATTACTCCATCCGAAACACGGGGAGTTACTCCAATCGGGAAACATTTGAATTTCTGGCCGAAACGGGTCAGCTGGGGGAGCTGGACCGCCAATTATCGAATGCGTTCAGGAACGATTATACCTACCACAGCGGGGGCGTGTCTTACCAGATCGCTAAACGGGATTCGTTTCAGTTTGAAGCCGGGGTGGATTTCCAAGATGCGCGAATCAACAATAACCGCACGTTTCCGGATACCGTCACTACGGACAGCCGTTTTAGCAGTTACCTGCCCAGCGCGGAGCTGTCTTATCGCTTTTCAGAAGACAAAGAACTGGATGTCAGCTATAGCGCCGCCACAAATGCTCCTTCTATCAACGATCTGCAGGACGTGATCGACAATCAAAATCCATTGAACATCCGCACCGGAAATGCTAACTTAAAGCAGGAATATGGTCACCGGTTCAGTCTTCGGTATAACAGCGTAAAACGGGAGTCGGGCAGCAATTTCTCCGCCAATGTCCGCGCGGAGTTTGCTAACAACCGCATCGTCAATTCGACCTACATCGCCAGCGCCGACACCCTGATTGCTCCCGATATCCTACTGGGTGCCGGTGGGCAATTCACCCGGCCGGAAAACATCGACGGCTATTACAGCCTACGGGCCAATACGACCTACGGTACGCCGATCAAACCGTGGAAGATCAACATCAACCTCAGTACCAATGTATATCATAATCACGATATCGGCTTGATCAACAACGAGGAGACGTATTCCAACTCATATGGCCTCAACCAGCGTGTGGGTCTGAATAGCCGCTTTGGACCGCACCTGGTCATCGGACTCAGCTACGTGGGCAACTACAGCATCGTGCGGAATAATGGCAATACCGGCTTGAGCGACAATTACTACAACCAGATCATCCGCAACGACGTTGCTTACACGTTTTGGAAAGGTATCCGCATGGCTTCTTCGCTGTATTATAATTATAACCGGGGCTTGGCCGATGGTTATAATCAGCATTTCACGCTGTGGAATGCATCCATCGGCAAGAAGCTCTTCCGGCGGGAAGAGGCCGAGATTGCGTTGACCGCATTCGATCTGCTCGATAAAAACACCACTATAAACCGTAGTTTTAATGAACGGTATATCCAAGATACCCAAAACAACGCCTTACAACGCTACTTCCTGCTCAGCTTTACGTATAATTTAAGGCGGTTCGGAGGAAAGGGAGTCGGCGGCCCACCGGGTGGCCGCCGATTTGACCATTAAACAGTAAGCAAAGCTCCCCCTCGTTGGAGGAAAGCCGCCCGCTTGACTACATAAGCAGTATTGTCAATCGCGCGCGCGGCACCTTCGACAATGCCGGTGTCGAAACCCAGCTGTAGCGCGTCCATCGCTGTAAAATATACGCAATAGTCTGCGGCTAGGCCGCAGACGTCTACAGCGGCCACCCCTCGGTCTCGCAGATAGCCGGCCAAGCCTGTATTCTTTCGTTGGCCATTGTCAAAAAAACCGCTGTAGCTATCGATGGACGTGTCCGTCCCCTTACGGAAAATGGCTTCAACACGGCGGGTATCTAACGCATCGCTCAATCGGGCACCTGCTGTATCCTGCACGCAATGGTCAGGCCACAGGACCTGCTGGAGCCCCTCAAGATCAATGACATCAAAAGGCTTGCTCCCCACATGTGCCGAGGCAAAGCTCTTATGGCCCACGGGGTGCCAGTCTTGCGTGGCGACCACCAGATCGTAATTCGGCTGTATCTGGTTGACCACGGGTATGATCTCGTCGCCACGGGGCACAGCCAATGCTCCGCCCGGCAGAAAATCATATTGGATATCGACGATGATCAGCGCACGCATCGGTGAAAATTTCAGTAATAGCAAACAACCTGTTTACAACAATCCCATTTCCAGAAGTTTTTCTGCGATCTGCACCGCATTGGTCGCCGCGCCCTTGCGCAGGTTGTCTGCCACCACCCAAAGATTGAGGGTGTTGGGCTGGCTTTCATCCCGGCGGATACGACCTACAAATACTTCATCTTTGCCATGCGCATCTTTAGGCATGGGGTATTCCAGCTTGGCCGGATTATCGACCACCACGACACCCGGTTGCCCAGCCAATAGTGCACGCACCTCATCAATATCAAAGTCATCGGCAAATTCGATATTCACCGATTCGGAATGCCCTCCGATAACGGGGATACGCACCGTCGTAGCGGTCACACGGATACGGTCATCGCCCATGATCTTATTGGTCTCCTTGATCATTTTCATTTCTTCCTTGGTGTACCCGTTGTCTTGGAAGACATCGATCTGCGGGATGACGTTGAGGTCTATTGGGTAAGGATAGGCTTTTTCGCCATCGATACCTGCACGCTCATCATTCAATTGTTTCACGGCTTTTACACCGGTGCCCGTGACGGACTGATAAGTAGACACCACCACCCGCTCGATCGAATACCGCTCATGCAGGGGTTTCAACACGACCACCATTTGAATGGTCGAACAGTTGGGATTGGCGATGATCTTATCTTCAGCCGACAATACATGTCCGTTGACTTCGGGTACCACCAGTTTCTTGGTGGGGTCCATTCGCCAAGCCGACGAGTTGTCGATCACCGTGACGCCTGCGGCGGCAAATTTAGGGGCATATTCCAATGAGGTGCTGCCGCCCGCCGAAAACAACGCTACGTCGGGCTTGAGGGCTATGGCTTCGTCGGGTGTAACCACCTTATATTGTTTTCCCTTGAATTCGATTTCCTTGCCCTTGCTCCGCTCGGAGGCTACCGGAATCAATTCTGTTACGGGAAAATTGCGCGCTGCTAACACGGTTAACATTTCCGAACCCACAAGTCCGGTCGCGCCGACTACTGCCACTTTCATTTTTACGTTGTTGTTTTTTGTGAACTTATTTAATATTGTTTATTTTTAGCTTTTGAAGCTGCCAAACATACGAAATATTCATGTTTTCTGTACATAAACACACGTGAATATTCCATGTTGCTACCGAAACCGTTGATATCAGTCCTCAACCCATGAAACTGACATGAAAAACAATTTATTCCTATGGTGCGGGCTCTTGCCCTTATTAGTCGATATGCAAGCCCTTCAAGCCCATAGCCTTTCTCTTCCTATAACCCGCCCCGGGCACCAGGAGACAAAGCTGGTGCCGGACGACACCGCGGGGGCGGTATTTTTTGATGATTTCAACAATGGTCTGCGTCACTGGGTCGGTGATGTCCGCTCGTTTGCCATCTCGGACACGCGGCTATGCCTCTCCGAGCAGGCCCAGCTGCCTGCGGCCATAGCGGTGCCCTCCGCACGGGTGTATAACACCGTGTGGGAGGCCGGTATACAGGTAGACGGCACGCTCTCCACCAGCAATTACGTGAGGCTTTACCTGGTTGCCACTAACGAATCGCTGCGCGGTCCGCAACAAGGGTATCACCTCCAAATCGATGGTACTGATGAGGGGCACACCTATCGCCTATGGCGACAAAACGGCAATACGCGCGCGATCATCTTCGAAAGCCAAAACATCCCCAATACCGGCAATGGGTTCCGCGCACGTGTCCGGATCGTCTGCACGGCCGAAGGCCGATGGCAGCTATTTGCAGATGAATATGATAGCGGAGCCTTTGCGGCCATCACCGGCAAAGACGGGACACCCCATGTGTTGGATACCACTTACACCCTCGGTGGATATGCGGGGTACTTGGTCAACTGTTCGCCAGCGAGGCGCGCCGGGTATAAGCTCGATTACTTGCTGATCAAGGTATTGGACCCCACAGCCGACTCCACGCCGCCGGATGCGGCCGGACCTAATGATATCCTAATCAACGAGATATTGTCACACCCAACATCAGGCGGAGTGGATTTCGTTGAGCTCTATAACCCTTCGAATAAGGCGGTCAACCTGCAACAAATCGAGATCGCTAGCGTAAACACCAGTGGCGTCGCCGGTAGCCGGAGAGCAATCGGCGAACAGCCGATCATCCTCTATCCGTGGGAATATCGGGTGTTGACGACCAATCCCGAGGCCGTGAAGCGAGACTACCCTGATGGTGATTTCAACACGTTTATCGAGATGCGCAATCTTCCTGATTTTAACAACGAAACTGGGGGCGCCGTATTGTACGGCGGTAGCATGACGATTGATAGCCTGTTTTACACTCCCGCGATGCAATCGCCGCTCATTGCCGATCACCGCGGTGTCTCCCTGGAACGGCAGCATTTCTCGGTACCGACCAACGCGCCGGGAAACTTTCGGTCGGCGGCAACGTCGACAGGTGGTGCCACCCCGGGCTATCAAAACTCCGTGCAGGAAATCGAAGCGGATGCCGACGAGATTTTTCTTACCGCCAAGACCTTCTCGCCAGATAACGATGGGTTTGAAGACCGGTTGGAAATCAATTACCGCTTCGGTGCTGATGGCTTCATGGCCAACATGGACATTTATAACGACAATGGCCTATTGACGAGGCGGCTATTGCGCAACCAAAGCCTGGCCACTCAAGGTTCCGTCACGTGGGATGGATTATCAGACAACCACCAACGCCTGCCTCCGGGAATTTATATTGCAGTAATCGAACTTTATAAGACGAGCGGAATAGTGAAAATATACCGCAAGAGCTTCGTATTGGCTGCCAGGCAATGATTGCGAGTGAAATTTTTGCTAAGTTTGCACGCAATGGAAGAACGGATAATTATCATCGGCTCAAATGGTCAGATTGGGACCGAGTTGGCCATTGCCCTGCGCACAAGGTATGGGACGCAGCAGGTCATTTGTTCCGATATACGCCCCCCGCAAATACCGGATGCAGATGCACCGTTCGAAACCATTGACGTGTTGGACCGGAAAGCCTTGCATGTGCTGTTTACCCGATACCGCCCCACGCAAGTATACCTGTTGGCGGCCATGCTTTCGGCCACGGGCGAAAAATACCCCCGGCAAGCGTGGGACTTGAATGTCAATGGTTTATTGAACGTGCTGGACCTTTCGCTTGAATATGGTGTCCAAAAAGTATTTTGGCCCAGCTCGATTGCCGTATTCGGACCCCATTCACCTAAGATCGATACGCCGCAGTATACCACTATGGACCCCAATACGGTCTATGGCATCAGCAAATTGTCTGGTGAGCGTATATGTGAATACTATCATAACCGCTATGGGCTGGATGTTCGGAGTATTCGGTATCCGGGTATCATCAGCTGGAAAGCGGCCCCGGGGGGAGGGACCACGGACTATGCGATACACATTTTCTACGAGGCCTTAAAGCACCATACCTATACCTGTTTCTTATCTGCCGATACCGCCTTGCCAATGCTGTATATGGACGATGCCATCCAGGGTACGCTCGCGTTGATGGACGCGCCGGCCGATGCCCTCCGCATACGCTCAAGCTATAATATCACGGGCGTCAGTTTTACACCTGCCATGCTGGCTGCCGAAATCAGCAAGCGACTGCCGGGGTTTACCATCGCCTATGAAGACCATGACCCCCGCCAAGCCATTGCCGATGGTTGGCCCAATAGCATTGACGATACGGAAGCGAGGCAAGACTGGGGATGGGCACCTCGATTTGATTTAACCGATATCACCGCAGACATGATCGCAAACCTTAAAGACAATATACAAATAGAAGATGGGAAGAGCATTTGAATTCAGGAAAGAGCGCAAATTCAAGCGTTGGGCAAAAATGGCCGTGCAATTCACCCGTTTGGGCAAGGAAATCGCGATATCGGTCAAAGAAGGCGGACCTAATCCGGAGGGAAACTCGCGGCTCCGCACCGCCATTCAGAACGCCAAGGCCGTAAACATGCCCAAGGACCGCATCGAAGCGGCGATCAAAAGGGCATCAGACAAGGACGCCAAAGGATATGAAGAGCACGTATACGAAGGATATGGTCCGCATGGTGTACCCATCCTGATCGAAACTGCCACCGACAATACCAACCGGACAGTAGCCAATATCCGCAGTTATTTCAGCAAATCAGGCGGCACACTGGGCAAAACCGGTTCCCTTGACTTCATTTTTCAACGCAAATCGATTTTCCGTTTTAACGCGGCCGAAGAGGTGGATTTGGAAGAACTGGAACTCGAGCTCATTGATGGTGGCTTGGAAGAGCTCTACGTAGAAGCCGATGAAGAAGGAAACGATATCGTCGTTGCACAAACGTCTTTCGAGGACTTCGGCAATATGCAGCGGCTACTCGAGGAAAAGGGTATCGAAGTGAAGAGTGCTAATTTGGAACGCATTGCCCTATCAAGCACCGATGTGTCCGAGGAAGACGCCGCTGACGTGCTGAAGCTCATCGACAAGATCGAGGAAGATGACGATGTGCAGGCGGTATACCACAACATGGCCTAATGACGTTTGAGGAATTTTTTGCTAAAAAGCGAATCGATCTGGCGCAACTGCAACGCGCCAAACCCGATTTGTACGAAGAATTCCGCAGCCATTACAGCCAAATGGGTGAAAAAAGTTTTGACCATACCAAAAAATACTGGTTCAACCGGCTACGCAAAGACTACCTATTGGAGGAAGTAGAACCGCCTGTGGTTACGAAGACGGCACCTGACCCCGCACCGAAAAGTGATACCCCTATGCCTACCACGACGACGGCAAAACCGACGGGATTATCTTCGATGAGCCCTTCGGGGTTCAAACCACGGTTTAAGGCCGCGACAACCAAACCTGCTCAGGCATCCGACCTACCTGGGGAACGTCCGGCCGAGGCCAACGCATCCTTGGAAGAAACGGCGAAGAAAGCAGCTCCTCCACCCACAGGTTTCAAACCACGGTTTAAGGCAGGCGTGACGCCACCGGCGAAAGCTGATGAGGAAAAACCGGCTGACGAGCAAAAGCCAGCAACCAACGATGGCGAGATATCGGCATCCAACGAGCCCTCGGTACCAGATGAAACCACGGAAAAAGCCGCCCCACCTGCCAAGCCCATGGGTTTCAAACCCCGGTTCAAACCCGGCACCACGGGCGTCAAGAAAGATAAACCCGAAGAATAAGCCTATTTGAACACCCGATCTTCCTTGTCAAATTCCCTGCGGATACCCCCGAGGATGTCTTCCTTATCCATGCCGCCATTTTGACGGGAAAACGCTTTCAGCGAAGCATAATGCACCGCCTGCACGATGGATGAACCGCTCAGCTCATACCTTTCGGCCATTTCCCGGAGCAAGGCACCATTGCCCAACCCTGCTTTTGCAGGCAGGATGGTTTGCCAGAGTTTGAGGCGCTCAGCGACCGTTGGCACGGGGAAATGAATGATGGCATTGAACCGGCGGACGAATGCTTTATCGATGTTGTTCTTGAAATTGGACGCCAGGATGACCAACCCAGGGAAATCTTCCACCCGCTGCAACAGATAGGAGACCTCTTGATTGGCATACCGGTCATGCGCACTCTGCACATTGGAGCGCTTGCCGAATAAGGCATCGGCTTCATCGAAAAACAATATCCTATCACGGTTTTCGGCACGCTGAAAAACCTTCTCGAGATTCTTTTCCGTCTCGCCGATGTATTTAGATACCACCTGTGACAGGTCGATGCGGAAGACCTCGCGATCAAACTCCTTGCCCAGCAAGGTGGCCGTCAGTGTTTTCCCCGTGCCCGGAGGCCCATAGAACAACGCCCGGTATCCGGGTTTGATGACCTTCTGCAGCGCCCACTGGTTAATCAGTGCCGTATTAAACCGGAGCCAAGTTTTGATATCATCCAGTTGATCACGCGTTTTATCGGCAATCACCAGGTGCTCCCAATCGAGCAACGTGCTTACCCGCTTGGCCGGAAAATCCGGCCCAAAAGCCGGCGGCTGCTCTTTGCCCAGCAGCAATTTGAACAGCCACTCCTGCGCAATAACCAATCGACCGCTCATGGGCGGTTCGCCTTCTTTCACCGGCTCCAGGTATAAAATACCATCCCTCACCAGTCTGCTTTCGCCCATCAGCAAGCGCTGGATTTCCAGCCGTTTTTCCAAGTCGTCTCCGGCGATGATAAATAATGCCGTTTCACCCGTAGGCAGGAAACCCCGGTGGTTGCCTGCATTTTTTACTCCACCCAATTCGATGATGTCGCCACCATTGGGCAGAAATTCCTGGATGATGCGATCATAGAAGGCGGGCTGGAGATAAGGCATAATAACTGACAGCAATAAAAGTTCTTCTGATGCCGAGATACCGGGATAAATAATAAAATCAGGCTCCTCCTCCATGTCCTCTCCAGGGGCATGTGGTGTATGGCCGCTTAGAAGCAACACACCGAGTCTTTCCCAAAGCAGTTTTTCGAGCTTTTTTGACCTGTTACAGATTGCACGTATATCGGTTTTCATATCCATTAAGTCAACTTATTGGTCCTTATTCTTTATATTTAACAAACGCCTTAGGAATACCCCGTTCTTCCATGGTCTTATAAACGATTGCCTTAATCTCCTCAACGTCAAGCAATGCAGATGGCTTTTTGAGCTTAGCTTTCTTCGCTGCTTCGGCATCTTTTAGCCGTTTGACGATCAGCTTATTGTATTCATCCGCCCATTGCTTCCTTGCCAATTTCCAATCCCCGCCGCCGTGTTGAGCCTGATGTTCAGCTTTGTCAAGTTTTACGGTAAAATTATCAATATCGTTATTCCCCTTCATTCCCCGTTTCTCGAACCATGCACGCATTTCCTGTGGGAATACATGGTGTTTATCCAAGTTAAACATCCCGGCTCCCTGAGCGTTCCGGTCGTTGATCCCCTTATTTTCCGCATTTAGATCATCCAAGGTCTCGCCCTTTGCTCCTGGCACATTGCTGTCATTCGCAAAGCCTTCATGAAAGTCGGGGTCGTTCTCAAATGGTGTCTTCTTCGCGTTAGCGGCTTTAGCCGGTCCGCCGCCGGGCGCATCGACAGCCAAGCCGTCATACTCTTTTCGAAGCAGTTCTATTTTTCTATCTAAGTCTTTTGAATCCGTGGCCTGATGAAAATAGTTTCGCAGCTTGTCATAGTCAATATTAATGTGATTTGCCTCCGCTTTACTTAGCAGGCCTTCCACCTCATTAATTTGCTTAGATGACAAAAAATCCTTATAACAAGGTGATGCACATTTTTTCAGCGCCTTTGCCGCGCGCTTACTATCCGTCAGCGAATCCAGCACAGGTGCCTTTGCCGGATCCCGCAGCATCTTCCGGGTTTCGCCTGTCATTTCTCCCAAGTCGTCTATTTTTTTCTCCACCTTGCCTAATTTGGGCAAATCGATCTTGCCTTTAGCGGGCACATTATCCAACTTTGGTCCTACTTTGGTCATGATCTTTTTCAGTGCGGGCAGCGCGTCCAATACCTTATTTACTTTTCCCACATGCCTTGCCGCACCTGCGCCAGCGGTGAAGAACATAATCACGATTTCGAATACCAGCATGCCCACGATTTCACCAAAGAATTTCCATTTCTGGTAGGGATTGGGATTATTCCAGGCCGCCTTGAAATCCTTAACGATACCTTCAGCAAAGCCTTTGATCATCTCCCAGATCACGGACCACCCATTTTCTTTGATTTGCTTGTATAACTCATATGCCTGATTGAGCAGTTCGCCGGTAACAATGCTTTTGATGAGATCCCACAGCCCTTTAATGGTATCCCATGCGGCCTTGAAGAATCCAGTAACAATTCCTTCCAGAAACCCTTCAATACTGCGGGCAAACGTGATTGCCGTATTTTTCCATTCTGGGCGCACACCCACTTGACCCTCGGCACGCAAATAATCGATGTAAGCCACCGTGGGGAAGCGGATTTCGCGGCCGGCATATAACTTGATGGTTTTATAGATGTCCCTTGATTTAGCAAAATCCGAATCAAATATATCTTTCCACGATCCGGTGTCTCCCTCGAAATAAATAGCCGGATTCCCTTCATTTAAAATGGAAAACGCGTGTACAATGGTGCGCCTGTCATTGCCCGTAGTGTAGGGGTATTCCTTGTAAATCTCCTTCACCAATGGCTCCAGCATGTCTCCAGGCTTTGTCGTATAGGTTAATAAGGTTACCGCATCCTTTGTCTTATCCTTTTCTGATACCCGCTTGACAAATTGTTCCTGTATCCACCCTTCATACTGATCGCTGCCGATCTGAATTTTGACCCAACCAACGTTATCGACATTGCCCCTGGCAATCATAACCAGTTCGGTACCCTTCTTAAAAACCTTGGCTGCTATGCCGATTTTACCCACATAGTCACAATCGGCCACGTCTGGCGTGGTATGCAGCCTGATTCCCTTGGGCGCGGTAACCTCACCGGGAGTCATCTCGCTGTTTCCGACATATTCGGTGTCAGCACGGCAAACCTGTTGTTCGGCAGGTATCTCCTCCTCCTGCTCGGCAACGCAGCCCTTGAACCTGCCCTTCCAATCGGGCAGCAGATAATCGTAGTACACGTCAAATGTAAAATCCTCCGACAATGACACGTCGATACCCTGCCCTCCATACAACTCTTGATCTATTTCGTACGCACTAACCGCCGTGTTGAGCAGCCGTGCACGGGGTGGGCACGCTGGGATCACCTCTACGACGTCCCAAAGTATCGACGTTGACCCGGTCTGTGTATCAGGTGTCCGCTGAATTGATCTGCGGCGCACGCCACCGGTTTGCTGCTCATAACGGCCGTTTAGAGCATTGACAGTGAGCTTGGGTTGAAAAAAAGGGCTATTATCTCCTGTTTTCGATTTGCTCCCCGTCTTTTGGCCGACTTTATTGGCTGAAGTCTGGGCAAGCATATTCATGGTCCGTCCGCGTTTTGAATCAATGAATCAGACCGCGTGACATACCGGCGCAGCCGCACATTATTGGCGGCATCATTGACCAAGCGGTCTTTAGAAATACGCAAAATCTCCAAGTTATCGGTTGTGGGCATTTGTGTTGCCTGCTGCAGCTTCCGTTGGATATCCTGCGTGACGGTAATGGTGCTTTTCAACTCGTCGGCCCCAACTTTGGCTTTTGCCTCATCCGGAATCTTATCGATGGTTTGCAGGGCTTCCCTATCTTTCCCCAATAGGTACTTGCCCCTGGCAATGTTCATCAAAGACTCGGGATTTTGCACTCCACTGGTTTCCAACACTTCGATGTTGGCCTCCAACGCCTTTTGGTTTTCCTGATCTGCCGGATCCGTCTGATAGTTGCGCAAATTGTTTTCCAGCGCAACGCCGGCCGCATTGATCTGGATCTTGGCGACGGATGGCCAGCCAAGCATCACAACAGGGATAGTGAAAAATAGCAACAGCGGCTTTAGTGGCCTTTTCCGTAGCGCAAACAGCACGACAAGAAAAAGCAAAACCATGAAAAGAAGCGCACCGAAGGCAAACATGGCAACCTCATGAAGTTGCAAACCATCGGTAAGTTGTTCCCAATTTGTCATCGCTGCTATTATTAAACTATATTTATAATACAAAGGCTGGCTTCATGACGTTATCACGCAGGATTGTGTACAGCAGGGGGAGCACAACAACCCCATCTTCCGCCTACTCTTCTGCGAGCAGCCACATATCCTAAAAAGTCATCGCCCGGATCTGCGAGTGTAGCCCTCAGAATCCCTGCATCTGCCACGCTTCCGGCTACAAAGGCGGCGGGTAATGTCTTTGTGGTGTAGATTGTTCCACGCATTTCCCATGTGCCCATTGATCCCGGCAAAAGCGGACGGGTAAACATATCGTTTACACCCGAAATCATCGGTCTTACGTTTCCTAAACCATCTACCCGCCAAGCCTCCCAGTATCTTCTAATGGGCATCCAACCCGTATAGGCTGTGCCATCGCACATCTGTCCGTTGAACGCGTTGTCTATCCGTTGAATAATAAATCCATTTCGGAGTGTCGTCCGGAACGCAACCTGCCAATTGAATTCAAAAGGCAAACCGGGCGCACATACCTCATAGGTACGCGGCACGACATCAACGGTGGTCACCACATTGTCCACATCCAGCGTGTCCGCTTCTTCATCAGCTCCCTCTGCCCTCAATTCCGCCAGCAGTGTGCCTGTGGTTTCGGCTCCCATCTTACCGTCTGGATCCAAATCGTACATGACCTGCCAGGCTACCAATGCTTCAACGAAATCGGCATCAATAACGGCCGGATACTTAGGAATACCCAGCACATCGCGTACATTCATGATATTATATGGATCATGAAACCTACGTTCATTATAAGCGATTGCTTCATTGATTTCCTCGGCTGTGAGCGCTACGGGTTCCTCATCGGGATTGGGCGGTTCTATTGCCAAATCGCACTGGACAATCTGCCCGCCAATTCCTCTTTCAGCATAAAGGTCTTCTGCCAATCCTCCGTCTCCTCCCTGCTGCACCACATGCGTGAGTTCATGTGCTAACAACCGTCGGCCGTGCTCCGACCCGGGCTGGTATTGTCCGGCGTTGAACACGATGTTGTCTCCGGTGGTGTAGGCCCGTGCGTTGATGCGCTGTGCCGATTGTGCCGCGCCGCCATCCGCGTGGATGCGTACATTCGAAAAATCGCGGTTGAAGCGGGATTCGAAGAAACTCCGCTCGGCCTGGGGCAAAGCTTGTCCCCGCCCGCCCAGCGAGGATACATAGTTTTCGAAGCCTTCATCCACTTGTGGTGCAGCGGTGCCATTTTCTTTGCGATGGACGTGTTCTTCTTCCTCGCATTTCGCACATTTACGCTGCACACGCTCCCCCGTTTGCAGTTGTTGTCGCTTTTCCTCTTCCTCGCAATGCTTGCATTTGCGTTGCACAGGCGTAACCGCAGGGCTCAAAAAACGGGCGTCTCCCGATAGCGGCCCCGCCATCCGCATCACCCGGTCGGCCATGGCATCGGCTTCCTGCTCATAACGGTCGTTCGGAGCGCTGACAGTGAGCTTGGGTTGGAAAAACACACCCTTACCTGCTGTGGCACCAGTTGGTTTCGTTTGCGGTATTTTGGTATTCAACATGATTGTTTATGATATATAGGGTCTTATCATCAAGCTTCGAATATCCGGGCATAGCCCAACAGCTTATCCATCCGTGTCTTCACATAGGAAAACCCAGCTACATTCGCAGCCTTATTGCCCTCTATGGTGTAGAGGAATCCATCTTCAACATGGTGCACGAGACCGATGTGCCCCAACCCGGAGGCCATGGTATTGCGCCACCAGCAGACGATATCGCCGGGTTTGGGCTGCCTGTCATCCTCACCGGCAAAAGACCATCCCTTTTGCTTCAACTGGTTGAAGAGATTACGGGCACCCGCAGTATACTGAAATGGCATGCGGTGCTGCTGCCCGTCAACCGCCTGCAAGAAACACCAGCTCACGAAGGCTGCACACCAGGCATACCCTTCGGGCAAGCCGGCTGGGGCCAAGTATTTGGCCACCCAAGGCCCGCGGTTGTTGCCGCCCACTTCCCCGGCTCCTGCCTTGAGCTCCTGAATGGCGGCTTGCAGGGCTTTGCGCCCCAGCGCACTCTCCCCATGTACGATGGCCGGCATGACACGGTAGTCGATCACTCCTTGTGTCACCTTAGGGCGGGGGTTTTGCATTGCCCACCAGGTGAGGGCGCCCACTACGCCATCTACCGTGAGCGGTTGCTGGTGCTTATCCAGGTGGGCACTTTGGAAGCTTTTGACTGCCTTATCCGTTTTTGCATCGAAAACCCCGGTGACCTCTACGGGGTAGTCCAGTTCCTTCAACAGGGTTTGCAGCTCCCGCACCGCTGCGCCAGAATCGCCTTTTCGGAGCACCGTCGCCGGAAGTTCTCCCGTTGGTACGGGCCGCTCGGCGGCGGCGTGCTTATCATAAGCGGCTTTGAGCTTTACATCGTACTGATTTTCGGCATATTGCGCACCGTTGTACCGTTTTGCAAATGCCGCCCACTGCTTGTCTTTCAGCAACGATACTAATCCATTTACCTCCAGGAAACGCCCGAATGCCTCTAAATGCTGCCCTTCGTTGAGCTGCATGGCGCCGACAAATTCAAGGATGTTGGCATATCCCAGCGCCTTGTAGTGAAAGCCCATGATCTGGAATAGTCCCCATGAGGCCGAGGCATAGGCGGCCTCAGCCACCTTGCTGTTGTCGCCTGCGATATTGATGGCCTTTTCAAGCCGCTCGTATTCGCCTTTGCCCCCTTTGTAGTGTTGCTTGGTCCAGGTGTTGTATAACACATTTTCATTGCCGGTGAGGTATTGACGGGGGTCAATGCCCCGGTCTTTGAGTTCCCGCCAGAAGACATGCCCCTCAAACAGTATTTTGGGATTACCGTCGGCATTGAACCCCCTGCCGCTGCTTTCGACTTCATTGACGGCCTTGACCACCGCAACGTCCAGACCGAGTCGATCGGCGAGGTTGGTGATATCGGATTCCTTCAGGTATTTCGATTCCATAACGCTGAG
This sequence comes from Parapedobacter brassicae, assembly GCF_051400755.1. Lineage (NCBI taxonomy): Bacteria > Pseudomonadati > Bacteroidota > Sphingobacteriia > Sphingobacteriales > Sphingobacteriaceae > Parapedobacter > Parapedobacter brassicae. Next base: position 721,259 of record NZ_JBLFFL010000003.1, read on the forward strand.
GTCGATCGGCACGCCGGTGATGAGCTTGGTCCAGGTCTTGGTAAAGACAATGCCATCGCTCACCAGTTCGTTTTCCTGCTGAAATTGCCGCACCGCTCGGTCTGTAGTGTCGCCGAAATGGCCATCTACCGTGAGGTCAAATCCAAATTCGTTGAGCAATTCCTGTAGCAGCTCAACGGCATTGCCTTGTGAATTAAGTTGCAACCGTATCATAATCGTATGTTTTTGAGGTTAACCAATCATATCCAGCTTACGTATAGCAATTCGTCCATCCACGGCAGCCGGACGATGCTCATCCCCCACGGGAGACTGTTGAGCAGCACATCAACTGTTTTCACTTCGATGTGCAACTGCCATCCGTTTGGTGCATGCCGCACCTTCCCCGGTCGCCGCAAAAAGGTCTCTCGCAGCCCTTCGATACTGGTGTTTTTCAGCGCTTTCCAATGCGCAGTCACCGCTTGTAACAGTTCCTCCCCTTCGGCTTTCCATTGGGGGTGCAGCGGCCGCCCAACATCCACCACCGTTTGTGGGGAGAGGCCGCACAAGATTTTGTTGAGGGGCAGTATGGATTCATCCGGCTGCTCCTCTCCTGTAATCAGGTACTGGAGCAGCAGCACGGCCGATGCCACGCCGCCATCCGCTGCAAATGCATGGTCCTTAGTCAACCCAGTAGCTTCTAATAGCGATGCGATATAAGGATGTAGCAACACGAGTCCGGCATTGTTGATATAAATATCGTATTCTTCCTGCTCCTCCGGTGTTTTGGTCATTACCGCACCGCCAGTGGCATCGCTACCCATCGGTCCGCCAGCGATCATGTTGTTATATACCGGCTCTTGATCCATTAGTCGCTTATTGCCGCCGGTGGCCTCCGGCCCTGTTGCCGCACTGCGGATTGACGCTTTGAGTTTCTCCGCCAGATCAGGACGGGTTGGCTGTATACTAGCGGCGACTTGGGTGAGTAGTGGCTGCCACCGTGGCCCATTCAGCTTGGATGTCAGCGCAGGCAGCTGCTTGACCAACACCGCCGTGGCCGCATCGGTCAGCCACGCGCCCGTCGGCCGCCCATCGCTAGCCAGCCCATTGACCGAAGCACCTCCCCGTTCGAACAGCTGCGGCAACAAGATTGCAAACGCTTCGTATCGCCGTGGGCCGTGGGTCGCTCGACATTGAGATATGGCCGCTAAAACAGTCTCCTGAAACCATGAGCTACTTCGCACGGTAGATGGCAATGCCCCAAAAAGCTCCGTTACCGGACCACCGACGCAGCGCATGACCTGGGTAATAAAACCAGCGCGAAACTTGGGTGTACAGGTCGTCATCAGCCGGCGTAGCGCATGGGGAGTCCGGCCAAACAGCCGGAAAGACTGCTCAATAAGCGCCTCATCCCATTTCAGCAGCGGCTCCAGTTCGGCCATTCGATCCGCCGGGCTATCCCAAGAAAAATGCCCCTGTTCTAAAAAAAACAGCCATGCCCTTCCGGCGCTTCGCCGCAAATGGTTCGAATAGTGCACCTTTTGCGCTGCGATGCTCCGCAGCTGCTCCTCCAGGCTGTGCAGGGCGCTCTCCACGAAGGCTTCTTCCCAACGGTCAAAGGGCAACGAACCACAATCGACCTCTAATTGTTCCAGGGACACCGCGTAGGCATCCGCACAATAGCGATCAAAGAGCCGCTGCATGCCGGGCTGGATCTTTTCGCTGAAAAGCTCCCCGATCCGCTGTGGCAGACCATGAGTGTCCGTCATGTCTGAAAACGCCATTTCGATGCATTGTTTGTGGACAATATGGTTGCGATTGGCCATGTTGTTATGCCGTTACGACAAATCGGTTATTGTTTTCCTTAAGCCCCTGCATGATCTGCTCAGCGGATAGTTGAAGCTTACGTTCATCACTGCAACCTTGGTCGCTATGCTTGGCTGCATGAACAACAACCAATGCCTGCATCCGTTTTAATTCTTCAGCTGTCAATGCGAACTGTGTTTTGGTTTCGCTGTCGTTGAGGAGCCAAGTAGACACCCCAGATCCTACGTTCAGGGCGCTTAGCCCCACTTGGATACGGCCGCCATCGACCGTAGTGAAGCTGACGCTAAAGGCTGCATCAACTAATGTCAATGTGGCGGCCACAAAGACATAACCATCCTCTTGCGGATAATAATAGGTAATCACCTTCCGCGTGATCTCTTTTACGAATATCGCCTTGGGTTGGATGATGATGGTCTTCCCGTCAGATTTGACACCTTCTGTCTGCTCCAACAAGATGATGCCTTCTCCAGCCGCAAACCGATGCTCATCCCGGATTCCGCAGATGTCTACGGTGATTGCATTGAGATTCAACGTCCGTTTGAATTCACTATTCGCGCATGGGGGGTTCTGTGCCGTCAGGCCGACTTCTGCTTTGCCGTCTTTTAAGGTAAACAATGCGGTGAGCCCCGCTTGTGCCTCGGCTGGTTTACCGTTGATGGCCCATTGATAGGCCGTGCCATCGCCTATACCAGACTTGAAGCTGATTTCCCATCCATCATTTTGGAAGGTCGCTTTCTCGATTTCAAACGCCGCCGCGATAGGCTCCTTTATGTCAATATTCATTTTAGCTGAAACACCGCCTACCGTATAAACCAATTCGTGTATGCCGACACCGACGACCGAGGGATCGATAGTCAGCCCTTGGCTGACGTTGCCATCAACGCTTAGTTGCCCTCCTTCTGGTGAAACGCGGACCGGATAGGTCGTTGCATCGTTTGCACAAAACGTTTGCTGGTCCATGTTGATGGTCACCGTCAGCGGAGGTTCGGGTTCGCCTGGTTCCTCCGGCTTGGTCGGCGCTTCCTGAAAAATATAGGCCAGTGGGGGGCAATTGCTACTGTTCAAATAGGGAAGGTAGAAATCCGCAATCACCACGCCTGCTGGAATTTTCAGTCGGCTCGCCATAACTTCTTCCTCCCGGCCGATGGTATCCAATAGCCGCCGTTGGTCGTCCAGACTCAAGCCCAGCTCTTTAATCAAATCCACCGCCCGGCTCATTTTAAGAGTTGGCTTAAGGGTAGCCACCCCCGCGACGGTCCGGCCTGCAGCAACTTCCCGCGATGGGATTTCTTTAGTGGGCACCGGTGTATAGTAGACCAATACAAACGTGCCGCCCTTAGGCACTCCGGCCTTATGCTCCAGGCCGGTATGCTTGCGGAAGAACGTGTTGAAGTTGACCGCAGCGTAATAGCGTTTCAGGCGCTCGCGGTACGCCGTAAGCAATGCAAATAACTCCTCATTCGAACACTTAAATAATAGGTTCCCGTAGTTTTCTGCCGCAAAGTATTCCTTTAATACCGCATTGTTCGATGTGGCCGTAGAAGCGGTGATTTCCTTTACCGTGCTGACATATGCATCCCAAAGTTTGCCGTATGCCTGCTCATCGAAATCGGTCAGTTCATGCTCAAACAAGTACTGCAATAGCTTGTTCAGATCCTGCAAAAACACCAACAGCAAATCGGGCTTGGGCAGCAGGTATTCAAAGTTTACCCGATCTTTGATCAAAAACTCGCTGAGATCAGTCTTCAGAAAATCCACCAACTGCATATCGTTATCATCCTTCTTTTCGGTCGGCACCAGCTTGCTGATGTAATTGACGGTCGATGCTGGCTTTTCCCCCGTTTTGAAGTCTGTTTTTATGGTGTTTACAATGGTCGATAGGGGTTCCTTTCTCACCAATACCGGGTCGAATACGATATCGGGCAATAAGATACCCGGCTTTTGGGGGCGCAGCGATGACACGTAGCTCAAGATCTGCTCCAAACGGCAGAGCAGCCCCGCGATCAGGACGTTATAGTCGGATTCCAAATCTTCGATGATACAGGTCACATCTTGTCCCTGTATGACCTGGAGCAGATCTGTTGCATCAAGCGCGACGATATCGAACGGCAGGTTATATACTTGCCGCTGCCGTTGGATCTCCGCTAGTGCCGTTTGGTATGCCATGCCGATATGCCCCTCAATCCTGAATGCATTATACCGCTCCGTATCGAAGTATAGGGGCTTGGACACCTCCTCTGGGAAACCGGCTTCAACAGTAGCATGGTACCCTGGGTTATACTGCTGGTCGCCAGCCAATAAGCGGCGATAATTCCAACTTTCTAACAGGTTTACATGGTGATAGTAATAGGGGATGCACCGCGCCGATAACGGCGCACGTCCGAGATTGTTGGGTGTGATGACGATCTTTTGCCGGCTTTTTAGCAGTTTGACATCAAATGCGGCTACCATGGCTTGCAGCCGTTGCAGCAATGTTGCCGCCAGCTGTAGCGTATCCCGCTGATTTTCCATGATCAATGCCGGACGAAAATAGGTGCGGTATTCGTCTGCCACACCTATTTTCGTCGTGCGGTTCGCTGCCCCCAAAACCAAGTGCAACGGGAAATCCATCTCATCTGGACAACATCCGCCGGACACACCGCTTACGGTGCGCTTAAATTCTGCATAGGCCTTGACCAAATCATCTACAAAATCATAGAAGTATTGGATATGATGCACATTATCATTGTTGCTGGAAAACTGTTGCCTGATCGTTTTCAGATCCAGTGTCTTCAACGGGTTCGAGCCATCCAGTCCGAGCGGACCGGCATAGACATCCCAACTGAGGGCAATATTGCGTGATAGCTTGTCTAATGTATCATCATCCGTCATCGCATAAAATGCCTCCAGTATTTCGTCGGGCGTCTCCAGTGACTGTGCAGATACATTGTATCGCTTCAGTGAAATGACATCGAAGCTGGTCTTTTCTTTATGCCCGATAAGCGATCGTTTGGCAAGCAGCGGCTTGACCTCAAAATCCATGCGGCTGCCCTTATCATTGCAATCATTCGTATCACAGTTCTTCAAGTGGGTTTGCGTAGCCACCATTAATAGAACGACTACATAATCGGCCAAGTCAAGATTTCCCAACGCTTGTTGGTTAGCTGCAGCCGCCCCTGATGGTACCAGTTCCCACAGATCGTTCTGTACGCCGTACAGCGGTGTGAGGTCGCGCTGTACCTCATCACAGTTATCAATGAGGTACAGACTGTCCGGCAGTTGAGGAGGCCCATAGGGGATATAATGGGTATATTGTGTGCTGCAATGGTTGATGAGGTATCCCTGCGCAGTAATACCACACCCCCCGGACACGGATATTCCGGCCGCGTTTGACGTGATTTCCAACCCACATACGATACCTTTGCCGATGAGGCTGAAACGGCTCAGCCGTTCTTGTTGGTCCAAATAATCCAAGACATTGTTTAGGTGCTTGTTGGTCAACACCTGGTCGGCCTGAAAGACGGGATATGAAGCTATTGGTTTCATTTCAGTATGTTGTAAATGTTCCTAAAACTGTTTTTCCTAGTAATACGACGTTGCTGGCGATATCGCTTTCTTCGCAGTCATGCAGCGTTGCCTGCGGATACACGCTGTGGAGTTGCCCCAAGATGCCGACCAATTGATCGTTTGCCACCCGTAGCTCGTCGGCCTCCTGCCTCCCGGCATATTCAAACGTTGCCAGCGCTGATACCCAATTCCGGTATGCGATCTCGAATACGCGCATCTGCTCATTGCTGATCCAGCACACCTTCAGCAATATATGCGCAGGTGCCTCCTCCCGTATCTTCTGCTCAAAATAAGTCCGGAACGTCATGTTGTCGAAGTGGCCGGGCCAATAAGGCAATATCACTGATGCCTGGTAGGAGTAGGCGTCCATCCCGCATCGGCATTCTGCATCATCCGGGCAGGTTTGTATCAGTCCAAATGCGGTGTTGCGCGGGCGCAGCAGGACATGTTCCACCAGGTGAAATCCCAGTGGGTCATTGCACCCCGCCGTAATTTCGGCCACGAGTGTGTTGACGACCTGATTGGCTATTTTTTTTGTGGCAAAGGTTTCTTCGCTTTCAAGGATCACCTTGCTCGCCTTTTTGAGCTTTATCTTTTTACTCGAATACGTATAATTCCCAGCGTCTGTGCTCAGCTCCCAAAGTGAGGCCAGCGCAGCCTCTGCCTCCGCCTTGGTCGGGAATCGCGGCGATTGGAACCGGGTACCGGTCCTCGTGGTCAACCCGAAGTAATGCGTACAGGTCACCTCATCGCCGATGTTCGCTTCCTCACAATGTATCGTCACCTGTTTGATGCAGTATAGATACCGTCGGGAGATATCTGCTATGCCGGTAAGAAAACCCACCCGCTTCTCCAAGCCCGATACATTATCTGTATCCCAAAGCTTGGACTCATCTGGCAGGCCATCGGCCGACAGCGGTGCATAGTGATAAGCCTTTGCCCGGTCACGGCTGATTTCCGGATAGTGCTTCAGCGTGTTGATCTTTGCTTGCATGAGGGTAGACGCCTCGATTTTTTCTGCCGTCCGTTCTTCATAATTCACCCGGTAGAGGAGCAGTGCATAGTCATTGAACGATTCGCCAAACCTGGCCAGCAAGTGATCAAGGAAACGGCCCCGGCGATCTTCAAAATCGATCCGCTTTTCGTATAGCCATCTCCAATCCCGCTGGCCTGATGCCATATCGGCCCCTTGTGTGATAATGGTTTTCAGGGCTTCATCTACCACTTCTTCCACTCCGTGGATGGGATCAAGATATTGCGCAAAGTATGTTTGCTTGATGTCATTTGTCGAAAACAACGCTTTTGCGTGGGTCAATTGCGCAAAGAAATCGGCCAGCACTTGTTCAAAAAACAGCAAGTATCCCCGCAATTGCTGCCGCTGCCCACGACGCAGCTCATCTGCATGGGCCGGCAGCCCATGTTCACCCACACCATACACCGTTGGCAGGTCATATTGCACGGGCCAGTAGCGCGCTGTATCGCGCGGTGCGGCATCGGGTACCGGCAGGTCTTCTTGCGTAGCCTGCAGCTTCACCGCATTGCGTTGCGCATGGAGCAACAGTATGGTGTCCCGTGCTTCTTGATAATTGGCCAAAAACGGGATATTGTTCTTGAAAAACAGTATTTTGGAAGTTGCCGTGGCCAACACAGGCTTGTGCCCGGCGCTGATGTGCATGTACCAACGGAGTCCTATCGTACCGGGCACCGGCTGACCGTTTCGATCGTACTTGGTCATCACAAAATTGCGTATCCCCTGTACACCCGGCACGTCCATCAGCAGGTTGATGATATCCGACGTGCGGATCGTCTGTTTCAATTGCGTATCGGCCAATTGCGCGTTGTCGATGAAGCCGTGTGAGAGCACCACACCGTCGAAGATCTCATCAACAGGCACCCCTCGGTCCAACAATGCATGAAGCGTATAAAACTGAATAGGCGGATTGAGGTAATGCTCGATCAGAAAAAAAACTTCGGCTTGCACCTGTTCGATATCGGCCCCGGGCGCCACGTCTACATCAAAGCAAAACGCGATTTCTTCCGCTTCGATATGCGTGACGGACTTAAAGTCTTCGCATAGGTTGCGATGCGCCTTTAACCGTGCCGAAGCGTTGTCTAAGATGGCTTTGGCCAGTTTCATCTTGCTGAGGTATATATCGAATATCTCCTGCGCAAACGGCGCTTTTTTGAGCAGCTGCCAAATGTGCTCATTCGTGATCCGTCCTGCTGCGGGATGTTTGGGTATCGTCACCCGAAAGGGTATCGTCAATGGTTCCGCCCCGTCGGCGCTTGCCTTAAGCAGGAAGCCTTCCGGCACTGCCGTATCCTTCACCACCGTGGCCGATGCCAATTCCCCTGTCAGAAGCGTCGCTTCGACCTGGTTGACCGCGGGCAGCTCCACCTTCAAATAAAACTCACCGGCGGGTATCTCTTCCATGGGCGAATACTTGAATGCAGGGTTGCTCACCAGCACATCCCCCGTGTTGAGGTCGCCAAATGTATCGTGTACCTCCAGATCAAGCAGTACATCATACAGTCCATTGAAGCGGATCGCTTCATCGGTAGCTGCGAATTGCAGCCCGTCTTCGTCGTGATTGAAATAAACCGGTACCTCTTGCACAGGGCTCGGCTGCAACCATGCGTTGTTCACTCCTTCTATATCCACCAATAATTTCCGGTAATCAGGGATGGTTAGCGGGTTGACGGTCAATATTTGCTTTGCCGTATAAAACGGTTGTCCAGTTGCTCCGGCGAGCAGCTCCTTCATATCGAACTGGCTGCGATACCCCAGTTCGGTAATGGCGTAGCAGAGCGCTTCGAGGATGGTGATGCCCGGGTCATGAACGTTATAATCCGTCCACAGCCGATGGGCAAGGCTTTCGATATGCTTTAGTCCCTCACGACGGAGTAGCTCATAATCCATCGCTGGGATGAGCGTCCTGTCTTTCGATATAAGCGGTTGTCCTATCATGATGATACGCTGTTTTGGATCACGGTAATCCGGTGCCTTTTCAATACCCCATTATCATCCCTGCTGTGCGAGACCAGCACCGACCTGGCGCTTTCTCCCGATGCCTCCTCCACGTCGGTATGCATCGTCTTGATACGGCCCTCATCATCCCTGATGATGTGGTGCATCTTGAAGCTGCTGACGTAATCGACGTATGGGCGTTCGTCTACAAAGTTGATCAGTGTGCTCTTGGCAATCTTCCCTGCAAAGGAAATAGTCACCTCCTCGTCAAACGCCCAGGGGCAGAGGAAGCGCTCGATATCCAGATTGAGCTGCTGGGTATAAAAAGTTTCGTCTAATTGTTCATGAAACTTCACTTCAAATTCCAGCTCCAGTTCCTCAAACTGCGGATTTTTGACGTGCACCGATACAAAGGGGCTTTTGATCGTATTCAGGTACTCCTGAATATCCGCCAGCAGCGCAAGCGGTGTGTAAGGCCGTAATGGATTGAAGCTGTTCCGACCATTCAACCGCGGGATCGGGATGATGGTCACGTGACCGGGTAGGTGCTCACAAAATACCTGCTCCACGGCGCCCGGATAAAACCCAGCATGGTTGATGCATTTCACCTTATAGATATCGGTGAATTTCTCCAGTATAATGTGCTCATAATCCCACAGGCTGATGGCGCGCTGCTTATGCCGGAGCCGCTCGCTCGCCCGCATGTAGAAGTGCGTGTCCGGTTCCTCCAGCCTGCCGCCAAACGAATCCATTGGCTGTTCGATACGTTTCAACGCCTGGTCGGTCAATACCGCCTTGCTGATTGTTTTTGCCGGAAGCACATTCCTGTATACGACACCCTCGCCTTGCATCAGTTTCACCATACCGACCTGTGCGCGCACAGCAATCAACTTGCAGACCGCGTCGGTATGCTGGGCCACCGCCGCCTTTATCCACAGTAGCCCAGTAGGCAGCAATGTCGCCCCGGTACTCGCATCCGGCGGCAGGTTGATCGTGACGATGCCCGACCGGCTAAAGCGCTTTGTGCCGTCACTGATATGGCCGTCTTCCAGGTGTTTCCAGGTGTTGCTGCCATCCAAGTAACTCCATTGAATTTCTGCCCTATCTTTCAGCGGATTTGAGCTGCCTTCTACCATTTCGAAGAAGAGTGTCGTCGTTGCGGGCGAGCTGATGCCACTCAGCCCGATATACAATTCGCCAGCAGCTTGCACAGGCGGAAAAATCGATGGCAACGGGGCTAACACGCGGTTATAACCAAAGGGATGCAGGTGATAATAGTGATGCAGGCGATCTCCGGCCGAAAAAGAAAGCACTTCAGATGCGGTGTAGTCTATTGCAAACGAATCAATCATCAACGTAGGCGGCAAGGGTATCTCCACGCCTTCCATCTTCATCACTTCATATGGCCGGTATAGCTGCTCGAGGTTATTTACCGTCAGATTAATATCCCCCATTTCATAATGCAGCACCGGCGGAGTATCACCCATCATCATTTGCTTTTTGCCACTTGTCTCATCAACGACGGTCGGTGCCGCCATCTTCAAGGCCCGAAACGTGTTTTCCTCATTGCCCGTCTCCTTATTGATGGTCAGCAAGATTTGATTCAGGTTTTCATTCACCTGCTGGATATGCTTTTCAAGGGAGTAGCCGTCGTCTTCTAATTTGAGCCGCAGGATACCCTCGTGCGAGTGGATGGTCAGGTACTCATTGGGCAAAAAATCCATGGCCGATTGCGCCAACAGGCGCCCCTGGCTGTCCGCCGTGATGGCATACCCGTCGCTATTTTCTTGCGCTGCCACCGCTTTCCATTCGTTGTCGTGGAGAAACTGCACGGATACGGGCGCCGGAATCCGTCCACGCAATTGCAGGGAGGTGAGTTTTTTCTGGAATATTTCCGTGCTGCCGATGTTGAAATTAGCTCCCTGCCTTGGAAAATCCCCAAACGGTTTAAACGGCTTAGCGCTATCGAGCGTCCCCCCGTCGTTACTCAGGGCCACATCCTTGAGTCCCGCTACAGCTACATCCAGTTTGAGCGATGTAATTCGGCCGCCATTCAACTCCTGATAGCCGAGTGCTGCGTTCAGTTGCTTGAAATGCACCCGAAGCAGCGGTAATCCGGTGTCGAAATGTTGCTGATGCAGCTTTTCATTATACGGCACGATTGCCGGGTCGGCAGCGTCCAGCTCGATGGTCACCACCATGGTATGCCCTCCCGGTGTCACTGCATCTACTTCCCGCATCACCCAGTCTTTTTCTCCCGTCAGCTCAACGGATAGGGGGAGGCGTATGATCGTATTGGATGGCAGCGCCGGAGGTACCGGGATTGGCTTGTCAAAGGTAAACGTCAAGGTGATGGTGCGCCGGCCTTCCTTGAGAAAAAGCAGGTTAGAAGCGATCCCAAATCCCACCTCCGCTAGGGGGGCCGTTTTTTTATCGCCAAAGGCAAACCAGCTGCGATCGTCCCCACTGAAAGGCGCGCCCATGCCATCCGCACTGCCCGCCACCGGAGACGCCAGCAACCGCGGGCCAACCAATTGCGTGGTTTTAAGCTGCGCTACCGACGCTTTGTTGAGCACCAGATCTTCTGTCAATGCGTACTGCCGTTCATCGCCATTGCTGTCTTTACCGCCTTTGAAACGTACACCCGCTTTCAACACATGCTGATTGACATGCTTTTGCAGGTCGAATACCAAGTAAGCCTGATCAGGTTCACTGGCCTTTTGACGAAGCCGAAGCACATCTTTATAATAGAAATCGAGGTGGCGCTGCCCGTAGCTATTCAAGCTATCCTGCGCGTGGCCAAAAAGTTTCAGAAATGCCAGGAACAGCGCGTAGTGCGGTTCATGGGCAGCATACGTCTGAATAGATTTTTCGAGCAATTGCCCCGCATGTTTCACCACCAAGGATATCCCATGCAGCAACGCTTTTACCTGACCGGCAAAGAGGTTGTGGTGGGCCACGTAGTAGAGCTTACCCAATACGCTAGTATTCGGTATCGTGATCGGAAGTACATCGTCACTTTCAGCGAAATACGCTAACGAAAAAGCGGCATTAGCATCTGCCACCGGTACCGGAGCATCGGCATCCATTTCTTGGGTATTGGCGAAGAGCTCGGGGTACTGGTTTTTGAAGTTCATCAGCTTCCAGAAAGGTACGTTGAGTTTTCCCGAAATCCGGTTCTTGATGAACGCTTGGTACTCCGGTTCATCGCCCAGCAAGGCGACTTGCCTATCGACAGTTTGGACGATGCCTACCAACAAGTCAAATAGCGATTTCATCTCCCGCTTGGCACCTTCCTTATCGCCCGCCCGGATGGCTACATCGATTCGTTTGAACAATAATTTTTGATAGTCAACGACCTTTCCATTGTCTAGCGCCGCAAGCGTGGCCAATGCAACACTGATGTCGCTGCCCATCAGCCGCTCCCAGGTGCCCAGTGGCTTATTGCTTTTGTCAACATATTTTACCAATGCGGCATACCGCTGGGCAAACAGCATCATATCCGGGATGGTGCGTTCGTCGACCCGTGCATACGCAGTCGAAAGCGCATCCAATGCACGGTTATACGTCCCTGTGCCTTCGCGGATCATTTTATTTTTATCAGCGCATCCCATGGTCAGTGCATGCTTAATTCCGTAGCTTCATTGATATAAAATGGGTACACAAAATTGAACCTCGAATTAGTGGACCGCACGGTGTAATCGATACGTACGATCAGCACTTCACTGGTGCCTAGTTGTTCTTCGATATCAATTTTATTAGCCGTGATCCGCGGTTCGTGGTACAAAATGGCCGTCTGGATGAGGTCAATGATGTGCGTCTTCAACGTCGTGGTCAACGATTCAAAGACCAGTTCATCCAGGTTGCAGCCATACGTGGGATTCATCACCCGCTCTCCCGGCCGCGTGGCCAGCAGCAGGGCCAAGCTGCCGTTGATGTCCGCTATGTCGCCCACCATTTCCGTGCGTGCCGAAGCTTGATCAAATTCCGGGGGGAAGCTCCACCCCTTCCCCAAAAACGACTGATATATGCTGTCCATGTCTGTAAATGATTACGTAATATCCTTATCCTATCCGCCAATGATCACCGTTGGGCACCCGAAGGCGATCGTGCCGCCGTGGATCGTCGTGTCACCCATGCGCGCTGCCGGAAGCCCTCCGATCAGCACCGTGGCCGAGCCCATGGCGATGGCATTGGGCGGTCCCGGGCAAGCACACATATCGCCCATCCGCGCTGCCGGCAACCCCCCGATCAGCACCGTGGGGCACCCCGCAGGCATTACCACCCCGCCTACGTGGGGGTTGGGGCTCGCCATTGGGCAAACATGTGGGTCCGATACCCTTGCTGCGAAACTCATATCCTATTAGTTGATCTTTACCTCAATTGATCTTTACCAATCCCCCTTCAACCGTCACCATCGCTCCTTTCAGCTCGGCAGTGCCATTACTCTTCAGCGAGATCCCGCCGTTGCTCTCCAGCTTGGCCGTGCCATCAGCGTTAAACGCCAGTTGCATCGCCTTCAGTTGCAAAGTTCCGCCGGCCTCCAGGGTTAGGTCGCCCGATGTTTTCACTGTGATGCCCTGATTTTCCATAGCGATCGAATTTCCCGAGTCATCTTCCATCATGATGGTCGATGCCTGGTCGTCCATCGTCAGCTTTCTTCCGCCCGGTGTCTCCATGACAATGCGTTTATCGCCGTCATGGATGCTGATTTTGATACCCGACCGAGATACATATCCTTTTTCATCATTCTCCTCGCTCGCTTCAAATGGGGTCGGCTTTGCACTGCTGTGCAGCATCCCCAATATGATCGGATGGGCGGCGTCGTTGTTGATGAAGCCCACCATGACTTCATCGTCCACCTCAGGTCTGAAAAAAGTGCCGCGGTCGCTCCCCGCGTCCAATGTCGCTACGCGGGCAAATACGCCCTCACTCTCGGGTTCCACCACCGGCAGGCGTACCTTCACCCGGCCTTCCCCCTTCGGGTCGATGATGTCGGTCACAATACCGATCTGCAATCCCTGCATCACCGATAATACCCCCGTCTCGGCTACCGCTGCGTCTCCGCGCACGCTCTCGGCGTAGAAGGCCTCATCCCACCCCAACGTGGCTACCGAAAACCAGCTCCCCTCGGCATATTCATGCGTCACGGCGCCCACAAACGCCTTCCCATTGAAGTACTTTCCTACTCCCTGCAGGTTTACAAACGATCCGGGTTTTACCTGGGCATTGCCCCTGAATTTTACGGTCCCTTTGATTTTAGACATCGTTTGCCGCAGCTGCCGGGCGTCCGCCAATTGCTGCTGCTCCTCGGCAGTCATGTACATTGCCGACCGCATTTCGTACGGTTGGCCCGCTATGTCCGCAAGCATTTGTTCACTCAAGCTGCCTGCGGCAGATGCGACCTTGCTATCGCCGGTAATGTCCTGCACTTCTTGGTCCACAAAATTCCAGGTGTAGGTACTCACCGAGGTAAACTGGGTGCGGGCATCCACTTCGGTATCCAGCTCATAAATATGCGTACCATACAATAGATCCATTACGGCGGGTTCATCAGCGTTCAGCGGCTGCAGCGCGACCATATCATTATCGATCAGGCAAAGCAGGGCGTTGATGTCCATCCGGCTGATCATAAAGTCCCAATCGCTCACCTGCGCCTGGATCAGCTGTTCGTGCGTGGTAGTCGTCGTCGCTACCGATACCTGCGCGATGTTGTTTTCCTGCAACAGCAGCGAAGCCACATCGCTGTCAGTCACTTCATTATAGTGCCTGCTTTTCTTCCCCATGGTCATCTTCACGACCTCATGCTTGCAAACCACGGATAGGTGCGAGCCATTGGCATCGATGTGATGGGCCACATGGATGATAATTCCTTTGAAAACCGGCTGGTTTTGGCTACGATAGCCCAATTTTATTTCGATGTTTTTCCCCGGCAGAAACACGTCGCTGTCACTCACACCGAAGTCTGCAGTGGCTACACTGCCGTCAACAATCGTCAACCTCGCTGTAGGTATTTTGTTGATTTCACGCGAAACATGGATATCCAGCACCCGGATCGTATGTGAGATCTCATCTCCCGACCCGAGTGTAGGGGTGTCACCCACCAAGATGTTGTAGGTCGCTAAACCGGTATCTGCTTGCGTGGGCATTTCATTTAGTTAATGGGGGAAAGTATACCTTCGTGCCTGCGTTGATCTTCCGAAATCCATCCAATCCATTGAAAGCCGCCACATCGGTATAATATTGCCCCTGTCCATAAATTTTGTTCGCCACCCTATCTATGCGGTCCGTTGCACCAAACAGGCGTTCGTGCGTGATGTCCGGACTCTGATTGTTTCGTTGCGCCTCTTGCAAGGCCTCGTCGAGGCTTTCGGCAAAAGTGCATTTAGCTACAGCCCGGATCGGTTTTCCCTTATCGTCAAAGAGTTTATACTGAATATCTATTTCGCGCAATACCCCCTGGAATATCAGGGTACCCCAATGGATCTTGAGGTAATAAGGTTGATGCTTCGCACCATTATAGGTAAACTTCTCCCTGAAGTTCGTTAATTGCTCATCCACAGGCTGGGGCTTTTGCGCGGCGACCCCTAAGGCTACGTCAAAAACCGACTCTTTTCTAACCACCCCCGTGCCATCAAAAATCAAGTCGAAGGAAATCTGTTTGGGTTCGATGCAGACAAAGTCTTTACGTGCCCCGATGCTCCCCGGCGCCTGTTCATCGGTATACTTAATCTTGTAGCTCCACGAATACGACGCGGGGTTGATTAGGGCGGTGTATTTCTCACCAGAAGACCGTTCGCGGTATTCCGAATCCTCGTAGGCCTCGATGTATAACTTTTCCGATCCTGATAATGCTCCTAACATTAGCGTTCCGTTTTATGTTTCATGATTTGCAGTACACTACGCGTTACCGCTGCGCTGATTTCCGTTTTCAGCTTGGCAATGGCTTCTTTGTCCAAGTGCCCTTGTTTTACAGGGGTCGGCGGTGACACCACCGCTTTGATGTGCAATTCTTTGATCTCGATGGGCATATCCGCTATATTCGTTAAGTTTGTCAAACCCCAAAACTGACCGATCCGCCGATACCACCCGCTAACGATAAGGCCGAGTCAACGCTGATGATATTGAAATACTGGTAGCTCAGCGTGATACTTTCGATCACCACCGTACTTTGTTGTGCATCGAAGGCCGAGACCGCCCATTTTTTCGGAATCGCGTTGACCACGTACCATGCCTGTATGGGGATATGCTGATCGTTCAACAACATGATGATCACATTTACCGGATCGAAGGTGAAGTTTTCAAAGGCGTTCTTGCACCACATCAATATTCCTGAGCCGATAAACATCCCCCGTTTCAAAACCAGATCGGTATACGTTGCCCTTACAGGCAGCTCCCAGATGAAGCGGTTTTGGCCGCCCTCGGTCACCTGCTCGGTCTCCATGGTCATTTCCAGTCCGCTTACTTCCTGAAAACGGAAGTCATTGGGCGTCTGTGGAAACAGCTGGAAGGCCACGGAAAAGTGAAACCCGACGGGTGGATACGCAAACATCAGCCCTCGTTTTGGATCGTCAAACCTTCGTGCGCAATCTCCACCGCCTCGATGGCCACTTCATTGCCGGTGGCGTTCAAGTCTGTAGACTGCACTTTCAGGGGCCACGCATTTTTGATTTTCCACACCACCACCGGCGCGTGTGATTCATCCAGCAAGGAGATGATGATGTCGCGTCTTTCGATGGTATTCAGCGCCACGGTGTTCCACCAATTGTAGAAGTCATTGTCACCCTTGAATATGCCGCGCTTGAGGGTGATATTCGAAAAGCTCTGCAATCCGGGCATTTTGATTTTGTGGTATTCCGGACTCACGCCATCGCGGTATTCAATCGGTTCTATGGTCACATCAAGTCCTGTTACTTCACTGAAACCGATTTTAGCACCACCCCACTCGACCTGGAAGTGGAACTTGGGAAGAGGATAATTTGCCATCTTATTGTTGATTTATTGGGTTCATATAATCATTCATACTCCGCATCACGACTCCTGCATCTTATGTGAGAAGCGCAGGATGATAAATTCAGCCGGTCGTACCGCGGCCAGCCCGATCTCCACGATGAGCTTACCTTCCAAGATATCCTGGGCAGTCATCGTCTGGTTGAGCCCGCAACGTACATAAAAGGCATGCTCAGCTTTCGCCCCGGCCAATGCGCCTTGCCGCCACAGCAGCGAAAGGTAATTCTCGAGCATCGCCCGGATCTTCACCCAGGTATTGGCATCATTGGGTTCAAACACAAAGGAGGCCGTTGCCTTCTTCGCCGATTCTTCGATGGTGATGAATAGCCGTCTTACACTCACATATCGCCACTCGTTGTCGTTGCCGGACAGCGTGCGGGCACCCCACACCACGATACCTTTGCCCTGAAACTTCCGGATCGCATTGACCGATTTGCCGGCGACCGGATCGATATTCATTCCGCCTTGTTCTTCATCGGTAATGTTGGCCGTCAGGTCATACACCCCGCTGACACCTACGTTTGCCGGCGCTTTCCACACCCCCCTTGATCCGTCTACCCGGGCATATATGCCCGCCATGGCCGCCGATGGGGGCAATGTGGGGCTCAGCTGTTCAGCGATCTTCGCTTTAGCCAGGTTATATATTGCCGAATGCGTATTTTTCAGCGTATCCAGTTTCACATCCACTTCAGCATCCGTCTGGGTTTTTACAGATACCGTCACATCGCTATCGTTATAATTAAAGTCATACACGGTCTTTAGGTACGGATAGTACGCGGCCGCATAGTCCAAGTTATCTGTGAGGCTGGCATTATTCCTGAAGTTGGCGATTGCCGTATTCGTACTTTCAGTACCTGTACGAAAGATGTCTGCCAACGTAAACCGATCCTGCAGTTTTACACATTGCTTGATACTTTGCGAGATCAACGCATAATAATTAGCCTGTGTCAGCGTTCCGACAGCATCAGGAAACACCAATATCGTGGGTTCGTCGACGGTCTCCAGGCTGTTCAATCCTTGCTCATACGCGTCTGTCGCCGATTCGACGGGCTTTAATGATACGATATAGCAAGGACCGCCGCCATTGTCAAAATACAGGCGCATGTTGTAATACAGCGTTTGGGTAGATGCATTGGCAATGCTGGGTACGGCAGCCAATGACTGGATACTGTTTGAAAACGGATCGAGCGTTCCATCCACCGTCGATGCCGCGTCTTCGTCCGTTTCGCCCGGTGGGGTGTCCAACGTCGCGACTACCGCTACCGCGATACCCGTTTCCTTCGCCGCGGTGCCAAAGTACGTCTCATATTCTTTCAATGAGCTGATCTTGATGGGCGTTACTGCGGTCAGGGACTCGCCAAACTCATCTAGGGCCAGCTGGGTATGCCCCACAAACGCGGGGACGGCGGTTTCTACCTGCGCCACCGAAGGCGGGAACAACGGTATCTCATTGACGTACACACCGGGTGTCCTAATCGAAGTTTCATTAATTTGTGCCATTTTTAAAGATTTTAAATTGTTAACGATTCATTGCGATATCACGGTTTGAAGGTTATTCGATACAAATGTTCCCTTGCCTTGTCATTGGCCTCGGTATAGTTGAGGAGTTGCGTAGCCTCGTCTACGAACAGCCTATTGGCGCCAGCGCCTTGTGTCAATAGGTCAATAACCCCCAAGCATCCCGAGACCGTGGTCACCCGTCGTTCCCAGTATCCCGGGTAACCCGGATGGAAGATAGGGGTGGGTGTCGTGTCCGTCACGGTTGACAATAAGCTGTCATCCAGCACAGCCACCGAGGCTGCCGCCTTCAACTCAATGGGGATGTAGTAAACCCGGTCCCTACCAAACGTATTGGGCACCCCCAATCCAGCCGTGAATGAGGCCGACGCGTGGATTAGAAACCGAACCGAAAAATCAGTAGGCAAAGGATGGAAAGGCCGGTCCTCATTGGCCATCACCCGAAGGTAGCAGACCAATACATCCTGGTTGAGGCGGTATTGGATATCATATACGCCAAACAGCTGCTTTGTTTTCTCGTCAGGCACTATCGCGAGGTGGTCTGCCAGCGCTACCGCGCCGTTCATCCCCTCCGCCGGCGGGAAATCCGCATGATCCAGTTGAATGGAAAACAATTTTTCATATCGTATAACTACTGTATCCATGTCATTTGGCTATTGAAATTGTTCACTACTTGGTTTCATAATTCATCTCAATCTCCTTGATCGGCGCTACAGGGCCTTCTTTCACACTGTCGATGGTGATCATCCGCATTTTATAGAGCACGGATGGCTGGTAGCGTCCGCCCAGCATAGACCACAGCTGCTGGAGCTGCTCAATGCCGAGTGTGACCATTTCCACCATCAATCGGTCTATGCCATCCTCCGCCAAGCCCGGCGTGTCCGCTTTATCGAATACGGTCCGCTTTTGAAAGAACGCGATGACTTCCTGTAATGACCGGATGTCTTGTTCATATCCGCCGCCATGAGCCGTAAAAAGCAAATAAAGATTAAGGTGCACCGCCGGGTTTTTGGGAAGCAGCTCCCCCCCGATCTTCACCACATGCTGCTGGCTTCTGGCCAGTCTCACCTCTTCGATGTTCACCAAGGAAATGATGATAGCGGCATCATTCACGTCTACATTGCCCGCAATCACCTCGGCGATGTTGGCGATGGTGGTCGCCGGGGCAAGCTGCTCATTGAGCACACGCTGAATGTTTTCAATCGCCGGGTAAAGCATGATTTGATTTGTTTAAATAATCGGTCTTCTTGTCTCAGCAGCATCGGCTCAATACCTTGGGCCTTTGCACTTGAAGAAGATGCTAAGACAAATATCCTGTGGGAGAGGGGCTTAGGCAATACCCATTTTGGGGTATTTATGAGCTATTAGCGGCGCTTGCCCATAGCGTTATTGGGTCAAGCTGCCAACAAAAAAAGGGATGCCCGTTTCCGGGGCATCCCTTCTGTGGGGTTGCATGTAAACAAGAAAGCCCCGCTGCATCTGCAGCGGGGCCGCTGTGAAATCCGGCGCCGACCTACTCTCACGCCTGTTACGGCAATACCATCGGCTCTGGCGGGCTTAACTGCTCTGTTCGGTATGGGAAGAGGTGGACACCGCCGATATAGGCACCTGAATACCTTTATCAAGTCAAAAAACAAAAACCAAAAGTCAAAACAACGGCCGCAGCCCTTTTTACTTTTTACTTTTTACTTAACTGACATATAATCGGAAGAAAACAAAAGGAAATCGAGAAGGCAGCAGCGTCTCTCTGCGCGAGAAAGCTTCGGGCTAT
>NZ_JBLFFL010000004.1:0-265694 GCF_051400755.1 Parapedobacter brassicae
GGTGACAGGCTGCGCCTGAATCAAAATAGTGTTTAGGAATAGGTTGATCCGGATGACACAGTTCACGTTACACTACCTGTTGCCGACGTTAGGGATATTCCATCGGAACAAGTATAATGCGTATTGCTTAGCAGACGATATCATGGAGCCATACAGGCCCTTTGTAGACCTCATCGTTTACGATATAGTAGCTGAGCGCGTTTCTATTCAAGAACTGGATACCGCACTTAAAACCAGGTTGTTGCTACTACCACAAGTAGACGTAAAGTTTGACGATGCGACCAGTCCGTTGTTAGTCGGCACCTCTCGGACCACTGCTTCTTTGGCCCGATGTTTTGAGGGCGTCTCCCGTAAAATCAACTATCCGACTATCTAGTTATGCGTCATTATCGTGGATCGTTTAAATCAATATCGCATTTTGTGGATTTTAGTCTTTTTTGATTTGCCCACAGAAACCAAAAAAGAACGGGCGGCACATGCACGGTTTCGCAAAGACATCATGCAAGATGGCTTCACGATGTTCCAATTTTCCATTTATCTGCGTCATTGCAACAGTCGCGAAAATGCGGATGTCCATATCAAACGGGTAAAGCGCTTGTTGCCTGAAAAAGGACATGTTGGCATATTGACCATCACGGATAAACAATTCGGTGATATTGAGCTGTTTATTGGAAAGGAAATTGGAAAGCGACCGGATACACCACAACAACTTGAATTATTTTAGGCGAGCGTTTCTTATTCAAAAAAGTTCTCTTTTTGTGAACTTTTATTCATAACTTTGTAATTGCGATGCAATGCGCATACATTTGATAAAGCGACAGACCATTGAGCATTTTGTGGCTATGCATGCGAGAAGCAGAACCTCGTTGAGAGATTGGCTGGAAAAAATTAAGTATGCGGATTGGAAGTCACCAGCGGAAATTAAGCAGACGTTCAAAAGCGCAGACTTGCTTGGCAACGGCAGCAATAGGGTGGTGTTTGATATTGGCGGCAATAATTATAGGATGATTTGCAAGTATGTATTCGGTGCAACGCAAATCCACCTGTTTGTATGTTGGCTAGGCACGCATGCCGAATATGATAAGCTGTGTGCAGCCGGAATGCAATACACAGCAAACGATTATTAGTAAGATTTTAAGATTATGGCTGCATTGAAGTACAGCGTCATTAAAGACAAGGCACAATATGATGCTTATTGCAAGATATTGGAAGAATTACTAGATAAGAGTTCCACCAATACCGAGGAGGTGGAATTGCTTACCTTATTAATAACACATTACGATACAAAAAACAACAATTTCAATGAAATGGATCCTATTGAGCTGCTGAAATCGTTCATGAAAGACCATGGATTGAAATCCAAAGACTTAGTCAGTTATCTGGGGATAAGCAAAGGATACGTTTCTGATATTTTACATCATAAAAAGGGACTTTCCAAAGAGCTGATACGTAAGCTGGCCAGCCGTTTTAATGTATCCCAAGAAGCGTTTAACAGACCCTATAAGCTTTATGTGCCAGAAAATCGACACGTTAAAAGTACTAGGGCGATAAATGCATCCAAAGATACACAGCCGAGGTTAGCATAGTGGAACCCTACCCCTATTCAAAAAATCCTAAAATTTTTTCTCAACACAGTATTGTGTAACAAAAAGGCAACCGTATCTTACGAATAGAATGCGTAAAATTGATCAACCAATAAAAAATCCAAGCTTTGTTAGCTTGGATTTTTTATTTCTAATTTTTGAATTAATTTACTGATTTTCATTGAAATACATGATGGTATGTTGTGGCTAATATCAGTAAATCAAAGAATGAAAGCAAATCACAACTGCCCTGCATTTTGCAGCTAATTCTCCAAAGTTGTGGCTAATATCAGTAAATCAAAGAATGAAAGCAAATCACAACGCCGGTGCCGTCATCGTTGCGCCGCCATTGGTTGTGGCTAATATCAGTAAATCAAAGAATGAAAGCAAATCACAACGCCCCATCATTTTCCCGCGGCGCAGGCTCCGTTGTGGCTAATATCAGTAAATCAAAGAATGAAAGCAAATCACAACGGGCTGGGCTGGCTAATAAACATGCCTCGGGTTGTGGCTAATATCAGTAAATCAAAGAATGAAAGCAAATCACAACGCTTCCGCTTCATAAACGACACCCGAGCCCGTTGTGGCTAATATCAGTAAATCAAAGAATGAAAGCAAATCACAACATATGAAACTGCTTTCATTATTCAGCGGGGGTTGTGGCTAATATCAGTAAATCAAAGAATGAAAGCAAATCACAACACCCTCTTAAGCACCGTTTCGTTCTCGGCTGTTGTGGCTAATATCAGTAAATCAAAGAATGAAAGCAAATCACAACGGGACGTTACCGCGGACGTGCGGGCAATTTGTTGTGGCTAATATCAGTAAATCAAAGAATGAAAGCAAATCACAACGAGTGCAGCCGACGACACCAAAATTGTGATGTTGTGGCTAATATCAGTAAATCAAAGAATGAAAGCAAATCACAACAGGTAGGCAGGGAGCAATTTCTCCTGCCAGGTTGTGGCTAATATCAGTAAATCAAAGAATGAAAGTGGTGTGAAGTCCCTATGGCTATTTTGCTGGAACAAGGTAACAAAACTTTCGTGACGCACAGTCAAGAAAGTTCTTGATGGCCGATGAACACAACACGTTCAGAAAAAATTATACGTTTGTGCCATTTCGAGGCAACCCAGCAAATATGCCATTGACATCTTTTTCAGCAAGCAAAAAAAAGCTTATATTTGTACTTATAGCTTACTCGTCATACAATGGATAGTTTATTGTTATATAAAAAATTGAACCATTTGCCTGATGCCATGAAGGCCGAGGTTGCAGATTTTATTGAGTTCCTCGAACAAAAGGCTAAGAAAGGAAAGAAGAAGGGTAATAATCCTGTGCCGAAATTTGGCAGCGCTAAAGGGATGTTTGTAATGCATGATGATTTCGATGAGCCGCTGGAAGATTTCAAAGATTACATGTAATGGTGGGTAATTTATTGGATACCCATGCATTTATCTGGTTTATCAACGGAGACGATGCGTTATCCCCGAAGGCGCTTGAAGTCATTGGAAATCATCCCGACACAAATTACGTCAGTATAGCCAGTCTATGGGAAATTGCGGTAAAAATCAGCCTGGGCAAATTAGACATCAAACAACCATTCTCCAAGATTGCTGATGAAATCGCGAAAAACGGATTTCAGATTCTACCCATTGGCTTTGAAGATGTGTTACAACTTACAGCACTTACTTTTTTCCACAAAGACCCATTCGATCGCCTGATCATTGCCCAGGCCATTACCAACAAATTTCAAGTCATCTCAAAAGACCAATACTTCACCGGATATCCGGTTAACGTGATTTGGTAATGCAGTATTCCTGTTTTTCTATTTCCTTCTTTCCGTAGACCACGTACTCATACGCTTTTGCGGAAATATGGACCTGGAACCCAATCGAAGGGAATTCACGAACGCGGGTGAAAACATCGCCATCACAGTAATAAAAGCAAATCACAACCCGAAGAGGTTATTCTCAATATACCCCAAACGTATAACTAATAGCAGTAAACCTCACTCCTACCTCCTCCCATTTTCTATCCAATTTCATCTTTTACTCTATTTATATACATATTTTATTTTGATCTTATTCGGAGTTTATTCGATTGTTAACCGAATAAACTAAAAGTATAATTAAATATATTTTTAAAATTATAGAAAATTATAGATAAATTTGGATAGGGAATAAACACTGACATAACTATGGGTAAACTATCTGAAGGTATAAACGGACCGGTATCAGGCACGGTGGGAGGCTTAGTTTTCTACCAGGTGGGCAAACAGACGCGTGTGCGTTCATTGCCCCGGCGGAACAAGAAAAAACGCAAACCTACCCCATTGCAGGCATTGCAGCGGGAGAAATTTGCAGTGATGCAGCGTTGGATGAAGCCGATGAAAGGGATATTCCGCATTGGTTTTGGTGACCCGGACTCGCCGCGCAGCGGCCATAATGCGGCCATGTCGTACAACATGAACCATGCGATTGTCTATAACGAGGAGAAATATGAAGTAAACCCGCAGGCGTTCAAATTCAGCCATGGACCGCTTTCGCCGCCTGTGAATGTCTCCGCCCGGCAAACGGATGGGGGTTTGCGGTTCACCTGGGAGCAACCGGCTGACCAATTGTCTGGTTGGATACGCACCATCCTGCTGGTACATAACCCTGATCCTGAGCGGGGGAACAGCTGGCTACGCATTTATGGGGCCGATGCAAGCAAACGGGAAGATACCTTGGACCTCAGGACGTTTGGTTTCCACACCGGAGATACTTGCCATGCCTACATGGCGTTCATCAAACAGGATGATGGACAGGTATCCGACAGTGTATACGCAGGGGCCATTGTGATGGAAAAAACGGATGTTACAGCAGCATCGCCTTCAGGATAGGTTTCGCATAGTCGCCCCAGTCTTTCAAGCTGCCCTCCAGCTCTTCACGCAGCTCGCGGTAGCTGACGGCCTTCCCTTTTTTGGGAACTTCCAGCTCCTTCGCTGATACCGCCCGCTCTTCTACTTTGGTCGCGAAATATGTCATGTTTTCATACGGGAAGGCCACACCCAGGATCATGCCGGGCAGTCCGGTAAACGACTCGGGCCCACCAGTAACCGGAATTTGGTCGGTGTAAAAGGCAACGACATAAATGGAATCGAGCACCAGCGCGTTGGCCCGGCGGCATTCGTAACCCGCAATCTCGCGCGTCTCATTGGTAAACCGCCATTGGATACGCCGTGTACTGTCGGTAACAATGAAGGTCTCTTCATAGACACTTTTCTGGCTGACACTTTGCCCGGCAACCAAGTCGGTAAATATGACATTGCCGAGGTCGATGGAAGGGTCATTGCCAAAAAAACCGGTGGAAGCGGTGGCTTCGGCCGCTGGCCAAAACCGGGTCTTGGTAGCGTCAAATGCCAGGTTATACTTAAACGCCTTGAATTGCGGATTGGTCTTCTGGTATTGCTCAAATGCTTGTTGCATAAACGAGTTATCCCTTATCCGGGCCTTGATCTTGGCGTACATGTTTACGCGTTTTTCAAATTCGATCACACCGCTTTCTACGAAATGGGCGTACTGGGCCATCGCTGATTGGGAGGCTACTACTAGCGCGATTAAACAGGATAGGCGGTATAAAAATTTTATCTTCATGGTTGTTAATTTTGTACGGGTACACCACCCATCTTATTGAAATCCCAGGTAAGGGAAAACATCAGGAAGCGGGTGATTGTTGTGTAACTGTTTTGTGTGAACATGTTGTTGTTGGCCGAACGGCTAAAGCCTCTATTCTGGTTGAAGATGTCGTTCATGCCTACGGAAAAGTTAAGGGTTTCTCCTTTGAGGAACTTTTTGCTCACGGAGGCATCAACAATGAACTGTTCAAAATCTTCATCAAACGTTTCGGTCGGACCGGTGTAGGTATACCTACCAACCGAATTGATCTGGAATTTCCAGGGCAGGTAAATATTGAAAGAGTAATAACCACTTAACCCCCACCCGTTGTTGTTCTGTTGCTGTTGCAACGACGACTGCCCGAAGGTGTAGGTCGGACCGAAATCGATGTTGAAATCGTATTTTTTCTGGATGTATTGCCGCAGGTTGAGGCTGCCGGAATAGGTGGAACTCTGCGTCTTGTTCAGCTGGCCATTGGTTAAATTATAGTAAACGTTGCCGTTCGTATTCAGTCCGGCGCCGACGTCAATATTCCATTTTTTGATTTTCTTGCTGAAGTTGGAGTAGAAATAATAATTCATGGGCGTTTCATCATCCAGGTTCGCATACTGGAACGTATTCCGCCCGACGGAATCCGTATAGGTATTGCTCACAATCGGATTGCTGGTGTTTGAAAAACTACCCATAAAATAGACATATTGATTGCCGAGCACCTTAAATGAGTTGTATGACATACTAAACCGATTGGTGTATGATGGTTTGAGATCGGGATTGCCTAATACAATGTTCATGGGGTCATCATTCACCCGCACCGGCTGTATCTGGTTGATCGATGGCTGGGTATTATTCCCGTTGTATGATGCGGTAAATGATTTCTGCTGTGAAAAACGGTACTGGTACCGCAATTGGGGGTTATAATTGGTAAAACTCCGTTCAAAGCGATTATCCGAGTACCGGTCGGTCTGATCAAACTGCACGCGGCTCATGCGTGTACCGGCGTTGAGCGTGGACCTCCCTTTCTTGAAATTGAA
The DNA here is from genome assembly GCF_051400755.1 of Parapedobacter brassicae. Lineage (NCBI taxonomy): Bacteria > Pseudomonadati > Bacteroidota > Sphingobacteriia > Sphingobacteriales > Sphingobacteriaceae > Parapedobacter > Parapedobacter brassicae. The sequence continues at coordinate 6,274 of NZ_JBLFFL010000004.1, forward strand.
TATGGCGCCCAACTGGTTGGACAGTTGGTTCAGCTTGAAATCATTGCTATACAGCGAATCCATATCTGAATAATCGCCGGTACCGACTGGATTGAAAGACTGCCTGAGGGAGGTGCCATTATTGGCAGTCAATCGATAATTCAGCACCAAGGTAAGTGTTTGGGTGAACGGTTCGGAGTAGGTAATATTGGAATTGAACACCGAACTCTTGGTGTCGTTGATCTTCATTTGGTCGACCACCAATACGCTATCGACCACTCCTGCGTCATAAAAGGAGTTTTCTGAATAGAGGAATCCGTTCGATTTGCTTTCGTTGATCGACTCATTGAGTTCCCAGGAAAGCGTGCGCCCCTTCTTGCGCAGTTTTTTGGTCCACAGCGCCGTGAGGTAGGCACTCTGCCCATCGGTATCATTGGTGGTGCGGCGGGTCGACTCATTGAGCATAGCCCCTGCCCCGTCGGTACCTGCCGATTGGTTAAACTCCGTCGTTTCCCCATTTCGGAGCGTTCCGTCTACGGTCACTTTCAGCGTCGATGTCGAATCGAACTGCGTTTCGAAAATGGCCCCGCCCCGCTGCCGGAATATCCGCCGGTCAAAGGTCTGGCCGGATACCGTGTTGATGGTTCCGGACGGGAGGTTATTCTCGGTGATCGTGTTGCTGGAACCTTTTACGCCCAACTCACCGATCTTATAGTTACCGTTGATGGATTGCTTGCCGTCATTCCACTTATTGCTGTAAAATACCCCGCCGTTCAGCGCCGAGGGGATCCCTCGGCCGTCGTAGCGGCCGCCCCACGACTCGATGTCGTCCTGTCCCCCACCAATACTGATCATGACGTTTCCATCATCCGTAAATGACGTGCTGCCGGAGGGCGAGTAACGGTCGGCATCCTGCCAGCTCAGTCCTGTGCGGCCGGTATTGCCAATGGTACCAAAGGCGGAGAAGCGTTGTTTATTATCGAAACGGTTGAACATGGCCTGGCCCTGGTACATATCGTTGGTGCCGACGCCCGCATCCACTTTGCCGAAATACCCCTTTTTCTTATCATCCTTCAGGGTGATGTTGAGGGTCTTGGAGCGTTCGCCGTCATCCACACCCGTAAATTCGGCCTGGTCACTTTTCTTGTCATACAGCTGCACCTTGTCGACCATATCCCCGCGGAGGTTGCGGGTCACCAACGTCGGATCGTCGCCGAAAAACTCTTCGCCATCGACCAGCACCTTGTTGACCGTCTGTCCTTGGGCGGTTATTTTTCCGTCCTGGTCCACCTGTATACCGGGCAATTGCTTCAGCAGGTCTTCTACTTTGGAGTTGGGCTGTATGGTAAAGCTTGCCGCGTCGTACTCCGTCGTATCCCCCCGGATGGTAATGGCCTGCCGCCGGTTTACCAATACTTCCTCCAGTAGCTTCGAACGGAGCACCAACCCCAGATTGCCAAGGTCGACCTCGTTGACGGTGCTGTCTACCTTAACACGCTGCACATAATCGGCATATTCCGGAAAAGTGGCAAAAATAATATACTCCCCCGTATCCAAACCGCTTAATACGAAACGCCCCGAGGCGTCTGTGCGCGTAAACCGGTAAAGCATGGAGTCCTGGGCATGTACGAGTACAATGGATGATTTAGCGAGCTTCATGCTGGAAGCGGTATCGACCACGGCGCCCTTGATGGCGTAGCCGTTTTCTTGGGCTTTGGTAACGAACCCGCATGAACACGCCATCAATAGCGCAATGAGAAGTCTCTTCATAGTTGTTTTATGCTACAGTTGCTGCGTATTGGTAAAAGCTTCGCTGCATGTTAGGTTATTATGTTAGTTGTCCGATTCCAGTTGCGCAAATATAAAACTAAAATATTAGTTTTTGTATATTTCGTTAAGATTTAACATTTTCTTGATATTCGGCCTAAAACGGCTTTATTTCGATTATGTCGTAAATATACGAATAATTAGTAATTATACAAGGCAGGTGAGAGATCGCTAACTTGCCTATCTTTGGCAAATTAGCTAAGTTTGCAGCAAAGCCTTACGCAATGCAAAAAATCAAAGAATACTTAGCAGCGAATCAGCAACGTTTTTTGGACGAACTGTTTGAGCTGCTCCGGTTCCCATCGGTGAGCGCGGATCCGAAATATGCAGCAGATGTACGTAGTGCCGCGGAATACGTTGCCCAAAAATTGCGGGACGCCGGTGCTGACCGTGTGGAGGTATGCCTCACGGCTGGTCATCCCGTCGTATACGGGGAAAAGATCATCGACGCCACAAAACCTACGGTGCTGGTGTACGGCCATTATGATGTGCAACCGCCCGACCCGCTGGAACTGTGGGAAACACCGCCATTTGAACCTACCGTTCGCGACGGCAAAATATTCGCCCGCGGTGCGTGTGATGACAAGGGGCAGTTTTACATGCATGTGAAGGCCTTTGAGCTGATGCAAGCCACAGGTACCTTGGCGTGCAATATCAAATTCATGATCGAAGGCGAAGAAGAGGTGGGATCGGACAACCTCGGCACGTTTGTAAAGGCAAACAAGGAACGGTTGGCCGCCGATGTGGTGCTCATCTCGGATACCGCCATGATCAGCCTGGATACGCCTTCACTGGAAACCGGCTTGCGCGGATTGTCTTACCTGGAGGTGGAGGTGACCGGACCGAACCGCGACCTGCATTCGGGTGTGTACGGCGGTGCGGTGGCTAATCCGATCACCATCTTGGCGAAGCTCATCGCATCCTTGCATGACGAGGACAACCGGATCACGATACCGGGCTTCTATGATGAGGTGGCTGAACTCAGCGGTGAGGAGCGCAAGGCCCTGAATGAGGCGCCGTTCGATGAAGCCGTGTACAAAGCGGACCTGGGCGTACGGGCCCTGTGGGGCGAAAAGGGGTATACCACCATTGAGCGCACAGGCATACGTCCCACGCTGGAGCTGAATGGCATTTGGGGCGGGTACATCGGCAAAGGGGCCAAAACGGTGTTGCCCGCAAAGGCATCGGCTAAGATCTCCATGCGGTTGGTACCCAATCAGGATTCGGATGCAATCACGGCGCTGTTCACCGAGCACTTCGAACGCATGGCACCCGACTATGTGACCGTGAAGGTAACGCCCCATCATGGCGGACAGCCAGCGGTGACGCCCACGGACAGCGCGGCTTACCGGGCGGCTGAGAAAGCCATCGAGGAGGCATTCGGCCGGAAGCCGATTCCGACACGCGGCGGGGGCAGTATTCCCATTGTGTCGTTATTCGAGAACGAACTGGGACTCAAAACGGTGCTGATGGGCTTTGGGCTGGACAGCGACAATTTGCATTCGCCCAACGAGAAATACGATATCGCTAATTATTTCAAAGGCATCGAAACCATTCCATTATTCCATAAGTATTTTGCCGAACTGAGTTAACGACGAGGACGTGAACGGGATGACACGCATGTTACGAAAAACGCACAGATGCCTTTATTTGGCATCTGTTTTAGTTTTCTTCGTACTTTTTTTTCCCGTATTGGCTGTCCTCGCCCGAGACCCCGAGCGGCATTTCCATCGCATTGCGCGGTGCCGCCGAATCATCGGCTTCCTGGGTTCCACACTGGTCGGCGTGTTTTACCGCTTTACATTCGAAACCCCCATCGATTGGTCGAGGCCTTACATTATCTGCGCCAACCACACCTCCAACTTGGACATTACAGCCATGGTATTGCTCTGTCCGTCGGCCTTTTCCTTCATGGGGAAAATCGAGCTGCTGGATAATCCGGTCACCGGCCTGTTCTTCAAGACCATCGACATCCCATTGAACCGTCAAAGTAAACTATCGGCCTTCAGGGCGTTCAAAAAAGCCGAAGGGAACCTCCGGCAGGGACGCACCATGGTCATCTTTCCGGAAGGGCATATCGGCGAGGAGTTTCCGCCACGGCTGTACGACTTCAAAAACGGCCCGTTTAAATTGGCCATCGAAACGCAGGTGCCCGTTATCCCGGTGGTCATCCACAATGCATGGAAAGTCTTTTGGGATGATGGCAAAAAATTGGGCAGCAGGCCCGGGATCATCGAGATCGAAATCCTAAAACCCATTGAAATGACTGGTCTTCGGCTGGAACACGCAGACCGCCTGCGGGACGATGTGCGCGACCGGATAAAAAAAAGCTGGAACCGAACCGGGGGTATGTAACTTTTACTATCTTCGTACGTCTTATCAAATAAACAGAATTTATGTCATCACAGTCACTCATTCAAATCAGGGATATTGGACGCAAATACGTCATCGGTGCGGAAACCATCCACGCTTTGAAATCAGTGACCCTTGAAATCAACAAAGGCGAATTTGTGGCATTGATGGGGCCGTCGGGCTCGGGCAAGTCTACGCTGATGAATATCTTGGGCTGCCTGGATACCCCTACCCGCGGGGAATATATCCTCAACGGCATCAATGTGAGTGAAATGACCGATGACGAGTTGGCCGAGGTGCGCAATAAGGAGATCGGCTTCGTTTTCCAAACGTTCAACCTGCTGCCGCGATCCACTTCGTTGGACAACGTGGCCCTGCCACTGATCTATGCCGGATATAGCAAAAAAACGCGGGAAGAGATGGCCCAAAAGGCACTGGAAAGCGTAGGATTGGGCAACCGCGTCGATCACAAGCCGAATGAGCTTTCCGGTGGCCAACGCCAACGGGTGGCCGTAGCCCGCGCCTTGATCAATAATCCTTCCATTATCCTAGCCGATGAACCCACGGGTAACCTGGATACTAAAACGTCCATCGAGATCATGGGACTGCTGGAAGAAATCCATTCGCATGGCAACACGATCATCCTCGTGACCCACGAGGAAGATATCGCCCAGCATGCGCACCGCATCGTCCGCATGCGGGACGGTCTTATTGAAGACGATTATCCCAATAAAGACATTAAAAATGTGTCGCCCCGCCTCACCGCGCTGCGCGAGAAGGGTTCCGATTTCGAGAACATCTAATCATCGAAAACGCCGTTTTTTTGTCATAAAAACAACCAAAACCATTAGCAAAATACTAGTTTACAAGACATTAGCTTCTTATTAAAAAATATTGACAAAAAATTCAAAAATCATAATAGAAATATTATATTTTTGCGCAAAAATGAAACTTAAATTGATAGGTTATGTATTGGACATTAGAGTTAGCCTCACATTTGGAAGATGCACCTTGGCCAGCAACGAAAGACGAGCTTATCGACTATGCTATACGCTCGGGTGCACCAGTGGAAGTAATTGAAAACTTACAGGCACTGGAAGACGATGGTGAGCCTTATGAAAATATAGAAGAGATTTGGCCGGACTATCCCACTAAAGATGATTTCTTCTTCAACGAAGATGAATACTGAAGCATAGCCGCCCCGCACGATAACGTCCGGGGCGGTTTTGTTTAACGCTGGCAACCATGGCCAATTTCAACAATTTATTTTCACATCCTTGCATCTTTGAAAACAAAAAGCCATATTTGCCTCACAAGAAAATGATTTTTCAGACAGGACATATTACTTGGTGGTGGCATAGCAATTAAGGCTGTGGCAACCTCCTATTGTAAGTAATAATTACTGATACGTATAGCGGCTTGCCCATCATCGGCAGGCTTTTTTTGTGGTTATAGAGTATGAAACAAATCTTAGCGCATCTCTTCGAGTTTAAGACCTTCACCAAAGGTGAGGCGTATGAGATACTGACCAATATCGCCTCGGGTAAGTATAATCACTCGCAGATCGCGGCGTTCATGACGGCCTATGGCATGCGGAGCATCCGCGTGGAGGAACTGGAGGGCTTCCGCGATGCGATGTATGACCTGTGTCTGCAATTGGATTTCCCGGGCTACCCGCTCATCGACCTTTGCGGCACTGGCGGCGACGGCAAAAATACGTTCAACATCTCCACCCTGGCTTCTTTTGTGGTGGCAGGGGCCGGATACCCGGTGGCCAAACACGGCAACTATGGCGTCTCGTCTGGATGCGGATCGTCCAATGTGATGGAGCATTTGGGTTATCAGTTTACCAACGACAGGGACGCCATCCATAGGCAGCTGGACACCGCTAACATCTGCTTCCTCCACGCCCCGCTGTTTCACCCTGCGATGAAGACGGTAGCGCCGATCCGTCGCGAATTGGGCGTGAAAACATTTTTCAACATGATCGGGCCATTGGTCAATCCGACCAACCCCCGCTATCAGTCGGTGGGTGTATTCAGTCTGGAACTGGCACGCCTGTATGGTTATCTGTATCAACAGACGGATAAGCAATATACCATTCTTCATGCGCTGGATGGCTATGACGAAATTTCCCTGACAGGCGATTTCAAAACCATCAGCAACACGGGAGAGCGTATTTTCAACATCCAGCAGCTGGGCTTTGAGCCGCTTGGACCGGAAAGCATACATGGCGGGGAAACGGTGGAAGAGGCGGCCAAGATTTTCTCAGCTGTAATCAATGGTCAGGGCACCGCAGAGCAAAACAACGTCGTACTCGCCAACGCGGCCATCGCCATACAGACCTTCCATCCGGAGAAAAGCTTCGGCGACTGTTATTACGAAGCCGAGGCGTCGTTGATGGGAAAAAAAGCGCTGGAAAGTTTTAACCGACTGGTGAATGGTGGTCGGTGATGAGTGGCCAGTGATCGGTGGTCGGTGATGGGTGGTTAGTGATCGGTGGTCAGTGACGAGTGGTCGGTGATGGGTGGTTAGTGATCGGTGGTCAGTGACGAGTGGTCGGTGATGAACGGCCCCAGTGTCTGATGTCTGTTGTCTAATGTCTAATGTCTGTTGTCTAATGTCTAATGTCTAATGTCCAAAAAAACAATGAAACCGAAAATAAAGATATGTGGCTTGCGGTATCCGGACAACATCCGGGAGGTGCTGGCCTTACATCCGGACTACATCGGTTTCATCTTCCACCCTACCTCTAAGCGGTTTGTGGGGTCGCTGGATGCAGGGTGGGTGGCCGGATTGGACGGGGCAAAAAAGACCGGTGTTTTCGTCGATGCCGCCATCGGTGACGTGCGGACGGCTGTAGCACGGTATCAATTCCAGGCCGTGCAGTTACATGGCGGGGAAAGTCCGTCCTATTGCGCCGAATTGAAGGATCTTGGCGTGGAGATCATGAAGGCCTTTGGCATCAGCGAAGGGTTTGACTGGACTGCATTGGGAGATTATGAAGCGGTGGTGGACTACTACCTGTTTGACACGCGAAGCGACCAGCATGGCGGCACTGGCGTGCGCTTCGACTGGGGGCTGTTGGATGGCTATCGGTCGGCGAAACCCTTCTTCCTGAGCGGGGGCCTCGATGCCGAAAACATCCGGGAGGCACTGCTTTTGGGGGACAGCCGCCTCTATGCGCTGGACCTCAACTCGAGGTTTGAAACCGAGCCCGGCTTGAAAAATATTGAATTATTGAAACGAACGTTACAAACCATCAACGATGAGTGAATACCAGGCAAACGAAAAGGGTTATTATGGTCATTTCGGGGGAGCCTATATCCCCGAGATGCTGTATCCGAATGTGGAAGAACTACGGCAACACTACCTGCAAATCATCCAAAGCGAGGATTTCAAGCAGGAATTTGATGCGCTGTTGCGGGATTATGTGGGGCGCCCTTCTCCCCTATACCCCGCCACTCGGCTATCCGAGCGTTACGGCGCCAACATTTTCCTCAAGCGCGAAGACCTCAACCACACCGGAGCCCATAAGATCAACAATACCATCGGCCAGATCCTGCTGGCCGAACGGCTGGGCAAGAAGCGCATCATCGCGGAGACCGGGGCCGGGCAGCATGGTGTGGCCACGGCTACGGTGTGTGCGCTCAAAGGACTGCAATGCGTGGTTTATATGGGTGCCATTGACATCGAGCGGCAGGCACCCAATGTGGCGCGCATGAAGATGATGGGTGCTGAGGTGGTAGCGGCCACCTCGGGCAGCAAGACGCTTAAAGACGCCACCAACGAGGCGCTGCGCGATTGGATAAACAATCCCGTGGATACGCACTATATCATCGGCTCGGTGGTGGGTCCCCACCCCTATCCGGACATGGTGGCCCGCTTCCAGTCGGTCATTTCTGCGGAAACCCGCAAGCAACTCCTCGAGAAAACCGGACGGGAAACGCCGCATTATGCGGTGGCCTGTGTTGGAGGCGGCAGCAATGCCGCGGGCATGTTCTACCATTTTCTGGATGAGCCGACCGTCAAACTGGTGGCCGTAGAAGCCGCCGGCAAGGGTGTCCACTCCGGTGAGTCCGCCGCCACGACCGTACTGGGGCGCGAGGGTGTGCTGCATGGCAGCCGCTCCATCCTGATGCAGACCGACGACGGACAGGTCATCGAACCGTATTCGATCTCCGCGGGGCTGGATTACCCCGGTATCGGTCCGCAACATGCCTGGCTGCATCAAACCGGGCGCGCCACTTATGCCGCCATTACGGACGATGAGGCCATGCAGGCCGGGCTCCTGCTGACCCGCATGGAAGGCATCATTCCGGCAATTGAAAGCGCCCACGCACTGGCCCAGCTGGAAAAAATGACATTCAAGGGAGATGAGGTGGTCGTGGTGTGCCTTTCCGGCCGGGGCGACAAGGATTTGGACAATTACACGAAGTATTTTGGGTTTTAAACCATGAATAGGATCACTAATTTATTTGCCGGCAAAGGCGACAAGCGCATACTCTCCATTTATTTCACCGCGGGCTACCCCACGCTGGACAGCACCTTGGATATTGCAGAAGCGTTGGAAAAGGCCGGTGCCGACTTTCTGGAGATCGGCTTCCCTTACTCCGACCCGGTGGCCGATGGTCCCGTCATTCAGCACAGTTCGGAAGTGGCACTGCGCAATGGCATGACGCTCGACCTGCTTTTCGAGCAGCTCAGCGGCCTCCGCAAACGGGTATCCATCCCCATACTCCTGATGGGTTATGTCAATCCGGTGCTGCAATATGGGGTAGAGCGGTTCTGCCAATCGTGCAAGGCGGTTGGCGTGGATGGGGTCATTGTACCTGACCTCCCCATGTATGAATACGAGGAGCGGTATCGGGGAGCCTTCGAGGCCAACGGCCTCAGCAATATCTTTCTCGTGACACCGCAGACGTCTGAAGAGCGCATCCGCAAGATCGACGGCTTGTCTACGGGCTTCATCTACCTGCTGTCTTCTTCGGCCACGACCGGCAAGAACCTTTCGGTGTCCGAAAGCACAACGGCTTATTTTTCGCGTATCCGTGCCATGAACCTGAAAAACCCGGTTGTCATCGGTTTTGGCATTTCCGACCGCGATACCTTCGCCCAAGCCACGGATTATGCCGATGGCGCCATTGTAGGCAGTGCCTTTGTGCGGTTATTGGGCGATGCGGATTATATGGAACGCATACCGCCGTTTATCCGTCAATTGAAGGGCTAACCGGATGGACATCAGTCCATCCGCTCGTTGAGGATCTTTCCTTTCGGGTCAAATTCGACCGTTAAATCGTTGTTGCGGCCTTCCAAATCCACCCGGTACGTCACGATGCCGCCCGTATCGATCTGTTTGGCATCTTCAATGCGATACCCGCCAAATTCAGTCTTGATTTGTTGCTCAACGGCATCGGGGAGTGAACTGGAACTGATCTCTTCTTCATGTTTCAACACTTTTCCTTCCGGACTGATGAATACGGTATGATCCCGGCCGATCAAGCTGAGGTTGAACTCCGCTTCATAATTGCCGTCATTTTTCCGTTCCCATTCCACTTGCCGAGCCTTCGGAAATTGCTGTTGAAAGGCATTCAACACGACGGCAGGTACTCCCCGAAGTGCGGCATCCTGTGCCACCATCGAAAGGTTGGCCAATAGGAGCACGCCCAAACTAATTAACAATTTTTTCATGGTTATCTGTTTATATTCACAAAGCAAATAATCAAAACAGGAAAAACTTGGGAAATGGGGTTTATCGTCTAATCCTTGGAAACTTGTGCGCTTTTTCCATACCTTTGTGTCGGCATGGCGAGGATTTTGTCCATATTACTCATCTTCATCTACAGCTTTTCGGCTACCGGGGCGACTGTGCACCTGCACTACTGCTGCGGTAAACTGCAACACCCGGCATCGCATGCGGAAAAGCAAGATCCCGGTGATTGCCCGCTCTGTTTGAAACACGACGAAAAGCAAAAAGACAATCGCACTTGCGGTGACGACAACAGCTGCAAAACGGACGGCACGACACACGGGCATTGCAAAAACATCAAACTAGAAGCCAAGAAAACGACTGAAGAACACCTCCCGAGCGGCCATCAAACTGCTGCAAAGATCTATCCGCTGGAACTGCTGGTGATCACGTTGGCTCATCTGATACCCGCTCCGCTTGACATCGGCCATGCTCCCCACCTTGTAGCTACCGGCCTCCAGGAGGCTTCCATACCGTTATTCATCCAACACTGCACGTATCGTATTTGATTTCCATCGATCGCGGATTCGCCGTTGAGTTGCACTAGGCGCTCTTCACTCAACAGGCATTTGGTGCGTTTGCACCGGGTTTAGATCAATACAGGATTACAAATCAAAGACATGATAACGTATATTATTAAAGCCAATATCACATGGTTATTGATGCTGTCGACGCTATCGACCATGGCCTTCGTGCAGGACAGCACCGCCTCCTTTGAGGTTGCGGGAGTGTGTGGGATGTGCAAAGCGCGTATCGAAAAAGCGGCTAAAGCCGCCGGACTGCATAACGCAAATTGGGATGTCCGCACGCAACTGCTCAGCCTCACGTTCGATCCGGCAACATACGACGTGGGAGCCGCCAAGGCGCGCATCCTCGCCGTCGGCCATGACGTAGCGGGGCGCGCCGCAGACGAGGAAGCTTACAAAAAGCTGCCCGACTGCTGCCTTTATCGAGATGAAAACAATGTACATGCCGTTACCGGGCAGGACCATGATCATCCGGATGACCATGTGGTGACCGGCGTGGTGATGCAGGAAAATAATCGCGGCGAGCTCACGCCGATAGCGGCGGCCAATATCCATTGGCTGGAAGATGCTTCCATCAATGCGCGCTCCGATGCTTCGGGGGTGTTTAAAATCAATCACCAAGATCACCTCAAGCAGCTGGTCGTATCCTATGCCGGGCACCGGCCGGATACCTTGGCGGTCACCGACCCTCATGAAGTAGTGGTGGTCACCGCCAAGGACCAAGTATTGGCCGAAGTGACCGTATCGGCGAGGCGCAGCTCTAACTATATTGCGGCACTGAGTCCCACCCGGCTAGAGGTACTGACGGGGCAGGAACTCTTTAAGGCCGCATGCTGCGACCTGAGCGAAAGTTTTGAAACCAACGCCTCGGTAGATGTGGTGAGCAGCGATGCGGTCACGGGCAGCAAGCAGATCCAAATGCTGGGACTTAGCGGCATCTACACCCAGCTGACGGTGGAAAACCTACCCGGACCGCGCGGATTGGCCACGCCACTCGGCCTCAACAGCATCTCCGGTACCTGGATCGAATCCATCCAGATCGGCAAGGGCATCGGCTCGGTGGTCAACGGTTTCGAAAACATTGCCGGACAAATCAACGTGGAACTGAAAAAGCCGGAAACGTCCGAGCGCCTGTTCTTCAACGCTTATACAAATAGCACAGGACGATCCGATGTGAACGTCGACCTGTCGCACCGGTTTAATGAGCGATGGACAACCGGACTGTTGCTGCATGACAATTTCATGTATAACAAAAACATGAATTTCAGTGACAACGGGTTTCGGGATGTTCCCGTGGGCAATTTATTCTCGGGTATCAGCCGGTGGAAATATGAAGATGGAAAAGGATTCATGCTCCAGTTTGGCATTAAGTTTCTCCGTGACGAGCGCACGGGAGGGCAAATCGATTTCGACCCCGCGACCGACCGGTTAACTGAAAACCGGTATGGCCTGGGGTTCGATATCAAGCGGTATGAAGCGTTTGCTAAAATCGGGTACGTCTTTCCCCAGCATACGCAACGCAGCATCGGCTTGCAACTGTCCGGCACGGCCTACGACCAGCAATCGTATTTCGGCTTGCGCACTTATGATGCGGGACAACGCAACGCCTATGCGAACCTGATTTATCAGGATATCATCGGGACGGTGGCGCACAAATACCGCATGGGCTTGAGCATGCAGTACGACCGTTATGATGAGCGTTACCTCGATCAGCGCTTCGCGCGCACCGAGGTGGTTCCGGGAAGTTTCCTGGAATATACCTACAGTCCGTCTGACCAATTTGATGCCGTATTGGGCATTCGCGGCGATTACAACAACCTCTACGGATGGTTTGCTACCCCACGCGCACACCTGCGCTACCAACCGGTGCAGGGCACTACGTTCCGGATCAGCAGCGGTCGCGGACAGCGCACGGCCAATATCTTCGCCGAAAACACGGCCGCCCTGGCCAGTGCGCGGATCGTCCGTATCGCCACGGCCGATGCCGGTCATGGCGCTTATGGTCTCCAGCCCGAAATCGCCTGGAACACTGGCATCAGCTTCGACCAGTCGTTTCGATTATTCCGGCGCGAAGCATCCTTCAGTGCCGAGTTTTTCCGGAATGATTTCATCAACCAAGTGGTGGTTGACTATGAGAATCCGCGCGAACTGACATTCTACAACCTGGCGGGCGAGTCGTACTCCAACAGCGTGCAGACCGAGCTGCGATTGATGCCCTTGCCGCATTTCGAAGCACGGATGGCCTATCGTTTCTTTGACGTGAAGACCACCTACGGAAACGAGTTATTACAGCGACCGCTGGTTGCGCGCCACCGTGGCTTCGTCAACCTGGGGTACAATACCCACAGCGGTGGCTGGCATTTTGATTATACGCTCAACATCACCGGCCAGAAGCGCTTGTCCTCCACGGCTGATAATCCAACGGAATACCAGTTGCCTGCATATTCAAAGGCTTTTACGACCATGAACGCCCAAGTGAGCAAGACATTCGGAAAGGTCCGCCCCTTCGATGTATACATCGGCGGCGAAAACTTGACTAATTTCTTTCAATCCAATCCCGTGTTGGCAGCAGACCAGCCGTTTAGCAACTATTTTGATACGTCCATGCTGTGGGGACCGATCTCGGGCCGGATGTTCTATGCCGGGGTGCGGTTTAGTGTGAAATGATGCGGCTTTGCAACTCGGCGCCGAGGCGCGCCGTCGGCAGGCCGACCACATTGGTATAGGAACCGACGATCTTCTCGACGCCCACCAGTCCGATCCACTCCTGTATTCCGTAGGCCCCGGCTTTATCAAATGGGCAGTAATGCGTGATATAGTGTGCGATCTGTTCATTGCTGAGCGCACGGAAATATACCTCTGTCACTTCATGGAAAACAGCAATGCTCCCGTGATGGAGCAGCGCCACAGCCGTAATGACGTCGTGCTTCCTGCCCGACAAGCGGGTCAGCATCTCCGTCGCATGCGCATGATCTTCGGGCTTGCCCAGGATCTGTCCATCGATGGTCACGATGGTATCCGCGGTGATGACCAGCTCGTCGGCCAATTCCGTCAGGAAAGCCCGGGCTTTCTTTTCGGCGATGTACCGCACCGCCGTTATGGGATCCAGATGGGCGGGAAACGACTCATCCACTGCTTTGATCACGACGTCAAAGTCAATTCCCATGAGGGATAACAACTCCCTGCGTCGGGGCGATTGGGAAGCAAGTATGATCTTCATATCAGACCTCCTCCCATGTGCCTTGCAGTTTCATCACTTTCTCGATGACGTCCCTTACCGCGCCGGCGCCGCCATTGCGAAAGGAGGTGTACGCGGCGACGGCTTTAATTTCCTCTACGGCATCGGCCGGACAGGTCGGCAACCCCACGGACTTCATGTTATGCAGATCCGGAAGATCGTCACCCATGTAGAGGATGTCGTCTAATGTCAATCCAGCATGTGCCAACCAATCATGCAGCACCGCCTTTTTGTCATCGACACCCAGGTATACATCGGATATACCCAGTCCCCGCATCCGCTTTTCCACGCCGGCCGATTTCCCACCGGTGATCACCGCTATGGGATACCCCTTTTTAACGGCCAGCTGCAATGCATACCCATCTTTAATGTTGAAGGAGCGCAATTGCTCGCCCTGCTCCGTTACGAGCACATTGCCGTCAGACAACACGCCATCCACATCGAATACGAAGGCTTTTACCTGCTTGAATTTATCAAATAGCATCATACATCGAATAAATTGGGTCAAACTTAACACAAAATCGTCTACTCCTGATACTCCTATTCAAAAAACATGCTGTCCCGCCTGTGGACAGCATGTCACATTTTGTGGTCAATTTGACACCCAGCGTCTAGCGCCGAATACGTGCAGCGGCATCCCTTGGCCGATTCTACAATTTTGGCATGAGGTTTGCAAAATTTTTATGTGAACGGTTGAATTAATGATTTTCAGGCCGGTTCAGTCGATGTTCTTTTGACAATTTGTTAACAAAAGTTTCATTGATAAATAATAAAGTAGTGTTATTTTTGCACTATGAAACAATCCCGGATAGACGGGAACATTAAAATTGTCTTTTCATAATTTAGGTTTATAATTGGTTAGTAACAAACCCCGGTGCCCATCACCGGGGTTTTGTTTTTACAGCTTATTTGTCTTATTTATCGAGTTTTTAGTTAACTCTTCTTATCGTTTCCCTTATTGCCCGTATTGCCTCCTGGTTTGGCAATGGATTCGCGCATATCGGTATCTGCCTGGATATTTTGCATCCGGTAATAATCCATGACGCCCAAATTGCCGTTGCGGAATGCTTCAGCCATCGCCAACGGCACCTGTGCCTCCGCTTCGATTACCTTTGCCCGGGCTTCCTGTGCTTTGGCGCGCATTTCCTGTTCCTCAGCCACCGCCATCGCCCGGCGTTCTTCGGCTCGCGCGTTTGCCACCTTGAGGTCGGCCTCGGCTTGGTCCTCCTGTAGTTTGGCCCCCACGTTTTCACCGATATCGATATCGGCAATATCAATGGAAAGGATTTCAAACGCCGTACCGCTGTCTAACCCTTTTGCCAGCACGGTCTTGGAAATACGATCGGGGTTTTCCAGCACTTCCTTATGATTCATGGCTGATCCGATGGTGGTAACGATTCCCTCGCCCACACGAGCGAGAATGGTTTCTTCGCCTGCACCGCCCACCAGCTGATTGATATTGGCCCTGACGGTCACCCGTGCCTTCGCAATCAGCTGGATACCGTCCTTGGCCACCGCCGCTACCGGCGGCGTGTTGATCACCCTCGGATTTACCGAGAGCTGCACGGCATCAAATACATCGCGGCCCGCCAAGTCAATGGCCGTGGCCAACTTGAAACTCAGCGGAATATTGGCCTTGTCTGCCGAAATCAGGGCTTTGATGACATTGTTTACATTGCCACCCGCCAAAAAATGCGTTTCGATTTCATTGGAGGTAATGTTCAATCCCGCTTTGGTAGAGGTGATCATGGCATTGGTCACCAACGCCGGCGACACCTTGCGCAGCCGCATCAGCAGCAGGTTCAACAGGTTGACACGGACGCCCGATAATTGGGCAGTAAACCAAAGGTTTACGGGGAGCAAATACAGCAATACGAAGAAAGCTACGATTACTCCGACGATAATCAAAATAGGGGTGAAACTAGGATCCATAAGGTCAATAAGTTTATAGCGTTGTTTACAGTTCCTAAAGATACAACTTTTTCAACAGCTATGGTACGGATTGCCTTACTTTTTGACCGCTCCCCCCCGTTATAACTTCCGGAGCTTGCCTGAACCGGACGTTCTCACATTGGTATGTGCTTCGCCGCTATAATTGATGTTGCCGGATCCGCTGATGGCGGCGTCCAGCTGCTCCGTTACATGGATGCTGATGTTGCCGGATCCGGAGACGTTCAGGTTGGCTGTTTGGCTGTTCAATTCAGCACCTTCAAACCGTCCGGACCCACTCAGGGACACGTTGCTCTCCGACGCTTTCCCATTGGCGACGATATGCCCCGAGCCGCTGATGGCGGCATTCACCGCGTCGACAGCGGCGCTAAAGGAAATCCGTCCCGAACCGCTTACCGAGGCACTCAATTCTTTTCCCGAAACCGTGCCCGAAATGGTGATGTGGCCGGATCCCGACTGTGCGACAGCGTCCAATCGCTTTGCGGTCACATAGGCCGTTACCTTTCCAAAGTTTTGCCGCCAGGCATCTTTTTTAAAGCCGATTTTCAGCGTGCCGTCTTTCACGATCGTTTCAATTTCGCGAATAGCGGCTTCATCTCCCTCCAACCGCACCGATTCGCTGCTGCCAAATGCAACTTCTACGTGGATGCTGCCGCTGTTGGCCAGGGCATGGAAACCGCTCACGTCGCGCACCTCATCGCGGAACGATGCGCCGGAAGCCGCATGAACCAATCCGATACCAAAAAAAGGCAGCAACAAGGCCAGCCAACCCAAGGACGATAATTTTCGTTTCATAACTTTTAGTGTTTATTTGTCTTTTAAATAAGGCCATCACACACGCTGTCAAACGCTGCGGCGAACGGCTCCTGATCATAAGACGCCGAAAAATGAAACACGTTGCAGCCGGAAGCACATTTTTTTTGCACAACCCGACACAAACCTATATTTTTAACACGTTGGCTACTTAACCTTTTACGATGAACACCATACCAGTGACCGATCAGCGGACAGCGCGAATGTTTGTGACCATGCCATTGCCGTTATACCAGGGCGACCCGCATTACATTCGGCCGTTTGACGAAGACGTAGAAGCGGTATTCGATCCCCTGAAAAATCCGCGGTTCCAGACGGGCGACTGCGCGCGCTGGTTGCTCCTTGATTCTCAGGGTATCGCCATCGGGCGCATCGCTGCATTTTATGAGCAACAGGGTGCCGACACCAACCTGCCCGTTGGGGGTTGTGGTTTTTTTGAATGCGTTGACGATCAGAGCGCTGCCAATACGTTGTTCGACACGGCCAAATCATGGCTGGCCGAACGCGGCATGGAAGCCATGGACGGGCCTATCAATTTCGGCGATCGGGAGCGCTGGTGGGGACTGCTTGTCGACGGGTTCCACCCGCCCTGTTACTGTTGCAACTACCACCCGCCCTATTACCAGCAGTTATTTGAACGTTATGGCTTCGAGGTCTACTTCAAGCAATACACCTATCGGCGCGAGATCTTCGCCAAGTTATCCAGCGCCGTGGGCCAAAAGGCGATGCATGCCTTGCAGGATGCGGGATACACTTTTGGTCACATGGACCGTCATCAGCTTGACAAGGCTGCTGAAGACTTCCGTACCGTATACAACGCGGCGTGGGCGAAGCACGAGGGCGTGAGCCCCATGAGTACCGAAACTGCCCGTAAACTCCTACAGCGCATGAAGCCCATCATCGACCCCAAGATCATCTGGTTTGCCTATCATGAAGGCCGACCGGTAGGTTTTTGGGTAAACATACCCGATGTCAATCAATTGATCGTCAAATATACGAACGGAAAACTCACGCTGTTGGGCAAGGTCCGTTTCTTGTGGAACCGATGGCGTAAGCGCTGCAAGGCCATGTTCGGCATCGTATTCGGCGTCGTACCCGAGCATCAGCGCAAGGGCGTGGAAGCCGCGATGGTAGTCGCTGCCACCAAGGTGATACAAGACCGGTCACAGTCACACTACGAAGAGCTACAGATGAATTGGATCGGCGATTTCAATCCCAAGATGATGAATGTGGTCCGGTATATCGGGGGCACCATCTATAAAACCCATCATACCTATCGGTACCTATTTGACCGGACCAAACCCTTTGAGCGGCACCCCATCCTTTGAAGCGACGAATGTTCGGAAATAGTTGCCCGGCTTTTCGTACTTTCGCAAAAAACCAGATCAATGAAAAAACTCCAGTTTAAGACCTATATTAGCCGTCTGCTGGTGTATATCGCCAAGCCATTTGAGCGCCACAAAAAAACTGAGCGCACCCCAAAAGCAGCCGAACCGGCGCCGTCGAGCGATTACCAATCAACGTTCCTGGCCGATATGAGCCATGAGCTCCGCACACCGCTCAACAGCATCCTTATCCTAGCCAGATTGCTGGAAGACAATAAATCGGGCAACTTAACGCCCGAACAGGTCAAATTTGCGTCGGTCATCCACCGCGCGGGTAACGAGCTGCTCGACCTGATCAACAACATCCTCGACCTCGCTAAAATCGAATCCGGAAGCATCGAGCTCATCATCGAGCAAGTCAGCCTTTCATCCATTGCCCGGGACCTATTGGACCTATTCAGCAGTGTGGCTGCCAATAAGGCCATCGATTTCCGCATTTCCATCCACGAAGGGTTGCCGTTGGCCATCACTACCGATGAGCAGCGCCTGCAACAGGTATTAAAAAACCTGTTGTCCAACGCATTCAAGTTTACCCAAGAGCAGGGCCGCGTGGAGCTGCTGTTTACCCCAGCGGAGCGGTCCCCCGCCTGGAAAACGGGCATCCTCAGCGATACAGCACCCGACGGCGTCATTGCCTTGTCTGTGATAGACACGGGTATCGGCATTGCAGAAGATAAGCAAGAGCTCATCTTCGAGCGCTTCAGACAGGCCGATAAATCCACCGGTCGAATATTTGGTGGCACGGGCCTTGGCTTATCCATCTGTCGCGAATTAGCTACCGCTTTGGGTGGCGAGATCTGCGTGGTCAGCCAAGAAGGCGCCGGCAGCATATTCAGTTTATTCCTCCCCTATCACTATACCAGCGGCATCGCCGCAGATCCGACAACCGAATCGAAAGAAAACCGCAATCTGACAAATAATCATCCATGGAAAAACTAAAATTAGTCGTCGTTGATGATAAAGAAGAAAATGTATTCAGCCTCAAGGCATTGCTGGCGGATATCGACAACTTAGAAATATGGGGGAGTACCTCGCCCAACGAGGCCCTACGGTATTGCTGGAACCAAGACGTTGCCATCGCCCTCGTCGATGTACAAATGCCCGAAATCAACGGGTTCGAGTTCGTCTCCCTCTTGCAGAGCAATCCCAAGACCTGGCAGATCCTGGTGATCATGGTCACGGCCATCTCCAAGGAGGACCGATTTCTTCTCAAGGGACTGCACAGCGGTGCGATCGATTACCTGTATAAGCCACTCAACCCAGACGTTACGGTGGCGAAGGTCAAATCGTTCATGCAGCAGGTTTATATCCAGCGGGAACTGAAGCGTAAAAATGAAGAGCTCGAGCGGTCGCACATCGAATTGATCAAGGCCAAAAAGGAAGCAGACCTTGCTCGACGGTCCAAGGAAAATTTCCTGGCCAACATGAGCCATGAAATCCGGACACCCATCAATGGGATCATGGGCATCACCACGATGCTCCGCAATTCACCGCTCAATAACGAACAATCCGAATGGTTGGATTACCTCGAAAACGCCTCCCAGCAGCTGCTGCTGATCGTCAATGATATTCTGGATCTTTCCAAAATTGATTCGGGTAAGATGCGGCTGGACTATACCAAGACATCTTTTCCCAACATCATCAAGGAGCTGACAAACCTTTTTGCGTACAAGGCCGAACAAAAGGGCATTGCCTTTACCGTCGTCACCGACGATCACCTCCCCAAACATATCCTCGCCGATTCGTTGCGGCTGACACAGATCCTCAGCAACCTGATTTCAAACGGCATCAAGTTTACCGAAAAAGGAAGCGTTACGCTCAAAACTACGTTGCTCAAGCGGGTAAAACAGCGTGTACACATCCAGTTTTCGATAAAAGACACCGGCATTGGCATCAGCCGGAATGCCATTGACAAAATCTTTCAATCGTTCGAGCAGGGCGAGGAAGGCATTACGAAACGCTTTGGCGGTACGGGATTAGGGTTGGCCATCGTCAAGCGCTTAGTCAGTCTCTACCAGGGCCAGATCCACGCCAACAGCGAACTCGGCGAGGGCAGCGAATTTGTATTCCAGTGTTGGTTTGATGAAGAAGACTCAGAAGCCACGCCGAAATCTGACAAAAAGCAATACACCGATTTGCCGCCGCTTGAGCATGTACACATTCTGCTTGCCGAAGACAATGAATTGAATAGCTTCATGGTGAAACACATGCTCACCACGTGGGGCATCACGGTCGATGTTGTCAAGAATGGCAAGGAAGCCTTGGAGAAAATCGAAACCAATCAATATAGCCTTGTACTGATGGACGCCCACATGCCAGTGATGAGCGGATTCGATGCGATCCGGGTCATCCGGAGCGATGCCCGGGCACACATCAGGCAACTCCCGATCATCTCCATTTCCGCATCGGTGCTACAGCGTGAGCAGCAAGCGGCCTATGCCGCGGGTGCCGATGCGGTGGTGGGCAAGCCTTTCGATCCCGTGTCACTCTACCAACTCATCAGCACCCTGATCCAAGCCTAGAATGGCACATAGCGTAACATTAAAATTACAATTCAGTGATAAATGCACTTTTGTTCCTTTCTAAATTCAACTACCTTTGGAGCGAAAACAACGTATAGAAGCATGAAGCAGTTATTTTTGATTCCAGTAGTAGCAGGTGCGGTATTCATCTCGGCCTGTGGCGGCAACCAAACAAAAGACGAATCGGCCAGTTCCGCGGACACCACGGAGACGACCGCCACCACACCAAGTCCTGATGCGAATATCCCCGGCTTAGATACCGTAGCCGTAAGCAACGAGATCGCGTTAGTGGGAAATGATTTAATGAAATTTGACAAAACCCTCTTCAGGGTCACCGCCGGACAACCGGTCAAACTCACGTTGACAAACGCCGGTGAGATGCCCAAGGAATCCATGGGACACAATGTCGTGGTTGTACAGCCCGGCACGGATCTGCCCGCCTTCGGTGGCGAAGCGATCAAAGCGGCCGACACGGAATACATCCCCGCAACATTTGCATCGTCCATCATTGCGCACACTAAGCTTTTGGGTCCGGGTGAATCCGATACCATCGAGTTTACATTGGCTGATAAAGGCGTATATCTTTTCCTTTGCAGCTTTCCCGGCCATTATGGTATCATGCAGGGCAAGATCGTAGCAGAATAAGGTTTACGGAAGTGCCAGGATATACGAAAGACAGTCAGCAGGCTGTCTTTTTTCTTGCCCGTCTTTTCGCTCACGCGCAAATATGTGTACCTTTGAACCATCAAATTGACTAACTTACTCGCATGCAATACGACGTCATCGTTATTGGTAGCGGACCGGGGGGCTATGTAGCCGCCATCCGATGCGCACAATTAGGCTTAAAAACAGCCGTTATTGAAAAATATAACACGTTTGGGGGCACCTGCCTCAATGTGGGGTGTATCCCTTCGAAAGCACTGCTGGACTCTTCCGAGCATTACCACAACGCCGCCCACCACTTCGCGGAGCACGGCATTAAACTGAGCGGCCTCCAGGTGGATGTCAAGCAGCTGATGGCCCGCAAGGCCGATGTCATCGCCCAGAATGTTGCTGGCATCGAGTTTCTGTTTAAGAAAAACAAGATCGACAGCTTCATCGGCATAGGCACTTTTGTGGATAAGAACACCATCAAGATCACCAAAGAGGGTGGCAAGACCGAGCAGATCACCGGCAAGCATGTCATTATCGCTACCGGCTCGAAACCTACCGCACTCCCCTTCCTCCCGGTTGATAAGAAGCGGATCATCACCTCCACCGAAGCGCTGGCACTCACGGAAGTACCGAAGCACCTCATCATCATCGGCGGCGGGGTCATCGGGTTAGAGTTGGGTTCTGTCTATGCCCGCTTGGGCGCCAAGGTATCGGTCGTTGAATATGAAAAATCCATCATCCCCACGATGGACGGAGCACTGGGCAAAGAACTGCAACGCGTGCTGAAGAAATCTGTAGGGATGGAATTTTATCTGGGGCATAAGGTGACCGGCGCCACAGCCAAAGGGAAGAAAGTGACTGTCACGGCCGAAAACGCCAAAGGGGAAGCCGTACAATGGGAAGGCGACTATTGCATCGTTGCCGTGGGCCGCACCGCCTATACCGAAGGCCTTGGCTTGGAAAACATCGGCATTACCCTTGAAGAGCGGGGTAAAAAGGTGCCGGTAAACGAGCACCTTGAAACGCCGGTAGCCGGCGTATACGCCATCGGCGACGTCATCAAAGGTGCCATGCTGGCCCACAAGGCCGAAGACGAGGGCGTCTTGGTTGCCGAGCGGATTGCCGGGCAGCAGCCCCACATCGATTATAACCTGATTCCGGGCGTCGTGTACACCTGGCCGGAGGTAGCGAGCGTGGGCAAGACCGAAGAGCAATTGAAGGCTGAAGGCCGCCAGTACAAATCGGGCTCATTTCCGTTCAAGGCCAGTGGCCGTGCCAAGGCCAGCGGCGATACCGATGGTTTTGTGAAAGTCCTGGCCGATGCCGGCACCGATGAAGTGCTGGGCGTACACATGATCGGTCCGCGTGCCGCCGACATGATTGCCGAGGCTGCTGTCGCCATGGAGTACCGTGCATCTGCGGAAGACATTGCCCGCATTTGCCACGCACACCCCACGTTTACGGAAGCCTTTAGAGAAGCTGCCCTTGCCGCGACGGGCAACCGGGCCATACACATGTAAGCATATCGTGCCGCTGCGTTTGCGCAGCGGCACGAATACGATACATTTCCATGAATTTCCACACACGCAAATGGGTCAAACCTGAAGACCTCAACCCCAATGGGACATTATTCGGAGGTACATTGCTCCGCTGGATCGACGAAGAGGCGGTCATTTATGCGATCGTGCAGCTGGGCAATCCGCATGTGGTCACCAAGTTCATTTCCGAAATCAATTTTGTCAGTTCAGCCAAACAAGGCGATATCATTGAGCTGGGAATCACCGCTACCCATTTCGGCCGTACCTCCATCACGCTCACCTGTCAGGTGCGGAACAAGATCACGCGTAAAAGCATCCTGACGATCGATAAGCTGGTCTTTGTAAACCTCGATGAGGAGGGCAACCCCAGACCGCATGGAAAAACGGAGATCACCTATGCATACGCGGGCGATAAGCCTTAGGCCCGCCGCTCTTGCTTTAATTTTTTCTCAACAAAAAACGGCGCAAAAGGAATGATCGAAGCAACGAGAAAGAGCACGACGCGGCGCCATGTCCAGCCATATTTAGCGGTACACGCCCACAGCAAATAGACGTAGGCGATAAAGAGCAGGCCATGCACCATCCCCACGTTTTGCACTCCCGACACAGCCCACGTATAATCCGTTGTACGCTTCAACACGGAGAACGTAAGCAATACGATCAACGACAGCCCCTCGATCAGGGCGATGTTGCAAAACCAGTTCAATGTTTGTTTATTCGTCATGATTCACCTATTTGGTCGGCCAAGTTAGGCATTTATCCGGCGCCGATATCCATGCCCGATCAGGGTTTGACCAAAATGTGACGTGATCATGCCAGATTCATTGCCGCTTAACATAGTCACACAAATGAAAAAAATACGTAAGTTTGTAGCCATCGTGTGCCGACATGGCAACGACAAAGAGAATCAATCGCAAGAAACAGTATAGCTATATGAACTACGACATCATTGTAATCGGGAGCGGGCCGGGTGGCTATGTAGCAGCCATCAGGGCTTCCCAGCTCGGTTTTAAGACCGCTATTGTAGAGCGGGAATCCTTGGGCGGCATCTGCCTCAACTGGGGGTGCATTCCCACCAAGGCGTTGCTCAAAAGTGCCCAAGTATTTGAATACCTCAACCATGCTGAAGATTACGGCATAAAGGTAAGCGGAGGCGAGGTTGATTTCGGTGCCGTTATCAAGCGCAGCCGCGGGGTGGCCGATGGGATGAGCAAAGGCATCCAGTTCCTGATGAAAAAGAACAAGATTGATGTCATCATGGGCACCGCCAAGATCAAGAAGGGCGGGAAAGTAGAAGTCAAAGGTACCGACGGCGCTACCAAAGAATACAGTGCCAAGCATACGATTTTAGCTACGGGCGCCCGTTCGCGCGAGTTACCAAACCTTAAACAAGACGGCAAGCGCATCATCGGCTACCGCCAGGCGATGAACCTGGATAAGCAACCCGAATCCTTGGTGGTCGTTGGATCCGGCGCCATCGGCGTTGAATTTGCCTATTTCTACAATGCCATCGGCACGAAGGTCACTATCGTGGAATACCTCGACCGCATTGTCCCCGTGGAAGACGAAGAAGTGTCCAAACAATTGGAGCGTAGCCTCAAAAAAGCTGGTATCAACATCCTCACCGGCGCCGAAGTACAGTCCGTGGATGCTTCCGGCAAACGAAGCAAGGTACAGATCAAAACGGCCAAGGGCACCGAAACCCTGGAAGCTGAAATCGTGTTATCCGCTGTGGGCATTACCCCAAACATTGAAAACATCGGTCTGGAAGACGTCGGCGTCAAAACCGATAAGGGCCGCGTGATCGTCGATGATTTCTACAAAACCAACATCGAGGGCGTCTACGCCATCGGTGACATTGTAAAAGGCCAGGCCCTGGCACACGTGGCCTCAGCCGAAGGCGTCACCTGCGTAGAAAAAATCAAGGGGCTGGAGGTCTCAGCCATCGATTACAACAATATTCCGGGCTGTACCTATTGTTCTCCCGAAATCGCGTCCGTAGGATATACCGAAAAAGCCGCCAAAGAGGCAGGATATGAGGTTAAAGTGGGCAAATTTCCCTTTTCGGCATCCGGCAAGGCCAGTGCCGCCGGTGCAAAAGACGGTTTTGTCAAAGTAATCTTCGATGCCAAGTACGGTGAATTTCTTGGTGCACACATGATCGGAGCCAATGTTACGGAGATGATCGCCGAAGTGGTTGTCGCCCGCAAGCTGGAAACCACCGGCCATGAAATCATCAAGTCCGTGCACCCGCATCCAACGATGAGCGAAGCCATCATGGAAGCCGCTGCCGATGCATACGGCGAGGTGATCCACCTGTAAGGGATTGGCTGTTCGTTAACTTAACAAAAATGTAACACCCAAAAAATCAACGGATTGTTTTTCCAAATCGAAACAATGCGTATATTTGCTTTATAGCACGATCCTATGAAGACGAAATTCTTAACCATCCCCAGTGTTATCGAGCGGCACGACAAACCCTTGACACAGCTTACGTCTGCGCTGGCAAAGCGCATCCAATTGTTCGAAGGCAACGCCGGATTCTTGGTGGGCGATTTGGCGTTGACCCAAGGGCACGCCCCCTACCGCAACATCAACAGTTCACCCGCCGATCTGGATTACCAATTATTGGCCAAGGCGGGGTTGCTGTTGGCATCCGGTGCCAAGTCCGGGGAATTGGTCATTACCACGGGCTTCCCTTCTGCGGTATATGAGCTATTCAAACAGCAGGCCGAGCAGTTTTTTGCCGTGCGCGATGTGATCATCGAGTACAACAGCGATACGCTCAATGGCGGTGGTCGCAGCCGTGTGCAGCTTACCATTTCGCACTTGGAGGTGATGTCCGAAATCATGGGGTGCATCAATGCCATCCGCAAAGGCCCTACTGCCGATGATGGCAGTTTCTTTGTCGTCAGTCTGGGATACGGCACGTGCGAAACCGCACTGAGTACCACGGAAGGCCTTGTCGCGCGGACCTGTATGAGCGTACCGGGACTCCGCCATGCCGTCAACACCCTGAACGATGAGCTCAGCGCAAGCTATTACCTATCCATGAAAAACGAGCACGTGGTCAACCAGAGTTTCCAGCGGGGCGACATCGTCATCGGCCGCAAGCGCATGAACCTGTTGAGTGCGCGGAGCAACCACCTAGCCAGCTATTACAACGAAATACTCTCGCCAGCCATGCGGAAGGCATTCTCCGATACGGATTTCGAAAAAGCAAACCGCCTGTACCTGGTCGGCGGCGGTGCATTATATCCCGAATTGGTCAGCCATTTCAAACAAGAGTTCGACGGCATTCTGGACGTCATCGTACCCGAGGGCGCAGATAACTTCGCCGCCTTAGGTTACTACCTGCGCTCAGCGCTGTGGTGTGGTCCCAACCACGCAGAGCGTGCGGTGGGACTGGACATTGGCAATGCCTATACCGCCGTTTCCACACACGATACCGAAAAACCGGCAAAACAAAAAGAAGTGGTTCCGGAATCGGCCTTTTTAGAAGAGTAACATTATCCCTGATTAACCAGTCGTGATTTAAAGACCACCTCGACTGGGTCCGGGCGGGTGGTGGCATTGATCAGTTCAAACAGCAATTCTGCCGCTTTCCTACCTTGATCGCCGGGAAATTGCTCGATGGAAGCCATGGGCGGGTTTTCCATATATTTCCAGAGCGGGTAATTGGCATAGCTGATAAAAAACAGGTCCTGATTAAGCACCAAACCCCTTTGGCGGGCAGTTTTCATCACGTCCAACGCCACGTAATCATTGAACGATACCACCGCAGACGGTCTATCGGACAATGCCAACAACTGCAAAATGGCCGCTTCGTTGCCTTCCGAGGTGAGGTCGGTATTGACGATATATTCCTCCTTAAACGGGATATTGCATGCAAGCAGGCCCTTGATATACGCTTTCTTCCGTTCGATGCTGGCGGGCAGCAATTCCGGCCCGTTGATGAGCGAAATAGCATTGTGCCCGCAGGAAACGAAAACATCGATCGCTTCGAGCATGCCGGTTTCGAGACTGCTTACCACTTTATTGATGTTATCCGTATCCGGCACACAGTCAAAGAAAACAACCGGTATACCCGCACTTTCCAACAGTTCGATAAACCCATAGTCCTGCGTGTTTTTGCCGATAGACATCAGTACACCATCCACCCGGTGGGCCTTCAAGGTCTGCAAGATGCGAAGTTCGCGGTCGGCATCATCCAGCGACTGCCCCATGATGACCGTAAAATTATTCTCACTGGCTACATTTTCGATCTCGCTGATGGCCGCCGAAAAAAAAGGCTCCGACAGGCTGGGCAGCACCACCCCTATGGTAAAAGTCTTGCGTTGCTTAAAAAAAATGGCGGTCTGGTTAGGTTCATAGTTCAGCTCCTCTGCAACTTTCTTGACACGCATCGTGGTCACCAATCCGATACTGGGATGGTTGTTCAATGCCCTTGAAACGGTCGAAGGTGAGATCTTCAGCCGTTTTGCAATCTCCTTTATCGTCGTCGGTTTTCCTTCCTTCATCGGGAGTACGTATTATATGTCGGTGTCGCTGCTAAGCAAGCGCAATATAATAAATTAACTGAATTTTTTATGGTACTTTTGCCCTCGCCGGACAGGCTTGCTCATTCGCCGCAAGGGCTCGTTACTTTCCTTGATGAAAGTAACCAAAATCAAGGCTGTGGAGGCTACGTTGCAGCCGATTTGCAAAGCATCCACGGCGCGTCTTGCAGCCGCTTCGCTTCGGCAATCCGCTGATTTACCGCGAATACGGGCGATACTGCACATGCTTTGCTGCTCGCTGTTGCCGTATCCCCCAAGGCCGGTCCTGCTCCGATGAAACCCCGTAAGGCGGGTAGCCCGCCCTTGAATGCCTGCAGAGAACCTCCGTTTAGCGTAAAATGCCACCTTGGCAACCCATCCTCCTCCAACCCGGCCCGTAATTCAGGCAGTTGCAGACGAAGCCTCGGAGGCGGAAGCGAAGCGAACCGGATCCCAGCTGAGGAGCAACCGCCGCATCCATCCCTTCCTAACCTGATTCAGGCGGTTTGCAGACGAAGCCTAGGAGACGGAGCGAAGCGAACCGGATCCCAGCTGAGGAGCAACCGCCGCATCCATCCCTTCCTAACTCCTTCAGTGATTCAGGCGGTTTGCAGACGAAGCCTAGGAGACGGAAGCGAAGCGAACCGGATCCCAGCTGAGGAGCAACCGCCTGAATCACCTTTCACCTCATATTCCGGTCAAAAACAAACATGCCCCTAACCCCACGTTTATCCAATGCCCGGTTGATGTGGGTATCGACGTGGCCTGTGCGGCCCACTCGGGCTTGCAGGCTTGTATCGTCTGGCGAAAAACTGCCATGTTGCATATGGTAAAGCGCCTCCGCAAGCATATCTTCCCCGGTATCGCCGAAGTCGCGCGTGAGGTCATCAAACATCACCTTATCCACCTCCATGCCCGAGAAGTAGTCGCCCTCCCCGGCCGCGTTGAACGTCTGGAATGAAACCGCATACAGATCTACCCCCAGGATATTCCACGCAAAATAGCCCACAGGCTTGCCATACGTAGCCTGTTCGCCAATCAGCTTTATGTCCATATACGGCTTCAGGTTGTTGATCAGCAGTTCGCTGGCCGAGGCCGTCCCCCCTGTCACCAAAAAATAAATCCGGTCCAGATCCAGTGTGTTGGTCTTATTAAAATTGAGCGGTGGAAACAAGTCAGACCAATCGTCTGATTCGGCCAGTGTCCGGTTGATCTTGTTCGTATACATCAGGCGGCCGTCTGCTGACGGCGGCGCCAGCAAATTGGACAGATACTCTGCCGTAACCACCGCGCCACCCCCGTTATAGCGCAAGTCTACGATCAATTCCTCTACGCCCGCAGCCTCAAACTGTGCCGCCAACTGATCCAACTGCCCCTTCATATAGGTTGAGTTGCCACGTTCATCAATGGTCGATACAAACATATCAAACGCGAAATACCCCACTTTTTTACTACCCACTGTGTATATTTCCCGTGCCAGGATCGGCTGCAGCTGATAGCTTCCCCTATTGACACTTAGCGATACTTCCCCGCCATCCGGCTTCCGCAAAACCAAGTTTATGCTGGTGCCATCCAGCGCGTCGTAGAGAAACGCGAAATTATCCTGCTCCATGGAGGCCAGTGCCAGATCAGCGTTGCCATTGATTTGCAGAATCCGCCATCCCCTCCTGATCCCACTGATATACGCCGGCGAGCCGGGATCTACCTTCTTCACGTACAGTTCTGTGTCGTTGTTATAGCGCACATCAAACCCAAAGCTGCCCGCCAATCCCTGTTGTATTTCGGTGTTTACGGTACCCCAGCGGTCCAGAAAACTGAACCGGTCAAAAGGATTCCCCTGTTCATCGCGCGCATAACCCTTCAAGGCCTCCAATACGGCATCTGCCGAATTATAGCGACTGGTATTGCCGCGCACATCAGCAAACCAATCGGGCAGGTCCTCCTGCCACAGGTAAAACCCATACGTATACAGGTAGACCGAGTCTTTCAACAAGTCCTCATTCGTGTCGGCGCGCTCGGGCCGATCGAGCTGAGGCATCACGGTGTCGCGACCGCAGCCCACCAACACACTGCCGACCAGCAGTACAGCAAAAAATCTTAAGGTCATCCTGTTCATGTTCTAATGATCTATAACGTTTAGGTTGAGGCCGATGGTGCGTCCCAGAACAACGTTGCGTCGATGCAATCAATCCCCGGGGCCGTGGCACCCTTGGCATGGATATACAGTACATCCTGCGCCGTTAGCCGATTGTCCGCCAACAAAAAATCCAGCGGCTCCAGCTGCTTCTTTAGCAGTTCCTCTCGGAAATACACCTTCATCACCTTGTCCAGCCCATTCCATTCCACCTGTCGCAACTTGTTCAGCTGCATCGTCGGGTTTCCATCGGTCAAGATCAGCAGCAGCTTCTCCTCCCGGTGCAGGGTCTGCATCAATTCCAGCATGGGTTTGTACAGCAACAGCTTCAGTGGCAACTGTGCTGTCAAGTGCAGGCGCTCAAACTGCTCGCTGTACTTCCGGTCAATGCCAAATGCATCGGCCGCCCGCTCGAAGAGTCCCGCTTCACCATGGTGTTCGTAAGCCATCTTGAAAAAAGCGGTCAAGTCGCCCGCCGGAGGCACCGTCTCGGTATATTCAAGTAAGTTGGCAAACAGATAATACACTTGCAGCAAATAATCCCTTTTGGGGAAAAGCACCCCATCCAGCCCAAATATCACCGCTTTTTTGTCTGCATCGATATCCGCGTATGTCAGCATATTGTTTTGAATCATAAAAGCGGCGATGGTTTAATGCTATCGTGTTCGTTTAGCGGAATCATTGAGATCGTTCACTAAGTTAATCGGCTATGCAGCACAATGCCCATTCATCACCCGCGTCTGATGGTGTAAAAATACCGTTTGGGAACAGCGCCAGCGGAAGTTGCCGTGGCGGGTTTTCGATGATGACGAGCGATTCCAGCTCGATCAGGTCAGGCGTCGCCACCGCGATGCCATATTCGGCAAAGAGCGGCTTGGCTTCGGCCAAGGGGTAGCATTCGTCCGCGCCGAGGGGAACCAGCAACGTCACCCCCCTATCCAGGCAAATTTTGAGCATTTCGTGTACAAAGGCGGACGCAGCACTCCGCGGGATCGATAGGTAGGTCTCCGTGCGCAGCAGCACCTCGGGCACGTCATCCGCCGAGCCAAATACCACCGGTTGCCCGGCAGGGAGCAACCTGGCCACCCGCTGTGCAAGCGGCCGTGTACCATAAGTGATCAGCACCTTGCCAAGTGTTTCCGGCGCCGTCATTCGATCAGTCCATCTTTGATGTGCACGATGCGGTCGGCGATGTTGGCCAACTCCTCATTGTGCGTCACCACCACAAACGTTTGATTCAGCTGATTGCGCAGTTCCACGAATAGCTGGTGCAGGGCGGCAGCGTTTTCCGAATCCAGGTTGCCCGATGGTTCATCCGCCAGCACAATAGCCGGATCGTTTATCAAAGCGCGCGCTACGGCCACCCGCTGTTGCTCACCGCCCGACAGCTGGCCCGGCTTGTGATCCTGGCGGTGATCCACGCCCAGCAGCGCCAGCAGTTCAGCGGCCCTGCGTTCCGCCGCAGCCCTGTTCACCCGTTTGATAAAGGCGGGGATGCATACATTCTCCAGTGCCGTAAACTCGGGCAGCAGGTGGTGGAATTGAAACACAAATCCGATATGTTCATTGCGGAAAGCACTTAGCCGCGTGGCATTGAGTGTGCCGATGTCCGTGCCATTGATGACCACCGTGCCCTGGTCGGGCCGGTCCAGCGTACCCACGATATGCAGCAGCGTGCTTTTACCGGCACCGGATGCCCCCACGAGGCTGACGATCTCGCCTTTGGCCACATGCAGGTCCACCCCTTTCAGGATTGGCAATGCGCCATACGATTTGAATATACCCGATGCGTGTAACATGGTCGCTAAGGTAGGGAATTTCGAATCAATACGGAAGATGGAAGAAAAACGTACTACCCAGCCCCGGCTCGCTTTCCAAGCCAATGGTACCGCCCTGTGTGGTGATAAAATCCTTGCTAATGGCCAGACCAAGGCCCGTGCCCGATTTATTGCTTCCCGGAATCTGGAAATACCGATCAAAGATGCGCTCCTTATACCGAGGCGCTATTCCTTTTCCGACATCCTGCACAGAAAATTTCAAGGACTTGCCGGCTTTTTCCAACGCGATAATGACCGTTCCATTATCCGGAGAGTACCGTATGGCGTTCGTGATGAAATTGGTCAGTACCCATGCGGTTTTCTCCGCATCGATCGTGATCCATGGTAAGTCCGTATCGACCCTGGTGACGAGCTCAATCTGACGTTGGCTCGCCTGGGTCTTGGTTGCACCAAGGGCATATTCCAGTATCCGGATCGGATCGCTTAGCTGTTTATTCAGTTGTATATTACCACTTTCCAGCTGCGACATGTTGAGCAGTTCGCTGGTGATCTTCAGCAGCCGTTCACTATCTTCCTTGATGCTGTCGAGCAGCTGCCGCTGTTCGTCATTCAGCCCTCCCGTGGCTTGGTGGTCTAACAGATCGAGACTCATCTTAATGGAAGAAATAGGGGTCTTCAGCTCATGAGAAACGGTGGCGATGAAATTGGTTTTCGCCGAATCGAGCTCCTTGAATGGCGTGATATTCCGCAATAAAATGACCGAACCGATGTGTTGGGTGGTCAATTCTCCGGTGGGTGTGATATTGATGTCGATAACTTCTTTCTCGAAATAGCTTTGTTTGGCATCTGCAAATATTTTGATGGGTCCATTCGTCCTATCGATTTCTCCCGTTGAACCAACGAGATCTTTGATGAGCATTCGGATCAGGTCGTTATGTACGGCGATGTCCTGAATCTGCCAACCCAATAAATCGGCGCGCTTCATTCCGCTTATTTTGAGCGCTTCATCATTGACGAATATAATTTTTTTGTCTTCGTCGATACCGATCACCGGATCATGCATGTTATTGATCAGCGTGTCGATGCGTTTCTTTTCCATCAATAGTTTCGCGAGCCTGCTGTTGGCGTACTCCTCCAGTTTCTGTGCCATTGTGTTGAATGATTTGGCCAATTCCCCGAATTCATTGTGGCTTTCGAAGTGTACCCGTTGTGTATAATTCTGGGCAGCGATCTGTTTGATGCTTTCCGTCAGTTCCTTAATTGGATCGGCAATGTTACCCGGCAGGTTGACAAGCAGGATAAAAGCAATAAGGAAACAGAATGTGCCCGTCACCGATATCCAAATGGTGGCGGACTCCGCTGTCTCCCTGGCCACTTCACTTTTTCGCACAATGGCTTCCATATTCAGCCGCATCAATTCCGCAATGTCGCCACGTAGGCTCACCCGGATGATACTGTCCTTGGGGTCACTTTTCAAGGAATTGAAGTCGGCCACCAGCTTTTGGGTAATCTCTTGCTCACCGATCTCCGTTTCGTTGCGCATCTGTTGCTGGAGGTTCGTTTCAAAACGGGACAAGGCACGCGGATCCGCATCCAACTCATCCAGTGCAAGCAGCATATTTCTGGCGTACTCCAAGGTATTATAATTGGCCGTAAGAATATTATTGGTGTCTTTCTTAAGGCTATTCACATAATACGTACTGACCCCCGCCAGGAGAATAATGAGGGCAAACAGTAGCCCGACACCGAATGTCAGTTTCGCTTTCGTCTTCATGACAGGATGATTAAATCAATATCGGCAGATGTGAGTTTTTTGAGCAATGTATTGAATACGCCCGTTGAAAGTATCACCCGGAACAACTTCAACTTTGGTTTGCCAATACAGACCGTGGTGATGTTCATTTTAACGGCCTCTTCCATGATGCCCGTAGGTATACTGCTGTGCTGCAGCTGAATGACTTTACCTCCAAATTCGGTAGCCAATTTAAAGTTATTGATCAGCTGGCGCTGTTTATCCAGGGCGATCTTGTCCAGCCTTTCCCTTGGCGTCTGTACATACAGCACAAACCACTCCCCGCTGTAGTAACCTGCGAGCCTTGCCGTTTTCCGGATCACATTCTTGGCCTTTGCGGCATCGCTGCCGATACAGGCCATGAACCGTTCGTGCTTCAGGGCAACGCTTTTATGCACCTCAGTATCTACTTTACGCACCACGTGGCCCGCCACCTCCTTCAGCGCCAGCTCTCGGAGCTGCAGGATGTGATCACTCTTGAAAAAATTATCCAGAGCCGCTTGGATCTTGTCCGCCCGGTAGATCTTTCCCTCTTTCAGGCGGGTGATCAGGTCTTCCGCGGTCAGGTCGATATTGACGATTTCATCTGCCATGGCGACGACCTTATCCGGTATACGCTCCCTGACCTCGATGCCGGTGATGGCCCGAACCTCCTCATTGAGGCTTTCGATGTGCTGGATGTTGACGGCACTGATCACGTTGATGCCTGCTTCCAGTATCTCCAGCACATCATGCCAGCGTTTTTCGTTTTTGCTACCCTCGATGTTGGTATGCGCCAGTTCATCCACGATGACCACCTCGGGCCGCAGGCTGATCACGGCCTGTACATCCAGCTCGGTCAGCTGCTTCCCTTTGTAGAAAATCTCCCGCCGGGGGATGAGGGGCAACCCCTCCAACAGCACGGCGGTCTCCACGCGATCGTGCGTTTCGATGTAACCGATTTTCACGTCGATGCCGTTCCGCAGCAAGGTATGCGCCTCTTGGAGCATGCGGTACGTCTTGCCTACCCCGGCGCTCATACCGATGTAAACCTTAAATTTACCCAACCTCGATCGCTTGATCAGGTTGAGAAAATGTTCCGCCGTTTTTCTGTCTTCTGGCATCATATGATGATCCTAAGGTTTATTGCCTACCCCATCCATGGATTATCCCAAAGGTAGCGTTTTCTGCCTTTGGGAATCCATGGTGTTGTACCGTGACCAAACACATCAAAAAGCAACGGCGAGTGCTGTCACCGCCATGACATTGTTAGCGGTGGGCGCACCATCGCGCTTAATGAACAGCTCATCTTTGCTGCTCAGGTGACGTACCTCCGCGCGCCATACCACGTTTGGCAATAGCTGGCAATCCGCATTCAGGGAATAACCCCACGTGCGGAAACCGTTTGCAGTGCCCGTGGCAATGATGACCCCCTGTTTGTCCTGGTAATATTCGCCCCGGGCCGTCAGGCTGAATGTCTCCGTAGGTGAATACCGCGCAATCAGCACGGGCGCATACCACGTATTGTAATCCCGACTACTCTTTTCCTGCTGCTCCGCTCCGATATCGAACCCTGCCGTGATGCCGAACAGGTCAATTACTTGGTAGCTGACATACAAGTTATGGAAATAACGCATCTGACGGGCACTATCCGGTTTATCGCTGCCAATAAACGAACTGCTGTTCAACGTCACCTTGTCGCTTGGTTTGTAGGTGAGCTGATGACCGAAGGCTGGCGTGGTATTGCCATCCACACGCTGGATGCGCTGCCATCCGTTCAGCACCAGACCGCTTATGAACCAGTTTCCGCTTGGAGAGGTATAGGAGATCTTGGCACCGGTCTCAAAATACGGAGAGTTATCTGCCAGCAGACTGCGGGTTAATGTCCAGTTGTCTTTCCCTATGGCGCTTTCAAAGCCAATATGGGAAGGGAATAAACCCGCATCGATCCACAAATCATGCTTCCTCGAGATCTTTACGCCCACGTTGGCCTCATAGAGGTTTTTCAGCACACCCGGTTCCGCTGCGTAATTGGCATTCATATATGTTCCTGCCGCAACGGCCAGATTGGCCCTTACGTTTTCGGTGCCATAATTCGCTTTCATAAACGCCAAGTTGATATTCACCTCATTGGTGCGGCTATGGCTGTATACAAATCCCGGACGGGTATTGGTTAGCGGGCGGTTGAAATCTTGCAGATAGTACGCCTCCGCATAACCACTGATGGTCAACGGATTTTTTTCTTCTTCCAGGTGCTTTTCTTGTGCAAATAGGATTCCTGTGCCTCCCAGCAGCATGGCTGAGAGGATCAATTGCTTCTTCATCTTCTTTTTATTATGGTTAACTTATCTTTTACTATTTCAGTTCATCCAGTGTCTTATTGAGTTGCAAGACGTGGACCTTTTCGGGACCGAACAATCCCCAGAGCGGTTTTTCCGTGTGCCGGGCAATGAGCTCGTCCAGTGTTGACTCATCGATACCGCGGATGTTGGCAATGCGCTTGACCTGTACCTTTGCTGCCTGTACCGAAATGTGCGGATCCAGTCCACTACCGCTTGCCGTCACCAGATCCACCGGAATTTCGGATTTGTCGATCCCCGGATTGTGAGCCAGAAAGGTATCTATCCTTGCTCGTACTTCTGCAAGGTATTCTTCGTTAGAAGGGCCTTTATTGCTGCCTCCAGAACCGGCGGCATTGTAGCCCACAGCTGAGGGGCGGGACCAGAAATAACGGTCTTCCGTAAAAGATTGCCCGATGTTGCTATAGTATGTCTTGCCGCCGTGTTCAATGATCGCTCCTTTGCCATTATTGGGTGCGAACTGCGCGATGCCCCAAACGACGAGCGGATAGATCACCGCAAAGAACACGATGGTGACGATGGTCAGCTTGATGGCCGGTAAAAGATGTGTTTTCATTGTCTTTGGTTTTAAATAAATAAGGATACCATGATGTCTATCAGTTTAATTCCCACGAAGGGAACTGCCACGCCGCCTAAACCATAGATTAGCAGGTTCCTCCGCAGCAAGGCGGACGCACCGATGGGTTTGTAGGCAACGCCTTTCAGCGCCAGCGGAATCAATAGCGGAATGATAAGGGCGTTGAAGATCACCGCCGACAGGATGGCGCTCTGAGGGCTGCCAAGGTGCATGACATTCAGTCCCTGCAATGCGGGGATAGCCGTGATAAACAGTGCCGGAATGATGGCAAAATATTTCGCCACATCGTTGGCGATGCTGAATGTGGTCAGTGTTCCACGGGTCATCAGGAGCTGTTTGCCTATTTCGACCACCTCAATCAGCTTGGTCGGGTCATTATCCAGGTCTACCATGTTGCCCGCCTCTTTGGCCGCCTGCGTGCCGCTATTCATTGCCACGCCGACATCCGCCTGGGCAAGGGCGGGGGCATCATTCGTACCATCGCCCATCATCGCCACCAGCCTACCCTCAGCCTGCTCCTTTTTGATGTAATTCATTTTGTCCTCGGGTTTGGCTTCGGCAATGAAATCATCCACCCCCGCTTTATCGGCAATGTATTTGGCGGTCAGCGGATTATCACCCGTGACCATCACCGTCTTGATGCCCATTTTGCGCAACCGCTCAAAGCGTTCGTGGATACCCGGTTTGATGATGTCCTGCAATTCAATGACACCCAACGCCTCACCATTTTCAGCGACGACCAAGGGCGTACCGCCGTTGCTGGAGATTGATTTCACCCGTTCTTCGATTTCTCCCGGAAAATGATATCCTGATTTTTCAACTATATTTTTAATGGCATCGGTTGCGCCCTTGCGGATGCGGGTATTTTCAAAGTCGATTCCCGAACTCCTGGTTTCCGCCGAGAATTTCACAAACCGGGGGGCTTTTATTTCATAGCTCAACGGGTTGATCCCGGCGAGTTCGATAATGGATTTCCCCTCCGGCGTATCATCGCTCATGGAACCCAGCACCGCCGCCCGGATAAACTGATTTTCATTGATGTCGCTGACTGGATAGAAGTTCGTTGCCTTCCGGTTGCCGATGGTAATAGTCCCGGTCTTGTCCAGCAGCAATACGTCAATATCCCCCGCGGTTTCCACGGCCTTACCGGATTTCGTGATCACGTTGGCCCGCAGGGCCCTGTCCATCCCGGCAATGCCAATGGCGGAAAGCAGGCCACCGATGGTGGTTGGGATCAGGCAGACGAACAGGGAAATAAAAGCGGCAATGGTAATGGGCGTATTGGCGTAGTCCGCAAAGGGCTTGAGCGTCACGCAAACAATGATGAACACCAGCGTAAAGCCTGCCAGCAGAATGGTCAGCGCGATTTCATTCGGGGTTTTCTGGCGGCTTGCCCCCTCTACCAGCGCAATCATCTTATCCAAAAAACTTTCACCGGGGTGCGTGGTCACCTGTACCAGGATCTTGTCTGATAGCACCTTCGTGCCGCCCGTTACCGAACTTTTGTCACCCCCGGCTTCCCGGATTACTGGTGCCGATTCACCTGTGATGGCGCTTTCGTCAATGGTTGCCAGCCCTTCGATGATCTCACCATCCGAAGGGATCACATCGCCGGATTCGCAGACAAACACATCGCCCTTTTTCAACTGAGATGATGGCACGGTCTGCCCGTTCCGCAGTCGCGCAGGGGTTTCCTCCCGGGTCTTCCGCAAGCTATCTGCCTGTGCCTTGCCCCTTGCTTCAGCAATCGCCTCCGCAAAATTGGCAAACAACAGGGTGAGCAGCAGGATGAGGAATACCGTGAAGTTATATCCGAAACTGCCCTGTGATGTTTCCCCTGCCAATGTCCACAGGGAGACGATCAGCATCACCGCTGTTCCGATTTCCACCGTGAACATCACCGGGTTGCGGAATAGCAGTTTCGGATGGAGTTTCACCACAGCTTGTCTCAATGCGGTTTTCACCAAGTCTTTCTGAAACAGTGATCTATTGTTCGATTTCATTTTGTTACGTATTTATTTCATGGAAAAATATTCGGCTATCGGGCCCAGGGCCAGCGCCGGGAAGAATGCCAAAGCCGCCACGATGGCTATGACCGCAAATACCATCAGCCCGAAGGTAGAGGTATCGGTCTTCAATGTACCTGCACCTTCAGGGATGTACTTTTTACCGGCCAGCAATCCGGCTATCGCGACGGGACCGATGATGGGCAGAAACCGACCCAGGATCAGGACAAATCCGGTCGTGATGTTCCACCACGGGTTATTATCGCCCAACCCTTCAAACCCACTGCCATTATTGGCAGAAGAAGAGGTATATTCATAGAGGATTTCGCTGAACCCATGGAAACCGGGATTATTCAGCGTAGAAGCGCCCTGCCCCGGAAACCAGGTGGCCAAGGCGGTCCCCACCAATATCAGAAAGGGGTGAAGTAGGGCCACGATCATGGCGATCTTCATCTCGCGCGCTTCAATTTTTTTACCTAGGAATTCGGGCGTGCGGCCTACCATCAGGCCGCTGATAAATACCGCCAAGATAATGAAGATGAAAAAGTTGAGCAGACCCACGCCGCACCCACCATAAAAGGCATTGATCATCATGGCCAGCAACTCATTCATACCCGAAAGGGCCATGGTGCTGTCGTGCATGGCATTGACCGAACCCGTGGAAATGACCGTAGTGACGATGCTCCAGAAACCGGATGCGGGGGCTCCTAGCCGTATTTCCTTCCCTTCCATTGCACCGAGTGAGTTGTCAATGCCCATCGCGGCGATGGCCGGGTTGCCGCCTGTTTCCATGTGGATGTTGGGAATGGCGAGGATCAAGAATCCAACGGTCATTACGCCGAAGATCATCCACGATAATTTCCTTCTATTGATAAAATACCCGAACGCAAAAATCATCGCCAGCGGGACAATCAACTGCCCGATCATTTCGGTGATATTGGTCAGGTAGGTAGGGTTTTCGAACGGGTGTGCCGAGTTCACCCCGAAGAAGCCGCCGCCATTGGTACCGACGTGCTTGATGGCGATAAAAGCTGCGGCCGGGCCCCTGGATACGTCGACCGTATCGCCCTGTAATGTGATTATGGTGTCCTTGCCCTCGAAGGTCATCGGCGTACCTTGGAATACCAGGATGACCGCGATAACAACGGAAACCGGCAATAATATGCGCGTGCAAGATTTGATCAGGAAGTCATAGAAATTTCCCAATGCCTCGGTTGTCTTATCCCGAAAAGCCCTGAATAAGACCACCGCCGCGGCCATACCGGTTCCGGCGCTGACAAACTGGAGAAACATCAGCCAGTACTGGCCAAAATAGCTTAGACCGGTTTCGCCTGAATAATGTTGCAGGTTGCAGTTTACAACGAAGGAAATGACCGTATTGAATGCGAGATCTGCCGACATATTCGGGTTATTGTCGGGATTCAACGGTAGCCAGCCCTGTGTCATTAGGATGACCATGCCCAGTAAAAACCAAACCATATTGATGGTCAATAGCGCTATCATGTGCTCCTTCCAATTCATTTCTCTGGAAACATCGATGCCACTTATTTTGTAAAAGAGCCGTTCAAACGGATTGAATACCGGATCGAGCAGGGTTTTGTTCCCTCCGTAAACCTTAGCGATGTATTTGCCGAAAGGGATTGCCAAGGCAATGGAAGCGGCAAACATGCATACGACCCCAAGTAGTGCTGTGTTCATGTTGTTTAAAATTTTTCGGGTTTCAGCAATACGTAAACGATATACACGAATACGGCAATTGCCACGATGAATAATGCTGTCATGTTAGCTATTTTAATTTTCCAGTATGGTTTTGAGGTAAGCGTGTTTTATTTCCTTAGGGAATAATTCCAGGTGCTTTTTCAGACTAGCTGGGGTATCGTCCGAAGCAAGGACGCAGAGGAACTCGTTTTCGATGGCGTTCCTGTCATGCAACGACCCGTTCATGTAAAGCAGGTTCACGACTTTAATGGCTTCGACGGCACTCACCCGCTCGTCAATGCTGCCATGTATCTTTTCCAGGCAGTAATCAGCCACCTTCTGTAATGCCTCATAATCACTTAATCCGTCTTTTCCAATCAGGACGGAGGGTATCCATTCTTTTAAGGTTTTGATGATTTTTGTTTCCATGATGTTAAATTTTTTCAAAAAAGGCGATGGCCTTAAAAAAGAGGGCAAAACATGCAAGCCCTACAAGTGTTAAAATTGCGATAAGCATAAAATCTGTTGAATAATGATTAATAATCCGGATTGAAACACCTATTACAATGATGGAGAGGAAGAAATACATTAAACTATTGAAAGGTTTGATACGCTGACGGAATTTTACCAGCTTCCTCAATTCCTGCATGGTATACTTCCTACCCACCGTTCACCTATTTGATGTCCGGTTTTGGTATACATATACGGAATAGAGATTAGCCGGCATCTGTTCCCGGAGCTGTACCCATTCCCATTGGCTACACGCGTTACGCAACCCATTGAAGGAGCGCACAAATACATTGGCGATGATATCTCTCACCCTATCATTGCCCCGGCCGTACAACCACCCAACCAGTTTCATGCAACGTACGACCTTGGCGAGTTTCTTTTCTTGCATCATATCCCGCATATAGGTAGCCACGATTTGCATAGCACCGGCAACGTTATCCTTAGCAGTAAGGTGAACGATTTCATCTTTAACCTCAGGAAGTTCACTTTCGATGATGGACGAAAGTTCATTTTGATTTATTGTTTCCATATGACTATTACGATTTGATATCCCTTGTGCCAAAGACATACCAAAGCCACCCAAACAGATAGCAACCTATTGAAATTTAGAAACTTATGTGTTTAGGCAAGTTTTAAATGAAAGAAATAGCCTATCATTTTGATAAGCTTTTTCTTAATATGGAAGGGTGTGCGTCAAAGTTTATATTCTTCTATTTTGCGGTAAAGCGTGGCAATACCGATTTCAAGCAGCCGAGCGGCCTCGGCTTTATTGCCTTGCGTGTAGTTGAGCACTTTCTGGATGTGCAGCTTTTCTGCGCTGGCCATGGAAAAAGCGGATAGGGGTTTTCCGGTCGACGGTATTGCGTGGAGTAGTTCGTAAGGCAGGTCATTCACGTCGAGTACATTGCCCTCAGCGAGGATAACACTCCGCTCGATGACGTTCTTCAATTCCCGGATATTCCCTTTCCATGGATGAGGTTTCAATGCCTGAATATAACCATCGGCGAGCATAATCGATGGTTTGTTTATCCGGGAGGCGGACACGCGTGCGAAACTATCGGCTAGCAATCCAATGTCCTCGGGCCGTTCCCTGAGCGGGGGCAGGGAGATCGTGAATACCGAAAGCCGATAGTACAGATCGCTCCTAAAACGACCTTCCGCTATTTCCTCCGGCAGGCCCCGGTTGGTCGCGGCAACGATACGGACATCCACCCGGGTGGGCACGGTCTCGCCTACCCGCATGAATTCTCCCGTTTCCAATACGCGCAGCAACTTGGCTTGCAGTTCAATGGCCATTTCGCCTATTTCGTCAAGGAAAATGGTGCCGGTATTCGCCTCTTCGAAAAGTCCTTTTTTATCTCTCGTGGCACCGGTAAACGCCCCTTCCCGATGGCCAAATAACTCGCTCTCCAACAGCTCTTTTGAAAAAGTAGCGCAATTCAGTGCAACAAAGGGTTTTATTTTTCTCGTGCTGGCATGGTGGATCGCCTGTGCAAAAACCTCTTTACCGGTACCGGTTTCTCCCAGTAGCAACACGGTCGTATTTGTCGGGGCAACTTTTTTTCCCAATTCGACGGCTGCCAAGAGTTTTTTTGATTTGCCTAGTATATTGTCAAACGCATATTTCTTGCCTACCTGCTGTTCCAATTGGTATACCCGCTTGGCGAGCTGCACTTTCTCCAGTGCTCGATTGATCAGCGGGATGATCTTGTTATTGTCATCCCCTTTAGTGATGTAATCAAATGCGCCGTTCTTGATGGCCTGTACACCATCGGGAATATTGCCATAAGCCGTCAGGAGGATCGTTTCGGCCAGGGGTTGCATCTCTTTAATCTCGCCGATGAAATCAATGCCGCGGCCATCTGGCAGTTTTACGTCGCAGATGATGACATCAAATTCGGCTTTGGCCAGTTTTTGGCGAGCAGCTTTCAGGCTATCCGATTGTTCGACCTCGAAACCCTCCCCCTGTATCCCAATGATCCGCGCCATCAGGTTTCTCAGTTTCGTTTCGTCGTCTATGAGTAGCACACGTCTTGCCATGCTGGTCTATTGAATTATGCGTACAAAGGTATCGATAACCGGAATGCATATGCCCACGTTTCCAAAAAAAACTGGCGTGTACACACGCAGCCTGCGTGCGACACCTGTACCCTTCCGTTTTTTGGATGTTTCGCTTGACCGTTCCCGATTAAAACCCTACTTTTACGCCAAATTTTTCGCAAATGAACATTCACGAATATCAAGGCAAACAAATACTGAAAAGTTTCGGTGTGCAGGTGCAAGAAGGCATCGTAGCCGAAACGCCTGAACAGGCTGTAGCAGCAGCCAAAAAGCTGAAGGAAGACTACAATTCCGACTGGGTGGTGGTGAAAGCCCAGATCCATGCCGGGGGCCGCGGCAAAGGCGGCGGTGTCAAACTGGCCAAGAACCTCGATGAGGTCAAGCAACGCGCTACGGACATCATCGGCATGCAGCTGGTCACCCCGCAAACCGGCCCCGAAGGCAAGAAGGTCAACAAGGTATTGATTGCGCAGGATGTTTACTACCCCGGCGAAAGCGAAACCAAGGAATTTTACATGAGCGTGCTGCTCGACCGCGCACGCGGCCGCAACATCGTCATGTACTCGACCGAAGGGGGGATGGATATCGAGGAAGTGGCCGAAAAAACGCCGCACCTGATCTTCAAGGAAGAAATCGACCCCAAAGTGGGATTACAAGGGTTTCAGGCGCGAAAAATCGCCTTCAACCTCGGCTTGAGCGGCGCCGCATTCAAGGACATGACGAAGTTTGTGGCTGCCTTATACAAAGCCTACGAGACGACCGATTCTTCGATGTTCGAGATTAACCCCGTATTGAAAACATCAGATGATAAGATCCTAGCGGTGGATGCCAAGGTGAACCTGGATGAAAACGGTCTGTTCCGCCATCCAGATTATGCAGCCATGCGCGATGTGGCCGAAGAAGACCCTACGGAAGTGGAAGCGGGTGAATCCAACCTCAACTACGTGAAGCTCGATGGCAACGTAGGCTGTATGGTCAATGGC
This sequence comes from Parapedobacter brassicae, assembly GCF_051400755.1. Classification (NCBI taxonomy): domain Bacteria; kingdom Pseudomonadati; phylum Bacteroidota; class Sphingobacteriia; order Sphingobacteriales; family Sphingobacteriaceae; genus Parapedobacter; species Parapedobacter brassicae. The sequence goes on from NZ_JBLFFL010000004.1 coordinate 49,224, forward strand.
GCCGGACTGGCCATGGCCACGATGGACATCATCAAGCTGGCAGGCGGCGAACCGGCCAACTTCCTGGATGTGGGCGGCACGGCCAATGCACAGACGGTAAAGGCCGGGTTCAACATCATCCTGAAAGATCCCAACGTGAAGGCCATCTTGATCAACATTTTCGGCGGTATCGTGCGTTGCGACCGTGTAGCGCAGGGGGTTATCGACGCCTATCAGGAAATCGGCAACATCCCCGTGCCCATTATCGTGCGCCTGCAAGGCACCAATGCCGAAGAGGCCAAGCGGTTGATCGACGAATCCGGACTGGAGGTATATTCCGCGATTCTGCTCAAAGAAGCCGCCGATCTGGTCAGCAAAGTGTTATCGTAGGATTGACGATTTTTAGATTTAGATTTAACATACAGTCAAAAAACCTCCAGTCCGTTGGAGGTTTTTTGCTTTCCATACAGCGACATGACAGCAGCCGTTATCCATTGGAGTACTTCTCCGGAGATCACTAAACTCTTTGGTGTATTTCCGCTCACGTATTACGGCTTGCTCTTTGCCGGAGGCATCGGCTTGGCGTATTATGTAATGTCGCGGATCTACCGTCGAGAGCATATCGCCAACGAACATTTTGAGCGGCTGACGGTGTACGTGGTGCTCGGCACCCTCATCGGCGCACGGCTCGGTCATTTCCTCTTCTATCAGCCCGAATACTTCTGGAAGGCTCCCCTTGAAATCTTGCTGCCGATTGACGAGGTAAACGGATCGTACCGGTTCGTGGGCTACCGGGGCTTAGCGAGCCATGGAGGGGCCATCGGCATCCTTATCGCTGTGATCTTATACTGCCGCAAAACCAAGCTGGATTTTCTATGGGTAGCCGATCGGCTGGCGGTCGTTGCCCCCCTTACCGGTGCGTTTATCCGCATGGGCAATTTCATGAACTCCGAAATCATCGGTAAGCCCACAGGCACCGACTACGGTGTGGTATTTCAATTGGTGGACAGCGTCCCGCGCCATCCGGCGCAGCTTTACGAAGCCGCGGCCTACCTGTTGATCTTTACCATCATGATCGCCCTTTATCGGACGTCCAAAAAAGCCGACGGCTTTATTTTCGGAATATTTTTAATCTTGCTGTTTTCGGCCCGGTTCAGCATTGAGTTTTTCAAGGAAGAACAGGTTGCCTTTGAACAAGGGATGGCGCTCAACATGGGTCAATGGCTGAGCATACCGCTGGTCCTGACAGGCCTTGCGCTGGCACTACTCAAAAAACAGCAGGCGACAATCGCGAACTAACAACATCACTATACGCTATACGCAATACGATAACATGAAACATACACGTATAAAAGACTTATTGAATGCCACGGAATATGGCCAGCAGGTGACGGTCAAAGGGTGGGTAAAAACCTTTCGAAACAACCAGTTCATCGCCATCAACGACGGTTCCACGCTGGGCAATATCCAGGCGGTGGTTGATTTCAGCCGCACCGATGAAGCCCTGCTGAGGCGGATCACTACCGGCGCGGCGGTGGCGATTACCGGACCGCTGGTCGAATCCCTGGGCAAAGGGCAGCGTGTGGAGGTCAAGGTGGAAACATTGGAGATCCTCGGCGACAGCGACCCCGAGAAATTCCCCCTGCAGCCCAAAAAGCACAGCCTCGAATTTCTCCGCGAAATTGCGCACCTACGTTTCCGCACCAATACGTTTAATGCCATATTCAAGGTGCGCAATGCGCTCTCCTTCGCTGTTCACCAGTTTTTTTACGAGCGTGGTTTTGTTTACATGCACACGCCCATCATCACCGGTTCGGATGCCGAGGGTGCGGGCGAGATGTTCAAGGTGACCACCCTGGACTTCGATGGTACACCGCGCCATCCCGATGGTTCGGTAGACTACCGGGAAGATTTTTTCGGTAAGCAGACCAACCTTACGGTCTCCGGGCAGCTGGAAGGTGAACTCGCCGCTATGGCCCTGGGCAACATCTATACCTTCGGCCCTACTTTCCGTGCGGAAAACTCCAACACCACGCGCCATCTGGCCGAATTTTGGATGATCGAGCCCGAAATGGCTTTTTACGAGCTGGAAGACAACATGGACCTCGCTGAGGAGCTTCTCAAGTCCGTCATCCGCTATGCCCTCGATCATTGTCCGGATGAAATTGAATTCCTCAAAAACAGGCTGCTCGAAGAAGAAAAAAGCAAACCCCAAAACGAACGCTCGGAAATGGACCTGGTGTCCAAGCTCCACTTCTGTCTGGATAACCGATTTGAGCGGCTTACGTACACGGAAGCCATTGACATCCTGCACCAAAGCAAGCCCAACCAAAAGAAACAATTCAAATACCTCATCGAAGGCTGGGGGGCTGACCTGCAATCCGAACACGAGCGTTATCTCGTCGAAAAACACTTCAAGAAGCCCGTCATCCTATCGGACTATCCTGCCGATATCAAGGCCTTCTACATGCGGCAGAACGAGCCGGATGAGCTGGGTCGCCGCACGGTGCGTGCCATGGACATCCTCTTTCCAGGCATCGGAGAGATGGTGGGCGGCTCGCAGCGCGAGGAGCGACTCGACAGGCTGGTCAACCGCATGGAAGAGATGCATGTACCTGCGGAAGAGCTGGATTGGTACTTGGATACCCGCCGGTTCGGGACGGCACCGCACGCCGGATTTGGCCTGGGCTTCGAGCGCTTGGTCTTGTTTGTCACCGGCATGACCAACATCCGGGATGTCATCCCTTTCCCGCGGACGCCAAACAACGCGGCGTTTTAAGTGTTGGTGAACGGTGGTTGGTGATGGGTGAACGGTAATGGGTGGTTAGTGTTTAGTTAAAATACATGTTACTACGTATATACGAAGAGAATCCGAATCCAAAGGCTATCCAGCAGGTAGTGGATGTGTTGCACCGGGGCGGGCTGATCATCTACCCTACCGACACGGTATACGGCCTCGGCTGCGACATCAATAACCACAAAGCCATCGAGCGGGTGTGTGAACTCCGGGGCATCAAACCCGAAAAGGCCAATCTTTCCTTTGTTTGCTATGACCTCACGGATATCGCCCAGTATACCAAGCCATTCGATACCGCTACGTTCCGCCTTTTGAAAAAGGCACTTCCAGGACCTTTCACGTTCGTCTTCAACGCCAGCGGCCAGGTACCCAAGCTATTGAGCTCGAAGAAAAAGACGGTGGGTATCCGGGTGCCTGACAACCTGATCGCCCGTGAAATCGTGCACCAACTGGGCAATCCAATCGTATCGGCGTCTATCCATGACGAAGACGAGATCATCGAATACTCCACCGACCCGGAACTCATCTATGAAAAATACGGTGATCTGGTAGATATCGTTATTGACGGCGGATACGGGGGTAATATTGCTTCAACGGTGGTCGACACTACTGACGGTGATTTCGAAATTATCCGCGAAGGCAAAGGGGATTTAAGCTTGTTTTTGTAACTTAGCGCCTCGATTGATTGAATGTACTGCGGTTTATCCGTAAATCATTTCCTTAAACCCTATTTTTAGTTCAGATGCGCAAACAAATCAAGCAGTTTTTCGAGGCGGACTCCGCAAGTGGTATTACCTTGCTCATTTTTCTGATTATTTCCCTCATCATCGCCAATTCGCCCCTTGGTTCGGACTTTGAGTCGTTACTAGAGCGGCATATCGGCTTTGAAACCGACAAGATACACCTCAACTTCAGCGTATTGCACTGGATCAACGACGGTTTGATGGCGGTATTTTTCCTCATGGTCGGTATCGAGATCAAGCAAGAGCTTGCCCACGGACAACTCTCATCTGCCAAGAAAGCGTCGCTCCCTTTCTTTGCCGCTTTGGGCGGCATGATGGTACCAGCGGGCATCTACGTATTGTTCAACGCAGGCACGGAAACCAATGAGGGCTGGGGTATCCCCATGGCCACTGACATCGCCTTTGCCATCGGTATTCTCTCCATCCTAGGCAAGCGCGTGCCCGTGGCGCTGAAAGTATTCCTTACTGCACTGGCCATTGTCGATGATCTAGGTGCCATTCTCGTTATCGCGATATTCTATACAACGGATCTCGAAGCCAGCTATTTACTGTATGCTCTGGGCTTGTTTGCACTACTGATGTTCATCAACCGGATGGGCGTCAAGTCCCTGTGGTTTTACCTAATCCCCGGCCTGTTTATCTGGTATTTCATTCACCACTCCGGTATCCATGCCACCATTGCGGGCGTGCTTACCGCGTTTGCCATTCCGATCAAAGGTAAAACCGACCATTCGCCGATCCAGGCGGTCGAACACGCCATCAGTAGACCCGTCAATTTTCTCATCATGCCCTTATTTGCGCTGGCCAATACCAATATCCGGTTTGAAAGCGGCATGGTTGAGGGACTAGCCAGTCCGCTCGGGTTGGGCATCATCGCCGGGCTGTTCATCGGCAAACCTCTGGGCATTACGCTGCTTTCCTGGATTTCCGTCAAACTTGGATTAAGTGAGCTACCCAAGGGCACCAAGTGGTTGCAGATCCTGTCCATCGGCCTCATGGGGGGTATCGGATTCACGATGTCTATTTTCATTGCGCTCCTGTCATTCACCGATGTATATCACCAAACAGAAGCCAAGTTTGCAATTCTCGTAGCCTCGGCCCTTTCGGGTACTATCGGCTACATCATTCTGAAGAAGCAAGGAAAAAAGTATGTTACTTGACATCAGCTACGCCATTAACTCGTTTTCTTCGCCTTACCCCCCATCTCGAAGACCAACTTCCCGCCATTCATGATATCGGCATGCTTCAGCGTATAGCCTTTCACGGGCTTGCCGTTGAGCGATACCTGCTGCACGTACACGTTCTCGGTGCTTTGGTTCACCGCTTCCACCGTGAAGGTCTTTCCGTTTTCCAGATTTATCGTGGCCGACTGCACCAGTGGGCTGCCCAGCCAGTATTCATCCGAACCCGGGGATACAGGATAGAAGCCTAGGCTGCTGAAGAGGTACCACGCACTCATCTGCCCGCAGTCGTCGTTGCCGCCGAGGCCGTCCGGCCCATTGTGGTATTGGTTTTCGAGGATCATGCGCACCTTTTCCTGGGTCTTCCAAGCTTCGCCCGTGAGGTGATACAGGTATGCCACGTGGTGGGCAGGTTCGTTGCCGTGTACGTAGTTGCCGATGATGCCCTCGCGGGTAATATCTTCTGTATGGGCAAAAAACTCATCCGGCAAGTGCATGGTAAAAAGCGAGTCGAGGTAGCGCGACAGGCGCTTCTTGCCACCCATCACCTCCATCAATCCAGCGGGATTATGTGGCACATACAGGCTATAGTTCCAGGTATTGCCCTCGATAAAGCCCTGCCCATGCGTTTCCAGCACGTCAAACTTCGCACGGAAGGTACCATCGGCATGGCGCGGGCGCATGAAGCCGATCGCGGGGTCGTACATATTGCGCCAGTTTTCCGAGCGCTTGGCGAAGACGTCATACACATCCTGCTTGCCGAGGTGCTTGGCTAATTGGGCGATGCACCAGTCGTCATACGCATATTCTAGGGTATTGGATACCGACGTGCCGTTCGCTTCATCGGGGATATATCCCCGGTCGATGTATTCGCCGATGCCCTCATACCGGCGGTAATTGGCCGTGGCCACGCAGGCTTCCAACGCTGCTTGAGCATCGCCCTTATACACTCCTTTGATGATGGCGTCCGCGATGACCGACACACTGTGGTAGCCGCTCATGCACCAATTGTCATTAGCATAGTGCGACCAGATGGGCAGCATCTTCAAGGTGCTCTGGTCATAGTGCGCCATCATCGAGGCCACGATATCCGCGTTGCGTGACGGGTTGATGATATTCAGGTACGGATGGAAGGCGCGAAAGGTATCCCATAGGGAAAACGAGGTGTAGTTCGTAAAACCATCGGCGGTATGCACCTCATAGTCTAGCCCCTTGTATTGCCCGTTCACATCCGTGTACACCGTGGGCATCAGCGCCGCGTGGTACATGGCCGTATAAAAATTTACATAGTCTGCTTCCGTAGGCAGCTTCGCTTCAATGCGCTGCAGCTCCTGCTCCCACAGTCCCTGCCCCTCCCGCTTGACGCGATCGAAGTCCCAATGCGGTATCTCCTCTTCCATATTCGCCAAGGCATTGCTCATGCTCACCGGAGACAGCGCCAGCTTCACCAGCACTTGTTCGCCTGCTGTCACATCAAAGTCGAAGTGCATGCGCAGTTGCCTTCCCGCGATGTCGGGGAAATTGTCCGTCTGGTCAAACTTGCGCCAAAATCCCCGATATACAGGGGTTTCCTCGAAGTTCCTGCTACCGTAGGATCTGAACGGCTTCGAAAACGACATGGCAAAATAGACCGTCCGCGTACGTGCCCAGCCGTTGGTCTGCCGGTAGCCTGTAACGGTGCTATCGTTGAGCACCCGCACCACGGTCCACACATTCTTATCCGCATAGTTGTAGATGCCATGCATCAAGTCCATTATGATGTGCGCACTATCCTCGTTGGCAAAGGTATAACGGTGCAAACCCGTACGCGTGGTGGTAGTCAACTCCGCGAGGATATCCTCGTCGTCCAGCTTCACGCGGTAATAATTCGCTTCGGCCACCTCGTTGGCATGTTGGTAAGCCGAACGGAAGCCCTCCTCCGGAGCGTCGGCCACGCCGGGGTTGAGCCGAAGCTTTCCCGCGGTAGGCACGATGAGGAAGTCGCCGAGATCGGAGTGACCCGTGCCGCTGAAATGCGTATGGCTGAAGCCCACGATCGTGGGATCCTGATATTGGTAGCCCGCGCAGTACGTATACACCTCGGGGTTATACTGGCCGTCCACCGCATAGGGGATGGTATCCGTATCCGGGCTGAGCTGCACCGCCCCGAAGGGTACCGTCGCTCCCGGAAACGTGTGGCCCATCTTGGCGGTGCCGATCAGCGGCTGCACATACTGCACCAAGCTATCCTGCTGGGCAGCGGCAAAGCCTGAAGGCATCAGTGCCAGCAGTACCGCTGCCAGACGTGCCAGACGCATATATCGCATATCACCTGTAATCATCTCGCTAATCTTTCAATTCATTCGTCAGCGAATACGGAAAATCCGCCTGTTGGGTTCCCCGCGATTCGTTGGGCTCGGCAGCCATCTTCACCTCCAGCACTGCTCCCTTCAACAATTCGGTATGTTTCAGGAAACTGGGTGTATACGCCCGGCCGTTTAGCTGCAACGATTGGATATACCGGTTGTCTGCGCTGTTATCAGGCGCATTGATCACCAGCTGCTTGCCATTGCTGAAGTTGACTGTTGCTTTCTTAAACAGCGGTGCACCTAGCACATACTCATCGGTAGCCGGGCACACCGGATAAAATCCGAGAGCCGAAAACACATACCAGGCAGAAGTCTGTCCGTTATCTTCATCGCCACAATACCCGTCTGCCTGTGGATTATACATGCGGTTCATCGTCTCCCGCACCCAGTATTGCGTTTTCCACGGCTGTCCGGCATAGTTATACAGGTAAATCATGTGCTGTATGGGCTGGTTGCCATGTGCATACTGGCCCATATTGGCCACCTGCATCTCCCGTATTTCGTGGATAACACCCCCATAGTAGCTGTCATCGAATATGGGCGGCAGGGAAAATACCGAGTCCAGTTTCGTTACGAACGCCTCATGGCCACCCATCAGGCGGGTAAGTCCCTCGATGTCGTGGAATACCGACCATGAGTAGTGCCAGCTATTCCCCTCGGTAAAGGCATCCCCCCATTTAAACGGATTGAAGGGGGTCTGGAAACTGCCATCCTTATTCTTGCCGCGCATCAGGCCCGTTTCGGGGTCAAACAAGTGGCGGTAATTACGGCTCCGCTTAGCATACAGATCAATATCGGCCTTCGGCTTGCCTAGCTTCTTGGCCAGCTGATAAATGGCAAAGTCGTCATAGGCATACTCCAGCGTGCGCGCCGCATTCTCGTTGATGCCTACATCATAAGGCACATACCCCAGGTCGACGTAATACGGCGCCCCTGCCCTGCCCACGGCCGTCATGGGTCCTTCGTTATTGGCGCCGTGCAGCAAGGCTTCGTAGAGCGTCTCGATATCGTAACCTTGCAGCCCTTTGATATAGGCGTCAGACACCACGGAGGCCGAGTTGTTGCCCACCATGATGTTGGCAAAGCCCGGACTGCTCCATTCCGGGAGGAAGCCTCCCTCCTTATAGGCGTTGGCCAGGCCGGCTTGCATCTCTACATTGATTTCGGGGTATACCAGGTTGAGGAACGGGTACAGCGCGCGGAATGTATCCCAGAAACCGGTACCACCGAAGAGGTAACCCGGCAACACCTTGCCGTTATACGGACTATAATGCACCACCTGCCCGTCTTTATCCAGCTCATATAGTCTGTTTGGAAATAGCACCGTGCGGTACAGGCAGGAATAAAACGTCTTGAACTGGTCATGCGTACCGCCTTCAACGGCCACGCGCTTCAGCGTTTTATTCCAAATGGCCTTTGCTTCTCCTTTGATCTGTTCAAAATCCTTGTTGCCCACCTCCCGCTGCAGGTTGAGCGCTGCCTGCTCATGACTGATGAAGGACGACGCGATCCGCATGGTGACCTCCTCGCCCTCGCTGGTCTTGAAGCCCACGATAGCCGCGGCGTGGTCACCGCTGAGGTGCAGCGCCGTGTCGTTGTAGACGCTGTCGCACCACCCCTTTGTAAAGGCAAAGGGCTTATCAAACTCGATCACGAAATAGTTCTTGAAATTGGGCAACTCGCCCCGGCTGTAGCGGCTCGAATAGCCGATGATCTTCCGCTCGGCGGGGATGATCGTGATTTCCGACCCCTTGTCAAACGCATCGACGGTCACGAACGCGCTGTCATTTTCCGGAAACGTGAAGCGGAAGACCGCCGCCCGTTCGGTGGGCGTGATCTCGGTGGTCACATCCGCGTCGGCCAAGTATACACTGTAATAGTAAGGTTTCACCGTTTCCGCCTTATGCGAAAACCAACTGGCCCGTTCATTCTGATCTACCGTGGGCCTACCCGTACCCGGCATGATCGCATATTGGCCATAGTCATTCATCCATGGCGAAGGCTGGTGGGTCTGCTTGAATCCACGGATCTTATCTTCGTCATAGGAATACATCCAGCCGTCGCCCATCTTGCCGGTCTGCGGACTCCAGAAGTTCATGCCCCAGGGCACGGCGATGGCCGGATAGGTATTGCCGTTGGAAAAGGAAACCTTGGAATCAGTACCCATCAAGGGGTTTACCCACTCTTCCGGTTCATCGATCGTTTGGATCAGCTGGCCATGCACCTGCGTTCCCGCAGTGGCGGACAGCAACAGGCAAAGCAACTGTTTGGATAGTTTCATGCGTAATTGGTTTTTGCTATGTCGGTATTTCGTTCAATTCGTCATTATTTCGGTTTGCGCCGCGGCATAGGCGCTCCACAGTTCGTCCAGCGAGTTGCCCGTGAGCGTCTTCCACAGGTCTTCTGCGTAATGCTGGTTGCGTAGCGCGTAGTCCAGTTTTTTCACCGTGCCTTTCTTTTTCGTCCGCTCCACCCAATCCAAAAATCGGGCGGTGATGCGGTAGCTGTTGGTATAATGGTGCTCCGGTTTCAGCTCGGGCAGCGCCCAGTTGGCATCCGGATTAGCCACCCCATACCGGTGACGCACGTAGTCAGCTATGCCCTCTACCAGCCAGCCCGGACCACTGCGCGGCGGATAGGCCTGTACCAGGTGCATCACTTCGTGGGTCACCACATCCACGTCGCCCGGATTTTTCACCAGCCAGGCCTGGGCGATGGTCACCTTGCCATCATGGGCATAGGCCACGCCGTCATAGGCGGTATCAATGGTGATGGTCACCTCCTTCACGGCTTTCTTGTTGAAATTCTTGGCTAATTTAGGATAAACTTCGAAAAAAACATCGGCCAAACGCTGTTGCAGCGCCCCGTCAAATGTAATATCCTGCGTTACGAGCGTCAGCGTATATCCTTTTTTCTCCAACAACTTGACATTCGGAGTCTCCTTCGCTGCGGTACGCGCTGGGTTCGGTGCCGCCGACAGTCCCGCAACCGCTGCACTTAGTAAGATGCCCATCAGGAAGATTGTCTTGTATCTCATATTTCGCTTATTAGTGTCTGGTAAAAGTATTAGCATGCCCGTTTTGTTGTTGTTAATCAAAATCCAACGGACTGTTAACGACCAACCATACGTGCACCCACTCACCCAAAAAAGAGGCAATCCAGGTGAATCACCCAGATTGCCTCATCCGTATTGATTATATATCGGATTTGTTTTAATAGGCTACATCAGTAAGGAATAACAAACGCTAAGGTAACAACATTGTTAGTATTGAAGTGTTAATAAAAATCAAATAAAATGTTAACAGTGATTGCCCCGTGCGGACTGCCTCCTTCTTTTTCCTTTTTTACTTCCTATATTGGTCTCCCGTTTAGCAATTACGGAGATATAGAAGATGAAATTTTCCCTGCGCACCCATAAGATCATTTCATTGGTAGGCTTCGTCTTACTCCTCACCGTGCTATTTTTCCTCACCTATAATACCTTCAAGCTCCGGGACGAACAGTACCAAACGGCCGAAAAAGCGCTCATCAACGAGTGGTATACCCAGCGTATACGCAATGACAAGGTATTCCCCGGCGGGATCGCCATCATCGACCATTACTTGATGAGCAACATCCGCCGCCTCGAAACCCTCCACCAGCGGGACACAGCAGCATTTAAGCGACAAAAAGATCAACTGCTCGACAGTATGTTCCACGACCTCCGCTTGGCCAACCCCATGGATAGTCTTTTTGCGCAACTCAAGGCCGAGCACGGTCTCCATCGAGACCTGCAATACCTGCTCACGATCAACACCATACAATTGGTTTTCAGTAACCTCAAGGTGGTCAAGATCTATCAGGCGGATCCTTGGGGGGCATACATCGGCGGGGCACTCAAGAAGCCGAGGCCCCAAAACCGCATCACTAACCTCACAGTCAGCGCCCCGCTCGACTACAATTACTGGATTACCTTTTCACTGCATGCCGACCATAACCGTACGTGGAACATCTTCAAACTCATGATGCCTACCTTCTTGCTGGCGCTCTTTGCCATTGGCTGCGTCGTGTCCATCTACTACATCACCTTCCGCAACTGGCTCCGTCAGAAGAAGCTCGCCGAGATGAAGTCCGATTTTGTCAACAGCATCACCCATGAGTTCAATACCCCACTATCTACCATCATCGTAGCTAATAAGAACATGCAGCATGACGCGATATTAGCCAATCCGGCCAACATCGGGCCACTCTCCCAGATCATTGAGCGCCAGGCACTACGCCTTCAGAAATTGTTCGACCAGGTCATCGATATCACCACGATGGAAGATTCGTCGCTTCAAAAGGAGCCTAACGACCTCTACGCGCTCGTCCATGACATCATTACCGATTATAACCTCAACCTATCCGGACAGGACGTGGTTATCGAGCTGCATGCCGATAAAAGCCCCACCACCATCGAGGTCAACAAATTTTTCTTCACCACGATGATCGTCAACTTGTTTGACAACGCGATCAAACACAATACCAATGCCCAAAAACGGATTGCGGTTGCTGTCGACACCAGCGGCCCGACCATCGACCTGTCAATCACTGACAATGGGAAGGGCATTCCCGAAGCAGAAACCGCACATATTTTCGAAAAGTTTTACCGCGGCCAGCGATCAGGCGGTCAACATGTTTCCGGATTGGGCCTGGGGTTGTATTATACCTATCAGTGCATCAAGATACACGGATGGACCATTTCCGTGAGCAGTGAGGAGCACGTCGGCAGCAGGTTTACGATCCGTATTCCTCAAAAAAGCTAGTCAAAGCAACGCGAAATGCGTATATTAGACGCGCGGATGTGACATGAGACCGAAGTTATTATACGTAGAGGACGAGATTGATCTGGGCAATGTGACCAAGCAGTACCTGGAAGCCATGGATTTCGAGGTCACCTGGTGCACGACGGGCAAGGAAGCCTACCAAACCTATCAACAGGCGCCCCTTGCGTACAGCCTCACCATCATCGACATTCTGTTGCCCGATATCGACGGTTTTGACTTGGCCCGCAAAATGGTGGTGCACGACAAGAACGTCTATTTCCTGTTTCTCACGGCGCGCAAAGAGAAAAAGGATCGCCTCTTGGGGCTTGACATCGGTGCGATGGATTACATCACCAAGCCATTTGACATCGATGAGCTGATCCTGCGGATCCGCAACATCACCCGGCGGACCTTGCCGGCCGCTGCCCAGCTTGAGGCTGACCCCATCGTTCAGATCGGCGATCTCAGTCTCCATAAAGAATCACTCAGCATCTGCATCGGCGGCCATACCAAGACCACGCTTACGCTACGCGAGGCGGAGTTACTGGAATACCTTTATGCCCATCGCAATGCCATCGTCAAACGGGAAGATCTGCTGATCCGGTTTTGGGGCGAAAACGATTATTTCATGGGACGCAGCCTCGATGTGTTCATCTCCCGGCTGCGCAAGCTGCTACGGCATTCGAATGTGGGCGCCAAGATCGAAAACATCTATGGGGTCGGGTTTATCCTATCGGTTCAGTAAGTGCTCACAGCACCACCAGATCTTCGATCACCACATGTCCCACATGCTCGTTCATGCGGCCGATGATCTGCGAGCGCATCAGCAAGAGCTCATTTTTGATGACCGACGACTCCACCTTGACGAACAGCTTCTTATCGCGGATATACAGCTGCCGGGTACGGTTGGCAATCGCGTTACCCATCAGGTCGGGCCATGCCGCCAGTAAGGCCGTCTCATCATATTTGCGGCGCAACCGGTAGACATCGAGCATTTTATCGATGGCCTCCTTGATGGTCATATCGTTGCCTCTTCTGCTCATGCCGTTTCCAGTTGGTTCACTGTACCTTGGCTGATTTCGAACACGCACACCTTCCGGTTTATTTCTTCAAAAATACGGTTTATCCGCACCGCGTCGGTATCCGTCAGGAATATTTGTCCGAAATCATCCGCAGACACCATCTGCATCAGCTTGCGGGTCCGCCTGTCATCGAGCTTATCGAAGATATCGTCCAGCAAGAGCAGCGGCTTGAACCCCTTCTGCCCGTGCAGGAAGCTGTATTGCGCGAGCTTCAGCGCGATGAGAAACGATTTCTGCTGCCCCTGTGAGCCAAATTTCTTGAGCGGCATGTCGCCGTGGATAGCAAACAGCAGGTCGTCCTTGTGGATGCCCACGGTGGTGCGCTCCAGCACGCGGTCGCGCTCCAGGCTTTGCCCCAGCAGGTCGGCAAACGTCCCTTCCGTCAGTTGCGATTCGTATACCAATGAGACGCTTTCCGCCGTCTCCGTGAGAAACTGGTAATGCCTGTCAAACTCCGGGATAAACGCAGCCATGAAGGCCTGCCGTTTCTCGAAGATCGGCAAACCCAGCTCCACCAGCTGCATATCCAGCACCTCGAGCAGTCCCCGGTCCAGTCCACCACCCCTGGCAGCCTGCTTCAGCAGGCTGTTGCGCTGCGCAAGGCAGCGGTTATAAGCGATCAGCGTGTCCAGGTAGCGGAGGTCGGTCTGCGAGATCACATTATCGATGAAACGGCGCCGCTCTTCACTGCCCTCGGTCACGATGGCCGAATCGTTAGGCGAAATCATCACCAAGGGAAAAAGGCCGATGTGGTCGGCCAAGCGGGTATATTCCTTCTTGTTCTTCTTGAATTGCTTTTTTTGATTGCGTTTGAGGCTACAGGCCACCACGTCCGGCTGCCCATCCATGTCAAATTCCCCCTGCACCATGAACCAGTCTTCGCCCTGCTTGATTTGCTGGGAATCCACCGGATTGAAATAACTCTTGCATAGCGAGAGGTAGTGGATGGCGTCTAATAGGTTGGTCTTACCTGCACCATTACTGCCCGTAAACGCATTCACCTCGCGAACGAAATGGAGCGTGGCCTCGGTATAATTCTTGAAATGGAGTACAGACAGTTGTTTCAGCCACATACCTACAAAGGTAAGGGTTTTTGCTGGCTATTTGGTGGATGACTTGACTTCTTCAAACTCGACAAACTCACCTGCACGTTGCGCCCCCCGCTTGGGTTTGTCCTGGGGGGGTACGTAGTCGATACGCACTTTGCCGTCGGGTGTGCGCGGTTGGTAGTTACGCCCATTGTTGTAGGGGCCGTTCCGATATTGCTGTTGCTGCTGGGCATTGCCCATCACCTTCTCCGCCATCTTGCGCATTGCCCAAGGGAAAAGGAGCCGGGCCACTACACGCACGATCCATAGGATGGCGATTGCAACGACTAAAAACTTCAATAATCCCATATCTGACAAACATAGGAAAAAAAAGAATAATCCACAAATTACGAATCGGGGTTGTTCGTCTTAGGCTTGGCCCCGGCTTTCAGGATCGCCTGATGGAGTTCCACCTGCCGTTGGGTGCCGATCACGTAGATCAGTCCGTCGCGGTCTGTGAGCCACACGGCATCCTTACCTCCGGCATAAAACTTGATTCTGCCCCGCTGGTGGAGGTTATATACCGGATTGTTGATGAAAAACTTACTGTACCGCTTGCGTTCCACCTTCACGATGCTGTTCAGGTCGATTTTCACGAGGCGGGTGGTCCAAAGGCCGCTCAGCTGCACACTGCCCTGCTCCACCCTGATGCGGTAGTGCAGCATGTACATCATCACGATAGAGACGAAGATGATGGCGATTCCCACAATCAGAAACAGCTGGCTTTCGTTTTCGCGCTCAATATTGATGTAATACGCCACAAAGCAGAAGAGTGCCAGCAACAGCCGCACACTCACCCAGCCGCGGTCGCGACCCATGTATTGATTTTCTACGTATATCGGTTGCTCTGCCATCAGTGTCTTAAAAACACGCTAAAGTAACTACTTTTTTTGTTTCGTCCGTAATTTTATAGCGATCATCCATCCGGAAGGGCGCCACCCATAGGATGTCGCCGTGGCCGTCGACCACCACGGGTACCGCGTGCTTCCAATAGATTGGGATTTTAAGTGACACAAAAAAATCACTCAATTTCTTGGTGCCCTTCATCCCCAAAGGGCGGAAGGCATCACCTTCCTGCCATGCGCGGATACGAATGGGAAACGTCACCTTATCCGCATCGAGCTGCACGGCATGAGGCACCTTGCTGATGATGGTATCGGTAGACCAGCCCGACTCAAAGCGGTATGTTCCCCACCGAACGCTATCCCCAGCGTTCTCGATGATGGCCTCGCTGTGGTCTTCAGTTTCGAGGGATGTCAACACCAGCTCCTTTCGGTCGATGTGCAGCACATGCGAAGGCGAGGTAAAATACTTGCCCGGTGTACCCGGCAGCGTCCGTGCGAGGTCGCCCACCACCGCCTCGGTAAACCCAAACGGCCGGAGCAGTTCGTAGAACATAAACTGTCGGGGATGCAGCACCATCAGCTCAGCGATGGGCAGGTGCCATTCCCCCGGCACGCGTTGCACAAGCAAACGACCACGCAATTCATCGATATAGGCCTGCAGCACCGTGTAGGCATCCGCAAAGCGGGCCATGCTCTCCGCAATAGTACGTTCCAGTCCCGGGTTGAGCTCCTTCAGCTTGGGGATCACCTCCAGGCGGATCTTGTTTCGCGCATATTTGGTCGAAAAGTTAGACGCGTCGTCGCGGTATGCAAGGCCTTGTTCCTGCACATACGCCTGCACCTCTTCCGCATCCAGGAAAAGCAGCGGCCGGATGATGTGGTCACGTTTGGGCTGTATGCCCCGCAGTCCTCCGAGGCCCGTACCCCGCACCAAGTTGAGCAGCAGTGTCTCCACATGGTCGTTCCGGTGCTGCCCTACCGCGATGTGATCATAGCCCTGCGTGGCGCGGATGGTTTCCAGCCACGCATACCGGAGTTCGCGCGCAGCCATCTGGATAGAGATACCATGCTCACGGGCATACTCCTCTGTGTCAAATGCAGTAACATAACAAGGCACATCCATTGCGCCAGCCAGCCGGGTCACCAGCGCCTCGTCCCCATCAGAGGCCTCGCCCCGCAGGCCGAAGTTGCAGTGCGCAATGCCGATGGCGTAGCCCGCCCCCGCAAACAGGTGCGTCATCAGTACCGAATCCTTGCCCCCGCTCACGGCGAGCAGGATACGCTCACCCGGCTGGCACAATGCTTGTTCCTGTAGGTATTGGATAAATCGCTCCTGTACGCCCATACCCCAAAGGTACGGGATATTTGCATATGCACGGATGAGCGACCGATAAAATACGCCGATATTGGCGAATATGGTGCATTTTAGCTAAGTTTGCGATCGTGAAGAAAGCCTTGTTGCTCTTTTGGTTCACCACCCTGGTTTGCACCCTCTTGCATGCGCAGCAGCAGGATGAGCTCAAGCTCATATCGTCTTCGCACAGCCGCCTCAATGCCACCACGGGCAACATGATGAATTACCGTCCCGTATACGAGCACAACGGCTCTACCCTCTCTGCCGATAGCGGCTACATCTATACAGACGAAGAAGACCGTCAATATTTTGACGCCTTTGGCAAGGTCATCATCACCCAGCCTAATGGTACGCTCGTCTTTGCGGATAAGCTGCATTACGTAGCCGAAACCCAACTGGCTACGCTCATCAATAATGTGCGCATGGTCGATGGCAACGCCGTGCTGACGACCAACCACCTCACCTACAACATGCAACGGGGCCTAGGACAATACACCGGCGGGGGGCGCATCGTCAACACCACCGACACGATCACCAGCCGAAATGCCACCTATTTCGAAAATACCAAAGACGCCTATTTCCGTCATGATGTGATCGTGCGCACGCCGGATGTCAAGATCTACACCGATACCATGCGCTACAATTCGGATAGCAAGATCACCTATTTCATGGGGCCTACCAACATCAAGGGCAACGAGGGCGAAAACCTCTATACCGAGCGCGGCGAATACAATACCAATACCGAGCAAGCTTGGTTTGACCGAAACAACCTGTATACTTCGGGTAGCCGCCTCCTCCGTGGCGACAGCCTCTATTACGACGGCCTGACCGGCAACGGGCGCGCCGTGGACCACGTGGTATTCATCGACACGGCCGACCAGTTTTTTGCCTATGGCGGCATCGGCCTGTATCACCGGGTCGACGAATCCATTACCATGACGGTCAACCCGCTGGTCATGACCGTCACGCGCAATGACAGCACAAGCACAGATAGCACAGCAGGTGATGATCGTGCCGCTATCGATCGCATGGTCGTCGATAGCCTCGCGGCGGATAGCGTTAGCGGTGCTGAGCTTGCTGCGGACAGCCTGGCCCAGCCGGCCGTAGAACGACCGGCCGCAGACACCATTTACATGACCGCCGATACGCTGTTCTCCCAGCTGATCCCGTTAAAAGACTACATACCCATGGTGTTTGAGCTCGACCGCGAGGGCGGAGCGCTTGATGATTATGAAGATGAAGATTTCGGCGAGGACTTTACCGGAGATTTCGGTGAGTCAGATAGTCTACAGGCACAGCCCAGTGATAGCCTAGGGGCGCAGGATACGCTTATGGTGCCATTGGATAGCGCGCGCAACGCACCGCCCGATACCATCCACCGGGATAGCCTACAGCGGCAACCGCCAGACACCTTGCAGGCACCTCCGGATACGGCGAAGGCACGGCCCGACAGCGCGCGCCAGACCGCTACTGCCGATACGGCCGTCCAAGCTGCCGCGACTAAAGCCCCACTCAAACGTGTGGCCGCCGCCGCGATTGCCGGACCGGACCCACAGGTGTTGGCTCACCAACTTGCCGCCGACAGCGTACTGCGCGAACAGGCGGTGATCCCCACCGGTGGCGAAGCCGATAGTTTATTGCTCCAGGCGGCGACGGCCCTCTCGCGCCCGCCCACGGACAGCATACCGAAAGACTCGCTGGCCAATGATACCGCCAAGACGCGTATCGTCAAAGCCTACTATAACATGCGGCTATTCAAATCAGATCTACAGGCGGTGGCTGACTCGGTTTATTACGGCTATCCCGACTCCATGATGCGTTTCTTCGGCCGGCCGATGATCTGGGCGCAGGGCTCGCAGATGACGGCGGACACCATCTACATGCAGATCCGCAATGAGCAGCTGGACAACATGCTGCTGTTGAGCAATGCGTTCATGGTAAATACCCAACTGGATTCAACCAAATACAACCAGATCAAGGGCCGGAAAATCACGGGTTTTTTCATGGACAATGCGCTGGAGCGGATGTTTATCGATGGCAACGCCGAAAGCATCTACTACAACGTAGATGAGGAGCGCAAGGTATACAAAGATATGTATCACAGTCGCAGCAGCCGTATCAAAATATTGGTAGACAGCAACCGCATCAGCACATTCGTCCCCATCAGTCGAGTGGACGGCAAGGTCTATCCCTTGCACCTCGTCCCCCAGGATGCCGAGATATTGGAGGGCTTCGTCTGGAAGCCGGGCGATCGGCCGACGTCCAAGGAAGACCTACTAGCGCGCCGCCGTCCGCCTGCCGGATCGGAATTGGCAGTACCCACCGACACCACTGCTACCCCTGGGCAACCACCAAACGGGCGCCCGACAACCACGGATACGACCCGCACAACGATACCTCCCGCGTCAGACAGCACGACCGTAGACAGCACAGCCCTTGATACCCTGCGCCAGGAACAGCCACCTGTGAACCGCCCGGCTGCACCGCCTGCTCCGGCATCCAGTCGGCCACGTATCCGTGCGCCTGTAGAGGCAACGGCTGAGCAGCGGAGTGAACCCAAGCGCCGTAAAGAAACGGTTTTGCTGATCCCGCTTAGCCAACGCGCAAGCGGCCGTGGCGATTGGCCAATTGACAAAAAAATGCAACTTTAGTATCGTAACCTCAAAAACCAAACAATATGAAACATATATGTGCTTTGCTCATCTTCGCGATATACCTCAGCTTCAGTTTCGCGCAAGACGACTACGTCAACACCCATTTTGACAAGACCGAGACCTACATCACCATGCGCGATGGGGTGCGGCTCTACACCGTTATCTATTCGCCCAAAGACAAAGGCCAGTCCTATCCCATCCTCATGCAGCGCACCTGCTACTCCGCGGGACCTTACGGCGATACGCTTCGCACCGCTATCGGTCCGAATGAGCTGCTTATGCGCGATGGCTATATCTTTGTCTATCAGGACGTGCGCGGCCGCTACATGAGCGAAGGCGAATTTACCAATATGCGCCCGCAGCTCACCGGTGCAGAAAAGCGCAATAAGCAGGCCATCGATGAGAGCACCGATACTTACGACACCATTGACTGGCTGGTGAAAAACCTCAAGGGCAATAACGGCCGCGTGGGTATCTATGGCATCTCCTATCCTGGTTTCTACACCGCTGTGGGTGCATTAGCCAACCATCCCGCCCTGAAAGCCGCCTCTCCACAGGCGCCCATTGGCGACTTCTTTTTCGATGATTTCCACCATAATGGCAGCATGCTGGCCAGCTACTTCTTTGCCGTGCCCGTCTTCGGTTTCCAAAAGGAGGGCCCCCAACAGAAGGCCTGGTATCCGATGGCACGCCCGCAGACACAGGATTCCTATGACTTCTTCCTGCGCCTCGGCGCCATCGAGAACGGCACCTCCTATCAGGGCGCGGACAACTTCTTCTGGCGCGAGTTGCTGGATCATCCGAATTACGATGCCTTTTGGAAATCCCGGGGGCTTGTCCAGCACCTCAAGGACGTCAAACCTGCCATCATGGTAGTCGGTGGCTGGTTCGATGCCGAAGACCTCTATGGTCCGCTGCACATCTACGGTAGCATCGAAGAGAGCAGCAAAAACTATAACACCATTGTGATGGGCCCCTGGAGCCATGGCGACTGGGCCCGGGTGCGCGGCAAGCAGCAGATCGGCGATATCTTCTTCGGCGACAGCCTTTCTGCAAACTTCCAGCGGGATATTGAATTTACATTTTTCGATCACTTCCTCAAAGGGAGCGGCGACGGGAAGACGGGGCTCCCCGAGGCGCATATGTTTGACACAGGTACGAAGCAGTGGCAGGATTTCGAGCAATGGCCACCGGCTGACGCCACCGATGCCGCGCTGTACCTGCAGCCCGACGGGAAGCTTTCCTTCAGCAAGCCTACGGCTAGCACCTCAGCCTCCAGCTTCATCAGCGACCCGCTGAAGCCCGTGCCTTATGCCCAAGCGGAGCAGGTAGTCTTTACGCCGCGCAGCTACATGACCAGTGACCAGCGCGACAATGCGCGCCGACCCGATGTGCTCGTCTTCGAGACGGATACGCTCACCGAAGACATCACGCTAAGCGGCAACCTGCTGGCCAACCTATGGGTATCCACCAGCAGCACCGATGCCGACTGGGTGGTGAAGCTGGTAGACGTCTTCCCCGGTTATGACACGCTCAGTAATTACCACATGCTGGTACGCGGCGACATCATGCCGGGCCGCTTCCGCAATAGCTTCGAATCCCCCGAGGCCTTCACACCCAATACGGTCACCGAAGTGCCGGTGAAGTTGCAAGCGATCAACCACACGTTCAAGAAGGGTCACCGCATCCAAGTGCAGGTGCAGAGCACGTGGTTTCCGCTGTTCGACCGCAATCCGCAGACTTTCGTCGAAAACCCGTATAAGGCCAAACCCTCGGACTATACGAAGGCCGAGCATAAGGTATATCACGATGCCGCGCATCCGACCCACATCGCGGTACAGGTATTGAAATAGCTATTTACATCCGCTCGTGCAGCCATCCGGGCAGCCAGCGGTAGATAAAGGCGATGAGGCGCCATCGTCTGGTGATGTATACCACGCGACGGCGATGGCTGATTCCCTGATAGATCTGCTCGGCAGCCTTAGGTACGGGTGCTACCCAAAACCGCACCGGCGACTTCGCCGCGGGGGTATCTACGAAGCCGGGGCAGATATCCGTGACCGCGATATCCGCCTGCTCTTTACGGGCTTTCTGGCGCAGGCCCTGCAAGTAGGTGATCTGATAAGCTTTGGTGGCGCTGTATGCCGGTGCTTGCCTGCTGCCACGGATACCCGCGATGGAGCTGATCGCTGCCAAGTGACCATACCCCTGGTGTTTAAAGAAATTGAATGCCCAATCAGCCACTTGGGTAAACGCGCGGACGTTCAGGTCGATCATCCTGCGTTCCACCTCAAAATCCAGCGCCTCGTTTACCTCTCCCCCACCCGCGCTAATGACGATGATATCTACACCACCCATGGCCGTTACCAATGCCTGAATGGGATCGATGCCCACCGCGGTATCGGTCACGTCGAATGCCTCGAAGAATACCCTTCCGGGATGTGTCGAGGCCAGTGCCTCCAGCAGCGCCTGTCGGCGACCGGTAGCGCCCACGATCCAGCCCTTCCGCAGGTATACGGCTGCCAACGCGCGGCCGATGCCCGATGTTGCGCCGATAATGATGATTTTTTTATTGTCCATGGCGTATTTGTAACATGCTATATGCTTCCGTAAAGCGCACAAAAAAGCCACCTACCGTGGGGTGGGTGGCCAGTACAATATCTGAAAAATGAATTAAATCAACTTAACATTTACTGCGTTCAAGCCTTTTTGGCCTTGTTGTACTTCAAACGAAACCTCGTCATTCTCACGGATACGGTCTTTCAACCCCGAAGTATGGACAAAAATTTCACGTCCGCCGTCATTGGGGGTGATGAATCCGAAACCTTTGGTTTCGTTGAAAAATTTTACTACGCCTTCTTGCATGGTAATTAAAAATAAAATAAAAAACTCAATTAATTGCTATAAAGATAGAAACAATTATTTGATTTCCAACTTTTTTTATTTTTAGCATGCGGTTTGGCGTCGGCTATTGCCGTCCCAATTGATAGATGTGACGCAAGTGCGAAGCCAAGGCTTTGCCCATGGTCTGATGCTCCAGGTACACCACATCAAACTCCTGGCAAGTCGCTTTGACAAGTTTATTGATGGCAGGATAATGCACATGGCTGATCCGGGGGAACAAGTGGTGTTCCACCTGAAAGTTGAGTCCGCCGAGCAGCCACGATACCACCTTGCTGCCCGTAGCAAAATTGGCGGTGGTGCTCAACTGGTGTACCATCCACTCCTGTTCGATCTTCTGCGTGCCCTCATCGGGCACCGGAAACTGCGTAGCTTCCACCACATGCGCCAATTGGAATACCACGGCCAAGCAAAAGCCGCAGGCAACACCGGCAATCAGCCAGCCCAGCAACGCCGGTAACCAGCCCACCAACACGATGGGGATGACCAGGTATACGCTAAAATAAGTCAGCTTGGTGGCCCAAAAGATGACGTGCTCACGCAGCGGCATCGTCTTTTGGTCGGCTTTTACCCCCATTTTGCCGCTGAAGTACTTCTCAAAATCTTGATAAGCTACCCAAGCGATATACGATATCCCATACAACACAAACCAATAGGCAAACTGGAACCGGTGAAACCATTTCCGCGGTTGGTCGGCGTGTATACGCATGAACTTCACGTCAATATCGTGGTCGAGGCCATCCACATTGGTAAACGTATGGTGGCTGATGTTGTGCTTCTGCTTCCAGAAATAAATGGTCCCTCCCAGCATGTTCAGGCTGTAAGCCGAAATCTCATTGAGCCAGCCCTTTTTCGAAAAACTCTGATGCCCTCCCTCATGCATGATGTTGAACCCGATGGCCGCAAGATTACAGCCAAAGACGACACATAGCAGGATAGCCAACCAGATGGGGGGTGTGAAGAATACCAATACCAGGTAACCCGCTATTGCGGTAGCCACTAAAATCGCGCTTTTGAGATAAAGCCGCCGGTTGCCCGTATTAGCGATATTATGGGTTTTGAAATAGTCATTTACCCGTTTTCGCAGGGTGCTTGAAAATTGTTTATTCGTGTTGTTAAAACTGATCTTTGTCATGAAAATATAAAATAGTTCGGGAAGATACGACAATTAATCCAAGGAACCGGTTGAATAAATGTATTTAACGTTTTTTTAACATCCTGACTCGCCGCTAATACCGCTTTATTTATCCATTCCGATTTTGTATCTTTGCACAAAGCAACAATTATTTGCCGTTCGTTTTTGCTCCTGCTCCGTCTGCAAATCTCGAATACGTCATTCGTTGCTGCGTACAATGCATTTTTTAATTTAACAATCATCAATGGGAAGATCACAAGAGACATTCAGTAAAAAAGAAAACACCAAGAAACGATTACAGAAGAAGAAAGAAAAAGAACAACGCCGGGAAGAGAAGCGTCAAACCGCAGGATCCGCCAAAGGCAAGAGTTTGGATGATATGTTGGCCTATGTCGATGAGAATGGCAACATCACCAATACACCGCCGGATCCCAAGAAACTACGGGTCGTATCGGCTGAGGAAATCGCCATCAGTACCCCCCGATTGGAAGACACCGAAGATGCCAACGGGATGCGTACCGGCCGTGTGGCCTATTTCAACGAGCCCAAAGGATACGGTTTCATCAACGACTCCACCAGCGGCGAACGCATATTTGTCCACATCAATGACCTCACCGAACCCATCGGCGAAGGCGACCGTGTGGAATTTGTCATGGTCAAAAGTCCACGCGGCTTTCAGGCCAATTCGGTAAAGAAGCTGAGCTAACATCAGCTTCGCCCGGAGGGGCACCGACATCAGCATTCGGTGTAACCGAAGTTATACGGGCATACTCCAGCCCTAAGAGCAGCCGTACACCTCTACCTTTCATAGCAGATTGCCGTTAGAGATGGTGCTTCATCCCATACACTTTTGTATTTTTGTGTAAGCCCGGTCAGGTGAGTATTCAAACACCGTTGGCATGGGATTTAATAATTGAACAAAAGGTGAAATGAAGCAACTGAAGCGAAGGGATTTCATCCGCCGGGGGCTGATGGCCGGTTTACCGCTGATAGGCGCATGGCAACAGTTCGGGCGAATGCTCGCCAGCGACCAATTGATGACCGTCAACGGTCCCCTGCCTCCCGGCGATGCAGGCTTCGTATTAGCCCACGAGCACATCTTGGTCGACTTTATAGGTGCCGATCAGGTAAGTCCCTCACGGTACACGCCAAGCGAGGTATTTGACGCCGTACTGCCTTACCTAAAACAGGTGCACGCCCGCGGTGTACAGACCTTGGTTGACTGTACGCCCGCATGGCTCGGCCGCGATGCGGCGTTATTGCAGCGGCTATCGGCCGCCAGCGACCTGCATATCATCACCAATACCGGTTACTACGGTGCCGCGGGCGAAAAATACCTCCCTCCACATGCCTATACCGAATCCGCGGAACAGCTGGCCACGCGGTGGATCGCCGAATGGAAGGATGGCATAGACAGCACGCCGATCAGGCCGGGATTTATCAAAACCGGGGTAGACCGCTACCCGCTGTCAGCTATGCAACAGAAATTGATCCGTGCAGCGGCACTCACCCACTTGGAAACCGGGCTCACCATCTTTGTGCACACCGGAGATGGGCGGGCGGCGCTACAAGAGCTCAGCATCTTCCAAGACACCGGCGTGGCGGCCGAAGCCTGGGTGTGGACCCACGCACAGAATGAACCCGACAGGAGTTTGCATATCCAAGCCGCTCGCGCCGGCGGCTGGGTTGCGTTTGATGGATTGTATCCGCAACTGGTCGATCGGTATGTGGCATTCCTGCAAGACATGAAAAAGGAGCAGCTGCTGCACCGGGTTCTGCTCTCGCACGATGCCGGGTGGTATGAAGTCGGGAAGCCAAGGGGCGGCATTTTCCGTCCGTATGTTTCGGTATTTGAAGACCTCCTCCCCGCATTGGAAAAAGCAGGATTCACCGAAAAGGAGCTTCACCTGCTGTTCCACACCAATCCGGCCGCCGCACTGGCCATACGGGTGAAAAAGACCGTGACAAACCGATCGGGTAAGTAAGTTCAGCAATGTGCTGGCGGCCCGATTGCCCCGAAAATTGTCACACCTACCCCCTATGATGTTGCATTATTCGGGCTAACTTTGAGGCGGATATAACAACCAACCACCTCAAAAAGAAATACAATACGACGAAACCACTTATAAACAAGTAAATATGAAAAAACCAATCATCAGCCTGATCTTGTTACTAGCTTCCATCACCCTGCACGCCCAAGAAATGGATGCCTGGACCCGCTACATGATGCCTTCTGACACACATCAGTTGCTTTCTATCTATAAAGGCGATTTCGACATGGAAATCACCATGTGGATGGACGAAGGGCAAGAGCCCATGGTCGTCAAGGTCATTTCGGTGCATGATACCATTTTGGGAGGTCGGTTCCTTGAAATGAAGCAATCGGGCAACATGATGGGGATGGATTACCATTCGGTCATGACCCTTGGGTTCAACAACACCGATGAACAATTTGTGATGACAACACTAACCAATATGGGCACGGGCATCTTATCGTTGGCTGGACCCTGGAATCCGGAAAGTCGGACAGCGACCCTTATCGGCCAACTCACCAACCCGGTCAGCAAAAATCCCATCCACGTCCGGCAGCAGGTGACGTTCGTTGACAACGACACCATCCTGATCCAAAACGTTGACCGGGAGGGAAATGGTGCCGAGAAAAAATCCATCCAGTACAAATTGACACGGATGAACGACTAACTTGCCTTTAGGCAAGCTCATGAATACCAAAAACACCTAGAATATGACACACTAAGACTCATCGCTCAAAAAAACCGCCCGTATCGCCGGGCTAATGTATCTGATCATGGCCATCGCCGGGGCCTTCGGCATCATGATCATCCCTTCCCAATTGGTCGTCCAGGGGGATGCCGCCGCAACGGCCAGCAACATCGCGGATCGAGAATTCCTGTTCCGGTTGGGGATATTCAGCAGCCTGCTTGCCCAGACGGTCTTCCTGTTCTTAGGGCTGGCCCTCTACCGGCTGTTCGTCCAGGTGAGCAAATCGTTAGCCCTCACCCTGCTGACGTTGGTCACCGCCGCCGTACCCATCGCGTACTTCATCATCTTCAACCAATTATTTGCACTGTTTGTCCTCCATGAGCCCTCCATGGCCGCATTTGCACCCGAGCAACGTGACACCATGATCCTGTCGTTTATGAATAGGTATCAATACGGCAATGCGGTCATCGGCATTTTCTGGGGGCTTTGGCTCATCCCGTTTGGGCAGCTGGTCATCAAATCGGGCTTTATCCCCAAGCTATTCGGAATTTTCCTGATCGTGGGCGGCATCAGCTACCTAGCGGATGCAACAGCGTTTGTCCTATTTCCTTCCATCCAAGCGGTGACCAATATGATCGTTGGGATAAGTTCGTCCATTGCCGAGCTGGCCATGGTCATTTGGTTATTGGTCTGGGGAGTCCGTCCCAAACAAAATAGCCCCGAAGTCGTTAATATCGCATAAGCAACAACAGTGTGCCATGGAGATCATTCCCATTCTCAAAGAAGAGCTGCAGCTGGAATTTGAGACCACCAAGAGATTTTTTGAGCGCTACCGCGAGGACCTCAGCGAATATAAACCCCATCCCAAGAACATGACCATGAGTCACTTAGCCACGCATATCGCGATCATTTTTTCCTGGCCGAGCGTGATGCTGGTCACCGATAGTCTGGACCTGTCCGCCGGTGGGGAGGTCGAGGCAAGCACTACTACAAAAGCCCTGCTGGATACCGCTACTGAAGGCTTGGAAAACAGCTTGGCCGCGCTGGACAATGCCACCGAAGCCGATCTTGAGCCCATGTGGCAGTTGAAATTCGGCGACCGCGTACTCGCGCAATGGACCCGCTACGGTGCTATCCGGCATTCCCTCTCACAGATCACCCACCACCGCGCACAATTGGGGGTCTACTACCGGCTCAATGATATCCCCCTGCCGAATAGCTATGGCCCTACGGCGGATCATCCGAGTTTCTCCTAGTGCGGGGTGGCAATCGCCCTTGTGATTTGTCGCATTGGCCCCTCCCGATGTCGCGTCTTTTGCCATACCTTTGGGGTATCATCAATGATTACAGTCATGGAAGCAGCAATCACGTTCAATACCGTCATCCTGCTGGAGGGCAACAACACAGGCATCATCGTGCCCGAAGCAGTCATCGAACAACTCGGCAGCGGCAAGCGTCCGCCAGTGGTGGTCGCGCTCAACGGATTCACCTATCGCAGCACCGTTGCCGTGATGAGTGGGCGGTATATGATTCCCCTGAGCGCCGAGCGCCGGATGCAGACAGGTCTCAAGGGTGGGGAGCAGGTGGACGTCACGCTGACACTCGATACCCTGCCCAGGGAGGTAGAAGTGCCTGAAGACTTGCAGCTGGCCTTGCAGCAAGCGCCCGAAGCCCAGCGTTTCTTCGCGAACTTATCCTACAGCGTCAAACTGCGCTATGTGCTGCCCATCACCCAAGCAAAGGCTCCTGAGACCCGGGCCAGGCGCGTGGAGAAGACCATCGCAGACCTTCTGATGGGTAAGAAGTAATCTGGAGGCTGCAGAATGTAACCTTTGTTCTATTGCTTCCCAAGGGGGCGATCGGCTACTTTTGGCATCAAACAATTAACATATTGATGCCATGAAGACACCATTTATTTTAGCTTCCCTTTGCGTGATCGGCTGCCTACTGGGCTCGGCGGCCCATGCCCAGCCATCGACTGGCCAACTCGACACCGCTTCGACAGACGGATCCAACCCGCTACCGCGGCGGACATTCAACTTCAACCCACTGGGATTATTGCAGTTCGGGCCTATTGTCCAGTGGGAGTTCAAACTGAACCGGCAGGGTTATCTCGTGCCCCACGTCCGCATCCCCTACCTCGGTGTGCTTTACCATGTTATCAACTGGGACGCCGAAAGCGTATCCCCTGTTGCGCTCGGCGTAGGAGCCGGCTATAAGACACTATTTCCCGTAACGCGTGGGGCATGGTATCTGGGTGGCGTACTGGATTACTCGTTCGGCAGCTCCACGGGGAATGATAATGGCAGCTGGGAAAGTAACTTCCAGAATATCGCCGTCATGTCCAACGGCGGGTTCCGGTGGCGCTCACCAAAGAAACGGAGCGTGCTGAGCGTGGGTGCCTATGTCGGCGTGTCCCTTCCCATCCAGGATGAGTGGTCGGGTGCAGGCGGCTCTGGGGATGATCGCACCATTCTGCCCATGGCGATGCTGGAACTATCCTTCGGCTGGGAGCGCAAATAAGGCGATGCCGCCTGCCGTCAGCCCGCGGATACCGGCCATGGTGCCCAGAACTGTACGGAAGTTCCTCCGGTGGAGGCAATGTCTACCGAGCCACCCAAGGCGGCCAGCCGACGCTGCATGTTTTTCATTCCATTGCGTTGTGCCTTCGCGGGCGGCTCCGGCGGCATCCCCTTTCCATTATCGCGCACCGTGATGGTCAGCCCACTGTTTGTGCATACCGTGATATCCACTTCCGACGCCCCGGCGTGCTTAACCACATTGTGTACCGCCTCCTTCACCGCCAGGTACATACCACGGCGGAACTCCTGCCGCAACGCTACCGCCGGAAGTTCATCATCTACCTTGAATTGCAGTGCGATGGCTACGTCGTTTAACAGTTCCGCCGCGGTACCGTGTATTCTCGCCACCAGCCCTTCGAGCGTGTTCTCCTCGTCATTCATTGTCCAGATGATCTCATTCATTTTTCTGATCAATCCTTCCGCGGTTTCCTGTATCTTCTGTCCCGTTTCCTGCTCGTCATGGTGCCCCCTACTCAAGTAAAGCATTTTGGTGAGGCCTGCTCCCATATCATCATGCATTTCCTGACTGATCCGGCGTCGTTCCTGTTGCTCACCTTCAAGCTTCGCTCTCAACCGTGCTGTCTCCTTTTCGGCCTGGAGCGCTTCGATCGCTTTCCGGCTGAGCTGCTGCCGCTGTCGGTACATCCGGTATCCCAGCGCCAGGAGCGTGGCCAGCAACAGGGCACTTATGGTGATGACGGTGAGCCACATACGCTGCACCTTACTCTCTTGCGCGCGTTGATGCAGCGCCAGATCCTTTTCGGTTAGTTCCTGTTCCCGTTTTGCGGACTCATACTTGGCTTCCAGCTCCCTTACATGCGCCATGCTGGTCGAATCCAGCAACACCTGGCGTAGCGAATCTGATTTTGCCCGGTACACTTGGGAGCGCCGGGGTTGCCCCAAGGCAATTTGTACGTCTGACATGAGCATCAACATCCGACGCAGGGGTTCCTTTTGACCGGTTTCCTCAGCCGAGGAAATGCCTTCGCGTAACAGTTGCTCCGAACGGCGGTAGTCGCCCTGCCAGTACACGCCCGTCGCTACTCCATTCATTGCATAAGCCCTTGTCGATACATCCCCAAGTGCCTCAGCGATTGACCGGGCGTCTCCGAATGCCCGCACGGAGCGGGCAAAATCATCCATCTGCAGGTAGTTATGGCCCAGGTTGATTAGCGCTGCCTCCTGCATGTACTGGTCATTCAGCTGCTTGCCGATCTCACGGGCACGTTGGAGGTGACCAATGGCTTCCCGATGACGCCCGGCGTCGGCCAACGCCACGGCAAGGTTGGTGCCAGCCGTTCCGATAGAAAATGCATCGCCGCTCGCTTCCGCCAGCGTCATCGCCTTTTGCGCATAGTTCATCGATTTTTCAGGTTGTCGGAGGCTTCGGTAGAGAGCTACCAAGTTACTATACAGAATAGACAGCATGTCCGTATCATCAGTCGCCTCCGCCAAGGGCAGGGCCTGGAGGTAATAGTCCACAGCCGTTTCATACAATTCTTGGTACTGGTAGGCCACACCGATGTTGGCCAGTACCTTTCGCAAGAAAGCGGTCAACGCAGGTTGCCTGCTTAGCTCCTCCGCCTCCTTGAGGAGCCGCACCGATTCCTCCGAACGTCCCTGCATGTTGAGCACAGCTGAGTAATTGATTGCATACCTGATGATTCCTTTGGAGTAACCCAGCGCTTCGCTCAGCGCACGAGCCGCCTCGTAATAAAAAGTGGCGGAGTCCAGCTGATTGTTTTCATAGTGCAGGCCAAGAGTGATGTACGCATCCACTTTCAGGCTATCGGCGGCCATGGTTGGCAACGCGGCTTTCAGGCTGTCTACGCTCAGACCGGATGTGGACTGTCCCAGCCCACTCAGCGAGTACAACAGACAAGCCGCGGCCACCTGGAGCTTCAGGGTCTCCTTGGCCAGGTGCCTCATCGCGGATTGTGCGTACCTCATGGTTGGGGGGTTCGGTGGATAAATATAGGAAAAACATATAACATTTGTTAGTGTCGGAACTCCGGAAATTTGATATTATCTTTATCCTATGGAAACCATTTTGGTAAGCATCGTAGAAGACATCGCCGAGATCAGGGAGGGCCTCCGTTTCATCATCAACCAATCGGAGGGATTCGAGTGCCTATCTACCTACAGCAATGCCGAAGATGCCTACGAAGGGCTGTTACAGCAGGCGCCCCATATCGCCATTATGGACATCGCATTGCCGGGCGTTACCGGCATAGACTGCATCCGGAAGTTGGGCGCCCAGGGGAGCAGTATCCGGTTTCTAGTATTCACCATTTATGAAGACAGCGAGCAAGTATTCGATGCGTTGGCCGCCGGAGCCAGCGGCTACCTATTGAAAAACGCATCACCTGCCAAAATCATCGAATCACTCCGCGAATTGCATGCTGGGGGTGCACCCATGAGCACTTCCATCGCACGCAAAGTAGTCGCCTCCTTCCGCGACACGGACGAGCGGAGCAAACTCTCCAAAAGAGAACAGGAAATTCTCCAGTTGCTGGCCAAGGGCTTCTTATACAAAGAAATTGCCGACAAGCTATACATCAGTACCGGCACGGTCCGGCAGCACATCCATCACATCTACGAAAAGCTACATGTGCAGAACCGCACCGAAGCGCTGAATAAAATATACGGCCGTCGGCAGCCGTGAGTCCGTTCATCTATTTTTTTTGTCGTTGCTCGACGGGATTTGCGTTTCATCCGGCAAAACCGTATCTTGACGACACGCAACGTGTATGGTCAGCTCAGCGGTAAAAAACGGCTTCATTCCAAGAAACAGGTGGATATACCCGACCTACTGGATACTCGTCACCCTCATTTTTCTTTACGACCGCACGTACCTGATCGAAAAAGCCGGTTTACCCAATTTTTTCATCTGCTCCGTGGTGCGGGTTTCACTCCTCATCGCGCTCGCCTGGGCCAATATCCACTGGCTAGTACCCCGATATCTCCTGCACCGAAAATATGGGCATTATTTCGGATTGGTCTTCCTGCTGGTCATCGCCTACCTCGTGATACAAAGCCTGTATGATCACTACCTATTCGGATATATCCTCGGGCCAAACAGCGACGCCCATCTCTCCGCCGCCCTGATCTACAATTTCACGCATACATCCCTCTACCTGCTGCTAACTGTGGCGCTGAAATTCAGCATCGACTGGTATGAGCAGAAAAAAGCACTGCACGACATCCAAATCGAAAAATTGCAGGCCGAGGTCAACTACCTCCGCGCACAGATCAATCCGCACTTCCTGTTCAATGCGCTGAACAATCTGTATGCCCTTACACTGAAAAAATCGAACGAGGCCCCCGAAGTGGTGTTGAAGCTTTCCGAACTGATGGAATACATGCTATATGAAAGTAATGAGGCCCTTGTGCCGCTCGAAAAGGAAATCCAGTACCTCAGCAACTATCTGGAGCTCGAGAAGATCAGGCAGGATCACCTGGTCGACATCCGGATGACCGTTACGGGAGCAGCAGACAAGTGCCTTATTCCACCTTTTCTGATCCTGCCGATGGTCGAAAATGCTTTCAAGCACGGTGTCAGTAAGGCCATGCAGCATGCCTATCTGCACATTGACATCGTCATAGCCGCCGCCCTTCAGGTGACGATCACTAACAGCAAAGCAGGTGGCTGCCCTCCGGCGCATAATGGCGGCATCGGCCTGCTCAACCTGCGGAACCGGCTCGAGCTCCTCTACCCAGATGCACATACACTGCAGATTACCGAGGCTCCCTACACATACGAGGTCTCTTTAACCATCAACGTACCATGCTGAATTGCGTCATCATAGACGACGAGCCACTCGCCAGGGAAGTCCTCGCAGGGTATATGGAGCCCTTGGCGCATATCAACCTCATTG
Source organism: Parapedobacter brassicae (assembly GCF_051400755.1). Classification (NCBI taxonomy): domain Bacteria; kingdom Pseudomonadati; phylum Bacteroidota; class Sphingobacteriia; order Sphingobacteriales; family Sphingobacteriaceae; genus Parapedobacter; species Parapedobacter brassicae. The sequence continues at coordinate 81,296 of NZ_JBLFFL010000004.1, forward strand.
GCAGTTTCAGCAACGCGCTCGATGCGCTTGAGTTTTTGAAACACCGCACGGCAGACGTATTGTTCCTCGATATTGAGATGCCCCACATGAGCGGCATCGACTTTCTTCGTTCGCTGCCCCACCCGCCCATCACCGTATTCACCACCGCCTTTCGCGACTACGCATTTGAGGGCTTCGAATTAGGCGTGATTGACTTCCTGCTCAAACCCATCGCCCGTAGCCGCTTCCTCCTGTCGCTCGAAAAAGTCGGGGACTTCCTTTCTTTAAAAGCGAACGATGCCGATTTAGAAATCGATCGAGACACACCTGAATTTATCTTCGTCAAAAGCGGCGTGCAGCGGATCAAGCTCTTTTTTGCCGATGTATCCCACATACAAGGGTTGAAAGATTATGCCATCATCCACGCCACCACCGGCAAAATCGTCGTCAAGGGTTCCATTAAATCCATGCAGGAGCTTTTTCCGGACCCCCGGTTTATACGCGTACACAAATCATTCATCGTCGCCAAAGATAACATCAAGCGGATCGAGCGAAACCGCATCATCATCGGCATCCACCAGATCCCTGTCGGCAGGAACTATAGGGAAGATATGGAGCGGAAAATCTACTGAGCCCCGTTGGTCTACTATTCCAGTCGCTGGTCTACTATTTTCTTGCCTTGCCTTCTTTACCCGTACTATTGCTTCTGAGTAATCAGTTCATGTTCATTAAAACGTAAGATTATGAAACACCACACCATCAGGCAAGCGTCATTGAAGGTCTTTGCGCTTGTTGCCGTATGCTTCATCGCATTCGGATTCACATCAATAGTAGGATTAGACAGCTATTCGATCTACCTCAACAACAAGCTCATCCTCAAGCAGTATGTAAACCAGCCCCTGAATCTCAGGAAGCTGCAGCTGCACAAGGCAAACGAACAAGACCAGCTGCGGATTTTCTACACCCATTGCAACCAAGAAGGTGCGGGTACCGGCAGGAGCATCGCCATCAAAGATCAGCGCGGCAACATCCTGAAAAAATGGGATTTTGCCGACACCAAGGGGACAGACGAGGGAATGGTCATTTCGGTAAAAGCCCTCACACAGTTGGAAAAGGACCACGCCGATCGTACCCTCAGCCTACACTATGCTGCTGATGAGCTCCCCAACGGGGAACTGCTAGCCGCACTGCAACTCGATTGAACCGTGGGCTTGTTGTCCGGACGAACGTACACAGTACGTTTTGACTCCGCTGCACGCTGGATGCCTTGAGGGCTTCAGTGGGTGCAGCGGAGTCTTGGCTTAGCCGATCCGTTGATAGCCAAACCGGTCCGCCAGCGTTAGACAGTCCCGATACGGAAGCACGCCGTCTGAACAGGTCACATGGGATAGACTCGATGCTGCGGCACACACGCCGAGGTTTAGACTCGCTTCCATATCCCAGTCTTCGTGAACGCCCAACAGTACACCGGCGGCCAATGCATCGCCAGCGCCATTAGCCCCCACGACATGCTCCCCAGACAAGAGCAGACCGGGCTGGAACAGGCGCCTGCCACTCCGCCCGGCAGCCCACACACCCCCCGGATAGTGAATGGTGATCCATTCGTTTACCCCCATCTCGAAAATCGTTTCAAACGCATCTTCACACCGTCTGCCCATTTCGGAAACGCCCTTAACACCCATCAAATCGACGCCAGATAGCCGACTAGCCTCATATTCATTGAGAAACAACAAATCAACATACGGTAGCGAACACGGGATGATTTGCCTGAAACGTCCGGAATCCTCGCTCACCAGGTCAACGGATGTCGTCAAACCTGCCGCCTTCGCCCTTTCCAGCACGTGCGATGCCTTGGTCCGCCCATCGTGCTGGATTTCATCCAACCGATCCAGCAACAGCAAATATCCCAAATGGAAAATCTTCGCCCTTGAAATACCGAAATCAAAGTGTGTATCATCCAGCAGCGAATTGGCACCGCGATGGTGAAAAAAAGTTCGCTTGCCCGTATCTTTCACCGAGGTTACAATCGTGTAGGAAGTAGGCAGGTCCGGCGTCATCTGCAGCTGCTGCACGTTGATTCCTGCTTCGCGGCAGTGGTCCACGATCCGCATACCGTTGAAATCATTACCCACCAGACCGATGGCCTCCAATGGAAACGGGGCCTCCAATTTCGCCAGGTCCATCAGGATATTATACGCCGACCCGCCATTACTCGTGTATTCGTGCAAAATATTGACCAGCGATTGCTCCACGGGAAATTTATCGATCAGCTTTACCTGATCCAATATCCAATTGCCGCCGACAAGCAAACCCGATCGATTGATGTTATTTATTGACATGGTCTAGCACATAGCGTCATTAATTTCAGACCTTTTCATATACGTCGGATGATGGTATCGACACAAAGCTACCCGTTTCCTGCGAACGCAGGGCGGCTTCGAACACCCGGTGGCTGGCCACCGCTTCCTCGGGCGTGGCACAGCCAAACCTTCCGTTTAGCAGTCCCTCCCGTTCAGCAATGTAAGCGGCAAACATCTGCATGAAGCAATCTGGAAAACCTGCTTCAAAAATACCTCCAGTGATCGTCTCAAACGGCATTTGAAAACCGAGGTCTGTGCGTTTCCACCATTGTTCGGCGTCGTTTGTAAACTGCCAGAATGCCTTCGTATCTTTGGTGCTGTAGCGCACACCACCTTCTGTACCGAAAATCTCGATGTACCAGGTGTTGGTCTCGCCGGGGGCTAATCTTTTCATTTCTAACTGCATGGGTATTTGCTCGCCATCAATCACTACTTGGGTAGTCAACGTAGCGTTATTCCAGGTGTCGCATACCGCCATGCCCCCCTTTCCGTCGGGACGCTCCGTGATAATCTTCTGCAATTGTGCAAGCACTTTATTGGGTTTCCAGCCCAGCCGCAGCGGCACATGCAGCGCATGCATCCCCAAATCGCCCATCACACCGATTTCGCCGCAAAATGCTGATTGACGTTTCCAGTTGATCGGCTTCTTAGCATTCATGTCGCTCGCATGCAGAAAACCAGACCGTATCTCAAATATCCGGCCTAGCCGGCACGATTGCACCTCCGCGATCACCCGCTGCGGCCCGGGGAGGAACGGCATCTCTGAGCTGCATCGAACAAACCTACCTAACCTCTCCGCTTCTGCTGCGATGGCTTCTGCCGCTTCCAAATCGATCCCGAAAGGCTTCTCCCCCAGCAAGTCCTTCCCGGCACGAAGGATATCAAGGTACAATTGCCGGTGCAGGTTATGCGGGACAGCAATATAAACCACATCTACCGATGCGCTGTTGATCAACTCATGGTAGTCTGTGGTCAGCAGGGACACACTGTCGATCTGTGAGTACCAATCCAGCAGTTCCTTGTTTAAATCGCATACCGCGGTGAGTTTTACCTTTACCGGAAAATCCTTCAGTGCAAACCACCTTCCGAAGGCACTGGCCGCCTCACGCCCCATCAGTCCACCGCCGATGATGCCAATATTTACTGTTTTCATGAACAATGTGCTATTTTAATAGTCCGATGACTTCTTCTGGCTTGGCACCCTCATGCACAATCGCCATCAATGCCCGCGTCATCCCACTCGGATTAGCGTGTTGGATAACATTCCGTCCATATACAATTCCCCTCACCCCTTGCTGCATCAGGCCAAAGGTACGTTGTAAAACCGCTTCATCACTGGCTTTCCCACCACCGCGAACCAGCACCGGGATATCCCCTGCTGTCTCCACCACCCGGTGGTAGTCGTTCACGTCATCTGTCGGATCCGCCTTGATGATGTCAGCCCCCAGTTCCACCCCTTGGCGCACCAACGGGATGATTTTCTGCGGATCGCCATCGACCATATATCCCCCGGCTTCCTTGTTTGGCCGAAACACCAAAGGTTCCACCATCAACGGTATGCCGTACCGCTCGGCTTCCGGTTTGATCTTCAATATGTTTTGTATGCATTGATCCATTACTTCAGGCTCATCCGGGATACTGAACAAGTTCACCACCACACACACCGCATCAAGACGGATCGCCTGTTCCACCGGGTTCTCGATCATCCGGCTAAACAGTGTACGGGGCAATTGCTTACCATATACATTGGCCACATCTGTGCGCAATACCAGCGACGGCTTTTCCCTGCCGGAAATCGATTGCAAGTAATGTGCTTGGCCCACGGTCAGTTGGATGGCATCGGGGGCTGCATCTATTAACACCTCTACCGCCTTCCTGACGCTTTCGATACCCTGCAAAAATGAATACTCGTTGAAGAACCCGTGATCAATGGCAACATCGAAACAGTTGCCTGATTGACGATTGAAAAGTCTGTTTAATCGATAAGTTTTCATGAAGCAAATATAGCCATTAAATCAACTTGTATATACAAGTATAACGATTTATTTCAAAATAACCTTTTGAAAAGCCTACAGGGCATCCTTTGCCATTTATCATCGTATCTCCTTCGTTAACCTTTGGTAGACGATTTAAATAGGTGATAAAAGTTATACGGGTCCACCACTTCGATATCGAGCTCAGGCCTCAATTTCTTCAATTCGTCCAGCGCGGCAATCACTTGGCCTGGGCTTGTCCATACGATCCGGAAAAAATAGTATGCCGGCTTTTGATCAGCTGCACCGGGTATCGCGGCCGATAATTCCCGGGCCGTCTGTGGAGGTGTCGAGAAGTTGCAAGCATTGTTCAGCAATTCCATTACTGGCATGTCCATCCACACGTGCGGTTCGGGTGCCTTGCCCCCATTATTGTGCATGTCAATCACAATCGTAGCGAACCCGTCGGGCGAAAACTGTGTAAATGCATCTTTTACTGCGGCTGTTGGTTCATCCCAATCCAGCACCATCGGTGAGAGCGACATATCCAAGCGGTTATAAAACCGCTTATTATGATCAATAAACAGCGGAAGATACGCCGAATCGATCCGGTTCGGATTCATATAACCTGCGGCACTTGCATCAGCTGTAAAAAAATCGTTGAGGCTCTTTGTGTTATAAAAGTATTGAATGATATCCGGGTAGGTTTCGATCAAATTCGGATTAATACCCCATGCCAGTGGAATGTCACCCCGTGCGCTATCGTTCCAATGCTTGGGTAAAAAATCGTATAATGGCGTCGCTGAGTCGTAGTCCGCCATCAAGATGCAAAGGTAGGTTTTCCCAGCTTCCGGATCCTTCAATTCCGGTCGCCCCTGCCGAAGTTCTCGCACCGGTGCTTGGGCATGCACCGACTGATTAAAACACAGGTGGGCCACCGTATTCTGGTAGCAATTGTAAGGCGATATGAGGTATACGGTTTCCCATTCGGTGGGAACGGGGTCGTGCTTGCTTTCATATCCCGGGATGTTGCTGTATTTCGGAAACGAGAAAAAACCTGCAACTTCGGTCATCTGCTCACCCTTGGTCAGTTTCAATACCGCCTCCAGCATCAGCTTATAGGTTTCCAGGTCTGCTCCCAGCCGTTGATCAGGATCATCCAGGGGCTTCTCATCGCCCCATGGCGAAAGGTCATAAACAAACGATTTGTTGCGCACCGGCCAATCCCGGGTCACCACATAACTGATATCCCCTTTTTCCCGCGTCATATACGCATCCTCATACAGGCACAGCCAGTGGGGGTCGCATCGGCCTGTTTCCAAAAACTCCCGGATTGCCCAGCGGTAGGCGTCATTTTTTTTACTCCCGGTTTCCTGTCCGGTAAACATGCCTCTGAAATCTTTGATGACGGGCAGTTCCCACCTATCCAGGTACAGGTCTGCCTGTTTTGGGCTCATTACGATTCCATCTTCCAGCCCCGCTAGGGTGGTGGCCACATTCAGCGATGCCGGCACTTCCGGATCCCAAATGATCACTCCTTTTATCCGCTTACCCGCCAGTGCGACCAACTCTTCCAAGGTCGCAATTGCTGTGCGTTCCTTGCTTTCCAACCATCTGCCCGATGCGGATAAGGTATCAAGCCAATATGCGGGTCGCTCATGCGCATCAGAAAGTAAATAGAGCTGTGTTGTATCTCTATTCATTATTCCCTGGATGCAAGCCACCATCACGGCCTCATCATAGGCATCTGCGGTGGTGTCGCCATTCAGCGTATAGGTATAGAGCTTATTTTTGTCCGCTATCGGCTTGCAGGCACCAAATAATGTCCCACAGACCAGCATAAGCAGCAAGTATTTCGAGATGTTTAAATTCATGATTTTCATGTTAGCCGCTGTCGTTAGTTATCCGGCCAAATCCCTTTCGCCGCATCGGGCGTACTCTCCAGGTATCTGCGATACAGCGCAAAAAAAGTAGCGCCATCCAGCAGCTCGATATCCGGATTACGCCTGTGCACTTCTTCCACCACCTGCACGTACCAGGTTGGCGATTTCAAGATGTTGCGAAACCAATGGAAACGCAGTGGCCGCTTATCTACCCTGTTTACGATGATCTGTGCGGCGACTGCAGGATCTTCCTGGTTGACATCCTCATCCGAGCGCAATACCGGCATCTCGCCGTGTAATAACGTCAAGGGCACTTTCTGCGGTACAATGCCGTCCGGACTGAAGCGTTGGTAGGCATCCAAGCCCGCTTTGTTCAGTCCTGGGGCCTCGCCGTCAATGACGAATCCCGTAATGGAAAGCCCCCATTGCTTATAATAAGGGATGTTGTGCTCGGCCCACTGCGCCGTTGCGTCGGGCAGTCCGGATACCTCGCGCGGTGCCTGCAACATGCCCGGCATCAGGTATCCTGCACCGTTATCCGCCGCTGCGAAATAATCATTGGCCGTGGCCGACAGCCGACGGTATTCCATCGCCATGGGCGCACGCTGTGCGAGCACCGGGCTGATGCACCACATCAGCGGCACCTTGCCCCGATTGGGGTCATCCCACAATGTCGGTGTGGTCTGCGACAACCACGAGGCGGCGTCGTAGTCACCTACGTAGAACACCAGGTATTCCTTTCCATTGTCCACTAGTTTACCATCCGTAGTGAGGTAACCGCGCTCCACCAACTCCGCATCGGTGACTTGCTGTTGGGGATAGACATCCTTTAATGGATAATGTTGCCAAAATGAAGCGTTGGCCAATGCACCATATCCGATGGCATCTGCATCCTTAAACGCATTATAGGCACTGATGATGCGCGAATATTCCCATTCCGTAGGCACGTCGTCGTGCTTCCCCCCCGCATGCCGGGTGTACTTGAATGCCCATGGCGGGAAGCCACCAATATGGGTAAACGCATTCCCGTTGTCGTTTTGCTGGTAAGCGAGCAGCAAGAATTCCTTCAGCGTTTCCAAATCGGTACCCGGCCGCTGTTGGGGATCGTCGGTAGCGGGCTCATCCGCCCACGGACTGAGATCGAAGAAAAAAGCATTTTTGCTGACAAAGTAGTCGTGGTTAGACAGCGTGTGGTGATTGCGGTTTATCCGCGTGGGGTCGGCCATCCAATGCTGGTCGATGTAATACGCACCAAATGCCGTATTGCATTTGCCTTTTTTCAGGTAATGTTCAATGAACCATCGGTAAGCATCATTCTTCGCCGATCCACTGGATGGGCGGGATGTGCCCGGTATCATTCCCGACCCCGTAAAAAGCGGCTTTCCGTCTTTCTTCACCAGCCAAACTTTTACCGGTAACCGCAACCCGGTCTTTACCAGTTGATGGTAGAGGCTCCCATCGTCGGGATCATAACGCACCGCGATCAGCCGATCGGCACCGGCAACGGCCGATGCTACATTACTCGTGGCCGGCACGGCCGGGTCATATACCACCACACCTTCAATCTTGTTTCTGAATGCGCTGATCAACGAACCGATATCCGGATACACCAGTGTATCCCTCCCGGCCAGCCACGTTCCTTCGGCTCGGTATTTATCCCACCAATAGCGGTCGACATCGTGTTCACCGTTCTTAACGAAATACGTATACAAGCGGGGAGATTCCCTGTTGACCAGTCCCTGCAGCGTAGCCAACGTATGCGCGTGGTCCCAAGCCAGCTTCACTTGCCCCACATCGCTCCAATCCCCGTCCAACGTGTACCCGAGGTCAAATAAGGCGATCGGTTCGGAGCCAGCGATGATATGCCCTCGTTGGGCACCGCAAGCAACCAGCCCCAATGCCAATCCAATTAAATAGATAAAACGCATAACAGGTCGATTAATCAACGGTCAGCCGCACGGCGGGCGCATAGTTAAACTTCGCTTCCGGCACACTGATCACGGCCCCTATGCGGAAGAAATACTGGTCTCCCGCTTTAAGCGCAGCCCGGTTTTCCGCGGCATCGATCTCCAAGGTAAACGTTTCGTCGTCCTCAACCGTCCTGCCGAGCTGCACTTCGTTGGCCACGGCCCGTATGGGCTCGCCTACGATCGGCTCTACGTGTGCATATAGCCCGATGCGGCTCACCACTTCCGGCACGGTCTGTTCAAGCCTAAAGGTCGCAACGATCTTCGTTCCTTCCTTCGTGATCGAAGCGTCCTTTACCCGGATATACGGCTGCACACGAAAATCAAGTTTCGTATCGCTGCCGATCTGGATTTCCTGCTCCTCCACCTGCACAAAATTGCGCTGGTCGGGTTGCACGGTATAGGTATTGGCAAACAGCAGGTTATTGGCATAGGTACCTTCATTTTTCACACGCAGGTACTGCGGCTGTACGGGGTCATAGCCATGTTCAATGATTTTGATGGTTGTCCCCCTGATGATGTCTTGCTGCACCAGCTCATCGGTTTGCGCATCAATAATATTTCCAGAAAGCTGCGCCGATGGCGCATCATAATTATCCAATTCACAGCCGCTGGTCAATACAACGGTGGTTATCATGGCCAAAAACCGATTCATATTTATCTTCTTCATATTCTTTACTGCTTAGTATTGCGGATTCTGAACTAATCCATTGGCGCCAACTCCCGGAATATGCACGTAGTAAAAATTCGTTGGAAATGTCAGTGGATTTTCTCTGGATAGATTCTTCCGGATAAAGATGTATTTCGCCGGACTGACACGGAGATCCAGTACGGGCACCAACGCCTTGCGGATGGTATTGTTGAATTTCTCGTGGTACTCCCGCCTACGGATCAAGTCCCAATACCGTTTATTTTCGAATGCCAGTTCAACCCGGCGTTCACGCAATACATTTTCCAGTGTCAAGTCGATGTCTACCGTATGGCCACCCCGACGTCTGATCGCATTGATGGCATTTTTGGCTTTCACTTGGGCGTCATTAGCGGTATAATTGCTTTCCAGGACCGCTTCCGCATAATTCAGCAAGATTTCCGCATAGCGGAATTCAATCCAATCGGTTGTCGAATATGTCAGATTGGGTGGCACAGGATTTGGCGATAGAAATTTCTTGAAGCTGAATCCCGTGCGCGTCATATTTCCCAAGTACACCTCAAATCCCGAGTAGTTGGTCCAATCCGCCGCGCCATACGTATAGTAGGTCACACCATTGACCACTGTCGATTCTTTGGTTTCAATTTTCGGCGTTCCATCGGGCAGGATATATCCCCCTTGGATGACGATCGTTTTCCCTTTCCACTCCGTACCCGGCAGCACCACTGTCGCCCATAGCCGGGCGTCCTTGTCTTTAAAGATATCATAAGGCGTATCAAACCGCAGGTAGGTTTTATTGGGATTAAACCCGTTATAATCATTTACATTGCCATCTGCGGTAGTCACTATTGGTGCACGCTGCCCCGGATTGCTGTAACGTTCAAACAGGTCCACAAAATCGAGTGTGGGATTCATCCTACCCGGATGCGGTGCGCCGTCAGATGTCTGGTTCGGGTTGAACCAAAAATCATAACTATGTCCCGATGACCCCGGGTTGGTATACCCCTTGGTAAACAGCACTTCACTGACTGCGCCATTGGGGTTCTGGAACAACTCCATGTAATTAGCAGTCGCCTCTTCTGTCGAGCCCGGCGTTGGCTTGTGCAGCGCAAACCCGCCCTCTTCCATGATGGTTTGCGACGCTTCGATGCATACTTCATAGTAATGACCGGCCAGCGAGGCATCCAGTCCGACCAGCCCCTGTGATACAGCGGCACCGGAAAGCGGTGCCTTTGACCAGTATTTAGCCAGTGATGCGGCATGGAGGGCTGCCCGCGATTTCAGCGCATAAGCAACCCATTTCGTCGCTCTTCTATTATCCGCCGTTCTTGAAGGGGGTAAGTGATCAATCGCAGCGTCGCATTCAGCCAGCACAAAATCCCAGGTTTCCTTTTCCGTACTCCTGGGCACCTTCAGGCTTTCCACATCGGGCGTATATTGCTGTACGCTTGTAATCAACGGAACACCGCCATACCGTTTCACCAGTGCAAAATAAGTGTACGCCCGCAGGAAGTGCCCTTCGCTAAGGAGTGTGGCTTTATCGTCGTCATTTAGTGAGGTCACCGTAGGGATGGTTTCCAATAGCAGATTGATATCCCGGATCAACTTATACCCCGGGTCCCACCATTGGAAGTTACCACCGCCATCCAGCAAATGGCTGAATTCCGAGTTTGCCGCATCATCGGTTTGCGTAGCCGGTGCGATACCCGCCGTATTCTGATTGGCCGTATTGAAACCCAACCGCCCAAATGAAAAATCTTCGATCGGCAACTGTCCATACAGATTGGCCAGGTATACCCTTACCCCCTCCGGCGTCGCAAACAGACTTTCGCTATCCAGTTTATCCAATGGTTTCAGATCCAGCACGTTCCTGCAGCCCGACACCAACACGAATAAAACCACTAATTTAAAAATGCTCGCTTTCATCTTACCGCAAATTAAAAAGTCAAGTTGACTCCTAGATTAAAACTCCTGCTCAATGGATATACCCAACCCGTGTTGAGGGCCCCCTCAATCCGTTCCGGATCGAACGATTTTACAAACGGATCCGTAATCGTCCACAGGTTATACCCGTTTGCATAGACCCGTATCCCCTGCAATCCGATCCGTTGCAGCACTTGCCGGTTGATGGAATAGCCCAGTTCGAGGCTCTTCAACCGGAGGTACGACGCATCCCGGCGCCACACCGAGCTCTCATTATACATCGCCCCGATATCGGATATCCGGCGCGTGGCGGGCCATTCTCCCGGTATCCACTCACTGTCCGGATTATAGGGGTCTGATAGGTGCCAGCGATCGTAGAAATAAGCCGGCAGATTGCCATCCCCCCAAAACGTTTCCGCATAGGCGTGCGTAAACCGTACCGAGTAGTTGCCAGACCCCTGCCACAGCATATTGAAATCAAACCCTTTCCAGTTAGCGCTCAGCGTAAGCCCATAGAACATCTTCGGATTGCCGCCCCAGGCGAGCGGCAGCGTATCCTCCCCATCGATTATCCCATCACCATTCGCATCGCGGTACTGAAAATCACCGACCATTTCGCGGCTGTTTCCCAGTTCGCCATTTTGGATAGGCGCATACAATACCTCATCGTCCGATTGGAACTGCCCGATTTTGTCATACATCCACACCACGTCGCTCCATCGGCCCGCCTGTCCATTGCGCCACCTGTCCATGCTGTTGACAAACGGTCCCCGCTCCACATATACGTTCATGGTCCGCGCAAAGTTGAAATTCCCGTTGATGTTGAAGCGGAAGTCACCGATGGCCTGCGCATAGCCAAACGAAAATTCCAGTCCGCGCACCCGATCGCTGTTCAGGTTTTCCTGCGGAAGGCTTCCGCCGAACGTATTGGGTAGGGATACGTTGCGGATGGCCAGCAATCCCGTGCGGTCCCGCTGGTACACATCAAACTCCAGGTTCAGCTGGCCGTCAAAAAGACCAAGGTCGATACCGATATCCTTGATGTTCGATTCGAACCACGTCAGCTGTTCATTCACGATGCCCGGTGCGGCAACGCCCGACACATAGCTGCCATTCGAAAACTCATACCCGCCGCCACCGATTGTAGAGAAACCCGGTACGTATTGGAATGGATTGCCCGCATCTTCGCCCACCAACCCATACGATCCGCGCAATTTCAAATTCGAGACAAACGGCACGTTATCCTTGAAAAACGGTTCTTCTGAAATCCGCCATCCCGCTGACACAACGGGGAATAGCCCCCAGCGCCGGTCAGGGTGATAACGGTATGAACCGTCATACCTGGCGGCCAGTTCCAACAGGTATTTCCCTACGTAATCATACGTAAACCGTCCGATGACCGACCGGTTGCCCCATTGGCTTTCCATGCCACTGGTGCGCTGATTGTTTTGGTCGCCCATGTCAATCTGGTCATTCGTGAAGAACTGAAATTCCCGCGAAAGGCCCGATGAACGGGTCCAGCCGTTGCGTTCTTCATACACGACGGTCGCCCCCAGGTTGTGGCGCTCGACCAGCACCTTGTTGTAGATCAGGTGCGCTTGCAGGCTAATGCGGTTCATGTCCGAATAGCCATTACCCAACACCGTGGGGTGCCGCAGGGTTGCCGCGTTGTATTGATCGGCAGCCGCGTCGTACGCATACAGCTTATAACTTTTGGTGAGCGCTTTGTTCAAGTAATTGTTTCCATCGTAAGAAGCCAGACCCTTCACCTGTAGCCCCGGCACGAAAGGGACCTTATACGTCAGCGTCACGGCCGACTGAAATGCTTTGTTGACATCCTGCGTATACCCCGAAATAGTGGGGTCAGAAATCGCCACCGGGTTGGAGCTCTGCCCATCCGTGATGTGTGTAGGATAGTCCAGATTACCGTTCAAATACGGTTTGTTGGTCGGCAAGGCCGATATCGTGCCACGGATGATGTCAAAGATGCTGTACCCCGCACCATCTTTCCGGTCATACCTACCCGACAGTTCAACGGTCGCGGTCAAGTTATCCGTTAAGTTAGCGGTCAGGTTGGTGCGAAAGGTATACCGGTCGTAATTGATCGCGTCCGATTGGAGCAATCCATTTTCCCTCAAAAATCCGAAGCTGGAGAAATAATTTATGTTGTCAGACCCGCCCTGTGCAGACAGCGTATGCTGCTGTTGGCCCGCCCAGGGCTTCATGGTTTCATCATACCAGTTGGTGCTTTCGTATCCTGGAAGCCCTTGCTGGTACTTTTCAAGTTCCTCCCTTGAAATATAGGGCGCAAGTCCGGCATTGATGGCCGCATCATTCCGCATTTCCATCCATTGCGCGGCATTGGCAATCTCGGGCATCTCCGTCGGCGACTGCGTGCCTACCACCACATTATATAGAAACTGTGCTTTGCCTTTCTTTCCTTTTTTCGTCGTCACGATGATCACCCCATTGGCGGCGTTTACACCGTAAATAGCCGCCGACGCATCTTTTAGCACCGAAATGCTTTCGATATCTTCTGGATTCAATCGCTGAAACTCATTCCCCCCGTCCCGCACAATGCCATCGATCACATAAAGCGGCGACCCAAAGCCGCGGATATTGATCATCGCATCGAAATCGCCGGGGCCACCCGTATTCTGGCGGATCTGCAGTCCCGGCACCTTTCCCTGTAGTTTTTGCGCAAGGCTGGAGTGGGTCGTCGTTTGGATCTCTGCCGCCTGAATGGTACTGATCGCACCTGTCAGATTTGCCCTTTTCTGCGTACCATAACCCACCACTACGATTTCATCCAGCTGATTGTCCAACGGCAACAGTTCAACGTCGATCCGCGTTCTACCATTGACTCCAATTCGCTGTGACACATAGCCCACGAACGAAAAAACCAACGTATCATTCACATCCACCGAGATGGAGTAGCGCCCATTGTCGTCGGTAGAAGCACCCCGCGTAAGCGCCGCCACAGCGGAGACCGATACACCGGCCAGCGGTTCGCCGCCGGATCGTACCATTCCGGTCACGACGATCGGTTCCTGTCGCCGGCTTTTTGCATATTCCGAAGCCATCACTTGGTTGACTAAGAAAACGCACCCCAAGAGCACCAAAATACCTTTAGTGATCGATTGGGTAATTGGTTTTATTGCCTTGTTCATCTTGGTTAGTGTATATCAAATCAGTTCATATTGGTCGTCTTGTAGCACGCGGTCTACTGCTTCGGTTTATCCCCCATTGCCGGCTCCAGCAGACCGCACCCGCAATAACGCCTTTTCGGTCGGTATACATACAACCAAAAAAAAGCAGGCCGACAATCACGCTTATCACATACGTTTGCATACGTGTATTGACAGGTTTAAAAAATTGGCTTTTCTAACTCAAAAACAAATATACAAATCAAACTTGTATATACAAGAAAAAAACAAATAAATATCGCAAACAACAGCTACTGCCTTCTATAAAATGCATTTAAAATATTTATAAATAGCATTTTACATAAATTAAAACATCAAAAAACTACATCTTAAATTTACCTTATTTGTATATACAAGTAATGCAGCAACATACTAGCATTTTCTAAAATCAGGGAAATGGGCACCAGCACCGGGACGCTTGTATACACAACATCGATAATTTAGTTAAATTTGCTCCTGCTGATGCAACCGCTTATGGCTAAAGAACCGAATACCCCCATCTACAAAACCTTGATCAGTGATCTAAAAAAGCAGATCGACGAGGCCTACTACAAAAAGGGAGACCTCTTACCTTCAGAAAATGAGTTGTGCAAGACCTATAATACAACCCGCCCGACGGTGCGTCAAGCACTCAGCGAATTGATCAGGATGGGATATATCGTACGTCATCACGGCAAAGGGAGTATCGTATCCGAACCGAAGAACGGGCTGGGCATTCTATCCATCAAAGGATCCACTGCAGGTGTGGGCAAAAAGAATCTCCGTACGCAGATATTGGTCAAAGCGCATAAAATCCCCTGGCCATCCGATTTTCCATATGAACTATCCTCGGTACAACAAGAAGCAGGTTGCCTCTATCTATCGCGCCTACGGCATGTCAATGGATTGCCCACCTTATACGAAGAGACGTACATTACCGATATCGACCTGCCCCGCTTTTCGATGCACAATCTTGAGAAAAATTCCCTTTTTGAAACACTAAATAAATACCACCATGTAGAAATCAAGGAAGGGGAGCAGAAGATATGGGCCATTTCAGCCGACCAGACGCTATCTGAATTGCTTACTGTCCGCCCGGGAAGCCCCATCCTCCACATGAAGCGCAGCATGCATACCAACAGGCCCAACCTGGTCATCTATTCATTGCTCTATTGCAACACTGAAGAGTATTTTATTCAGGATTATTTCTAGTACGCTGTCCTTTCATCGGACTCCTGCCTTTGAATGCTCAATACACAGCAATCCCATGGTATTCCAGAATCGACCATTACCGGTTATATGGATATTCATGTATCCAGCGGAATTTCGTGCCGATCAGGCGAAAGCTATCCAGGTCACGCCTCCGGAGGCGCACCGTCACCGACTCGCGCTGCCACACGCCGTGCAGGAGCAGTGCATCCGGGGTTTCCTCATAGTGGAGAATCCCCTTGTCCGACTCGTTGCCCTGCGGCGTGGTGAGCGTCAACGTCTTTGCAGCGGTATCCACGCGCGCATTGAAATACCGCATCGAGTCATTCATCATCTTCACGTGCACATAATCCGGACGATCCAAAAGCAACTGCCGCCAGCGGACATCATCCGTGGTCAGCGGGGGCAATGTATCGCCTCCTAACACAAATAATTCGGTGTCGTAGATGCCGTACAACGGGGATTTCGGTCGTCTATCGCCATATAGCTTCATCGACCGCACGCTGCTGAGCGTCTGACCGATGACCACCATGGCGATAAATCCCACCTTCACGAACACCCCGGCGATCCGCATCCATCGCTTGCGCGGGCGGTAGCGCATGTCTGGCGCTGCCTCGGTGGCTTTATTCAGCACCAGCACCCGCAAGAGGCGGTCGCCGTCGCCGAGCAGCAGGAACACCGCCATCACCAACAGCTGCGTCGAATAGAGCTTCACCGGGATGTGGAAGCAGAAATTCATCACCGCCACGTTGAGCATCACGGCCGCAACGAGCAGCGCCCCCAATGTGGTGGTGCGCCTGAAGAAGAGCAGCAAGCCACCGATCACCTCTGTCAAGCCGGTAAACATACTGAAGGCACTGGAATATCCCACATAAGACCAAGCCAGCCCCATGGGCGATTTATCACCGAATGGCTGCACCAGCTGCCACAAACTCGGCGAGGGCATCTGCAGGTGAAATACCTTGCTCGTCCCATAGGACATCATGATCATGGCCAGGTAGTAGCGCACCAGCACCCTGAGCCAGTCGTGCAGGCGGTTGTATTCACGTCGGCGGCGGTCTACCGCGCTCCACACCACGGTAGCCAGCAGCGACAGCACCGCCACCATCAGGAGAAACACGAAGTCATAGGTCTTGTCGCCGCTGCCGCCCCGGAATAACGTGATGGGCTCCGGCAGGTGCAGCACGTGCTCACCTACCCACACCGCCACGGCCTGACACCCTTTGGCGTACCATTGCATCAGCGATGATACCAACGGGATCATCGTCAGCGGAAACGGGAAAATAAACAATACGAATACTACGGCGAAGTATCGGAATGCCAGCAGTTGCAGAAAGGTCCAGGGTTTCGGGCCATCGGTCAGTCGTTCCATGGTATCGGTGTTTAAGCAATGCCTAAGGTAGAAAAAATACTTGACTTGCGGACAGGCAAAGTAAATGCTTGCTTATCTCGGATTAATATGCTATTTTTAATCAAAAATTAATTTACGATCATGGCAAAAGATAAAGGGGTCAAAGAAAACAACAAGAAGACTGCTGTAAAGAGCCTAAAGGAAAAAAGAGCAGACAAGAAGGTCAAACAGGCGGAGAAACAGCGGAAGGATTAGCAGCTTTCGCATGCCTGTATGAAGACATTGTTCTTCTTTTTATTATTCCTTGCTGGAGCTGCCTACTATGCCTTCGTAGCCATGCATACCGGATTGCGCGATATGGATGCGCCTGCCAGGCAAGTGCTGTTGGCCGCTTATGGGTTTATCAGCGCAGGGGCATTGGCCAGTCCCCTCCTATACAGCCGCTGGTCGTCCGCGGGCTGGCCCAATGCCGTCGTGAAGTATACCGTACACACGTTTATCGCCATACTGCTGGGGCAGATCGTCATGGCGGTCGTCATGTTTGCGGGCGACCTGCTCGTCGGTGTCCGTGCCGTGCTGCTGGCGGTGCAAGCCGCTTGGGCCGCTACTCCCAATAGCGGCGTGGTTTCACGCAGTCCAGCGATCGGCCAGCTGGCCATGTTTTCGGGCGGCATGCTCACCCTCGGCCTGCTCTATGGCGTATTCCGGCGCTACCGTTACCAGGTACGAACCGTACAAATACCCATCAGCGGCCTACCGAAAGCGTTCCATGGGCTGCGGATCGTCCAGCTTTCGGATATCCACGCCGGCAGTTTTGACAATCCCGGCGCCGTGAGCAAGGGTGTCGACATGGCCATGGCCCTCCAGCCGGATCTGATCCTCTTCTCGGGCGACCTCGTCAACAACCGTGCGGATGAATTCAAGCCCTACCTGGATATTTTCGCCCGGCTCCAGGCGCCGCTGGGTGTCTATTCCGTATTGGGCAACCATGACTATGGCGACTACGTCCGCTGGCCGTCGCTTAGCGCCAAGCAGGAAAACCTTCATACCTTGATGCATCACCAGCATCAGGCCGGGTGGCGCCTGCTCCTGAACGAATCGGTGTCCCTCCAAAAAAACGGCGATGCGCTCACCCTCATCGGGGTAGAAAATTGGAGTGGCCGTGCCACGTTCTCCAGGTACGGCGACCTCGCCAAAGCCCTTTCGGATATACCGGCCGATCGCCCGGCCATCCTCATCAGCCATGATCCCTCCCATTGGGAGGCCGAAGTCGTCGGTACCTATCCGCAGATCGCGCTGACGCTGAGCGGGCATACGCATGGCATGCAGTTCGGTATCGAATTGCGGTGGTTCAGGTGGAGCCCCATACAATATTTCTACAAGCAATGGGCAGGCCTTTATCAGCGGGGGCGCCAGTACCTCTATGTCAATCGTGGATTTGGTTTTCTCGGCTATCTCGGCCGGGTGGGAATGCCACCGGAAATTGCCTTATTAGAATTGGTCGAGGCCTTTAACGGCGATTCAACGCCACGCATGGCGTAAAAAACGCAACCAGTTTTTGTAAAAAATATTTTCGATATCCGCTGGCGTATACCCCCGCGCTGCCAGCAATTCGCCCAGCCGCGGAAGGTCGCCGATGGTATCCAGGTCGTAAGGCGACTGCTCTTTTCCAAACGCTCCATCCAGATCACTGCCGATGGCCACATGCAGGCTATTGCCCGCGAGCTGGCATATGTGATCATAGTGGTCGATGAGCCGCTCGAGGTATACCCCCCTTCCTAGCGGCGTATCTACCCCGCGTTGCCAGTCGTTTACCAGCATCCATGCGTCCAAAACGCCACCAATCACCGCGTCCCGCTCCACCAGCACCTGCAATTGCTCGTCCGTTAGCTGACGCTGGAGCTGCACGAGTGCCCGGCAATTATGATGGCTGGCCCAGATGGGACCTGTGTATAGGTCGGTGGCCTCACGGAAGCCCTCATCCGTCAGGTGCGTGACATCGAGGATCAGCCGGTACTGTTCCATTTCCTTGAGCAGCGCTTTGCCCATCCGGGTGAGCCCGCCTTCCATTCCCGTTCCGGGCGCGTACCTACCCGGCCCGTAATGGGCCGGCCCAAGAGCACGCAACCCATCACCATAGGCTTTTTCAAGGTAAGAAATGTCGACCAACGAATCCGCACCTTCCAGACTAAGCACATAGCCCACGGGCTTACGATCCGCAGGGATGGTATCGTCTGCCCAAACCTTCAAATGAGCATCAAGGTCCGCCAAGTTCGTAATCTGCACCATCTCCCCTTGCGCTTCCATCGCCCGGTACCAGGCCAATTGCGCCTGGGTAATGGCCCACGCAATTTCCGGCGAATGCCAACCGGGCAAACTCGCTCCCGGCTCCACAAACCGGGCGATCTGCGTAGCCACCACCAATCCGATATTCGCTTTGCGCAGTTCAGGCAATGCTACGGTATTCCTCCCCCGGTCCGGCTTGTCCTGCATCCCCTCCTCCAGTTGCCGGATCGCCAATACCGGCTTTTTCAGGTCGCGATTCCATTCCACCGCGTTCATCGCCAGATCGAGGTGGGCATCAATGATCAATTCTCCCATCCTATTCATCGATTTCTAGCCACTACTGCCCAGCTCCCGGTCGCCCGCTGCCCTTCTACCACTTGTAAACGATCATATAAGGCCACGGTCGGGCAGATGTGGTTCGGCAATCCATACAAGACATCCCCCACTTTCCAGCCATGGCCTATCGGCGCCTCCAATACCAGATGCTCTTCACTATGGCCTACCGGCTTCAGCTCCGGTGCATTGAGAAAATACACACGCCGGGCCAATTCACCTTCCGACGCCACCGCCTTATGCCCCATATCCACACAGATCCGCTGGTCGCCCGGTAGTGAAACCACCCGCGCCAACACGACTGCCGCCGCCACGAACGGCTGCTCCGGCAGCAAATCCGCGTACCCCTTATCCCATAGGATAAACGTACCCGAGCTGCATTCCACCTCGGGGTACTGCGCATAGATCGCTAGCGTCGGCGACCCGCCCATGATGATACGCGGCTTCGGGTAGCCCGATAGGCGCAGCTGCTCCACCAAAGCGGCGATGGTTTCAACGTTGCCGGCGCAAATCGTCTTCCGCTTTTGCACATCCGGCTCGCGCACGTGCCCGTCGTATGCATGAAACCCTTGGATATCCACCCCTTCCAACGCCGCGCATTCCTGATATAGCGCGATTGCTTCATCCCCGGGATAGATCCCCGTCCGCCCCATGCCGATATCCAGGTCTACATACACATCCACCACCGTACCGGCAGCAATTGCCATCGCCGAGAGCGCTTTCGCCGCAGCCGGATCATCCACGATGGCCGAAAAACTGGTCTTGGGATACGCCTTCACCAACGCCATGAACCGGCCTGTTTTAGGTCCCAATAGCGGATAGGCAAACAGTACATCCGGTGCCATGCACTCCCCCAGCAGCTTCGCTTCGGCGATGGTTGCACATTTGAATTTGCAGATTCCCGCCTCCAGCTGAAAACGGACCAACTCCTTGGTCTTATGCGTTTTCACATGCGATCGGAAGCGCGACACATCCCCGACAAGCGCTTTGAGGGATGAGATGTTCCGCTGGATCCGCTCCGGATAAACGAGCAGCGCCGGCGAATCAATTTCGTCGGCATTCTTTACTTTATACCAAACATCAGGGTCTTTCATCGCTTGCGTTTTTCATGGAAGTTTAACCATGCAGTCGATTTCTACCCGGATGCCCTGCCCAAGTACCGATTGCACCGTGGTGCGGGCAGGCCGCATACCCGCAAAATAAGCAGCATATACCGCGTTGAAACGATCGAATTCAGCAATATCCGTCAGATGCACGGTACACTTCACCACATCGTCCATGGTGGCCCCTGCGGCTTCCACGATCGCTTTGATGTTATCCAGGGTTCGGCGCGTCTCTTCCTCAATGGTTCCCAATACAAACTGCGAGGTTTTGAAATCGACCGATGCCTGTCCGCTTACAAAAAGGAAGCCGCCAGCTACGATGCCGTCCGAATAGGCACCTGTCACAAAGTTTGCATCCCTGTCCGGATGTATAATTTGCTGTTTTTCCATACGAAGTAATGTGTTATTAAATTTCAGCTAAATATAGTTTATTCTTTTTCAATCGACATAAATGTCGCATACCTATCTTTTCTTTGCAGCTAAAAGACTATTGCGTATATTTATGGCTATGAATATCTCCGACACCCACCATCAGCGTATCGCAAAGATGATCTTTGCCTCGGTCTATCCCATGTATCTCGAAAAAGTGGAGAAGAAAGGCCGGACCAAAGAAGAGTTGCATCAGGTCATCGCGTGGTTAACAGGCTTCGATGACCAGAAGCTGCAGGAACTCATCACAGAAAGGGTAACGTTTGAAACCTTTTTCCAACGGGCTTCGCTAAACCCCCACGCGCACCTCATCACCGGCATGATCTGCGGGTATCGCATCGAGGAAATCGAGAATCCCCTGACACGGCAGGCCCGATACCTGGATAAGTTGGTGGATGAGCTGGCCAAGGGCAGAAAAATGGAAAAGATTCTGCGGGGCTAGGTTTCTCCATCCTCGATGGTTTCACAGAGCTGACGCCCGCCGTTCAGGATGGCCAACACAAAGCTTACCAAAACCCCGATGAGCCATCGGCCCCCAATGAGTTCGTTTGGATCGCATCGAACTAAAACCAACAGAGACGCCTGTACTTTGGCAAAAAAAGTACAATATGGCAAACCTTCGAACATGGTTTTTACCCGCATTTTTGATGCTATCGTGGGGCAATAGTATGGCTCAAAACCAGCAGCTACAACCCTTCAATCCCGCACCTGAAATAAACGAATTACTGGATAAAATCCACCGCGTTATGCAAAGGGAGCAGATGCCCGGATTGATGATTTCCCTGGTCAAAAAGGATAGCATACTGTTTTCCGGCGGATTGGGCTATGCCGATTGGGAACAAAAAGTCCAGGTGGATCGTACGACACAATTTCATTTGGCGTCTATTACCAAATTTTTGTTGGCAATGGGGGTGCAAAAGCTGATCGCCGATGGCAAGCTAGGTTTGAATGACCGATTGAAATCAATCGCACCCGAAATCCCTTATACCAACCAATGGGAAGCTAGCCATCCCGTTAGAATTGTCCACTTGCTCGAACATACAGCGGGTTTTGAAGATATCCAACTCAACAGGATGGTAAACATGACCGGCAAACCATTGACGGGACTGGAAGCCGTGAATGCTATAGGGCACTCCCTGACTTCGCGTTGGAAACCCGGCGAAAGAATGTCTTATGCCAACCCGGGATACAATGTATTGGGATATATCATCGAGAAAGTATCCGGTATGCCGTGGGATGAATACATACAAAAAGCATTGCTGGGCCCCTTGCACATGGACCATACGCTGTTCGATCTGGATGGCAAAGCGCGGCCCGATTATGCAAAGGGATATTACCATCAAGACGGCGCGTATCACCGGTTACCCTTTTACATGCCAGGTAGCAACGGGGCGTCTAGCGCGCTGGTATCCAACGCATCCGATATGTCCCGATTGATGTTTTACCTACTGAATGCCCCATCAAGCGGCGATGCGCATCCACTGAATGAGCAAGATTTTCATGACATGGAAACGATACACAGCACCCTGGCCGGCCAAAACGGGCTGCAGACCGGGTACGCATTGGGCAACGACCTGTTTCCCAACAACAAAAAAATAACATTCAGAGGGCACAATGGTAAGGGCGAAGGATTCAGCTCATGGATATTCTTTAATAGGGCGGCCGGCTTGGCTTATTCCATTTCGACGAATTGCAATGCAAAGTTAGGGTCCGTATCCCAACTGATCGAGGAATTCCTGACGAAGGATCTGGGTGCACCGGCATTACGTTCACAGCCTATTGATCGATCAACAATAGAACCGTTGCTCGGCTATTACCAATTTATGAATCCCAAAAACGAACGATGGGAGTTCCACCGCAAGATATTCGGGGGGATCAAGCTTGTGGCCATCGATAAGGACAAACTTATCGTTGAAAAAGGACGTGGACGCCCGGACTCCCTGGTCCACATCGGAAACGGCATTTTCCGATCAAAGGGAGATATCATCCCATCGTTTATCGTTGGTAGGGATCATGAGGGACACCCTTTCTTCCAGGGCTACGGCAACGGATTTTTCAGGAAAACAGCTTATGCTCCGGTCCTGCTTCAACAGGCGCTCATCTACCTGGGGCTGACTGCCGCGTTGTTGTCCATCATCTATACCATCGCCGGAATCCCCATGGTTCTTCTGAAAAAAATAAACATAAAAGACCTCTGGTTGACCCTCTGGCCCACGTTAGGCATTGTTTCTTTTCTGGTCGCCTATCGCATATTAGGCATTACGGATGAGGTACACAAAGAGCTGTTTACGTCCATGAATGGCGCCACCTTTTCCATTTTTGCGGGGATGCTGTTTTTCGGCATCAGTGTCATGATCGGCGCCTATTTATTGTATAAGCGCTGGGATCAACTAAGCCATCAATGGATGAGAATCCCCCTGGCCTTCAATATCATCTTCTTGCTGTATCTGACGGCATTGTTTTCCATCCATGGATGGATCGGTGTGCCGATCTGGGCGCACTAAGTGGTATGTTTCGAGCAAACACAGTACATTAGCAGAAACATTAGACGCCGTCCAATGCTTGACATCAATTTGCTAACCTTCTTTAACGCGTTTACCGCGGGCGCCCTGTGGTTGCTCGGCGTTTTATTTTTGCTCAACGTAAACGGCGTAAACGTGGCCGGCAATCGATGGCTTGGTGTATTCTACTGCATCCTTGCCTGCACGTTTTCCCAGCTTTTTCTGGAAAATTTGCACATTGGCGAGCATCTGCTGCTCCACCTGCTTGAGCTGCCTAGGTGGGCTATGTTTCCCTGTTTTTATCTGGCTATCGCCTATTTTGTGGCTCCCACTGCACCCAAAAAAGGTTGGTTCCTACACTTCGTCCCCTTTCTGCTTTTCCTCGTTTTTTCGCTCGTATACCTGCTGCCCACTTTTTTCAATGCACAAAATCACCTGCCTGAATTGCCTCCGTGGATACGGTTTGTTGTCCGGTACTTCTTCTCTGGTCAGGCGGTGTTTTATTGGTTCGCCTGCTTTGCCCTGCTCCGACGGCACATGGCCAATCTACAAATGGTATCGTCGTTCAAGGAAAAAGTCAACCTGGCGTGGGTAAAATATGTATTGATCGCGGTGTTGTTTTTAATCCTCGTCCGGATATTGGGGTTGTTCAGCATGCAGGTAGTCTATCTTTCCTCGGCGCTTTATTTTTTAGGGGTGATTGCGCTCGCCTATCTTACCCTGACACAGCGTTCGATCTACGCCATAGAACCCTATCAACCGGTGGCAACCGATGCGGTTTTTCAGAAAAAACCATTGCACGAACGGCTTACACCGCAACAGGTGGACGAACTAAAAAATACGGTATTAAAAAAAACAACGGCAGAAAAACTACACCTCGATCCAAGTCTCACCCTTTCGGTGCTTTCGAATAAAACCGGGATCAGTGCGCACGAACTTTCTTATGTACTGAATAACGGATTGGATAAAAATTTTTACCAATTCATCAACGAGTTGCGGACAGAGGAAGCAAAATCGCTCTTGCTGTCAAAAGAAACCAGCCATCTTGATATGCTAGGCGTTGCGACACGGGCCGGTTTCAACTCCAAAACGACATTCTATACCACCTTTAAGAAAGCCACGGGCCTGACACCCCGGGCATACTTAGAAGCCCATTCAAAACCTTCCAGATAGCCTATTTTTCGTTCAGATGCATCCATCCGAACTCATCATCATCGACAAGGGGTTATCATTGCATCATACATAACAACGATTATTATGAAAACAATGAAATCATTCAACTTGTCGATCGGCCACAGCATCCGTGTTGCCGTATGGAGTATCTTATTAGCAGGCAGCGTGCCGTTTTCAACTGGCGTTTATGCCCAGGAGGCCCATGCTCATGCCGGTTCCCTTGCGCAGTTGCAGGGGTATTATCAACTCCCCAATAAGGTCGCCTTTATTGCGTTTGAGCTGCAAGGTGATACCCTTTTCGCCAAGCAGCTGTGGGACAACAACAAAACATACCCACTCATTCAGATCGACGAGACCCACTTCGAATCAAAAGCCGAAGGCTATCAAATCGAGTTCATCAAAGACAGCTCCGGTCAGTTTAATCAAGCCAAGATACTGGGCCGGATCATGAGCACTAGAGTTGACTTTGACCCCACGCAGGTTAAGCAATTGTCTGCCCAACAGCTTGAACGGTTAGCAGGCGTCTATACCTTGCGAGATGACAGCAGCCTCAAAATATCCATCCAATCTTCCGGAGGCGGATTGTCACTCACGCAACTATGGGATAAAAAAGACATTGCTTTCACGCCTCGATCGGAGACATTCTTTCTCAATGACGATGGCACGTTTCCCCTTTCATTTTTATTGGAAAATGGCAGCGCAACCCAAGTTACCTGTTTTGAAAATGACGTATGGCTGAAAGAGAAATAATGAACCGGCCTTTTCTCCTCTGCTGCATCCTGGTTGTTTGTACCCTCCCGTCACCAGCACAACAGGTGGCCGACGAGCATTTCAGCTATCCCATTCCCGACCCGATGTACGCGGTCGGGAATGGTCCGCTGATCGTGTTTGATGAGGCACATCATAACGGCTCTACACTCAAGGGAGCCTATGCTGCGTTTCACAAACTGCTGCTTAGCGACGGTTACACCATCCAAAGCACCAAAGACACGATCAGTTATGCACTTTTAAAAGCCGCCAAGATCTATGTGACCGTCAATGCCATGTATGACCTCGAAGATTGGAACCTGCCTGCAAGATCAGCATTTTCCAAACAGGAGGTAGAAGCCTTGTCGACATGGGTCGAAAACGGGGGCAGCCTATTCCTGGTGACGGACCATATGCCCTGCGGGGCTTCGGTCAATGATATCGCGCAAAAATTCGGAATTAACGTCATCAACGGATTCGCACTACGCAAAGACGGCGCTCCCGAAGTCTTTTCCAAGCAGCGGAAAAACCTGTATTCAAACGAAATCACCAGCGCTCCGGGCAGGGAGATAGACAGTATAATGTGCTGGGGTGGAACAGGTTTTATCGTCCCTTCATCAGCCCACGTTATTTCCGCATTAGGAGACGACTATCATATCTATCTTCCAAGCGACGTCTCCCAAATAAAAAGACCCATGCCCAAAGCGGTCCCCTATATCGCAGGCAGGGGTATCGTCAACGGGGCATACCTGAAACATGGCAACGGGAGAGTCGTCATTTTCGGGGATGGCGCCCCATTTTCCGCCCAGCTGCAAGGCATTAAAAGCGAGAAAAGAGGCATGAATCATCCTGGGGCTACGCAAAATGCCCAGTTTCTCCTCAATATCATACATTGGTTGGATGATAAATGATAAAAAACCTTCGGCCCATGCATGTTGTTGTCCTGAAATGCCACGTTCATCGGCGTGTGCGTATCCGTTTTGCGCTGGCCGTAGCCAACGCGCACAAACACCTTCAGCGGCAGCAAGAAACGCATCAACAGCGTAAATTTTGTCTGCTGCATCAACTGTTCTTCCGTAGCCGGCTTGGTGCGTTTCTTGTACAGCCCCTTGATGTAGTCGATGCTCTTCCAGCTGCTGCCTACCACACTACCTGCTTTTCCTTTGAAGCCTCCGTTGGCTCCCCTTCTGATTACTCCCATTTTTTGTTTTTACATTACGTTTTACATTCATTAATTACTCCATCCAAAACATTGCAATACCGGTATGCGTTTCTTCATGAAGGCAAACATAGTGTACTGAAAATCAAAATTATATGGGCAAGTAACGGTTGACGGGGAATTGACGGGGCGTCTCCGGTAAATTGACGGGAAGGTGAAGTATAGTAACCGGGGTTACTGTAACCCCGGTTACTATACTATATAAGAAATTCAACGATGGGTAACGGGATAAGGATGAGCAATGACCTATTCCCTTTCAACCAATTCGCTCACCTGATCAACGATATAACCACTTTTGAAGTAGCCGTAAATATCCTCTCCCGGGCAGGCGGTTTGCTCGCTATGGTCGCGGTGGGTGGAGATATCCGAGGGTGATATCCCGTACTTCTTACAGGAATCGGCCAGTAAGCCTATCAATACCTGCAAAAGCTTCTCGTCGAGTTTTTGCTCATTGTAATTACCCAAAAAGCAGATCAACAGGTGTCCGGTAGGGTCATATTCCGTATTGGTTTCTCCCACGGTGAGCGGGTCTCTCCCCTCGTACACCGTTCCATCCGGCGCAATCAACAGGTGGTATGGAATGTCTGACCAGTTGCGATCTGGCCCCATGCACCAGTGTTGTATGTTCTTTAGTCGCTGCTTCGCGTCATCCGAAGGGGTCAGCACTTTGCCCCCTTCATGGTGAACTGTGATCTGCACCGGTGTGTGCCGCTTATACGGTCTGGCCGGCTGTGCCTGCCAGCTGCTCTTGGGTACAATCGCTATCGTATCCCGATAAGCTGCCGCGCATGCCATGCCCTGTTCGGGCAAACCAGCAACCGTTCCCAGCAGGATCAATTTCAGTATGATCGATGTAGCACATATTTCCAGGCGTGTCATGGTTCGTTTTATTGATGAACTTAAATGTACATGAAGTTTTGTACAACTCCGCACAGACGCCTAAAAACCCACTAGAGGAAAAAATACGCTCAAAAACATATCGGCAGACGGTAACGTGAAGCTAGAGTTGGATAAAAGCGTTAATTTATCTAAATTTGTGTGTTATTGATATTATTCATTATGGTACAACTTGCAGATATATTAGGACTGAGTGTTGCTGAGCGGATTGCCATGGCAGAAGCCATATGGGATAGTATCAAAAAAGAAGAAGTTTCGTTATCCGCAGCTCAGCTTGATGAGCTGGATTTCCGTATGGCGCTCCATGATAGCGGGGAGATGCCTTACGTCAGTTGGGATGATGTAAAGGCCGAATTACGGAACAGAAGATAGTAATGATTCAATTCAACCTCTTCATTGCCGATGCTGCCCGACTGGATATCATTGAAGCCTTCGATTGGTATAACGAAATTGACAGCCATTTGGCTGATTCATTAGAAATGTATATCGAAGCCGGCTTAACTACCATACAGCACAACCCAAATTTATTTCAAAAGCGGTATAAGAAAATCAGAATTCATTTCATCAAACGATTCCCTTACGGTATTCACTATTTTCTTGAGGGTACTACCATAAGAGTCATTGGCTTTTTCCATACGAGCCGAAATCCCAAGAGGTGGCAAAAACGACAGCGCTCCGAATCCGGTTCCGCTAAGTGATCACCTTAATCCCTCCCCTCCTCCTGCCCATTTCCCGCCATCTCGCGTGCGGTATGCGGGGCTGATGCGGGGCGTATGCGTGAAAAGGTCACATCCATACCGCATCCAGGACGCGCACGGCCCGCGATACGGTAGAACAACGGCAAAAGAAAGGGTGGAAAAAGGGAGGAATAAGCACGTAGGCTATCTAGTGGCCGCTTACAATTCTCGACCCCAATACGCCCGGCGCAGACGCTCCACGTCGCGGTCTCGGAAGTACTTCTTGCCTTTTTTCATTTTAGCTACGGTGATTTCGCCGCGGCGCTGGCAGCGCAACAGGGTGCTTTCGCTGATGCCCACGTGGTTCCACGTTTCCTCGGCGGTGAGGTACCGGGTTTCGGCTTCCTCCTTCTCCAGGATGAAGCGCATGATCGCTTCGTGGTCTTCTCGTAGGCGTTTCAGTTCGGGGTAGAGGATGGGGATGATGCGTCCGCAGGCACAGCAGGGATGCGGCCTGGGGGTGTTAGGCTTGTTTTTCATCATGTTAAATGGTTTATGTGCGCATCAGCCTAGCGGCGATACGTAGTCAATGAATCGGCTATATCCGGTTAGTCCGGTTCTGGATCGAATACCCGCAGAAACTCCTCCCGATAGGTGTCGCTCAAGGGGATGGGGCCACGGTTGCCGATCATATACATCTTGCTAGTTTTCCTAAAAAACTTGATAATTTTATCCATCGATACTGAGTAGCTTCGGTGTACTTGCATAAAGTCTTCCGGGGGTAACAGGGCCAAGAAATCTTTCATCGTCATGCGACTTACCAGCTTATCGTAAGGCAAGTGTAGCGTGATCTCATTGTGGTGGCATTCTACATAAATGATGTCGTTAAAATAAATCTTCAGTTGCACACCATCTTCCTTGTCACGCAAAAATACATAATCGTCCCCAGCAGTCTTCTTGGTATTGCCCAGTCCTACTGTACGATCGACGGCTTTGATCAACCGAGGCAACGCTACCGGCTTCGGTATGCATTCGGGCAGGCTCAACCTGTAAGCTTCCATCGCATATTCCGGATGAGCAGTAGTCAGGATCACCGGAGGCCTTTCCTCCAGCGCCTCCAGAAGTGACAGGCCGTTGAGCCCGGGCATTTCGACATCCAAAAAGAGCAGATCAACCCGATGATCGCGTATATACCGGAAGGCACGCAGGGCGTCCGTTTCGGTGATAATGGTCTCCGTACTGAGCCCCAGCTGGCCCAGCAGGCCGCATAGGTAGTTGATCGATTCCCGCTCGTCGTCCACGACCATCACGGTCAGTTTACGCATCCTTTCCATGGCTTGCATATTTTACCGAGAGTGACAGTGTATAACACCCGTCGTGTGCCCCATAGGTTAGTCGATATTGGTTCGGCAGCAGTAAACTTAGGCGTTTCTCAAGATTTTGCAGGCCCATGCCTGATGAACTTTTTGACGCCTGTGGGCCCGGTTCGATCCGGTTATGGGTAGTGAACGAAAAACCATCAGACAGGAGCTTGAGCGATAGTTTAGCAGGTTCAATCTCCGAGAGCCGTCCGTGCTTGATCGTATTGTCCGCCGCAGTGAGCAGCAATACCGGCGGGACATATTGCCCCCGGTATTCCCCAGTGATATCCAGCGTCATGACCGGTCTGTCGCCGTATCGGGTCACTACGAGATTTACCAGGTTCTTCAATGCCTCGATTTCCCGGCTGACGTCCACCAGGGCCAGGCGGCTTTCAGCCATCTCCACACTGTAATGTTGCAGACGGCTCAATAACATCATCATCCGGTGCTGCTGCATATCTCCCCTATTTGCGGCGGCAGCCGCTACGAAACCCAATACGCCATATTGAAAATGTCCATTGATCTGAAAACGCAGCAAACCATTTAGCATTGCCGCATGAGCATTGGCTATATGCAGTTTTTCCTGAAAATATTCAAAGGCGCGTTTCACGGCCTCAACCAGCACCGCATAGGACAACACACGTGCGTAGTAAACACCGATTGCCATGGCAAACACCGGTAGGTCAACTGCCATTTCGTGGATGGGCCAGTGGATTTCCAGCGCCCGAAGCCCGGGATATAGGCAGAGGTAAGCATAGCAGCACACCATCGGGAAAAGCCCCAGCAGCATGGCCACTCCCCGCGGCCATGAGCGTTTTCGGATGTGCCTGTGCAAGATATACGCAAGGGTATAGTATACCGGCAGCACCATCGCGACCACCATAGATACCATAAACCAATCGGCCGGTTCGCTATAGCGGTAGTGATTATGCGAGTATGTCAAAACTGCATATATGCCCCAGCCTATGAGATGCCAGCGCAAGACCGACCAAGACAATAACGTCCTTTTACGCGGTGTAGGTACCTGTAAATTTGCTTTCACGTGCAGAAAGTGTTTAGGCAAAGGATGCCTTGTTGAAACTACGAGGCCTAAAAATACAATGTAATACCGATTTATCCAAATCCTGTGCGCCGGCGGTGTATGTTCAGCAGCTGCCCGAATTCCTTTTCACCGATGGGATAGGACCGCCAAGTGCTTACATCCAAGGCATAGTAATGGCCATCTATCGGCAAAGGTAGACTGCCCGATCCGCGTGTCCAAGGTCGTCCGTGCCGAGCAACTCCAGCGCTCTTCAGCCGATTTGCGGGCAACTTATGCAGGTACAGCCACCCCTCCCACTCTTCTGGTTGTGTTCGTATCGCGCGCTCCAGCACACGGTATAGGTAGCGTGTCGTGCGCGCCGCACCAGCGGTCCTGTCCAGTCGGCGGTCCGTCCAGCAGGCCTCCGGAAATTCAAAGCGGATATGTGCTGTGAGCGGCCGTGTACACACCACCGGATACACCGGCACGTCCATCAGCTGCGCTACATAAGCCAGACCACTCCGCACCGGCATTGTCGACCGGAAAAAGTCCACTTCCACTAAGCCCCTGGTCCCCACCGACGCTCCGCTGCCGGTGTTGCCATCGATATAGGCCACCAGCTGGCGGCCCGCTCGCAGCGCGTCCCGTATGGCAAAGAGGGCATTCGGGCGCTGTGCATTGATGAGCATCAGCGTTTCTGCGGCACCGTCCGTTCCAAATCCCGCGCTGTATTGATCGCCGAAGGCGGCGCCCTGCTGCTTGAGCACTGCATCGGACACCAGCAGTGCAAAAGGCACCCGTTCGGCGATCAGCTTCCGGCACAGCAGCCGGTACGATCCCGTGTGGTAGGTGCACACAATCCCCGGTCTGTCCAGCAATCCGCGGACCCATTCGGCCGTCCAGCCGGTGACGGTATTGGCCGTCCATACCGCCGGATGCGTTTGGTCCATCGCGGCCAGTGCCATGCGTACATTCAACTTCCTGAACAAATCCGGCATCGCTATCCAAGGAATATCAGGCCTGAACCGGCGCATATTGGCACAAAAAATCGTAAAGTGTCGCTGTTTATCCACATCATTCCACAAGTCTACCCCCTCCCATCTAGCGTACAGGCGATCAGCGCGATTTAAGTAATCGTTCTTATCCATAACTTGTTGTTGTTAAAAATTGTCTAAAAAGGTCGGTAAACAAATCAGGGGGCTGCAGTCCCCCTGAATTCAACTAAAATGGTTCATACGGGCACTTCGGTGTCCGCGGCCCATCGTCTTCGAGCAGGTTTATCAGCTGATCTAAGTCAAGCGGCTGCGCCCCCATCTGGGTGGCAGACGTCCATAAGTCATTTACTAATTGCAAAAAATCCATGATGTTAGCATTTTGGTTGCCCATACATTACAGAGATGGGCATGTCCCTGACCCCTCCGGTAGGGGATTTTGCTTGTCGACAATGCAACCAACTTCAGGGAAAACCTACACGTAGAACGATTTTTGGGGTAGATAATGCTTATAAGGAGTGGCGAAATAGCCAAATCCCGTGCTGAACCGGTTCAGCCCAAAAAACGGCCCTTTCGTCCAAGACGGGGGTGTTATCTACCCCAAAAAGCTGCTCATGTACCTTCAAAGCAATAGTTTTGCGGCAAAGGCTTAAACTATGGATATCTCTCCCCTCCTCACCTACTGGGCGCAGTACTGCCCGCTCAATCAATCGCACCGCCAGTGGCTGCACACCCACGCCGCGGTGACGAAAGTCAACCGCGGCACGTGGCTGTTCGCGCCCGGCGACCGGGGCGATTATGTGTATTTCGGATGCGAAGGATTGCTCGCCACGGTGTGGTGGGATACGCGCGGCAGCCGCCGTATCGACCGCCTGCTGCCACCCCTGCACAGTGTACTCACCAAAAACAACCTCTATGCCCATCATCAGGTATATCATGATGTGGTGGCCCTGCGCCCGAGCACCGTCATCCGCATTCCGGCGGATGCGCTGCGGGCCTACAAAGAAGCGTGCGAGGAGGCGGATACCCTGGTGGATGTGCTGGAGCAGAAAAAGCTCAAGCAATACCGGGCCAAAAGCAGGCTGATGCTCATCAAGGATGAGCGGGAGCGCTATGCGGCCTTCGCCGCGGATGACTACATGCGGCCCATCCGCCTCCTCACCTCCCAGCAGGAGCAGGCGGATTATTTGAATATCTCGCGGGTTACGATCACGCGGGCCAGGCGGGGGTTTTGACCTTAGCGGCCGGTTTGCGTATTCAGCCCCTAAGATTGTCGCATTTACACTGCAATAGACGGTCTTTGTTGGCGAGATTTGTGGTATGAGAAAAATAATCGTCTTGTCCATGATTACATTGGATGGAATCATGCAGGCACCCGGTGGACCTGAGGAAGATACCTCGGGCGGTTTCAATTATGGCGGCTGGACCGCTCCGTTTAGTGACGAAGCTTATGATCAGGCTGTGCGCAACGAGCTGCAACAACCTGCAGATTATCTTTTGGGCAGAAAAACATTTGAGATTTGGGAGGGCTACTGGCCTGCACATGCAGACTTTTGGCCGGGTATCAATGATGGGACCAAGTACATCCTGTCCAAGACCAGAAAAAAATCTGATTGGAAAAACTCCGTGTTTATCAACAGCGTGGCCGCTATCGAAAAGCTCAAGCATTCAACAGGGCCAGATATTCAGGTTTGGGGTAGCAGCAAGCTCATTCAGCTGCTGCTTCAGCATGATCTGGTAGACGAACTCCGGCTCAAAATTCATCCGCTGACGCTCGGTGAGGGGAAAAAGTTGTTTGACACCGGCGCGATTCCGGCCGCGTTTACCTTGATCGAGAGCACCATCACCACAAGTGGCGTTATTCTGGCTAGTTACAAGCGGGCCGGACAAGTCCAGACCGGTGCTGTTGAGGTTTAAGAATACCCTCAATACAAGACCCGAACAGCCATAAGGGAATTTTCCGCGCGGTACTGTGCCCTGTATTTATTGACTAATGGTTCCATCGTATCGTACACGATACGAAAATAACCAAAAATCGTATCGTGTACGATACGATTTTGTAATTGGCGGACAATGCCACTGAAGCAGGCTGATACTCATCAAGGATGACAGCCCCTACTGCCTCACTAGGTTAATGGTTTCAATCGCCTTTTCCAGCACTTCGTCGCGGCCGGCTTTAATCCCTTCGATGGTGGGTTTCACCTCGATATCGGGCACGATGCCCACACGCTGGGTTTCGCCGCCATCGGGATAGTACACCCCGATGCCGCTGATTCCCGTGCGAATACCGCCCGGCAGCATAATCGGCGATACGTTGCCATCGGCTCCGGCCGTGGTTGATCCGATCACCGTCGCGTTTGGATGCGCCCGGTACGCCATCGCATGGAATTCGGCTTGGCTTTGAGAAATCTCGTTGACCAAAATGACCACTTTGCCATCGTAGCGGTTGCCACCGTCGGTGCCGACACTCATCGGCGGTCCCAGTGTGAATAAACCCGGGTGCTGCACATCCCCTCCGCTGAACACCACAAAGGGGGTCGGTTTGGGCATGAGGTAGCTACTAAACACATGGATCGGGAAATGCGATGGATAATTCCGGATATCAATAATCAGCCCTTTTGTTTGCCGGATCTTATCCCAAAACCCGGGCACGTACTTCGTATTCAGCGACCCGTTGTTGATGTACGCGATGTCATCCGTGAGCAGTTTAAAACTCGTGTCCTGCACGATGAACTTATTATTAAACTTGAGCGTGCTGGCTCCAAAAGTCTTCAATTCGGCGCGATGCGTCTGCCCATCCCGCATAAATCCGATAGCGATGGTTGAATCATTCGTTCGCAACAGGTTGGAAGCCATATTACGCAGCTGTGTCGGGTAGTTGGATGCAGGCGCAACCTGCAGGCGTTCAGCGATGAAATCCTCAACAGGCATACCGCCAATGGTGGCGATCACATCGCCAACCTCCAGGCCGGTTTCCTTGCCCCATTCGGGGTGCAGGTAGCCGCTTACCATGGCCTTTTCTTCCACGAAGGTCAGCTCCACGGGCGCGTACCGTGCGCCAAAATAGGTATTCAGCGCAGGTGCGCCCCAAATGTTGGCGTGCGTATCGTGTATCCGGGCTATCAATTCCAGCAAAGCCAGTGTATAAGTCGTGGAATCCTTTACTACCGCAAATTTGGGGACAAACTCCTCCAAAACATTTTTCCAGTCTTCTTCGATCAGGTTTTTGTAAGGGAAAAAATACTGGATCATGTTCCAGTACCGGAATAGGGCCAGCATGCGCATCCCGTCATCCTCTGGCCGCATCCTCGGATAGGCATTTTCGTTCTTGAAATCCGGATTGCCGACGATGGGATGCATGCCGATGTAGAAGTGCTCTGCTGTGCGTGCGGCGTCTTTGACACGGAGCAGCAACGACGTAAGCGTATCCGAAAATACACTAGAGGTAATCCACTCCAGGTCAGGCTCCATTTTCACTGGCGCATCGGGGCGCTGTTGCGGTCTCATTTCAAACGCGCCAAGCCGGTTGATCCATGCCGTCAGTGCATCGTCTCGTTGCCGTGTAGTTTCGGCGCTCACTATCGCGGGCATCACCCGGAAGAGTTCATAATCCCAATTGAAATCCCCCTTGGCGATATTGGGGTGATAATACTTCAGGAATCCCCATACCAAGCCAAGCACTTTCAGGTTTTCGGTACGCTTCTGGTCGAGCGTGGGCAGACTTATCCCTGAGCCGTTATCAAACTCCTTATCCAACTCTGCGGGCACCCTCTTCATCTCGATAGGCTTCAACGCAGCGATATCTTGGCCATCGACACTTACTGTCAGCCCATCGATCCACATTTTGCCTTTGCCCACCAACAATCCACCCAAGGCGATCTGCTCCGTTTTTTCAGCGTTCATATCAAGGATCACTTCGTACTTCGTCCAGTCGCTGGTGCCGGTTATCCCACGCTGCTGCATGTTATCGAAGGCGATTTGCGGATCGATGCGCATCCACAAACCTGCATACCCATCGGTCACATTTTCCGTTTTGATGTAGCCCGAAAGCGTTATCTTTTTGCCCGGATAACTCGGGATGGTAATTCCCCAAGCTTTGAAGCCCGGTTTCCCTTCATTAAACTCAATGACTGCCGCATATTTCCCATCTTTCGCATGAAGCGAATCGAGTGACACCGAGTACGTCGTATCGCCGAAGTGGCTCCACCCGGCAGCCGCGCCGTTGGCGGCTATTTCAAAGTCAAAATTAAATAGGGTACGCTTTTCGGCTGGCTGGCAAATGGCCGATAAGGTCATGGCGAGCAGTAAAAGAAATAGGAAGGTCTTTTTCATGATTTTAGTTGTCATTGTACGGTTCCCAGGTTGCGCTGGTTAGCTTTACTATGCAAGATAAGAAACATCGGTGAGAAGTACCAAAAAAATCTGAATGACGCTATTAGGCACTCATTTCACCCGGCGGCCCTGGCTGTCATACACCACGATCAACGCCGGTTTTCCGGGCACCACCGGGAGGCGTGTTTTTGATTTACCCGGCACGATCGCGGTTACATACGGCAATTCGGTAGCCATCACGGTGCTCACCGGCTTGTCGGAGAGGAACAGCAGCACCTGTACGCTGTCTCGACTCCGGTTGCGGTATACCAATGTTTGTGACGGGTCTATGGTCGCTACCGGTCGGCTGTTGATTATTTGATAATCTACAGCCCGCAGTCTATCGCCGTCAAAGGCTTCTGATTTGAGCATCAGGTAGCCTTTGGGAGCCAGATGCCGTAAGTGTTTAAAGTCGTTCTGGCTGATCGTCAGCGGGTCGATGCCATATCGTTCCTTAAACAGCGCCGCCATCCACTTCTTTCCATTGGGTGCGGGCGTTTCCAGGATATGGTCCATACCAGCCAATACCAGCACCTTTGCTGTTGGGTCCTGAGCGAAGGTTTTATTGAATAGGTTTTCGGCTTGCCCTTCTTCACGGTCTTTCGCCGGGTCGGTATTCTCATAGGCCACCAGCGTGAATCCAAGTACCAAAGCCTTGCGTATTAGCCGTGCATATTGCTGTTCCTGTGTATAAAACCCGGTTTTCAGATTGATTTGGCGAGAGGTGTTGACAGCTTCCTCCTGATCTGAGTCAAGCGCTTCCAGCGCAAGGTACCGGTACCCCACGGCGTGCAGCGAATCCAGTAGATCAGCCACCAGCAGCCGGTGGTTGGGATAAAAGTGGTTTTCGTTAATCATGACCAGCTGGCGGTTCCGAGCCTCGGTGGCGATGACATCCAGCACTGCATTGCCCGTCACGGCCGGTGTATGGTCCAGCACCTGCCGAACCACCGAATCGCTCATCATGCGTTGCTCTAGTGCTTCCAACGCCTGCCGGTACGGCGCATTGTCTCCCAAAAACGAGGCATAAGTGAGGATCAATTGCGTTTTTGTCCACCAATCCTGATCCGAGTGGGTTGGATATTGCTGCACATTGTTCAGCACTTCGTACAGTTTATTGGTCTTTATCTCCGTAATGGAAAACATTGGCGCTAACCGCTCGCCCCAGAGCGAATCAAATGTGAGCCTATTCCAGATACTAATCAAGTCTTTTTCCACAGACGGAACATCCTCTTCGCTTCCGGCAAATCCAAAAAAACCGAATCGTCGTCCGTTGATGCAGGTATCCCGGCGCAAAACAGCGGTTCCGCTGTTTGGGCTTCCGTCGGCACAAGCATCATTTACGGTGAGTGCAAAGGAATAAAAGGGAGGGGCTTGGGTACTGCCCCATAGTACCAGGCTGTCGCCCGTAGCCAACGGGATATTCCGCACCAATCGACGCAGCGTTTTGACGTCGCGTTCAAAAGCAACATCTCCAAAGGATGGCACTAACAGCGAAAGTGCGTCATTGTATACCACGTTGTCGTACAATGG
Organism: Parapedobacter brassicae; assembly: GCF_051400755.1. Taxonomy (NCBI): domain Bacteria; kingdom Pseudomonadati; phylum Bacteroidota; class Sphingobacteriia; order Sphingobacteriales; family Sphingobacteriaceae; genus Parapedobacter; species Parapedobacter brassicae. Next base: position 118,418 of record NZ_JBLFFL010000004.1, read on the forward strand.
CAAATAGCCATTCTGTGCAAAATGGCTGCTAATCCGCGCGGACCGGCAAGCTGAAAACAGACCTGCCAAACCGCCGAGAACAGCCAAGCATAAAAACGTATTCCGGCTCATGGCTACAAAACTAATATTTTAGTTTTTAAATTGCAACGTAATGGCGGAGATCAGCTGAATGATGCTAAACTTGCTTCTCCAGAAGCAGGTGTACGTTCTCCCACTGCCCGACCTTTGTGATATGAAGATTACGCAAAAACATATCGAAAAAGGTTTGGTGTTTATCGTCCGGTTAGCGTTGGTTGGGTTGTGGGTTCCGGTCGCAGCGGACAAGCTGTGGGATCTTTCGAGGTTCCACAGCACCCTGCTGCGGCAGCCAATCCCCGATTGGTGGGCCGATATCCTGTTCTGGCTGCTGCCGCTGTTGGAATTGTTGGCCGCCGTGCTGATTGCCTGGCCACATCATCGGAAGCGAAATTACCAAGGGCTATGGCTTTCGGGTGTGCTCATGCTCGGCTTTACCCTCTTTATCCTTTTTGGCGTACTGGGCTGGTACGAAAAGCGCCCCTGTGGCTGCGGGTCGGTTATCAGCGGCTTAAGCTGGGAGGACCATCTTTGGTTCAATGCCGTCTTTCTCCTTCTTTCTATTGTCGGTATTTGGTTTACACGCGCCCGCGCGGGTCGGCGTCGCTCGTACCGAAAGCCTGTACGCCTTTTCTTCGAACAACGCGCGGTTAGCTTCCGCCGGTTATATCGGTTGGTGATGCTACGCATGCGATTCCCGCGGAAATTCGCGGTATTCCGGCGCAGGGCCGATTAACTTACCTACCCGCTACGGCCCTCCCGCAGGAAGCGGAGCAGCCGCAGCCGTGACCGGAATCTCCACGTCAGTGACCGGAAAGTAGTTTATTTCATTTTCACTTAAACATTTTTGGTACCCTTTTTTCGATGTGTTAGAAAAAAGTTCCCGTTATGGCTAATAAAGCAATAACATTCATTAAGCAGTATTTTTTCATGTTGGCCCTGGCGGCCACGTTCGTTGGGTTTTCGGCGTTCAAGTATGCTGAACGGTTTGCTGCTCCTCAAAGCGGGTGGTATGAAGTAGAGGCTACAGGAGATGTTCCTTCAGAATATGACAATCCTGAAAACCAAACCATTGGAAGTCATTTGGAAAGTGATCCCAGCGGGGATTGCAATCCGACCAATGAGGAAAAGCCGTGTGCGGTTTTTCTTGAATTCGATGAGTTGACGTATACCGGACCAACGGACATTGAGAATATGACCGTTGAGGAAATTGCGGATGAACCTGGCGCTGAGATTTCGCCTTCTTCCGCTGGTAATAGCGACGGCTATTCCCGGAGGGATCAGTAATCCAAAATATATAGGTTGCCCAATTAAAAAGGGAGGCATTAGCCTCCCTTTTACCTAGTGTTTTGCTCCAAACCACCCAGCTCGATCACATCCTCGGGGATGGGCCATACATATTTGGCACTATTCGGCTCCAGTGTATACATGGTATCATCAATTTTCCGTCGGATTGTTTCCGCCCACTTCGGATCTTTATTCAAACGTCTCAGATCCTCCCACCTCAGGCCACGAAATGCTAACTCCCTCTTTCGTTCATCCAAGACAAGCGCCAACACTTGATCCGCATCCAATTGATTGTATGGCTGGAAGATGCCAGGTTCAAAACGCATCTCATTCAGCCGATTCACATCTGCCAATGCCTGGTCTGTAGCACCTAACCTTGCACTGCATTCGGCACGGATCAACAAGAGTTCTCCGGTTGTAATCCCTGTAAACGGAACCGTTCCCCCGAAATAGGATCCTCTATAAAAGATATTGCCATCGCTCCCCGTATCGTAATATATGCGACGTCTTAAATCACGCTTGTTATAAAGAGCCAAAAGGTTTGTATCCACTTCCATACGCGAATTGTGCAACACGGTAACTGTTGGTGACGCACTGAAAAACACCACTTCTATATTGCTTTCTCCATAGTCCTGATCAAATGGATAGGAAATATCCGTTGGTAACGTACTGTAGTCTATCAGTTCATTTTGAATCTGTAATGCCTGATCTGCGTATCTCCCAGCCTCTTGATAATCTTCCAATTGAAGGTGGACCCGTGCTAACAACCCAAATGCCGCCGCCTTGGACGGCCGCATTTTGACCAATCCGCGATCAGGCAGCAAACTTACCGCCTCTTCCAGGTCGGTTACTATCCGATCGTATGTTTCAGCTAATGTTGCCCGTTTTGTTTTGAGTGTCACGTCTGCTTCGAGCCGTAGAGGGATGCCCAAATCCCGACTGGCTGCATTTCTGTCAAACGGCTTACAAAACAGTTGAGCCAATTGATAAAAATTATATGCCCGAAAGAACAATGCCGATCCTTTGACATTGTTCCATTCGTCCGCCAGTGATGGCTCCGGTTGGCTGTTAGACGCTCCGTCCAATGCGACATTGGCATTGAGAATACGCATATACGCCCTATTCCAATCATCCAGCGTATTTCCTTCATACACATTATCGGCCCATACATAGGCATTTTTCTGTATGACCGCACGCAACGGCAGTGCATGCCATGTACTGCTCGACAGGTAGTATTCGTCGCTTCCCACTATGCTCAACAAGTAACTTTGGCTTCCGTTCATCAATGAGGCGCCATTATCCAATATCGCCTGAAAGTCCGCCGCAGTATGCGGTGTCACAATGTTTGAAGTTGTTTTTACTTCAAGAAAGTTTTTCCCGCAGGACGAGAGTACTACTACAAAAAATATAAACCTATAACACTTCATAGTTCCGTATTTAACATCAAAAATTACATTGCACTCCAAAAGAGAATGATCGTGGCGCCGGAAAGGTGGCATCCGAATAATCCGGATCGATACCCTGTTTATTTGCCTTCCACACCACGCCGAGGTTGCGCGCGTAGATGGAAAATCGGATGGACTGGAAAGGTAATTTTCTGAATAAGCTATAAGGCATCGTATACCCAAGACTAACTTCTTGGAGGCGAATATGATCCCCTTTTGTAATCAACGCTGCAGAATTCCGATATATCGATCCCGCTCCCGTGTTTTGCGCGGTTTGTTGTTCAATCGGGATCGCAGCCGGTACGTCTGTTATCCGTTCGTCGCCGGGTTTCTGCCAACGCCTGAAATAATCTTCGTGGTAAATCCTGTTAAAATCATCAAATGGGCCTATGGAAGCCCGTCGGAATACGTAGCCAGCTTTCCATGTAAGCAAGGCACTCAACTCCAATCCTTGCCACGCGAACACATTACGGATAGACCCGTAGTTTACCGGAATAGATGTACCTGCTGTTAGCAATTTGGTGTAGTCCATATATTCGCTGAAGTACGTTGAATACTCCGTGGTCTGCTCACCGTCCATGAACACAATGGGCAGCCCGTCTGTTGGCGACAATCCATGCCAGGGCAGTGTATAAACTACGTCCCGAGACGCCCCTACGATTGGTGGCGGAGTACTCCCCGTTAGGAAACGGGAAATACTCGTCACCTCATTGGTATTAAAATGGGTGACCTTATTCCTCACCCAACTGGACAGAATGGTAGTCGTCCAATTAAATTGCCCCGTTACATTCTTCGTAGTTACCTGAACATCCCAACCCTGTGTTTCGATGTTAGCATAATTGATCTTATACTCCCCGATAATGCCCGTGGTGGGGTCCATATAATCGTCACCAATCAGGTCAGACCCTTTTTTGAAGTACGTCTCCACGCTTCCGCTCACCCGGTTCCCGAATGCCCGCCAATCCAAACCCAGGTTAAGCGTGCTTACCTTTTCCCAGCGCAACGACGGGTTTCCTACGCTGGTCAGCGTAGCCATATTCAATATTGTAGACGCAGATGAATACCGAATCGTGGGGAAATGGGTTACAGACTTGTTCACATTTCCCGAAATCCCGTACGTAGACCGCAACCGCAAATAAGGCACATATGCAGCCAGATGATAGAAATTTTCTTTTGAGATATCCCAACTCCCACCAATCGACCAGAGCGGCACGCCTTTCTGGTTGGCCTTCACACCGAACAGGTTGCTCCCATCCCAACGCAGGCTGCCACTTACAATGTATCGGTTGCGATAGGTATAGCTGGCATTTGAAAAATAAGAAAGATCCCTATTGGTAAACCTACCTCTGATAACCGAAGCATCCGGTATCCGGCCACTTCCACTGGGTAGCTTGGGGTATGACTGGTTAAAGTTATAGTTACCGTTCCCGGTCATGTGTTCTTCATCGTAATTGTACAATATCGAACCCCCAAAACGGTCGCTTATACTTTGCCTTACTTCCACGCCTGCCAGGCCGGTCAGTTCGTGGCCTCCATCCCACCTGTTCTGGTAGTTGATCTGCGCCCTTCCCTGTTGTATGTTGGACACGGTAGGAGATCCGATTTGCAGGATGCCATTGTAGGGGATGATTTGCGAACCATCGGGCTGCGTAAATCCATTGACTAAATTCCTTACGTAATAGCTATCTTTTGAATAGAAAGATTGTGATGTGTTGTTGCCGTTTATGTACTGATAGGTGAATGCCGCACTGAGTCCCTGCCATATTTTGGCGTTGACACTTGCATTCAACCGCAATTCCTTATAACCGTTGATGCGGTCTGACAGGTGTGGCTCTTCCACTGGCCGATAGCCCCAATCCAGCAACCCATTTTCCTGAGCCGCTGCTGTATACGGAAATGCCAGATCCTTGGTTACGGCTAAGCTGTTTCCATCTTCATCAACTAACCTAAGATAAGGTGAGATCCCGATATTAGATTGACCCAGATTTTGAAGATCAACACCGTTATTACGGTTTCGCTGGTTTACATAGGCCACGCCGACATTGATTTCCATTCCATCATAAGGTTTGAAACGGTTACGCATGCCCAGGTTCAATCGGCGGCCCTCATCACCTATCAATCCGCCCTTCGTGCCATGGTACCCTGATGTAAGGTTATATCCATATCGTTCAGTACCGCCATTTATATTTAGCGCATACTGGCTGAAAGACGCTTTGCGGTAAAGGTATTCCAATGCTTGTTGGCGGGTATCCGTTTGGCGCAGGACCTTTTCCTGCGCAGTGAATGCTTCCGCATCGAGCGTGCCTTCATCCAGTGCATGCAATAGTTCCACGTAATAGGGATTCGTGACGTTATCTGCAAACGAATAGTGGCCCAACTCGTAGCGAGCTTTCTCAATCTCCATCACGGTTGCCGAAGGCAGCCATTCCTGTGAATAGAATAGATCCGGTTTTTCCGTAATATTCGTGTTCGCATTAAATGCAACCCTCACCTTGCCGTCGTTTCTCGCCTTTTTACTGGTAATCACGATGACACCGTTGCCGGCCCTTGCTCCCCAGATGCTGGCCGCCGCCGCATCTTTCAACACGTTAATGCTCTCGATGTCGTTGGGATCGATGTTGTCGATGCTTCCTTCATACGGGAAATTATCCAACACGATCAGGGGCGTTTCATCCGATTCAATGGTGGATAATCCCCTCACGCGGATATCGGCTGCGGACGTGCCATTGGGATTCACGAACTGCAAACCGGGAGCAATGCCTTCCAACCGCTCCAGTATATTGCCGCCGATGGCCCGTTGGAGCAATGCGCTGTCTACCTGTACAAATGAACCCGTAGCCCGTTCCTTGGGCACGGTATAGTATCCGGTGCTTACCTCCACGGCATCCAGCATATACCCTTCATGAGTTAGGTATACATCCAGTACCGCCATAGAACCCTGAACCGCTATCCGTTGGCTTACATAACCCACGTGCGTAATCACCAGGGTATCGGCACCGATCACTCTTAATGAAAAGTGACCGTTCCCATCGCTTGAGACTGTACGTTCGGAGGCAGACAGTTTAAGTGATGCCCCGGAAATCGGCTGTTTACTTTCGGCATCGAAGACCCTGACCCGGATGGTTGACTGACCCGATGCAAATCCAACGGAAACCAGTAACAGCAATAGAAAGGAAAAGCTTTTTATATTCATTTTGCCCTCCCTTCTTCCAGCGTTTCGCTATTGGTGAGGCGGATCATGGAGGTGTACTCAACGGGTTCGCCATCCAGTAGTTTTCTCAGCTTCACGATGTCGTGCCCCTTGTCGTCGGGTATGGCGAAAAGTTTCCCCTGGCAAATCATCACCACCCCACCCACTTGGTAGCGGTTGAAGAAATGCCGATTTACGATATGGTAGTTCTCCCCGACCAGTGCGGGCAGCGACCAACTTCGTTGCTGTATGAATGGCAATGCCCGGTCTGCAACATCCATATGTACGGTCAATACTGCCAGTTCGTCGGGAAATTCTTTTTGGATAACTTCCCACTGATCTACCGATTTGACGCAGGGCGCACACCATCTCGCCCAGAAATCCAGTATCAGCAATTTCTTGCTTTGGTACTCCCGCAGCGTGATCACGGTCCTCCCTTGCGGATGGTTGACTACCGAAACAGGCAAATCCCATAGGTAATCAGGGATACTGTCACCTATAATCAGCGGCGTTACCTTGGATAAGTCTCTCGTTAAACGGATATGATTATTTTTCAAACGGCCATCTTGGATAGGTACGCGTTGGGATTCATATCCCATATAACTGACCAACAATACGGTGTCAGCATGAGATACAATTTCGAACGTGCCGTTTGTGTCGGTAAACGACACCTTATCTGACCCCTTGACCCTGATCGCAACCCCCTCCAATGGAAGATTTGTGACTGCGGTTATAACCGTTCCTTTCAGCAGCCTGTTATGAGATGCGGAGTCAGCATCGCACACTTCTTTCTGCTGGGCAGAAGCGCTGATGCTTATCACAGAAAGCAGTATCATCACCCCCATTGCGAGGCCCAGCCCGGGGAGGGCTGGAGCCTGGCTGGGGTCTGCACACATGAAAGATCTTACTGGCTTTATCCGGAGGGTATATCCCCGCGATATCCGAACTGTACGGGCGGGGCGCTGGCCGGACACGCATATCCATCCGCACCGCAGACATACCCCAAGCATACCCTGGGCTGACCGCAAGCATACCCGAAGGAGGCCCCGCGTTGCGAACAATCGATGAACTGTTAACTTTCGTTTATGTTTTTTTATTTGGTTGGTTGCAAAAAGGGCATAGCTATCCCCTAAGCGTAATTTTTGCTTCATTTGTTGTTTGATTTTAGGTGTAAGAAAAATGGGTTAATTCAGGTTCTTACACCAAATCAAACAGGATTTTTCGCTATGCTTTTAAAGAGGTTACTCGTGGAGATCATCCACGTTTTGTTAGACACCAAAAGACCATCGTCCCTCCTATCTTGGATAGGCTGGATGGGTTTAGATCCGATGGTTCTTTTCTTTAGTTTCACTACTCGTTATGGTTAGTAACGAGTCTTATATGCGAGCAATCCAAAATAAATGTGGGGCTGCACACCACGGCTACACTAAAGTTTCTGACGCCTTACGTAACGCGGATTTACAGCAGCCCCACATCTATCTTGATATGCAAAGATAACATATCCAAGAATAGACATGGGTATATCCTGCTGCCTTGCGTCACGGCGTCAGAAGTGTAGCCGCAAGACTCTTTGTCAATACCTCATTGAAATACAAATGGCAATCTCTATGCAATCATTTGTGTCTCAACGCAGCAAATATAACGATTAGGATTCAAAAAAAGAAAATTATGTCACTTTTTGTAATTACATGCTATATGACATTAGCCATATGGCTAATTTAAACAAGGAAATGATCCGGCAGAATATCTTCAAATTGCTGGATTATTCAGGATTGACGGACGTCAGCTTTGCCAATCTGTTAGATGTTTCCGACAAACAAATCAAGCGTATAAAGAAGAGTGAGGCAGCGTTCAGCTTTGATAATATCAATAAATCGTGTGATTTCTTCGGGAAATCGCTGTCCAGCATTAACAACAAGGAAGTAGAAGTAGACCGAAGGTTCAGGGACAAGCTGATCGCCAAGCACAAAGGCAACACCGAATATAGCAAAATTCTTGAAGAAAGGCCCTCTATTACCTATGCCATCAATTTTGAACTACTGGAAAATGAGTCATTTAAAACCAGTGGGCTTGACGTTAGTAGTATCAGTCATATTTTTGAAGAACGTGGTTGGGAATATTCGAGCTCTTACATATCCTTGGCGATGAACCGTAATGCAGAGCGGATTGCCAGACAACCTCACCCCTCGAAGCCGAGAAGGTATGTGTATAGGAGGAAGTAGTGGATCCTCGCTGTTAATAATTTTCCAAAATTTTCTTGATTTGAATTGCTAAAAATTTTATCTTTACAGAACCAAAATATACTAGCAAAAAGCACTGGTTCGTTATCAAGCTCATCAAGATATAATTGCAATGAATGAGAAGATTGTGCGGTTGTTGGAAAGAGGGTGAGTAAGTTATGTTTGACGACCGATACCATATCGAAATTGATGACAAACATACTGTATATGAGTTTACTAGCGTTGGACCAAGAGGTGTCCACAAAATTGTGAAGTATTCCGAAACCAACCTGAAAAATCTCTTCAATTTGGGTTTCGGTGACAAAAATCTAGAAACGAATGAAGTAGACGATTTGGTTGTAACTAATAATGGCAATAGCCAAAAAGTATTGGCAACAGTTACCGCGACGGTCTACCATTTTACAAACCATTATCCTGGAGTATCAATCATTGCAACGAGGAGCACTAAAGCCAGAACCCGACTTTATCAAATGGGTATTTCCAATAATCTGGACGATATAGAAAAGGATTTTCAAATATATGGCTTAAAATCAAAAAAATGGGAACGCTTTAATAAAAAAACAACTTACGAAGCCTTTATTGTAAAACGAAAAAATTTGTAACTTTGTAAATATGAGCGTGCTTAAGAATAACAAATCGAAGAGCAAAAAGGAAAAAGCAGATTTCACTGTCAACAAGGATTTAAACAAATATCGTAACATAGATTTGTTTAAGGATAAGGTTGACAAGGCTAACCACATCCTGAAGACAGTGGGATTACCCAAAGAGTGGTAGTCTTCACCATTTTTGCCGTGTAACCCATAAGTGAGGGGCCTTACTGCCATTCAGTAATTTTTCTATTTTTGGACCTAAGCCTAAGATAAAATTTGGCCTATGAGATTACCACTAGATTTCGACATATTACGTGTCCCAATCGCTGATATTACTTGTCAATTTTCTTATATTTATTTATAAATAAGATAACATGGCAGAATACAAGTATAGGTTTTTCTTAAAATTTGGCAAACACGAACATATCGAATCTCTGCGGGAAAAAGGACAGATTTACATGAATACATTAGACTCCATCCGTAAGCTTCCGCAGGAGACATTAATCGGAGATAAATACGAAGGCATAGTGTTCTTAAAGCATTTAAAAGACGCTATTATTTCTGGAAAACAGGGCAACAAGAAGTTTTCTTTTGCTATGAAAGGCATTGCTCATGCTTATCCAACAGAAAAAATTGAGGGCAACATCTACTGTCTGTATGGTGGAGATGAAAATCTATTAGAGAAACACTATAAAGATGATCACGGAATTTTACCCTTGGGAGACACGTTTGCGTCTACAGAATATATGGCTGTAATCAACAACCCCCGGGAGTTTATTAGAAGACTGGTCACGCATCTTGAAATGGCTGGGTTCAACCCGACATACTTCCCGGTTAGATATTTGGATTATGACAAGTATGAAGGAAAGCTCGACCAATTTTGCAAACGTAAAAAATACGAAGGTCAAAACGAGTTTCGTATCTATGTGGAGAATAACAATAACAAGCCGCTAAACTTCGAGATTGGCGATTTATCCAATTTATGTTATATTGGAAGGACAGACGCACATTTGAATTTAAGATACAAGGCATTTAACAGTGACGCAGAACCAGCCGTTTTTTAGAACTGGGAACAAACTGGTTCGTTTTGTCAACGAAGGACAACCGTTTCGTGTGATTTAAATTCAATCCTTCAGGATTCAAAATACGGAGACACACCGTGCTCGGTCACGTACTCCTCAATTTGCTGCATCTCTTTGGTTGGCACCAATTGAATCGGCTTAAACGACTTTAGATTTTTCCAGATGTCGTGGTGGTCTTTCAGCTTTTTGGGGGGTTCATCACCTACGAAGAAAAATTTGGCGTCCTTATCTTTCTGCTTGATGGTATCGACCAAAAATAGATGTGCGCCAATTTGAAGCTTGAGCACGTGTAGCGCTTTATTGAAATCACTTATCTCCCCTACTACTTTTACATCATTCTTGCCAATAAACGCTACCTTCGATGGAACGATTAACCCGGTTATGTCTTTTTCAGTAAGCTCCACATCAAAATTGACATATCCACCGATTGTCTTTATCAAACGCTTCTTCACATATGCAATGGGGTCATGCCCCTTTACTTGCTGCTTAGGTAAGGCAAACACAAACTTTTCAAACAATTTATTGAACGTCTCCTCGCTAAGCTCCGTATTGAGCGGTACCGGCTTGGAGAAAGTGATTAAATTGTTTGCATATACCGAGAGGTAATCCAAATAGCTTTCGCTCAAAAAGCGATGGCCCGTGTGTCCCTTAAGTACGTCAGCCTGGCACGACGATGCAAGTTGCTCAATAGACCGTAGGTTTGACTTAACAAGCTGGTATACTCCATCGGGCAACAAGTCTTTGATCACATTCAATTTATCAGCAGCATACGCAAAATAACATCGGACACCGTCAGCCATGAACAGGCCAATAGTGATGCGTTCGTCCTGATTAGGACGAATACTGCAATACAAGATGGAATAAAACGTTTTCATCATGCTCCTTTTGTTAGTGCTGCCACCAGCTCCCTGAAATTGGCTTTGGTATCAGCCAACCAAGTCTTGCTTTCGATGACGGCGCTGCGGATTTGGTATTCTAATTGCTTTTTATCAGCGCACCATGCAACCGGCATCGCTGCGATGATTGTGGACAACATACCACCGCAATTTGATACAAAGGTAGGAAAGTTATCCAATATCGTATTGGCTTCCTTTGCTATTTTCTTGGGGTTATATAACAAAACGTGCGCCAAATCAGCGTATAAGATGCTGTCTTCTGGGGTAAGCTGGGCGATTTGCTGCCCTAACCGGCAACCATCGAAAATTTCAGTGTGGTCTATAGGCACAATCTCAAAACGGTCGCTCTTAGGCTGCACCAACAAATTATAATTATTTACACTTCTATCGGTATTTGCAAGCCACAGGTCAAACAAAGCGATCTTCAAAAAAATCGTTCTGCTTTGATACTTGCCGAGCTCGCGGTAATTCCCCTTGAGCCCGACCATCAAATTGGAAACATCTATCACCTCATTCTGATAACGCAGCCCAAAAATCGGCTTATTGAAATGGTGGGGTTGGGTCCGATTTGAAATGATTTCCGGATTTATATGTTCCGGCAATATTTTTACGAATGCTCCCGGCAAGTGGGGTATTCCCCAAGCACCAAGAAAACAGAGGGCACAGTATTCGTTAATTAGTTTGCTATTGGAATCGTATTTACAGAGGTATTCTTCAAAATCGTCCGCCATTACCACAACGGGCCTGCTTCCGCCGGTTTCTATTGCTCGGCTTATGGATGATACGGATACTCTTGAGGGTAGCAAAGGTAAAAGCAGTTAGTTGCGGTAAATATATGTATTTGAATGAGAAGGAACAACAACTGAGTGAAAAGCACAATCAAAATAAACAACAACTTCATCGAATCGGAAGCGACCCTATTTTATTGAATTAATAGAATTGTAGTATATTGGCTTTTTGAAACTCGTTGAGGAATATTAAAATATAAAAGATGACCAAAACCATAAACCAAATTGACCTACGCAAAGCTATAAACCCGGCATACAAAAAATTCAAACCACTGCGGAGAGCCATCGAGGACTTCATTATCAAACTCGATAAATGCATTACCGCCATCAAAATCATCGACGAGAAAAACGAAAGCGAAGAACACCTTAAGTCGCCAATCAAGCGGTTTCTGGAAGATACGTTTTACGGTAAACATGAAATCAACACTAAAGGTCGCATCGACCTAGCCATCTACCTGGGCAAAGATGCCAATACCGATGCAGGGGTTGTCATCGAAGCAAAGCGTCCAAGTAATAGAGCTGAATTTCCGACCCCAAATAACCTGAATAGAAAAGGTTTACAGGAATTACTTTTGTATTACCTACGCGAACGCATCAACCTGAAAAACAACAATATTAAGCATCTTATTATTACCAATGGGATGGAATGGTTCTTTTTCAAAGGCGAAGATTTTTACGAGTTGTTCTACAAGAATAAATCCTTGGTAAAAGAATATGAACGATTTCGTGATGGCTTAAAAGATACCTCGAAGAATGAGCTTTTTTACAAAGAGATAGCCTCGAAATATATCGAGATAGTAAAAGATAAGCTTCCCTTCGTACACGTAGATTTCCGGAATAGAAATATCATTGAAATCCGGGAGCGGGAATTGGTGAATATTTACAAACTATTCTCAGATGTACACCTATTGGGCAAAAGCTTTGGAAACGATAGCAACCAGCTCAACAAAGAGTTCTACAACGAGCTACTGCATATTATCGGCCTTGAAGAGGTTAAAGAGAATTCTAAGCGCGTTATCCAACGAAAGAAAAATGAAGAAAGGGATTATGGTTCTTTAATTGAAAATACAATTTTCACACTGGAAGACAAGGACTATTTGAACCGCGTTAGGGATGTCCAGAATGACGAAAACAAGTCATTCACAATAGGCTTAGAATTATGCCTCACTTGGGTAAACCGTATCCTGTTTCTCAAACTATTGGAGTCGCAATTGCTGACTTACAACAATAACCTTACCGACTTCAAATTTTTGAATGTCGATTTCATAAAAGGATTTGACGAGCTCAACGACTTGTTTTTCTCGGCTCTGGCGAAGCCTGCTAGCGAGCGACACCAAAAGTATGCTGGAAAATTTAACCATATCCCCTACCTGAATAGTAGCCTATTCGAGCATACTAACTTGGAGAGCATTACATTTGACATCACAGCCTTGAAGGACGAGCAAATGGAGGTGTACGCTTCTACAATTCTCAAAGATAGCTCCGACCGCAAATTCAAAGGCAAACTCAACACGCTTGAATACCTTTTTCGATTCTTGGACGCCTATGATTTCTCGACCGAAGCGGGCGCGGAGATCGATGACAAACAGGATAGAAAGACCCTGATCAACGCATCAGTCCTGGGGCTAATCTTCGAAAAAATAAACGGTTACAAGGATGGGTCATTCTATACACCGGGCGCCATCACCATGTTTATGTGTCGGGAGACGCTACGTAAAATCGTTGTCCAGAAATTCAAAGAATCTGAAAACGAAAACATCAACGATTTTGATGATGTGAAATCGTACTGCGCACGTTTCTTCAAAAAAGAAGACGTTCGCCGCTTCAACGAAATCATAAACTCCATCAAGGTGTGCGATCCTTCCGTGGGTTCGGGGCATTTCCTGGTTTCCGCATTGAATGAATTGATCGCCATTAAAAGCGAACTCGGAATATTGATTGATGAGCAGGGTCGGCAGCTACCCTGCGAAGTAACTATCGAAAACGACGAACTGTACATCCTGGATGCGCACGGAGAACTGTTTGAATATCAACGAGAATACCCTAATAGTCTGCGTCTGCAAAAAGCAATCTTCCACGAAAAACAGACTATAATTGAAAACTGCCTTTTTGGTGTGGATATCAATCCGAACTCGGTTAATATCTGTCGATTGCGCCTATGGATCGAACTCCTTAAGCATGCCTATTATACCGGCGATGGCGAGCTGCAGACCTTACCCAACATCGATATCAACATTAAGCATGGCAACTCTTTGGTCCATCGATTCGCACTCGAGGATAGCCTGAAGGCCGCTTTTAAGAATAAGGAAATCAACCATTCCATAGAGGAATATAAATTAGCGGTCAACGAATATAAAGAGACAAACTCAAAAAACAAGAAACGGGCAATACAAGATATTATTGACTCCATCAAGAACAATTTCCAATCTACCCTCGATAAAAAAGTCATTGAGGAAATACAGAAAAGCAAAGGCAAATTTGAGCAGGAGGAACTACGACAACAAAACCTGCTGCTATTTGGCGAAAAGCTAAGCAAAGCCGATAAAGAAAATCTTAAAAAGCTTAAAACAAAGGCAGAAAAAGCCCAGAAAACAAAAGACGAAATCTTGAATAATGCCAGTTTCAAGAATGCATTTGAATGGCGTTTTGAGTTTCCAGAAGTACTTGACGACGAGGGGAATTACATCGGCTTCGATGCATTGATCGGCAATCCCCCGTATATCCAATTGCAAAAGATGGGCTCCGAGAGCGAAGTGTTGCTAAAGATGAACTATGAAACTTATGCCAAGACCGGAGACATCTATAGCTTGTTTTATGAGCTTGGTTTTCGTATTCTACGCTCTAAAGGATTACTTACTTTCATTACGTCGAGCAAATGGATGCGCGCCGCCTATGGAGAAAGTCTCCGCAGATTCTTTGCGGAGAAAACAAACCCAATGATCTTGATTGATTTTGGTGGTGCGCAAATCTTTGATACTGCCACCGTTGACACGAACATATTGATGTTTGCCAAGGATAAAAATAGACAACAAACACAAGCTTGCATTATCAAAGAAAAGGTGTTAAATAATTTGAGCGTTTTTTTTAGGCAACACCTGACATTGGCCGAGTTCAACAATTCAGATAGTTGGGTGATCTTCTCTTCTATTGAGAAGAGTATAAAGGAAAAAATCGAGCGTATCGGAACACCGTTAAAAGATTGGAACATCCAAATCAATTACGGCATAAAAACAGGTTATAACGAAGCCTTTATCATTGACGGTGCAAAACGTAAAGAACTGATCGAACAAGACCCTAAAAGTGATGAAATTATACGACCCATTTTACGTGGCAGGGATATAAAAAGATATGGGTATGACTTTGCGGATTTGTGGTTAATAAATGCCCATAATGGCATTAAGGACAAAGGTGTAAAACCAATAGATATAACGAGTTATCCAGCAATTAAAAGACACCTTGACCAATTCTACCTGAAATTAGAAAAACGGACTGACAGAGGAGATACTCCATACAATCTGAGGAATTGTGCTTATACGGAGGATTTTTATAAACAGAAAATTATATGGGGTGAAATTTCTGATCGCACGAAATTTTCAATAGAATTGGAGGGAAAATATTTCAATGAAGCTACCACTTTTCTCATGGTTGGTGAATCCATACTCTATTTGGTAGGCTATTTGAATTCGAAACTTTCGGAATATTTCTTTTCCAAAATTGGCACGACAACAGGAGTCGGTACAGTACGATGGAAAAAATTTACTATTGAGCAACTTATTGTGCCCAGACTGAGTTTAGAAAAACAGTTAGAATATGAAAGTATAGTCTTAAAAATCATTGACTGCATTGAAAATAAACGTAGCTATAAAGATCTTTCTAGTGAAATTGACCACTTAATTTACAAGGAATTTCAGCTTAGTTCGGATGAGATAAAATTTATTGAGCTTCAATGAATTTGATTTCTTCTACTGTAAGCCCGCAAACTTCGTAAACTAAGGTATCGATTTTAGTTTTATCTATCGATCCTTCTATTAGTTGGGGCAATAGCTGTATGAATTCTTGCTCTGGCCCTTCTTCTATAACCGGAACAGGTAACTGCTCTATTGTGAATTTAGACCATTGGAGAGTTCCAACCCCAGTAGTCGTAGCAATTTTAGAAAATAAGTACTCGGCCAAGCGAGAATTCAGAAAAGATACTAAATATTCAAGTTTGGGGCCAGTTAGTAGGTAACATTTATTGTTTACAAAATACTTGTCGTTATCATCTAAAGCAAAATTCGCATTATCGGAAATTTCTCCCCAAACTATTTTTTGACGATAAAAATCCTCCCAATAATTTATACTATCTTGTGTTTCAAACCACTGATTATTAGTCTTTTTTCGAGCACCTTTATCGCCATTCTGCTTAAGTCTATCGTATCCGAACGACATAAGGTGTTGTTTTATAGCAGGATACCGCTCAATATCTACCCTTAGACTTGGAAACGTCGTAATCAGATGTAAATCAGCAAATTCATATGAATATCGTTTGATATCGCGTCCCCTCAATAAGGGTCGTATAATTTCATCTGATTTAGGATCCTTGTCTATAAGTTCCTGCCGCTTCTTTCCATCGATGATAAATGCTTCATTGTACCCTGTTAAAATACCCCTGTAAATGTTGATATCCCAGTCTTTAAGTGGCGTTCCGATAGCTTCAATTTTTGCTTTGATACATTGCTCTATCCCACTCAAAATTACCCAGCTCGAATCGATTGGAAACTGGCAAATAGAAGCCGATTGCCTAAAAAAAATGCTCGTTTTTGTGCCACAAAAAAGCTTTGTTTTATTTTAGTCCACTCACGTATAATTTAAACCAGTATTGTATAACATTTTTAGACAGATTTAGCTATGATTTACGGTTACATTCGGGTAAGCACAGACAAGCAAACAGTAGAAAACCAGCGATTTGAAATCAATGATTTTTGTGGACGAAGCAAGGTAGTGGTCAACCGATGGATTGAGGAAACCATCTCAGGCTCAAAAAATGTAGAAGATCGAAAGCTTGGACGGCTGCTAAAACGCATGAAAAAGGGAGACATATTGATCTGCTCCGAATTGTCGCGCTTGGGCAGGAATCTATTGATGATAATGGGTGTCTTAAATGAATGCATGAACCGTGATATTCTCGTTTGGACAATCAAGGACAACTATAGACTTGGCAGCGATATCAATTCCAAGGTACTGGCATTCGCCTTTGGTCTATCCGCAGAAATTGAACGTAATCTTATTTCTCAAAGAACCAAGGAAGCATTAGCCCGGAAACGTGCTGAAGGCGTCGTGCTTGGCCGCCCAATAGGCCGAAAAAACACCAAATTGAAGTTGACGGGCCAAGAAAAGAAAATTCAAGAATTGCTCGACAAGCAAGTGTCATATTCCGCCATCGGACGTATCCTAGGGGTTCATCGTCTGACGGTATCCAACTTTGTCAAAAGTAATCCTAACTCATTACGGGTAAGACTTTTCAACTGATAGCTTATCGGTAAACATAAGCAAATCGCCCTACGGCTCCATTGAACACTGAGTGACTGTCAGCCCCGGGTTCTCGCTGATTATGCAGAATCGGCAACTTTCACTCAATGCTCTAATAATTTTATCCAAAATGTGCTATCTTACCATTCGTTATGTTTTTTTAATTCCATAAAGATGCAAATTCCTTAGCTTTGATCAATCATTAGAACACCATGCCATTATTCACCATTAACCAAGGGAAAGCCGAAGAGCTCGGAGAAAAGCCATTCAAACTGGAAAAAGATATCCAACAGGTGTTTGAGGATAATCTCGACACGTTTATGGGATTAAGGCTTGTAAAGTCGGAGTTTTCGGTCAAAAACCGACGTATCGACACGCTGGCTTTTGACCCGGACGCTTGCGCATTTATCATTATCGAGTATAAACGAGATAAGAGCAACAGCGTGGTGGACCAGGGCATCGCCTACCTGAACCTGATGTTGGAAAACAAAGCGGAATTTATCGTTGAATACAACGAGAGCCTAAAGGCCAATATGACTCGCAGCGAGATTGATTGGAGCCAAACGCGGGTGGCCTTTGTCGCGTCCTCATTTACAGAAAATCAGAAACAGGCCACTAACTTTAAAGACCTGGCCATAGAGCTATGGGAAGTGAAGCGTTTTGAAAACAGTACGCTACTAGTCAATGTGGTCCGTAAATCGGCTTCTGCTCCGAGCATCAAACAGCTGGCTCCGCAAAGCGATTCGCTGGCACAGGTAAGCAAGGAAATTAAGGAATACACCGAAAAAGACCACTACGAACGCAGCTCGGAGGAAATGGTTGAGCTATATCAGCGCTTTAAAGAAGCCATACTAAACCTTGCTGACAATATCGATATCAAACCGAAAAAGCTAGAGATAGGATTTACACATAACGGTAAAATATTTAGCGATATCTGCTTACTTAAAGGTTCACTCAAAATCTGGATTAACCTCAAGCGAGGCCAGCTCGATGATCCTCGGAAAATTGTCGTCGACGTTTCCTCAACCGGACACTGGGGTAATGGTGATTATCAAATCCAGGTGTCGGATGATAAGCACTTGGAGTATATCATGAGTTTGGTGAAGCAAAGCATAAAAGGGTGATGAGCAACGAAGAAGCCAAGATGACCCAAAAGGATTTTTTAGTATCCAAACAGCCGAAGCGCGACAAGATACGTGATAAAAAATGTTGTCCTCTTTTAGATATGAATGGTTCGCAGGTTGGATTCCATCACATTGGATTGATATGCCATTTCAAACACAGCCTTTTTATAATCGGTATCTAAGAGCTCGGTGAAATCAATCAGCGCTCCTGAAGTTTTCCTTCTTCGGCTCCAAAGTGTGTCTTCATTTATCAGAACTTCAATCAGTTCCTCGTCAAGATATCGTCCATAGTCATTGACAATATCCTGTAAAATATCGATGTCGCAGTCTGAAAATTCATCGTCAATAAACGTTCTGATAGGTGGCTTTAACAATTGCCATCGGAGTGAACGCACCAATGTAGGGCCGTTTATCTCGGCCCTGTAAGATAGCCACAATATCGGAGCTCCTGTTCTTCTAACCGCCCGTTCATCAGCCAGGCACAACAATATAGTTACTTTCTGCACACTCAGGGGCTGGATTCGCTCAGCTAAATATATAAGGGTATTTTCTACCTTCTGTTCAGCATACGTTTTAAGCATAGTCTGCAACAATAGGGTACGAATGTGCAGTGTATCTGCACAGGTTAGTATACCTATATCAATCAACTTCGACCCGGTAGACTATTTTGAAGACATCATCGGTAAGCCGCATTGAAGAAAATACGTTGCAGCATATTGTGCTTTTCTTCAACAAAGACGCAGCGCCCTACGTGGTGTCCAAGCCATTGCATGGTTCGCAAAAACCGGTGTCAAAATCTGCCGACGGCGTAACGATTTCTATAGACGTGATCCCTAACTTTGAATTGGAGACGGTAATATTATCATACAATCAATTACTGGAATTGATAACCGTCGATAAATAGGTAAGGGGGAGACCAGGCAAAAGGGGATTAACGATAAGCCGATCAACCGTTCTTATTTATGGTTTGTCTTTTTTATTCTTCAAGTAGATATAATACGCCACATAACCCAGTGATAAACTGAGGGTAATGGTGGCTACTGATAGCCAGCCAAATGGCAAGCGGCTGATCAAGGCAAAGGCGATAGCTGCGCTCAGTAACAGCAGGCACCACTTAACGGCATGATCCTTTTGTTCAATGCCTAAATTAAGCATTTTTTTAGCTTCATCACTTGTGATGCCCATCCGGATCATTTTGCTTTTCAGGCGGTAGTTAAGCAGTATGCGGACCAGGGTCAGCAGAAAGCTAGCAAAGATGTAAAATAAGATGATGATGATGATAGTACGTACGAATACCTCTGGGATATACATCCCATCGGCTAGCGTAAAGCCACTTCCATCTTTGTAAGCTGAGTATGGCTGCTGGTTTACGATATTTATGAATAGTGTCGGTTTCATATGTCTGTTATTTGATGAGACGGTTATGCTTAATTCAAGTTGCAGTTTATTCGCCGATAGCTTTTAATCGTTTGCGGTAGGTGTTTAGGATAGCTGCCAGCTGCATGAACAGCACCCCCGTGGCGAGCACCAGAGCCGCTGCAATTGCAAGAAGGGTGATGCCTGTAAATGCCCAGCGCAGGGTTCCCCATAATGCGATGGTGGTTCCGGTGATTAGGGTAACTGCTGTAACTAGCGAGCCGTAGAAGTACCAATTTTCTTTTTTGTCAGTCCTGCTGTATTCAGGCAGCCGGTCAAGGATGAAAAGTTCGGTTTCGAGGTCGATTTGCGGCGTTTCAGTTTGCTGGATCTGGCGATATAGGGACTGGTAGGCGCTGATTTGCGCTTTACAGAAAGTGCAAGTGGAGAGGTGTGCCCAGTTTTTTTCATCTGTTATACCCAAGTATGCGTAATCTTGGAGTTCCTGCTCGGTTACGTGTTCGCTTGTCATAAATCCTCCTTTTTGTATTGATTGAGTAAGCGTTCCTTGAGCACTTTTCTTGCCCGGAACAGGTAATTTTTTATGGTTCCGGCAGGCAGCTCGGTGATCTCGGAAATCTCTTCGATACTAAGCTCCTGCTTATGAAATAGTGTGATGAGCGTGTGGTAGATGGGCGGTAGGCTGGCGCTGGTGGCTTCCAGGATCTCTACCCGTTGTTTATGGGACAGCAGCTGGCTGGCGTCCAGGCTATCCTGGCTGGTTTCTACTGCTGCTTGATTGCTTTCCTGCTCGTCCTGGTCCAAAGGTAGCCGGGCCGGTTGCGGCCTGGATTTCTGCAAATGGTCTAGGCAGGTGTTGTAACTGATTTGGGCCACCCAGGTGGACAGTTTGCACTGGAAGCGGAATCGCGGCAGGTTCTTGAACGTTTTCAGGTAGACATCCTGGATGAGATCTTTTCGCTCGGGGTGGTTGCCGACCATTTTGTAGACGATCTGGGCCACGAGCTTATCGGTGTGCCGGATCAGCAAGCTCGCGGCATCGCGGTCCCCATCCATGATCTTTTTGACCCAGTCCTTATCGGAGAGGCTACCTGTTGCTGTTGCGTTCACTAATGGATTGGACGGCAACTCTGGAAAAAAGTTGCAACATAATGTAATGGGTTATTTCCGGGCTTTTGTTTTTTTTCTTTTTCTTCTTATTATTCTCATGAAAAACACGATGCCTGCAGCACATCATTTCTTCGTAGCCCCGCGGCCTTTCCATAGGTCTTCCAATCGGGCTTAATCAGGACAATATCGATACCATATTCGGCAGCATAACGTTCGGCAAGACGATCAGCTCCCATAGCGCCCCCTGAAATGATTTGCGTTATACCTTCGATGTGTTGAAGTTTTTCCTTTAAAAATTCGTAGTCCGTAAACGTGCGGCTTCCAATAATAGCTGTTTTCATCGTTACTTTTTTGCAAAGTAAGATGGATACAACGCAGCCAATTTGCGGTTGGCCAAAAAATTCGGTGAATCTTTAATAAGCTAGTTAAGGACATTCGGCAGGCTCAGCAGATTATTAGGTTACGCTGGACTTTACCAAATATCGCGTAAAACTTTATCCTTTAATAAAACTTACATCAGCGATTATGCTGTCCAGAAAATTGAAATAGGTGAATTTAAGACCTGCTTTTTGTCGATGAAAAATAACAAAGTAGATCAAACGAGTAAAGGGCATGAACCCTTTACTTTTTCGAGTTGATAATCTTCTTTAAAAAGTACTTGATTTAAATCTCGTTCGATGGTAATGTCAGGTTCCGTACCGATGCCATCTAATATTTTACCGCTTTTTTGAAAGGAAATCAACGATATCAAAATTCATAAGACATCCAAACGAAATGCCCCCTTTTTATATTCCAATAATTTCTGAACCATAAGATCCCAAGGCCACTCAATGTAATATTGACGTTGCACCAATTGCTCGAATACGCGATCATGCTCTTGATACCATGCACCGATGTTGTTGCTTATAAAAACATTAAGCATGTCTATTTCGTCAAACGCGAGTGGAACTTTACCCCCAAAGCCCCTGAAGTTAAAATAGATCTCTTTGAGTTTGGGCTCGGGCGTAAAATAGAGGATTACTCCCAATCGTCCCTTGGGATTTTGCCTATACAGTTCCTTCACCCTCTCGAGACTAATTGACCGATCCAACATCCAAACAATCTCTATAGCATTGTTCTTAAGAAAATTTTCATTGGCAGACATTGCTTCGGCACTGCCATCGTTCCTTGGAGTACCAAACAACCGGTTGTCTTTTTTTCCTATAACAATATATTCAACCGAGTCATTGACATAAAAAATCCGATAGCCTTCGGGAATTTGCCGGTCAACCGAATCAGGTTGTTGAGCTAATGCTGTTGTGATCGAGAAAAAAAACAAAAACAACGGTCTCATACTGCAAATCAATTTGGTGAGGAAGCGCATGGACTGGATTCCAAACATGGTTTATGACACAAGGCGGCTTACCTGATTGGTTCCTTCTTTCCGACCTGTGCGGTAGTAACATATTGAAGTACGCTTGCTAATTCAACCCCCAAAACGGCCTCCATTTTACAAATGGTCTCCAAGGTAAGATTCTCACGCCCTTTCAATATTTTACTGATGTGTTGTGCAGATACCCCCAGCTGCTCGGCAAATTCCTTTTGGGTCATCCCGATATGCCGTAATTTCCTTAAAACCGTTAAAGCTATTAAGGCAGACTTTTTTAACCATTCCTTATTCTCCTTACGCCATTTCGTTTTTTCAACCCAACGTAGGTCTTCACCCGAAACCAGCTGCTGAAATTTACTTAAGTTATCGTTATTCATGTTCTAATTCTAAATACCTAATTCCCTGAATGTATCCTCATCAATAATGCCGTTTTCTTCCAAGAACCTTTCGCTTTTTTTTTGAGAGTTCTGTGGCTCGGTATTCGTCGTTGTCTAAGTTTTTAAATACATGGTCTAATCCCCCGCTATGGTTAGTTAACTCTTGAATATGCTCAAACAAGTCATCTGCATCATCCAAGGTTTCCAACACGGCTTCTTCCACCGAGATGCGGTCAAAATACCTTAAATCATGTCGATGCGCTTCAAAAAAAGCCTCTAACCATCCTATATCAGTCCATACTTCAATCAGCTTTTGCCATTCGTTCTCGTCTTCATTTTCAAAATGAATAGCATACAACCTTTCCGCAAAGGTATGAATGATCTTCATGAAATCAACCTATAGGTTTAGTGTTATATAATCCCCACAAATGGTACACAGCTTACGTGGTTCCTTAAGTTTATCCCCCGTTGATAAACTCGACTGCCTTTTCCAGCGCCTCATCGCGGCCAGCCTTGACGCCTTTGATGGTCGGCTTCACTTCGACATCAGGGACAATGCCCACTCGCTGGGTTTCGGTACCATTGGGATAGTATACGCCGAGCCCGCTGATGGTGGTCCGTATGTCCCCCGGCAAAGCAATGGGTGAAATGTCGCCGTCGGCGCCGGCAGTCGTAGAGCCGATTACCGTCGCGTTCGGATGCACCCGGTACGCCATGGCGTGAAATTCTGCCGAGCTTTGCGTCACTTCGTTGACAAGGATCACCACTTTGCCCTGATATCCTCCGTTAAGGGCACCTGCCGTTGTTGATGCCCCGAGCACGAACAGTCCCGGCTGCTGCAGATTTCCATAACTGAACATCACAAATGGGGTGGCTTTCGGTATCAGGTACTTACTGAATGCATGGACCGGAAAATGCATTGGATAGTTCCGGTTATCGATGATCAGCCCTTTGCTTTGCTTGACCTTATCCCAGAACTTTGGCAGGTCATCTGCATTCAACGTACCATTATTCACGTAAGCAATATCATCTGAAATCATCTTGAAGCTCGTATCCTTGCTAACAAACCGGTTGAGCATGGTGAGCTGATCAGGGCGGAACGTTTTCAACATAGCTGTTTTCGTGCCGCCCTCCCTAACAAATTCCACCTGGATGGTCGAGTCATTTGAGCGCAGGAGTTTAGGGGCGATGTCGCGCAGCTGCGTCGGATAGTTGGAGGCTGGCGTGTATTTGAGCAGATCCTTCACCACCTGTTCAACCGCCTTACCATTTATCGCGGTGATGACATCTCCTACCTCCAGGCCCGTGGCTCTGCCCCACTCTTCATGCCGGTATCCGGTTACTACGGCCCGCTCCTCCACAAACTGCACTTCCACCGGCGCATGCTTTTCCCCGAAAAACCGGTTCAGCAAGGGGTTGTTGCCCCACACATTGGCATGGGTGTCATGCACCCGGCCGATCAGCTCCAATACCGTAAGCACATAAGCCTGTGGGTCATCCGCTTCGGCAAATCTTGGTACAAACTCGCCCAACACATCCTTCCAGTCTTCTTCGATCAGGTGTTTATACGGAAAGAAGTACTGGATAATGTTCCAGTACCGATACAGTGCCAACAGGCGCATCCCGTCGTCATCAGCACGCATGGTTGGGTACGCATGCTCGCTTCCAAAATCCGGATTACCTACGCCCGGACGGGTGCCAATGTAGAAGTGCTTGCCGTCGCGCTTCGCATCCTTTACATCCAACAGCAAAGCAGTCAACTCGTCCGAAAAATCACTGTTGGAGATCCATGCCAGGTCCGGTTCATGTTTCACCTTTGCCGAAGCAGGACGCTGCACGGCGCCTTTTTCAAAAGGCCCCAGCTTATTGATCCAACTCACCAGTGCGTCATCCCGTTTCGTCTCGCTGCCCGCGTCCACTACCGAAGGCAATACGCGGAACAGCTCATAATCCCAATTGAAATCACCTTTGGCGACGTTCGGATGATAGTATTTAACGAATCCCCATACCAGACCCAGCACCTTCAGGTTTTCCTTATGCATCTCATTCAGCACCGGCAGACTGATCTGCGAGCCGCTGTCAAACGCGGTATCCAGCTGGGCTGGCAGCTTTCTCTCTTCCAGCGGTTTCAATGTGGAGATATCTTTGCCGTCAATCGTTAGCACCAGCCCATCAATCCAAACCTTGCCCTTACCGGCCAACAGACCGCCCAACACGATCCGCTCCGTTTTCTCCGGATCCATATCCAGCGTAAACTCGTATCGGGTCCAATCGGTGGTGCCCGCGATACCTTCCTGCTGCATATTATTGAAGGCCACCTGCGGATCAATGCGCATCCACAAGCCGGCAAAGCCTTCCACATGCTCCGTTTTCATATAGCCCGAAAGCGTGATCTTCCTGCCCGGATAACTGCCCGGAATGATGAGCTGCCATGCCCTAAACTCCGCCTTTTCACCGGCAAACTCAATCACTGCCGCGTATTTACCGCTCCTGGCCTGGCCAGAATCCAGTGACAATGTATAGCCCTCGCCACCTCCATAGCCACTCCATCCAATAGGCATACCGTTTGCCGCATTTTCAAAATCCAAATTAAACGAAGCCTTAGGATCGGGCGGTTGGCACATTGCCGATATGGCCATAGCCATCACTAAAAAGAGGGAAGCTATTTTTTTCATAAAACAGGTTGTGTCAGTTTTTATAATGCAATATAAGAACATCGAGCTAAATTCATCTTACTTTTCGCCAAATACCGACATCCCGCCCGGTGATACTTCTCCCCTGTTTTGGTGACGCACACGATCACTCCTTTGCTGCGTAGCAGCGGTGGGCGCCCGGTGATGCGACGCTGCCGAAGCCACGGGCAGCAGTCATCTCGATTTCGAATTCGACAGCATTGGACCAAATGGGAAAATCTATAAGGTTGTGCGTTTCGTCAAGAACGAGACTGTATCAAATGGGTATCTCGGCAAATTGGGGCGAGATAGAGCCTATTATGGATGTTTATGGTTATGTGGGTGGCAATTGGCAACTGCTTTTGCCTCTTAGAGCCCTCACATTCCATACCCATTCTTGATCGCTTCTTTCTGCACCCCGTCCGGTGGTACTTCTCCCCTGTCTTGGTGAGGTATATTATTTCTTGTTCTTACATAGAAGATGCAACCTACTTTTCCTGGAAAGAAATAATCACACTCAAGATGAAATTTATAAAAAAAAAGGCAATTTTCCGTACATTTACCCAACATCACTAATTATGAACCAACATATACCCGATATCAGCCTCTGCTTCAGCAATTCGCTATGCAATTGCCTAACAAGAGTAAAAATATGTCTGTCTAGTTTTTAGAAGGCACAAACATTTTAAAATGTACTTAACGAAATCCATCTTAATTATAATGCTCTTACTGTCGGTCAAAATCACCATCGGACAGCAATATGAGGCGTTAGAGAATAAAGAGATCGGACAGGTACTAAAGAACCTATTTAATTTGAAACCGGAGAATGCAAAGAGCAGCGGTCCGTTATTCGCGTCGGATATCTATTGCATGCTTTGTGAGGTGGAGGACCCTATTATTCATGAGAAGCCGTACAACAGGAAGAATGAAGAGTTTATAGCTGAGAACCTGGCAGATATATTATCCTCAGATTGGTTGCAAAGAGCCAAGGTTTCAGACAATGTCTTTATAGAAGAAACACCTAATGACCCAGCCAAAAGAAGTGACTATATCGTCTTCTTCACGACACACAAAAAGGATGAAATGGCAAAAGGACACGAGGGCGCGCTGCTAGGGATTTACCTAAAAAGGGAAAATGGTGAATTAAAGATAAGTGGCTTTGAAACGATTCCGTAGTATAAAACGGTATTAATTTATACTTTTTCATCGGGACGATATTTATTTCTTCTTTTTGTCCAAATCCGTACGGACTTGACGGATTCTACTGAAAAATTTGTGTTGAGCAGCAAATTTCTCACAATTTGCGCCGTAGTCTCCCTTTTAACCGAATCAAATGCGTTTTGCGTATCCCACTTGGCCTTTAAAGTTGCTTCGTATGCCATACGTTCCTCCTTCCTTAGTTTTGCGACTTCCGATACCTCAAAGATAAGCTGGGAAACCCGCTTGTCCAAGAATGTCGGAATTTAATGTGTTGCCTGTCTGTAATTCTCACTTTTTACGTAAGTTTGAAAAGCACAACGCTTTACCAATAGAAACAGCGATATGAAGCAAAAAGAATATTCGCGCAAAGAATTCGTAAAAGGAATGGCTATCGCGGCTGCTGGATTTATGATCGTTCCTCGGCACGTGTTGGGCGGAAAAGGGTTTTTAGCACCTAGCGATAAGATCACGGTAGGTATCGTGGGGGCGGGTGGCAAAGGCAGACAAAACGCCGCAGAGCTTTTGAAATTAAAGGATGTACAAATCACGGCGATTGCAGATCCTGTAAAGTACTGGGATTTAAAAGATTTTTATTATCAGTCTATAGCAGGTCGTGAACCGGTAAAGGAAATGATCGAAAGTCATTATAAGTCGGTGAATGCTGCCTCCAAAATCAACGAATACATTGATTTTAGGGAAATGCTTGAGAAAGAATCTTCTCTCGATGCTATCATGTGCTCCACACCCGACAATACGCATGCTTATGTGTCGATAAAAGCAATGCGGGCCGGTAAACACGTGTATTGTGAAAAACCGCTGACGCATAACATCTGGGAGGCGCGGAAAGTAAGGGAGGTTGCATTGGAAACCGGTTTGGCCACGCAAATGGGAAATGCGCTCCATAGCGGGGATGGGATACGGCAAACTGTTGAGTACCTCCGTGACGGTGCGATCGGGAAAGTTAAGGAAGCGCATACCTGGGTGCCTGCTTCGCGGTGGAATCCGGGTTTAAAGGGGCTGCCCTCGGGTTCTGCGATGGATGAACAAGCGATGGGATGGGATTTATGGCTGGGGCCTACGCCTTATATGCCCTGCCATAAGGAATATACCCCGGTAACCTGGCGGGATTTCTGGGCGCTCGGTTGCGGTGCATTGGGCGACTTTGGTTGCCACGATCTGGATGCTTCAACCTGGGCCTTTGACCTTCATGCTCCAGAAAGTGTTGAAGTACAGCCTGCAGGATATAGCGATGCTGATATCGCACCTTATGGGGAGATAGGGTATTACTATTTTGCAAAGAAAGATAATCAGCCTGAGTTTAAGCAGGTTTGGTATTCCGGCGGGTTACGGCCTGCCCGACCAGAGATACTGCCCGATGGTGTGGAGTTGCCTGACCGCGGTTCCGTTTTTATCGGAAAAAAGGGTATTATCGTAACAGGGGCAGGTGGTTCAAATCCACAGATTTTCCCTGAACAGCGCCGCGAAAGATATCATCCGCCAAAGCCTACTATTCCCCGTTCAAATGGACATTTTCGAGACTGGATTGACGCAATAAAGGGCGGACCGGCCGCGAGTTCAAACTTTGAATATGGGGCCCGTCTTACCGAGATAACACTTCTTGGCGTGCTTTCACTCCGGCTGGGTGGAAAGAAGATCGAGTGGGATAGTGAAAACATGCAGGTGAAGGGCCTATCTGAAGCAGATCAATATCTCCGGGAGCCGGTTCGACCAGGATGGGAAATGGCTTAGTACATCCAGGAGCTTTAACCAATGGCCATCGAACTTGTGCGCCAACTGGAAAGCTGTTGCCGATATTACGGAGAATGTTTAAGAAACAGCATCAGGAGATAAGACTATGACAAAAAGTAAATTATTGCGAATGGACAATGTCGGCATCGTGGTAGAATCCCTCGATGAGACCATTTCCTTCTTTACCGAGCTTGGCTTGAAGCTCGAAGGGCAAGCCGTCGTAGAAGGGGAATGGGCAGGTCGGGTCACCGGACTGAGCAACCAGCGTGTCGAAATCGCCATGATGGTCACGCCCGACGGCCATAGCCGATTAGAAATCTCGCGGTTTCTCTCTCCGCCTGTTGTTGCCGATCATCGGAATACGCCGGTGAATGCGCTCGGCTACCTCCGTATCATGTTCGCTGTAGAACATATCGAAGAAACACTCGACAGGCTCAGTAAATTCGGTGCACAGCTCGTCGGAGAAGTGGTTCAGTACGAAGACTCGTATCGGCTCTGCTATATCCGCGGCCCCGAAGGGTTGCTTATCGGGCTTGCAGAACAACTCTTTGAGTAGTGGACTGATACCACGCTAAAACCGGTGGGAACTCTCCTTCAATCATGTGCCGGGGTTATCACGGAACTCTTGTGTGATTGGCATACCGTCAACACTGCCGCTTAATAAATTTTTCAAATCTTCTGCTGCTAAACGCCCAATATCCACCTTACATCAAAAGCATCAATTACTTCAATTAGTTTTTGGTCATCATCATGCTCGACCAAAAGATCCTGGTGATGATAGACCAGTTTTTCAATAAGCGCTTTTCGATCATCGGTATGTTTACATGGCAAAAAAATAGACATGTAGTTCCCGAGGGTTCTTCCTTCGTTGTGTACCAGGTCTGAACCGTGAATAGTGATGCGATCAGCGACAAGCGACCCGCTGACGACAGGCATTTCTGTATAACCGGGCAATGCTTTCTCGAACGTTTCAAATTGCAGCATGCCACCAAAGCAGCTTTGGTAATAGGTGAGTGCTTTCCTGCAATTACCAGAAAAGGTAATGAAGATCGCACTCACTAATTTACCATTATTAGGATTAGTCATCGTAAGGTTAAATTAGGCATCAGGAATTTGAGGCTCTACAAGCTTCATCAATTTCTCCAGCGATTCCTGCCAACCTAAATAACACATTTCTGCCGGGATGACTTCAGGAAGTCCTTCCTGTAGCACTTTGAGTTCGGTGCCGCACGAAACCGCTTTCAGCCAGATCGTGTTGGTCATTTTTCCGGGCATATTAGGGTCGTCAAACACATCCGTATACTTAATATATTCATTCGGTTTGATCTCCAGGTATTCGCCACCGAAGGAATGTCCATTCCCTGTACTGAAATTAATGAACGTCATGTGGTACTTCCCCCCTACCTTAAAATCCATCTGCTGCACGGTGCACACAAAGCCATAAGGTGGCAGCCAATTTGAATAGGCTAGTGGGTCGGCAAATGCCCGGAATACCTTTTCGGGGCTTGCCTTAATTACGCGATGTAATGAAACGGTGTTGTTTTCCATTGCTATTGATATTTAATGGTGATTAATAATTTGTTTGATAATTTGTCTTAACGCTGCGCTGGATTTTATGCTGATAAACATAAGAAACCGCGAGAATACCCAGCACCACCAATGGCAGCAGCATAAACCCGATGTTTTGATCTACACAGGCATGACTGATGAATGCAAAGATTAAATTAAACGTGAGCCCTGCATATGCCCATTCCTTTAGCTTGCTTGGTATTTTTGGAAAGGAGATCGCTATTACACCAAGTGCTTTACAGATGATAAGCGTATAGGCAAAGTAATCGGGATAGCCCAACGGTTTTGTGCCGACGGTTGCTTGCTGCGGGGCAAACAGCAGGGTGGTAAGTGGCATGACACCCTCCCAAAGGATGATGATGGTCGTGGCCACCCAAAAGATTATTTTATTCTTTTTCATTTTACTAATTATTAGTGGTTTATAAACTAGTTTGATTCAACATGTTTCACAAAGTTGTCCAAGATGGCTTGCCATCCTTGTTTCTGAAATTCGGGATCATTTTCTGTTTCAGCATCAAAGGTGGTTGCGATGTTGGTTTTACCGTCTTGCGCGGTAAACAACGTGGTAGCCTTTCTCCCATCGGGCATGGTGTAGGAAATTTCCTTATGCAGCTCTACCGTATCGTAAATGCCTTCGAAGTCAAAACCGAAGCTGCCGTCTTTGGCTTCCATCCGGTTCTTGAACTTACCACCTACGCGCAGGTCGTTTTCGCTGCTTGGGGTATGCCAACTTGGGTCGGGAGTGTTCCATTGCATAATGTCGCTTGGTGTGTTCCAAGCTTTCCAAACGTTTGCTACGGGAGCATTTACTGTTGCTTCTACCGTGATTCGTGTTACTTGTGCCATTTTTTTGTTGTTTTTGCTGTGTTAAATTATACAATTCAAAAGTACGATGGGATATGGAATCCCGGCTGTTGTGAAAACGACAACTTTAGGGGTAGATTATGACAAAACTTTTCTACCTTGCAGCTAAATACGTTTGATTGCTATGCAGATTTCTGTCTTTGTGCCTGAGTATGGGGTAATTGAAGCCGTGACACCGGCGTTCAGGACCTTCCATACCGCCAATGAGTTTCTAAGCACATTTGGCAAAAAACCCATTTTCAAGGTTGAGTATGTGGGCTTAAACGAATATGTGCCTGCTAATAATGGTGAGTACATGATCAAAACCGATAGGTTGCTCAAAGACGTGACTGCAACGGATTTACTGATCATTCCCCCTGCATATGGTGATACCGCCAAGGGGGTTCAAGCCAATGCCGAAGCGATACCTCATTTCAAAAAGTTGCACGACAGGGGTGCAAGTCTTGCCAGTTTGTGTATCGGTGCTTTTCTTTTGGCCGAAACCGGTTTGCTCAAGGGTAAAAAATGCTCGACACATTGGGCCCATGTCAACGAGTTTAGGGAACGATACCCCGATGTGGAAGTAGAGGATGGCGCGATCATAACAGAACACGACAATATTTACAGCAGTGGCGGGGCAAGCAGTTTATGGAATTTAATACTATACCTGGTTGAAAAGTTTGCTGACCGGGAAACGGCTATCATGATCTCGAAATATTTTGCATTGGATATTGGGAGGGATAGCCAATCTCAATTCGCGATATTCAAAGGTCAACGGAATCATGGTGATGATGATATCAAAAAAGTACAGGATTACATTGAAAAACACTATTGTGATAAAATAACAATAGAAACGCTGGCAACGTTAATTAATTCGGGCCGTAGAACATTTGAAAGGAGATTCAAAGAGGCAACGAACAATACACCCATCGAGTATATACAACGCGTAAGAATAGAGGCTGCCAAAAATTTCTTTGAAGCATCAAGAAAGAATATAACCGAAATCATGTTTGATGTGGGCTATACGGATACGAAAGCTTTTAGGGATATCTTCAAAAAGATTACGGGGCTTACGCCGATTGAGTACCGGAATAAGTTTGCACGGGTGGCCAATGAGGTGTAAGCTAGGTGTATGATGTTTTAACGTTTATTGGATGGCCTTGGATGCGGTTATCATGATTAAACATGACACGATTTGAACACACCTTCAACCGATCAGGCTACATAACACCGCTCATCCTTCCCCACCTTTGTACCATTACTTTAAACATAAAATGTAAAGAAAATGGAAGGTATCAAAGGAAAAGTAGTAGCCGTTACCGGAGCAAGCAGCGGTATTGGTGAAGCAATCGCCCGTCATTTGGCGGCATTGGGTGCCAAAGTCGTATTGGGAGCCAGACGAGTGGACAACCTAAAAACGATCGTGGAGTCTATCTCCTCAAGTAATGGTGATGCGGTGTACAGAAAACTGGATGTAACCGATACGGAAGATGTGCGTGCATTTGCAAACCACGCGGTGGAGCATTTCGGCACGCTGGATGTATGGGTGAACAATGCCGGCCTGATGCCGCTTTCGATGATCAACAGTTACAAAATCGACGAATGGCACCGGATGATCGATGTGAACGTCAAGGGGGTGCTGCACGGCATCGCGGCGGCGCTGCCCGTTTTTGAAGCCAAGGACAGCGGCCAGTTTGTCAATATCACATCGGTGGGCGACCGCTGGGTCGGGCCTACCTCTTCCGTTTACAGCGCTACAAAATTTGCTGTACGGGCTATTTCAGATGGGTTACGCCAAGAAGTAAGCGGCAACATCAGGGTGACCCTTATAGCGCCCGGGGCAACGGAATCGGAATTGGCAGAAAGTATTTCGGATCCGGATTTGAAGAAATTGGCCATTGAAAAATTCCGAATGGATCTACTGCCTGCGGCCGCTATTGCCCGGGCGGTCGCATATGCCGTATCACAGCCAGCTGACGTGGATGTCAATGAAATCGTTGTACGACCTACGGCGCAAAAAGCGTTATAACAAACGGCGGAATTGTTTTTTTAAAAGGAAAATTAATTGCGTAAATTGGCCTATATGGAAAGGGTACTCCGCTTTCGTTCGATAGCTGCGTTTCACGACTTCTGCAACCTTCCGAGACCCGAGCATCCGTTGATCAGCCTGATCGATTACAGCAAGATTTCGTATCCGGTGGATGACAGCGAAATGAAATGGATACAGGAATTCTATTCGGTCGGATTAAAGCGGAATGTCAATGCCAGATTCAATTACGGCCAGCAGCAATATGACTTTGACTCGGGGGTACTTACTTTTATATCCCCGCTTCAATTCCTGAAAATAGAGATCAATCCGGAGGCGATAGTCGAACCTACGGGCTGGCTGCTGCTTATCCATCCCGATTTTTTGTGGAATACGGCCTTGGCAAAGAAGATCAAGTCCTATGAGTTTTTCCAATATGCCGCAAACGAAGCGCTTTTCCTTTCGGACAAAGAAGAAAAGGTGATCGTGGATATCCTGCAAAACATCGAACGGGAATACCGATCCAACATCGATAAATTCAGTCAGAAGCTGATCGTCGCACAGCTCGAAATGCTGCTCATCTACTCCGAACGCTTCTACGAGCGCCAGTTCATCACGCGGAAAAAAGCCAGTCACGAGCTGCTGGAGCGATTTGAGCAGCTCCTTACACAATATTTTGAAAGTGGGAACTCCTTGAAAAAAGGTATTCCAACGGTTGCGACCATGGCGGATCAAATGAATATTTCAGCAAATTATTTGGGAAGTATGCTTCGCATTTACACCCAGCAGAACACGCAACAGCACATACAAAATAAGCTGATTGAGTATGCCAAAGAACGTTTGACCACGACGAACTTATCGGTCAGCGAAATTGCCTATGAACTCGGTTTTGAACACCCACAGTCATTCAGTAAACGGTTCAAAAGCAAAACTAATTTGACGCCATTGGAATTTCGGGCGACGTTTAATTGAGATACACGGTCGTCAAATACATTCGTTTCCCAGACCGTGAAAGATAGTCTGCTATAACAGGCCCTTTTCCTTCATGGCTTTCTCCTGATCTTCCTCACTGGAATAAAGGATAATCCGTAATGAAGATGCCTGCTGTTGGAGGATATAGTGGATTGTAAATGCGATGGCTTCATCTCCAGTTTTTTCATATAAGGCTCCCCAGGTTACGGAAGCGTGTATCGCATGCCCTCCAAATGGTTCCTCGGTGACATGCTGGACGAGCATTTGCCGGAGACCGGTTTGCCGGTTAAATTCATGGACAGACTGTAGCCATTTCAGAAATTCCTCATCATTACGGAAAGCACGCGATTCCCCAGGAGCCACAACGACGAAACTGTCGCCGTAAAAGGCTGCGATTTTTTCTGCATTTCCGCCTGTTGATGCAACTGCATAGGCATTGAAGAATTCTCTGATGTTTGACATATCGTTTTAGCTTTTATTAAGCGGCTTAAATATAAGGATGTTGCCAAGGCTTCCGATAGGGTCTCCTCAACAGCATTGTCGCTTCTGGATCGTCAATGCATATCTTTTTTTGCGGATCATAGATAAGCGGCCGATTCAACTGCATGGAAAGGTTGGCAAGTATGCAACTGGCGGTTGATATGTGCCCCTCTTCAATATCGGCAACGGGTAAATGGTTATTTTTGATCGCCGATAGGAGATTCAGCATGTGCCGCCGCGTAGCGGGTGCCGTATGCAGTTCAATTCGGGATTCGTTTAAATCTTCCGGATATTCTTCCTTTTCATAAACGACATCTTTCGCAATACGGTCGCCTTTGCCGGTTGGAATAAACTCATATTTCATAACACTCCCCTTTAGGGTACCTTTATCACCATAAATAATGAACGCCCATGGATATTCGGGATCGGCCGGGGTCCCCCACGTCCGATGTTGCCAGATGCAGTTCAGCTCATCGTATTCAAAAATAGCGGTCTGTGTGTCGGCAATGGTTGACTTCCCCCCTTTTTGAACGTAGATCCCACCGGTGGCGCTGACCTGCTTCGGCCATTTGAGCTGCAACAACCAGCGCACCGTATCGAACATGTGAACACACATATCTCCTGGAATTCCGTTGCCATATTCCATAAAGGTACGCCACCAGCTTCCATGCGGCAACCCATCGTATGGACGTAAGGGGGCTGGACCGGTCCACATTTCATAATCAAGAAAATCGGGAACAGGCTCCACTGGCGGGTTCCCATCTTTCCGCATATGATAATAGCAGCACATCTCCACATGCGATATCTTACCGAGCAAGCCTTTATCGATTACGTTTTCTTTAGCATCGATCAGGTGAGGGGTGCTTCTCCTTTGTGTGCCGATCTGCACCTTTTTATTGTATTTGCGCGCTGCGCTGAGTATGGCTTCTCCTTCCAGAACATCAACGCTAACGGGCTTCTGTAAATAAAGATGTGCGCCTGATGCCATGGCGTCAATAGCCTGCCGTGCATGCCAGTGGTCTGGCGTACCGATGAGCACCAGATCCAATTGATGTTCGGCCAACATCTTCCGGTAATCTCCGTACAGCGCTGGAACCTTCTTGGAGGCTTGGCGCTCAGTGATCAGCTTTCCGGCTTCCTCCAGATGGTTCCTGTCGACATCGCACACGGCGACAACGTCGACGTCGCTGACCTGAATGAGTTTGAAAAGATCACTTTTGCCATACCAGCCCGCCCCAATTAAACCAACGCGCAGGGAATTGGCCGTGTCCGAAAACGTCAATCCCTTGGCCTGCAGTGCAGATAGCGCCAACGCTGCGCTGGCACCTTGAATAAATGTTCTACGATTCGGATTAAAGTCTGTCATCATCTATCGGTTTATTATCTTTCATGGGGAAAATAAAAACGAAGATAATGCTTATTAACTAATTTCGCATCCAAGAAATAAGCAAGCGTGGATGGAATCTATGGCGACTGGTCGGTCACGAGTCTGATCTCGTAATCACTAAGGGTGATGAGCCGTTCTTTATATAGTCCGCCGATGGCTTTCTTAAAAGCGCTTTTGCTAATCTGGAAACGCGCTTGAATGTCTTCGGGTGCACTTTTGTCGCCCAGGGCTATCGTTCCTCCATCGTCCTTCAGCGCGCGCAGGATGACCTCTTTGGTATCAAGCACATGCCCGAAACCCTGGGGACGCAGACTGAGGTCTATCTTACCCTCCACACGTATGTTTTTAATCCAGCCTTTGAGGTGGTCGCCAATGGCGACATCGGTAAATAATTCATTGCGGTACAAGAGTCCGATATGGCGATTGTTGATAATCGCATTGAAGCCCAGATCGGTCTCTTCACTGATAAGCAGCTGCACTTCATCCCCTACTTCAAAATCGAAATCGTCCT
The DNA here is from genome assembly GCF_051400755.1 of Parapedobacter brassicae. Lineage (NCBI taxonomy): Bacteria > Pseudomonadati > Bacteroidota > Sphingobacteriia > Sphingobacteriales > Sphingobacteriaceae > Parapedobacter > Parapedobacter brassicae. The sequence continues at coordinate 154,285 of NZ_JBLFFL010000004.1, forward strand.
CTTCGATAAATTTATGCAGCCGCGACGATGCTAACATACGCTGGTTCTGCCTGTCCAGGTAGAGGTAAACGATATGCTTTTCGCCCTGGCGCATTGGTCTGCGCTGCTCTTTGATCGGCACATATACGTCTTTACTGATGCCCAGATCTAAAAAAGCGCCGTCTTCACCGGCATCGACAACCGTTAAATAGGCAAAATCGCCAACCTCCGAAAACGCTCGTTTGGTAGTGGCTAGCAGCTGCCCCGCTTTATTTAGAAACACAAAAGCAGTAATCGTGTCGTTGACTTCGGTCTTTGGGGGCACATCGGCGGATGGCAGTAAGATTTCGCTTTCCCCATCGGACAGGCTTAAGCCGTCGCTGTTTTTTCCCGCTACCCTGAGGATGTTATATCTTCCTATTTCTGCCATCGTTTATAAATTGCACCATGTGCTGATCGTGATTGCCCAAAGGGACAAAGCTACGCAATCCTGACCATAATCGGCGATGCTGAACGATTGAAGTTAATACCATCATCCATAACAAAAAACTTAGTATGTTTGTGTTGATGCGACATTAGGTCGATATACAGGAGTTATCCCAACTCAACTATAATTTTGTCGGATTTTTCCAAGGCTTGAATAGGCATTATCAATTACATTTGCACCATAACCTCAGGACATTATGGCAACAACTAATTCACAAGAAAAACTGAAGCACGAACAGATCCAATACCTCGAGTTCCTTTCTAAAGATATTAACCAAGCCAAAGAATTCTATACCAAAAGTTTCGGTTGGACGTTTACAGACTATGGACCGGAATACACCGCTTTTGCCGGGGACTATGTTGATGGTGGCTTTACCGTGGGAGAACCGGTTAAAGGAAGCATATTAGTGGTTATCTACTCGGAAGCTATTGAAACAAGTAAACAAAAGGTGATAAAGGCTGGTGGTATCATAACCAAGGATATTTTCAGTTTTCCCGGTGGCAAGCGTTTCCAGTTTCTAGATCCCGACGGGAACGAACTCGCTGTTTGGTCAGAGTAACAGCAAACAGGCTGCCCCCTGCCATAAGGTTGTCATGACCCCAAGCTAATTTTGCGGAAACGTTATAACATATATGACAATAGCAGATTACGATAACTTATATGCGGCTACCAGAGAAGAATGGCGGAAATGGTTAACTGAAAACCATGCTAAGCAGCGAGGTGTGTGGTTGATTCAATATAAGAAAAATACAGGGAAGCCCACCCTGACCTGGAGTGACGCCGTGGACGAAGCCCTGTGTTTTGGATGGATAGATAGCATTAAAAAGAAATTGAACGAAGCTTGTACGGTGCAATTTTTCAGCAAACGAAAACCGACGAGCATGTGGTCAAAAATCAACAAAGAAAAAGTGAATCGCTTGATCGAAAATGGGTTGATGACACAAGCCGGCTTTGAAAGTATTGAAATAGCCAAACAACACGGAAGTTGGACACGCTTAGATGAGGTTGAAGAATTAAAAATTCCGCCGGATTTGGATGCAGCATTCGAGCGTTATAACGGTTCAAAGCACTATTTTGAAAGCTTGAGTAAGTCTACACGAAAAGCCCTCTTGCAATGGCTCGTTCTTGCGAGACGTCCTGAAACACGTCAAAAACGCATTAATGAAATAGCGGCGTTAGCGAGTCAAAGCAAGAAACCGAAACCGTTCTCTTGAAAAAAAGCTGAACAGGAAGCCTTGGTATTACTCTTTGTTTTCCAATTCGACCACCCGCTTTTCGATCGACTCCATGATATCCGTTAGACTGGCGATGGCATCTTTCACCTGGGGATCTGCCTTTTGCTGTTCCAAGCGTTTTATCCACACGGTTAATTCTTCCAGCCGATACGGCAATCCTTGTAGTTCAGCAGGCAGCTGCTGCTCTTTTTTCCGGAGGATGGGCAGGGCGGCAATGATTAATGCAATGATGCCGATGGCAAGTGCGAGATATGCGATCATGATGTCGTTTTTTTGAGCGTTGTCGTTTCGATCCGTTAGTTGTTCAGGATCGGTTGGATTTGATTCGTCAGGGCTGAGGAGCGGTGCTTGGGCGGTATCGACAGCGGTGTCCGCTACCGGCCCTCCATTGGCGTATTGATCAATCAGACCATCGATGCGGGAGACGTACTCCTCGTAACCGGCAAGTTGCTTTCGATATCCTTTGCCTGGCCGGTCGAAGATATCAGCCGCTACCTGATCCCGTAAGGCGACCAGCTGTGTTTCGTTAGCAACTGTCATAGACCGCCAACTGTTGTACCAACGCTCGATTCCCGCGACGGGGTTGCTGGACAACTGTTGGCCAAAGCAATCGTAGTCCAGCGTTTCGCAGGATATCCTGAACGTGGTGTCCTTGGATACCGCTTTATCGGTTGCCAGAAAATTAATGGTTTCCCGGATGAGCTCGTACTTGGCTTGATCCGCTTGATCTTGCGCAAAGGCGGTCCAAACTGACAAAGCCATACATACCATGGTCAACAAACCGCTCCGCATATTCTTCTTTTTATAAAGTTTAACCGCCCGACTATTCAACGGCTAAAATAGGAGAAAACAAGAACAATCCAAAATACGCTAAAAGCGGTAACTAACAGATATGCCGATAGACCTCATTTTGATTTGCAATTGACCGGCAAAAAACAGACCTTAGTAGCACACCTATGAAACATGAAAGACTTCAAAATTAATGTGGATGTGCTGGAAAAGATAGCCACCCACCTGCCTACGGGCATGAAATTCAAATTCTATCCGACAGATGTCGCTCCGGTTGACTTAACGGACCAACAGGTACTGCTGTATGACGACCTGGGCGGTATGTGGATCGGAGAAACATTATCCGAACAACACGATGACGTCATCCTGGAAGCTGCATGGCAAGCGGTGACCGACCGCTATTGGGACGAAGGGGGTTAAGGATCTAACGGTTCATCCGGATCGATGGTCAACGCTTCCCGCTTGGGTTTGAACTCGATAATCACGTCACTTATCCGTTTGCCCAACTCATAGGGGACATACCCAAGCTCTTTCATGCAGCGATCTGCCATTTTTTCGACGGCATCGATATGCGGTACGCTGCTATTGACTATGGCAAACTGATCTGGGGGGAATCCGTAGGTGAGCATGATCCTGGCCGTATTGCGTAAATTGGTGGTGGTGTGCCGCGCATGTGGATCGATCAAAATGGCTTCCTCGGGGACGTTTAATACGTTCATGAGGTATTTTTTCATTTCGATGGCTTCAATATAGGGAGTTTTGTAGGGATGGACCCGTCCTCCTGAAACCACGATAAATGGCGCTAACCCCTCAAAATAACTGCGTGCAGCCATCCGGCTTCGAAGCATGCCTCCCGGACTGATCGGCTGATCATAGATTGATGGTCCCGCCCCTAGCGTCAGCAGCAGCGAGTAGGGATACTTTTTGAAATCTGTTTTCTGGATGGCTTCGAATGCCTTTTTATTTTCCAATGCAATCAGGGGCTCCAGCTGTGCGGCATCCCACCGTTCGTTTATCTCCAATAACCGTACGGCAGTGAGCAGTGTCTCATAAAAGGCGTGATGGGGTTGCCGAATGTCACGGAGTATATCCTGCCGGATATCTAACAATAGCGGTAAGAATGACTTTTTGGTGATATCAAAAGAAATGGAATCAATGAGCGGATAGTTCGGCTTTTTGCCACCCGCATATACATCGATCACGTAATTCATGGCGAGTAAATCTTGCCGCAGTGCTTTTTTTAAATAATGGCCTGTGGTGGTATGATTAGAAAGGCCATACGTTTGGGAGGGAAGCAGCCGATCGGAAAGCTTTTTTTTAAACCCTTCGTCTTCCTCCGATTGCCTGGCAAATAGTGCCACCAAGGTATCGACTTCTGCGTCCCGCCACTTGAATGCATCCAGGAAACACGCCATATCCCGGCAATCCCGGCTGTTTAGGTACCGTTCGTGGCGCTGGGACAGTACTTGCTGAAAACCGGGCGATTCTAAAATCCGTCCGGTTAGTGTGCTATCTTGGTATAAGAGAAAGGTGGCAAAATAGTTTTTTGCGATGACCCAGTCCTGGGGCGTGCTGTAGTCGGAATAATCCTGACACCGGGAGACATAGCTGGTGCCCATTGCCAGCGTCAGGATAATGATGCTTATGCGGTATTTCATACGGATCATGAAGAATTAATAGCCAGGATTTTGGTACATGCGCTCGGGGTCTAGCTTATACTCATCAAATGGAATCGGATAGTACCGGTCTTTGGTGGAAATGTTCGATAGCTGCGCATTGCCATAATCGGCCTGGCTTTTGGCCCTAAAGTAAGCTTCCAATTCGTCTGCGTCGTAATTGCGGATCAGGTCAAACCACCGGTGGTTTTCAAAAGCCAGTTCTACGCGACGCTCATGCAGGATGGCATCTTTTAAGGTTGGATACTTCGCATTGTAAGTAGCATCTGTACGTGCTTGGGCGTAGGCGGGCAAGCCTGCCCGTTCGCGAACCTCATCTAGCAAGGCAATGGCTTCGTCGGTTTTGTTCAACTGCATTTTTGCCTCGGCCAGGAGCAGCATCACGTCTGCATAACGGATGAGGATCCAATCGTTGCCGCCCCAGCCTGCCGTGCCGGCAGCGTCGCTTTTATCCCTGAACTTGGTAACAAACCAATCGTTGACTTGGGGGTTGGCTGCAAATTTGATGGAAAACTCCTTGCGGATATCGCCTGCCTCGTAATCTTTCACCAGGTCCAATTTTACGTTGCCGCCACTGCCGGTGGAATTGAACTGCGAGTTGATGGTTTCGCCGCGTGCCTGGTTATTTCTGGCAATACTGGAGCTGTAGTTTTGATCGCCCTGTAGATACTGTACCTGAAAAATCAGTTCCGGGCAGGTGTTCTTTTTGGTTACATCAAACACATCAGCATAGGGGATTTCGCTGAGCCGGCCAAATGTGCGCATGCCATAGGCTGCGGCCAAGTATTGCTCGGCCTGCTGGAAGTTTTCCGCTTTGCCGTCGGCCAGTGTAGCACCCATGGTCAGGTAAACCTGTCCCAGCAGGGCGTTGATGGCAGCTTTGGAGGTGCGACCCACCGCATACTCCCCTTGTGTGTTGGGCAGATCGCTCGCCAACGCATCGGACAGGTCTGCCACGATCTGCTGATAAACGACTGATTCTTCCTGCCTGAAGGCGATTTCGTCTGCTTCTTCCTTGGTTTTGATCTCTTGAATGGACAATGGGATGGCGCCGAACTTTCTGACCATGTGAAAGTAAAGTAATGCACGGACGAACTTCGTCTCGGCCATGTAACGTTGCTTCAGCGCTTCATCGCTGAAGGTCACCTGGTCAATGCGGGATAATAGCGTGTTGCACCGTGCAATACCGTCGTACATCGCTGACCAGTGTGTCCGCAGATAGGTATTGCCCGCCAGCAACGAAAAGTCATTAAATTGAAAGGGTTCCCCGGCATTGGATTGGTTATCATCCCTGCCTGCATTGTCTGATCGCTCTTCACTGTATAACGTACTGGTCTCACCCAAGGTGCTGCCGGAACGTAAGACTTGGTAAATGCCATTCACCGCAAGCAGCACGTCATTTTCGGTCTTGAAATAGCCCTCTACAGACACCGCATTGGGATCTTGCTGATTCAAAAAATCTTGCTCGCATGCCGCCAATGCGAAAAGAACAAACGGCATTAAATATCTCTTTTTCATGATTTGTCTACGTTAGAATGTCACTTTCAAACCTACATTAAACGACCGTACCAGGGGATATAACCCATAGTCTACACCCGGTGTCAAGTTGCCGCGCTGATCGTAGTCGGACTCGGGATTATAGCCTTTGTATTTGGATATGGTGAAGGGGTTATCCACACTGCCATAAATGCGCAGCCCACTTAGCAGCAACTTATTGGCCGTTGTCTGCGGCAAGGTGTAACCTAAAAGGATATTGGTCATCCGAAAATAGGAGGCATCTTGCAGGTAGAACGTAGACAAGCGCGTGCTGTTGCTTTGGGTACCGCCCCTGGAAGCGCGGTATACCTTGCCGTTGCCGGGTTCTGCTGGCGACCGCCACCGCTGTGCAACGTCGGCATATTGATTGCCCGAACCCTCCATATTATAAAGGTAATAATCGTAACCATCCAGCATCTGGTTGCCATGCGACCCATTAAAGGACGCGCGCAGGTCAATGCTTTTATAACGCGCGTTCAGCGCAAACCCATAGGTGAATTTCGGATGCGGATTGCCAATGATGCGTTTATCGTCGTCATTCACTACGCCATTGCCATCGACATCTTCAAAGTATAGATCACCGGGTTGCATGGGATTGGTCGATGCGGCAGAGGGCGCTACTTCCTGATAGTTTTCTTCCGTGGCGACGCCCAACACCTTAAAGCCATAAAACATGCCGATCGGACTTCCCTCTTGCGTGATATGCGTCAGGTAGGAACGCTCAGCTCCATTGGTGATGATGGTCGATGCCCCGCCCAGATCGAGCACCTTATTACGGTTGACCATGATATTGCCGCTGAGCCCAAGATCAAAATCACTGTTTCTCACGATCGCAGCATCTACCTGCACATCGAAGCCCTTGTTTTCGACTTTGCTGTCCGGTAGGTTGGTCAGGATGGTGGTCGCTCCGGATACAGCGGTGATGGGTTGGTTGAACAATAAATTAAATGAACGGCTTAGGTAAAGGTTGGTAAAGATGTTTAACCGTCCGCGTAGCAAGCCGAAATCCAACCCACCGTTAAACTGTGAAGTGGACTCCCACCCCAGGTTCGGGTCGTATAGGTCGCCCGGCCAATAGGCCGTAGCCACATTGTCGCCGATGATCACCCCGCCCGGAGCGTTATACACAGTGATGGCTCGATAGTCGCCGATGTTATTATTGCCACTAAGCCCCCAACTGGCACGCAGTTTTACGGAGGATTGCTCACCTAACCAATCGTGGTAAAAGTTTTCATTGGATAAGGTCCAGCCTGCCGAAACGGAGGGGAACGTGCCCCACTTACTTTCGGGACCGAAACGTGACGATCCATCCGTCCGGAACGAAGCGGATAAGAAATACTTCGAGTCATAGGTATACATCACCCGGCTGAAATAAGACTGCAGCGTAGTGGCCCGTTTAAATGCATCCCGCAATTGGAAATTGGAAGGGTCGGCCCCTTTGTCGGTGATCTCCCCGATCGCATCGCTCTGGAATCCGTTGGCGCGGACAGCCATATAGTCTACGTCCGTCCGCTGTGCCGAATAGCCCAACAATGCATTTATTTGGTGTATTTCGTTAAAAGTCTTGTTATAATTTAATGTCGTTTCGATCAGTTTATCCACCTCGCCCCGCGTGTTGGCATCGGCGTAAGCGGCTGTTTTAGCATTGCTTGAAAATGGCGGATTGTTGCCATCCGAAATGCTCGTGGGGCGGTAATAGTCATATTTTTCGTCATACGTGGTGATCCCTCCGTTTGCCTTTAGGTTTAAACCGTCGATAATTTTAAAATCGGCGAACGCATTATAAAAGCCCCGTTTGCCGCGACGATTGTTTTTGATTTGGGTCACATAGGCCAGGGGATTTTCGGGGTTCTGGATGCCGTAATTATTGGCCGACAAATCGCCCATCAGGTATTGGGCGTAGGTCCCGTCTTCGTTATAGACCGGCAAGGTGGGCAAATAAATCAATGCCGCCATGGACGGACTTCTATCGTACCGGCCGGTGGTGACTTCGTTATTATCGTTATAGGTGAAGGCAACATTGGCACCGACCGTAAAGCGCTCGCTCACTTTGGAGTCTACATTTACCCTGAAATTATATACCTGCTGGTCCGTGCCCAACATGACCCCGTCTTGATTTTGGTACGATCCACTCACGAAATACCGGGTTTTTTCGCCGCCCCCATAAATAGACAGGTTATGTCGCTGAAATGGCGCATTGCGGTATAATGCATCCTGCCAATCGGTATCATAGGGCGACTGCTTGGCAAGGCCGGTAGCAAAATCATAGTAATCTTCGGGGATGCTGACAGAGCCAGCGTTGCCGACACGGGCAACACGGGCGGCATTGTCATCTCGAAGCATCTCATCCGTCCAGGTCAACCCCCTGGTAATGACCAGGTCTTTGTAACTATTATTTCGACCGTCGATGATTAAATCGATGAATTCGGCTGCATTCAATAAGTCGACTTTCTTGGACAGCTGACCGAAACCACCGAGTACTTCGTAATCTACCGTGCTCCGTCCTTCCTTGCCTCTCTTGGTGGTGATCAGCACCACACCGCCCGATGCACGCGAACCATAAATGGCCGCTGATGCCGCGTCTTTCAACACGTCGATAGACTCAATGTCATTCGGATTGATATTCAAGTTGCTTGCCGGGTAGCCGTCTATCACATACAGGGGCTCGGAACTGGCATTGATAGACCCCATACCGCGGACGCGGATCTTAGTGCCTTCATAAGGCGCTCCGCTGGTTTGCGATACCTGCACACCGGCCAGCTTGCCAACCAAGGCTTGAGACAATTTGGGCGAAGTTAAGTTCAGCTCCTCGGATTTGACATTCGCGATCGCCCCGGTGACATCCGACTTGCGGACCTGCTGGTAGCCGATAGACACCATGACCTCTTCCATCATGTTTTCAGCAAGCGTCAGGATGATGGTGTTGTTGTCTTGGGAGGTGACTTCCCGATCGACTTCGGTGTACCCAAGATACCGGACACTCAGTTGATCGCCGACGGCACCGCTAAGGGTGAATGTCCCATCAGTATTGGTTTGGGTAGCCGATTGATTGGACTTATTCGTGACCGTTGCACCTGCAATCGGATTACCGTCTTCGTCGGTTACTTTTCCGGAAATCGTGGTTTGACGATGCCTGATTTCTAATCCCAAGGGCGCTAGGGGTAAGTTGCGCGCTTCTATTGATGAAGAAAAAGAAGCTAATAATAAAAGCAATACTAGTTTGAGAGACCTGTAACACATGTTTTCGCCGCTAATTGATGACCAGCGGCAAAACTACCCGGTCCGTGTTAGGGTAAGGTTGATAAAAGGTTAACAAATCATCAATTAGTTTGAAGCTGTCCCATACCAGGATTCCCCTGCCATAGCAGAAAATATCACGTAATTACTTTGAAATACAAAGTGTTTTCTTTAACTTTGTTTTGCAAAGTACTTTAGGCAAAAAAAGGGATTAGTCATTTAAACCTTTATTTTATGAATACATTGAACAAGTTCGGAGAGCGGTATTATGAAGCTAAAGGAAATAGGTGGTTTCATTATTTCTCCATTTTTTGTCGCATCGTTTTGGCACTCGGATTTATCCCATCGGGCATCGTAAAAATCATGGGAGAACGGTTCACTGCGTTACCGGTTAATCATCCATTGGGTCATTATTTTGAGGCGCTGCATCTGACAGGTTTCTATTATACGTTTATCGGGGTTTTACAGGTGACGGCTGCGCTTTTATTGCTCATTCCGAGAACGGCGCTTCTTGGTGCGCTTATATATTTTCCCATTATCTTGAACATCTGTATCCTGGCTTATGCCGTTCGGTTTGAAGGCACCCGTATCACTACGCTGATGGCAATGGCAAGCTTGTATTTGCTGTGTTGGGATTATGATCGATTAAAACATGTTTTGCCCATCAAACAAGCCAATGCCGACGGTTATGCAACAAAGAAGAAAACGTTGAGCAACAGGTTTCCGTTTACGTTTTTTTGCGTTGTTATTGCCACCGTGGTTTCGGTAATCGTAATAAACCGGTTTATCTACGATATCCGGCCCGGTAACTCTTTAGTTGAATGCAGAAATGGGTGTGCTGCTAATAGCAACCCGGAGGCGTGTGAAGACTTTTGCGATTGCATCTATCATGAAGGTAAACCACTTGACAGTTGTTTAGCCGAATATAAGAACGCAGGTCCGCCTAATGTTGCCCATAAGCGCCATAGTAGGCTGCCCCGATGAGGGCAAAATCACTATGCCCGCCTTCCGTGGCAAATGGCCTGTAAACCTCACCGTCCCAGAAAATACCGGCCTTACCCAACGTGAATATGATATGGGTTCTATAGTTCTGCCGCCATTGCGGGATCACTGACGCTGTGTTTGCCCGTTTCTACTCTTCCGGCAAAACGGTGCAAAAAACCACTTGCTGTTTTGATGGTAAAATCGTACCAATTGTCGCTTTTTTTAAGGTTTATATATCTTCTGAGTGCTTTCTTAGGGTGTAAGACAATGGGGTCTGATTTCGGGTAATCGTATGCATTGGCCATGATTTCGATGCTTAAAGGAGTGGCCGAATGATGTCGCAGCAGGATAGAAATGCCGCTTTTGGCATGATCGTACTCCAATTGGATTTCGGGTTCAATATCCTTGATATTACCGGTGATTTTGTGGAAATAACCATTGGGACCATATACTTCTAGGTCGTAGGCACCTGCAGTGTCTTTTACATCCCATTCATCGGTCAGCGATTTGGTTGCTTCTACCGTGTATCGCCGTGGAATCAGGTGCAGCCGCTTCATGTCGTACACATGGTATACAGCACCTTTATGGCCTTTATTCTCAAAAACAAGCTGCACCTGACCATCGTCTTTCCGGTATTGCAGCGTGCAGTGCAGCTGGTACGGAAGCGCTCTCGAAAAACGGGTTCCTTTTTCTTGGTATAATTTCGACGGTTGCACGGGGGCGGCAGCTTTGGGCAGTTCTTTTGATGCGGCGTCTATTTTTTCAAATCCGGAAGTATCCGGCATGACCGGGAATTTCGGATCATTGGGCGTGACGAAATCAAATGCTGAAGTAAGGTCGCTACTGATGGCACGATGCCATGGCGAGATAGCGGGGACGGTCACACCGAACCTTTTTTCAATGAACTGCGCTACCGATGTATGGTCCGCCACGGCGGAATCCACCCACCCCCCCTTGCTCCAGGGAGAAAGGATATACATCGGTACACGGGGACCCATGCCCCATGGCCGTAGGTTGCCTGAAATGGTGTCTCGTTGGTCGATATAGACCCGCTTGGTCGCGGTGTCTTCGAGGTTATCCTTGTCGTTATGAAAATACATGCCGGCGACGTCCAGTGTCGATTTGCCGGCGAGGGTATTATCCAGGTTGTAAGAAGGCACTGCGGGCGCCGGCAGGTGATCGAAAAGGCCGTCGTTTTCATCAAAGGTCAGGAAAAAAACCGTCTTGCTCCATACGTCCGGATTGGAGGTAATGGCAGACAATACCTCGTGCGTGAAATTGGATGCCCGGTACGGACTGGAGGGCGCTCCGGGGTGTTCTGAATTGCTTTGCGATGGCAGTATCCAACTTACTTGGGGCAAGGTGTTGTTTTTAACGTCATTCGCAAGGTCTTGAAGCGACCAATGCCGCATGCCGTTTTCATAAATCGGGTCGCCGGGTTTGGCATTCCGGAAGCTTTCAAACGCCAAGCAACCGTGCATGGCTCCTGTCCAGTTATCATTGGGATCCTGGTAAATGCGCCAACTGATACCGGCTTCCTGCAACACGTCTGGTATGGTGGGCCATGTGAAGGCACTCCCCTGGTACGTATAGCCCGGTTCGGGCATCTCCCCTTTGATCCAGCAGCGCAGGTTGACCGGCTCGGAATCTGCGTCGGTACAATTAATGCCAGCAGCTCGTTTGTCGGGGTTGAGTACCGATCCTGACCAAAACACGATCCGGTTAGGGTCGGTACCGGTGGCAATGGAACAATAATAGGCATCACAAATCGTAAAATATTCTGCCATGGCATATTGAAAAGGAATCTCTTCCCTTGTGTAGTACGCCATGGAATAAGGTGTCTTGAACAGCGGCCAAAATCCGTACTTCCCTTGGTTCCAGGCGGCTTGGGTATCCGGAAAATTATGCGGGGTGCCGTTGATGAGTGCTGCATTTGATTTTTTTCTATCGGCCCGGTAAGGGGGCACGATCTTCTCGCCGTCTGACTGATGAAACACCCGCTGGCCGCTTTCAAGTGGTATCGGAAAGCGATCTCCAAACCCGCGGACACCTTTCATCGCTCCGAAATAATGATCGAAGGATCTGTTTTCCTGCATGAGGATGACGATGTGCTCTACATCTTTTATCGAACGGGTCGCATTGTGTGCTTCCACGGCCAATGCTCTTTGCAAGAGCGGCTCCCATATGGAAGCCCCAAGGCCTGCGGTCGCGGATAATTTAATGAACTCTCTGCGGTGTAGTTTGGACATATTCGGGCTTTAATTTCGGGAAATCAATTTTTTGTCAGCGAATTGAATGATGCCAACGGCGATGATGATAAAGGCAACAACCGGAGCATGCGCCTTGAGCCAGGATAATCCTGCTGTTAGCAACGCGTAATCTACGAAATAATAACATATTGCTGTGGCCAACAGGCCAACACATACCGCTGAAACGAGTGTAATGGCATCCCGCCTGCGGTCTTTCCGCTCTTCAAGCAGGGCAATCTCGGCCATCACGGCATCCACCACCGCAACGGATGTATCCGTCTGCGTTTTACGTTCATGGTTCATCGATTCCAGCAGCAAGCTGTACGCCTCGATGTCTCGCTCCGTCAATGGCCGCTGCTCGATCTCCTCCTGCTCCCGCAATAGCTGCTTCAGCTGTTCGTCGGTTGGTTTCATCGGTCCCTCCTATTTTATTAGTTTAGCCAATTTGTCTTTCAATAGCTGCCTTGCCCTAAAGAGGTGGCTTTTAATGGTGCCCGCCGACAGCCCCGTGATATCCACGATTTCCTGGTAGGAATAATCATCCATGTGGAAAAGGTTAACCACCAGCCGATAATTTTCAGGCAACTGATCAATCAGTTGCACCATAAAGGTATGCAATTCTTTTTGGTTTAGCACCTGCTCCGGGTCGGGACCGCCTTCAATGTGGTGATGGCGGTCATCCACCTCATCTGTCAGACGACGTCTCCGTTGGGTGCTTTTCAAGTAATCCAAGCTTGTCGTATAAGCAATCTGGGCTATCCAAGTAGATAGCTTGCTCTCGTGCTTGAAACGGCTGAGATTTTTATATACTTTAATGAAGACCTCCTGAGACACGTCTTTTACATGATCCTCATCTTTTACTACCCGTTGCACCATGCGCTGCACGAGCCTTTCATACCGGCTTACCAATAGCCGAAATGCATGGAGGTTTCCCGCAGTTATTTTTGCTATCAGTTCATGGTCCGGACACATCGTTGCCTTGTTAGACGACGGCGGTGCGATATAGGTTTCAAAAAAGAAAATTAAATTCTTGCAACTTTTGCATCGCCGCGACAGTCACATGGGGCAGTTAACATCAAAAACAACAGATATGAATCATGTAGAACCAATATTTATCGTCGGCACGGTCTTTTTCACGATCGCTTACATTATCGAAACCATCCTGAAGTACCGGCTCCGTTCGCGGATTGTCTCCTCCGGACTCACCGATGAGAAGTTGATCAAAGGATTGTTTGCCAGCAAGGTGGACAACCGGTACAGCGCATTGAAGTGGGGGATTCTCCTCTTATTCGCCGGCATTGGCCTGATCGTGTTGGAGTATGTGCCATATGAATATGACTCACCGCTACCCTATGGTATCGAAGGTACGTTTATCGCGCTTGGATTTCTGGTGTATTATTTCATGGTAAACGGCAAGCCCGCCGGGCAGCGTCCGGAATGAGCTGGACACCCCTTAGTAAATCCGTTCCCAGATACCGGGATAATGGATAATGAAGCCGTTTTCATCACATTGGACCATGGAGACAAAACCGCTTTCTAGGTTTTCATAGCGGTACCAGTCGTGATCGACACGGGTATACCGTTGACGAACGGGCTTATGCAACCGGTTTTCGATATCAACGTACAACACGGTGTTATCAGTGGACCCACCGACTGGCAGCTTGGTGCGGTTGATGGTCAATGTATTGGTAAAAGGACTCATGGAAATATCCACATCTATGCAGGCAGCAAACGCTTCTTCATGTAAGTCCAACACGAATACCGGTTCGGTCTCTACCGTGACGGACACCCGCTGGGTGGTCCATGCAGTGTCTGTAAGTATCATATAGTGCATGTCAAGCGGATGGCCTTTTGTCTCGCCGATGATATGGCCTTGGATTTGGTAGCCGGTGTCATGCTGCTGCACGATGAGGTGTTCCATGGTGCGGTAATAAAGGCCCTGCCAGATCACATGTTGTGCGTTCATTCCATTATGACTTTTTGATCGGTCCGATGTACGTTCTGGCAACGATCAGGTTAGAAAATTTGATGTGATGGGACTGCCCCTCCGGTGTGGTATCGTCATAGAATTCAATCCAGAGGTAATTGAGATTCAGTTTTCCATCTGTCCGCCAACGAAACCCTTCAAATGGCTTCCCTGCCGGATCGTTGAACCAAGAATCGAGGTCCCAATTTCCATTTGGAAAACCGGGACCCCAATGCCCCACTTCAATGCCGTCTTGCCAAATCGTTAACGCTCCGTTGTATGCCGTTGCCGGATGGTTGAGCTTGATCATCAGTTCAATGCACATCCACCGGTCCCACTCCAATTGCTGTGCCTGTGGACCACCGTTGATCATATCATTGCCATAGCATTTTCCGCGGGCGCCAGCCCGCATGTCGCCCCAATAAAGATACGTGTCCATATTGGGCGCATTGACAGGTTCATACGCGATTGCGATACGTTTATCTCCCAGTCCGCAGGTACCTGCTTGGGGGCTTGGATAACCTGTTGAGGGGTTATAGCCGCCAATCCAAACCGCTTCGTGATGGATGTACCCTTCTGAGCTTCGTGGGTATTTTACGTAATACCGCACATAAACGGTGCTGTCAAATCCCGGATTGAAGCGTTTGAATAAATGCCCTCCGTCGTTTTTACCCCCCTGATTGGTCATTTTAATGGCAACGGAGCCCTTGGCGGGAACGTCTAGGGTATCGAGGCTCATTCCGTCGCCGTTGAGCACGTCTGTATACCTGGCCAAGATATTGGCCAGGCCATCACTGAATTTCTCTGCGTAAAGGACATCAGGATCTTGTTCTATGCCGATATCGTAGGGGTATCGTTCTGCAAGCGAGCGGGCCAAACTGATGGGGGCATGATTGTATTGCGGCCTGAAACCGATCAAACCAGCCAGGGCCGTCAAACAGGTGATGAACTTAATTTTCATGCCGAAGGTTTTCTTTTAGTAAAGTTACGAAACGAAGTGATTATCCGATATGGCTCTAGCATTGGTTTCCGTACAATGCCTGTGTTTTTTTCATCTGTCTAAATTTGTTTTTTAATGGTGATGAAGCTGTCATGATTTAGTCATTCCACTGTGTGATTTTAAAAATCATGATGGTTTCATTGGTGCTTTTTACTAACTTTGGTAGAAAGCTGAACATTGGATAAACAACTCGGGAACAAGACGACGAATAATTCGACCGACAACATGCAGACAAGTAGAAAAACGTTGAGAACCTGTGATAAAGGGCATCAATACTATAAAAGTAGTGATTGCCCGGCTTGCCCGATTTGTGAACAGGAACGGAAACCGCAGGAGGGCTTTCTTTCGGTGCTTTCCGCACCCGCCAGGAGGGCTTTGGAACGAGAAAATATTGCAACACTTCAAGACCTTGCCAATTACAGCGAACAGGAGCTATTGAAACTTCATGGATTTGGACAAGGCTCAATACCAAGACTCCTTGCAGCATTAGCTGAAAAAGGGCTAACATTTAAAAACAGGAGATGACGGCAGCAAAAAAAACACCGACGGTAGAAACCCAAATGATGATCAGGAAACCTGTTGCGACGGTTTTTGAGGCATTCATTGACCCTGCTGTGACGACCAAATTTTGGTTTACCAAATCAAGTGGCCGGCTTGAAACGGGCAAAACCATTACTTGGGAATGGGAAATGTATCACGTGTCGAGTGATGTGCGGGTAACGGAAATCATACCGGACAACAAAATAGTGTTTGAATGGGGCGATCCCGCCACCACGGTTGATTTTGCGTTTACGGCGCTGACCGACGATACCACCTACGTGGTTATCAAAAATTATGGCTTCCACCAAACGGGAGACGAACTCATTGAAGCAATCAATGACAATACGGGCGGCTTTACGACTGTACTGGACGGACTAAAGGCGTATTTGGAGTTTGGAATTGAGCTAAACCTGGTGCGGGATAAATTTCCGCATCTAACGCAAAAATAATACCTACTAACTGGAATAATGGATTTTTATTAATAGACTACATGACACATGCCAAGCATTCAAATCAAAAATGGTTGGAGTTCTATAGGAAACTAGGTTATTTGCTATATGCCATCGCTGCTGCCGACAGGGAGATCACAGCAGAAGAGATCGGCACATTAAAAAAAGAAGTCAAGGACAAATGGCTGACGTTCGATGAGAGCACCGATGAATTTGATAGCGATGCTGCTTTTCAGGTAGAAGCGGTATTTGACTGGTTGCAAGAGGAGATGCCCCGTGCCGCTAAAGCCTACGAACGGTTCGAAGCATTTGTCAAGGAACATCCTGATTTCTTCAATGCCGCTCTTAAAAAACGCATCATGGAAACCGCAGACCATGTTGCGGCCTCCTTCCGGAACAAAAACAAAGCGGAACTATCCATACTCTCCCAACTCAGCCAGCTATTCAACAAAACAGCGTCGTAATCATCAAACGAGTAACGAATGAATTGGTCCATTTGCCCTCGGAACCTATGGAGTGCCTGACGGCTTATGATAGGCAGTGCCCCTAATCCAGATGGTGTTGCGATCGTTGATGTTTTTCTCCGATTTCGTGAGCACCTTGATCAGTGGGATATCGATACCTTCAGCCGCATTTGAAACCTTGTCGATGTAAATGGTTAGGAGGTTGGTTTCGTCTACACAAAATAAATCATAATCTTCCTTGACCAGCTCATCATCAACCATGAAAATGACAAATCCCTTTGCTTCGGGCGCGTATTTCGATTGCAGCGCCGTCAGGGAAATGAACTTAGGAGAATACTGCGCCTTGGTGGTGATATGAATTTCACCGCGGTAAGCAGGGTTGCTGGCCACAGCCGACTCCTTCATCACTTCGAGGTGCTCAATCATTTTTGGGGTCAATGTTTTCAGTACCGATGGGTGGACACGTTAACCGTTGATGAGATATGCCGGACCGCCTTTCTTCTCGTTCTCCTGAACACGGATGACTTTGAACGTGGTATCGGGTTGCTGTTTTACGCCAGCTGGGAAATTTAAATCGGGTTGCCGCTTTATGCCAAGCGGGAAATCTGTTTGCTGTCCCAAGACCACCATTGGGAATATAAAGTATACGAAACAGAAAGCTTTCATAACGTAAGATTTAATCGGTGAATAAGTTATTCCACTCAAAGTTACACAATTAGTTTTAAAACGGTGTTCTTGATATTTTCCGGCAATCATCTGTTCCGGCCAAGCCATCATCTAAATCACGTACAGTAACGTTCCCTATTCGGCTTGTCCCCGGCTTCGGTGGAACCATGCGCGTTAAAGGCACACCAAAGCGGACTTGATAGCAATGATTGCCTTCCAATCGGCATCAAATTAGCATGAAGCTGGCATCAAGTTGGCCTCCGGCATCCAAGGCGTATTCAATCGGGATACAGGTGGCACCTCGCTCGGTAACCGGACGTATCGTCCGCGCCATAGAGAGGCAGCCGACCCCGCCGACTACTCCTGTTTAAGTTGCCTTTAATAGGTATTCGTGAATGCAAAGCATTTTATTTAAGTTTGTTACCTATGAAACTGACGCTTATCCCAATTGCTTTGACCATGGCAATAGCCTGCAACAATGCACAACAACCAACACAAATGACGTATAAGACAACTGGCCGAATTGAACGCCTTGACCCGGCATTGGATGCCATTATCGACACAAACGCAACGGCTGAAATTATAGCCGAAGGCTTTGACTGGAGCGAAGGACCGCTGTGGGTAGAAAATGAACAAATGTTGTTGTTTTCGGATGTACCGGCGAACACGGTCTACAAATGGACGGAAGCAAACGGCACGGAGGTCTACTTGAACCCGAGCGGCTATACGGGCACCGAACCCACACAAAGCAAGGAGCCGGGCAGTAACGGCTTGTTGCTGGATAGCGGTGGTAGTCTGGTGCTATGCCAGCATGGCAACCGGCAGATGGCTAAAATGGACGCACCATTGAAGAAGCCGGAAGCGACATTCATCACCTTGGCCGATCAATATGACGGCAAGCGTTTCAGCAGTCCTAATGATGCCGTGTATAACCGCGCAGGTGAGCTGTTTTTTACAGACCCACCCTATGGCCTGCCCGCCCAAAATGACGATGACCCGGCAAAAGAAACGGCATTTAATGGGGTATATAAAGTAAAGTCGAACGGTGAGGTGACCCTATTGGCGGATAGTATTACAAGGCCGAACGGCATTGCATTTTTCCCGGGTGAGACGAAATTGCTGGTAGCCTCGTCCGATCCGGATGCGGCCAACTGGTACCTGCTTGATGCTGGGGATACGACGACGACCCCTGTACTGTTTTACAGCGCCACCCATGAACGAAATGGACTAAAAGGGCTACCTGATGGATTGAAAATCGACAAAAACGGAATTGTATTTGCCAGCGGCCCTGGAGGTGTATGGATATTCAACCGTGATGGCAAGGTGCTGGGAAAGATCCGACTGGATGAGGCTGTATCAAACGTGGCGTTATCTGCCGATGAAAAGACTTTGTATGTAACGAATGACAGCCAAGTGCTGCGAATCAAACTGAGGTGATCGCTGCGCCGGGGTAGCATTTGACCTCGTCATCACCTTATACGCGTCCCTTTGACTTTTCACAAACATGTTTATCTTTACCGCTCGTAAAAACGTATCAAAGACAAATGAGAAATTTTTTTTGGATAATAACGGCTTCCGCGCTTTTGGCTTCGGCATGTGATTCTGAAACTAAAAACTGTACCCCTGCAACTGAAGACCGGTATACGGCGTTGACTGACTCGCTCGCCGCGAGCCTGAAATGGCCCGAAAATCTGGATATGAAGGTTTTTGCGGGTGCTGACTTGGTGCCCAGTCCGGCGTGCCTGGCGGTGGCGGCTTCGGGCGAGGTGTTCGTGGGTGTGGACAAAATGGGTTCCCTCGGAAAAGAAATGGGACATGGGGCGGTCGTCAAATTGGTCGATTGTAATGGGGACGGCATCTTGGATACACATACGGTATTTGCTCGCATGGATAATCCCAGGGGAGTACTCGCGTTGGGCGATCAGGTATTCGTGTTGCACACCCGCTTTTCGGATGAAACCAAAAAGGCAGCCAATATGGACCTCATTGTCTACGAAGACCAAGATGGCGATGGTATAGCGGATGGCGAACCTAAACCGCTGATTAC
This sequence comes from Parapedobacter brassicae, assembly GCF_051400755.1. Classification (NCBI taxonomy): domain Bacteria; kingdom Pseudomonadati; phylum Bacteroidota; class Sphingobacteriia; order Sphingobacteriales; family Sphingobacteriaceae; genus Parapedobacter; species Parapedobacter brassicae. Next base: position 173,589 of record NZ_JBLFFL010000004.1, read on the forward strand.
GGATATCAGCAACCCGACCTTTCTCGCCGAGCGCGGTACGGACCACGCTACCAATGGTATCCAAATAGGCATCGATGGCTGGATATACATCGCCGTGGGTGACTTTGGTTTCCACAATGCGACGGACCGCGATGGAACGAAATTGACCATGCTTGGCGGTGGGATTATACGTGTACGACCCGATGGCACGGAGATGGAAGTGTATACACATGGCCTGCGAAATATCTACGATGTGGCGATCGACCCGTTTATGAATATTTTTGCGCGGGGCAATACGAATGATGGCGGTGGCTGGAATATCCGCTTTTCGAATCAAATCCAAACGGGGGAATACGGATACCCTATTTTGTTCAAACATTTTACCGAGGAAATTATTCCTGCATTGATCGATTTAGGAGGCGGCTCGGGAACCGGCGCCCTGTACCTCAATGACCACCGCTGGCCGGAAGAATATAACAATACCCCGCTGATGGCCGATTGGGGCCGGAGTTACCTCTACCGGCACCCTGTGGAAAAAGATGGCGCATCGTTTACGCAGCAAGAGGAACAGTTCATCCAGCTGCCGCAAATCACGGACGTGGATATGGATGCCTCGGGGATCATGTACTTATCTGCCTGGGATGGCGCAGGGTACTCCGGAAGCCCGGATATCGGATATGTGGTACGCGCTGTACCCAAAGGGTTGGACTATGAATCGTTTGCAACGGTACAGGGGCTATCTGAACGGAAGCTGGTCAACATGCTCAAGTCAGCGCATGCGAAGGCCAGGCAGGCCGCGCAATACGAACTGCTGGCCAGACCGGACAAGGCGGATGCGGCGTCTCGGGTTTGGAAACTGGTTGAACAGACTTCCCTTCCGATGGAATCACGCGTAGCAGCATTGTTTACCTATGCCCAGTTGACGGGCAAAGACGGGATCAGTCAATTGGTGGAGGCTGCGGCTGATGCGGACCTACAGGAGTTTGCCCTGAGGGCGCTGGCCGATCGCAAGGAATGGGCAGGAGAAGTTCCGCTGGAGCCTTTCTTAACCGGATTACACTCCGCCTCTCCCCGAGTCAGCGCGGCAGCCATCATCGGCATTGGACGATTGGGGAAAAAAGAAGCGATCAATGCCCTGCTGGAAATCAAGGTGCCGGAATCCTTCAAAGCACCCGACTTGGGAACGGAGGGTCCGCATGCAACACCCAATACGGAAATCATTATTCCACACCTGGCCGTGAAAGCGCTGGTGGCCCTGGATGCGGTGGACGAGTCTATCGGCGCACTGAATACCGGCAACCGAGAGCTGGCCTTATGGGCGATGCGGTATATGCATGATGACCGCGTAGTGCAAGCATTGATTGCTGCTTATGAAAAGGCGGACGACGACCGGCTGAAAACACAGCTCATGAACACCTTAGCGCGTATCTACCACCAAGAAGCACCTTATGACGCATCGTGGTGGTGGAGCACCCGGCCAGATACCCACGGACCGTACTATAAAGCGATCGAATGGGATGCCACGCCGACCATCCGGACATTTTTACTGGAACAATGGAAACAAGCTGGAAGCACGGGAAAGGATTTCTTTAAAATGCTCAACACCAAATACCGACTGGGAATTGATCAATTTGGCATTATCGATATTCAACCGCCCAAAGAGGATGCACCACAGGTGGACTTGGAGAAAATCAAAAACAAGAAGGGGCAGGTAGGAGAATCTTCTATCGAGGATGTCATGCTTGCCTTGGATAAAATCAACGGCGACCCCAAGGAAGGGGCAGCGCTTTTTGTCCGCCAGGGATGTAAGACCTGCCACAGTACCGAGCGAAGCGAAGTGATGAAAGGGCCATTCATGGGGCAAATCGGTTCGATCATGAACCGACAGCAAATTGCCGAATCGATTTTGAAGCCCAATGCCTCGATATCACAGGGTTTTTCAACGGTACAGATCCAGAGCAAAGGCGGAAATGCATATGTGGGATTTGTGACTGGGGAATCGGCAGACAAACTGACCATCCGAAGCATCACTGGAGCGGCGACGACGATCGCGAAATCAGAAATCGCAAACCGGCAGGAACTGGAATACTCGATGATGCCCGCTGGACTAGCCAATGCGCTGAGCTATCAGGAGCTGGCTTCGCTGATCGCTTATTTAGAAGGACAAAAATGACGATTTAAAAAAAACGGTTGAGCATATCAAACTATTTGAGCAGTCAAATGTTGGCACCATGAACGAATAAACAATCAGCAGAAATTGCTGTAGAGATTTTCACTAAACACAACATGAGATGAAAGCAATTAAATCACTAGCAATCGCTTTAGTATCGACAGCCTTTTTGACCGCTTGCAACAATACCGGGCGTGATGACCACCAAGATCAGGATACGATGGAAACCGTGCCTCCAGTAGATACGATGGGGACGGATACCCTGACAAACGATACATTGTAATAAAACATGCTTTCAAGGGTATCATAAACCGCTCATCAACGAGCGGTTTTTTTTGTGCGCACATCGCGTCAAGGCGGAGCATCCCCCCTATCGGTTCCTATCCTGTCAGAAATCCGCTACATTATCTGATTATCACGTGGTTTATGTTTGTATAGCAACTACACGTTCATACCTTTGACCCACTTATGGAACAGATCCTCCAACTAAATATTAGCCCTACTTACTACCAAGGCGGTATATGGATTTAAGGGTATTTATCGTCGACGATGACGTCATGTTAGGTAAGATACAAAAAGCATTGGTAAAATCGGTGTGGCCATTTGACGAACCCATTGTATGCTATGACGGCATCAGTGCGCTTGAGCTTATCGATCGGGAAGCAGCCTCGAACAAAAAGATATTGATACTGCTTGATCTCAATATGCCTGAAATGGATGGCTGGGGGGTCCTAGATCTTTTGCGTGGCAAACCGTACTGCAAGGATGTGTGGGTAATCGTCAATACCTCATCTGAAGAAGCCGCGGACGAAATCAGGTCAAAATCATATACGCAAGTGATTGCTTTCAGTAAAAAGCCACTGACAAGTGAAACACTGCGTAAGTTAATGACACAGAAACCACTGGTCTTGTTTTGCTAAGGAAAGGAATATACCATTGGATGCCGGTAAAACATATGGAATTGACATCAGTTTTGAGGAGCTCAAGTTACCGCTACACCATGATGTGCTGATTCTCGCAAAAAATGCGGCACAGGGCAGGCGTGGGCTGGGCAAGTCATTGGACCTGCTGACGCCGGGAACGTTTCAGACGGTGGATACGAATATAGGACATGAACGCATAGCCGCTGTTTTTATAAACCGAAATCTCCTTGCCAAAATTCCGATTGAACGCATGATGTGGGTATTACAACGGCATGTTTTTGACCACGTTGCAGATGGTGAATTAATGCAGGTAGATGTGAAGGTGCGGATCTCGATAAACAATATTAATGGATAAGCGGAGGTACCTGATTTATGAACATAAAGACACTGGTAACCAAGCAATATGTGACACTTGATGCGTATACCGGAACCAGTGCTGCTAAGGAGCTGTTGCGAACACAAGATGCCATCGTCTTGCTGGAAAATAACCAACCCATCGGCATACTCACGGCGGTTGACCTAGCCATGAAACAGCATCGGTTACTGATTGATTGTATGACTAGCAAACCAATGGTAATCGCTACTGAATCGTTGGGGGGTGTACTGGATCTGATGGAAACAAGCGGAAATACGGCGCTCCCCGTCACCCATGAAGACCGTTTTTATGGTATTATTAAACAGGCGGACATACTTTCTTACCTGTATACTAACCATGAAAAGCAGAAGATTGCATTGCTGGCGGCAGCGCATGATCTATATAGCCCGATAGCGACGATCAGCATGGTCGGAACCCTCCTGAAAGCCGACCCAGCACTGAACAAACATCAATACTTGATCGATAAGCTAAGTCAAACCTGTGAATACGCGCATGTGCTCATTCAGGATATACTCGCCACCGAACAATCTCAAAGCGAAACCCTCACGCTTCAGGATGAAAATCTGGATGATCTGGTTGGCGCATGCATTGATTCTTTAACTGACAAACTGGAAAGTAAACGGCTCGTTTTATCGAAACAACTGTATGGCAACAAAACCATCAAGGCTGACCGCCTGAAGCTCACGCGTGCAATCAGCAACATCCTCTGGAACAGCATCAAGTTTACGCAGCCGGGTGGGATGATCAGCCTGTCTACTCGGGAGGCAGCCGGAAATCGGGTATCACTTATTGTCCGGGATACCGGCATCGGTATTCCAGAAGCGATGCGGGAACGGATATTCGACCAGTTTACGGAAGCCAGGCGGCCAGGTACTGCGGGTGAACCGACTACTGGATTGGGGCTATATCTGACCAAAACCATCATTGAATCTCATGGGGGGACAATCGAGATGGAAAGCGATGGAGAAACGGGTACCAGCTTTACGGTTTCGCTGCCGATTGAAAACCGCTCCAAACCAATCAATGGATCACTTTTCTGATCTGCGGGGTCGATAAACAAAAAATCCCTGTCTCATCGCTGAAACAGGGACTCGCCCCAATGGGATTAGGGGCTATCAACCTAAACCTATCACAAAGGTAAGAAAAAAATCTGGATCAGGCGGAAAAATTTACTGCTCTCAACAGGCTTGCCACTTGCAAACAATGACAATTCTTTTGATTAGCTTCGTCCCGAAATGACAACACCGTCGAAAAGCTCGCTCCAACGATTTGCATATTTCTCGGCAGGCGTCCTCTTCGCCATCTTATGGGCATCGGCATCGGCGGCAACTAAAATCGGCTTACAATCGGCTCAACCGTTTGTCATTGCCCTCGCGCGTTTTGCACTGGCGGCGGCGATCATGCTGGGGGTTACTCACCTGATCCTGCGCCAGCCCATTCCTTCGGGTAAACAGATTTGGCGCCAACTCTTCATTTACGGGCTATTGAATGTAGGACTGTACCTCGGCCTGTATGTGCTGGCCATGCAAGAGGTATCGGCCGGTCTGGGCACTTTGTTTGTAGCAGCCAACCCGGTGCTCATCCTGCTGATCAGTGCGCTGTGGTATAAACAACGGGTCAGCTGGGGCAGTATCCTCAGTTTCGTTTTATGCATCGCAGGCATGCTGCTGGCGGCCTATCCTCTATTCCTAAATAGCTATGCCAGTTGGCAGGGCATCGGTATTCTTTTTCTAAGTATGCTCTCCTATTCAGCAGGGGCGATTTATTTCGCCCGGCGGACGTGGGGCGACCTGCATATCCTCACCATCAATGGTTGGCAGACGCTGATCGGCGGGACCTGCCTGCTCCCGTTTATGCTCTTCTTCTTCGATGCTTCGGCAAATACGTTTGACGGGCGTTGGTGGGGTGCCGTGGCATGGCTGGCGATACCCGTATCCATCGTTGCGGTACTCCTGTGGCTGTATCTGCTCCGCGATAATCCCGTCAAAGCGTCGACGTGGCTATTCCTATGCCCCATCGCGGGCTTTGCCATTGCCGCTGTCCTCATGAACGAACCGATCTCCTGGCACACCTTCGGTGGTGTATTGCTGGTGATGGTAGGCCTGTATCTGGTACAGCGGATGAAGCGATAAAACGGGTGAATGGTGTGAGATTTTTGCAAAAATCTGCTATCTTTCGTCCATGAAAGCATGGGTTTATTGGACACTGTCGCTGATGACCGCTTCGGTGGCATACGGCCAAGAGCAACACCGGCAGGTCAGTTATTTTCCTCCCGCCGCGGCATGGGAATACCGGAGTCCGGCACAGCTGGACCTGGATGCGCAGGCGATTGCGCAGGCTGTTGATTTTGCTGAGAGCCACGAAGCGAAGACCGTGCGCGAGGGTCCGCTGGCACAGTTTCATAGCTTTGGCAAGGAACCCCTGAGCGACCCGATCGGGCCGCTGAAGGATCGCGGGGGGGCTACTGGCCTCATCATCTATAAGGGATATCTTGTAGCGGAATGGGGCAATCCTTCCCGTGTGGATATAACCCATAGTGTCACGAAAAGCTTCTTGTCTACGGTGGTAGGTCTGACGGTGGATAGTCAGCTGATCGGTAGCACAGCAGACACCATCGCTAACGCCATGCCACCAATCGAGATCTATCGCCCAAACGGTGATGAGCAGCCCGAATTGATCTACCCTTTTGAATCTGCGCACAACCGCAAGCTGACTTGGGAGGTAATGCTTAGGCAAACCAGCGATTGGGAGGGCACCTTGTGGGATAAACCGGACTGGGCGGATAGGCCGCAGGGCGATGCGGATCAATGGAAGACTCGGCCGCGCAACGACCCCGGTACGGTGTGGAAATATAACGATGTGCGGGTGAATGCGCTGGCATTGGCGGCGACGGTGGTCTGGCGGAAGCCGCTGCCCGAGGTGCTGAAAGCGCGGATCATGGACCCGATCGGCGCATCCAATACCTGGCACTGGGCGGGCTATAGCAACTCGTGGATCGTACTCAACGGGCAGCCGATCCAGGCAGTGAGCGGCGGCGGACACTGGGGCGGCGGCATGTTTATCAACGCATATGACATGGGGCGCTTCGGCTTGCTGACCCTGCACCGGGGCAACTGGAATGGCAAGCAGCTTATCAGCGAGCAATGGGTGAAACAGGCGTTGACACCCACGACGGCCAATACCGGATACGGGTACATGAATTGGTTTTTGAATACGGGTAAGAAAATGCTCCCCTCGGCTCCCGAGCATGCATGGGTGCATATCGGTAATGGCACAAATATGATCTATTGCGATCCGCAACATGACCTGGTCGTGGTAGCCCGATGGATCGCAAGCGCGGAAATGGACGGCTTGATCAAGCGTGTGCTGAATGCCTTCCCCGCAGGCGAAGCGCTTCGGTAAACGTACTGGCAAGCTTTGATACAACAAATCGCTCCGTTATCTGTTAGCGAAAAATAGGGATAGGAGGTGGATATGCGATTTGAAATTCCGGATTTTACCTTACTGACAGCGTTGATACCCAATAATGCTTCGCTAAAGGGCAGGGTAGTAATTTTTCATTTTCCGACGAATACGATTTTGGAATTGGTCGAATCGAGTAATATGCTGGTTAATTATGTTAGTCCCCGCTATGAATGGGAACGGATAAATAAATACGGCGAAATCAGCAATTATACGTTTTTCGTACACCGGTTTATTACGGACGACCTCACCGACGTATTCGAAAAAGCGAAGATATGGTACCAAAACATGATGGATTGGATGGATGACAACAGCGATTCGCTCGACGACTTTTTGAACGATCGGGAAAAAGGCTCCGACGATCTGCCTAATTAAAACAAACGCAACTGAACTCCTGCTTCGCCGGCTTTTGCAGTAGGTAGCTCAAAATTGGAAACGCCCACGCCGAGCAGGCGTACTTTTTTATCTTCCAGATCGGCCTTCTCGATGATGGACCTGACGGTTTGGAAAAGGGCAGCCTCGTCATTGATCAATGCTGGAAGCGAATGACTGCGGGTCATGATGGTAAAGTCATGAAACTTGAACTTGATGGTGACTGTCCGCCCTTTCAATTGCGCGCGCTGCAGCCTGACCGCCAGCTTGGCCGTGAGCCGCGCTAACTCGACCAACATATCATCGACAGTGGTGAGGTCCTGTTGATAGGTGTCTTCTACGCTTACGGACTTGGTTTCGCGGTGGGGCTGCACCTCCCGGCGATCAATGCCTCGCACGATCTGATAATAAAACTTGCCGAGCTTGCCGAAATGCTGTACCATCGCCGCTTCGGATAGCCGCTTGAGATCGGCCCCGGTATGGAACCCCATGGATTTCATCTTCGTGGCAGTGACATTGCCAACGCCGTAAAACTTCTCTACAGGCAGCTGCGCCATGAAGGCCTCGATCTTGGATGGACCAATGAACGTCAACCCATCAGGCTTGTGCATATCCGATGCGATCTTGGCGACAAACTTATTGATGGAAACGCCCGCAGAGGCCGTAAGCTGCAATTCATCCCGGACGGCTTGCTTGATCTGTTTGGCAATGTCGATGGCGGAACCCACGCCCGCCTTGTCATGGGTAACATCTAAATACGCTTCATCCAATGACAGCGGCTCGATGAGGTCTGTAAACCGGCGGAAAATCTCGCCCAACTGACGGGATGCGGCCTTGTAAGCATCAAAACGGGGCAAGACGAAAATCGCATCGGGACACAGGCGCTGCGCGGTCTTAGACGGCATGGCCGAGCGCACCCCATATTTCCTGGCCTCGTAGCTCGCGGTGGCGACTACTCCACCGCGGCCTTCGGGAAGACCCCCGACGATAAGCGGCTTGCCCCGGTATTCGGGGAAGTCGCGCTGCTCTACGGAAGCATAAAATGCATCCATATCGATATGAATGATTTTGCGTTGTTCCATAACTACCGAACTACCTATACAATGTTAACAACAATAAGAGATAAATCCACATTGAAACTTTTTAATGACTGACAAAGCAGATAAAAAGGCATTTGCACTTCGCATCAATGCAGACATGCTGAAAGCACTGGAGGAATGGGCGGCGGAAGAATTCAGAAGCACCAATGGCCAAATTGAATTCCTGCTGGCCCAAGCCTTAGCACAGCGCAAACGCGCGAAAAAAAAGGATACAGACTAAGGTAGCTTAACCTTGTAAAGCGTATAAGGGAACTCCACCTTGCTTTCGCCATCGTTCCACTGCGGGTCCCGTTGCAATTGGGCACAGGAGACGTATAGGCAACCGTCGGTACCGATACCAAAGGAGTCCGGCCAAAGCAGCCGCGAATCTTTGACCAACGTGTGCAGCTTGCCATCCGGACTCAAAAAGGAGATGCTGTAGTCCATCGAGGTCGTCAAGAAAATATTGCCATCGGCATCGGCTTCCAATCCGTGGGTGACGCCCACCGTTCCCACATCTTCCACATGGCCGGCCAGTTCGCCGTCAGTCAACGAACTATCCGCCAAATACTGGGTCTCGATACGAAAGAGATGGGTTTGATTAATGGGTTTGAAATAGAAATAACGGAAATCCTTGGTGAGTGCTATGCTATTTACATGGGATGAAAAAGGTTTCCCATCTACACTGCGCATTTCTTTCCCATCATATGCGAGGACGACGTTTGGATCAGCCAGTGTAAAGGGCGTTCCTTTCAATACCGTCCGCGACTTGCCCGTCTGTAAATCCAGGACGACGATCGCTGCCTGCCCCGGATCGGACAGATAGGCCAAGCGCTTTTCGGTATCCACGCGAACGTCGTTTAACGCGGCTTGGCTTTTATCGAGGTCATCAAATGTAAAAATCCGATCGACCTGATTGGTTTTGGTGCTGATCTTGACCAGCTTGAATTGGCCTTCGGGCGCTTTATCGGTGGACTGTCCGCCAAAGATAGACCCACCGGGAGCAGGCTTGGTATCGAGCACCCAAAGGTAATCTTCGGCATCCACAAATAAATCCTGAACACTGGCGAAGTGGGTATCAGGGTCGCCAGGTGTATTCCACGTCTCGTCGGGATAAGGAATGGCCTTACCGTCTACCACCTCGGTAAGCGCATGCTTATATGCCCCGCCGCGATTGGGGAACGAGACAAAAACACGGTTGGCTGATGAAACGCCCACGCCGATCGCTCGGTATTCGCCGAAAGAAGCTACTGGAATCAGCTCTTCGCTGTGGAAGCGGGGTTGGGCGACGACGCTCCCCTGAACGGCCATCGCGAGCAGGAATAACATTGTTTTAGTCATGTCTGTTTCACTGTTTATGTAGACGTGCTGGTTAAAGATAAGGATTTTTAGGGGATCGTTGTCATTTGCATATGAAAAACGAGTTGCCTATGTTTGATCGGTAGACTGCATCATCAGCATGAACATACGCGCATATGAAAAAAAAGACTGGGATTCCATCCTGGCCATCTTCTCGAAAGCTAAACCCGACGAGTTCAGGGGAGAAACGGCCATCATGGATATTGTGCCACTGGAGGATGACCAGGATCTCATGAATGCATTCGAGGACAGCGATGTTTATGTGGCCGAAAAAGATCACCGCGTGGTCGGGTTCGTAGGGTATAGCGGGCAGTTGATTTCATTTTTATTTGTAGACCCCCACCATTACCGCCAAGGTATCGGCTCGGGCCTTTTGAAGCACATCCTCCGGCGAATTGATGGCCGAGCGTGGTTGCTTGTCCTGAAATCGAACCAGCCTGCGATAAACCTGTATACCAAATTGGGGTTCGTCGTGCTGGAAGAGTTCATCGGTAAATACACGGGGGAGGTGAGCGTCGCCGTGTTGAAGCTTGCGTTTAGACGAGAAACTTCATCCAAGACTTAGCCCCACCCGTCTTTGAACCCATGCATATCGAGCAGGTCTTGCGGTACACCATCCCACACGCCGGGTCGATTACCCATGTAACCGATGTCCTTCACGCCGATCTCGCTGGTGAAAAAGCCAGAGGCCGTGAGGTTGCGCGTGAGACCAAAAAACGCTACACCCTGCGCCATCTCCGGCCGTGCCTTGGCTGGGTAAGCGATGTCATCTACCAGCTCGAGCTGTTGTGCTTCGCTGCAATCGACAAACACGGTGCCATACCGGCGCTGGCTCTGCAGATCCAGCCATTTGAGTCCGCCCCGCATGGGGGTCTGATAGGTGGGGATATCCTTGACCATAAATTCGATAAACGCCGGGACGCCGGCATCAGTAGCACTGCCCGAAACATCATCCGCGGGGATGATGATATCAGCCAGTACGGCTAACGTAGCCAGTTCATGTGCATTGAAGAACTGCTCGGCCGCTAGGCGTTGGTTGCGCGCGTGCTCCACGTCCTGCACGCCCGGAAGTTGCTCCCCCACGGCGGATGCCGCGTCCTGTTCTTTGGTCGCCGGTCCGCAGGCATTTACCAGCAGGGCACTTCCTGCTGCCGCAAGCCCCAGCGCTTTGATGGAATCTCTTCTATTCATAATCGTAATGATTTGATTTTTTAGATGTTTAATTTCGCACGTTGATCCAAAATATAGTCAGCTGTGCGCATCGACAGCGCCAGGATCGTCCACGTCAGGTTTTTGTCGCCCTGCTGCACAAACGGCCCTGCATCTACCACGAATAGGTTGCGGCAATCATGCGCTTGGCTCCACTTGTTGAGCACCGATGTCTTCGGATCATCACCCATGCGCGTGGTGCCCCCCTCGTGGATGATTTTCCCTGGGGCTTCCAAGCCATACAGCGTTTCGGGTCCGGGCATGGGCGACGTGACAACGGCGCCCATCTCATGTAGCACACTTTGGAAAGTCTCCTGCATGTGCTTGGCCTGTGCCACCTCCTCGGCGGCCCACTTATAATGGAAGCGCAGCACGGGAATGCCGTACTTATCCACACGTGCCGGATCTATTTCACAATAGTTATCATGCCGCGCGAGGGCTGTGCCCCTACCGGCCATGCCTACGCCCGCTCCATAAAACCGTCGATAGTCTGCCTTCAATGACGCCCCGTATCCGCCCTGTTCGCGTTGCTGCCCGTCTTTGGTGGGCACGAGGTGGTTTACTCCCGGCACCCAGTCGAGGAAGCCATACGAAGGCATGTGCAAGCCGCCACCATATTCGATATGATACCCGCGGGGAAAACTCAACTTGCTATTGTCCAGCCACCATGGGGAATAGATGTGCACGCTGCCTACACCATCTTCGTTGTAGCGCTTGCGATCAAGCAGTTGCGGAAGGAACCCGCCAGCGCTGGCACCGGTAGAATCATGCAGATAGCGCCCCACCAGCCCACTACTATTGCCCAGGCCGCCCGGGTGTGCCGCCGATTTGGAGTTGAGCAACAGGCGTGCGCTCTCGCAGGCACTGGCGCCGAGCACCACCAGCTTGCCCCTTACGGTATGCTCTTGCAGATCTCGCGTATCCACATAGGAAACACCGGTGGCCTGCCCTTCGTCATTGGTCAACACCTCGCGCACCATCGCATGGTCGATAACCGTAAGGTTGCCGGTCTTCATTGCGGGTATCACCAGACAAGAAGAGGAAGAGAAATCGGCATACACTCGGCACGCCCTTCCGCATTGCCCGCAGTAGAAACATGTGCCGCGCCCTTCCGATCCGGGTAGCGCCTCCGTAAGGACCGACCCCCTACCCGTGATGACGGGAACACCCGCTTTCGTTGCACCGCGCTTGATGTATAGTTCATTGAGCCGGGGTTTAGGCGGTTTTAAAAAGATGCCGTCAGGTTCGTTGTGGATGCCTTCTACCGTGCCATAGATGCCGATCATGCGATCTACGCGGTCATAGTAAGGTTTGACCTCATCGTACGTGATCGGCCACTCGGCCGTAACCCCGTCTGTAGGTTTGAAATCATCGGGACCCATGCGCAACGAGATACGCCCCCAGTGATTGGTACGGCCACCCAGCATCCTTGCCCTAAACCATTCAAATGCCGTACCCGTTGCCCTGGTGTACGGCTCCCCATCGAGCTCCCACCCGCCATAGGCCGCATCGAAGTCGCCAAATGGCCGCGTGGTGCTCGCACCGCGACGGGGCGACTCCCACGGCCAGCGCAGTTGCAAGGTATCTTTTGCCGGATCGAAAAAAGGTCCCGCTTCCAACATCAGCACCTTCAGGCCTGCGTTGGCCAAGACATAACCTGCCATACCGCCCCCTGCACCCGAGCCCACTACGACAGCATCGTATACTGTAGGATTTTCTTTGATTTGATAAGAAATCATAATCGTTGGTTTATCTTCATAATGTTTAGTTTGATCGGCTCCGCCATGGCAGACGAAGCCCATCTGCTTCAAACTTAGATAAAGTTGCTTCGAAATGCAAACTTAATCACGTGAAATAAAAAAGCAACGTTATTCGCTGCGGCCTGCTTCCATAGGTGCTCATGAATGCTACGCATTTATCGATCTCTCCTCTGCCATTGAGAACGGCGAAGCCCTCTTGAACACCATTGAAAAAGAAATTGTTCAAGTGAAAAAACAACTTTTATAGAGGAAATATAATAGATATTTAGATATTGACCATAATCTTCAAAAGAATCACCGAACGAATGAACCCTACGGCGTTCACCTAATCCGATAAAAGTAGTACTTTCGTTGGAACTTTGAGCAAGTTTCGGATTGTGCAGGACGACCAAGGTCACGATCTTTGTCAGGTACCATCACTCCATGTCATGAACGAACAAGAGACCATCAACTATAATCGGATCGCAGTAGCGATTGATTATATCAAACAACATTTTAAGGAGCAACCTTCCCTCGAGGAGGTAGCCGAACAAGTACACCTAAGTCCCTACTATTTCCAGCGGCTTTTTACCGAATGGGCGGGCACCAGTCCCAAAAAATTCCTCCAGTATATCAGCATGCAACACGCGAAGCACCTCTTGAAAGAGCGGCAGGCGACCCTATTTGAAACCGCCTTCGAAACCGGTCTATCGGGCACGAGCCGCCTGCATGACCTATTCGTCAATATCGAGGGGATGACACCAGCGGAATACCGAAACGGGGGGCAGCAGCTGGTCATCCGATACAGCTTTGCCGAAAGCCCTTTTGGAAATCTCATCGTAGCTGCGACCAGTAAGGGGATCTGCTATATGGCCTTCTACGAAGACGAATGGATGGCCGTGGAGGGGTTGAAGCGCAGTTTTCCCCATGCGGCGTTTGAGAACGAGCGGGACGCGATACAGGAAAATGCCTTAATCATTTTCCGAAACGACTGGAGCAAACTTTCCGAAATCAAGCTGCACCTGAAAGGTACAGACTTTCAATTGAAAGTCTGGGAGGCGCTACTCAAAATCCCAATGGGCAAACTCGCTACCTATGGCCTTATTGCCGAAGGAATCGGCAGTCCCGCCGCTTCGAGGGCCGTGGGAACCGCCATCGGCAGCAACCCCGTGGCCTACCTGATCCCTTGCCACCGGGTCATCCAATCGACCGGCCACATCGGGGGCTATATGTGGGGCAGCACACGAAAAACAGCCATTATCGGCTGGGAAAGCGCACAAATGGAACGACAAGATGAAGTTATTTGAAGACGTGATCGACGAAACACGGAACCTGCTGCCCCGGGATGGTACGGTACAGTACTATGGTCAACTGCTTCCGCCCCGGGCGGCGGACTACTACCTCGAGCGTTTACTATCCACCATCCCATGGAGGCCTGACGAAGCCGTAATCTTCGGCAAGCACTACCTCACCAAACGAAAGGTGGCCTGGTATGCCGACGTACCTTATGAATATACCTATTCGAATACCACCAAGCGGGCACTGATGTGGACAGCCGAATTGCTGAAACTAAAAACGCTGGTAGAGGCAAAAACGGGTGAGCGCTTCAACTCATGCCTACTGAACCTCTACCACGCTGGTGATGAGGGCATGGCGTGGCATAGCGACGACGAGAAAGACCTGAAGAAAAACGGAGCCATCGCCTCCTTAAGCCTGGGGGCCGAGCGAAAGTTTGCCTTTCGCCATAAGCAGACGAAGGAAACGGTATCCATGGTGCTGCCCCACGGCAGCCTGTTGGTCATGAAGGACACTACCCAGACCCACTGGCTGCATCGCCTGCCACCGACGACAAAGGTCAAGCAGCCGCGGGTGAACCTGACCTTCCGGATGATGTTGGGTTAATAACGCGCGTTGAGAAAGTCCGCTAATTTGGATACCGCAATGGAGCGATGACTAATGGCATTTTTCTCAGCGGGAGTCATCTGGGCAAATGTCCGGTCATACCCCAGGGGGGTAAACAACGGGTCATAGCCGAAACCACCGGTACCCTGGCGTTCGTAGCCGATTTCGCCTTCGACAATCCCCTCGAAAAAATGTTCCTCCTCTCCGATCTGCAAAGAAATGACCGTGCGGAAACGCGCACGGCGATTGGCCTGGCCACCCAGCCGCTCAAGCAGCAACTCGATGTTTTTTTCCATATCCCTCGTGCCCGAATAACGGGCAGAATACACCCCAGGCGCGTTATCCAATGCCGCTACCTCTAGGCCGGAATCATCCGCGAAGCAATCGTATCCATATCGGGTACGCAGGAACGTGCTTTTCTGCGACGCATTGGCCTCAAAGGTATCTCCCGTCTCGGGGATCTCCTCATGACAGCCGATGTCGGCCAGCGTGAGGAGGGGGAATTGGTTGCCAACTACGGCTTGCACCTCTTCCAGCTTATGGGCATTGTTGGTAGCAAATACCAATTGAATCATATTAGCAAGGTCTTGATGGTTGTCCAAAAATGACGTTTCTTCTCGGCGTCTATCAGCATCTCGTCAAATGCATAGGTATGGAACACCGTGATGCCCCGATAGTCGGCGACGAGCGGTGATAAGGGAATTTCGAATCCCAAAGATTGCGGGGGAAGCCCGAGGCAAACCATCACCTTCGGCTCAAAAAAAGACAGCAGGTCTTCCTTCGAAGGAAGCGCCGTCAACGCACCTACATTCAATACCGCAACGTCGGCCGCGGTCAACTTCAATGCGGCCAAGGTCTTGATAAACGCATCCAATGCGGCGTCCGACATCCATTCGTATTGCTGCTCTTGCGTCAAAAACAGGTAGCGGCGCTTGTTTTCGCCATAAAACGGAAAAAGAGGGGCCGAGAGCTGCTCAGGCGCACGCACAGCTTGCTCACGGCCTGTGGCGGATTCGACCGGTTCACCTACATCGAAAATGGTTTCCGTCATCAGGTAGCGGAGTGCTATGGGATCCGTTGTATGCATACCTACTGTCCCAACACCCATGCGAATATCAACGGAGCCACAATGGTCGCATCGGATTCGACGATGTATTTTGGCGTGTGAATATCCAATTTGCCCCAGGTAATCTTCTCATTGGGTACGGCTCCTGAATAGGATCCATAGGAAGTCGTGGAATCCGAAATCTGGCAGAAGTAACTCCAGAATGGGATATTTTCCATTTCCATGTCCTGGTAAAGCATGGGCACCACACAGATCGGAAAATCGCCGGCGATGCCGCCCCCGATTTGGAAAAATCCTACGCCTTTGCCAGCAGAGTTGTTGATGTACCAATCCGACAAGAAGGTCATGTATTCGATACCGCTTTTCATGGTGGAAGCCTTCAGCTCGCCCTTGATGACATACGATGCGAAGATATTGCCCATGGTGCTATCTTCCCAACCGGGAACGACGATGGGCAGGTTTTTCTCGGCAGCTGCCAGCATCCAGGAGTTTTTCGGGTCGATCTCGTAATATTGCTCCAACACACCGCTGTTGAGCATTTTATACATGTATTCATGCGGGAAATAACGCTCCCCAGCTGTTTCCGCTTCCTTCCATATCTGATGGATGTGCTGTTGGAGACGGCGGAAAGCCTCTTCTTCGGGGATACAGGTATCGGTAACCCGATTGTAATGGTTTTCCAGCAGGTCCCATTCATCTTGCGGACTGAGATCGCGGTAATTCGGCACCCGCTTGTAATACGAGTGGGCCACCAAATTCATGACGTCCTCTTCGAGGTTAGCCCCCGTGCAACTGATGATGGCCACCTTGTCTTGGCGGATCATTTCGGCGAGGGAAATGCCCAGCTCGGCGGTACTCATCGCGCCGGCTAACGTGATCATCATCTTCCCGCCGGCATCCAAGTGCGCCTCATAGCCTTTGGCAGCATCTACCAATGCTGCCGCATTGAAATGCAGGTAATGCTGTTCGATAAATTGGGATATAGGTCCCCTTACGTTACTCATCGCTTTTTGTGCTTGATTCTGTGCCTGCAAAAGTACGGTTTTATAGACGAAGTTAGAAGCATGAAATACGAAGTACCCCTCATCACACCTGCCAGCGCTCGCACCCGCGCAAAAACGTCTCATCGACATCCGCACCGATGCCGGGGACCTCGGGCAAGGAAATGCGATACCCGTCAAATTGCACCCCACCAACGATGGGGTCTTCCAAATGCCCGATCATGCAGGTATCCATATCAAAGAACTGCACATTAGCAGCGGCATACGCAAAATGCACTTTAGCTGACAAGGCCAGGCGGCTTTCCAGCATGCCACCGATCATACAGGGAATCCCGTATGCGTTGGCCGCCTCTTGGATGCGGAGGGCTTCGGCGATACCGCCGGATTTGGAAAATTTGATATTGATGTAGTCGCAGGCACGCTGATCGCCCAGCCGGATAGCATCGTGGTGGTCGTAGCAGCTTTCGTCGGCCATGATGGGGATCGTAGTCTCCTTGCGCAGTTGCGGCAACAAGTGGTCGTTATAGCTGCGCATGGGCTGCTCGCAAAACTCAATACCAAATGCCTCCAACCCCTGTAAGGCCATGACGGCTTCCTCATAACGCCATCCTTGATTGGCGTCGATCCGAATGGGAAGTGCATCGTCAACGGCATCGCGGATTGCCTTGATGCGTGCGATATCCGCTTGGGGTTCCTTGCCCAGCTTCACCTTGAGCACTTCGGCGCCCTGCGCTTTGAATGTCAGCGCCTTGGCAGCCATCTCTTCGGCACTGCCGATACCCACCGTGATGTCGGTAACGATGTCCCGAACAGTGCCATCCAGATAGCGGTACAAGGGCACCCCGGCATGTTTGGCGGTTAAATCGTACAAGGCCATATCAAATGCACTTTTGATGGTGCTATTTTTGGCAATGAAGGCATCCAACTCGGCCAGCCGCTCTTCAATAGCCAGTGGATCCTTGCCTTTCCACAACCGTGCAAACTCCCGGGCAAGTACCAAACAGGTGTCCTGCGTCTCCCCCACAATCATCGGAAAGGCCGAGCACTCGCCCACGCCGAAAATGCCTGCATCCGTATGTATTTTGATAAAGGTATTTTGTGCATAATCCATCGTGCCGGTAGCGATGACAAAAGGCTCCATCGGGATGCTGAAGCGGTAAATCTCGGTATGGGTGATTTTCATTTTTGGCTATTTTCTCGTTGTTTGGTGTTTTTTTCGGGCCGAAATTACTGTTTTTTTATGACCAATGGGGAAAAATGACGTTTACAAAGTCGGTAACGCAGTCGCGGTTTTATTAACAGTTTATCAAAAATCGATATAAATAATAGGTAATTATCAATAAATAAAATAAAAATTTGAAAATAATTAAATTATCTCCGAAATAATGACTATTTTAGCAAATTAAATACAGCTAACTAAACAGAATGACTGGTAAATTGAGACAACAGGAGGGGCTCTATCTGTCTGATTTCGAGCGTGATGCTTGCGGAGTTGGATTCATTGCAAACGTGAAGGGCAACAAAACGCACAACCTGGTGCGGGATTCGCTGACGATGCTGGAAAATATGGAGCACCGCGGTGCCTGTGGTTGCGACCCGGAAAGCGGCGATGGTGCAGGCATTATGATTCACCTACCTCACGAGTTTCTTTGGGAGGAATGCATCACGCTGGGCATCCAACTGAATGAGCCTGGCTATTATGGAACGGGCATGGCTTTCTTACCCAAAAATGAGGAGGCCAATCAGATGTGCCGGCAAATCATACAAGACGCGGCGGAAGATAGGGGAATGGAATTCTTGGGATTCAGGCGGGTGCCTGTAAACCCGGAAGGAATTGGCAGCACCGCATTGAGCGTGGAGCCGGAAATCGTACAGTTTTTCGTTGCACGGCCGGCGGGTGTGACTAATGTAACGGATTTTGAGCGGAAGCTCTTCGTACTGAGGCGACTCATCGCCAAGAAAGTGAGAGAAACGGAAGCATTGACCGAAGAGCTATACATCGCCTCGCTATCTTGCAAGGTGATCGTCTATAAAGGGCAGCTGACCACCTATCAGGTCAGCACGTATTTTCCGGACCTATCGGATGAGCGTGTGGTATCGGCCTTTGGCCTGATCCACTCCCGTTTCTCTACCAATACATTCCCTTCATGGCAATTGGCGCAGCCTTTCCGCATGTTGGCTCACAATGGAGAGATCAATACATTGACGGGCAACCTCAACTGGTTTTATGCGGGCTTGCGCTCCCTATCTTCTCCCTATTTTACCGAAGAAGAGATGGAAATATTGCTGCCCGTGGTGGATGGACACCAGTCTGACTCGGCCTGCTTGGATAACGTGGCGGAATTGCTGTTGCACAGTGGCCGCAGCATTGCACATGCAATGCTGATGATGGTGCCTGAGGCTTGGGATGGAAACACCCACATGGACCCGCTCAAAAAAGCATTCTATGAATACCACGCCACGCTGATGGAACCCTGGGATGGGCCAGCGGCGCTCTGCTTCACCGATGGCTCCATCATCGGCGCCATGCTGGACCGGAATGGCCTACGGCCGTTGCGCTTTGCGGTGACCTCGGATGACCGTGTCATCGTCGCTTCCGAAGCGGGAGCGCTGCCGGTAGACGAAAACATGATCATCAGAAAAGGGCGCCAGCAGCCAGGCAAAATTCTGCTCATTGATATGGAGCGAGGCGAGATCCTCTCGGACGAGCAGGTGAAGAACGAACTCGCCAGCAAACAGCCTTATGGCGACTGGCTGAATCAATATAAAATCCGCATGGAGGAGCTCGCTGAGCCGCGGGTAAGCTTCACTTATCTCTCTAAGGAATCGGTTTTCAAATACCAGCAGATATTCGGTTACTCCCGGGAGGATGTCGAAGGCATCATCACACCGATGGCCTTGGACGCCAAGGAACCGGTAGGCTCCATGGGCACCGACGTGCCGCTGGCGGTGCTCTCTGATCATCCGCAACACTTGTCCAGCTATTTCAAGCAGTTCTTTGCACAGGTGACCAACCCGCCCATCGACCCGATACGGGAGCGATTGGTGATGAGCCTGGCCACCTTTATCGGCAATGCAGGCAATATTCTCGATGAAGACAAGATGCATTGCCACTGCGTGGCGCTCGAACACCCGATATTGACCAGCAGGGAGCTCGAAAAGCTCCGCAGCATTGATACTGGTATTTTCCAGGCCAAGACACTGCAATGTTATTTCAACGCCACTGGTCAGCCCGGCGCCCTTGAAGACGGGCTGAACCGCCTCTGCCGCTACGCGGAAGATGCGGTACGGGATGGGTTTGAGGTGATCATTCTCTCCGACCGCGCCATCGACTCGCAGCATGCCGCTATCCCGTCGCTACTGGCCGTATCTGCCGTGCACCACCACCTGATCAAAACGGGTCACCGCGGCGCCGTGGGCTTGGTCGTGGAAGGCGGAGACGTATGGGAAGTGCATCATTTTGCTTGTTTATTGGCGTTCGGTGCCACGGCCATCAACCCGTACATGGCGCTGGCCACCATCCGTACGCTCAAGGAGCAAAAAATATTGGATACCGAGCTGACCTGGCCGCAACTGGCAAAAAACTATGTAAAGGCGGTGTCCGGCGGCTTGCTCAAGATCTTTTCGAAGATGGGCATCTCTACACTGCAATCGTATCATGGCGCTCAGATTTTTGAAGTGCTCGGCATCAATAAGGATGTAGTAGACCAGTATTTCTGTGGTGCGGTTTCCCGCATCGGCGGCTTGAACCTCGATGATATTGCACGCGAGGTATTGAGTAAGCATAACCGTGGATTTACCAGCTCACGCAACGCCAAGGACCTGCTGCCCGAGGGTGGCATATATCAATGGAAAAGAAGGGGCGAAGCGCACCTTTTCAATCCGCAGACGGTACATCTACTGCAACAGGCTTGCCGCACGGGCGACTATGAGATCTATAGGAAATATGCGGCGCTCATCAACAACCAACAGGAGCGCATGTATACCTTGCGTGGATTACTTGATTTCGCAAGGCATCGCACGCCGATTTCCGTTTATGAGGTGGAGCCAGCGGAGAACATTATGAAGCGCTTTGCCACGGGTGCCATGTCATTCGGGTCGATATCGCATGAGGCACACAGCACGTTGGCCATCGCGATGAACCGTATCGGCGGCAAAAGCAATACAGGAGAGGGCGGTGAAGACGAAATGCGCTATAAACCGCTGCCGAATGGCGACTCGATGCGGTCTGCCATCAAGCAAGTGGCCTCCGGCCGCTTCGGGGTGACCTCCCATTACCTCACGCAGGCTGATGAATTGCAAATCAAGATGGCGCAGGGCGCAAAACCGGGTGAAGGCGGACAACTGCCAGGCCATAAGGTGGATGAGTGGATCGCTAAAGTAAGGCACTCCACACCGGGTGTCGGACTGATCTCCCCTCCCCCACATCACGATATCTATTCCATTGAGGATTTGGCCCAGTTGATCTTTGACCTGAAAAACGCCAACCGCGATGCGCGGATAAACGTAAAACTGGTGTCCAAAGCGGGGGTGGGCACCATCGCGGCTGGGGTGGCCAAAGCACATGCCGATGTGATCCTCATTGCCGGATATGATGGAGGCACGGGCGCCTCGCCGATCAGCTCCATCAAACATGCCGGTCTGCCTTGGGAACTGGGTCTGGCTGAGTCGCATCAAACCTTGGTCAAAAATGGCTTGCGCAGCCGCGTCGTGCTGCAAACGGATGGGCAGCTTAAAACTGGAAGGGACATCGCGATCGCCACCCTGCTGGGTGCCGAAGAGTGGGGCGTGGCAACGGCAGCGCTCGTGGCCGGAGGCTGCATCATGATGCGCAAGTGCCACCTGAATACCTGTCCCGTAGGTGTGGCTACACAGGACCCCGAGTTGCGCAAACTGTTTACAGGCAAGCCGGAAGATATTGTGAACTTGTTTAGATTCCTTGCCGAAGAACTGCGTGAAATCATGGCGCAGCTTGGCTTTCGTACCATCAATGAGATGGTCGGCCGCGCCCAGTTTCTCAAGAAACGGGAAAATGTGAACCATTGGAAAGTCAATAAGCTCGACCTCTCAGGTGTCCTCTATGTGGCCCACAGCCGCAACGGCGACACCCTCTACCAGACGGAACAGCAAGACCATGGGCTGGATATGATTCTCGACTGGGGACTAGTCACCCAGGCCCGCAAGGCGCTGGAAAGCAAAACGCCGGTTTTTGGCACATTCAACGTGAAAAATACCGACCGCACCGTGGGCACCTTATTATCGAATGAGGTATCGAAAATATACGGCGGCGAGGGACTGCCGGACAACACCATCAACTACAAATTTACGGGCTCGGCAGGCCAGAGCTTCGGCGCCTTCGCGGCCAAAGGGTTGTCATTTGAATTGGAAGGTGAAGCCAACGACTACGTGGGCAAGGGGCTATCGGGAGCACAGCTGGCCATCTATCCTCCGCGGGATAACGAACGTATTGCGCATGAGCATATTATCATCGGCAACGTGGCCCTATATGGAGCCACCTCCGGCCACCTCTTTGTATGCGGACAAGCGGGCGAACGATTTGCCGTGCGCAACTCCGGCGCCACGGCAGTGGCAGAGGGTGTAGGCGACCACGGGTGTGAGTACATGACCGCTGGACGGGCGCTGATCCTCGGTGCTACAGGCCGCAATTTCGCCGCGGGCATGAGCGGGGGCATCGCTTGGGTGTACGACGTAGAAGGCACTTTCAGAGACAATTGCAACACGGAGATGGTAGACCTTGATCCGCTGGAGACTGAAGATGAAACGGCTATCATGGCCCTGCTCAAGCGGCACATCCACCTGACGGGAAGTAAACGCGCCACCCATATCCTCCAAAACTGGAAAACCGAGCGGGCTTGTTTCATCAAAGTGTTCCCAAGGGAATACAAGCAGGTGCTACGGGCAAAATTAATAGAAGCATAACGAACGATATAGACAGAAAGATGGGAAAACCAACCGGATTTAAAGAATTTGAACGGGCGCTTCCGAAGAAGGACGCCATTGCAAGCCGGAAGAAAAACTACCAGGAATTTGTGCACGCTTACAGTGACGATGAATTGAACAACCAGGCGGCGCGGTGCATGAATTGCGGCATACCTTTTTGCCATTCGGGCTGCCCACTAGGCAATGTGATACCCGAATTTAACGATGCGGTATATGATGGCAAATGGGAAGAAGCGTACCGGATTCTGGCATCGACTAACAACTTCCCCGAATTCACGGGTAGGATATGCCCCGCGCCATGCGAATCGGCCTGTGTGCTGGGCATCAACCGCCCACCGGTAGCGATTGAAGAGATTGAAAAGCACATCATCGAGATCGCCTTTAAGCGGGAATTTGTGAAAGCCCGGCCGACACATCTGAAGACCGGAAAACGTGTGGCCGTGGTGGGCAGCGGACCAGCGGGTCTTGCTGCTGCAGCGCAACTGATCAAAGTGGGGCATGAGGTAACGGTATATGAACGGGATGACAAACCCGGCGGACTGCTTCGCTACGGCATTCCTGATTTCAAACTGGAAAAATGGGTGATAGACCGTCGCATAAAGGTGATGGAAGAAGAGGGCGTAGTGTTCCGTTGCAACGCCGAGGTGGGGAAAAACGTGCCTGCCAGTGAGTTACAAGGCTATGACGCCGTGGTACTGGCCGGCGGATCGACGATTCCGCGTAACCTGAACATACCGGGACGGGAGCTCAAAGGGGTGCATTTTGCCATGGAATTTCTCAAACAGCAAAACAAGCGCGTAAGTGACGCCCCCTTCGAGCAAGAGGCGCTCTTAGCCACCGGCAAAAATGTATTGGTCATTGGTGGGGGTGACACGGGATCGGACTGCGTAGGCACCTCGAACCGCCATGGCGCTAAGTCGGTCACGCAATTTGAACTGATGCCCCAGCCACCCAAAAACCGTACGGAAGCGATGCCATGGCCCACGTATCCCATGCTGCTCAAGACCACCACATCACATGAAGAAGGCTGCGAGCGCTTCTGGAGCATCAGCACCAAGGAATTTATCGGCAACAGCAAGGGCAATCTCAAGGGTGCTCGGATAGTCGACCTGGAGTGGGAGCGCGATGCCTTGGGCCGCCCCACCAAGTTTGCCGAAGTAGCGGGTTCCGAACGGGAAATCCCGTGCGAACTGGTACTCCTGGCTATGGGTTTCGTACACCCGCAACACGATGGTTTATTGCAGCAGTTAGGTGTGGAACTGGACGAGCGGGGCAACGTGAAAGCGAAAGAAGGTGAATACCAAACCTCGGCGGAACGGATTTTCGTAGCGGGTGACATGCGTCGCGGACAGTCCCTCGTCGTATGGGCCATTTCAGAGGGTCGTGAATGTGCGCGCAAGGTAGACGAATACCTGATCGGCCACTCCGAATTGGAAAGCAAGGATGCGGTGTTTGACTATGCGTAACCGCCTAAGTAACTATCGCGCTTGATTTCTTTTTAGCGATCTGATACCGGATTACCGGATACACGAATACAGCACCCAGGATGATAATTGCGCCGGCATAGAAGCCGGCGCTCATTTTTTCGCGCTGACCGAAAAACAACCACGCCAGCAGAATCCCATATATCGGCTCCAGGTTGCTGGCCAGCGCCACACGGAATGCGCTGATCTCGCGCATCACTGAGACGGCGGCCACATAGGCCCCCGAAGTGCATACCGTACCCAATAACAACAAGTATAGCGTATCAGCTCCCGTTGGTTGCATTTCTCGGCCGAAGCCGCCCGAAACCAGCATAAACAGCGAAATCCAAACCCATGCACCGAACATCTCATACAAACTGATCATGGTGGCTTCGCTCTTTTTGATGAGCTTAGAATTGATCGTACCGAACAACGCCGCCGCTAAGGCTGCCAGCAGCCCCAGCACAATACCCCGCACATACTGCCCCTCAAATTTAAAGATCAGGTATATGCCGGCGATGATAAGCAGCCCCACCAACACTTCGGTCTTCGCGGTGCGCCGCTTATAGAATAAGGGCTCAATGATGGCCGTAAACAGGGTGACCGACGACAGGCATACCAGGGTGACCGATACCGTGGAGACCTTGATCGATTCAAAAAAAAGCACCCAATGCAACCCTACTAGTCCGCCAGTAAGAAAAAACTGCATAAAATCCCTGCGTTTGACGGCAAAGGACTGCCCCCTGTACCAAAAGTAAACGGCCAACGAAAGAAAGGCAATAAGCACCCGGTACCATACCAGGTGAATGGCCGAGATGGAGATGAGGTTGCCCAATATCCCCGTGAACCCCCACACGATCACGGTGACGTGGAGGATGAGCAGGTTGCGGCTGACCGTGAAATTTGCCATGGCGTAATGCTGGTTATTTTGGCGCCTTATATAACAGATAAAAGGCCAATGCCCCGAAAACGATGTTGGGAATAAATACCGCGATAATCGGCGGAAGCCCCCCTTTAAGTGAAAACATGGTCGAAAACTGGATGAATACAATATACGTGAAACTCAGGCCGATGCCAATACCTAAACTCAGGCCGATGCCGCCCCGCACTTTCTTGGAAGACAGGGCCACCCCCATCAAAGTGAGCACATAGGCTGCCAAAGGGGTCACGAAACGCCTGTATTTTTCCAGCAGCAGATCGGTCATCATTCCTGTGCCCCGGATTTCCTCCTTTTCAATACGGTCGTTGAGCTCGATCATGCTCATCGCGGTGAAGATATTATCATACACCTCGAAATCGCGGGGCGTCATGTCCAGTGTGGTGTCAAGCCGCGTGCCCTTGATCATCTCCTCGTTTAAAGAATCGATCTTCCGGATAGTATAATCTTCGATACGCCAATTATTTTTGATCGAATCCCAGGTGATGCGCTCAGCAATGAGCTTCTCTTTCATCTCGCCTTCGTCAAACTTTTCAAGCACGAATTTGTAACCTACCTTGGTCCTGTTGTCAAAATTATCGATGTAGACATAGCTGTCCCCATCGATCTGCATATGGGTAGAACTTTTGGTATTGTTTTCTACCGGTTTAATGTAAACCCGCTCAAACCCCACCTTCAATTTATTAGTACGTGGAATGATGTATACGCTGAATATAAAATTGAGGCAGAAGATGACGGTTGCCGCAATCATGTAGGGCCGCAGTAAGCGATTGAAGCTCATGCCGCCGCTCAAAATCGGCACGATCTCGGTTTGATCTGCCATCTTCGCGGTGAAAAAGATCACCGCGATGAAATTGATCAATGGCGATAGCATATTGAGGTAAAACGGCACAAAGCCGGCGTAATACTCCAACACGATCTTGGAAACCGGTGCCTTGTGCTTCATGAAGTCGTCCAGCCGTTCGGATACATCAAACACCACCGCGACCACCGTAAAGATGGCCATGGTAAACACGAAGGTACTGAGGTACTTCTTGATGATGTACTGATCGATGATATTAAACGACGACTGCAGCCACTTGACCATACGCTATAATCTTACGTCCAATTGCTTGACCATGCTATTTTTCCATTCGCGAAAATCGCCCGCGATGATGTGCTTACGGGCTTCCTTGACCAACCACAGGTAAAAGTGCAGGTTGTGCAGCGATGCGATCTGCGCGCCGAGGATTTCCTGCGAACGGATGAGATGCCGCAGGTAGGCTTTGCTGTATGCCCGATCGGCAAGCAGGTCGCTCTCGGTGTCGATGGGCGAGAAATCGCTCTCCCATTTTTTATTTTTGATGTTGATGATGCCCTGCCGCGTAAACAGCATACCGTTACGTGCGTTACGTGTAGGCATTACACAATCAAACATATCAATGCCCAATGCGATATTCTCCAAAATATTGACTGGCGTGCCCACGCCCATCAGATAACGCGGCTTTTCGGGCGGCAGTATATCACACACCACTTCGGTCATGGCATACATCTCTTCCGCCGGCTCGCCCACGGAGAGTCCACCAATGGCATTGCCATCGCGGCCGAAGGAGGCGATGGCTTCGGCCGATTTTTCGCGAAGGTCCCGATATACCGAACCCTGCACGATGGGAAACAGGGTCTGCTCATAGCCATATAACGGCTCGGTCGTATCAAACCGCTCGCAACAGCGTTTGAGCCAGCGGTGCGTCATATCCGCCGACTGCTTGGCATACCGATAGTCACAGGGATAAGGTGTGCATTCGTCAAACGCCATCACGATATCGGCGCCTATAATGCGCTGTGTATCCATCACATTTTCTGGTGTAAAAAGATGTTTTGAGCCGTCGATATGTGAGCGGAAGGTCACTCCTTCTTCGTTGATCTTGCGGACCTCGGTAAGCGAATATACCTGATATCCCCCACTGTCGGTCAGTATCGGCCGATCCCATCCGTTGAACCGGTGGAGGCCACCGGCCTGTTGTAAGACATCCAAACCCGGCCGCAGGTAGAGGTGATAGGTGTTGCCAAGGATAACCTGCGCATCGATTTCGTTTACCAATTCGTGCTGGTGCACGGCCTTGACCGTACCCGCAGTACCCACCGGCATAAAAATGGGGGTTTCGATGGTGCCATGGGCGGTCTCTATGGTGCCTGCACGAGCCTTAGATTGGGTATCTTTTGTCTTGAGGGTAAACTTCATTCTGCGCAAAAATAGGAAAAACAACGGGATAAAAAGCTATCTTTGGCGACAGCTATGGATATGTTCGACCCCTTCACCGACGTTGCTTTTTTATCCTTATTCGGGATATGTGGGCTGCTCCTGGTCTTCCAACTGTACTTTCTGCTGTTTGTTTATGGCAAGCTGACCATCTACAAAATACTGGCGAAAAGAAATGATACCGCCACACCTCCCCTGTCCGTCATTATCTGCGCCCGCAATGAGGAGCAAAACCTGCGGCAAAACCTACCGAGCATCCTTGCCCAGGACTATCCGAATTTTGAAGTCATACTGGTGAACGACTTTTCGGAAGACGACACGAAATGGCTTTTGAAGGAACTGTGCACGCAGCATAAACACCTGAAGGTAGTAGAAATCGCCGAGCATGTGCGTCTCAAACACGGGAAAAAGTTTGCCGTTACCTTAGGTATCAAAGCCGCCCAACACGAACTGCTGGTGTTTACCGATGCCGATTGCGTACCGCAGTCAGACCAATGGCTGCGGCACATGGCCGACGGATTTATCGGCGGCGAGGAAATCGTGCTCGGTTATTCGCCCTATGTCAAAAAGCCCGGCCTATTGAATACATTGATCCGCTTCGAAACGTTTCATACCGCCATGAGCTACCTCTCCTACGCACGCAAAGGAAGGGCCTATATGGGCGTGGGGCGCAACCTCGCATACACCAAAAGCTTATTTTTCAGGGGAAAGGGATTTGCCTCGCACATGCACATTGCCTCGGGCGACGACGACCTCTTTGTAAACGAAAACGCCACGCCCCATAACACCGCCATCTGCATCCATCCCGAGGCACAGGTATGGAGCGAACCGAAGGCCACCTTTGCGGCCTACTCCCGGCAGAAGACACGACATGCAGGAGCCTCGAAAGCGTACAAAGCTTCACACCGAAGGATGCTGGCCACGCAGGTCATCACCGCACTTTTGTTCTATCTATTTTCCATCGCCACCGTAATCGTATTCCCGCAATATTGGTATGCAGTAGCAGGAATCTACCTTTTCAGGTTATTGGTGCAGCTCATCATCTATTATCCGATCATGAAGAAACTCCAAGTAAGCAGACTAATCTGGATGCTGCCGCTGCTGGATGTGATGTATTATGCATATATCTGTTTCAATGGCTTTTTTGCATTATTTAAAAAAGAAGTGAAATGGAAGTAACCCTCAACCCACCTGTTGACATCATCTACCGCTATTTCCCGAAGCTATCCAGCAAACAGCGCGAGCAGTTCCGGCAGCTGGGCGAGTTATACCCGGATTGGAATGCGCAGATCAACGTCGTCTCCCGTAAGGATATCGATAGCTTATACCTACATCATGTGCTGCATTCACTGGGTATCGCCAAGTTTACCAACTTTGTAGCCGGCACGCGGATATTGGACGTAGGTACAGGCGGCGGCTTTCCGGGCATTCCGTTGGCGATAGCCTTTCCGGATGTGCACTTCCACCTGGTGGATTCCATCGGCAAGAAAATCAAAGTGGTGCGAGAGGTGGCGGCAACCATCGGACTGGAAAATGTGGAGGCCGATCATATCCGCGCGGAGCAATTAGACGAGCGGTATGATTTCGTGGTATCGCGCGCGGTCACCCGGCTGATTGATTTTTATCCTTGGGTGAGCAATAAATTCCTGAAAAAAGACAAGAATGCCATTCCCAATGGCATCCTCTACCTCAAGGGCGGCGACCTGCGGGAAGAAATCCGTGAAACCCGGCTACCCGCCGAGGTATACCCGCTGTCCGATTATTTCGAAGAAGCGTTTTTCGAAACAAAGCACTTGGTATATATCCCGGTTTAAAACAACTATCCAAACGATTATTGCGAGAGAATCCGGACCGTAACCAATAGCTGCCCAACGTGCCGTTGCGTATGTTCCGCTGCATGGAACAACAGGTCGATGAGCGTGGTCGGTATGCGTTTCCGGCCCAGGTATCGGGTATCGGGCAATACAGCTTCGTCCGTTTCTTTCAATTGGGTGATCGCCGTACCTACTTGTCGCTGAAAAGCGGCGACCAGATCAGCAGCGGTAGTACCGGGTGCATCCTGCCCTTCCGCCCGGAGGTATGCAAACTGCTCCTCGGACAATGATTTATCTAAGGCGTAGGTAAACATCCGATCGATCACTCCGGTGATATGCTGCACATGAAAACCCACAGAAGCCATCCCTGCGGGCTTGTCCCATAGTCGGCTATCGTCAAAGCCTTCCAGATAGTGTGCTACTTCCTCGCTTGCTTGCAGCAGGGCATGCGCGACGGGCTGTAACAACGGTGGCACGTCGGCAATGGGACCCCGCATCCAGACTTCGGGGTGTTGGAATTCGTTCATTAACGTCAAAAATACGACAAACTTAACAACATATGATTTGACAACATAAAATATTAATTTGCTTATTTCAATCGCAATCAAATCCATTTTTTTTATCTTCGCATATCGAATGAGC
Organism: Parapedobacter brassicae; assembly: GCF_051400755.1. Lineage (NCBI taxonomy): Bacteria > Pseudomonadati > Bacteroidota > Sphingobacteriia > Sphingobacteriales > Sphingobacteriaceae > Parapedobacter > Parapedobacter brassicae. The sequence continues at coordinate 203,282 of NZ_JBLFFL010000004.1, forward strand.
CTACTACACCAAATTGCATTGACCAAGGTAACGGGAATTGGCCCTGTGCTGGGCCGGCACCTGATCTCCCACTTTGGGAGTGCGGAGGCGGTGTTTGCCGCCTCCAAAAAGGAACGCATGGCAATCCCGGGCATCGGCCATCGGCTGGCGGATGCTATCGGAGAAGCCGATGTCTTCCACGAGGCAGAGAAGGAGCTCTGTTTTGTGGAAAAACACCACATCCAAATACTTTCATGGGATGACAAAGGCTACCCAAAGCGGCTGGCGGACTGCCCCGATGCCCCACTGCTGCTTTATTTCAAAGGAAATACCGACTTGAATGCACCGCGCATCATCAGCATCGTGGGCACACGCAACGCCACCTCTTATGGGAAATCCATCTGCACCGCATTTATTGAGGCGCTCCTGCCTTACAACGTCACCATCATCAGTGGTCTTGCCCATGGTATAGATAGCCACGCCCACCGGAACGCCCTTGGCCATGGAATACCGACTGTCGGCGTGCTGGGACATGGTCTCGATCGCATCTACCCGGCCACAAACCGGGAGATGGCGGCAAAAATGCTCGACCGCGGGGGCCTGCTCACGGAGTTTCCTTCGGGCACTAATCCGGATAAGCAGAACTTTCCGATGCGCAATCGGATCATTGCGGGATTGGCCGATGTGACCATCGTGGTGGAGGCTGCGGCCAAAGGAGGGGCACTCATTACCGCCGAAATCGCCAACACCTACAACCGCGACGTATGTGCCTTTCCGGGAAACCTGAATCAGGATTTTTCAGCGGGGTGCAACTACCTCATCAAAACGCACCGCGCACACATGATCACCAGTGCAAAAGATTTGGAATACCTCATGAATTGGGAAGTGGAGGTCTCACCTCCGGAATCCAAGCAGCTTCAATTGCCGATATCGCTTGATGCATCAGAGCAGCAAGTCTATGAGACCATCCAAGCGGCAGGGACGTTGGCGATAGACGACCTATCGCTGCACCTTCGATGGCCGCAAAGTAAACTCGCCATCACCTTGCTTGAAATGGAGCTGAAAGGCGTTATCGTGGCGTTGCCGGGCAAGGTGTACCGGATACAATAAATAGTGTTGTATATCAGCCATCTGGAAAGCAATCATTTTTTTATTGGTCATTACCGCAATTTTTGCTACTTTTGCCGTGGGTAAGTCTTTTACGACCAGCTCCCCGAGAATCCCCCAGGGTGGGAACGCAGCAAGGGTGTCGGGTTGTAGCGGTGCGATAAAAGTAGCTTACCCATTTTTTATTTTTCATCATTGCATTCGCGCAACTATTCTTGCATCTTCACACAAGTTTACCTAAGTTTGCACCCCATATATAACGATTGGCATGAGTTGGTTTAGACGTGAAAAGGCCGGAATCAGTACGGCTACCGAGCACAAAAAGGAAGCGCCAGATGGTCTTTGGAATAAGTGCCCTTCCTGCAAAAAACCGTTGCTGAACATCGAACAGATCGAGAATAAGTATGTGTGCCACTACTGTGGCTACCACCTTCGCATCGGCTCCGCCGCCTACTTCGCCATTTTGTTTGACGACAATCAGTTTACCGAGCTATTCGCCAACTTGCGGTCCGGCGATCCGCTCCAGTTTGAAGATACGAAGAAATATACCGAACGGCTGGAAGAAAGCTATGCCAAAACGGGGTTGAACGACGCTATCCGCTGCGCACACGGCAAAATAGATGGGCAAGACCTCGTATTGGCTTGTATGGACTTCACGTTTATCGGAGGCTCCATGGGCTCGGTGGTCGGAGAAAAAATTGCCCGCTCCATAGACTACTGCATACAACATCGCATACCGTTCATGCTGATCTCCAAATCAGGGGGTGCGCGCATGATGGAAGCGGCCTTTTCCTTGATGCAGATGGCCAAGACGTCTGCCAAATTAGCCCTACTAGCCGAAGCGAAAATCCCGTATATATGTCTCTTGACCGACCCTACCACCGGTGGCGTGACCGCATCTTACGCCATGTTGGGCGACATCAATATCGCCGAACCCGGTGCGCTCATCGGCTTTGCGGGTCCACGGGTCATCAAGGAAACAATTAAAAAGGACTTGCCGAAAGGATTTCAGACATCTGAATTTTTACTCGAGCACGGGTTTCTCGATTTTATCGTTGATCGGCGTCAGCTCAAGCAAAAGGTGGCCTTGTTTCTCAGCATGCTCAATTAATGCGGAACCGGAAATAATGCCTGAATGACCAGGGCCTGCGATACCGTAGGTATTGCAAGTCTTTATCATGGATATAGGCCTCGCGCTCAAACGAAATCCCGCGGTAGGCGCGATCAAGCTGCCTATATTGGATAAGTCTCAACAGGAATTCAAAAAGGTACAGCAGGTAGAATCCGACCACCAATAACTCGACTGCCTGCCGGAAATGGATCCGCTCGTGGTTGATCAGGTAAACATCAGCCCGTAAACGCTTACTTTTCAAGAAAATAAAGGGAAACACCAATACCCCTTGCGCAAAACCGAAACCAAAAAGTGAAGTCAACAAGCGGCTTATTACGATCATCAAACACAAAAGTCGGTATCATGTTTTGATTTTTAACATTTTTTTACATATTTCGTTTGTCCAAACTGAGTACCTTTGCATCGAACTCCGTATAACCCCATGTTAAACTGATCGGAACCCACGCGAATGGCGAAAACGAAGTACCATTACAATTCGCATACACTGAAGTATGAGAAAGTCAAAACAAGCGCGAGGACCTGGGCTTTGCGTATACTTGGGTTTCTCACCAGCTCTTTCGCCTGCGCCGTCTTCTTTTTCTATCTGAGTTTCACATTTATTGATTCGCCTGGGGAAAAACTGCTTCAGCGAGAACTTGATCAAATGGCGCTGCAGTATAACATCACGCAAGAACGCCTGAAACAGATCGAAGCGGCGCTAGAAAATATGCAGCATCGAGACGACCATATCTACCGAGTCATCTTTGAGGCGGAGCCCATCGATGCGGACATCCGTAAGGCAGGCTTCGGCGGTGTCAACCGCTACAAAGACTTGGAGCAATTCAGCAATTCGGATCTGATGATCGAAACCGCCAAAAAACTCGACTATATCTCCAAAGCACTATATGTGCAATCGAAATCTTACGACGACCTGACCGAGATGGCAAAATCGAAAACGGAAATGATGGCCAGCATACCGGCTATCCAACCAGTAGACAGCCGAAAGATACGTGGAGGCATCTCAGGCTTTGGAATACGGATCCATCCGATTTATAAGATACGGAAGATGCATGCGGGGATCGATTTTACGGCTCCTGTAGGTACGCCTATCTATGCGACCGGAAATGGCAAGGTGGAGGCCGCAGGCCCGGATAGTGGCTATGGTCGCCGGGTGATCATTGACCACGGGTATAGTTATAAAACGCTCTATGGCCACATGAGCAGGTTTACGGTCAAAGCAGGCCAGCAGGTACGGCGTGGCGACCTCATCGGCTATGTCGGAAGTACGGGCACATCGACAGGGCCGCACCTGCATTATGAAGTACACAAAAATAATAAACCCATAAATCCCATCAATTTCATTTACAATGACCTTACGCCTGCTGAATACGTCGCGATCCTGAAGGCTGCTTCTCAAGAAAATCAGTCGTTTGACTAAGCGGCGACACCGCGCTTAAAACTGCGATAAGGTTTTTGTATGATAATTGACCGGGAATTGTATCTTTGCGTAGCATGCCATACAAAGAGCGCGAAATAAACAAACTCTACTACACCATGGGCGAGGTGACGGCCATGTTTAGCGTCAATGCGTCGCAAATACGGTTTTACGAGCGCGAATTTGACATCATCCAACCCAAAAAGAACAAAAAAGGCAATCGCCTATTTACCCCTGATGATATTGCCAACTTGAAAATCATCTTCCACTTGGTCAAAGACAAGGGATACACGCTGCAAGGTGCCCGCGACTACCTGCGGAACAACAAAAGCGAGGCCCGTGAAAACCAGCGTGTGATCGACTCCTTGGAGCGCCTCAAGACCTTTTTACTCGAAGTGCGCGACAGCCTCTAACCCGCCAGCGCCTGCTGTTCGCCCGATACTCCCTACGAATTCTTCCACCTTTTCGACCATTTCGGCATTGCCGATAAAGATCGGTGTGCGCTGATGCAAGTGTTGAGGTTGAATATCCAGTATCCGGCGGCAACCGTCAGTAGCCTTGCCCCCGGCTTGCTCCACGATGAATGCCAATGGATTGCATTCATACATCAGCCTTAATTTTCCCTCCGGGTGGGACAACGTGGTTGGATAGAGGAAAACCCCGCCTTTGATGAGGTTGCGATGAATATCGGCGACCATAGATCCGATATAGCGCGAGATAAACGGTCGTTGCGTAGCTTCGTCGTTTACCTGGCAATATTTAATATAATCTTTTACTCCCTGTGGGAATTTGACGTAGTTACCTTCGTTAATCGAATAAATCGTCCCATTGCTGGGTATCTGCATATCCGGATGGGACAAGCAAAATTCGCCGATTGACGGGTCGAGCGTAAAGCCGTTTACCCCCCTGCCGGTGGTATACACCAACATGGTGGACGCGCCGTAGACAACATAGCCCGCGGCCACTTGATGAGTACCCTTTTGGAGGACCTCCTCCAGCTGTACCGGTCCCGTAGTGGCAATACGGCGGTAAATTGAAAAGATCGTGCCTACGGACACATTGACATCGATGTTTGATGACCCATCCAACGGATCGATGCACACGATATATTTGGCGTTTTTTGATATTTCAGAATGGATAAACACACACTCATCATGTTCTTCGGACGCTACCACACAACACTCTCCCCCACTACGCAACGCAGAGACAAACTGCTCATCGGCATATACATCCAGTTTTTTCTGTCCCTCGCCTTGGATGTTTACCGTACCATTGTCACCAAGAATGTCGACAAGCCCGGCCTTGTTGACCGCCCGATGAACGATCTTGGCAGCAATGCCGATATCGCGCAAAAGTCTCGACAATTCGCCTTTTGCATATGGAAAATCGGCCTGTTTCTCGATAATGAACTGGCCAAGGGTAGTCACCTTTGTCATGGTAAAAATTGGGTTAGTGTATTTTATCTATTTCTTTAACAAGTCAAAAATACCTATACTAAACCATATCGACAATGATTTTAAAAAAACTTAGTGTAAAACCATCCTTTACCGTCCTGCTAGCTCGATGACTTCAAGATGTTCGATGCGACTGTCGTGAATGCTAAATCGTAAAAGCGTACGAACCTGATGCCACCCTTGTTTTCCGGCTGCGCCGGGGTTGAGATGAAGACATTGTAACTTTTGATCATACATCACCTTGAGGATATGCGAATGCCCGCAAATGAACAGTTTAGGGGGGTGATGAAGGATCTCCGGCCTTACCTGCGGACTATAGCGACCGGGATAGCCTCCGATATGGGTCATCCATACATCCACCGCCTCACAGGTAAAACGGAGGTGCTCCGGGTATGTTTTGCGGATGTCCGCGCCGTCGATATTCCCATAAACCCCTTTCAGCGGCTTAAAAGCGGCCAGCGTATCGGCCACGGCAACATCTCCGAAATCGCCCGCATGCCATATTTCATCACAGGATTCGAAATGCCTGAAGACAGCCTCGTCAACGTATCCGTGTGTATCCGAAAGCAATCCGATCTTGATCATCTTATGCTATTACTATCACGTTATTAAAACGCCAGAAAAAAATCGCTGAGCAGCTTGCGGTATGCCTGGCTATAAACCCCCTTCTCTTCGTAGATCACCAATTCTTGATCGTCCCATGGGCTGGCCAACGGTGCCTTTCCGATGGCCAGCATGCGCCGTATGACTGGGGTGGTACCAAATGAACGGATATCCACCGCCCCCTGCACGGTCATGCCGTATTGATTTTCGGCCAGCAGGCGCACCGTATCAGCCAGCGACACCGGAAGGATCACCTGCAAACTCCCTTGTGGTGTCAGCCATTGGACCGAACAGGCTAATAACTGCATAAAAAAGGTTCTATCCGTATGCCGGGCGACTCGCTTGCGTGCATCATGGTTTTTGAGTGAGTCCAAAAAATAGGGTGGATTCGACACCATCAACTCGTAGGATTGCCGGGGTGTAAAATCCGCCAACGCGGTAGCATGGGTGTCTACCCGTCTTGCAAATGGCGAGGCTTCAACATTTTTGCTGGCGGCATGAGCAGCGATGGCGTCGATTTCGATCGCATCGACAGCAGCAAGCGGGAACCGCTGTGCCAACATCAGCGCAATGACCCCTGTACCGGTCCCGATATCGAGGATGCGTTGAGGAGCGGTAACCGCCGCCATGGCACCCAGCAACACCCCGTCCGTATTGATCTTCATCGGGCAACCTTCCTGATCGATATCAAACTGCTTGAATCGGAATACTGACATAGCGCTCCCCAAAGTTAATGGAATATTTCAAGGTCGGCAGTGGATATTTCTGATTTGATTTGATAAAGTCGTGGATAGTTCCGAATATTGGCTTGGATGAAACATTTTCGATACGGCACCGATAAGTTAACCGTCGGAGCAGCGATGGCGCTTACCCACGGTCAACTACGCGGCGCATTATCTGCAAAAACCCGCCACAAGGTAGACGAATCTGCAAGCTTTGTGGACGAGATCCTATCCCAAGACACGGTTGTATATGGCATCAATACGGGGTTTGGTCCGCTGTGCGACACCATCATTTCAGCGGCGGATACGGCCAACTTGCAGCATAACCTGCTCAAAAGCCATGCGGTGGGTGTAGGCAACCCTATTCCGATGGCCATTGCCAAAACCATGATGATCATGAAGGTGCAGTCTTTGGCTCAAGGGTACTCCGGTGTCCGGCTGCGCACGCTTGAACGCATCATCCGAATGGCCGAGCAGCATATTATCCCGGTGGTGCCTGAGCAAGGTTCAGTAGGTGCCTCTGGCGACCTCGCCCCTCTTTCTCACCTCTTCTTGCCGCTTATTGGACTTGGCGAAGTCTATTATCAGGGTAGCATTCTGCCTGCTGAGGACGCGCTGCGTGCCGAAGGGATGCTACCGCTTCAGCTGGCTCCCAAGGAAGGGCTGGCGTTGATAAATGGTACGCAATTTATAGCAGCGCATGCCGTACATGCCCTGTATCGCCTCCATAATGCGCTTGACGCCGCGGACATCATCGGTGCCATGTCACTCGAAGGATTGATGGGCTCCTATAAGCCTTTTGACGCCCGATTGCATCAAATCCGTCCCTTTCCGGGCAATCAAATGGTGGCGCACCGCCTATGGGAACTGCTGCATCGATCGGAAATCGCCAACTCCCATCCGGATTGCGGACGGGTACAGGACCCCTATTCGCTGCGTTGTATGCCACAGGTACATGGGGCTTCGCGCACCGCATGGCTTCACCTCAAGACGCTTACCGAGATTGAAATCAATGCGGTCACCGATAATCCGATCATATTGGGCGCGCAAGATACCATCAGTGGCGGAAATTTTCACGGGCAACCCCTGGCGCTTGCCCTCGACTATGCCACGGTAGCGGCTGCAGAGCTGGGCAACATTTCTGACCGCAGGTGCTACCTGATCATCGAGGGCCGGTATGGCCTTCCAAAGCTACTCATTCAGGATGCCGGATTAAACTCCGGATTCATGATACCACAGTATACCACAGCGGCGCTGGCTTCTGAAAATAAAGCCTTATGCTTTCCGTCGAGCGCCGACAGTATCCCAACCTCCCTGGGGCAGGAAGACCACGTATCCATGGGCGCGATCAGCGGACGCAAACTGAATAAGGTAATTGATAACCTGGAATATATTTTGGCTATCGAGCTGTTATATGCCGCACAGGCCCTGGATTTCCGTCGGCCACTCAAATCATCAGCGGTATTGGAGGCCTGTCATGCGCTGGTAAGAACCGAAGTGCCCTTTACCGAACAGGATCACATCTTTGCTTATGACATCAAAAAACTCCACCAACTGATCAGCAGTGGGCGCCTGGTAAATGAGGCCAACCAAGTCGCCGATGCTACTGACTGCCCGCTCCGCAAAACAGTTTATGAAGACTTCAACATTTCCTGATGGTCAGCTTCGAACTTATATCCCACCCCCTTCACCGTAGAGACGTAGGTTTCGCCAATCTTTTCACGAAGCTTGCGGATGTGGACATCGATCGTGCGGTTGGTCACCACGACGGAGTCTTCCCAGATATTTTTGAGAATAACCTCACGGGTATATACCTTGCCGGGCTTGGATGCCAATAGGTAAAGCAATTCGAATTCTTTTTTTGCTAAGACGATCTTTTCGCCGTTTTTGAATACCAAGAAGGCTTCTCTGTCGATGACCAGGTTAGAAATCTCCAGCTTGTCATTGGGCAGCTCCTCGCTCTGCGCGTTGCGGCGGAGGATGGCGTTGATGCGGCTTAGCAGTGCACGCGGCTTGATGGGTTTGGCAATATAGTCGTCGGCACCGACGTTGAACCCGGCAATTTCGGAATATTCTTCGCTGCGGGCAGTTAGGAATACCATGAATGTGCTTTTAAACTCTGGCATCGCACGCATAATGCGGCAAGCTTCTATCCCATCCATCTTGGGCATCATCACATCGAGGATGATCAAATCCGGCATGATCTTCTTGGCGGTGGATACGGCTTCCTGCCCATTGGATGCGGTGTACACTTGATAGCCCTCGCGTTTGAGATTGTAGGCGATCAACTCGACGATATCCGGCTCATCGTCTACCACCAATATCTTTTGTTTTGCAGTGCTCATGGTGTTATTTTTTGCTAAAGTATGTACTTAATGACAAATATTGGTTAACCCAATATTAATAAATCGTTAAACAACAATCAACCTTTAACATAAAGGAAGCACTAATCCAACGTTTTCTTCAAGAAGGCTTCCAGCTCCGGTCCCCTCAGGTTCTTTGCGGTGATCAGGCCCTGCGGGTCCAACAGGTATGACGTCGGAATGGCTTGGATACGGTACAGACCTACCACCGCACTGCCCCATTGCTGCAAATCGGAAACCTGTGTCCACTCGAGCCGATCATCTTGGATGGCGCGCATCCACGCGCCGGGATTACCATCCAACGATACCCCTAAGACCGTAAACCCTTTATCCTTGAATGCATGGTACTGCTTGACGATATTGGGATTTTCCTGCCGGCAGGGCACGCACCACGACGCCCAGAAATCCACGAGGGTATACTTGCCTTTGAAGTCGGAGAGCTTGACGGGCTGGTTATTAGGTGTGAGCGACTCAAAATCAGGCGCAGGCTGGCCGACAGCAAGCCGCTTCAACCGGGCCATCTCTTCCAAAAACTGCCGCACGCGCGCATTGTCATCCCACCGGCCCGCAATACGGTCGGCATAGGCGATCAACGCGGCTTCGGCCTGCTCCGGGTCGAGCGTTGTCATGGCGTAAAAGCCGGCCAAATCATCGTGTTGATTGGCAAACTGTAAGGTAGCGTCTGTATATTCCTGTACGCGCTTGCGGTACGTTTCTAGGAATTGCTGCCGGAGGTTCATCAGCGCCGTATCGTCCAGCCCTACTGCCTCACGTGCAAATGACTCCTCCAGCGACGCTTCAAAACCTTCCTTTTCCGCAAGCGTGCCCGCGAAGCTTTTTATTTTTTCAGACAGTGGGGAGCCCGTCACCTCATACGTATGACTCGCTTGCATCAGATCGGCCCTGAAGGTCACCTGATCGCCGTTTTGCAAGATGAGATGATACCTGTTCTTTCCAGCCTCCAAGGTGAGCAGCCGCGGATGGGATGCCGCACGGCTCAACTTGAACTCGCCCCTTTCGTTGAGAAACACCGAATCCAGTTTTCGATCGCCCTCGTACAACAATACGGTGTTCGTGCCACCGGCATTGGCCACCTGACCATCAATCGTAAACGTTTCATTGCTCGTGCAAGCCGCGAAAACCAACACGATCCATCCCAACAGGATGACAGCTCTATTCCTCATGTTCAATACCCTTTCTTACTGGTGTATATATGTTCTTGCCTTCGCTAGCGCTCCCTCCAAACCCTGCACATCTTTGCCGCCCGCGGTCGCGTAGAACGGCTGCCCCCCGCCGCCGCCCTGTATTTCTTTGGCCAATTCCCGCACGATGGTGCCCGCATTCCAACCACGTTCTGTCACCAGGCTGTCCGAGATCACCACAGTGAGCCCGGGCTTCCCGTCTACTTCGTTGCCCAGTACGAGAAAGAGGCGTTCCAATTGTCCTTTTAGCCCGTAAGCAAGCGTCTTTACGGCATCGGCATTTGGTAGGTCTACGCGCGCAATGACAAACGCCACCCCATCGATGATCTCGGCCTCAGCGGCGAGTTTGCCCGTTAATTGGAGCGCTTTATCGGCGGTAGCGCGCTCAACCTCTTTCTTCAGGGCACTGTTTTCCTCCAGCAGCCGATCAACAGCTGACACCACATCCTTGGGGTTGTTGAGCAGTCCCCTCAGCTTGCCCATCACTTCTGTCTGCTCGTATACGAACTGCGCTGCATGGCTGCCCGTAATGGCCTCTATGCGCCGCACCCCTGCCGCCACTGCGCTTTCGGCAACCAGCTTAAAAAAACCGATTTGCCCGGTGGCACGGACGTGCGTACCCCCGCATAATTCTTTTGAAAATTGTTCGCCGAACGTGATCACACGTACCCGATCGCCATATTTTTCACCAAACAACGCCGTTACACCGGCATCAATGGCCTGTTGGAAGGGTACGTCCCGTTCTTCCTTGAGCGGAATGTTTTCGCGTATTTTGGCATTTACGAGGCGCTCGATTTGCAAAAGCTCATCGTCGCTCACCTTGGCGAAGTGCGAAAAGTCAAACCGCAGATAATCAGCATTGACCAGCGATCCTTTTTGGTTAACATGGCTGCCCAGCACCTGTTTGAGCGCCGCGTGCAGCAAGTGGGTAGCAGAATGGTTACGTTCCGTTTCAAGCCGTTTGGCGATGTCTACCGTGGCCACGAAGGTACCACGCAGTTCCTGAGGCAGCGCCGGTGTATAATGCACAATGAGTCCATTTTCTTTCTTGGTATCCGTGATGATGAGCTGCGCATTACCCTCCGGGGTCACCAACATACCCGTATCGCCCACCTGTCCGCCACCTTCGGCATAGAATGGCGTTGCCGCCAGCACCAACTGGTATTGGTCTTTACCCTTGGCACTCACCTTCCGATACTTGAGGATTTCGGTTTCACATTCCAATTGATCATACCCGACGAACGCCACCTTGTCGCCCTCCTGTAGCACCACCCAGTCACCCGTGTCGATGGCCGTAGCCGCCCGTGACCGGGTTTTCTGCGTTTCCAGTGCCCGCTGGAATCCGGGCATATCTACTTCCATCTGCTTTTCCCGTGCGAGCAGCTCGGTCAAATCAATGGGGAAGCCGAATGTGTCGTATAGTTCAAAGGCGAAATCGCCTGTTATCGATTGGTTTTCGGCAGCGTAAGCCTCAAACCGCTGTACACCGATGACCAAGGTACGCAGGAAAGCCTGCTCTTCTTCCAACACGACCTTCTGCACAAATTCCTGTTGGGCGATCAATTCATTAAAAACACCGTCGAATTGCTTCGCCAGCAAGGGCACCAGCTCGTGTAAAAAGGGTTCTTTGAAATGGAGGAAGGTGTACGCATACCGGACCGCGCGCCGCAGGATACGGCGGATGACATATCCGGCCTTGTTGTTTGAGGGCAGCTGACCATCGGCGATCGCGAAGCTGATCGCGCGGATATGGTCTGCCAATACCCGCATGGCGATATCTGTTTGTTCATTGCCGCCATATGGCACACCTGCCCGGTCGGCGATGTATCCGATAATGGGCTGAAACACGTCCGTGTCATAGTTGGAACCCTTGTGCTGGATGACACGCACCAACCGTTCGAACCCCATACCGGTATCCACGTGCTTGGCCGGCAGCGGCTTCAATGAGCCATCCTTTTGCCGGTTGAACTGCATGAATACTAAGTTCCATACCTCAATAACCTGTGGATGGTCTGCATTGACTAAGGTTTTACCGTCTATTGCTTGGCGCTCGGCATCGGAACGGCAATCCACGTGGATTTCCGAACAGGGGCCGCAGGGACCCATGTCGCCCATTTCCCAAAAATTATCTTTTTTATTGCCTAATAGGATACGGTCTTCGTTGATAAACCCTTTCCAAAAACCAAAGGCCTCCTCATCTTTGGGCAAGCCATCGGCCGCATCGCCCTCGAAAACAGTCACATACAACCGGTCTTTATCGAGCTGGTATACCTCGGTGAGAAGTTCCCAACTCCAGGCGATGGCTTCTTTTTTGAAATAGTCGCCGAAACTCCAATTGCCCAGCATTTCGAACAGCGTGTGGTGGTAGGTATCGATCCCCACTTCCTCCAGGTCGTTGTGCTTGCCCGATACGCGGAGGCAGCGTTGGGTATCGGCCACACGGGAATATTGCGCACGCGCTTCTCCTAAAAAAATATCCTTAAACTGATTCATACCGGCGTTGGTAAACATCAACGTAGGATCGTTTTTGATCACTACGGGAGCCGATGGTACAATTTGATGACCTTTATCGTTAAAGAAAGCCAAAAAGGCTTCGCGGATTTCCCTGCTTGTCATTGAATAAAAATGCTTGATCTTTTTGCGCAAACTTAGTCAAAATTGCCTGCTTATGCAATTATCCCAACAGGTGCTGCGGCGCGGGACGATCAGCAAAATATCCAGTCCAAGGCAGATAAATATAATTATCTGTTTATAGGCAGATAAATAAAAAAATATGCTTTTAGACAGATATTTTGGATTTTGTCGCTTCGTTGCATTACCTTTGCACAGACCAATTGCGATACGATGATAGGTGTCATAACCGGAGATATTGTAAATTCCAGAAAGGTTGCCAATCCGGATGAATGGTTATCAAAGCTAAAAACAGCTTTTTCCAATCTCGGATCGCCCCCAAAAACATGGGAAATCATTCGCGGCGACAGTTTTCAGGCGGAAATCGTCCAAGCTCAAACCGCGCTCAGAGAAGCCTTATATATCAAAGCCTTGGTCAAATGTATCGCCGGCTTAGACGTACGGATGGCCATCGGTGTTGGCAGCAAGACCTACGATGCACCGAAAATCAGTGAGGCAAACGGTGAAGCGTTTGTGCACTCTGGCCGGTTATTTGATCAATTGAAAAAAAACACATTGGCCCTCAAATCGCCTTGGCAGGAAGTCGACAAAGCCATCAACACCTGCTTGGAACTGGCGTTGCTGACCATGGACCGTTGGACACCCAACTCTGCTGAAATTGTCGTGCTTTCCATGCAAAACCCGGACAAGACCCAATCGGAATTGGGCAGCATGATCGGAATCAGCCAAGGCCGGGTAAGCGAGCGGCAGCAACGCGCCGGGTATGAAGAGATCATGAAAATGGAAGCTTATTTCAGGGAACTGGTAAAACAAAAGACAACCGGATGAATTTATTTTTAACGCTGCTGCTGGCACATATCATCGGCGATTTCTGCCTTCAACCCGATAGTTGGGTGGCCGACAAACGACGGCACAAATACCAATCGAGCAGGCTTTACATTCACCTCCTGGTCCATGCAGCGTTATTGGCCGTGTTTCTTGGTTTCAATACCGCCTATTGGGCAGGTTTTATCTTCATCATCATCTCACACTATGTATTCGATGTGGCCAAACTCTATGCAGAGAATAGCAAAAATGCGCTATATTATTTTTTGCTGGATCAAGCGCTCCACATCGCGGTACTTGCCCTCGTAACGCATTGGTATCAACCGTTCGACCTTGCTTGGGCAACCCATTTTTTCGCCGATCATCTGGGCTTTATAACCGCATTGGCATTGGTCATTTTTGTACCCGCCATACTTGTTAAAATGATGATCGCCCAATGGCGCCCCCAAACACAGGATATCCAACAGGACGCCTTGTTCTCGGATGACGAATCACTGATCAAAGCGGGGCGGTTTATCGGCATACTGGAGCGTCTCTTTGTCTTCCTATTTATCGTCATCGATCACTGGGAAGCCGTTGGCTTCCTGTTGACTGCCAAATCTATTTTCCGGTTTGGTGATTTACGGCAGGGAAAAGACCGGAAACTTACGGAATATGTCTTGATCGGCACGTTGCTCAGTTTTGGCAGCGCCATCCTGATCGGGCTAGGTTATCTGTACTTCTCGTATGGTTAGCCCAAAACGGATAAATTAATTTACTTTGTCACGTCGAAAACATCAAAACTATCGTATAACATAATTACAAAACATGAACATGAACGTAATGAAAGCAGGAATGCTTGCAGCAGCAGGTATACTCGCCACCACGCAGCTTACCGCGCAAACCACCCCCAACGAGGTTAAACCATTTGCGCCTGAATCCGAATACCGGACATGGTCCATCGGCGCCCATGTGGGACTGCTCAACCAGTCTAACCTGATCGGCATACGCCGCAGGTTTGATCAGGTAGAACATAATCTTGGATACGGCCTGTACGTAAAACGGCAGATCCTACCCGGCTTTGGTGTCCAAGCCGAATATACCGGCGGTACCGTCGCAGGCGCTTATAAAGACAATGACAATGCCTTTGAAACCAAGCTGCCTTGGTCGGTAGCCCTATCGGCAAACGTCACGTTGGCCAACATTAACTGGCGGCATCATCACGGCATCATCAAGCCTTACCTGAATGTGGGCCTGGGTGCGCTGGGCTTTGAGCCGACCGCTGAGATAAACGGAACCACTACGACCAGCGAACCGACTACCGAGCTTTTCGTTCCGGCAGGATTGGGACTGAAATTTGCCGTAGCCCCGGATATCAGCATCGACCTGGGGTACCGGATGAGCTTGGTACAATCGGCCAACTTCGATGGGGTAACTACGGGCGGATCGAAGGACATCTTCTCTTATACCCATCTTGGTGTTGAATTCGCACTGGGTGACAAGACCAAACCGTTTCTAGGAAACAGCAATCCGGTATCTGGCATGCAAGCCGAATACCTGGCGAAATACGACGAACTGTTGGCGCAGAAGGAGGCTTTTGAAGCGCAGAAAGGGGCTAACGAAAAACTGCAAGCGGAAGTTGAGCGGCTATATGCAGACCTCGCAGATGATGACGGGGATGGCGTAGCCAACCGATATGACAAATGCCCGGGAACGCCTGAAAAAACCAGCGTGGACGGTGCAGGCTGTCCTCTACCCGCACCTAAGCCCGTGGTGCAGCAGGTGGTGGTTACCGACGAAGATCGCCGTGTGGTAGACGAGGCCATTCAAAACCTGGAGTTCGATTTAGGGAAATCTACCATACGTCCTAATTCATACCCCAGCCTCAATAAGGTTGCGGCCCTGCTGATCGAAAAGAACTTCAGCCTTAAACTGGCCGGCCATACTGACAACACAGGTTCGATGCAAACCAATATGCGCCTTTCTAAAGAACGTGCTGAGGCAGTAAAGGCTTATTTGGTGAGCAAGGGCGCCAATGCTTCGCGTATCGAAGCCACCGGGTACGGCCCAACGCAACCCATCGCCGGCAACAATACGGCGTCAGGCCGCCAGAAAAACCGCCGGGTAGAGTTTACGCTTTATTAAGCAAAAAGTTAAAAACCAAAAATAAAAAATCGAAAAGTCGGTCCTGAATAATCAGACCGGCTTTTTTTATGATGAGTATCGCTTTCTATCATTTTTTGCTTTTCACTTTTAAATTTTGATTTTCAATAAATTAACCCTACCTTTGCACCGCCTTAGGCAATAGTGCCTATTGTATATAAAATATTCATGAACCCATTTATTGAACTGGGGATCCGTCATGATATTGTTAATGCCATCACAGAGTTAGGATTTGAAAAACCTACTCCCATTCAGGAACAAGCCGTTCCCGTACTTTTGACAGGCAGCAACGATTTTGTCGGATTAGCCCAAACCGGTACCGGCAAAACCGCAGCTTTCGGCCTGCCATTGTTAGAATTGTTGGACTTTTCGCAGAAACACCCGCAGGCACTCATTTTGTGCCCCACGCGTGAATTGTGTTTGCAAATTTCCAAAGACATTGAGAAATACGCAAAAAATCTTCCTGATGTACATGTCGTCGCCGTATACGGCGGTGCAAACATCAGCGACCAACTGCGTCAGATACGGCGTGGGGTGCAAATTGTAGTTGCCACTCCCGGACGTATGCTCGATATCATTGGCCGAAAAGCCATTGACTTTTCTAATGTGCGTTATGTAGTGCTGGATGAAGCCGATGAAATGCTCAACATGGGCTTTCAGGAGGACATCAACAATATCCTGTCTACTACTCCAGAAGAGAAGAAAACATGGCTGTTTTCAGCCACCATGCCTGCTGAAGTGCGGCGGATTGCCAAAAAATACATGACCGATCCGCATGAGCTCACCATGGGTACCAAAAACACCGGCAACGAAAACATCGAGCACCACTATTATGTGGTGCGTGCCCGTGACAAGTACGATGCATTCAAACGCATCGTCGATTCCAATCCCGAGATTTTCGGCATTGTATTTTGCCGCACCAAAATCGAGACACAGGAAATTGCTGAGACGCTGATTAAAGACGGCTACAATGCCGATGCACTGCACGGCGACCTGTCGCAGCAACAGCGAGACAAGGTGATGAAACGCTACCGTGACCGCAGCTTGCAGTTGCTCATTGCCACAGACGTAGCCGCGCGCGGCATCGACGTAAACAACGTAACGCACGTGATCAACTTCTCCCTGCCCGACGAACTCGAAAATTACACCCACCGAAGCGGCCGTACGGCCCGTGCCGGAAAAACAGGTATTTCCATATCGTTGGTCAACCTGAAAGAACTGGGCAAGATCCGCCAAATTGAGCGGGTAATCGGCAAGCCATTTGTCAAAATGGATGTGCCTAAAGGTGAGGCTGTCGTTGAAAAGCAACTCTTTGCCCTGATCAATAAGGTGAACCAAGTGGCTGTAAAGGATGATCATATCGATCGGTACTTGCCTAAAATCATGGAAAGCTTCGCCGAATTGAGCAAAGAAGAAATCGTTAAACGGTTTGCTTCTCTTGAATTCAGCCGGTTTTTGGAATATTATCAAAACGCACCTGACCTCAACGTGGATGCTCATGAGGCACGAGGCGAGCGCACCGGAAGAAGCGAGCGCAGCGGCCGCGATGCATACCGGTCAGACTATACCCGCCTGTTTATCAACGTTGGCGCGGTAGACGATTTCACCCGTGGGGATATCCTGGGCTACATCTGCAACGCCACGAACATCAGTGGAAAGGCGATCGGCAAAATTGACCTCAAAGGCGTATTCACATTTTTTGAAGTCGAGCATTCATCCGTGGATAAAGTGTTCAAGGGTTTTCAAAACGTCGATTTCAACGGACGGAGCGTACGTGTGGAAAATGCGGGCGAAGATCGCGGCGACAGCCGAGGAGAGCAACGCAACCGATCGTTCCGCAATGGTGACGGCGGCCGCAAACGGCGTGATGAAGGGGGAAGTTCCCGTAATTTTTCAGGAAAACGACGGGAAAAAAGCCGTTGGTAGACCATAACGCCTGAGGTACTATTTCTCATGGTTTCAAAAAAGAAGGGCTTGCCGGTGATACCGCAAGCCCTTTTTGTATCGTATGCGTTTACCGGTTACTTCAGGTCAACCAGCTTCATCTTTGGCACGAGCGACTTCATGATGGCCCACGCGATCAAATAGGCGACCGCACAGATGGAAAACATGATGGTATACCCTGTGTGGATATCGTTCAAAGCAGCGTAGTGGTCGAATACGGCGCCTCCTAGCTTACTCATCACCACACCGCCCAGGCCACCTGCCATGCCGCCGATACCGGTTACAGAGGCCACGGTAATCTTGGGAAACATATCGGATACGGTGGTGAAGATATTAGCCGACCATGCTTGGTGAGCAGATGCGCCGATACCGATCAATACCACGGGAATCCAGTAACTAATGCCACCCAATGGCTGCGCGGCAAACACGACCAACGGGAACAATGCGATGATCAGCATCGCCTTCATGCGCCCGTCATAGGGGGTATATCCCTTGTTGATGTAATACTTGGGAAACCATCCGCCGCCGATACTGCCGAACATGGTCATGCTGTAAAGCACGGCAAGCGGCAGCATGATGGCTACCCCTTCCATACCATACTGTGCCTTCAAATACGCGGGCAACCAGAACAGGAAAAACCACCAAACCCCATCCGTCATGAATTTGCCGATGGCAAATGCCCAGGTTTGCCGGTAGCTCAACAACCGGATCCAGGGCACCCGCTCGGCTTTTTCCGCTTCCTGGTCAGCAGGTACTTCCACCGCTTCTACATCGCTTTGGATGTATGCGAGCTCGGCAGCCGACAGTCTTTTTTGTTTCTCCGGCTTTTCGTAAAACCAAAACCAGAAGATGAGCCAAAGAAAGCCGACGGCACCGATGGCGATGAAGGTGCTCTGCCATCCCCAATGATAGGCCATCCACGGCACCGTCAGCGGGGCAAGGATGGCGCCTACATTGGAACCTGAATTGAATATCCCCGTGGCAAACGAACGGTCTTTCTTCGGGAAATACTCAGCCGTAGCCTTGATGGCTGCGGGGAAGTTTCCCGATTCGCCAAAGCCGAGAAACGCCCTGGCCACGATGAAGCCTACCACGGATACGGATAAACCCGAAACACCAATGACACCGAGAATAGCTACCGTGCCTTCTCCAAGGGGAATGGCGATGGCGTGGAGGATTGCGGCAACAGACCAAATAATAATAGCCAGCGCAAACCCCCATTTGGTACCCAGGCGGTCAATGATGCGCCCGGCAAACAGCATGGATATCGCGTAGATGAACTGAAATGCGGCAGTAATGTTAGCATAGTCGGTATTCGTCCAATTGAACTCTTCTTCGAGTGTAGGTTGAAGCAGGCTAAGTACCTGCCGATCTAAATAATTGACGGTCGTAGCAAAAAACAACAATGCACATATCGTCCATCGGTACTTGCCTACTGGCTGTAGTGATGTCATCATAATACGTATTAAAGATGATTAGATTTATACCGCGTAAACGTTTACGCCTTCCAAATATAGAAAGACTTGATTAATTGCCTGCCTTTCCCGATGGAAATTTTGCGAAATCGTTTTCGTAACGGCCGAAGCACTGTTATCCGTCCCAACCGAAATATCGGCTGGCATTGTGATAACAAATATCTTGTATGAGCTGTCCGATCCACTCCCGGTCATCCGGCAGCTCGCCATTTTCGACTTCCGTACCGAACAGGTCACATAGCAGCCTTCTGAAATATTCATGCCTCGGAAACGAGAGAAAGCTCCGCGAATCGGTGAGCATACCGACAAACCGGCTCAATAAGCCCATATTGGACAAGGCATTGAGTTGCTTAGTCATCCCGTCCTTTTGATCCAGGAACCACCAGGCCGAGCCAAACTGGATCTTTCCTGGAAAAGACCCGTCATTGAAGTTACCGATCATTGTGGCCATCAATTCATTGTCGGTAGGATTGACGTTGTAGAGAATGGTCTTGGCTAATTGATCACGGCTATCCAGTCGATTCAAAAATGTTGAGAGCGCCCGGCCCTGACTGAAATCACCGATGGAATCCCAGCCGGTATCCGGTCCGAGCGTGCTCATCATGCGCGAATTGTTGTTTCGCAAGGCCCCCAAATGGTATTGTTGTACCCAGCCGTTCGCGGCATCCCACTGCGCAAACAGCAGCAGCATGGCCGACCTGAATTTCCGGTGCTCCATCGCTGACACCGCCTCGCCTGTCAGCGCCTTTTCGAAAATACGGTTGATTTCGTCATCGGTATAGTCTTCTGCATAGATCTCCTCCAATCCATGGTCAGATACCCGGCAACCCATAGCGCCGAAGAAATCATGCCGTTGCTGCAATGCACCTACGAAGTCATCAAAGGTGGCGATTGAACGTCCCGCAGCAGCGCCTAAAGCGACCACATAATGACCGAACTTCGCTAAGTCACTTAGGTTCATGGCCGCATCGGGCCGAAAGGCTGGGAAAACCGGGATTTCGTACCCCTCCTGCTGCAACTGCCGATGAAAATTAAGCGTGTCCACAGGATCATCTGTCGTGCAGATGACCTTCACGTTCATTTTCCGCAGCAAGCCCCTCACCCGGTACTCCGGTGTTTGCAGCTTTTCCCGTGTCTCGTCAAAAATCCGGTCGGCGGTCTGCGGGCTCAGCAGGTCGGTTATTCCAAAATAGCGCTGCAATTCAAGATGGGTCCAGTGATACAAAGGGTTCCGCATGGTATAAGGCACGGTTTCGGCCCATTTACGGAATTTCTCCCGATCGGACCGATCGCCTGTAATATAGCTTTCATCCACCCCATTGGTGCGCATGGCGCGCCATTTGTAGTGATCCCCATTGAGCCATACCTGGGTCATGTTTTCAAATTGCGTGTTTTCAGCGATCTGCTGGGGCGGCAAATGACAGTGGTAGTCGATAATGGGCATATCGGCGGCGTATTCATGATACAAGTGCTGCGCCGTCTTTGAATGCAACAAAAAGTGTTCGTCTAAAAATTTTTTCATGATAATCGTAAATGCTAAACCGCCTCCTTTTCGTTCAAAAGATCAATTACCTCCAACGCATTTTGCGTGCGCAACTGATCCAAATATTGCTTGACCATCGTTAAAAAACCAGCAAACCACTGCAAATCAGCTGCCCAATCCGTGGGTAGTTGATCAGCCTGCGCTGTTTCCATGAATTGCAAATATCCTGCAAAGCCCAATGCCATATAATGAGGTATCTTGTCAAACTGGCGGGCATACCTTTTCAAGGTGGCCATGTTCCGAACGTGCATTTTCAATGTGTAATTCGTGCCAATGCTTAACCATTGATGATGGAGGTAAGGGTTACTGAACCGATCAACCACATGTTCGGCAAATTCCGAGGCCGCTTCTTCACTGATTCCTTCAGCTACCAAAGTGGGGACGATCTCCCTATTCATCAGTTGCTTTACATAGGTCAAAAACACTGGATTGACCATCGCTTCCCTTACCGTACCAAAACCTGCTAGCATGGCCAGTCCGCATGCAAACGTGTGGCTCCCGTTGAGCAAGCGCAGCTTCAGTTCTTTGAACGTTTGAATATCCCGGGTGATCACTACCCGTTTATCAATCCGGGCAAAAGAAAGCGCCTCCGACACACGCACATGGGACGACTCGATGGCCCAAAGGCAAAAAGGCTCGGCCATAATGGCCAACTCATCTTGGTATCCTAAGCGACTTTCAGCCTGTTTCCGCTCGGCTTCTCCCAAACTACCCGGCACAATCCGATCAACCAATGTATTACAAAAATGATTGGATGTGCGTACCCAGCCGATGAAATCCGACCCCATTTGATGGCGCTCGGCCAGCGCGATCACGATCCGTTGCAATGCTTCCCCATTTTTGTCAATGAGCTCTGTAGGGAGGATCACCATTCCCTTGTCTTCCGCCCCACTGAATGCCCGGAACCGCTCATATAAAATTGCGGTCAGCTTGCCGGGGAACGATGCCGGTGGCGACGCAAATGGATCATCCTGCTCGTCGAGCGCAATCCCCACCTCCGTGGTGTTCGAAATGACAATTTCCAGTTCGGGACTTTTGGCACCGTTCAGAACAGTCGCCCAATCACCCGCGGCAGACACGACGCGGCTGATCGCGGAAATCAACAGCGCTTCCTGCACATCGGCGCCCTTTTCAACCCCTTTGATGTGAAGCGTATATAAATTATCCTGTCTATCAAACTTGTCCGTACCTCCGGTGTCGGTAGATTTAACCACCAGGATACGTCCGCCGAATATGCCCGCCCGGTTGGCTTTTTCAATGAAATAATCCGGCAATCCGCGGAGCAGTACGCCCGTACCGAATTGAAGCACTTTTTCCGGATAGGGCACCACAGTGACCAACTGCCTATTCAATACACTCATTTGATGAATCCTATAACGATCGACGTACTATTGTCCACTGAAATCCGCAAATCGTTCATTGATGGCAGCGGCGTCCAGTTTGCTTCCGCCATGGATCAGGATCTTATATCTGAACCGGGTCGATGCGTTTTGATCCAACTTGAAATTCAATTCATCCTTGCCCCCACTCAGTTCTTTCTGCCCTAGTGGATTGGCGGCAAACAATCCGTAGCCCCGGGCATGCCAATAGGTAGGGTATCCGGGATTGCCGGGGTGATCAAGCATTACGAGCGACACCTCTTCCCCCTCAATCGTGCCATTGAGGGTCACCCATTTCCCCCTTGTACCCCATACGTCATCTCCTTCTACCCCTTCACTGCTCACATAACGCCCCGTCACGCCGTCATTATTCGTTTGGGCGACTTCCGTGACGATGCCATTGGCATCGGTAAAGGTAGCTGGCTCATCAGTTGGGTGCTCAAGCGCTCTCGCGAGGCGGATCCCCAGTACACCTTCCTTGTTGTCCTTAAAAGAGATGTCTTTCAGCGCCGTCAGTTTGATGTCCAGTTCAACGGAAGTGGTACTGTCTGCTTCCACACGAAAAATATATTGGGTTTCTTCCCGCAGGAGGCTATCGCCCTGCGGCCCCACCCAATATTTGCTCACGTCGAGCACACCGGTGTTGCCGTTGCTTTCCGTCTTGTTGACAGCAGCATGGAGGATGCTTCCGTATCCCGCCCGCCTTTCAGCGGGGATAGCTGTTGAGTTATTCCAAAAGTCAAGCCCGTTCACATCGCCGTAGTTGAACCACAACCCGATGTGATGCGGGTGGTCTGTCCGCTCGTTTGCACGGGGCTGTACAGGCCAACCCCGGGTAACAAAATGTCCGCCTTTTGTGCGCAGGGGAAACAAAACTGGCTTTTTCAAGCTATCGGCATAGCAATACGCCGTATACGGTTGGCCATCGAGCAGGATATCAATGCTGCTGCGCTCTGGGTGTTCGACGAATGAAAACCGGTTGGTCGGCTCCTGTTGGGCCTGTCCCGAAGGTGATTGTCCGCAGCCGGTAAAAACAGCGGCCGTGATGAGTACGCCCATCAAACTTACAAGTGTCCTGTTCATCGCCGATCGGTTAAGATACCACTACTTCTTGCTTGCTATCATCGAACGTCACGCGCTTGCCGGTTTCATAGGCCGTACGGCCCATGATATTGGCAACCGAATGGTTATAGCCAGCGACCACATCAGCATTAGGCGTTTTCCTATTCCGCACGCACTCCATCCAGTTCAGCATGTGCAATGAGGTCATCGGATCGCCACCCGTGTTGGCTGAGGTCTCTATTTTGGCCGCATTCGGAAGGGTAAACGGTTCGAGCAAATTCTCCTTCATGTCCATTTCAGCTGCCATCCGTTTGGTCAGTCCGCCTTCGGAAGTCACCTCGTTGGTATCCAGGTTCAGTGAACCCGCATTTGAAAAATACAGCTCTTTTACATCGCCGGCCGAGTTGGTGAACCGCGATGAGTACAGTACCTGAAAACCCGTTGTCGGATCATCCGCCGGGCCGTAGTCCATCACCGCCGTGAGCGTATCTGGGTTGGTCCGTCCATCATTCCACAGGTAAATCCCGCCGTTGGCCACCACGCTGCGCGGATGCGGCAGGTCGGTAAACCAGTGTACCGTATCAATCTGATGAGCCATCCACTGGCCAAAAATGCCGGATGAGTATGGCCAGAACAACCGGTACTCCAGGTATTTCCGGGGATCCCACGCCACTTTGGGACGGTTCATCAGGAAACGGTCCCAGTCGGTATCCTGCTGGCGGATCTCCTTGGTCAGTTGCGGCAGGCGCCAGCGGCCGGGCTGGTTCACATTCCACGTCATCTCGACCATCTTGATATCTCCGAATTTGCCTGAGCGGATGTATTCGTTTGCAGCGATATAGTTGGGGGCGCTGCGCCGCTGGGAACCAACCTGCAAAATCTTGCCGGTTTCTTCCACCGCTTTCCGCACTACTTTGGCATCTTCCAATGTCTCGGCCAACGGTTTTTCGACATACACATCTTTCCCATGGCGCACGGCATCCGCGGCAATCAGCGCATGCTGAAAATCAGCAGTACTGATGATCACCGCATCCACGTCGGTCCGCGGGAAAAGCTCGTCGTTGTTCCGATATTTCGCGATTTCCACGCCTGCCTTTTCCTTTAGATAGGCATAGGCCTCATCCCGCCGTCTGCTCCAGATATCGGACACAGCCACAAATTCAAAATTCTGGGCTTTCGCATGGTTCATAAAACTGGGAAGCAACGAGCTTTTAAAACGATTGGAAAACCCAACGATGCCTACCCGTACGCGGTCATTGGCGCCCATAATCCGTGCATAACTTTTCGCGCTGAATCCCATGGCGGATAGCCCGAAGACACCGGCTCCTACCGAAGCGTTCTTGATAAATTCTCGACGAGAGTTTGTTGATTTCATCTTCATTTAATTTTATAATGGTGACTACTGTAATAATAACGATAAAAACGCACAATCATTCCGTGCAAATCAACTAATTGAAAGAATTTTTTCCATTTCTGCGGCGCATTTAATAAATGCCCCGATACCTTTGGGGTCATTCTGAATAACCGGTTCGCTGATGTAATACGCAAACGTCCCATCCCGATACCTGCCCGTGCCCCCAAGACCGGATACCTGTACCGTCTTTTCCAAGTTTATCCCCCCGTCCTCACGGGCACTGATAAACGCCCGCAAAATTCCTTCGTATCCACGTGTTACATCAGCGCGATACCGTTCGGGGAGATATCCCATACGCATCCCCTTTGCCAACGTATAGACCAACATGCAGGACGCGGATGCCTCCAGGTAGTTGCCCTCGCGCTGCCCCTGGTCGACCACGTCATACCACACACCCGATTTTCCATCTTGAAAATCGGTAACAGCATCGGCAAAACGGTTCAGAATTCCCACCAGTGAATCACGCCCTGC
Organism: Parapedobacter brassicae; assembly: GCF_051400755.1. Taxonomy (NCBI): domain Bacteria; kingdom Pseudomonadati; phylum Bacteroidota; class Sphingobacteriia; order Sphingobacteriales; family Sphingobacteriaceae; genus Parapedobacter; species Parapedobacter brassicae. Next base: position 228,144 of record NZ_JBLFFL010000004.1, read on the forward strand.
GTGGTCTTCCGGAAAATGGTCGAGCGCATCAACCAACGCCATCCCGAACCATCCCAATGAACGGCCCCAGAAATTGGGGGATTGTCCGGTTGCCTCATCGGCCCATGCTTGCTCGCGCGATTCATCCCAACCATGATAAAGCAATCCGGTTTTTTCGTCCCGGCTGTGCCGCTCCATCAGCACGAACTGGCGGGTGATGTCGTCAAACGCTTCCGGCTCATCAAACAACTTGGCATATTCAGCATAGAAGGGCTGTCCCATATAGAGGCCATCCAACCACATCTGGTGTGGATAGATCTTTTTGTGCCAGAATCCACCTTCAGAGGTCCTCGGATGTGTACGCAGTTGATCGCGCAATACGTTAGCGGCTTGGCGATACTTGCTTTTGCCGGTTACCTGATACAACAGCAGCAGCAGTTTACCATTATTGATGTAGTCGATATTGTACGCTTGCTGCTGATACCTCCGGATAGTACCGTCCTCCTGCACGTAGTGATCCATCATCTTCTGGATATAGGCAAACCATTTACGGTCACCCGTGGCTTTCCACACGCTCTCAACTCCTTTGAGAATCACGCCCAGGTCATAGCTCCATTTCGCAGGCTTGCCTACCCCGTCCAAATTGAACGAATCGGGCCAAAGTTTCATCGCAGTCTCTGCCATCCGTACGCTATAGTTTTCTTGTTGCTGTGCCGGGCATTCCGTTCCGATAACCAATGCAAGCAGCAAGAATAATATGTTGACTTTAATGACCATAATCCGTTAGCGTTCAATTACAATGTTACCGTAATCTTTCATATCAACGAAAGATTCCATCGGTTTTATTTCCGCAATCGTTACCGGAAAAGAGGACATGATGCCGACCAGCATCAAGACGCAGCTACCGGATCAATTGTCAATTATATCCCGGATTTTGCTTAAATTCGTCCTTGTTCATGATCGCATCCAGCTGTGTTTGCGGAATCGGCCTCACCGTGTGAAAATCCTTGATGTTGCTCTTACCGTCCGGGTTATAGGTCTGCACGTATTCGACCAACTTTCCGGTCCGTTTCAGATCGTACCAACGGGTGAACTCACCTGCCAGCTCCCGTGCCCGTTCTTCCAAAATAAAATCCAGGCTCAGCTCGGCCGCAGTGATCTCCATGTCGATTTCTTTGCCCGGAATCGCTCTTGTGCTGCGCAGTTCATTGATGTATTCAAGGGCCTCGCCTGGATTCGTGTTCAACTCAGCTTCCGCCACGATCAGATACAGTTCTGCCAAACGGATCACAAACACGTCACGCGAACTCCACTCTTGCGCCACGGTGAGGCGGGTAGGATCCATGAATTTCGAGAGTTGGATAAACTGCGAACGCAAAGCTGGCGTACCGTCCGCCCGATACATATTATTCCGGTCGATCAGCCGATAACGGTTTCTGGCCCGCTCCACCTGTGCCGGAGTGGCCACGGTTTTCAGCGTCACGATGGCAGTATCACCGAAGCCCATTTCCGGATAAATCGGACTTTCACCGGGCACCATACCCGATTTTGTGGCCAGCCAAACCGTCTGGAAACTGCCGTGATAGCGCTGATCGATGCCCTCATTATACAGGTCCAGCAAATGCACCGATGGCATGTAGCGCTGGAATGGGCGCCCATATCCGATGGTGCGTTCCATCCCCACTTCCCGGTCATACACCATGATGAAATGCAGGTGATTATTATTACCCCGGCCGCCCACGGCATCAAAGTCGCCATTCAGCAAGTCATCGTTCGTGTAGTTCACATAATAGAGCACTTCGCTATTGCCCCCTCCATCAGCATTGGCCATGTCCCACATCGCTTTGTAATCGTCAAACAGTTGGTAGCGACCGCTGGCGATCAGTTCTTTAGCCAGTGCAGCCGCTTCGCTATACAAAGAGGCATCATTGGTTGCACTGGCACGGGTCAGGCATGCGCGGGCTTTGAACGCTTTCGCCACGTCTTGTGTGATGCGGCCATCTGTTGATTTCGCTGGATTCAGATTAGCGATTGCGACATCCAGGTCACCGAAGATCACATTGTAAAAATCGTCTACCGCTGATCGCGTAGCCGTCGTGACAATACCCTGCGTAGGCTCCGTATTCAGCACCACATCACCCCATGTTTCCACGATCAGAAACAGGTATTGTGCGCGCAGGAAACGGACTTCTCCCTCGTATTGCGCCTTGGCGGCATCATCCAGCGGAGATTGCGGTAGTCCGGCCAACGCAGTATTACACACGTTTAAGCTCCGGTACAGATTATTCCACGCATCGGTTATGTTCGTCTGTCCGCCGTTCAGATCCACCGTGTAATCCGATAGCTGGTTGGCCTTGTTGTCTCCACCCCGGAGAAACAGATCAGTGCCGGTCTCCGTCATCGCCAGCGGAAATTCCTTGCCGTACCAGGTACGCAAGCCGGAATAACTGGCGTTTACGACACTGATCATGCCCTGTTCCGTACCGTAGAATGCATCTTCCGTCAATCCGCTTTTATTCTGCTCTTCTAAGAATTTTTCGCAGGAAGAAAGGCCAAGTGATAAAGCGGCTATTGATATTCTTAACAATTTCGTTTTCATAATTCGTCGTTTTTTATCATCACCTATTTAAAAATCGAGATTTACACCAAACACCATGGCTTTGGTCATCGGAAATGCCATTGAACCGCCCCGCTCCGGATCATAGTCGTGCAGCTTGCTGAAAACAAAATAATTCTGCAGCGTGCCGTAGACACGGAGACGATTGACCTTGATTCTCGTTAAAAGGGACTGCGGCAATGTATAACCGAGCGTAATATCCCTGATCTTGATAAACGAACCATCTACATAACGCAGCGTCGGCTGGAAGAGGTAATTGGTGGTTGAATAGCTGCTATTGGGTCGCGGAAAGGCATTGGTCGGGTTCTCCGGTGTCCAGTAATCAACCAATGTACCGTTTTCCAATGCATTCGCTTTATAATAATACCCTTTCTCAAAGTTGATTACCTGTCCGACACGGCCAAACACGAACACAGACAGGTCGACATCTTGATAAGAAAGGCTGTTATTGATACCGAAAGAGAACTTAGGTACCTGCGAGTAGACCACCCGATCTTCCGAATCGCTGATGCCGTTTCCGTTGGCATCCAGGATTTTGATATCGCCCGGCTTGTAGCCGCCAAATGCCGTGGCCGCTTCTTCTTCACCCAGTTGCCAGATGCCCGTCTTTTTATAATCGTAAAAGATCTGCAGCGGCTCGCCGACAATCCAGTTATTGGCAATATTGCGACTGACCCCTTGATTCAGCGACAGGATTTTTTCCCGGTTCAGCGTATAAGACCAATCGGTCGTCCAGTTAAAATCACCCGATTCGATATTACGGGTGTTCAGCGACACCTCAAATCCCCGATTCTCCGTTACCCCCACATTTTGCAATACGGAAGCGTAGCCAGTCGAGGTCGGCAATAAGGCTGGCAGCAGCAGGTCAGTCGTCTTAGAACGGTAGAAGTCAACGGCACCAATGATCCGGTTATTGAAAAACCCAAAGTCTAGCCCAATGTCCCACGTGGCGGTCGTCTCCCAGGTTAGCTCCGGGTTCTTCAAGTCCGTGGGATAATAGCCGAATGCCGCCGATGTCCCGAATGCATAGGCCGAGCGCGTCAACCCGCCGAGTGTGCCGTAGGGATCGATGGCACTGTTTCCCGCTTCACCCCAGCTTACCCGTAGCTTCAACTCACTGATCTTTTCGCTGCCCTGCAAGAAGGCTTCATCCTTTAAGCGCCAAGCCCCCGAAACAGAGGGGAAATAACCCCACTTATTCCCCGTAGCCAACACCGAAGAGCCATCTGCCCGCAGCGATGCCTGGAAGATGTAACGGTCCATGAAGATATAATTCACCCGACCGAAGAATGAGGCAAGCGCTGTTTCATTTAATGAGCTCCCAATATCCTTGGATATCGTATTGGAACCCAGATCATAAAATTCATTTAAGGCAGACGCCTGATTATTGCCTGACCCGGTAAATTCTTCCTGTTTAGATGCAATCGTACTGGTTCCCACCAGCGCCGTGACCTGATGATCGCCCACTTGTTTGGTGTAGTTCAACGTGTTTTCCCAGGTATATTGCAAGTAGGTTCGAACCTCATCCCCCGACGATGAATTCCGGCCTACGTTGGCGATCGTATTATAGTCGCGAAAATAACCATTACGGAAATCGTTGATATCAATACCGATGGTAGACTTGAACAGGAAGTCCTCGTGGAACTTGATATCCAGAAAACCGGACGTGAATAAGCGCTTGTCTAATATATTATTGACAAATACCCCCTTTTCTTCATCGGCCAATGGATTGATCTGGGTGTTATATCCCGGTGCCGGATAGAGGTTCAAGGTACCATCGTCATTATACGCTTTGGCAATGGGCAGCATTTTCTGCGCCATGTTCAGCGGATTATCCCGTTGGTCTTGGTTTTTAAAGGTATACAGGGCATTGATCCCGACCTTGAAGATCGGGCTGATGGTCTGTTCGAGACTGAGCCGTCCATTATACCGGCGAAAAACATCGTTCCGGATGACCCCCCTGTCACGCTGGTAGCCGAACGAAGCCGCGTACAACGAACGTTCGCTGCCGCCGGACAAATTGATTTCGTAGTTGGACATCAGCCCCGTGTGGAAAATATGGTCTACCCAGTCCTCAAACTGCCCATTGTTCAGGTATTCCAACTCCGTTGCATTGAAGATTTCCGAATCGTCCCGGTACTCCCCGTTATTGGTAGTACGGTAGGCTTCCCGCTTCAGCTGCGCGTACTCCAGTCCGTTCATCAATTCCGGATACAGCGCTTTCGTGTTGACAGAAGCATAAGCCGAAGCCGATATATTGGTGCGGCCGGTGCGCGTTCCCTTTTTCGTGGTGATGATGATCACCCCGTTAGCGCCCCGTGTACCGTAAATGGCCGTAGACGACACATCTTTCAGCACGTCGATCGATTCAATGTCGCCGGGGTTCACATCGACAAATGAGCTGTATTGGATACCATCCACCAAGATAAGCGGTGCATTGCTGGCGTTCAATGACCGGTTCCCGCGCAGCAACAAGTTTACATCAGCTCCAGGCTGTCCGGAACTTTGCGTGATGTCCAACCCGGCCACTTTGCCCTGTAGCGAACGCAGCACGTTAGTGGTCGGAATCGCGGTGATGTCTTTGGCTTTTACAGAGGCCACCGCACCGGTCAGGTCTCGTTTCCTCATGGTTCCATAACCGACGACAATCACTTCATCCAACGCCGTGTCTTCCCGTTCCAGGCTTATATTGAGTTGGCTCGATGCTGCGGGTACTTCTTTAACCATATACCCCAGGTAGTTGACCACCAGGATCACGCTTCCAGAAGCGGGCACATTCAGCGTGAAACTCCCCTTGGCGTCCGTTTGTGTGCCCGCCGGTTCACCCTTTACCTGTATCGTCACGCCATGTAACGGTTCCTTGGTAGTGGCATCGGTTACCGTTCCGGTAATGGTTCTTGTCTGCGCAAAGCAAAGGACAGTACATACACAGACCAGCGTGGTTACATAAATTTTTCTGATCATAATTTAACGTTTTAAATGGGTTACTATTGATTTCTCACAAAAACCTTTTCATATACTTGATAAAGACGTCCCAGTCGGAGGGGATCATGCCGTGACCGCCATCGTGCATGTAATACCCCAGCTGTTGGTAAGCCAATGACGTGTCCCCGGCTTTCGGCATCTTCGGAAAGGCATTTTTGATACCGAACAGGTCGTATACCGGCTGCGCCGCCCGCGCCGCCAAAAACTCCCCTTTCGGATCCGACCAGTAATCGGTGTCTCCGGTTTGCAACAAGAGGTAGCGCGGCGCCATGAGTGCGATCAGCTCATGGGCATCGACCGGACAATTGTTGAAATCATCAGAATAAGCGTGTCTATTGGGCGCAAACTGATAGTAGTAGCGAGACGTATCCGTCATGTGCTTGATGTTTTCGCCGTAGTCACGTCGGCTTAGTGCAGCCCCTCCCTCGCCCGAGCAACTGGCCAGTACCATTTTAAAGCGTTCGTCATTTGCCCCGGTCCACAACACCGTTTTGCCCAGGCGTGATGAACCCGTAAGCGCCACGCGCTTGGCATCGATCTGGCTATCCGTCTCCAGATAATCCATGACCCGGCTTAGTCCCCACGACCACGCAGCGATAGCGCCCCATTCATCCGGTGCGGGTGCTGTTTGGCCATTCTTCAGGTAGTATTTCCGTATACCGCCAAGCTGAATGCCTTTCTTCAAATCGGGGTCAATGTCACCGTAATACAGGGTGGCGAAGCCGATGCCACTGGCCACGATGTCTTCGATGGGTGCTCCCCATCGTGCTGACCCGCCATTTTCCTTTGTTGCAAGCGTCCGCTCAATGCCATTACCCTCCCGTGGCCATACCAAACCCGCTTTGATGCCGGCGTCCTCGGCCGCCGCGATATTGGGGACGAAGGAAATATTGAGCAGCAGCGGGACGGCTTGTTGTGCATTTGCGGGCAGGTAAAACAGTACATCCACTTTGTGGTCGGCGGTATCTTCGGTGAAATAGATGGTCACTTGTTTTCGAATCGCTTTACCACCGAATACTGGCGTTCCTGCGTCAAACACGTTGAAAGATAGCCTAGCGGGTTTAGGGGGTGTTTTCCCGAACTGCGTAGTTTCAAACAGTCGGTGGATCTCCGGTCTGCGCTGGTTGATCCACGCTGCTTTGCTGGTTACTTTCCGCCCGTTTTCCATTGTCAGTGGATCCGGCAGCGTATATACCCCCGCTTTTGCCTCATCGTAGTTAACGGGTATTCCGGCAACCCGTTGGTTCGGGTCCGGCTGACTGTAACTTACCCCGTAAGCAAACAGCATGAGCAGCGACAAAACAGCTTTAATCAGTGATTTCGTCATCCCTATAAAATTGGTGTCTATGATCGCGGCGGATCACAGTTATATAATTGGTTATCAACGCCCAATCCCAAATTGGTCGGGATCAGCAATACAAGTATACGTTGATTCAAGGTTATTGGCGAACCAACACCGCGGAAAAACTACGCAAACGATACCGGTAACGATTGCGAAAAAAAACCAATAAAAATCATCGCGCTACAGCATACCCCTAACACCTACCGATCGTCACGGGTTAATCTCAAAAGCGGTTTTAGCAATACAGGACCCAATAATCCGGAATCCATCGGTTGCCAGCCCTTCGCCGTGAATTTTCCATCGTCGCCCATGTTAGACCGGAGCCTTGCGTTAACGTTCGTGTTGTAGAATATCCGCCAGGGAATACCTTTTTTATCCATGTCGGCAATCCTGTTGGCCATCAGGTTTGAGATCTTGATCGTCAGCGTATCACTGCCTTTGAAGTGCTTCGCCGGAATATCGAGCGTGTATGGATGGCCGATCAGCGTGCCCAGGTATTCTCCATTCAGGTATATGGCAGCGCTTTCGTTGACTGTCCCCAGGTCAAGGAGCCACGCATCCGCTCCTCCAGGTAGGTTGGGAATACGCGTTGTGTATTCAGCCGTCCCCGAAAACGAGGCGTATTCCGGTCCATATTCCGTCCACGATCCGAGCTGGTCTACCGCCACGGTTTTCGGCAATGCCGGTCCCCCTTTCGTGAAAGCAAGTGTCCAGTCCCGATCCAGCGAAATAATGTCATCGGCGTTCCCATCTCGGTAGTAGGGGTAGTCATCGCCGGTATAGCGCCCCTTAAATGTCTCGACAACCAAGGATTCGTCTGGTTTCATTTGCAGGTAGATTTCGGTATTGCCGTCCGATTCACGGGTGCGCGCATAGCCCGCAATACCGGTCATGGGATTATAGCGTGCGGCAGACGCGTAATCAGCCTGTAGTGTTACCCAACCCTCAAAGCCTACCTCACGCGAATTGGTGATAAAATAATAAAAGTTACCATCGTCTTTCAGTCTCCGGATACACTGAAGGCCTTGGCTGTACATGTTTTCAGGGGTTACACCAGCATAGGTCATTAACCCTTCCAGCTCGTCCGATATGACCAGTTGACCTTTCCCGTGCGCGGCAATGCGCAGGTTTCCCTTTTGTTCGAAGGATAGCTGGTTTTTCAACGAACGCAGGCGTCCGCGGCTATTTTCCAAATCGGCTAATCCGGGCACATCTTCCGGTAAGGTTTTGTGAAAAACGATAGTTGCGCCCGCTTGTGCCAAATTCACGAGCTGCTCGAATGTCTTAGCGGGCATATAATGCGTTTCGGGAACCAAAACTGTTTTGTACCGGTTCCCTCCGGTGTGCAGCGCAGCATCCGTACAGGATACCGCTAGCAGTTGGTGGTCGCTTAGCGCATCCCACGCATATCCGCCTTCCGTAAGAAAATCCCCGCACATTTTCATGGTCAGTCCATCGAACAGATGGTTGGAATGGAACGAACGGAGCAGCTGCTTTTCGGTTTCAGTGTCCGACCACAGATCGGCTATCCCAAAGTACAACAACACATCGTTAGCCGGTTTGCCGGCTTGAAGAAAACGTTGCGTACGCGCTACATATTGATTCAATGTACCGAAGTCATCCCAAAAACTGTTAGCAGGTGTAAAATGAACCGCGGCATAAAAAAGCCATCCCGGCCAGGGTGCATCTTGTGGAGAATAGGCAGTTCCGTGGTAGAATACATGGTTCACCCCTGCCAGAAAAAATGTGTCCAATGCCGACTTGACATCGCCCAGCGTGGACTGAAAATGTTCACCCAGCCAAGTGCCCGACTCGGATGACACAAGCCGTTTGCCCGTCACATGGGCAGCCGATGGCGCGCTTTTGAGGTTGACGATCTCACTTCCTTCGATCTCGGGGACATCGCTCGCCGCATACAGGTCCAAGACATTGGCGGGCGACCCGTGGGCTTGGTTGCGTATCCCTTTGCCTTTTTGCGCCGCCCAGGTCTGCCAGTTTTCTGTAAATCGCTCTAACAGTAGGCGGCCAATGGCGACGCGGTAATCGTAAATGACCCTACTGTTCATTTCCGGTGTATCACGCCCCAAAAGTGCCGGCAGGTGATCCTTCAAGTCATATCCATGGAATTGCTTGAATTCTTGGAGGAACGCTGGTGTCCAATTGGCTTCTCCCGCCGCATCATCCACTTCGTACGAATCGTTGAAGTAGTATCTCAGGTAGCTCAGGTCATATCCCTTGAATGCATCATCAAACCTGCCGAGGTATCTCCGAAGTGCCGGTTCCGAAAAATGGTCGATCACTTTGCCCTCGCCTCCAGGTCCGGCGCGCTCGACCATTTTGCCGTGATCGCCTTCAAAAAGCGCGCACAGCACCCAATCGCCTGAGGGTGCTGTCCAATCAAGCATACCGCTGTTCACGTGGCTGGTCAGATCGATCACTTCCTCGAAACCCGCCTTTCCTTTCCTGTTGGCCGTGAGCAGCACCAAGGGCAACTCTTTCTCGTACCGCACCTGGTCAAACGCATACGCTTGCAGGTCGCTGTTTGCCGTTACCGGCTGTTTGATATCGTCGATGGTCACCTTTTTACTGCCTTGTGTCCTGACGAGCGGCTGCTGCGTATACGTGATTTCTCCCTGGAAGCGCTCGCCACCCCGCACGTCCACCACGCTGGATACAAAATTCTTGGTGGCATCCGATTCCGCAACCCACGGTCCGCCAAACGGCCACCCAGAAGCATTAGCCATGTCCACGCCCAATCCGAGTCTTTTCGCCTCGTTCAGCGTGTAAACCAGTTTATCCATCCACTGCGGCGTGAGGAAATCGATAAACTGACCTTCGGATCCCCGGGTGCCATAGATCGGTGTAATTTCCACGCCGCCGAGCCCCGCCTTTTGAAATGCCTCCAGCATCGCGGTAATGTCTCGTTCGGTCACCGCGCTTCCAAACCACCACCACCGTGTCCAGGGTTTTGTTTCTTCGGTCAGTTCGGGCCATTGGATTTTCCCCGATTCCTGCAGCTGGGTTGATCCCCCATCACAGCCCAGTGTCCATAGCATGACCAAAAGCCACGTCGCGTTTCTTCTAGCGTTTATCATAAGTTCACATGGTCACAATCGATCACCTTCACAGATTGGCCATCCGCCGTCTCGATGGATACGTTTTCAAATGTCCAATCCTTCGCATGCTGGATCTTTCCACCTTCCTCGGCTTTGATCTGCACGTCTTTCAAGTGAAAATCCCGCAGCGGATTCTCTTCCAGGCCGTCTGCGAATATTGCCCGCCGGGCGTCACGGCAGCTGATCTGTTCGATGGTTACGTTGCGGAAAGTCGGTATTCCTCGCCATGCCGGCAACACAGGTTCCAGCATTACCCGCCAGCGGTCGGGCAAGGTACGTTGGTCATAACCTGCTGGCAATTCGGAATAGCTATATGACGGATTCCAATTCGGGGTGAGCTCTATCGCCACGCCTACGCTATCCATGGTAATGTTATGCAATTGGATATGCTCCACAATGCCTCCCCGGTTGCGGGCAGACTTGAATCGGATGCCTACCCCTGTCCCCTGCGCCTTCAGGTTACGCGCGATGATGTGCCTCATCCCCCCAGAGGTTTCACTTCCGAAGGTAATCAAACCACCCCCCCTGCGGGAAATGCAGTTTTGGATCAAGATGTATTCCGTTGGCCGGTTGACTCGCAGTCCGTCCCAATCTCGGCCTGATTTGATGCAGAAGTTATCATCATTGCAGTCGATATCGGCATTTTGTACCAACACCCAAGAAGACGAATCGATGTCTATCCCGTCCGTGCTTGGTCCGTGCCCGCCGATATTGTTCTGCACCGTGATCCCGTCCACAGTCACGTAAGACGAATAGAGGACATGGACGGTCCAGAAGCCTGCCCGCTGGAATGTCACATCCTTGATGAGGATATCCCAGCAACCATCGATCAGCAGTGTTCTTGGGCGTTTCGCGTCATAGTCGACTATCCAGCGCAATTTCTTCGGTTCGTATTCCTTTCTCAACGCCCAATAAGCATCCCAAAAAGGTTTGCCCTGTCCATCCACTGTGCCTTGTCCCGTCACCGCGGCATTCCGTTGACCGATGATGTTGATCAATGCCGCGGGCCACATCATCTCCACGCCCGCCACGCGGGTCCATATTTCGGGATAATCGGCCAATTCCTGACTGCCCAGCAGCGTCACGCCTTCTCCTATCTCGAGCTCCACATTCGATTTCAGGAAGATGGCACCGGTGAGGTATGCACCCGGCGCGAATACCACTTTGCCACCACCCGCCGCGGCGCAACTGTCCACCGCGGCTTGAATAGGCCCGGTATTCAGCGTGTGCCCATCGCCCCGCGCTCCGAATTCGGTGGCCTGGAATACCCGCTCGGGGATATCCAGTTGGCGGACGCCCACATATTTTGTCCATTCAGGGTCTTCAGCATGCGCAGAAAACACGCCGATGCAGCACAGCAATAACAACGTTCGTAACACCATTATCAATCGATTTGATACCTATTCGGATTCATCCAATAGCCGTTTCAATTTGACGATTTCAATACCTGCGTCGATTACCGAGCCCACCCCATGCTTTTCATTCGGTCTGGCCGGACGGGTATAGTAAAATTGCAGATCGTCCTGTATCCCCGTTCCCACGCAAATATCGCTCACCTGTCCATCCGGTTTGATAAAATGCTTCTTCATGCCTTCCCAGCCTACTAAGGCTACCGAAGCATAATTCCTTCCTAACCATCCTTCATTCACGGCTTTGGCAAATCCCTGCACAAACATCGCCGTAGCCGATGCCTCGGCATACGAATCCGGCTTATCAATGAGCTGATGCCAAAGCCCCTCTTTATCCTGATACCGCGCTAAGCCGATCAACTGTTTTTGAAGGTTGCGGATCATGTCTTTGCGGTGGGGATGGTCGTCGGGTAGGTGATCCAGCAAGTGCAGTTGCGCCAATACGATCCAGCCGTTGCTACGCCCCCAATGGGCCACACCATGCTGTTGGTAAGGTGCGTAATAGCAATGATAATAGAGTCCATTATGCGGGTTCCAGAGGTGTTTATCAAAATTGAGCACCTGGGTTACAGCATCCTCAAAATAACGATCTTCACCCGTGAATACAGCCATGCGCGCAAGAAAAGGGACACTCATATAGAGGTCATCGGCCCATAGCGTTTGGTCTACCGGAAACGTGCGTACCAAGGTCCGATCGGCCAACCGTGCCTGCCCCTCACTCAGCCGTTTGGCACCCCGAGCCACGTAATCCCTGTACGCTTCATCCGGGGTGGATTTGTAAACCTCCAAAATACTGGCACTCATCGCGCCGAAATCATCCAGCTCCTGCATGGTCCACAACTGCCCGAAGGGGAAGCGGTGGTGCGGACGATCATGCTTAAACCTGCGCTGGAATTCGGCATAGTTCGCAAAGCCAAAGGCCACGTGGTCTATTGCATACCGGGCATAGCGTTGGTCTCCCGTAAATTCAGCCAAATTAAGCATAGCCATGTTAACAACCCCATTGGTGTAATGCCATTCTCCGTACGGCGTCTTGAAATCGGCTTCCACCTTTTCGGGGATCTCACTGGCCGTGGCGTAGGACTTGCCCTGTTTGTCTACAAACGCAAATTCGGCTTTGGTCAAGATATAGTCAGCCACGCGGGTTACTGTTGCGATATCAGATGCCGCCGCTGCCTCTTGCGCACAGAATCGCTGGCTGTATGTCATCAGAAAAACAAGCAGTATTACTTTCAGTAAACAACGATGTCGCATGGGCGATGAAGTTCGTTTGTGGTTAGCTATTACAATATTATGCACTTCGGCGGTGAATCCCGCTCATTGGCCAATAAAAAATTACGCAATCGATACCGGAAACGATTGCGGTATCCGGCGGTGGTATCCGGCATTTTTCATAGCTTTGTATAAACTAAAATTAAACCGTGTTCAAACCCATTACGATCAAAGACATCGCGCAAGCGCTGGATCTCTCCCCATCCACCGTGTCACGTGCACTGAGTGACAGCTACGAAATCAATGAGGAGACCAAGAAACGGGTACTGGAATATGCTGAACGGCATAATTACAGGCGCAATCCGATGGCCTCCAGTCTCCGCCATGGCCGCAGCTATTCGATCGGGGTCGTAGTATGTGAAGTGGCCAACAGTTTTTTTTCCCAGGCCATAGACGGCATCGAATCCGTCGCGTATGGCAAAGGCTACCATGTCATCATCTCGCAGAGCCATGACTCCTACGAGCGCGAAGTGGTCAACATCCAGCACCTGGCCAATCGGGCCGTAGATGGCTTGCTGATTTCCATGTCGGCCGAAACCAAAGATTTTTCGCACATTGTCAACCTGCATGAGCAAGGACTTCCCATTGTGTTTTTTGACCGGATCATTGATGCTTTTGAGACCCATACCGTCACTTCCAACAGCCGTGAAGGCGCCCGCAGGGCTACCCAGTCACTTATTGACAGGGGATTTAAAAAGATCGCCCATTTAGCGAATGCGCCTCACCTTTCCATCACGGCCGAACGGCTCGAGGGCTATGGGGAGGCCTTGAGAGAAAACGGCATTGCACTTGATGCATCGCTTATTCGTTATTGCCATCACGGCGGCCGGATCCAGCAAGAGGTAGAAGGTGCCGTCGATTATTTTATCAATAAACATCCCGATGCCATCTTCGTGGCCAGCGATCGATTGAGCATGGGTTGCCTGAGCGCCTATAACAAGCTCGTGCCGAAAGGCAAACAGCCTGCTGTCGCAGGCTTTTCCAATTCAGACGTGTTGGATCTGCTGCAACCGGGCTTTACCTGTATCCGCCAGCCCGCTTTTGAAATGGGGCGCGCGGCCATGGAAATGCTCATCCAGCTGATTGAAAGCAGTTATCCAGTCTATGATTTTGAGAACATCGTATTAGATACGGATTTGATTTCGCGATAAACGGGCGTACTGCATTTCGTACGTCATATTTAAAACCGTACCTTTGCACCCATGATTAATGTATCGAATCTATCGCTTCGTTATGGCAAGCGGGTGTTGTTTGAAGACGTCAACCTCAAATTCACACAGGGCAACTGTTATGGTATTATCGGGGCGAATGGCGCCGGCAAATCCACATTCCTGAAAATCATTTCCGGCGACGTAGACCCCACCACGGGTTCGGTCAGCTTCACGCCCGGGGAGCGGATGGCGGTATTGAGCCAAGATCACTACGCATTTGATGAATTTCCGGTCATTGAAACGGTGCTGATGGGCCATCAAGACCTTTATAAGGTCATGAAAGAAAAGGATGCCATCTATACCAAGGAGGATTTTACCGATGCCGATGGCGAGCGCGCCGGCGAGCTGGAAGCCAAATTCGCGGAGATGGATGGTTGGAATGCCGAAAGTGATGCCGCTACCCTACTGAGCAACCTGGGCATTGATGAAAGCCTGCACTATAAACATGTGAAAGAGCTGGATGGTAATCAAAAAGTACGGGTGTTGCTCGCCCAGGCCCTGTTTGGCAATCCGGATATCCTGCTGCTGGATGAGCCGACGAACGACCTGGACATCAATACCATCGCCTGGCTCGAAGATTTCCTGGCCGGTTATGAAGCCATTGTATTGGTTGTCTCGCACGACCGCCACTTCCTCGATTCGGTCTGTACGCACGTAGTGGACATTGATTTCAGCAAGATGACCATCTATACGGGCAATTATAGCTTCTGGTATGAGTCCAGCCAATTGGCGCTGAAGCAACGTACTGATCAGAATAAAAAGATGGAAGATAAAGTGAAGGAGCTACAGGAATTCATCCGCCGCTTCAGCGCCAATGCTTCCAAATCCAAGCAGGCGACCAGCCGAAAAAAGGCACTGGAAAAAATCAATCTCGACGACATCAAACCCTCCAACCGGAAATATCCGGCGATCATGTTCAACACCATGGCGCGGGAAGCGGGCGACCAGATCCTGCAGGTGGAGAAACTGGGCAAGGTCTTGAATGGCGAAACGCTCTTCAGCGATGTCAACTTCATGGTCAATAAAGGCGACAAAATCGCCCTGCTTTCGCAGAATAGTTTGGCCACCACGGCGTTCTATGAAATTCTGACGGGGCGCGACAAAGATTACATGGGCAGTTTCAAATGGGGCGTCACGATCAGTATTGCCGATATTCCGATGGATAACAGTGCCTATTTTGAAGGGAAAAACGAAAACCTCATTGACTGGCTGCGGGAATATTCCTCGGCAGACAAAGACGAACAGTTTATCCGCGGATTCCTGGGCAAAATGCTGTTTTCCGGTGAAGAGGTGCTGAAGAAATCATCCGTGCTTTCGGGCGGCGAGAAGATGCGTTGCATGTTTTCCCGGATGATGCTGCAACAGGCCAACGCGTTGCTGTTGGATGAACCGACCAACCACCTTGATCTGGAATCCATTACGGCGCTCAATAACGGGATGAAGGATTTCAAAGGCAGCATCCTGTTCACCTCACGTGACCACGAGCTGACGCAAACCGTGGCTAACCGCATCATCGAGCTTACACCCGGTGGCATCATCGACAAGTTGATGAGTTATGACGAGTACATCAACAGCCAAACGGTCGCGGAACAGCGGGAGGCGATGTACGCGTAAAACAGATGGGTCATCAATGCACAAACAGACCGATCGTGATGAACACGTTATGCTGGCTGAATGCATGGTCGAAAAAGCGCGAATCAAACTGTTGAAACCCATAACCGGCACTGAACAACAGGTCTGACCCCTCGGCCAACAGATGACCGTAGGTCAGGCCTGCTTTGGCGACCGCCCCCCTGAAGTAATTGCTGCCAATACTGGGCGCATACCCGGCATTGGCCAATACGCCAAACGTGCCGAAGGGCGACAGCCGGGTCAGGGGCACCCTGAAATCCGCGAATATCGGCAAGGTATTGACGCCGCGGGTAGATCGGCTGCCATCCGCCAACGTCGTGCGCCCCCGATAAACGTCCGTACCGATACCAAGCCCCAAATACATGCGGTCATAAAAATTACGTCCAAAAGCAAATTGGAATTGATAGCCATGCATCGGAGGTTGATCACCGGTGGTGGCCAGGCCAACGATGCCGCCGGCGTGCAACAGCGTGTAGGTGCCACGGCGCTGAGCGTGACTGTGGAAAGATAAGCAGATCAATAACGCGACGAGCGCGAGCGAGTAACGATTCATTTAATACAGGATTTTATACACCAATTCTTTGAGCAGATCGCCCTGGTCCACGTTCACGGCATTCAATCCCTTCGATTTCAGGTCATACTCGCGCAGGTAAGCCACGATATCGAAGGTTTTCCGGCGGTTGTAGCTCCGCGCCGCTAGGTCGTATTCTTTGGTAAAAAAAGGATGTACACCCAATTCCCGTGCTACCAGCTGCGGCGACTTATCCGGGAGGTAATGGTATTTCAGTATTTTCGTGAAATAGCCCGCCATGGCACCCAGTATGACCTGTATGGGATTGCTGCGCGGATTGGCAGCAAAATAATTGACAATCTGGAACGCCTTAGCGGTATCCCGCCTAGCCAAGGCCGTATTCAGCTCGAAGACATTAAAATCTTTGCTAATGCCGATGTTGTCCTCAATATCCTTCGCAGCGATCTCCTGCCCCTTGGGTACATTGAGCATCAATTTTTCCAGCTCATTGACCACCTTGGAGAGGTCATTGCCCAGGTACTCCGCCATGAGGGCTGCAGCCTGCGGATGGATGCTCCATCCCCGGTCTTTTACAAACGCATTGATCCAGGGCGCAATCTTATCGTCATACAGCTTCGCCGATTCCAGCACGACCCCTACTTTTTCTGCCAGCTTATAGCTCTTCTTCCGCTTATCAAACTTGGCATATTTATGCGCCAGCACCAGCACCGTGCTTTTCATTGGATTATCCAGGTACCCCAAAAACAGGTCGTCGTCCTTCCACTTCAGGTGTTGCGCTTCCTTGATGATGATCACTTGGTAGTCGCTCATCATCGGATAGCGCTTAGCCGCATTCACAATGGTCACGAAATCCGTGTCTTTGCCATAGAGCACCGTTTGGTCAAACCCTTTTTGCGCATCATTGAGCACCTGCTCCTCGATGTAGTCGCTCACCAAATCAATATAATAGGGCTCTTCCCCATGCAGCAAGTACACTGGCCGGAGGTTGTTGTTCTTGATATCGGCTATAATTTTATGGGCACCCATCACCGGTTCCGTCTTTAAGTTTGCCAAATTAACTATTTTTGCAATATGTTCACGCCGATACCCCTCAATTTACCCGCGTACAAGGCTAAAATCCAGCAAGACGGGTCGAGGTGGTTCATTTTTGACGAGTTACGAAAAAAGAATCTGGTGCTCACGCCCGAGGAATGGGTGCGCCAGCATTGGATACAACACCTGATCCATACCAAAAAATATCCCCGGTCGCTCATCAAAATCGAAGGGGGACTTACGCTCAACGACATGCCCAGGAGAAGCGATTTGATCATCTATGATACACTGGGCAATAAAATCCTGCTGGCGGAGTTCAAGGCGCCTGCTGTCAAGATCACGCAAGCGGCATTTGATCAAATCGCCCGTTATAACACCGTGCACCGGATCCCTTTTCTACTGGTCAGTAATGGGCTGCAGCATTTCTATTGCCGCATCGATTTTGAGCAAGGCGGCATCACCTTTTTGAATGATTTGCCTGATTATATCTCCTGAACTGACTCGCATGGCGAGTCATCCAGACAGTCTGGCAGTATCCCTGCCCCCATTTTGACAGGCAAGGCGCAGCACCCGGGTGGTGGCTCGATGTTTGTCTAACAAGGATAATACCAGCGGTATACAAAAAAATTGGACGAAATAACCTATCTTAGCACATTAATATTACATCAAACATGAGTATCGATAAAAACGAGTTTAGAAAATATGCAATTAAGCATCACCGCATTGGCAGCCAGCATGTCGATGGTTTCATTTCCCGTGTAGAACATAAAATGCCTGCGTCCCTGACGCCGTATATCATCGAAGAACGGCAATTGAATGTGGCGCAAATGGACGTGTTCTCCCGGCTGATGATGGACCGGATCATCTTCCTCGGTGATGCCGTAACCGATCAGGTGGCAAACATCATACAGGCGCAGCTGCTGTTTTTGCAATCTGCCGATGCCAGCCGTGATATCCAGATCTACATCAATTCACCCGGTGGTAGCGTATACGCAGGTTTGGGCATCTATGATACCATGCAATACATCACACCCGATGTGGCGACCATCTGTACGGGCATGGCTGCTTCCATGGGAGCCGTATTGCTGTGCGCTGGCGCCAAGGGCAAGCGGGCAGCCTTGTCCCACTCGCGGGTCATGATCCACCAACCGTCTGGAGGCGCTCAAGGCGTAGCATCCGATATGGAAATCAACCTTCGTGAGATGCTTAAACTCAAGAAAGAATTGTATGAAATCATTTCGCAGCACTCCGGCAAGGACTTTGAATGGGTCGAGAAATCGTCGGACCGCGATTATTGGATGACCTCTTCGGAAGCCAAAGAGCACGGCATGGTGGATGAGGTGCTGGTTTCCAAAAAGGAAAAATAAAGATGGCAAAAAACATGAAGGAAGTGACTTGTTCGTTTTGTGGTATTCGGAAACAGGATGCACTGATGCTGATTGCTGGTGACGGCGCACATATTTGCGACCGTTGCATCACGCAAGCCAGTGAAATACTGAGCGAGGAGATGAATCTCCGTAAAAGCAAAGCACTGCAGACCACCTTGAAGTTGATACGGCCTGTAGAGATCAAGGAACACCTTGACCAGTATGTCATCGGCCAGGACGATGCCAAGAAAGTGATGGCGGTATCGGTGTATAACCATTACAAACGGCTCAACCAAAAGGTAGACAAAGACGAGATCGAGATCGAAAAATCGAATATCATCATGGTGGGCGAGACCGGTACCGGCAAAACCCTGCTGGCCAAAACGATCGCCAAGATCTTGAATGTTCCTTTTTGCATCTGCGATGCCACCGTATTGACAGAGGCAGGTTATGTGGGAGAAGACGTAGAAAGTATACTGACGCGCTTGTTGCAGGCTGCCGACTACGATGTGGCCGCTGCGGAACGCGGCATCATCTACATCGATGAGATTGATAAGATCGCCCGCAAAAGCGATAACCCATCCATTACACGAGACGTGTCCGGTGAGGGTGTACAGCAGGCCTTGCTGAAAATTTTGGAGGGTACCATTGTCAACGTCCCCCCGCAAGGCGGACGCAAACACCCCGACCAGAAAATGATCGCGGTGAACACGAACAATATCCTGTTCATCTGCGGCGGGGCGTTTGATGGCATTCAAAAGAAAATAGCCAACCGCCTGCGCACGCAAACCATCGGATACAAGGTCAATAAAGATGATGTCGATATCGATGTAAACAACTTGTATAAATACATCACACCGCAGGACCTGAAAAATTATGGGCTCATCCCCGAACTCATTGGCCGGCTGCCGGTGCTGACGTATCTTAACCCCCTTGACAAGGGCACGCTGCTGAACATCCTGACCGAACCCAGAAATGCGTTGATCAAACAATACCGGAAGTTGTTTGACTATGAAGGCGTAACCCTCAAATTCGACCAGGATGTTTACCAATTCATCGTCGATAAAGCCGATGAGTTCAAACTCGGTGCCCGGGGGCTTCGCTCGATCTGTGAAGCCATTATGCTGGATGCCATGTTTGAAATTCCCTCTGCCAAGAGCAAAAACGAACAGAAGGAGCTGTACATATCGCTCGAATATGCCAAGCACAAATTCGAGAAGTCCGATTTGAAGAAGCTCAAAGCCGCATAACGATCCCCCCGCCAAAAACGGGGGGATTTTTAGTATATTTGTACTGCTCCCGTTTAACTGTAAGGCTATGCCAAAAGAAAAAATGAAAGCGGTACAGAGTCCCCTCAAGCCAGGACTGAAAACCAAGGAAGAAATCGTGAACAATTGGTTACCCCGATACACCGGCCGCCCGCTGGATGAATTCGGGGAGTATATCCTGCTGACCAATTTTTCGAACTACGTCCGGCTGTTTTCGGAGATGCACGGAAATGCACCCATCTTGGGAATTGACAAACCCATGCAAAGCGTGACAGCCGAGGGCATTACCATTATCAATTTCGGGATGGGCAGCCCGATGGCCGCCACGGTCATGGACCTGCTTTCGGCCATATCCCCCAAGGCGGCGTTATTTCTGGGCAAGGCCGGCGGCCTGAAGAAAAAGAATAAGATCGGCGATCTGGTGCTTCCCATTGCCGCCATCCGCGGCGAAGGTACATCAAACGACTATTTCCCCCCGGAAGTACCGGCGCTCCCGGCTTTTGCATTGCAAAAGGCGATTTCGACCACCATCCGTGACCATTCGCTTGACTACTGGACAGGTACGATCTATACCACCAACAGGCGGGTATGGGAGCACGACAAGGAGTTTAAAAAATACCTCAAAAGTATCCGGGCCATGTTGGTCGATATGGAAACGGCCACGATCTTCTCGGTCGGTTTCGCCAACAAAATTCCCACGGGTGCCCTGTTGCTGGTATCCGACCAGCCCATGGTACCCGAAGGTGTAAAAACCGTAGAAAGCGATTCCAGCGTCACGGCCCAGTTCGTAGAGACACACCTCACCATCGGCATCGAATCGCTGCGGCAACTCATTAATAACGGGCTGACGGTAAAACATTTGAAGTTTTAAGGAGCGGATTATGTGGTACAATAATATATTGGAAACCATTGGCAACACGCCATTGGTCAAGCTTAACAAGATCACCAGCGGCATAAAAGGCACCGTGTTGGTCAAAGTAGAAACCACCAACCCCGGCAATTCCATCAAAGACCGCATGGCGGTAAAGATGATCGAGGATGCCGAGGCGGCTGGACTGCTCAAACCGGGGGGCACCATCATCGAGGGTACGTCGGGTAATACCGGTATGGGACTGGCCATCGCAGCGGTGATCAAGGGATATAAATGCATTTTTACCACTACAGACAAGCAGTCCAAGGAAAAGGTCGATGCGTTGCGCGCTTTCGGTGCAGAAGTAATTGTATGCCCCACCAACGTCGACCCCGAAGATCCCCGCTCCTACTATTCCGTATCCAGCCGTTTGGAGCGCGAAATACCCAATTCCTGGAAAGCCAACCAATACGACAATCTCTCGAATACCCAGGCACATTACGAGCAAACCGGTCCGGAGATATGGGAACAGACAGCGGGCAAGATCACCCATTTGGTCGTGGGTGTGGGCACCGGCGGCACCATTAGCGGCGTGGGCAAATACCTGAAAGAGAAAAATCCCGCCATACAGGTATGGGGCATTGACTCCTATGGTTCTGTATTCAAAAAATACAAGGAAACAGGCGTTTTTGATAAAGACGAGATATACCCCTACATTACCGAGGGCATCGGCGAAGATTTCCTGCCAAAAAACGTTGATTTCGACGTCATCGACCTGTTCGAAAAAGTGACCGATAAAGATGCCGCGCTGATGACCCGCCAAATCGCCCGCCAAGAAGGCATTTTTGCCGGAAATTCAGCAGGAGCTGCCGTTGCCGGATTATTGCAGCTTCGAGACAAGCTCAGCAACGATGCCGTAGTGGTCATTATTTTCCATGATCACGGATCGCGCTACATGGGCAAGATGTACAATGACGATTGGCTCCGCGAGCGCGGCTTCCTCCGGGACGAAAAACTGACGGCGCAGACCATTCTCAAAAAGCGCGGCGATGTACCCATCGTCACCGCCGATGTGGAGCAGTCGGTCATGGAAACGTTTAACATGATGAAAACGCTCAACATCTCCCAGATACCCGTCACGCAAAAAGGAATGGTTATCGGCAAAGTAACGGAATCCGACATCCTTCATGCCCTGCTGGAGAATCCCTCCTTGAAATCCGCCAATGTAGAAGCCATACGCACCGCTCCATTTCCGTTCGTAGACCTCCGCACATCCATTGATAAGCTATCATCATTCATCCACAAAGATAACCAGGCCGTACTCGTGGAAGACGAATACGGCCATCTGGCCATCATTACGCAATACGACATTATCAACGCCATCTCGGGTTGACCCCAAAAAAGGAGCCCGGACAGCGTTGTCGCTGTCCGGGCTCCTTGATGCTAGCGCATATACCCTATGCCCCCGCGACCAAAGTCACTTTCAGGTTAATCTCTTTGCTGATCAGATCATCCGCCTGACCGGTATACGTGATTCCCCAATCTTCCCGCGCGATGTTGAAGTCTGCAGTGGCTTTCACCGCCGTAGCACTCGCTTCTGCCACATTTGCGTCAAATGTGATGTTCTTGGTAATCCCGCGGATGGTCAGGTTGCCGGAAATGGTCGCGGTACCGGCAGTAGCCCCTTCTTTCACCGCAGTGATCTCGAACGTCGCCTCAGGGTGATTTTCGACATCAAAAAAATCAGCCGATTTCAAATGCCCTTCCAGTTTGCCTTTATATTCTCCCTCCAGGTCATGGTTGGTGATGGTCGTCAGGTCAATGACAAAATTGCCCCCCGTGAGCTTTCCATCACTTGCCGTCAGCGTCCCCGATTTGATTTTTACATCACCATGATGTTCGCCGCTCACCTTGCGGCCGGTCCACTCCACTTTTGAAGCCGCGGTATCCACACTTAGTCCTGAGCCTGCGGTGGCGGCGGCGTCTACGGTTTCCAGGGTATCCGAGGTTTCCGCCTTTTTTCCTTCCGGGTTGCTTACGCACGACGCCAATAGGCAGGCGCCTGCAACGAATGATAACACTACTTTTTCCATGGTTTTAATGATTAGTAATTAAATGATGAACATGATCTGATGCAAAAATATAACGTCACTTCAAATTTATTGCACAGCAATAGTAACAATCAACCGGCCGATTTGTTTCTCAGTGCGACAGCGGATTGGCGTCAACACGCTTGATGTCGGCCCCCAGCGCGCGCAACCGGGATTCAATATCCTGATACCCCCGTTCGATCTGTTCGATATTATGGATAATGGATTTACCGGGAGCAGACAGGGCAGCAATCAATAGAGACACGCCGGCCCTGATATCCGGCGAAGTCATTTCGATACCCCGTAGTTTGAACGCTTTATTCAGACCGATCACGGTCGCGCGGTGCGGATCGCACAGAATGATCTGTGCCCCCATATCGATCAATTTGTCGACAAAAAACAACCTGCTCTCGAACATCTTCTGATGAATAAGCACATTCCCCTTCGCCTGAGTAGCAACCACCAATACGATGCTCAGCAAATCGGGTGTAAAGCCCGGCCAAGGCGCATCGGCAATCGTGAGGATGGATCCGTCAATGAAGGTATCGATCTCATAACTGCTTTGAGCGGGTATGTAGATGTCATCACCCCGCAGCTCGAATTGAATACCCAGTTTGGCAAAAACACTCGGAATGATACCCAGTTCATGGAAGTGTACATCTTTTATCGTGATCTCAGACCCCGTCATCGCGGCCAATCCGATGAACGAACCGATCTCGATCATATCCGGCAGCATCCGGTGTTCGGTGCCGCCCAGACGGTCTACCCCTTCAATCGTCAGCAGGTTGGAACCGATCCCGGTGATCTTCGCCCCCATCCGGTTCAGCATCTTGCACAGCTGCTGCAGATAGGGTTCGCACGCGGCATTATAAATGGTGGTGGTGCCCTTCGCCAGCACGGCCGCCATCACGATGTTAGCCGTGCCCGTCACCGAGGCTTCATCCATTAGAATATAGGTACCGGTCAGGTTGGTGGCATCCACATTGAAGAAATGGGCATCCGCGTCATATTGAAACCTGGCACCCAGCTTTTCGAAACCCAGAAAATGGGTATCCAACCGACGACGCCCGATTTTGTCACCACCCGGCTTCGGTATCGCCGCCCTTCCAAACCGGGCCAGCAGCGGTCCCACGATCATGATCGAGCCGCGCAGGCCGCCGCCCTTGCTCTTAAATTCAGCAGATTTGAAGTAGTCGAGGTTGATATCCTGGGCACGGAACACATAGGTGTCCTTGCTTTGCCGGGTCACCTGTACGCCCAGATCACCCAGCAGTTCGATCAGCTTATTGACGTCCTTGATGTCGGGCACATTGCTGATGGTCATGGCTTCGTCCGTCAGCAACACGGCCGACAGGATCTGCAGCGCTTCGTTCTTAGCTCCTTGCGGGATGATCTCACCCTTCAGTGGCTTCCCGCCGTGAATCTCGAATGCATTCAATGCTTCTTCTTTTTCTTTTGTTGTTGCTGCTGTTGCTGCTTTTTGCCTTTCCCGTTACTATTCTGCTGCGGTGCGCTCCCGCCTTTTGTCCGGCTGCCCGGAGGCGGGGTTTTGAAGTCAAGCTTCGTGAGGCTCACATCCGGTCCCAATTCCAGTTCACCGTTTGACAGCTCCTTGAGGCCATCCACGATGAATTCATCCTCTACCGAGTCCTTATTCCAGGTCACATAGGCCATTTTCATGAAGTTGGCGATCGCCTGGGTCATCGCGCTTTTTTTCTCGGGGTCCGCGATCAACTTCGCCCGTTCGATCATTTTTTCGACCGTGTGGCCATAATGCTTATACCTGATCCGGTGTTGCGGATAGTCCAGCAGCTCCGGCTTCGGATGAATGGCGTCCCGCTCCGGAATCGGATAGGGCGAGTCTACATCAATCTTAAAATCCGATATGATGTGGAGGTGATCCCAAAGCTTATGCTTAAAATCGGCCACGTCTCGGAGGTGCGGGTTGAGGAACCCCATCATATCAATGACGACCTGTGCATGGAGGTTGCGCTCTTCCTTCGTAGGCAATGTGCAGATATAATCCACCATGTTTTGTACGTTCCTCCCGTACTCTGCCAAAATCAGTTTTGGCCTGGTACTATTGTAATCGAATGTTGTTTCCATAAATTTTATAACCCCTTTTTTGCCTTATCCCACAATTCTTAATTTCGCAAATTTAAGCAACAATTGCTTCTGCCCCAATTCTTTGAAGAAAATAGTTGCTTTCACATCATTTTTATTCCCCTCGAGATTGATCACCTTGCCAAAACCGAAGCGTTCATGCTCTACTTCCATGCCTACTTGCAAGTTGCTGGTGTCCGACGGCGCAAACCCCGGTGTCGGCGTATGTGCCTTGGGCAGCATCGAAGTGGTTTTGGGTATCGTTTTCGGCTTCGGCTTCGTGAAAATATCGCGCTGGCCCCATGCCTGCCGCTCATCACCAAAGGATGCCGCGCTTTCGGGCACGGCCCTCGGTTTAAAATCCAATTCGAGGTAAGCCGGATTCAATTCATCCAAAAAGCGGCTTGGTTCACAATTATTCAATGTCCCCCAGCGATAGCGTGACGTTGCATAACTCAGGGTGAGCTTCTTTTCCGCGCGGGTTACCGCCACATAAAACAGGCGGCGTTCCTCTTCCAATTCACTTCGCGAGTTGAGTGACAATTGCGATGGAAAAAGGTTCTCTTCCAAGCCCACGATAAACACATGCGGAAACTCCAGCCCCTTGGAAGCGTGGATGGTCATCAGCGATACCGTATCCGCGTTGGGGTCCTTGTCATTATCGTCATTCGTCAGCAAGGCCACATCCTGCATGAAGACATCGAGCCCTTTCTCTTCGATATCCTCCCGCTCGCTGAATTCCTTAATGCCGTTGAGCAGTTCCTGGATGTTTTCATACCGGCTTAGCCCTTCCACCGATTTATCTTCATACAGATCCTTCAATATACCCGAGTGCTGGGCAATATGCATGGCTGCATCAAAGGCCGAATGATTTTTGGCCACCACCTGGAATCCCTGTACCATGGTTGCAAATACCCCCACAACCCCGGCGCTACGCCCATCCAGGTAGGTCGTCGCATTGCCGATGACATCCCATAGCGTTACCTGATGCTGATCCGCGGCAATCAAGATCCGGTCTACCGTCGTGTCGCCTATCCCCCGGCGCGGATAGTTGATCACCCGCTTGATCGCCTCCTCGTCGTTCGGATTGAATGTCAGCCTAAAATAAGCGATCAGGTCCTTGATTTCCTTTCGTTGGTAGAAAGACGTGCCCCCATATATCTTATACGGCACATTGATTTTGCGCAGCGCTTCCTCCATGGCACGCGACTGGGCATTGGTACGGTATAAGATGGCAAAGCTGCGGTACTTCCATCCCGTGAGCGCACGTTCCTGCGCAATGGCTTCTGCCACGATTTTACCCTCTTCATTGTCGCTGAATGCCCTCAGCACCTTAATCTTTTCGCCCGTTTCATTCTCCGAGAATACGTGCTTCTTCAGCTGGTTCTTGTTATTGGCAATGATGCTGTTGGCCGCATTGACAATATTCTGGGTAGAGCGGTAGTTCTGTTCCAGCTTGAAGACTTTCAGGTCGGGATAATCCTTTTCGAAATTCAGGATGTTCTGGATGTTAGCTCCGCGAAATGCATAGATGCTCTGCGCATCATCGCCCACCACACATATATTCTCATTGATGGCGGCCAATTTGCGGACAATCAGGTACTGGGAAAAATTGGTGTCCTGATACTCATCCACCATGAGGTATTTAAACTTATGCTGGTATCGGTGCAACACTTCCGGAAATTCGCGAAAGAGCACGTTGGTTTTGAACAGCAAATCATCAAAATCCATGGCCCCTGCCTTATAGCAGCGCTGCGTATAGGTGAGGTAAATCTGCCCCAGCTGTCCCCTGCCATTGGAATGATCGTCTGCCTGTATCTGTTCGTTGTTCGTATATTCCTGCGCGGATATGAGGTTATTTTTGGCTGAAGAAATCCGGTTATAGACAAAACTCGCGTTATACAGCTTGTCATCCAGCTGCATTTCCTTCAGGATACTGCGGATGAGGCTCTTGCTATCATCGGTATCATAGATGGTAAAATTACGGGGGTAGCCGATGTGCTCCGCCTCCACACGCAGGATCTTGGCAAATACGGAGTGGAAGGTACCCATCCAGATATTCTTGGCCTCACCGCCCACCACCTTCATAATGCGATCGCGCATTTCCTTGGCCGCCTTATTGGTAAACGTCAGCACCAAGATATGGAAGGGGTCTACGCCACGGTGCACCAAATGGGCCACCCGATAGGTGATCACCCGCGTTTTGCCCGAGCCTGCTCCGGCCACGATCATCACCGGCCCTTCCGTTTGCTCTACCGCGGCCCGCTGCGAAGGGTTTAAACCTGCTAAATAGTCCAAATTCCTGTTCCTCTTATGTCTTTTCCGATTGAGGCGTAAAGGTACGAAATTGCAGGGAGAAGCTAAAATGGCGAATCATCGCTCATGTCATTCATCCGTGACTGCCGGACGATGCTCCCCGGCTGGTCGAACGAAGCGGACGGGGCGATACCGGAGGAGAATGCTCCCGAATCAGCGAAGCCTTTATCGCCGAAGGAAAAGTCTTCTTCCAAGTCGGTGAATTTGACATACTTGCCGATGAACCTCAGCTGCACAGTGCCCGTTTCTCCATTCCGGTGCTTGGCAATGATCACTTCACCTACGCCAGCCGTCGGGCGGCCGGCTTCATCTTCCGTGAGGCCGTAATATTCCGGACGGTAAAGAAACAGCACCATATCGGCATCCTGCTCGATGGAGCCCGACTCACGCAAATCCGAAAGCATGGGGCGCTTGCTTCCTCCCGGACGGCTTTCCACCGCGCGGCTCAGTTGCGAAAGCGCGATGACCGGAATGTTCAACTCCTTGGCTACCGATTTCAATGACCGGGAGATGCTACCGATCTCCTGCTCGCGGTTGCCGCCCTTGCCGTCGTTCTTGCCATGCATCAGCTGCAGGTAATCTACGATCACCATTTGGATATCGTACTGCGCCTTGAGCCGACGGCATTTGGCCCTGAACTCGAAAATATTAAGCGCAGGCGTGTCATCAATGAGCAGCGGCGCTTCCGTCAGCCGCCCGATCCGGGAGTGGAGCTGCGTCCACTCATGGTCGGCCAGGTTGCCCTTGCGGAGTTTCTCCTGTTCGATTTCGGTTTCCCCCGAGATCAGACGATTGACCAGCTGCACAGAAGACATTTCCAGTGAGAACACTGCCACGGGCTTGCCGTGATCCACCGCCGCATTGCGCGCACAGCTCAGCACGAAAGCCGTCTTACCCATGGCCGGACGGGCCGCCACGATCACCAGATCCGAAGGTTGCCAGCCAGAGGTCATCCGATCCAGCCCGGTAAAGCCCGACGGCACGCCCGTGAGGCCGTCCGTGCGGTCGCGGAGCGTTTCCAGCGACTCTACCGCCTCCCGCATAATATCATCCATTTTGCGGGTATCCCGCCGCAGATTGTTTTGGGCGATATCAAACAAACTTTTCTCCGCATGGTCCAGCAGATCAAATATATCTGTCGTATCCTCGTACGCATTGGTGATGATCTCGGTAGACACTTTAATTAATTCGCGCTGGATATATTTCTGCGAAACGATACGGGCATGGTATTCAATGTTTGCCGCAGACACCACCCGGTCGGTCAGCTGCGTAATGTAATACGCGCCGCCGACCAATTCCAGGGCACCCATTTTACGCAATTCGGCCGTCACCGTTAGCAGGTCTATGGGAGAGGTTTTTTGAAACAGGTTGTATATTGCCTCGAAAATCTTCTGGTGTGCCTCTACGTAGAACGTCTCCGGCTTGAGGATATCGATCACCTCCGTGAGCGCATTCTTCTCCAGCATTAGCGCGCCCAGCACGGCTTCCTCCAAATCGACCGCCTGAGGGGGCACCTTCCCCAATCCGCTCACTAAATTATTCAGTCTGCCACGTCGTTGGGCAAATGTCCCACGTGATGGATTATTAGCTTGGTTAGCAGCATATTCGTTCTCGTCAGTCATCATTAGATCTATATCGCTTCAATAATTGTGCACTTAAAACAAGGTAGAATTGACCCGCGGTTTACCCCCGGCTTGCTGCTCCGAAAACCAGCAGAGCAAATGTATGTATTTTTAATAGCCACGCGATGAACAAGTTCTGAACAGCTCGTTCACAGTGGTTTTTTTACCACTCGTTTCACCTTGAGCCAAGCATAATTAACAATATACGTTATTAACACCAACTGTGCAAAAAATGTTAAAAAAATCAAACAGCCACTGAAAAACAACACGTTGCAAGCCTGTTAATAACTTCCCGAATTGTTAATTTAACCAAAAAAAGATTTAATGCCGCTGCAAAATCACTTCTTTTCGATACCCCTTGATTATCAATCCATAGCACGAAAATCCTTAACAATTACTTAACACTAGTAGGTGTTCGGCGGTATCCCGGTAGCGGATATTGATCGTGGGGTGACCCGCTTGGGTTCGGCTTGAGTGCTTACTACTGGTTTGTCCCGCTCCCGGCCGGGGTTCGGTGCACCTGAACCGCAGTAAACCTCGACTAAGGAGTTGACCAACCCCCAAACAAGACCCGGTCAATGTCCGAAGCCGTACCCAAGCCGTCTCCAACACGTCTCCGGGGTTATAAAAAAACAATAAATCCGACACAAATATGAACTCTTAGCTTACGCGTTCGTCTTTTCGCCTCAAACATAATATCTTTGCCTATCATGACGACATCCCAAACAGTAAAGCCCTATCAAGACACCGATACCGACAAAAAACAACAGGTGGCCGACATGTTTGACAACATTTCGGGCACCTACGACTTCCTCAACCATTTCCTGTCGCTTGGCATCGACATCCTTTGGCGGAAAAAGGCCATCCGCGCACTGAAATCGACCAAGCCACAATACCTGCTGGACGTGGCAACGGGCACGGGTGATTTTGCGCTGGAGGCGATCAAACTGCTCAAGCCCCGCAAGGTGACCGGTGTCGACATCTCGCAGGGCATGCTGGACATCGCCAAGGATAAGATCGCGAAAAAAGGTCTCGATCATGTTTTTGACGTGCAGTTGGGTGATTCGGAAAATCTGCCATTCGCAGATGATTCGTTTGATGCGGTGACGGTGGCTTTCGGCGTGCGCAACTTCGAAAACCTCGAAAAGGGCCTCACTGACATCTGCCGGGTCCTGAAACCCGGGGGCAAGGCCGTCATCCTCGAATTTTCGAAGCCGCAGGGGTTTCCGGTGAAGCAACTCTATCACTTCTATTTTACACGCATCACTCCGTTCGTCGGCAAGCTATTTTCCAAAGACTACCGGGCATACAGCTACCTGCCGGAGTCGGTCGCGCAGTTTCCTGATGGACAGTCTTTCGTGGATATCCTGCGCCGCGTGGGGTTCAGCGATACCATACGGCGCCCGCAGACATTTGGCATTTGCACCATCTACATCGGCACCAAATGAATCGGCAGTATCCAACGCGCATCGCCGCAGCAATTTGCTTGTTTGTGCTGATATACGCCCCTACCAGCGCCCAACAGCGGTTCGAACGGTGGGGAGGCGGTGTGGATGACGAACAGCTTCATTTTGGCTTCAGCTTTCATTATGTGCAAGCGGATTACAAGATTGCGCTAAAGGACGACTGGCAAACCCCTTATCGCGATCAACCAAACAGTTCGTTTAATGCGGATTCGCTGTATGGGGTATATTCACCGTTTTATGGCGGCGTGGGACTGGGATTGCTGGCGGATTTGAAGCTTTCCGAAAATGCAAACCTGCGGTTTACGCCTTCGTTGGTGTTTTCGAACAAATCGGTCAACTACCGGTATACGCCACACGCTGTCAATGAGCATGAACGCCTGCTCACGGCATTGGTGCGGGCGTCGTATATTGATCTGCCCCTGCTTTTTAAGTTCAAATCAGACCGCAAGGGCAATTACCGCGGCTATTTGATTGGCGGGGGGAAGTATTCCATCAATGTGGTATCCGGCAAACGATATGAAGATGCAAACCTCGCGGCCATCGAAAAACTGCTGAAAACAAAGCCGGGTTATTTCTCTTATGAAGCAGGCATCGGGTTCGACCTCTATTTTGATTTCTTCAAGATGTCGCCCGAAGTCCGATGGGTACAAAGCATCGGCAACCTGCTTGACGCACGGGAACCGAATATGTATAATCACCCGATACAACGGCTGATGCTACGGAATTTCCAGATCAGCCTGTTTTTTGAATGAAGGAAAGTAAAAAGTAAAAAGTAAAAAGTAAAAAGTAAAAAATTGGCTGACGTCTAATGTCTCAAGTCTAATGTCTAACGTCTCATGTCTCAATCATGTCTAACAAAAAAATAGCATTCATCACCGGGGCAAGTGCCGGCATCGGCGAAGCGTGCGCGGCTGTATTCGCCCGTGAAGGGTACCGCCTATTGCTCGCCGCCCGCCGCATCAACCGCCTGGAAGCGCTGGCTGCCCGGCTTGAAGAAGCATACGGAATCGACAGCCACCTATTGGCGCTTGATGTCCGCGATGCCGAAGAGGTGTTTACCACCTTCAGTAACCTGCCCGGAGAGTGGCAGCAGGTAGATGTGCTGGTCAACAACGCGGGCCTGAGCCAGGGACTCGACCCGATTTACGGAGGCGATATCGGCGATTGGGACCGCATGATCGACACGAATGTCAAGGGACTGCTGTAT
Organism: Parapedobacter brassicae; assembly: GCF_051400755.1. Lineage (NCBI taxonomy): Bacteria > Pseudomonadati > Bacteroidota > Sphingobacteriia > Sphingobacteriales > Sphingobacteriaceae > Parapedobacter > Parapedobacter brassicae. The sequence goes on from NZ_JBLFFL010000004.1 coordinate 259,560, forward strand.
GTGACCCGTGCAGTGGTACCCATCATGGTGGCACGGCAAACCGGGCACATCATCAATATCGGCTCGATCGCGGGCAAAGAAGTGTATCCCAACGGCAATGTTTACTGCGCCACCAAACACGCCGTCGATGCGCTCACCAAAGGCATGCGCATCGATCTGCTGGATAAGCACGTCAAAGTGACCGCCATTCACCCGGGTATGGTGGAAACTGAGTTTTCGGAAGTGCGCTTCAAGGGCGACAGGGAGCGCGCTGCGGCGGTATATGACCGGCTCGAACCGCTCGTAGCCGAAGATGTTGCCGAGGCGGTGTGGTTTGCTGCATCGCGGCCAACACATGTCAACATTAATGACATGGTCATCATGCCGACTGCACAGGCCAACGCTACCACCACTGTCAGACGAAATCATCCGTGACCCACTTAATTACCGTATCATGAACAACATTTATCCCCGTTTATTACTGATCTTTATGACTATCGCCACCTCTGCATCCGCTGCACCACGCATTCATTTTGAAGTTTCCTTTAAAGAACCGCAGGCACATTATGCTGAAATCAAAATGGAAATCGCAGACCTTCGAAAGGATTACATCGACGTAAAAATGCCGGTGTGGACACCCGGATCATATCTAGTGCGTGAATATTCGAAACATGTGGAAGGTTTTGAGGCCTGCGCAGCCGATGGCACACCACTGAAGGTTGAAAAGATAAGCAAGAATACCTGGCGCATTGCATCGGACAAAACCAACCATGTCACAGTCAACTATCGCATATATGGTTTTGAGGTATCCGTGCGGACCAACTTCATCGATGATGCGCATGCCTTTTTGTCGCCTGCGGCAACGTTTATGTATGTGGATGGGATGATCGACCATCCCGTGGAGGTGACGGTGGTGCCGCATCCCTCGTGGTCTAAGGTTTCAACAGGGTTAGACCCTGTATCCGGCATGGCCAACACCTATCATGCCGCTGATTTTGACATTCTGTTTGACTCGCCGATCGAAGTGGGCAACCAGGATGTGTTTACCTTTGAAGCAGCGGGCGTCCTTCATGAGATCGCCATGGTAGGTGGGGGCAACTATGATAAGGAACGCCTAAAACGGGATTGCGCGATTATTGTGGAGCGCGCGACCGGGGTTTTCGGCGTCAATCCGAATAAACGTTATGTGTTTATCGTGCATAACTTTCAATCGGGCGGCGGCGGACTGGAACACCTCAACTCCACGGTATTGGGCGCCACCCGGAATGGCTACCAAAACGAACGTTCGTATGTGGGGTTCCTTGGGCTGGTGGCCCACGAATACTTCCATTTGTGGCACGTCAAGCGGCTTCGTCCGATCGCGCTTGGTCCGTTTGATTATGACCAGGAGAATTATACCACATCGCTATGGATCATGGAGGGCTTCACCGCGTACTTTGACAATCTGCTCCTCCGGCGATGCGGCTTCCTGAGCGAGAGCAGTTATCTACAGGCCTTGTCCAACGACGTCAGCACGGTTGAAAACAAAGCGGGAAACGACATCCAGCCGGTCGCACAGGCCAGTTTCGATGCCTGGATCAAATATTACCGCCCGGATGAAAATTCGGCCAACACCAGCATTTCTTATTACAACAAGGGCGCATTGCTGGCCATGGCGCTCGATGTTAAAATCCTCGCGGCAACACAGGGGCAAAAGCGCTTGGATGACGTATTGAAGGCGGCTTACGAGGAGTTCTATGTCAAGAAAAAACGTGGTTTTGAGGAGCCTGAGTTCCAAGCATTGATCGAGCAGATCGCTGGCGTGTCAGTGGCCGATATCTTCCAGGCGGCATACACGGTGGAACCGATCGATTATAACCGCTATTTGAACGCCATCGGGTATGAATTAACCGATCACAATAAAGCGCGTGAGCTGCCCGATCTGGGTATCACCACGTCCGTCAGTGATGGGCGCGTGGTCATCACCGGCGTAAACCGGGGCACCGGCGCTTGGGATGCTGGCCTCAACGTGCGGGATGAACTGATCGCCATCAACGGCGAGCGCCTGGATGCCAACGGAAAGGAACTAAACCGTGCCTTACAAGCAGCGTCGATAGGCGATAACCTACAGGTGCTGATCGCAAGGGACGGCAACGTGCGGGAATTGACCGTCACGCTAAAAAGGGACACCAAGGGGGCATTCAGCATCGTACCGCTGCAAAACGCCACGCCCGAGCAGGAACGCTTGGGTAAAATCTGGTTGTCGTTGGATTAAAACACAAACCGTATCGACAGTCCGATCCCGTCAAACCGAACGCCTGATTCTGGCGTGAGTTCCATCGTGGGTTTCCAGTCCAAGGATAGGTTGATGGGTGCGGTCGGGATTTTATAATCAGCGCCGATCACGCCGTCAAAGCTCCATGCCAGTCCCCCATCATCGGTATCTTTATAACGATAGCCGCCCAAGCCGCCGCCAAAGCCATAATACCACCTCAAGCCCGGTACGTCAACAAACATCACCGGCTGGTGGATCTCGTATAATCCCAACACTTTGAAAATGGTGAAATTCCGATTCCCCTGGAAATTGACGATGCCATCAATCGCATGGCTGTCATTGAGAAAGTGCTTATACGTAATCCCATTCGCAACGCCAAAGCGTCCCCCAATGGCTCGTGAGTAAGTCGTCGTGCTATCCTGGGCTGCTGCACGGTGGTGCATCATTCCGAAAAGCGCAATAATGGCAAATAAGGCAAACTGTTTTTTGTTCATGCCGCAATTTGCGCAAAACAAATGCCAATGTTCGACCGCATCGCCACGATGTCAGATATTTGTTAAACATTAGGAAATTCCTGAATTATTGTTAATTTTAGCTATGTCTTTTACTGAATTGATGGACACTGAATTATAAACCAAACAGCTTAACGATATGGCAGCTCCAACGCGTATCTTCGATATTTTATCCAATTACGAAACCCATCATGCGAAGTCGGTGATGGTTGCCGGCAAAGCGAACGGGACCTGGACAAGCTACAGCACCGATGAGTTCTTGGATATCGTGGATAACCTGAGCAAAGGACTGGTTGCCAAGGGGGTGGAAAAAGGTGATCGGATCGCCTTGATGTCGGCGAACCGACCCGAGTGGAACTTCTGTGATTTTGCAATCAATCAACTCGGCGCAGCCATCATACCCCTGTACCCCACGCTATCCGGTCAGGACCTTGCTTTTATTATCAATGACGCGGCGCCGAAGATCATCTTGGTGAGCGATGCCGACCTCTACGAAAAAATCAGGGTCGCCTTGGAGACGGATAAATTAGACATTCCGATCTACTCATTTGACCCCGTCAGCGATGTACCGTCTTGGCGACAGTTGATCGACGAGGGCAAGCAGCACGATGCTGATCTCGCTTCCTACCGCGATGCGGTCAAACCGGATGATTTGCTTACACTGATCTACACCTCGGGCACCACCGGCAAACCCAAGGGCGTGCTCCTCTCTCACAAAAATGTCTTGACGAATGTCTACGACTGCTATCACCTATTGCCCGATTATTTCAAGAAGGCACTCAGCTTCCTGCCGCTTTGCCACATTTTTGAGCGCATGGTCGTGTATTTATACTTTGCGAAGGGTGTCGAAATTCACTATGCCGAAAGCCTGGATACCATCGTGGCCGACATCAATGAGGTAAAACCGGATGGATTCACAACCGTGCCACGGCTGCTCGAAAAAGTATATGATCGGATCGTCGCCAAGGGCAAGGAACTCCGCGGACTGAAGAAGCACATCTTCTTTTGGGCGTTGAACCTGGGGCTCATCAATAAGGAGCCCGGCAATAATGGTGCATGGTTCAATATCAAACTGGGCATTGCCCGCAAGCTGGTCTTCAGCAAATGGCAGGGCGCATTAGGCGGAAACATTAAGCTTATTATTTCGGGCGGCGCCGCCCTCCAGCCGCGGTTGGCCCGGGTATTCTGGGCTGCCGATATACCCGTATTGGAGGGGTATGGCCTCACCGAAACCTCGCCCGTCATTGCCGTGAATAGTCTGGAAAAAGGGGGCGTCAAATTCGGCACCGTGGGCAAACTCCTCAAAAGCGTGGATGTCAAAATTGCCGCAGATGGCGAAATCCTGTGCAAAGGCCCCAGCATTTTCACCGGTTACTACAAAAACGACGAGGCTACCGCCGAAGCGATAGACCAGGAAGGTTATTTCCATACGGGCGATATCGGCGAGTTAGACCAAGCAGGGTTCCTGCGCATCACCGATCGCAAAAAAGAAATGTTCAAAACCGCTGGCGGAAAATACGTCGCTCCCCAAGCCCTGGAAAACAAATACATGGAGTCGACGCTGATCGCCCAAGTGATGGTCGTCGGCGAAAACCGGAAATTCCCTTCGGCGCTCATCGTGCCGGCGTTTGATGTGCTCGAAAACTGGTGTAAGCTGAAAGGCATCCCCTCCGGGTCCAAGGAAAAGCTGGTTGAACATCCGGCCGTCATCGAGAAATATCAACGCGAGCTTGACCGGCTCAATCAGGGTTTCGGGCAGTGGGAAAAAGTGAAGAAATTCGTGTTGCTACCAAAAGAATGGACCATCGACGCCGGTGAACTCACACCTAAACTAAGCTTAAAACGCAAGGTGATCTTACAACGGTACGAAACCGAAATAGAACGCATGTATGAAGTATAAATTGTTCAAAAAATCGTTCTACAAAGAAGTCTTCGGATTACTCGGCGACACCTTTTCGGAATTCTCCAAAGACAGCGCTATGAAAATGAGCGCCTCGCTCGCCTATTACACCATATTTTCCATCGCCCCGTTATTACTCATCGTCATTTGGCTGGTCGGATTCTTCTATGGAGAAATACTCGTCAGCGAGCACGATGCGAGCGCTGAAGTCTTCAGGGAGTTCGCCAATATATTTGGTCCGGAAACCGCCACACAAATCCAGCAAATCATCCAAAACATCCGGCTGTCGGACAAATCAGGCATGGGCATCGCGATCGGAATCGGCACCCTGGTGGTCGGCTCCACCACCATCTTCATCGAGATACAGGATTCGCTCAACCGGATATGGGGGGTACGTCCCAAACCCAAAAAAGGCTGGCTCAAGATGTTGCTCAATCGCGCCGTCTCCTTTTCCATGGTGCTCGGTCTGGGTTTTCTGCTGATCGTATCCCTCATCGCCAATGGAATTATCGTCGCGCTCAGTTCACAGATTACCCGATTCCTTCCCGACATCTCCGTCATCTTAGTTGAGTGGATCAATATGGGCCTCACCTTTTTAGTCATCACCTCCCTATTCGCGTTTATCTTCCGGTTTCTTCCCGATGCCCGCATGCGCTTCAACGACGTCGCCGGCGGCGCGATCTTTACGTCAGCGCTTTTTATGCTGGGCCGCTACCTGATCGCGATCTACATGAAATACAGCGCGCCAGCCTCCGCCTATGGCGCTGCCGGGGCGATTATTGTGTTGCTCCTTTGGATCTATTACTCAGCCGCCATCCTCTACTTCGGAGCCGAATTTACCAAAGTATATGCCTTGCGGTATGGCAGAGGCGTATGGCCATCTTCCTATGCGGTGAAAGTCATTACCCAAGAACAGGAAGTAGTAGGTGAACCGATAAAGAAGTAACTGGTCGCTCGCCGCGGGGCGTTACTTTCTTCCGAAGAAAGTAACCAAAGACTCGCCGCTGTGCCCAGCTGCTAAGGTCGGTAGTGCCTCCCACTGCTTACCGCAGCTGACCAAGGCGGCATCTAAAGGTGAACGGAGGTTTTCTGCCACCCGTCTCAGTGGATTCAGGCGGCTTGCAGACGAGACCTAGGAATTGGAAGCGAAGCGACCCGGATCCAGTCGAGGAGCAACCGCCTGATCCAACCCCCACCAACCCCCCCAGTGATTCAGGCGGCTTGCAGACGAGACCTAGGAATTGGGAGCAAAGCGAACCGATTCCAGTCGAGGAGCAACCGCCTGATCCATCCCCCACCAACCCCGCCAATGATTCAGGCGGCTTGCAGACGAGACCTAGGAGACGGAAGCGAAGCGACCCGGATCCAGTCGAGGAGCAACCGCCTGATCCATCCCCCACCAACCCCGCCAGTGATTCAGGCGGCTTGCAGACGAGACCTAGGAGACGGAAGCGAAGCGACCCGGATCCAGTCGAGGAGCAACCGCCTGA
>NZ_JBLFFL010000004.1:265704-363602 GCF_051400755.1 Parapedobacter brassicae
GATTCAGGCGGCTTGCAGACGAGACCTAGGAGACGGAAGCGAAGCGACCCGGATCCAGTCGAGGAGCAACCGCCTGAATCACCTCCCTTTTATTTCACGATATACCGATACACCGCGCGCCCAACATTACCTTGGGCATCCATGCCTTCCACCACCACACGATAACTCCCTTTGCCGTCCGCATTATAATAGTCGATTTGGGCGTTACCGTCTTCGGCAGTCTTCACATCCGGGTTCCAGTAGACCGTTGTACGCATGTCATTGACCGCGCGCCGCTCCGGGGTGTCATACTTGGGTACATAAAACTTGCGCGCTTCGACATACCCCAGCGGCGTCAGGTCCACGACATTGCTCTTGGGCAATAACCGTTCGATCTCACTGAGTGACATGCGGGGTGCTTTTTCAACCTTTTTCGTGTAGATCGCCACCACACCATTATTCTGATAGGTACGGCTCACCGTGCCCAGCTCGTCGCGGAGAAAGATTTCGATCCCCTCCACATCGGTCGGCATCACGCCGCTAAGCGCGGGCACATCTACCGCCATGCCATTGATAAAGAACTGCACGGGAATGCGCCCTCCCGCATTATAGTCACGCGTAATAAAAAAGAGCTGACTTTGCGAATCATACGTGATGCCCGTGAGCGCCGTTTGCAAACACATGAGGAGGTTGTTGCACCCTTTTAGCCGGTCTGCACTGATCTGATGGTCGGCCATGCTCAAGCCCGAAATGGATGGGTAGTCTTTGTGCGAAAAACTCGGTTTAGCCGAGGCCGTTACCTCCACCTCCTCCAATAAAATGGATGTTCGGTATTCATTACGGCTATTATCCAGGTAAGGAGTTATCATATCATCAATGTTCAACACATCATTTGCCCGATAAGCTGTCGTGTCAATATTCGGAAACTGCGTAGGGTCCATGTTGATGACCATATCCCGGTAGTTGTCATTCCCACGTGCGTTAATGGTGACCCGCGCCGAATCGGTAAACACCAGATCCTTGAAAACGAAGCGTCCGGCCGCATCCGTATACGCATCTTGGCGGAAGCTCCTATCAGGGATGGAAAGCAATAGGCCGCCATTGGCCACCGGTTTCCCATTGGTAAGCCGTAAAATACCCGATAGTTCAATGCCCTGTTCAGGGAAAAAAAGTACTTGCGGATACTTATCTGCCAAGACATCGTTGTACGAGAATCTCCGATACCCCTGGGTCAGTAACAACACGTCAAGGGCCTCGCGTTTATGATCATCCGGTTGATTGAAATAATAGTTGGGTTCTTCGATATAGCCCTGTAGGTCGGATGTCAACAATAGATTGCTGAGTATGGTGGTTTCCTTATCTTCATCATAAGGCGCTTTGGTTTCATCCACTACGGCTACCGAGTAGGTGCCTGCGGCAGGTTTTCCGCTGTCATTCACCGCCAACGACAGCTTCACGGGTTGCTTCGCCGTATACGCCTCTTGGTCGCTCTTGACAGCAATTTCCAGTGGTTTTATATTTTCCACAAAAACCAACCGTTCGCTCACGGGTTTACCGGCTGAGGTAAACAAGGTAAGCTGGGCGACACCCGTAGGAAAACGTTCTTTAGGGAGACTGACGGATATCGCCTCATTTCGCAGCGTAGCCTGGGCAGCATAGCAAAGAATGCCATTGGCCTGCGCAATGACGTAAAAGGCCTTACCCTTATTGGCCGCCAAAAACCGGTCGTTCGCAACAATGGCCAGCTGCAGCGCGGTGTCTGACGGAAGGACGGTCACGTTGATGCCCTGATCGACCGGCGGTGGCAACGGGTAGCTGCGAACTTCCCCGTTTTCAAAGGTCAGGTTTGCCGTATAGGTGCTCCCGGCGGCTGGAGTCAACGTAAAATACCCCATCCCTTTATGGAGATCCGCCACGGTTGCCAGCTCCTTGCCGTCTTGGTCAACAATGCCCCCCTTCACCGACAGTCCACGGCCGTCGCTGCCGACCGCCTTGAATGCCACCTTTTTGGGCAGTCCGACGATCAGGTCGCCGCCTTCCGGAAAAAACTGCACATCGGCATCCCATAGCGCCGAGCGGAGCGGGAAGGCACCGATCATCGGCTCCGCACTGCCGCCAGATTCGACGGAAACGTGCAAGTTGCCCTTTTTCAATGCTTCCCTGTCTTTGCCGTTGATGTTGATTACCACATTGCCCATGCCATCGGTTTGCCCTTTGCCTTCATCAATCGGGTCCCATCCAGCCACGGCCGACCAGGTCAGTTTCCGGTTTTGCAATGGCTTGCCTTCCCGGTTTTTAAACTGAATGGTTGCCTGCACCCGGGCGCCCTTGCCTTTGCTCACGTCATTAAATGAAATGCTGTGATGCAGCTGATCGTTCAGCACGTCGCCTATCGAGACGATCTTGTTGAAGAAAAACGCATCGTCAAAATTGACCATCCACTTGGTATAGGCCCTAAACCGATAGTTACCTTGTGTGTACCATTCCTGATCAAGTACCAGGTGCCCTTCTCCTACCCGATCAGTCAGCGGAATACGCATCATCTGCATCAACGAATCTTTGCCGTTCAGCACTTCCACGTACACCACTTTACTGAGGTCGTAGTCATACATATTGCTGGTCAGGTAGGCTTTAAACCAAAGCGTATCACCGACTGCATAATACGGTTTGTCAAAATGCAGGTGCACCTTTTCAATGGGATACGCCTGCAAGAGTTTCTGCGTTTTCTCGACAACCGTGTTGATGCTGAGGGTATCTTGCTGCGCAAATGTGGGTATGGTGTGAAAAGAGATAAAAAGTGAAAAACAGAGTATGTTTATGATGCGGTTCATTCCTTCTTGTTTAGAATCAATCAGCCGCTAAGATATCTTTTTTCGATTGCTTGTGCCAATATATCACTTAATTTTAACATTTCCAGCCACCTTCTGCTCCACCGTCGTGATGACTTCCTCCATAAAATCAACGCGTTGAAACTCGCTGGCGTGGATCAAGCCGCCGGGACTGAATACGTTGATCTCCATTACTTTGTCGCCTACGATATCGAGTCCTACCAGAAACATTCCATCTTGGCGCAACAGCGGACCCACCGCATCTGCAATCGCCTGCATGTCCTTGTTCATGCTGGCGCGTTTGGCTTTCGCGCCCTGATGAATGTTGCTGCGGATCTCGCCCGCTTGTTGTACCCGTTGAATAGCCGCTACTTTTCCCGCTTTCATCAACGGTTCCCCTTCCATCAAAAACAAACGGGTATCGCCCTTTTTTGCAGCCGGCAGGTATTCCTGCGCGATCGCAAAGCCATCCCGGCATATGGCCTCGACAATCTGTTTGCGGTTTTTATCGTCTTTTTTGTCGAGCAGAAATACATTCTTGCCTCCCGATCCCTTCAGCGGCTTGAGGATGATCCGATGGTTTTGCGCACGGTAGAAGGCCTCTACATCGGCCATGTTGCGCGTGATGAGGGTCTGCGGCCGTACCGACTCGGGAAAATATTGCAGGTATAGCTTATTGGATGCTTTGATGAGCCCATTCGGATTATTGAGTACCAACACGCCCTGTTGGGTAGCCAATTGGCCAAATTGCACGCCAGCATCCTGCGCCCAAGGCCGTTTCTCCATGTCCGCTGCCGGATCATTGCGCAGCCACATCACATCCCATTGAGCTGAACTGACCAATTTCTTTTCCGCCTCTACCACCGCGTCCAGCAGGGTGTGCCGCGAACGGTACTCCTTGTCCGGTACCTTGCGGCAGTGTCCGCCTACCCGGCCATCGGATAAATAAACGAGGTCACCTACACCTACATAATAAACGGTGTGTCCGCGTCTATGCGCTTCCAGTGCCAGCGCAGTAGTGGTATACCCTTCGGACTCTTTACGCACTTGATTGACAACAAATGTGATGGTCATATATTTTAATTGATCATGTTAAATACGTTTCCGCCTTTTTTGATATCGTCGATTTTGCTGATATACGGTTCTTCCAGAAACTTTGGCCGTAATGACAGCGGTTTCAATAACCGACGGTGCATCAGTTCTTCGATGATCGGCAGGTAGTCTTGTCTTATTTTGCCCACCAGTAATTTTGAAATATCCTTACCTTGTTTGATATACTCGATCACATTGAGCAACCCCTTAAGGTATACCGCATCTTTGGTCAGTCCGCCGCCCCGGTACACCCGCATGGCGATATGAAATGCGACATCCGGCCTGAACCCATGCTTATCGATCAGGAGATCGAACGTATCGGTAAACGAATTTCCGGCCAGCATGTGGTGCACCACCACCACCCGGGCCGCGAGCGTACGCATACGTTGATTGGTGAGGCCGCCCGTCATGTATTCGCTGAGCACTGCCACCCCCTCCTGAAGTTGCTCATAGCCCGGCACCCCCAAATAAAAGAGCTTGAAGGGTTGCGCCATCCCGTTGTAGTATGTGGCCACGTGCGTGCCCACCTCGTGTTGCAGCAACGAGAAGGCACGTCCTTTGGATATGCGGTACCGGCTGCTGATATTCAGCGTGCCCCGTGATACCATGACACCTTCTACGTCATCCCGCACCCGTACCGCTATGGATACCGCATCGTATTGCTGTTTCAGGTATTGCAGCTCTACTTTAGCTAAATCCGCAAATGCATGTGCATCCAGCATATCCCGTTCTTCCGGCTGATGCTGCGGCTCCACCGCGATCAGGATGGCACGGGCGGTGTCCAATAAATTTTCTTCGATATTGCCGAATAGTTGCTGGCTGCTATACACGAAATTAGGCTTCTCCCGATCGCTCAACATGTTGAGCATACGGTCTATTTCCTGTCGTTTGTCTCGAAACAGGTAACCGATAGTCGGGTCGGCGATGTCTTCAATAGGCAGGTTGTATAGCTTCCTTTTGATCAGCTCTGGGTCGATCGGCATCGGCCGGTAGTGAAACACGGGGTTGCTGCGGTATTTGGCCTTCGCAAAACCCTGCCACGCCTCCTGCGCATTTATGGGGGTCACCAACAGCAGGAAATCAAACTGATTACTGTATTCCGCCAGCTTCTCATCAATTTCCCACACCACGCGATGCAGTTCCGTCGTGCCCAGCATCTCAAAATGCGCCGCGCTGTACGACGTTTTGATCCGTACAAATTCAAAAAAACTCTTCCGCAGCGCTTTTCCGAAGCCCTCCCGCAGTTCGCGCAAAAAAAGCGGATAAGGCTGACCCGTTTGCTGGTTCATGTAGATCGGCTTGAATTCCAGCCCGATGACGATAATTTCGCTTTTCCGTGCCTCTTCCGCATTGAAAAGTTCGCCATAATACGGCGGCGAAGGCAATTTTTTGCCCTTTTCAAACCCCACCTCCAAGCCCTGCATGTGATATAATTGGATGCCCTGCAACTCGGATTGCAGCTTTTCGGCAACGGCCAACGCGCTTTTTTGGCTGATGTGGATGGTAAAAGATGGGGAATCCGCCTGCGACGATAACCAGACTTCCAGCAGCATAAATCCGCCGAACTTATCCGCCATGGCACCGGCTATTGCACGGACAATGGACGTCACCGAACATTCCGTCGTGTCGGGCGCGACCAGGTAAGCAGATTCTGTTTTTCCCAATGTCGACGTAAACGCATCCTCCCCATTCGGCGGCACGCGATAAACCAATAAATAGGGCACCGCCTTATCCATCCGGAGTTCACCCCCACCGGGCAAACTGCTGTGCAATGGCCGGCCCCGCTTTAGTTTGTCGAGTATACTATTGATATACTTTTTGTGCTCAGCGGCCATAGGAATACGTAGATTTGGCAGGTGTGTCGAGCTTATCCAGCAGAAAAGGGATGCATCCGTTCAGCACCGATTGGATATCGCGGAGGTGATTGATGTCAAGTCTGCCGGTCCATTCGTCCATAAACGTCTTTTTAAACTCCAAGGACAACACGCAACCGTATTCGCCATAGTGGCGGTTGATCCATTCCGCAAAGGCTCCGCCTTTAAACACGACATTCTCCCTCACATCAGGAAACCGGCCGAGGATCCGGTGATGGGCAAGAAAGCCCACCATGCAACGGCAAAGCGGCTTCCATTTTTCATGATTATGTACCGTCCCAACATTGATCTCCGGATGCTCGCTTACCTTAGCAGCCTTCGTCGGGTGCTCGCGCCGATGGTTATAGCTGTGAATGTCCAGCACCACAAATGCACCGAACACGGCGATGGTCCGTTGCAGCAACTGTTCCACCGCTGCATAAAACCGATCGTATTCTTCCAGCAGCTGCGTCACCAACAGCTCAGGCAATGGGGGTTGCCACACCGTTAATCCCCAAGCATCTTCCGGTCGCCGGTATACCGCCTGCTCCCGGCGGCGGTTGAGGTCGGTCTGGAACCTCGACGTCTCGACGATAATACGGCTCACGGGCAAGTCGGTCAGCTCCGCGGTATAGGGGTCCTCCTCCCGGAAACGTTCATGTTCCTGCAGGTGCATGTACTCCGACAGGGGTGCAGCAAGCCGATGCCCATCGTGTATAGCCGCAGCGATGATGGGCGTCTGCTCCCGGTGTATCGTGTAGTTCAATTCCATTTGGAATCATAAACACGGCACCGGATGAAATGTTTGCGTGGCACTGGCGGGTTACGTCACTCCTGTTAGATTAGGCCCCTCTGGGATGTTCGGTATGTTTTCGATGATCCGCAAGACACGGCGATATCCAGATACCTTCCATCGGCCGCCTGGAAAATGAGGATTGGATACCATTCCTTGTCCCTTATCCAAATCTCCATCCTTAACCAATGAATGAAAAGTTTACCGCTCAGTGATTCATCTCCGTATCCAAAACGATGTCGGAAAGCGGATGATCAATCATGTCCATTCCATCATGTACCATCAATATTCCAGTACCGTTACCTCCGTGCGCCTGTTGGCCTGGTGCTGCTCGCGCGAGCACGGAACGCCGTTGCCGCAGCCGTTCACCAGCCGCGTCTCCCCGTAGCCCCTGGCCACCATCCGGTCGCGCGCAATGCCCCGGCTTATCAGGTACTCCACCGCCGCCTGCGCCCGCCGCTGCGACAATGCCAGGTTGTAGGCATCGCTGCCCCGGCTGTCCGTATGGCTCGACAGCTCGATCTTCAGGGTCGGGTTGTCGCGCAGCGTACGGACCAGCTCATCCAGCACCGCCGCCGCATCCGGACGGATGTTGTGCTTATCAAAGTCATAGTAAATGTTCTCCAGTTCGAAGGTCCTGCCCACCTCGAAAATGGGCTCCAGCAGCAGGGCCACTTCCAGCGTGTCCGAAACGGTTATACTTTGCGTACTCACCTTGGCCGAATCGGCATGGTACTTCTCCTTCTGTCCCAATACCGCATACTGCTTATCCCTGTCCAGCACGAACTCGAACGTTCCGCTCCCGTCCGTGCGCTTCTTCGCTGCAATCTGCCGCTCCCCGTCGTACAGCGTCACCGAGACGTCCGCCAGCCGACCGCCTGTCTTCCTGTCCGATGCCGTGCCCTGCAGGATGATGATGAGCTCCGGCTTCTCGAAGGTGAACGAGTAGATGTCGTCGCCGCCCCTGCCACCGCTGCGGTTGGACGACAGGTAGCCCGCCATGCCTTCCGGTCCTTCGTAGTTGGTGATATATGCAAAGTCATCCCCCGATGAATTCACCGGATGCCGCAGGTTTACCGGTGCGCTCCATTGATCCTTACTGCCTGCCGACCGGAACACGTCCAGCCCGCCCATGCCCGCAAAGCCGTCGCTCGAATAATACAGCGTGCCGTCAGGGCCGATGTTCGGGAACAGTTCGTCGCCCCCACTGTTGATCATTTCCCCCGCGTTGACCGGGGTACCCCAGCTCCCGTCTGCCTGCTTTTCGCTGTACCAGATGTCCGTGCCCCCCTGCCCCCCGGGCATATCGCTCACGAAGTACAGGATGCTTCCGTCACCGCCCAGCGCAGCATGGCCTACCGAGTATTCTTTGACATTATTGTAGGCAAACGGAGCCAACTGCCAGTCACCGTTTTCCCTTGTATACACGTAAAGCTCCAGGTTATTCGTCCGGTACTTCCGGCTCGCCTCTTTCGTCCGCGCACCGTCCCTGCCCGGGTACGTCCGCGTCACGTAAAGCGTTTCATCTCCGTCACCCGCCGCCACCGGACCGATGTGGTAGGCTGCGTTGTTGATGCCTTCAACGGCCATCACCCCATTGACCAGGGTATTGTCCGGGTTGCGGTCAGCCGTGTACACCCGCAGGAATGAATTGCCCGTCCAGCCGTAACGCCCGGCCCCGTGCATGTAGCCGTCAGGCTCCCCCGCATAGTACACCTTATCCCCCACCGGGAAAACCGAAAACTCCGACAGCGAGGTGTTGACCCCTTCGTTACGCAGCTTATGCACCGTCGGATCGGCCATCCATATCACCGCCGAGTCGCACCCTGCGATCTGAAGCGCTACCCTGTCCGTATCGCCCGTCTTTTCGGCATAGGCCGCCAGCTGCCGCCTGGCCTCCGCATATTTCCCGTTCGCCTTCAGCACTTCTCCGTACCGCAGCAGCGTCTCCGGATCGCTCCCATCCATGCCCGCCACGCGCGCATACCAGTTCTCCGCCGATTCATAGTCCTTCATCTGCCCGTAGCAGTAGGCCAGGCGCTCCAGGTCATCCACGCGCGGCTTTTTTCTGTCCGCCAGTTTTACGTACAGCGCCGCCGCGTCGGCGTATTCGTACCGTGCAAATGCCTGTGCCGCCCGGTCACGCAGACCAAGCTGCTCCTGTGAAGCCGCAACCCCACTCATGCAAAGCAGCGCCGCGAAAATAAAGAGTTGTTGCAACTGATATCTCATGGTAGTCGTCTAATGTCTGATATCTAGTGTCTAATGTCTAGTGTCTGATGTCTAGTGTCTAATGTCTAGTGTCTAATATTTAAAAAAACCTCGGGCTCAATAACCGCTGGGCGCCGCGCCCGAACGTGATCCCCAGCGTCACCTCGTGCGACCCGTTCTGCACGCTGCTCAGCTGGCTCAGGATGTAATCGTACGAGTATCCTATCCGCAGTGCCGGCATTACGTACAGCTGGGTGATCGCCGATACCGAATTGCGCCTGTTCAGCGCATTGCCCGTCACCCGCTCGTAATCCTTCCTGAAAACCGTCACACCCGTGCGCCAGCCGCCGCCGATCCAGAAACGGTCGCCGAACACGAGCATCGCATTCAGGTCAAGGCTCGTCGGACCCTTAAAATCCTCCTTCACCAGCAGGCTCGGACGCAGCCGCGTCCCCTCGCTCAGGTTGACCAACCCACCACCCATGAAATAGATGTGCCGCCTGCGCCGGATATTGTCCGTGGTCGTATTATCCCACCGGAAGATATTGTTGCTCTGGTCGCCCGACAGCAGGTCCATCACCGAGATCCCCGCATACCAGTACGGATTGTAGTAATATACCCCGAAACGGATATCCGGAACGAAATTGTTGATCCGGTTCGGAGGAACCACCGGATCCCCCGCACCTATCGGGTCAAGCAGCGTCCCGTTCAGGCCGTATTGCGTCACCCCGGCCCCCAGGCCGAAGCTCAAGCGCTGCGTGTCCTCCTCGTTCAGCCGCAGCCGGAAGGCGTAATTCAGGTAAAAGGAGGTCGCCGATTGCGGGCCTAGCCGGTCCGCATTCAGCTGCACGCCCAGCCCGTGCCGCTTGTTCGTGGCCCCGTCCAGCAGCCCGTCCACCGACACCAGCGCCGTCTGCGGCGCCCCGTCCAGACCCACCCACTGGCTCCGCATCCCCAGCTGGCCGAACCATTCCTCCTTGTAGCCCACATACGCCGGATTGATGCTCAGCGAATTGAATATGTACTGCGTGAACTGGATGTTCTGCTGGGCACGCGCAGAAAACGGGGCGCCTGCCGCCAGTATCCATGTGATTATCCTTAGGTATTTCATCTGCATCTGATTGATTAGCCCGAATGATTATTGTTACCGTTTCTTCAATACCACCCAGCCCTTTTCCACCTGGCGGCTGCTGCCCTTGTGCAGCGTCAGTATATAATAATACGTGCCTTCATGGATATCCCCTCCCCCCCACGAATTATCATAATTGCTGTGGCGGTACACTTCGCTGCCCCAGCGGTTGAACATCACCAGTTCAGCCCGGTCGAACGCTTCCATGCCCACGATTTCAAACCGGTCGTTCTGGCCGTCCCCGTTCGGCGTGAAGATATTGGTGATCTTCAGCGGATTGGCCGCTACTGTTACCGATACCTGGGCAACATTGCTCCAGTGGCCCTCACTGTCTTTTACGCGGTACGAAAACCGGTCTTCTCCCACATATCCCTTTGCAGGGGTATAGGCGATCGTGCCATTCGTGCCGATGCTTACCATGCCATGCTGCGGCTGGGTCACGATCTCCACGGATGCCGCATCCAGCGGACGGGTGCCCGCCGCGTCGTTGACCAGCACCGGAATCACCAGCACCTTGTTCGAGTACCCGGTTACCCCGTCATCGATTGCCCGCGGCGGATGGACCGGCGATACCGATGCTTCGCTTTCGTTGTTGCCGGCATCGGGGTCGTCCTCGTTACCGCTCACTTCCGCGCGGGTCACGTAGTCGCCCCCGGCATTCACCAGGGCCGTGATCCGAAGCGTCCGGCTTTCACCGTCGGCAAGGCCGCCAACCGTCCAGACGCCTGATTCTTCGTCATAGCTGCCCGCCGGTGTTTCGGCCGACACGAACGCATAACCCGATGGCAGTTTACCCGATACCGTTACGCCGGTTGCATCGTCAGGCCCAGCATTGCTCACCTCGATGGTAAACACCACCCGCTCTCCGGCCATTGGCGTTGCGTTGTCCACCGATACGGTGACCGTCAGGTCCGGGGTACGCTCATCATCGTCCGCAATATTAATCGTTGCGCTGTTTGCCGTGCCTATAATAACGGGGATACCGGAAGAAGTGGCCTCCGAGAGGGTCACAGTCACCGTTTCAGCAGGCTCTGATAAGTCGTCATCCAGGATACTTACCGGCACCTTAATGCTATTATTGCCTGCCTTAATCACCGCCGTGCCGGCAAGGGCGATGTAGTCATCACCCGCGGTGGCCGTGCCGCCTGCCGTATACATTACCGTTACGTCCTCGGATACGGTAATGCCTGCGGACAGGCTGATGGTGAAGCCGCCGTCCGTGCCCGGTTCAGCACCGTCTCCTGTTTTGCTGATGGCAAGTTCCAGGTTCGACGGATCAGCGCTTTCATCATCTGCGATATCCACCGTTGCACTGCCCGTGCCGGTGAAGGTGAAGCTCGTGCTGCTGCCGCCTGCTAGGGTCATCATCACGGTTTCCGTGGCCTCGATCACCTGGTCGTCTGCAACAGTTACCGGAACAGCCACGCTGTTCTGACCTGCCGGAATGGTCACGGCAGCGGTGATCGCGGCGTAATCATCACCTGCTGTGCCGGTTCCGCCGATGGTATAATTCACCGTAATATCCTCGGATACGGTGATGCCTGCGGGCAGGCTGATGGTGAAGCCGCCGTCCGTGCCCGGTTCCGCTGCGTCCGCATTCTTGCTGATAGCAAGCTCCAGGTTCTCCGACGTAGTACTTTCATCATCGGAGATATCCACCGTTGCACTGCCCGTGCCCGTGAAGGTGAAGCTCGTGCTGCTGCCGCCTGCCAGGGTCATGATCACGGTTTCCGTGGCCTCGATCACCTGATCGTCTGCAACGGTTACCGGAACAGCCACGCTGTTCTGACCCGCAGGGATCGTAACAGCACCGGTGATCGCGGCGTAGTCATCACCCGCGGTGCCGGTTCCGCCGATGGTATAATTCACCGTAATATCTTCGGATACGGTGATACCTGCGGGCAGGCTGATGGTGAAGCCGCCGTCCGTGCCCGGTTCCGCTGCGTCCGCATTCCTGCTGACGGTAAGCTTCAGATTCGACGGATCAGCGCTTTCATCATCGGAGATATCTACCGTTGCACTGCCCGTGCCGGTGAAGGTGAAGCTGGTGCTGCTGCCGCCTGCCAGGGTCATGATCACGGTTTCCGTGGCCTCGATCACCTGATCGTCCGCAACGGTTACCGGAACAGCCACGCTGTTCTGACCTGCCGGAATGGTCACGGCGCCGGTGATCGCGGTGTAGTCATCACCTGCTGTGGCGGTTCCGCCGATGGTATAATCTACCGTGATATCTTCGGCAGCTGACACGCCAGTAGGCAGGCTGACGGTAAAGCTGCCGTCCGTGCCCGATTCCGCGCCGTCAGCGCTGTTGCTGATTGCCAGAGACAGGCTGGTTGTGCTTTCATCATCTGCGATGGCTACTATTGCACTGCCTGTGCCGGTGTAGGTGAAACTAGTGCTGCTGCCACCTGCCAGGGTCATGATCACGGTTTCTGTTGCCTCGATCACCTGGTCGTCGCTTACAATCACCGGTACGCTTACGCTGTTTTGCCCTGCCGGAATGGTAATTGCACCAGTGATCGCGGTGTAATCATCATCTGCTGTGGCCGTGCCGCTGATAGTGTAATCTACCGTGATATCTTCGGTGGCTGATAGGCCTGCGGGCAGGCTGACCGTGAAGCCGCCATCCGTGCCCGGTTCCGCGCCGTCTCCTGTTTTGGTGATGGTAAGCTCCAGGTTCTCCGGCGTAGTGCTTTCATCATCTGCGATATCCACCGTTGCACTGCCCGTGCCGGTGAAGGTGAAGCTGGCGCTGCTGCCGCCTGCCAGGGTCATGATCACGGTTTCCGTGGCCTCGATCACCTGATCGTCCGTAACGGTTACCGGAACAGCCACGCTGTTCTGACCCGCAGGGATCGTAATGGCAGCAGTGATCGCGGCGTAGTCATCACCTGCTGTGCCGGTTCCGCCGATGGTATAATTCACCATAATATCTTCGGATACGGTGATACCTGCGGGCAGGCTGATGGTGAAGCCGCCGTCCGTGCCCGGTTCAGCACCGTCTCCTGTTTTGCTGATAGCAAGCTCCAGGTTCTCCGGCGTAGTGCTTTCGTCATCTGCGATGTCGACTGTTGCACTGCCCGCGCCGGTGAAGGTGAAGCCGGTGCTGCTGCCGCCTGCCAGGGTCATGATCACGGTTTCCGTGGCCTCGATCAGCTGGTCGTCTGCGACGATTACCGGAACAGCTACACTGTTCTGCCCTGCCGGAATGGTCACGGCAGCAGTGATCGCGGCGTAGTCATCACCTGCTGTGCCGGTTCCGCCGATGGTATAATTCACCGTAATATCTTCGGATACGGTGATACCTGCGGGCAGGCTGATGGTGAAGCCGCCGTCCGTGCCCGGTTCCGCGCCGTCGGCTGTTTTGCTGATCGTCAGAGACAGGCTGGTTGTACTTTCATCATCTGCGATGTCCACTGTTGCACTGCCCGTGCCCGTGAAGGTGAAGCTGGCGCTGCTGCCGCCTGCCAGGGTCATGATCACGGTTTCCGTGGCCTCGATCACCTGGTCGTCCGTAACGGTTACCGGAACAGCTACACCGTTTTGCCCCGCGGGGATCGTAACAGCACCGGTGATCGCGGCGTAATCATCACCCGCGGTGGCCGTGCCGCTGATGGTATAATTCACCGTAATATCTTCGGATACGGTGATACCTGCGGGCAGGCTGATGGTGAAGCCGCCGTCCGTGCCCGGTTCCGCGCCGTCGGCTGTTTTGCTGATCGTCAGAGACAGGCTGGTTGTACTTTCATCATCTGCGATGTCCGCCGTTGCACTGCCCGTGCCGGTAAAGGTGAAGCTGGCGCTGCTGCCGCCTGCCAGGGTCATGATCACGGTTTCCGTGGCCTCGATCAGCTGGTCGTCTGCGACGATTACCGGAACAGCTACACTGTTCTGCCCTGCCGGAATGGTCACGGCAGCAGTGATCGCGGCGTAGTCATCACCTGCTGTGCCGGTTCCGCCGATGGTATAATTCACCGTAATATCTTCGGATACGGTGATACCTGCGGGCAGGCTGATGGTGAAGCCGCCGTCCGTGCCCGGTTCCGCTGCGTCCGCATTCTTGCTGATGGCAAGCTCCAGGTTCGCCGGCGTAGTCCTTTCATCATCGGCGATGTTTACTGCCGCATTGCCAACAGCGGTGAAGCTGAAGTTGGCAATGCTGCCGCCGGTAAGGGTGGCTATTACCGTTTCTGTTATTTCAAGGATATTATCGTCCGTTACGATGACGGGAATGCTCACACTGTGCTGCCCTGCGGGAAGGATTACGGTGCCCGAAAGCGTGGTATAATCATCGCCGCCGGTGGCTGTACCTGAGATGGTGTAATTCACCGTCATATCCTCCGCTACCGTCACACCTGCGGGCAGGCTGATCACGAAGCTGCCGTCCGTGCCCGGCTCTGCCGCATCGGTGGTTTTTACGATGCTGAGGTCCAGGTTCGCCGGTATATTATCATCGTCTGCGATATCCAGCGTTGCGCTGCTGCCGCCGGTAAAGGCAAAGCTGGCGCTGCTGCCACTAGTTACACCGACAATCACTGTTTCGGTGCTTTCGATCACCTGATCGTCTGTTATCGTCAACGGCAGGTCTACACTGT
Source organism: Parapedobacter brassicae (assembly GCF_051400755.1). Lineage (NCBI taxonomy): Bacteria > Pseudomonadati > Bacteroidota > Sphingobacteriia > Sphingobacteriales > Sphingobacteriaceae > Parapedobacter > Parapedobacter brassicae. Next base: position 280,185 of record NZ_JBLFFL010000004.1, read on the forward strand.
TATCCCCGGCGGGGATCACCGCTACACCGGAGAGCTGGATATAATCCTGGCTGCCCGTCGCCGTACCGGTGGTGGAATAATTTACCGTGATGTCTTCCGTGGCGGTCAAACCCGTCGGCAGTGCGATATTGAATGCCCCATCGGTAGAAGGTTCTGCCGCGTCGGCGGTTTTGGTCACGTTCAGTACCAGATTTTCCGGTGCATCCTCGTCGTCCGTGAGATCGACCGTCGTGCTGCCGGTACCGGTGAAGGTGAAGCTGGTGCTGCTGCCGCCGTTGAGTGATAGAACCACGGTCTCCGTGCCTTCGATCAGCTGGTCGTCTATTACAGCTACCGGTATCTGCACACTGTTCCGACCTGCTGCAATGATCGCCGCACCCGTGAACCCGGCGTAGTCATCACCTGAGGTGGCCGTACCCGTCACCGTAAAGTTCACGGTAATGGCTTCAGCCGCCGTGATGCCTGCGGGCAAATTGACGGTAACGATGCCGTCTGTGCCCGGTTCCGCGCTGTCGGCGTCTTTGCTGATCGTGAGTACCAGGTTCGTGGGCACGTGATCATCATCTGCGATGTTTACTGTCGCGCTGCCGGTGCCGGTGAAGGTGAAGCTGGCGCTGCTGCCGCCTGCCAGGGTCATGATCACGGTTTCCGTGGCCTCGATCACCTGGTCGTCTGCAACGGTTACCGGAACAGTTATACTGTTTTGCCCTGCCGGAATGGTCACGGCGCCGGTGATCGCGGTGTAGTCATCACCTGCTGTGGCGGTTCCGCCGATGGTATAATTTACCGTGATATCTTCGGCAGCTGACACGCCGGTAGGCAGGTTGACGGTAAAGCTGCCGTCCGTGCCCGATTCCGCGCCGTCAGCGCTGTTGCTGATTGCCAGAGACAGGCTGGTTGTGCTTTCATCATCTGCGATGGCTACTATTGCACTGCCTGTGCCGGTGTAGGTGAAACTAGTGCTGCTGCCACCTGCCAGGGTCATGATCACGGTTTCTGTTGCCTCGATCACCTGGTCGTCGCTTACAATCACCGGTACGCTTACGCTGTTTTGCCCTGCCGGAATGGTAATTGCACCAGTGATCGCGGTGTAATCATCATCTGCTGTGGCCGTGCCGCTGATAGTGTAATCTACCGTGATATCTTCCGAGGATGATATGCCGGTGGGCAGACTGATGCTGAAGGCACCGTTGGTAACTGGCTCGGCCGCATCTCCATCATTCGTAACGGTGAGTACCATGTTAGCCGGATCAGCGCTTTCATCGTCTGCAATATTCAGCGGCACGGCATTAGCAGCGGCATTAGCAGTGTAGGTAAAGCTGTTACCGTCAGTACCACCTGTAAGGTTCATTACCATGGTTTCAGTGCCTTCAATAATCTTGTCGTCATGCACGTTAACCCGCATTGCTATACTGTTCTGGTAGGCCGGCAGTGTTATGGTGAAAAGCGAATAGTCCGTGTTGCGTGTTGCTCCTCCGGTCATATTATAGCTGAGCGTCAGATTAGCTGCGGAAGTGTAACCCGCAGGCAATGATACGGTATAGCTGCCACCCGAAGACGGTTCTGCCGCATCTGTATTTTTGACTACCGACAATACCCGGTTGGCAGCCACTACTGCATCATTGTCCGCTATGCTGACAGTGATACCATTATTGGCGGGATCCGGCGGGAAAATGAATGCATTGCCCCCTCCATCGGTCGCGCTGCCCGAGAGCAGCGTAAAGGTCATTGTTTCTGTAGGCTCTATCACCTGGTCGTCCAGCACGTCAGGGTTAACAGTGACGCTATTTGTATTAGCCGGTATGATAATGGTTCCTATGCCCCCGTAATCTATGCCGGACATTGCCGTGCCGGATACACGATATCCTACCGTTACCGGCCATGCAGAGGTGGCAACGCCGGCAAGCTTAACCGTAAACCTTGCTCCGGTACCCGGCTCTGCACCATTACTGCCGGTAAGCACCTGCAAGGGTGTGCTGCTGGCGGCATTGGCATCAACAATATTCACGGTGCCGCTGTTGGCGGAAGGATCAATTGTAAACGGATAACTGGCCGAAGCGGCAGCGGTTAACGTCATCTGCACGCTTTCAGGCCCTTCAATAATTCCATCGTTCCCTGCATCAACGTCTATAAAAACTTCATTCGCACCAGCCGGTATCACAATATTGCCACCGCTCAATCCGAGTATATTATAGTCTGGACCATTTGCTGTAGTACCCGAAAGATTGAAGCTGACCACCACATCGTCAGAACTGGTAACCCCTGGAGGCAAAGATATCCGGTATTGCCCGTTAGTGCCGCCTTCTATTGCATCAGATACTTTTGTGAGCAATACGATGTTGCTGTTGGCGGTAAAATCATTGTCGCCGATATTCACAGTAGCGCTGCTGCTCGCGCTTGCGATTGTATAGGTGTAGTTGGCCGACGTGGCCGCAGATAAGTTGAACACAACTGTTTCATTGGGTTCTACCACACCGTTGTCAATAACGGTAACCGGCACTGCGATACCATTTGTTCCCGCGGCTATTGTAATTGTGCCGGTCAACGCGACATAATCGGTGCCCGGCGTGGCGGTACCACTTATGCTGTAGCTTATCGCAATGTTCTCTTCGGCCAATTCGCCAGCAGGAAGGCTGATGAGAAAGCCACCGTTGGTAAAAGGTTCCTGTGCATCCGCCGCTTTGGTGACACCCAGCTCGCGTTCAGCAGACGAGAACTCATCAACGATGCTTGGTATGCCGCCGGTTAGGCTATCTAGCCCCCAGTGGCCATTTAAGTCGCTCCAATTCCCGCCGCTTACCCAGTAGTAGTCTGCAGCCTGGAGCTGAATACTAGTAACAAGGACGAGAAATGCAAATAAAATTCTTTTCATAAACAATTAAGTAGCTATCAGCGATATGTAATAAGACTACGCAGGAGAACGAATAAGCAGATAAAAAGTCCATTGGTAGATAGAAAATTTTCTACACGACATCGACGAAAGTCAATTTTGTTAAATCCAGGCAGGATCGCGCATTATACAGATCACCTTAAGATCATCAAATAACTCGAGCAATTGAGATGAGCGGTCTTTAATCCAGCCTTGGTTGCAAACCTATAAATACGCAAGATGCATGCGCCCGCATAAGTGGCAGATGTAAAATCCATAGATGGCAGATGTCATGTTAATTGTTCGTATCGGTAGCTTTATTAAGTCATCACCTTTACCGGCTTCCAACGCTTTACATCACATCCGTCTTCCCCAAGGGTTCGGTTTAAGTGGCTTTCTAATTGCAATGATAACAATATTCTTTCTTTAAATTCGAAAATTTTTCTAAAAAAAGCAACACGGTTACATGTTTAAAGACTCGCTTCAGCACGATGCCCATCGTGTATGACCACAGCAATGATGTGGCTTTGCTCCCGGTGTAAATGTTTTTCTTGTAAAGACCATGCAGGGTAATGTACCGACCGGCCTTGAAGAGCGGTAGGCACCTTGGACTTGGTCAGGGCTCAACACTTGATCACGGTGTCTTGGAATTCCCGTATCCGGATTACTCCGGTAAATCCGGCCTTGAAATATTCACCCACTTTATACAGAATGTCATTGATCAGCTCCTCTTTGTTGCTCCCAAAAGCAACCAAACCGAAATTACTTTCGATAGCGACCTTCCCCTCTTCGTAAGCATCTAAGACGACAAAAATCAATTCCGGATCAGATTTGGGTTCATATATGTGGCTGCTTGTCATCCCTAAAACGTTTGGTTAAACATCATTTGCAAATTACCCGATAACCCGCCACAAAAACGCCCCAAATGGTTGGGATGTTCGCCAATCCAATTAATTGATACCTGGGAAACAATCAGGCCGTCACCAAAGCGCTACGGTATTCCGTTGGCGTGCATCCATGAAATTGCTTAAAATACCGATTGAAAGAACCCTTTGCCGCAAAACCGCTACTCAAAAAAATATCGGAAATAGTCTTATCCGGATGGCTGTGCATCAATGCTACGGCATGCTTGATCCGATACGCGTTGATACAGGTATTGAAATGCTGACCGATGCGCCGTGAAAACACTTGGGATAGGTGATGTTTGGGAATTTTCAACTGCTTGGCCAGGCTTTCCAGCGACAGGTCGTGATCTAAATAACCCTCGCCCTCGGTCAGCCACCGTCTTAATGCCGATTCGTATTCCTGTAGCATCGCAGGAGACACTGCCGATTTTTGGTATTGCGTCAAGGATAAAGGCGCTACCTTTTTTTTCCCAACAGCAGGGGGCGGTATCGTCCCCAACAAATCCGTCGCCCTCCTGTTCACTGAGGCGGTCTGCACCAGCCGCTTTACCATGTAAGAAAATAAGATGAGCCCGGCGCCCAGCCTGATTAGGGACACCACAATTTCGACGAAAAGCCGCATTACCTGTCCCGAAAGCACCCCCGCATACATAAAGACCAAAAACACTACTGCTACAAAACAAACCAATATACCCATCATCGAAATCATCCGGCACGCCTCATCCTGCCTTTTTCCATCTCCCGCAGGTGCAAAAAACAAGATCAGTATAGCATATAGGCCATTGGATAACGCCAGCAAAAAAGAAGACACCATTCCGAACAACTGCTGATAACGTTCAAACCCGGCGGGAAAAACCAACAAAAGGAAATAGCATATCGTAAATACCAAGAAAGGCAGCAGATGAAACGGCACAAGCCGGGGGTGTACCTGCCTGTTGTAGGCGACACGGTGCATAAAATACAAAAAAGGTCCATACAGCAACCCATAAGGCGCATAGTATCCTAACTGTAAGCGATCAGCAAAATAGGTGTGCACGATCCAGATGTGGACCGAATGCAGTGTCAGATTGCATAATAACCCCCGCACATAGCGGTCCACTTGTGTAGTTAGCCGGGCTGTTATGCTGATGTACAGCGACAGGATAGACACGCATACCGTTACTATCAAGATCGATAACGCCATTATGATTGCTGATAGATTTCTCGGCGATACCCCGACCTGTATTGGGAGGGGGTCATTCCGGTATAGGCTTTAAAATATTTGTTGAACGATGTTTTCGAATTGAAGCCGCATTCGTATGACAGCGAATCCAGTGTCATCGTATCACTCAACTCCAACATCCGTTTGATGGCATACCGTATACGTGCCGCGGCGATGAACTGATAAAATGATTGGTGGTAATGCTCTTGGAATACATGCGTAAGCTGGTGCCGGGGTATGTCTGTCTGCTGTGCCAGCATATCCAACGAAACCGAAGGGTTCAAAAATAACCGGGTACGATCCAGCTCTTTTTCCAAGGTCTCCGCCAGCTGCTCCCTAAGCGCAAGCGGCATCACCTCCCTGGGTGCCGGCGCATCTTCCGACACCGCTGACCGAAGCCGTCGATTTGCCCACAGGTAACGCAGCATCAGCGCCAGTCCTATCACGATGAATATGAATGTCATGGGCCGTATGGCAAAATCGGTTTTATAGCCGGGCATATCCAGCTCGTAGCAAACCACAGAAATAAGTATCGCAAAGGCGTAGCCAAAGATCGTCAATTGTCGAATCAGGATGTCTGTAATCGTGAAAAGTCCGTTATAGCCAGTATAAAGGCTGACTGTAAGCGTAGAATACACCAGCAATGATACGATACTGACGCCATAGATCCATTGCGAATACCATACCCACCATTGTACTTCGGCCGGGTGCAGCAAGGTGATGGTAAAAATCCCCAAATGAATCATGGGAAATATGGCGTGTGCCAGCTTTGCGAGCGCGGACACCGATTTTCCCGGACGGTAATAGGCGTAGGCAAACATATAAAGCATCACGGGAGCCATGAGCGAAAAAGGGGCCGGAAGCTCGAATTGCTGATTGCTTGAAAACATCAGCCACATCAACTTATAGACGGCATGCAGGCTTATGGTATATATCCCCACAAGCAGGTATCCACTGGGCCGGTTGCGGGCAGCAAAAAAGGCAATCTGCAAAAATCCGCTGGCCACCCAACCGTATAACAGTATAACATAAGCAAACAGGCGTTCGTCCATTGCAACAGTCTAAGGTTGATCATCTGATTTCAACGAAATCAACAAACAGCATGCTATTCGACCGACAAATATCGTAATTTTTCATGATTATTATTTACGCATTAGCCGTTGCTCTTTTTTTATCATTTACCTTTGGGGCATGGATATCGATACATTCAAATCAACACTTCATGACTCGGCTCCTCCCCTTGGGCTCACGGTACAGCTTGAAGCCCTATGGTACGATGCCAAGGGCGACTGGAATAAAGCGCATGATTTGATCAATGACTTGGAAGATCGGCAGTCGGCTCACGTACACGCCTACCTGCACCGCAAGGAAGGCGATCTATGGAACGCCGATTACTGGTATCGCCGGGCGGGACAGCAGCGGCCCGCCACGACGCTTGAAGAAGAATGGGAAGAACTGGTCAGGATAATTTCTTATACTTGATGCGTTTAGGACCCGTGTCTCCCAACCGCTTCTTCCGGTTTTCCTCGTATTCGCTATAGTTGCCCTCAAAGAAATACACCTGGGAGTCGCCTTCAAATGCGAGGATATGCGTACAGATACGATCCAGAAACCAGCGGTCGTGTGAGATCACGACGGCACAGCCACCGAAATTTTCCAACCCCTCTTCCAGCGCCCGCAAGGTATTCACATCGATGTCGTTGGTCGGCTCGTCGAGCAGGAGTACGTTGGCTCCTTTTTTCAGGGTGATGGACAGGTGCACGCGGTTGCGTTCGCCGCCGGACAGTATTCCCACCTTTTTCTGCTGATCCCCGCCGTTGAAATTGAATTTCGAAACATATGCACGGGAATTGACCAGGCGGTTGCCCAGTTGGATGTTTTCATTCCCGCCGGTGATGTTTTCCCACACGGTCTTACCGGGGTCGAGGTCGTCATGCAGCTGATCTACATAACCCAATGCTACCGTTTCGCCTACGCGGAAGGTGCCGCTGTCGGGCTGTTCCTGCCCGGTGATGAGCCTGAACAGGGTGGTCTTGCCGGCGCCATTGGGACCGATGATGCCTACGATGCCCGCCGGGGGCAGGGAAAAACTCAGGTTTTCGAAAAGGATCTTATCCCCGTACGCCTTGCTCACCTGCTGTGCTTCGATGACCACATTGCCCAGCCGCGGACCCGGGGGGATGAAGAGTTCCAGTTTCGCTTCACGTTCCTGGGTTTCCTCGGATGCTAGTTTCTCATAATTGTGGAGGCGGGCTTTGGATTTGGCGTGCCGTGCCTTCGGTGCCATGCGCACCCAATCCAATTCGCGCTCCAGGGTCTTTTGCCGTTTGCTTTCGGTTTTTTCTTCCTGCGCCAGCCGCTTGGCTTTCTGGTCGAGCCAAGAGGAGTAATTGCCTTTCCAGGGAATACCCTCCCCACGGTCGAGTTCCAGTATCCAGCCGGCTACATTATCGAGAAAATAGCGGTCGTGCGTCACGGCGATGACCGTGCCTTTGTATTGCTGGAGGTGTTGTTCGAGCCAATCGATGGATTCGGCATCTAAGTGGTTGGTCGGTTCGTCAAGCAGCAGCACATCGGGTTCCTGCAGCAACAGCCGACACAATGCCACCCGGCGGCGCTCCCCGCCTGACAAGGTGTCTACCGTCCTGTCGGGATCCGGACAACGCAGGGCATCCATGGCCCGTTCGAGTTTGCTGTCGATTTCCCAAGCGCCCATCGCATCGATCTGATCCTGCAGCTCGCCTTGCCGGGCCAGCAACCGATCCATCTCGTCGGCGTTCTCATAGACTTCCGGCAACCCGAATTTTTCGTTGATTTCTTCATATTCCCGCAGGATCGCCGACACGGCCGCTACGCCCTCTTCCACCACTTGCCTAACGGTCTTCGTGGGGTCCAATTCGGGCTCCTGTGCCAAATAACCGACGGTATAACCCGGCGAAAAGACGACCTCGCCCTGGAAGGATTTGTCCAGGCCGGCAATGATTTTCAACAGCGACGACTTGCCCGAACCGTTGAGACCGATCACGCCTATCTTGGCTCCGTAGAAAAACGAGAGGTAGATGTTTTTCAGTACTTGTTTTTGAGGCGGGTAGATTTTGCTCACCCCCGCCATGGAAAAAATGATCTTTTCGTCTGCCATGCACTGGATTTTAGAAGGACGCAAATATAGTCACAATGGTGTAATAATACTTTTATGGAAACTGACAAAATGTTATATTTGTGTCAATGGCTTAATTGTTGATAAAAGTTACATAAATCATTAAGGGCACACGCGATAATTTTTATACATTTATCGCATCCTTAGCATACAAAAAGAAAGGTAAACATTCATGGAAGCAAAATTTTCGCCGCGCGTAAAGGATGTGATTTCATACAGCAGGGAAGAAGCCATCAGGTTGAAACATGATTATATAGGCACCGAGCATTTGCTATTGGGGCTTATTCGTGAAGGAGACGGCATGGCCATCAAGATATTGAAACATGCAGGGATCGACACCACCGAACTACGCAAATCCATCGAAGATGCTGTCAAAGGCTCCTCGATGTCCCGCGCCCCTATTGGCAATATGCCGCTGACGAAGCAAGCAGAAAAAGTACTGAAAATCACCTACCTTGAAGCCAAAATCTTCAAAAGCGATGTCATCGGTACCGAGCATCTGCTGCTGTCTATCCTGCGCGATGAAGACAATATCGCCTCGCAGATCTTACAGCAATACGATATCAATTACGATGTCTTTAAAGCCGATGTGGAGCAGCATAAAGCGGGCATCACCGATCAGGCCGCTGGCTCTACCGCTGGCGACGATGATTTTAAAGAAGATGATCACTTCAACCAGCCTAAGAAGGTATCCGACATCAAATCCAAGACCCCGGTACTGGACAATTTCGGACGTGACCTGACCAGGGCGGCCGAAGAAGGCCGTCTGGACCCCATCGTGGGCCGCGAAAAGGAAATCGAACGCGTTTCGCAGATCCTATCACGCCGTAAGAAAAACAACCCGATCCTGATCGGCGAACCCGGTGTAGGCAAGTCTGCCATCGCAGAAGGGTTGGCCCTGCGCATCATCCAACGGAAGGTATCGCGGGTGTTATTCAACAAACGGGTGGTCACGCTTGATCTGGCATCTTTGGTGGCAGGCACGAAGTACCGCGGCCAATTTGAAGAGCGCATGAAAGCGGTGATGAACGAATTGGAAAAATCACCGGATGTCATCCTCTTCATCGATGAAATCCATACCATCGTAGGTGCGGGTGGTGCATCGGGTTCGTTGGATGCCTCCAACATGTTCAAACCGGCATTGGCCCGTGGCGAAATCCAATGCATCGGCGCGACCACGCTTGATGAGTACCGCCAGTACATTGAAAAAGACGGTGCGCTTGATCGCCGGTTCCAAAAAGTGATGATTGAGCCGGCTACGCATGACGAGACGGTAGAAATACTCAATCGCATCAAAGAGAAATACGAGGAACACCACAACGTCAATTACACGCCCGAAGCGATCGAAGCGTGCGTCACGCTGACCACACGCTACATCACCGACCGTTTCCTGCCCGACAAAGCGATCGATGCATTAGACGAATCCGGATCACGGGTGCACCTCACCAATATTCATGTGCCGCAGAGCATCATTGATATCGAGCAGAAAATCGAGGAGATCAAGGTCGAGAAAAACAAAGTAGTGCGCAGCCAGAAATACGAAGAGGCCGCCAAGCTACGCGACACCGAGAAAAAACTGCTCGAAGAGCTTGAAACGGAAAAAACCGCATGGGAAGCAGAGACCAAGACCAAACGGTACACCGTGACGGAGGATAATGTAGCCGAAGTCGTGTCGATGATGACCGGTATTCCGGTACAGCGCGTCGGGCAGTCCGATAGCCAGAAGCTATTGGGCATGGCCGAATCCATGAAGGGTCGCATCATCGGACAGGACGAAGCGGTGCAAAAGCTGGTCAAGGCTATCCAACGCACACGTGCCGGGTTGAAAGACCCTAAAAAGCCGATCGGGTCCTTTATTTTCCTGGGACCTACCGGTGTGGGTAAGACCGAGTTGGCGAAAGAATTGGCCCGCTTCATGTTCGACAGCGAAGATTCGCTCATCCAGATCGACATGAGTGAGTATATGGAAAAATTTGCCATCTCCCGCTTGGTCGGTGCGCCTCCAGGATATGTGGGCTATGAAGAAGGCGGGCAATTGACCGAAAAAGTACGCCGTAAGCCGTATTCGGTCGTGCTGCTTGACGAAATCGAGAAAGCACATCCCGATGTGTTCAACCTGCTGTTGCAGGTATTGGATGAGGGACAGCTGACCGATAGTCTCGGTCGCCGGGTAGATTTCCGGAATACGATCCTCATCATGACATCCAATATCGGTGCCCGTCAGTTGAAAGATTTCGGCCAGGGCGTGGGCTTTACCACGGCTGCAAAAACCGAGCAGGCCGAGTCACATTCCCGCGGGGTCATCGAAAACGCCTTGAAACGCGCGTTTGCGCCCGAATTCCTCAACCGGATCGATGATGTGATTGTATTCAACTCCCTCGATAAGGAGCATATCTTCAAGATCATTGACATCGAGTTGAAGTCGCTCTTCGTCCGCATCGAAGCCCTGGGCTATCAGATCAAGCTTACGGATGAAGCCAAGGAATTTATTGCCGAAAAGGGCTTTGACAGCAACTTCGGTGCACGTCCGCTCAAACGGGCCATCCAGAAATATCTTGAAGACCCCATTGCCGAAGAGATCCTCAAAGGCGAGGTGTCCGAAGGCAGTATCCTGGAAGTCGGCTACGATAAGGACAAAAGTGAAATCGTAGTCAATGTAGCCGCAGGCAACGATGCACCATCGAAGCCATCGGATGTAGCCAAAGAAAAAAAAGATGACTAGGCTTCATTGACGGTTCAATATTCAGCATAAGCCCGCGACAACATCGCGGGCTTTTTTTTACCAAACTTTCCGGTACGACGCTTGTTGTGGATTTAAAAACATAGTCTTATGGCAAAGTATTCAAAAAAAGCAGGAGAAAAGGTAGCGGAAACCATGCATGAGATGAAGGAAGGGAAACTCAAATCCGGTTCGGGCAAAAAAGTGACTTCCAAGAAGCAGGCAGTGGCCATCGGCCTCTCCGAAGCACGGAAAGAAGGTGCCAAGGTGCCCAAGAAAAAATCCTGAATCGTGTAACATCCTTAATGCAATCACACTTGGTGCAATTATTGCATTAAACTTTCTTGTTCCATTGAGGGTCATACAAACAGGAACAAGCAATAGCATTATTTACCCAAAACAAACGTATATGAAAAAGTACCTTACCTTCGTCGTTGGATTTCTAGTAATCCTCGGCATCACTTCCTGTACAAAGGAATATTACGACGTCGTGCCCAATCAGACCATCCGGTTTGATATACCCACCAATTGGTGGCAGCGATCCAGCGGCGTAAGCAATCAGGTATACGTCGATATCGAGGTACCGGAATTGACGGATTACTACGTTGATCAAGGCGTTGTCAGCATCGCTGTCAGCTTTGATAATGATGCCACGTATGAAGTCCTCCCCACGACGGTCGAAGGCGTCGCTTATTCCGTCAATTACACCACAGGATTTGTGACGATATATGCGGAGGATCCCATTATTGATCCAGATGTCGTGATAGACCCCCCAGGTGATCTCATCGTTAAGATTACGCTTTCTGAATCAGATCTGATTCAGTAAAAAAAATCCCAGCATAAAAAAAGCGGCTCAGGCCGCTTTTTTTATATGAAAACGCCTATTCCTTACTTCTCCCCCATTCCCTCAATCACCGCCTGGCTCACGCCCGTAAACGAAAAGCCTCCATCGTGGAAGAGGTTCTGCATGGTCACCATGCGGGTCAGGTCGGAGAATAGCGTGACGGTATAATCGGCGCATTGGTCGGCCGTCGCATTACCCAATGGCGACATTTTGTCCGCATAGGAAATGAAATCTCCGAAGCCTTTGACACCCGAACCCGCAGTGGTCTGCGTGGGCGATTGGCTGATGGTATTCACCCGCACCTTTTTCTTCACGCCATATTGGTAGCCAAAGTTACGGGCAATGCTTTCGAGCAACGCCTTGGCATCGGCCATGTCGTTATAATCGGGGAATACTCGCTGGGCAGCAATATACGTGAGCGCCACGACGGAGCCCCAATCTTTGATGGCATCCTTTTTCATGGCCGCAGCCAATACGCGGTGCAAGCTGATGGCCGATATATCAAACGCCTTATGGGTGAAATCGTAGTTGTTCTCGGTGTACGGGATGCCTTTTCGCACATTGATGCTCATGCCCACCGAATGCAGGATAAAGTCTATTCCCCCGCCGAAATGCGCCAGCGTCTGATCAAAGAGGTTTTCAATATCTTCATTGCTGGTCACGTCTGCCGGAATCACCGGGGCATCGTTGCATTCCTCCGCCAATTGCCGGATCGTACCCATCCGTAGGGCCACAGGCGCGTTGGTCAACACGATTTCGGCTCCTTCTTGTACGCAGCGCTGGGCGGTCTTCCAGGCGATGGATTTTTCGTCAAGTGCGCCAAAAATAATTCCTTTCTTTCCTTTCAATAGGTTATGGGACATAGTTCCTTTGTTTAGTCAACTGAATAATAAAGTCCGTAAAAATAGTGTTTTTTTTATTTTCCCAACAACTCCGCCGCATGCTGCATGGCTGCCTCCCCCGGATTGGCGCCGCTTAGCATCTGCGCAACCTCCAGCACCCGTTCCTGCGGTGTCAACTGGACGATATGGGTCGCCGTTTTTGCTGCGGATTCGGATTTGTAGACTTTGAAATGGGTTTCCCCTTTGGAAGCAATCTGTGGTAAATGCGTAATCGCCAGGACCTGCATCTGCTCCGCTAGGCGCTCCATGATTTCGGCCACCCGCAGGGCCACTTCTCCGGAAATGCCGGTATCGATCTCATCGAAAATGATGGTAGGCAAAGCCGATGTTTTGGCAATCAGGGATTTGATGGCCAGCATCAATCGCGAGAGTTCACCGCCGGATGCCACTTTGCCGATCGGCTGCGGCGCTTGTCCTTTATTGGCGGTAAACAGAAATTCCACCGTGTCCTGGCCACTGATGCGGATCGACTGCTCGTCGAGACGGTCCAGCACGATGCGCAATTGACTATGCGGCATGCCGACCTCGTGCAGCACTCGCCCAACCTCCTCCTGCACCAGCGGGATGGCCATTTGCCTGCTTTCACTGAGTAATCCGGCTAATTCAAGCACTTCGGCCCGCAGCCGGTCGACTGCTGTCTCCAGCCGGCCGATCTCCGCTTCGTCAGACGACAAGGCATCCAGCTTTTCTTTCAGGCCTTCCCGCATCGCAATCAGCGCAGCGGTGTCTTCTACCCGGTGTTTCTGCTGCAGCGCGTAGAGCAGGCTAAGACGTTCGTTTACCTCCACTAAACGGCTTTCATCCAAGAGCACGCCCTGTTCTGTGCGACTGATCTCCTCACTCAAATCTTTCAACTCAATGAAGCTGCTTTGCAATCGTGCTACCTGTGGCGCAAGTGCAGCCATAAAGCGTTCGGCTTGTTGGAGCTGCTGCATGGCCTCTTTGAGCAACGCGACCGCGTTGATTTCCTGCTCCTGCAGGGCGTAGGCAACACCCAATAGGTTCCGCTTGATTTCCTCTGCGTGTTCCAATTGCTGCTGCTCGGCCTCCAGTTGCTCCTGTTCATCCGCTTCGAGGTTGGCCTCCATCAGCTCGTTAAAGAGAAACTGGTGATAGTCGGCCTCGGCGGCGGCCTGTGCCGCGGCATCTTTCAAGGTATTCAAGCGCGCCAGTGCAGCCTTATAGGCCTGGTAGTTGTCGGCGTACCGATTACGCAGTGCTTGGTTTTGCGCCACACTGTCCAACGTGAGTAGCTGGAAAGCCGGTGTATTTAGTTGCAGGGTCGCGTGTTGGGAGTGGATGTCAATAAGCCGCTCAGCAAGGGCCTTCAATACCTGGAGCGTGACGGGCGTATCATTGACGAAGGCCCTCGACTTGCCATCCACGCTAATCTCCCGCCGCAAAATCGTTTCGTGTGCATAGTCCAGATCCTGTTCTTCAAAAAACGCTTCTAACTGATACGACGAGATGTCGAAATAGCCTTCAATAATGCATTTCCGATCTTGATTGAAAAAATAGCGGTTTTCTGCGCGTTGACCCAAGATAAGGGATAAACCGCCCATGATGATGGATTTCCCGGCACCAGTCTCACCGGTCAGTATATTCAATCCCTTGTCAAATGGTATATCAAGCGAATCGATCAGTGCATAGTTTTGAATAAACAGGCGACTCAGCATGGGTAATGGTTGGTGATCGGTGAATGGTGATTGGTGATCGGTGATCGGTGATCAGTGACCGGTGAATGGTGATTGGCGGACGGCATGTACTATCTGGAATTACGTAAACTTTCATATTTATTCGCGTTGGCCGGGTCTACCTCTGCCAGCAGGTTATAGGCCTGCACCCGTTCCTGCGGACCCATACCGCCGAATATGCCGACCAGCTCGTTCGACTTCGCGGTGAAAAATACCTGATTAAACACGGCTCCCTGTGCCAGCCGGTCCACCTTCTGCAAGAGCGGCAGCAACTCCAAAATCGCCTTCCGCGCGGCCAATGCATTGTCGGCCATGGTGTCCAATCCTTTCAGGTAAAAGCTGTACAGGAAGTCCCGGATGGGTTGATACCGCCGGTCGAGCAGGTTGTTGACCAACCAAAACCGGTTGTCCGTACCTTCCATCGAACGCCAGCCGTTGAAGCCGGTGTTTTGGGCATTGTTGACAATGTTCTGGGCCGCGGTATAAAATGGTGTGCCGCTATTGTGCTCGAACGTGTCTGCATCCAATCCCACAATAACATATGCATAATAAGCAAGCAGCGACGTCAGGTTGTTCATGTATTGCTGGTCGGAATAATCCATCAATTGCCCTTCGGTATAACTGAAATTGAAATTGTTATCGGAAATACTCAACACCGGACTGTTATAGGTGCTGTTGAAAACGGGCCTCGTAGATATGATCTGGGCTTGTGCGGTGAAATTGGATGAGCCGTCCCATGCATTGATCGTGATCACGAAGCTGCAATCGATACGTTCTTGCGGCTGTACCTGATTGGCGCTCCACGTACGGTTGTTGAGAAAATCAGCAATCGCTTTTTGCAGCACATCCAACCCGCGTTTGTTGGTATTCTGGACCTGTGGCGACAGAATTTCTACGCGTGCATTGAGATCTTGCGCCTCCGCACAACACACCAAACCTATAGCGAACACGATGAGCAGGAATCGTCTAGTCAACATATGCCATTACGTATATTTATTAACTCCAAATATAGGGATAACAGGTCAGTATTTGCACTTCTAATAAAGTTTTGTACATTTACCTTCGAACGTTAGCTATTTTCAAGGTCATGTCAACAAACAACAACACGGGCACCGACGGTGCGAATCAACCGCCGCGCGGAAATGGAGCGAAGGTATTTGTGGCCAGCGCTGAAGCCAAGGGGAAGGCAAAACAGTTGCGGCTATTCGCTATTTTGGCGTGGTTGCTCGCCATCGCTGGGCAAATTTTCGCCATCCTCAAGCTGATCAGCAATGAAACCATGCTGTATCTCATCATTGCCGTCGTCGTCATCCTGGCGCTTGCGATCACGGCATCTATCCTATGGAAAAAAGCGAATCGGCTTGATCCCGCCTCCGAAAAGGATAAAGTCAGGTTTTTCATACAGAATCAATTGGGCGCAATCATGGGCGTATTGGCTTTCCTGCCATTGGTGATTCTCATTTTTACCAATAAAAATATTGATGGAAAGACCAAAGGTATCGCCGGAACCATTGCCGTGGTGGCCATGCTCGTAGCGGGCATCTCCGGTGTCGATTTCAATCCACCATCGATTGAAAAATACACCGAAGAAATCCAGGCGCAGACCGATGCGCTAAAAACCCTGAATTTCGATGAAGACAATGTCTTCTGGACCAGCGCAGGAAACAGGTATCATATTTTTAACGATTGCCAGCACATTGTAGGTCGGGAAACCGTCAACAATGGTACCGTAAAGCAAGCATGGGAGGCCAAGGGCATTTCTGAATTATGCAAGACCTGCCAGAACAGAGCGATACGTGAACGGGACATCAATCAAGGGGATGTGGATGCTGCGTTGCTGGGTTCGGAGGAAGCACATGATCATGATCACGAGCATGAGCATGATCACGAACATGAACCTACCGAAGCACAATAGGATGTTCGTTTGATGCAGGACTACAGTGCGCAGTTGAGCAAATACTTACCGGCTTCCGCCGCAGCGGTGATCTCGCGGTGGATCAACGATAGCGGGTGCCTATTCCGCATAAGCCGCAGCCGCTCGTCTAAATTCGGCGACTACCGGCCTCCGCATGGCGGAAAAGGTCACCGCATCTCGGTAAACCACAACCTCAACCCCTACGCGTTCCTCATCACCACGGTGCATGAGTTCGCTCACCTGAAAACATGGAACGAACACCAAAGCCAGGTAAAACCGCATGGCAGCCAGTGGAAAGCCAACTTCAGGCAACTGATGCGGCCGTTCATGCAATCCGGCATTTTCCCCGACGACATTCAAACAGCGGTCGTCAATTACATGAATAACCCCGCGGCCTCCAGTTGCACAGACCTGCACCTGTTTCGGGTGTTGAAACGATATGACGTCAAAAACGAACGCACAGATACTGTGGAGCAGTTGCCCGAAAAGGCCATTTTCTCGATCAAAAACGGCCGTATTTTTCAAAAACAGGAGAAAATCAGGAAACGATACCGCTGCATCGAAGTGAAGACCCAACGGGTATACCTGTTCAGCCCCATCGCGGAAGTTGTGTTATTAAATTAATTCCGTATTTTTAACCCAAATCACTAACAACTAACAAACCATGTACACGGGAATCAAACACCTACACTCCACACTCGCCTACGTGCTTTTGGCGGGATTGATCATTTCTATTCTTTATGTGCTTGTTGCTTACATCCAAAACAGAGCATACAACCGGAAAATGGCACTCGTGGGGTTAATATGCGCCCATCTCCAGCTGGTCGTGGGCTTGGTCATGTATTTTGTTTCGCCCTACGGTATCAAAAACGTTTCCGGAGCCGCAATGAAAGACGGCATTGCCCGCCTCTACTTCCTTGAACACCCGTTGATGATGCTCGTGGCGATTATCTTGATCACCATTGGCTATTCGAGGGCGAAAAGGCTGCCCACGGCCAAAAAGCAAAATGCCAGTGTACTGGTGTTTTATGTGATTGGCCTGATCCTGATCCTGTCGCGTATTCCGTGGCATGTTTGGCCGCAGCTATAAGGATCGCTTGTCAAACCGGCTCCGGCTAGGCTGCCTTGGCAGCTTCCGTCCCCCGGGTATCCTCGTCAAGGCGCAGGAGCCAAAAAGCCCGAAGGCTTCCCGCCTGACCGCTTGGCTCCAAGACTTTTGGAATATAAGATTCGCTTTTTATTTCAGTAAAATTTTATTATCTTTATCTACGTATTTGCCGTACACCAATTATACACTTAGTTGCACGTTATTCCTTCATGATTTAATTACATCGCTTCATAGAAGTTTAATAGACAGCATGATGAAAACCGTCAAGCACATCCTCAACAACAAACCCACCGTGGTCTATTCGGTCACACAAGACGTTTCCGTCTTCGAGGCACTGAAAATCATGATGGAAAAAAACATCAGTGCATTACTGATCATCGAAGGGGGGCGCCTCTTAGGGATTTTTACGGAGCGGGATTATGCCCGTAAAATCATTCTGCAAGGAAAATCATCCAAAGACACGCCCATGCATGAGGTGATGACCAGGGATCCGCATACCATCACGCGGCACGAGGCCATCGACCATTGTATGCAGCTGATGACCAATAAGCATTTCAGGCACTTACCCGTGATGGAAAACGATACGGTTGTGGGGATGCTTTCAATTGGTGACCTGGTGAAATACATCATCGAAGATCAGCAGCAGACCATCAGCCAGTTGGAGAGTTACATCAATAGCTAACGCTCCACATACGGCCTGATAATGGCCTCCCACCGGTCATAGCCTGCGGTATTGAGGTGCAACTTGTCTTCGCGGAACAGGCTGTCGTCCGGCTTCCCTTCCCGATCCAGCAGCACCGTGCCCATATCAATGTATTCCGCATGTTCTTTATCGCCGAGAAACGCTTCGATCAGCTGGTTAGCTTTTGTCATCTCATCCAGCCACTTCAATCGGCTATTGCTTGGCTTGATTGACATAAAGAAAATCTGCACGTCCGGATTATTGGCGTTGAGTTGGTGATAAAGCTGTTTAAAAAGCTCCGCAACCTCTTCCGCCGATGACTCGCCGCTCGCGATATCATTCTCACCGGCATACACAAATACCTTCTGCGCCTGATAAGGATACACGATGGAATCCATGTAAAACTCGACGAAATGTGCGAGCCGGCACCCCCCTACTCCACGCCGGATGATAGGCGCGTCCGCAAACCGGGACTCCAAGTCGTTCCACATCCGGATAGAGGAGCTGCCAATGAACAGTATTCCGCCGGGGGCAGGCATTGCCAGCCGATCCTGATCGCGGTAGGCGACGATCTCCTTTTCGAAGGGGTAATCTGCCTGCTGCGAAAACAACATAGACGTACAACCGCAGAACAGTATACTGATGGTGATGAAGCGCAGGAGACGCATGTCGCAACTATTTCATAATCCGGAATACCACCCGGAATACGATAAACCAGCCGAGGGCCAGTAAAATATTGGATACGGTTGAAAACAGGAACGAATCGTGAATAAACCGGAAGAACGTACCCGCGAGGCCTATAGCGACTGCAATGGCCAACGTAACGTAATGCTGCGTTTGGTTCGCTTCGTTATCGGTTTTCCTCGGAGGTCTTTTTTCTAACGTTGTTGCCATGTGAATAACATTTTGACGCCAAAAGTACAAAAAAATACATAGGGTTATAACGATAAAACAATAATTCCGATTGCCGGGCATAATTGTTACCTTTGGCTTTCCAACAACATCAAGACAATGGCTTTACAGGACAACATCGACCAAGACATCAAATCGGCCATGCTGGCCAAGGACAATGCCCGGCTTCGGGGTCTACGTGCCATCAAGGCGGCTATTTTGCTCGCTAAAACCGAAAAAGGACCCGCTGAAACACTCACGGAAGAGACCGAGACCAAGGTATTGCAAAAATTGGCCAAGCAGCGCAAAGAATCTGCCGAGATCTACCAGCAGCAAAACCGTGACGACCTGTACCAAATCGAAATGGAAGAGCTTGCCGTGATTGAAAGCTACCTGCCTGCCCAACTTTCCCAAGCGGAGATCGAAGATGTGGTCAAGCAGGTCATTACCGAGACCGGTGCGTCAAGTCCGAAAGATATGGGCAAGGTCATGGGCTTAGCCAATCAAAAACTCGCAGGCAAGGCCGATGGCAAGACCATCTCCGCAATTGTTAAAGTGCTGTTAGCGGATCGCTAACAGCTTACCATCCTAGATCACCTTCCGGCTTCCCATTTCCTTATCCCGCTCATAGGTGGAAATGTGGCGCTCCTTCTTGCTTTCAAAGATGTCATCAATGACGATCATGATACCGGTCTCTTCCACCGTGCCGAATTCGTCGTTTATCGCCGTACCGAATGTCTTCATCGTAGAGGAGAGGTTCATATAGGTATTGATCAGCGGCGGGATGTTTTCGCCCAATGCCCTGATCCTGCTGTTCAGTATTTTGTACCCATCCTTATATTCGAGTCCGTCAAAAAGGCCATAAAACGCAGCCGTATCGCCGAAGTAGTCCAATGGGTTGATGGGCCACACCAATTGTTCGCCGTCTGGAAAGTAGTGGTTCATGAAGTAAATCAACAGATCCCTGGCCTCCCGGTTGTAATGCGGATACATGGTCACCTTGCCAAATAAGTATTTGACATCCGGATTAAGCTTCACGACCGCCCCCAACCCGTCCCACAGGTTATCCAATGAAAACAGTCCTTTGCGGTTGTCTTTACCGGGTTGATATTTGGGTTGCACAAAGGATCGGCCCAATTCAATCGTATAGGGCAGGTAGTCCGTGATGAATTTCGGCGAAAAGTGAAAATAATGAGCCGTTGATAAGTTGATCTCCCCGTTGCCATTGACACCCACATCCTTGCATTTGATGAGCCGGTATCCGGCGATGATCTCCTCATCCTCCGGGTTCCAAGCAATCAGTTGATCATAAGCGTCAGCGCCTGTGTCGTTATCATCCAGGTCCAGCGCCAATCCCGTACCCCCGCCAGCGGTCCGGAAGGTAAGTTCCCGCAACCTTCCGATTTCCCGCACCGTGTGCGGCGCATAGTGATGATTAACCAAGTAGATCTCATTGTTCCCGTTATTGGTATAACGGACGAATGCCTCTTGGGTAAGCTCCTTTTTTATGAAGTTCCGATCAACAGGTGCTATTATTTCTTGCATATAGTTAGTTTTGGGGGGCTAAGTTATAAACCACTTGTTTGAGGTATTCAGCCCACTCCCTTTCACTTTTGGAGCCGTCAAAATAAGTATAAGAAATTGGTTTTCCTATACAGATAGTCACTTTTTTATCTTTCTGCGCAAACATCTCATCTGCTAGGTAAAACATTTCTATGTTTGCCTTGATACCAATTCGTTCCCTGAAACGGGCAAAATTATAAAAAAAACCGGAATTTTTGCCATCAATATACACCGGAACGACGTTCCGTTGGTATTTCTTCGCCTTGCTGATGAAGCTCTTTTTCCATTGCAGATCCTCAATCTTACCGTTCCGTTTGCGCGACACCAGCCCCGCAGGGAACACCAGCAACGCCTGGTCTTGGGCATAAGCCTCTTCGATCTGCCGGGTTCCTGTCCGGTCCTGCATCCCATGTTTGTTTACACCCACAAACAGGGGCTCCAGGTTCTTGATGTTCAGCAAGATGTCGTTTACCAAAAACTTGATGTCTTTTCGGTATTTACCCAGCGCATGCATGAAAGCAATCCCGTCCAACCCGCCCAACGGATGGTTTGAAGCAAAGATCGCTCCCCCCTCCATGGGGATGTTTTCCTCGCCGTGCAACTCCACGATCACCCCCAGATCCGTAATGAGCGCTTCCACAAAATCCAGCCCCTGAAGGTGGCCGTGCTCCGCCATGATCCGGTTGATGTCATCTTCGTGCACAATGCGCTCGATATAGCGGAGAATAAACCGGGGCATCCACCTCAATAGCTGCGGATTTTTCTTCCGGATGATTTCCCTAACGACAATATATTTATCTTTACTTTCCAAAGCAGTCGCCAATCATAGTGGAGTCGCTTCCGCGGGATCACCACACCATTCCACGTTTAGCAGCCAAAAGTAGCAAAAGTTCCGATATTGTCATCCTTTTGTTTAATTCCCGAAAAGATGCAGCAATTAGCGAAAAAAAAGATGGAATAATCGTTGTTATCACCAAAAGCAAGTAATTTTGGCAAAGAACATTAAACGATTACCCAATTTATTCGTTTAATACGTTAACGAGTTTACGACGACACCATGAACATAGGCGATGTGATAACAGACCGCAGCTATGCAGTGAATCCAACGGATAGTATACAGCATGCGTTGGACCTCATGGCCGACTTTCAGTTGGCACAATTGCCTGTGGTCAAGGAAGGCCTTTTTCTGGGACTGGTATCTTACGAGGCGCTGGCCGGCCTTACCGATCGGCAAGCGACGATCCAGCAGGCAGACGTCACGTACCGACAGATCCACCTCTATGACACGCAGCACCTCTATGACGCGGTGCTGTTTTTTCAGCTCCATCAATTGGATCTGTTGCCCGTATTGGACGACCAGCACGATTACCTCGGCGCCGTTACCCCGCTCGATGTGGTCAGTGCCTTGAGCGAGGCCATGTCTATCCACCAACCGGGGGGGATCATTGTGCTCGAAATGGGCAACCGCGACAACGCGTTATCCCATATTGCACATATCGTGGAGTCAGACAACGCGCAGGTGCTCAATTCGGTGGTGCAGACATTTGCAGATTCAGCCCGCTTGGAAGTCACCATCAAGGTCAATAAATCCGACATTTCCGCCATCGTCGCTGCTTTTCTTCGGCATGACTATACCGTCAAAGCCACCTACAACGATGTCAATAGCGGCGACAATTCCCGCGATCGCTACGAGCAGTTGATGAACTATATCAATATGTAATATGAAAATAGCCGTCTACGGCAGGGAATTCTACCCCTCCGTCATTCCCTATGTACAGCATTTGTTTGATTCATTGGCCGCAAAAAACATGGAGGTGTGGATATACGAAGACTTCCACGCATTCTTAGCGCAGCGCGTGATCTGTCCGCAAAAACCCCATACCTACACCACCCGCCAGCAATTGCCGGAAGACATCGGGTTTATGCTAAGCTTAGGAGGCGACGGCACCATGCTGGCAGCCGTATCGATCGTCGGCGACTCCGGCATACCCGTAGCGGGTATCAATTTCGGCCGATTGGGCTTCTTGGCCGATATCAGTAAAGATGACATCGACGTATCGATGGAAGCCATTCTGCTCGGTGAATATAACATACAGAAGCGCACCTTGCTGTCCGTGCGATCTGACCAGGTTGAGCTCTTCGATGGAAGCCACTTTGCGCTCAATGACATTACCCTGTTCAAGTATGACAGTTCCGCGATGATCACGGTAAACGCATACCTCAATGGAGAGCCGCTGAACGCCTATTGGGCAGACGGCATCATCGCCGCCACCCCTACCGGTTCCACGGCTTACTCCCTTAGCTGCGGCGGACCCATCATCGTGCCCGGAAGCGGCAATTTCGTCATCACGCCGATATCGTCGCACAACCTCAACGTCAGGCCCGTAGTGATCTCAGACGACATGACATTGGATCTGGAAGTCGAAAGCCGCAGCGGAAAATTCCTGCTGTCGTGCGACTCGAAGACTACCCCCGTATCTACCGATGTAAAGCTGAAGATCAGCAAAGCGCACTACCAGGTCAACCTCATCCGATTGAAAAACTACAGCTACTTCTCCAACCTTCGCAACAAATTGCTCTGGGGCCTTGATGCACGCAATTATTAGTTAAGAGAGTTGAGACTTGAGACATTAGACTTGAGACAACAGACAACAGACATTAGACACCAGACCCACCAACCGCCGATCACCATTCACCGATCACTGACCACCGACCACCATTCACCGACCACCGACCACCCATTTATTCCACGATTTATATTATCTTTACCCACCTTGAACGTATACCTGATATTGTGCTTCGGAAATTGTTAATGCTACTTGTTTTCTTCCCCTTCGCGGCATCACAGGCGCAGGAGTGGGAACTTGGCTTGCAGGGTGGTGCTTCGGGCTACATGGGCGATATTAATCCCGAAAATCCGCTGGCATTCAATGACTGGTCAGCCAGTGCGTCGATCAAGTACAACATCAATCCCACCTGGGGCATCCGCGCAAATGTTGCCTATGCCAATACGTTCGCGCATGATCATTATTCGCGCACCGTGCAGCGTCAACAGCGTTACCTTGGCTTCTTCGGTGGGGTGAAAGAAGCGGCATTATTAGCCGATTTCAATTTCTTCAAGTGGCTCCCCCAACGGGGCCGGATCGTGTATACCCCTTATGTCTTCGCTGGCGTCGGGGCGGTGCAATTTGACCCGAAAGCTAAACCGAACTGGTACGGCGTGGCCCTTCCCGGCGAATCAACCATCCGCTTGCGTGACTACAACACGGAGGGAACGTCTTACGACAATACCGCCATCAGCATCCCCTTCGGGGCTGGTTTTAAGTATAACCTGCGCGGACCGTGGACGGTGGGGGCTGAACTCGCGTACCGGCTGACGCTTACTGATCGCTTGGATGACGTGTCCGGCAATTACGCCGATTTCAGTACATTTGGCCAGCCCGGGTATCCCCCTGCTCCCAGCATTTCACCAGCTGATTGGAATAACATCGCTAACCCAAGTGGGTCCGCAGCTGGCACGCAACGCGGCGATGGCCGACCATACGATTCCTTCATGACCGTCGGCATCAGCCTATCGTATACCATCTTCAAAGGCGGGTGCCCCGAATGGCAATAACTTGCATATGAAGGCAAGTTTGCCTAAGTTTGCGCAAAATTCATCAATGGATATCAAGGAGTCGATAGATAAGACGCGATTGCCCCAGCACGTAGCCATCATCATGGATGGCAACGGCCGATGGGCCAAAGAGCAAGGGAAACTGCGCGTATTCGGTCACAAAAGCGGTGTCGTCTCAGTGCGGGACATCGTGGAGGGCGCAGTGGATATCGGCATCAAATACCTGACCGTGTATGCGTTTTCGACTGAAAACTGGAACCGCCCGAGGCTGGAAGTGTCGGCATTGATGGAACTGCTGGTCAACACCATCAACAAGGAGACCAAGGCCCTGATGGAGAACGGCGTAAAACTCAATGCCATCGGCGACCTGCAAAAGTTGCCCGGCAAATGCAACCGGTATCTCGCAGAAGCCATGGAAAAAACAGCCAGCAACACCAAATGTACACTGACATTGGCCTTGAGCTACAGTGCGCGCTGGGAGATCACCGAAGCGGCGCGGAAATTGGCCGCCGAGGTGCAGTCCGGTCGCATTACCTTGGAGGATATCGATGAAAATAGGTTTGCTCAACAGCTCACCACGCGCGATTTGCCCGATCCGGAACTGATGATCCGCACCAGCGGCGAGCAGCGCATCAGTAATTACCTCCTCTGGCAGTTGGCCTACGCAGAATTGTATTTTACCGATAAAATGTGGCCCGAGTTTAGAAGAAACGACCTCTTTGAGGCCATCATCGCTTACCAACGACGCGAACGGCGCTTCGGCCTCACCAGCGAGCAATTGGTGAAGTAGGGATGGGTGGTCGGTGCTCGGTGACGTGTCTCATATCTGGTGTCTCATGCCTGATGTCTCAAAAAAAAACCTTTTAACAAAAATTAACAACTGTTTGACGTACTTTAGCGGCGATAAATTAGATAGATGAAGCGCATACTCCTTTTTTTATTCATGACCATATTGGCGGCCGAGACCACCATTGCGCAGCAACGGGGCATACCCATTGGTGATTCGGACGAATTCAGTTACCTCAATCCGCAAAATTACATCATCGGGGGTGTCAGCGTCAGCGGCACGGAATACCTGGACAATGATGTCTTGGTGACCATCTCCAAGTTGATCGTCGGATCGCGGATTGAAGTACCCAGCGATGCGACGTCAAATGTCGTGAAAAACCTCATGGACCAAGGTTTGTTCGACGATGTGGAGCTCTATGCCGATGCAATAAAGGGAGATTCGATCTTCTTCAATATCCACGTGGTCGAACGCCCACGGCTCACCCGTATCGATATCGAGGGGCTCAGCAAGACCCAAACCGAGGAGGTGCGCAAACAGCTCAACGAAAACACGGGCAAGATCGTCAACCAAAACCTGATGAATACCACACGGAATACCATCACCCGCTACCTGAGCGAAAAGGGATACCTCTATCCCGAAATCACGATGGCGCCGCTAAAGGATTCCAGCCAGGTAAACAACCAGATCCTGGTGGTCAATGTAGACCGCAACCGAAAGGTACGTGCTCACCGCATCAATTTTACGGGCAACGAGGAATTTACACAGCCCCAGCTCCGGAAGTTCTTCAAGGGCGTCAGGCAGCGCACCTGGTGGCGTGTTACCGGTCCGGGTAAATTCAAAGCCGAAAAATACGAAGAGGCCAAGGATAACCTCATCGCCAAGATGCATGATCGCGGTTACCGCGATGCGGAAATCCTACGGGATACCTTCTACAAGCACAACGACCGGAACGTCATCATCGATATCGACCTGTATGAAGGCCCCAAATACTATTTCGGCAACATCAGCTGGCAAGGCAATGCCAAATATTCGGATTCGATTCTGAACGTCATCCTGGGCATCAAAAAAGGCGAAGTATTCAGCGAGGAAAAGCTCAATACCAAGCTCATGGGCCCCACGCGGAACAACGACGACATTTCGTCCCTGTATCTCAACGATGGGTATCTTACCTTCACCGCAGATCCCGTGCAGACGCGCATCTACGGTGATACGATCGATCTCGATCTTCGCATTTACGAAGGAGCCCAGTTCACCGTCAACAACATCATCCTCAAGGGCAACGACGTGACCAATGACCGCGTATTGCTACGGGAAATCCACACCAAACCCGGACAGAAGTTTTCGAAAGAACAGTTGATGCGCAGTACGCGGCAAATCGCGCAATTGGGTAACTTTGATGAACAAAAGACTAACCCGGTGCCTACCAACCTCAACCACGCCGACGGAACGGTGGATATCGAATATAACGTAGTCGAAAAACCCTCGGACCAGGTAGAGCTTTCCGGCGGTTTCGGTGCCGGCCAGGTGATCGGTACATTGGGGCTCACCTTCAACAATTTCTCCACCCGCAACCTTTTTGATAAAAGCGCTTGGAAGCCCCTACCACGGGGCGACGGGCAGAAGCTGAGCATCCGCGGCCAGACCAGCGGCAAGCGCTATCAGTCATATAGCTTTTCGTTTTCTGAGCCCTGGCTGGGCGGCAAGAAGCCGATTTATTTCGGCGTAAGCGCCTATACCTCTTCTTCGTCATATGGGGGATTTGATTATTATACCGGCAGGCAGGTAGTGAGTGATAATGAGTTGAACCGGATATGGATGAACGGGGTCACCGTGAGTTTGGGTAAACGCCTGCAATGGCCCGACAACTGGTTCCAGTTGAACTACTCCGTGGGATTCAACCAATACAAGTTGCAGAACTATCCCGGATTCCTGTTTGAAAACGGTACGTCTTATAACATCAACCTCACGCAAGAGATCAGCCGCAATTCGGTGGATGCGCCGATATACCCTACGTCAGGTTCGCATATAAAATTCACCGTACAGGTGACCCCGCCTTACTCGATGTTCAACAACATCAACTACCCCACGGCCCCGGATACCGAACGCTACAAATGGACGGAATACCACAAGTGGAAGTTCGATTCCCAATGGTTTACCCGGATCTCGGGCAAGCTGGTGCTCAAGGCACAGGCGCAATTTGGCTTTTTGGGCACATATAGTAGTGAAACCGGCACATCCGCTTTCGAACGCTTCAAACTGGGCGGGGATGGCATGATGGGATTTGACTTCCTGCAGGGCTCGGAGATCATCGCTATGCGGGGCTATGCCAACGGCATGGTGATTCCCGATGGTGCGGATGTGAACGTTGCCCGCAACTCGGGGAGCCCCATCTACAACAAATACCAGCTGGAATTGCGGCATCCGGTGATGCTGAATGACCAGGCCACGGTATTCATGCTCGCCTTTGCCGAGGGCGGTAATACGTGGAACAACTTCCGGGATTTCAATCCCTTCAAGGTACGCCGTTCGGTCGGTGTGGGTGCCCGTATCTTCCTGCCCATCTTCGGCTTGCTGGGCATCGATTACGGACATGCATTTGACCCGATACCGGGGGTACCGTCTAGCACCTGGCGGCAAAACTTCACGTTCAGCATCATGCAGCAAATGGGCGGTTTCAACTAATATATAGGATATTAAAAAAATGGAATTACTTTTGTACCTATAACACCAAAGTCATGATGAACTTGAAAAAATTAATAGGAATCGTTGCGCTGACCATAGTGGCCTCATCAGCCGCTTTTGCCCAGCGGTTTGCCTATGTGGATACGGAGTATATCCTGAAACATATTCCCGAATACCTCGCCTCCCAAAAGCAGCTTGATGCGCTGTCGGTCCAATGGCAGGAAGAGGTGGACAATCGCTTTGCCGAAATCGAAAAGCTTTATAAGTCTTATCAAGAAGACCAGGTGCTGCTCAATGAAGAAATGCGCAGGAAACGCGAAGACGAAATCGTACTCAAAGAACAGGAGGCACGAGACTTCCAACGGCAGAAATTCGGGTTTGAAGGCGACCTTTTCCAGGAGCGTATCAAACTGGTGCAGCCCATACAGGATCGGGTAGCCGAGGCCATCCAAGCGATCGCCACGGACCAGTCATTGGATATCGTGCTGGATAAAGGCAGCGAAGTGACATTCCTGTACGCCAACCCGAAATTGGACAAAAGCAACGATGTGATCACCCGTTTGGGATACAAACCGGATCCTGCGCTTGCAGAAAAACAAATTAAATAATAACTTATAATCACAAAAAGGGGTAAACGACAACAGACCCCGACAACAACGTAAAATTAAAATGAATAGCATGAAAAATTTGTTTAAAGGTTTAGTGGTGGTAGGACTGCTGTTTTTATCAACCGGACTCGTCAGTGCGCAGCAGAAGATCGGCCATGTCAATTCGGATGACATCATCCAGTCGATGCCCGAATTCAAAACCGCAAACACGGAGTTTGAGACGCTTGCAAAAGGAAAAGAAACTGAATTGCAGGGAATGGGCGCCGAGTACCAAAAAAAGCTCACCGCTGCGCAGGATTTGCAACGCAATCGCAGCGAAGCCAATAAGGATTCCATCGATGCTCAATTGCAAACGCTGAGCATGGAGCTACAGGAAATTCAAAAGCGCATAGAAGGTGCCCAGCAGCTCGCCCAAGAAGAGGTACAAAAGAAACAACAGGAGTTATTTACGCCTATTTTTCAAAAAGCCAATACGGCTGTACAGGCCGTGGCGAAAGAGAAGGGATATGCCTATGTGTTTGATATCGGCGGCAACGTAGCGATCCCGATCCCGTATTTTGCGGGGGGAGATGACCTGACGGCCGATGTCAAAACCAAATTGGGCATTTCAGGCTCCACGCCGGCCGCTGCGCCAACAAATAAGTAATTGGTATACGGCTTGAAAAAACGTTAACGCGGGATGCATGAAAAGCATCCCGCTTTTTTGTGACCAAATAGTTTATTATGCTTGCATAGTATTTTTAATTCCGTATTTTCGTGATAGTGGATGGCATCACGAGGAATTGGACCTGAAAGATAAACCAGCAATATGATAAGCCAGCTCATTTTCGGAAGTTTATTGGTGGCGGCAATGGCCTTAGCCATCTATAATGGCCGTAAAATCCTTGGGAACATCCGGTTGGGACGAGACGAACGGCGCGCCGACCAACCCGCCAACCGATGGAAAACCATGCTGCTGGTGGCCTTCGGGCAGCGTAAAATGTTCAAACGCCCCTTCCCTGCGTTGCTGCATCTGTTCGTCTACCTCGGATTTTGCATCATCAACATCGAGCTGCTCGAGATCGTTTGGGATGGCCTATTCGGCACCCATCGCGCTTTTTCGGGAATGGGCGTTTTCTACCGTTTCCTCATCGGTGCGTTTGAATGGCTGGCGTTTGCCGTGCTGGCGGGATGTGTCATCTTCCTTGCACGACGCAATATGGCACGCGTAAAGCGCTTCTTCGGCACTGAAATGACCCCATGGCCGCGGACCGACGCCAACCTCATCCTCACTGCCGAGATCCTGCTCATGGCCGCCTTCCTGACCATGAATGCAGCCGACTATAAATTACAGCTGGCGGGTATACCGCACTATACGCCGGGTGGAGCCTTTCCGGTGAGTGCTTGGCTGCTGCCCCTGCTGCCCGATAACGCCTCAGCACTCATCGGCATCGAGCGCTTCTCTTGGTGGTTTCACATCATCGGGGTACTTGCCTTTCTCAATTACCTCCCCTACTCCAAGCACCTGCACATCCTGTTGGCATTTCCCAACACCTATTTTTCAAACCTGAAAGTCAAGGGGCATTTCACCAACATGGACAGCGTGACCAATGAGGTCAAGGCCATGCTTGATCCATCCTATACACCGGAGGCCACAGATGCGCCCCTTCGCTTCGGCGCCAAGGACATCCAAGACCTCACCTGGAAAAACCTGCTGGACGCGTATACCTGTACCGAATGCGGACGGTGTACGGCGGCTTGCCCGGCCAATATCACCGGCAAATTGCTCTCGCCCCGCAAGATCATGATGGATACCCGCGACCGCATGGTGGAGGTGGGCGATAACATACGCCGGAACAAGGAATTCAAAGACGATGGCAAGACGCTATTGGACAACTATATTACCCGGGAAGAGATCTGGGCCTGCACGACCTGTAACGCCTGCGTAGAAGCCTGTCCCGTCAATATCGACCCCCTGAACATTATCATGGAATTGAGGCGATACGCCGTTATGGAAGAATCCCAGGCGCCGACCAGTCTCAATGCGATGTTCAGCAATGTGGAAAACAACGGAGCACCGTGGAAATATGCGCAGGCGGATCGGGCAAATTGGCGGGAAGGATGATTATAAAGGAACACGAATGGATCTGTTGTCTAATGTCTGTTGTCTAATGTCTAATGTCTAACACATGAACGAACGACACATACCGACAATGGCCGAATTGGCGGCTAAAGGCGAAACGGCTGATATCCTGTTTTGGGTGGGCTGTGCGGGTAGTTTCGACGAGCGCGCCCAGCGCATCACGCGCGACATCTGCAAAATATTGCACCACGTAGGCATCAACTATGCCATTCTCGGCACCGAAGAAACCTGTACGGGCGATCCTGCCAAACGCGCGGGCAACGAATTTCTCTTCCAGATGCAGGCTATGACGAACATCCAGGTCCTCGATGGCTATGCCGTCACCAAAATCGTCACCGCCTGTCCGCATTGTTTCAACACGCTCAAAAACGAATATCCCGATGTGGGCGGCCATTATGAGGTTATCCACCATACGCAACTCATTCAGCAACTGATTGACGAGGGCAAGCTAAAGGTCGAAGGCGGTGAATCCTTTAAGGGACGGCGCATTACTTACCACGACCCCTGCTACCTCGGCCGGGGGAACGGCGTGTATGAAGCACCCCGCAAAGCCCTGGAAAGCCTCGATGCGCAGCTGGTGGAGATGAAGCGCTGCCGGAGCAATGGCCTCTGCTGCGGCGCAGGCGGTGCCCAGCTATTCAAGGAACCGGAAAAGGGCAACCAGGACATCAACATCGAACGCGCCGAGGAAGCACTGGCCACACAACCCGAAATCATTGCCGCCGCCTGCCCCTTCTGCATGACCATGCTGCGCGATGGCATCAAACTGAAAGACAAAGAGCAGGACGTGCAGGTATTGGACATCGCCGAGATCACGGCCAGGGCGAATGGGTTGTGATGTCACACCACCTGGTTAGTCATATCCCGGATTCTGATAGGTATCCCGCTCTCCCTCCATGGCATCAAGCTGCCCCTGCGGAATGGGACGCAGGTAGTGATGCGGCTGGATATTCCGTGTTACTGTTACCGGTGTATGGTCGCCGATATTGGACCCGCAGATTTCATAAGTAGACGCCAACTCCGTCCATTTTTGCGTGCGCACCAGATCTAACCAACGGTAACCTTCGCCATAATATTCACGCGAGCGCTCGGCCAAAATATAGTCGATATCAATCGTTGCCGGTGTGGCGGCGGTCATGGCAGCGCTGTTATCCGCTACTTTCTCCATATTTCCATTGTTGTCCCAGCGCCATTTTCCGGCACGCGCACGGACGACGTTGATGAGATCCCGCGCACTCCTCGCGCCTGATGCCCCTTTCACGGCCGCTTCGGCCGCGATGAAGTAAAGCTCGGAGAATTTGGCAATGTTGAATGGACGGGTACTGGCGGCATTCGGCTGTCCCAATCCAGCGCCACTGTCGGTGCGGTAAGGCCCCAGTTTCCAAAGCCCGGGGTATACTCGCCGGCTGATGCCGCGCGGTGATACGACGAAATCGGCTCTTCCGGGCAGCACTCCGACCCCAATGTTACTCTGATAGGTCGAATTGGAGTAATCAATAGCCGTCTCCGGTTCCTCATCCAGAAACGTCAGTATGACGTCACCCGGATTGACCGGCGTAAAGTTTACATTATACACCGGACCGCTAACTCCGGCTTTATCCCAGTTGCCACGGTAAACGGTAGTGAAGGTGCCGTCATACCGGGAGTCGTAGGTTTTGTCGGCAAAGGTATTGGTAATAGCCCCGATCGTCGGCGTCATGCGTGTCCACGGACGCCCCAAGGGCTGCGATGCTTCCCGCTGAACGGAACTCATGGCCGTCCATCCTGAATTGGATGAACTGCTTCTCATCTCAGGATAGTTCCAGGTCATCATCCATCCGGCGAAGTTCTCCGGAGCAGCGCCATTGCTATACGTCAGGCTACTGGCGTTATAAAATTCGCTGGTCTCCGTGTGGTCAGCGTACAGCAGTATTTCATTATTGCGATCGTTGGGTGCCCAGTTCACATCATAGAATGTTTCCTGTAAGCCGAAAGGACCCGGATTGTCAATGGCGGCTGTTGCCACATTGTACGCCTGCTGGAAATACCACTGGGCATCATGTCCGTCCGGATCAGTACGCGCCGTCTCCGGGTACGTCGGGATGTTGTTCGGGTTCTCCAGCCACCATCCATAGGTCAGGTACGCTTTTGCCAAATACAAGCGCGCCACCGTTTTGGTTACTCCGCCCGTTACCCGGCCAGCATCCGGCAAATCGTTTGCCGCGATCAGCAAGTCAGGGAATATGGCTTTGGTATAGACCTCAGGTACGGTGTTTCGCGTAGAGGTTCTCGATGGGGCCGTGTTGAAGGCCAGTTCGCCCGCCCCCAGGTCCAACGGCACCCCCCCAAAGGTCTGTACCAGCATGAAGTAGTCGAACGCGCGGAAAAACCTCGCCTCGGCAATCAACGCTTCAGAAATCGCTTCTACTTCGGCAGCATTTTCAATGATGCCGCTCGCGGTATTGATGTTGCTGAATGCCGCATCCCATAAAACATCGGCACGGCTGCTCTGGGAAGTAATCTCCCCCTGACCACTCAGGTCCATCACCAGAAAGTTTTGGTCTGCACTTTGCCCATACGTGACTTCATCGGTACCGGTGAGCGTAGCATTATAATAATAAGCCTGCCCATAGATGTAACGCAGGTGGGCATACATGGAGGTTATTCCCCCCTGCACACCTTTTTCAGTGGTGAAGAAACCGGGTTCATAAATACTACGCGGCTGTTCCTCCAAAATATCGGAGCATGCCGCCAGAAACAACGTCATCATGGCTGTTCCTATATAACTGATATTACGGGTCTGTTTCATTGCTTTTTCGTTTAAAATACCAGGTTAATACCAAACAAATAACTGCGCGTTGCGGGCGCGTTCGTACCGATTGTCAATAAGCGGGGTCGGTAAGTATTGGTTACCGCCGCATTTTCGTCGGCAAAGGAATTGGTTTCAGGATCCAGTCCTGTTTCCCGGTTGTACGGCGAGAATAAGACAAATGGATTCTGTACCATGACGTAACACCGCAATTGGTCGATACCCGCGCTTTTCATCCAGTTGTGCCCGCCAAAATGATAACCCAATGACAGTGTCCGTATCTTCAGATGTGACGCATCGAAGTAGCCCAGGGTACTGGCATATTTCGGATTGTCACCGCTGGTGACACCACCGGGCTTCGGATACCGGGCATCGGGGTTTTCCGGTGTCCAATAGTCGACCTTGACATTGTTCCGGCGCCCGCTCAACATATTGAGGTAGCCCGACGCCGTGTGCAGGGTACTGATGAGTTTACCACCGCTTTGGAACATGCCGACAGCACTCAAATCAATATTTTTATAGGCAACACGGGTGTTGAAGCCGCCCTGGAAGTTGGGCTGCAAGCTGATGATTTGCCGGTCGTCATCGCCGATTGCCCGTGCCGGGGTCCCATCGGCATCGTAATCGCCGGTATATTTCACTTTGATCATCCCTACGTTTCCGCCCGGTTCCAAGACATCCAAGTACGGGTCTCCCTCCTGCCAAAGCCCCGTATATTCGTAGTCAAAAATGACATCGATGGGATACCCGACGAACCACCAGTTGCCTTCATCCCGATCCTGTCCGGACGCAAGTTCCACCAGCTTGTTGCGGTTTCCATACAGGTTGATGCCCGCCTCCCAGGTCCAGCCGCCCACGTCGTCCAGTATCAACCCATTGAGCGAAAGCTCCAGCCCTTTGTTTTGGGTTTGCCCAACATTAGCCGTGTAACTGTCCACGCCCGCGGTACTGGGTAAGTTGACATCCAATAAAATATCCTTCGTGTTCGTCACATAGTACTCCAGGGTACCGGACAATCGGTTATTCAGGAAGGCAAAATCCAGTCCGTAGTTCCAGGTCTCCGAGTACTCCCATCCCAGGTCTGCATTAGGCAACTGGGACACATAATACCCGACGGCATAATTGTCGTTGCCGAAATTGTACGGCCGGGTATTCAGACGCCCCAGCGTCGCATAAGGGGCAATGGCTTGGTTGGAGGTCTGTCCGTAACCCACGCGCAGTTTCAACATATCTACGAACGAAACATCGCTCATAAACGCTTCTTTTCCAATGTTCCATCCAGCCGAGATCGCCGGATACGTGTGCCATTTATGGCCCGTTGCCAGCCTGGAGGAGCCATCGGACCGCAACGTGGCCGATAGCATATAACGGTCGTCATACGAGTACATGACGCGGCCCATCCACGACATCAACCCCCACAATTCATAAACCTGGTCCTCCGGATTGATTGTAATTTCGCCGGTTGCCTGTCCCAAGTTATAGAACTGGAAAGCATCGGCGGGAATATCCCTTGCCGCCATAGCCGAGCGGTGGAATTTATTTTGCTCAGAAGAATATAACGCCGTTACATTGATGTTATGTTTTTCTGCGACTGTACGATCGTAGGTCAGCAGGTTTTCAACGACCCAGTGGTAGGTGTGTGAGTTGCTGATGGAAGCCGTAGAAGGCGTGGTGGGGTTTGTGGCGTTTATGCCTTGTCCGGTATAGGCGCCCCCATTGCTTTGGCGGTAGTCCAGCCCCAGATTGACCCGATACTTCAACCCCGCTACCCATGGGACGCTCACTTCGCCGTACAAGGCATTGTAGGTGGCATATGCCCGGGCCTCGTTCAGCCATTGGTCTTGCACTCCTTCTATGATTTCTCGTGAAGGTGTCCACGGCTCGTCCAAAGGCATGCGTATCGTCCGTTTCCAGGTACCATCTTCATTATACGGATTCGCAAGCGGCGACATGCTCAGGACACCATATATTCCTACCTGAGAGCCTTCCGTAACATTATAATTATTATTTGTCGTGAAGCCGACCCGGAAATAATCACCCAGTTGTTGGTCAACGGCACCGCGTAAGGAGATCCGGCTGTATTTTTGCGTCGGGACTACCCCTTCATCTTCGAAGTACCCTCCACCGAAGTTATAGTTGCCCCTATCGGTACCGGCCGAAACGCCTACATCCTGGCTGATTGTCCTACCCGTCCGATAAAAAAGGTCCTGCCAATCGGTATTGACACCGTCGGCTTCATCTTCCCCGTTGTTTGGAAACTGACCCGCCGCTGCACGGAGCGCAGCAAATTCCGGCCCGTTCATCATGGGGTACTTGGCAAAAACATTTTTAAAGCCCTGAAAGCTATTGTAGGACACCCGCGCCGGTTGTCCGCTTTGCCCCTTGTTAGTGGTTACCAGGATCACGCCGTTGGCCCCACGGGACCCGTAAATCGCCGTTGCAGAGGCATCTTTCAGGATATCGATGCTCTTAATATCGTTGGGATTGATGTCGCCGATCGATCCCGGAAAGGGGATACCATCGAGTACGACCAACGGGTCGTTGCTGGCATTCAGCGAGCGCGTACCGCGGATGCGGATTTGCGTGGTCGCGCCCGGCTGGGACGACGTTTGCGACAGCTGCACACCCGGCAGGCGCCCTTGCAAGGCCTGTGAGATATTTGCCGATGGTACATCGCGCATCTGATCACCGCCGATGGTTGCCACCGAACCCGTGACCGCTTCTCTCCGCTGGGTGCCATATCCCACTACCACGACCTCGTCCAACGTGCTCGCTTCGGTCAGCAATGTGACCGTCAGCTGCTGGTCCGCCTCACCCACGGTGATCTCCTGCTCTGCATAGCCGATGTGACCGAACACCAATACACTGTTTGGCGGCACCTTGATGGCAAACCTGCCACGATCATCCGTGGACGTGCTGGCCCCGCCATCGGTGGCCCTCACCGAAACGCCGGCAACTGCCGTCCCCTGCTCATCGACCACGGTTCCCGACACTTGTATGCTCGTTTGTTGCGCTCCGGCATACAGGGAATAAAAAAATGCAAGCAACAATAGGCAGGCCACACGGGCAACATACACTACTCGCTGTCGCGGCATTACTGTGTATACGCTTATCATACTTTAGGATTTATTGGTTAGTAATTTAGTTAATTCCAACGTTGGCATTGAACATTTACAAAAAACCTACCATTAATAACGCTAATTATGGATAAGGTTTATATGTCCTTTCGGACCTTGGTTATCTTACTTCTTGGTTATCTTACTTGAGGTAAAGGTAAAAACAAAAATTCATTTATGCAACCGATTGCAGAAGAAGATTTTTAGCTATTTTAGCCAAACCATTTTATCGACTCGATCTTCCCATTAGGATAACGTGCGATGTACACGAAAAAGGAAGTTACCATATATGATATTGCCGCCGCGCTTAACATATCGGCAGCCACCGTGAGCCGC
Organism: Parapedobacter brassicae; assembly: GCF_051400755.1. NCBI lineage: Bacteria > Pseudomonadati > Bacteroidota > Sphingobacteriia > Sphingobacteriales > Sphingobacteriaceae > Parapedobacter > Parapedobacter brassicae. Next base: position 316,693 of record NZ_JBLFFL010000004.1, read on the forward strand.
GGTCTTAAAAACCATCCCGCCATCAAGCAAGCGACCAAAGACAAAATCTTTGTGCAGGCCGAGCGTATGGGGTACCGATTCAATACCTTCGCACGCAATCTGCGGACCAAGCGGACGTATACCATCGGCGTCATTGTACCCCGGCTGAACAGCATGTTTATGTCTGACGTGCTTGCTGGGATGGAGCGGGTTTCCAACGAAGCGGGCTATGAATTGATTATCAGCCAGTCACTGGAAACCATGGAAAAAGAAATGAAGAATGCGACTACCATGTTCAACAATAGAGTAGACGGTTTATTGGTATCCCTGGCGTACACCACGATGAACATCGATCATTTTAAGCGGTTTATTGATAAAAATATACCGCTGATCTTCTTTGACCGTGTATTCGAACATCCCAACTGTCCGAACATTGTCATCAACAATTACAAGGCCGCCTATGAAGTCACTTCGCATCTCATCCAGCAGGGTGCCCGGCAGATCATGCATGTCGCAGGAAATCTCAACAGAAATGTTTATCACCAGCGTTTCAAGGCATATCGCGACGCCTTATCGAACCATGGCATCCCCTTTCAGGAAGACTGGCTCATTGTCAATAGCCTCAGCACGGCCGATGGTGTGCATGCCGCGAAGCATATCTGTACGCTGAAGGAAAGGCCTGATGCCGTTTTCTTTGCGAATGACACCTCGGCGGTGGCCTGCATGCAAGAATTGAAACGCAACGGCTTGACTATCCCCGATGATATCCTCATCGCCGGATTTAACAACGATCCGATCGCTACCATCGTGGAGCCCAATCTGACGACCATCAACTACAACGGGCAGGAAATGGGACAGGTGACGGCTAGGACGCTTATCAACCTGCTGAATGGAAGTGATGAACAGCATGCGGCAACGATTGTGCTGCGTCATGAATTGATTATAAGGGGTACTACACAGCGAAACCAATAAACCGGTTAGGAAAACAATCAAGGTTATGAAAACAATAAACTGTTATGTCTGGCTATTGCTGATCTGGGGTTGCTTATACAGCTATCCGGCTGCCGCCCAATCCGGTTACCGGCTTTGGCTTGACTTCAAACCGTTGACCGGCGAAACCGCGGAAAACTACAGGCATCAGCTTGCCGCCTTGCTGTTTCCCACGGCAAACGAAACGGATAGTATTGCCAAACAGGAACTGCTTGCCGCACTGGGCAGCCTGCTCGGACGGGTACCGGAAGCTGCTCGCGAACCTTTCCAAGGTGGCACATTGATGGTGGGCACCCCCTCTACGCTTCCCTGGCTGACGGGCGAAGCCGTTGCCGACCACCTGCACCAGCTAGGCGATGAAGGGTATGGTATCCATCGTACAACCGTAAAAGGTCAACCGGCAACGGCCATCGTGGCCAATACCAGCAAGGGAATATTATATGGTGTATACGCGTTCCTCGGCCTCCTGCAGCGCAACGAGGACATTTCGCGACTGGCCATTACCTCCCGGCCCAAGGTTGCGTTGCGCCTGCTCAACCATTGGGACAATCTCAACCGCACGGTGGAACGTGGCTACGCGGGCTTCTCGTTGTGGGATTGGCACCGCCTGCCGGGGTACCGTGATCCGCGGTACACCGACTATGCCCGGGCCAATGCCTCCATCGGTATCAACGGTACCGTGCTTAATAACGTGAATGCCAATGCCCTGATACTCACCGCTCCCTACCTCGAAAAGGCCGCTGCGCTGGCCGATATTTTCCGTCCCTATGGCATCAAGGTATACCTGTCGGCCCGTTTCAGTGCGCCGATCGAACTTGGCGGCCTCGCGGATGCCGACCCGCTCAACCCAGCGGTGCAGCAATGGTGGGCAGCGAAGGTCGCCGAAATCTATCGCTACATTCCTGACTTCGGCGGATTCCTGGTAAAGGCTAATTCCGAAGGGCAGCCCGGCCCACAGAATTATGGACGCAATCATGCCGACGGGGCCAACCTGCTGGCCGATGCACTCGCCCCTCATGGCGGCGTGGTCATGTGGCGTGCGTTTGTCTATGAGGATTCAGAACCCGAAGATCGCGCCAAACAAGCCTTTAATGAGTTTAAGCCATTGGATGGGCAATTCCGTAACAATGTCATCGTGCAGGTCAAAAATGGCCCGATCGATTTCCAGCCGCGCGAACCGTTCCACCCGCTTTTCGGGGCGATGCCCCGAACGCCGCTGATGATGGAGTTCCAGATTACGCAGGAATACCTGGGCTTTGCCACCAATTTAGCCTATCTGGGCACCCTATTCAGCGAAACCCTTCAATCGGACACCTACAGCAATGGGCAAGGCGCTACCGTGGCCCGCGTCGTCGATGGGTCGCTGGATCAGCAGTCCCTCACCGCCATGGCTGGGGTCGCCAATACGGGTACAGCTATCAACTGGACAGGCCATCCCTTTGCCCAGGCCAACTGGTATGCTTATGGGCGCTTGGCGTGGGATCCGGAAGCGGACGCCTGTACCATCGCCGAAGATTGGCTGCGCCGCACATTCGGCAATAATGCATCCCTGATCGATGCCCTCTTGCCGATGATGATGCAATCACGGGAAACCGTGGTTAACTACATGACGCCCCTCGGTCTTCATCACCTCATGGGGTGGAGCCATCACTATGGACCGGGACCATGGATCAAGGACAAACCACGTGCCGATTGGACATCGGTCTATTATCACCAAGCGAGCAAAGACGGCATCGGTTTTGACCGAACCGCATCGGGCAGTGATGCCTTGAGTCAATATGCGCCGGAAGTGCGCGCCTTGTTTGAAGACCCGCAGACCTGTCCGGATGAATACCTCTTGTGGTTCCACCACCTTCCCTGGGATTTCCGGATGAAATCGGGCGAAACACTTTGGGAAACCCTCTGCCGCCATTATTACGGCGGTGTGGAGGAAGTAGCCGGTATGCAAACCGTCTGGGAAGCACAGCGGGACAAGGTAACTCCCGCCATCTTCCAGGAAGTAAGCGATTTGCTGGCTACCCAGCACGAAGAAGCCTTGCTGTGGCGCAATGCCTGCGTATTATATTTCCAGCAGTTCTCAAGGATTCCCATTCCCGCGGGATTGACGCCGCCCGAACATCCGCTGGAATATTATGAACAACTGCAATTCCATTTTGTGCCGGGGATATAACGAAAGGAGCAATATCCAAGGACAGATCAACAGCTATCAATAACATGACAACGAGAAACAACTTTAGCTTCATATGGCTTATCGGCGCATGGGCATTCGCTAATACCGCATGCACTACACCGCAGTCCAAGGGACTGAAAGATTATTACACCGATTACTTTCCCATTGGTGTAGCCGTGAACCTGAAGAGCATCGATGGCGAAGAAGCCGCGTTTATCCAGCGGCATTTCAACAGCATCACCGCCGAAAACGCCATGAAAATGGGGCCGCTGCAACCCGAGGAAGGGGTGTTCAACTGGGCGGGGGCGGACAGCATCGTGGCATTTGCCACCGCCCACAATATGCGGATCCGGGGACATACGCTGTGCTGGCACCAGCAAGTGGGCGACTGGTTTTTCGTCGATGATCAGGGCCAACCGGCTTCCAGGGAGGTGCTACTGGATCGACTGCGCACGCATATCCACACGGTCATGAATCGCTACAAAGGAAAGGTGTATGCCTGGGATGTGGTCAACGAGGCCATCGACGATAACCCGGGAAACCTGTTGCGGAAATCAAAATGGACAGCCATCATCGGGGACGATTTCGTGGAGAAAGCCTTTGAATTTGCGCACGAAGCCGACCCGGATGCTAAGCTCTTTTACAACGATTACAATAGCGAGCGTCCGGAAAAAGTTGAGCGCATTTATACCTTGCTGAAGCGGCTCAAAGACCAAAACATCCCCATACACGGCGTTGGATTACAGGCGCACTGGTCGCTGGTCGAACCCTCCGAATCGCAACTGCGGCACACATTGGATCGGTTTTCCTCGCTCGGACTCGAAATCCACATCACTGAACTCGATGTTTCGGTGTACCCATGGGAGAAAGAACGGCGGTCCAAACGCGACGACGAAACCGGCGAATATACCGAAGAAATGCAGGTTGCGCAATCCGAGAAATACGAGATGGCTTTCCGGGTATTCCGGGAATACCGCGGTATCCTGACCAATGTTACCTTCTGGAACGCCAACGATCGGTATACCTGGCTCGACCAATATCCCGTAGCGGGCAGGAAAAATCATCCCTCTCTTTTCGATACCGAGCGAAAACCCAAGGAGGCGTTTTGGAAGGTGGTTGACTTCTGATGCGGCGGTCTCAACTCCTGCTGGAACTCTCCCGCACCAGCAACAGCGGTTTGCGAATGGCCTCCAATGAAAGCGGGTATAATTGGTATTCTCACTTCCTCCCTATCAGCGGTTCATTCATTTCATTGGCCAAGCTTTGGTCACTTTCCTGCTCACCACCCCTGCTATCCCTATGCCGAGCGCTGCTAAGCCCGTCAGCAGCCAGCAAAGATCCGTACCAAATACATAGGGGTTGGTACCGGCGGTCTGCCACATCCAGCCGCCACTGATCACTCCGTTTGCCACTGGAACCAGCAATGATAGCACACCTCCGAGCCATAGGTTGAAACGGGTGACCCTTGCTTCGTTGCGCAGGAAACACCCGATGAATGAAAATAGCAACCAGCTGAAAAAGAATCCAGCGTTGACCGTATCGGCATGCCCGGCGGTCATGGGAACCACCTGCTCGGCGATGAACAGCACGGCGATGGCGGGAAACAGGCCGAAGCAAACGGCGAGGTACAGCATCGTCACCCGATGATGGAAGCGCCGCTGTCGATCCGTGTAGGCCGGTTTGTTACGCGCTTCTTTCCAGATCAGGATTCCGCTGATGATGACAAAACAGCTGAATATCGATAATACAAAAAACAAGGCTTTCAGCAACCAACCACCGAACGTGGCAAAGTGCAACCGGCTAATGCCCGTCAGCATCGATTGGATATAGCTCTTGCTCCCCGGTTTGATTTCCAGCTTGTATTCGCCGGTGGTCAGATCCATCATCACCAATCCGTCCCCATTGAACGTGGTGTGGTCGACTAAATCTGCCCCTAGCATCGCATTCTCCTTGCCGGGATTGATGATTTCAAGGTGCTCGATTGTATAGTCCGGATGGTTGCTCCGAATCCTTTCGACCGCTTCGGCGATGGGAATCGTCGCTGCCGGTGCTGCATCGCTGTCGTGGCTGTGGAACGCTTCCGGTGGATACAGCATCGTGATGATCTCCTGTTGGCTGCCCCCGTACAGGACAAAGACCGCCGGAGCCAGCACCAAGATGTTCAACAGGTAAAACACGCCTGTAATGGCATACATCAGCTGGAAAGGAAGGCCGATAAGACCAAATATCGTATGAGCATTTGTCCACAACTGCTTTTTAGCCTGCTTGAATGAGAATGCGTAGAATTTAGCGACAATATTGCGCCAGTGGACGAGCACGCCCGTCACCACCGCAAAGGCAAAAAACAATGACACAAACCCTGCAAGGTAACGACCCAGAAAAAATGGTATCTGGTCAAGGAAATGCAAGCGGTATAACGTCTCCCCCACCGTCGTACCATTGCCCTGATTCAGCTCGACAGCTTGGCCCGTCATCGGATGGTACCGGAAAGAAGTATACGCAGTGGCCGTGGAATCCTCGACCGGCGCATAAATCAGGTACAACGGATGTTCACGTGTAGGCATCCGCACTTGGATCTCGTCTGCCCGGGAAACCCCGGGCTTTATCGAGTCCAACTGCTGAATGACCTGTTCGTAATCAATTTGCTCAACGAGCGGAATCCGGGCCGACCGGTCTTCCCACTGGTAAAACTCATACTTGAACAGGGTGATGGCACCGGCAAAGAAAATCACGAACAACGCTGCACTGATGACAATACCAGTTACCGTGTGCGTATGAAACAAAATGTTGTATGCCCGGGGTCCAAGTCCTTTCATGACACGCCTCCTCCATAATGGGCTGCCATAACCAGTACAGTGGAGAGCAACAGGTAAATTCCCCATACTTTCCAGCCATTGCGGGCCAGAAAGGCCAATACAATGAAAATGACCCAGAGGAAGAACACGGAGAACGACCCCGAAATCAGCAGGGCCGCGCCGATGCCTGGTATCAGCGCGAGCGCTAAGTGGATGGCCACAGCCAGGAAATAACCGCCCAATAATCCCGCGGTGATTTTCAACACCCGTTGTCCGGGACTGCTTAAGTATTTGGTTTTTGCCGGCATGTCAAAACACAATTAATAACAGTACGGCACCTACCAGGTGAAGCGCCACTAACGAAACCTGCCAGGCGCGCCGCCCACATGCCGCCGCAAACAGGATACCCGACAGCGCGGTTGTGTAGGCGCAGAACGCTACGAGCAAGCCGGTTGTCCACCCCATCGCCAGCACCATCAACACTATACCGGCCGCGGCGGCTCCCCAACCCCACCAGAATCTCCGAAGCCACGCTGGACAGTACCTGTCCGAAGGCCAGTACTTCGAGCCGCGATACCCCGAAAGGGCACTGATAAAAAGCAGGTAAGTGGCGATGATGGACATACGGCAATGGCATTAAAACGTATACGCCAGCGACAGCAGAAACTGCCGGGGCATCTGTGGGTTCATGGTGGTCCACCCTACCCAATACTTTTCGTTGGTCAAATTGTTCATCCGGGCAGCAAAGCGGTATTTGCTCCGCTCGAAAAACAACGAGGCATTCCAAAGCGTGTAGGCGGGGAGGAGAAACCGGCCGTCCTGATGGCTGTTGAATGTTAACACTTCGCCGACATAATTGCCTCCGACACCCACACCGAGCCCGCGGATGGCGGTTTCGGGCAAATGGTAGGATACCCACCAATTGGCCATCTGCTCGGCTCCGGCCGAACCGGGCCGCAGGCCTTCCACATCTTCCCCGGCGTCTTCCATCTTGCTGTCATTGTAAGCATAACCCACGACCAGGCTTAAGCCGTCAACGGGTTGCGCTGTGATGTCGGCCTCGATGCCCCGGCTCAACTGGTTGCCCCGCTGGATATTGAAGTTCGGGTCGTCCGGATCGGGGCGTACAATATTCCTGACCTTGATATCATAATAACTCACCGTCGCGACCAACCGGCTATCGAACAGGTCGGACTTCAATCCGGCTTCCCATTGAAAGGCCTGCTCGGGCTTGAATACATTTCCATTCACATCGGCCCCCGTTTGATTGACAAACCCGCTCTGATAGTTGCCAAAGAGGGCCAGCTTGTCCTTGATCGGCTGATAAATCAACCCGAACTTCGGAGAAAGCGCCGTTTGCTCGAACCCGCCATTATACGTACCGGTCAACGGATCGTAGTTACCCCGGTTACTGAAATGATCGACCCGCAGCCCGGCCGAAACGAGCAACTGATCCGTCACGTTCAACACGTCCGATACATAAGCGCTGTAGGTATTTAGCTTGTTATAGCTGGTGTAAAAAATAGCATCCCCCGCCGCGTACGCCGAATCCAGCTTTCCTTTGATCAGGTGCTGGTAGTTGGGCACTTCGCCCGAGGTCTTCACGACATCAAACACACCGGGATAGGGTATCGCTCCGAACAGCAGCCCGTTGAACCGGCTATAGTTATTGTCCACCACCCGGTTGAACCAGTCGAGGCCGACGACCAGGCGGTTGCGCATATCCCCCAACCTGAAATCGCCGACAAAATTCTGCTGCGCTTGCAGGACATTGTCCCGCCCGACCGGCCGCCACGACATCCGCATCATGTAATCGTGTCCGGGATCCCCGATGGTGGGCGGGTTACCGGAGGTCAGACTCGTCACGAGGTTGCCCAGGTAGTTGGGAAGGATGTAAAAATAAGGCGTGTCACCGCCTGAACTGTTGTTGGACGACGCCACCACTGTGGTGGATGTCCATTGCTCGTTGAACCGGTAGTCCATCTGCGCAATGAAATTAGCCACCGAAGTGGTGCCGATGATGTCATTGCCGATATACGACCGCTTGTAGTCCAGCCCGATTTGGTCCGCCCGGTCTGCGCCATAGGCTTCTTTGATGGTCTTCGGAAGGGAGGCCACCAATTGATCAAGGAATCCCGGCGGTAGTTCCAACCCTCCCAATACCGCTGTCAGCGCCGCGTTGACCTGACTGGGCGGCAGCGCGTAGATCACCTGTTTGGTCCCTGCTTGTTTGCTGTTATAAAACTCTCCATCTATCTGGAAAGACAGCTTGTCCGTAGCGTGCAGGGTCAGGCTGGGCGATATGGCCAACCCCTTTGCAAATCCGTAATCCTGGAAGCTGCGCTCCTGCTGGTACGCCGTATTCAGGCGGAATAACACCGAGCCATCGGCCGCCAACGGGACATTCACGTCGGCCGTCAACCGATTCATGCCATAGCTGCCGGTCGTGTAGCCGACTTCGCCCCCGAACGTTTCGTAGGGTTTCTTCGTGACACGGTTCATCACACCGCCATAGCTGGTGAATTGGTTGCCAAACAATGTAGCCGATGGCCCTTTGATCATCTCAATCTGATCGAGGTTATAGGCATCAACGGTATTCGTCATGTTGCCGGCCATCCCGTTGCGCAGACCGGCCCCTGTGATAAAGCCCCGTGACGCAAAATAGGACCCACCATCACCTGCACGACCCGTGGCATCCCAGATCTTCATGATGCCCGGTACGTTCTTCAACCCATCCTCCATGCTCAACGCCACCTGCTGGTCGAGCAATGCCCTGGACACGGTGCTGTATGACTGGGTATTTTCCAGCCGTCCCAACGGCATCTTACCGACATAGGAACTGCTCTTGGCCATGAATTGGTCACGCAGGGCATCAACCGTCACTTCCTCCAGTACCTGTGCCGTTTCGTTTAAGACAAAATCAGCTTCCACCGTGGCACCGGCCATCACGGTAATCGACCTCTCTACGGCCGTCAATCCGATCGAAGAGACGGCGATGGTATACTCGTCCGGGTCAAGCCGCTGGAACTTGAACTCCCCGTCCCGGTCCGAAACCGACTTACGGTTCGTGCCAACTAAGTGGACGGTCACACCGGGTGCGACTCCACCGTCTGCCGTACGGACCCGGCCTGTTATTATTCCCGTTGTTGCGGTTTCTTGGGAAAAGCCATTCGCAACGACTGCGAAGGCCATCAATAGTAATATGTATACTTGCTTCATTATTTAGACTAATTTTAAACAATGCAAAGCAAACAAAAAAATGCCGCAGTTCAAAACATGATCTTAAAATTTTCGAAGAAAACAATTGGCTATTCAGCGGTCTCAACTCCTGCTGGAACTCTCCCGCACCAGTAATTCCGGTTGTAACACGACCTTTTCGGGCTTGTGCTCATAGTAGTCGCCTTTTTTCAGCAGCTTGAGGAATAAGCGGGCAACCTCCTCTCCCATCTCTACGGTACGCTGGTCAACGGTAGAGATGGTGGGGCTTACCAAACTGGTAAACGCTTCATTGGCAAAGCCGACCACTCCTACATCCTCGGGTATGCGCTTTCCCAGGGCTTTCAACTCCTGGACCACCCCCATCGCGGTGAAATCCTCCAAGGTGAATATCGCATCAAAGGCGATGTGATTTGCCAACAGGTCCCGCACGCATTGCCGGCCGAATTCCAGGGAAAAATCCCCTTTGATGATCAGATTTTCATCCACCGGAAGCCCATACTGCTTCAACGCATCGAGGTATCCGCGTAACCGTTCATTGAAAATGTTGATGTTGCGGTATTGATTGATGTGCACGATCCGGCGGTAGCCCGCCCTGATCAGGTGTTCGGTGGCCATGAAGCCGCCGCGGTAGTCGTCGATGGTCACCGAGGGTACGTTGAGCCCCTGCGGCACGCGGTCGAAAAAAGCCAGCGGAATGTTCCGTTCCTTGATTTCACTGTATTCACCATCGCCTTCGGTTTCCAGGGAAATGGACGCGATGATGCCGTCCACACGCGAGCGCAGGAAAGTGTCGATGCCCTTGACTTCCTGTTTGATGGATTCCTGCGACTGATAAAGCAGGATCGTGTATCCGTGTTCGTTCATCACGCCCTCAATGCCGTGCACCACCGAACCGAAGAAACTCACGTCAAAGCGGGGCACCAGCACGCCGATGATCTTGGTCTTGCCGGAACGCAGCGACGAGGCGACTTTATTGGGGCGATACCCCAACCGTTCGGCCGTTTCCCGTACCGCTTGCTTGGTCGCGGTGGCGATGGCAGGGTGGTCGTTGAGTGCGCGGGCAACGGTGGAAAAGGTGATGTTAAGTTCTTTCGCAATATCGAGTATCGTAATTCTTTTCAAGCCAATGGGGTTAATGGTCAGTGGATGTATAGCAATGAAACAAAAGTAATAATAGTGTTTGGAAATTTAAAGGAATACCCTACCTTTATGCCAACGTTAGCATTTCCATAAAACCTAGTTGAATTTTTATGCTATTATTAGGCATCGATATTGGCACATCTTCCATCAAAGTTTCGGTGGTCGACGCGGATACGCAGCTCAGCATCGCGTCCGCTCGCTATCCGGAAGATCATGAAAATAACATCCTCTCGGTCATACCAGGGTGGGCCGAGCAGTCCCCTGACATGTGGTGGGAGCAGGTATCCTTGGCCGTCCGCAGCCTGACGAGCAAGGCTACCTTCGACACCAACGCCATCGGCGCCATCGGGATCGCTTACCAGATGCATGGCTTGGTCGTCGTTGATGTCAATGGCGATGCCCTCCGGAATTCCATCATCTGGTGCGACAGCCGCGCCGTGGAGATCGGCGACCAAGCGTTTGCGAAAATCGGTCCCGAGCATGCACTGGAACATCTGCTCAATTCGCCGGGCAATTTTACGGCCTCCAAGTGGGCTTGGGTCAAGGCCGAGGAACCGGACGTCTACGCCAACGCACATAAAATCATGCTTCCGGGCGACTACATTGCCCTTAAACTGACCGGCGAAGCCACCACCAGCATATCCGCGCTCTCCGAAGGTGTTTTTTGGGACTTCAAAGCCAACCGCATTTCCAGGGATATTATCCAGCACTTCGGGTTTGATGAGTCGATATTCCCCGAAATCAAGCCACTCTTCGGAACACACGGCTCCTTGCGCCGCGAGGTGGCGGCCCAACTGGGGCTTAAACCGGGTATACCGGTAGGCTATAAGGCCGGCGACCAGCCCAACAATGCCTTATCGCTCAATGTACTGCGCCCCGGAGAGGTAGCGGCTACGGCCGGCACATCTGGGGTGATCTATGCGGTAAGCGACGGATTGGTGTACGACCATGCATCGCGGGTAAACACCTTTGCCCACGTAAACTATACGCCGGAGGTACCGCGCACAGGGGTATTGCTCTGCATAAACGGTACCGGTATCCTCAACCGGTGGGTCAAGGAGTATTTCGGACATGGCATCGATTATCAGCAGATGAATGTCTTGGGCAAGGCAGCGAACCCCGGCAGCAACGGACTCAAAATCATGCCGTTCGGCAACGGCGCCGAACGCATCCTCCATAATAAAATGCTGGGGGCGCGGTTCATCGACCTCGATTTCAATGCGCACGGGCGTTCGCAGGTCTTCCGGGCATCGCAGGAAGGCATCGCCTATGCCTTCCGTTACGGACTCGATATCATCCGGGAAAACAACATCCGGCCGGCCATTATCCGAGCGGGACAGGCCAATATGTTCCTCAGCGAGCTTTTTACGGAGATCTTCGTCGACGTCACGGGTGTGCCGGTGGAATTGTATGAAAACGATGGCAGCGTCGGCGCCGCACTGGGTGCAGGCATCGGCTCGGGCATCTTTGCCTCCGCGGACGAAGCGTTCAGCGGGTTGAAGGCGATCAAAACAGTGGAACCGCAAGGTTCCCCCCATTATGAAGAGTTTTACCAGGAATGGAAACAGCTCCTGGAGGATCAACTCGCCAATGAACTTGAAACGAATTAACAATAAATAAAAAAACATGTCAAACGTACTTATCGGCGAAAACGAATATTTCAAAGGTATCGGGAAAATCCAATATGAAGGCCCCGAATCAGACAATCCATTGGCCTACCGTTGGTATGATGCCAGCAAGGTTATCGCAGGCAAAACCATGGAAGAGCACCTCCGCTTTGCGGTGGCTTACTGGCACTCCTTCAACGGTAACGGCGGCGACCCATTCGGCGGGGCCACGTTATTTTTTCCATGGAATACAAGCGATGATGTCATCCAACGGGCAAAGGATAAGATGGATGCGGCATTTGAATTCATCACCAAAATCGGCATGCCGTATTACTGCTTCCACGACGTGGATGTGGTGGACTATGGCGATGACGTAGCCGAAAACGAACGCAGGCTTCAAACACTGGTCGCGTATGCCAAAGAAAAGCAGGCTACCAGCGGCGTGAAACTGCTGTGGGGTACCGCCAACCTGTTTTCGCATAAACGCTATATGAATGGCGCAGCTACCAATCCCGATTTTGCCGTCGTGGCACATGCCGGCGCCCAGATCAAGGCGGCCTTGGATGCGACCATTGCCCTTGGCGGTGAAAACTACGTCTTTTGGGGCGGCCGCGAGGGATACATGACCTTGCTCAATACCGACATGAAACGTGAGCAGGAACACCTCGCCCGCATGTTGCATGTCGCAAAGGATTACGCACGTGCACAGGGCTTCAAGGGCACGTTTTTCATCGAACCCAAACCCTGCGAACCCACCAAACACCAATACGATTACGATGCCGCTACGGTGATCAGTTTTCTGCGCCAGTACGACCTGCTTACCGATTTCAAACTCAACTTGGAGGTCAATCATGCCACACTGGCGGGACATACTTTTCAACATGAGCTGCAAGTAGCGGCCGATGCGGGTTTGCTCGGCTCCATGGATGCCAACCGGGGCGACTACCAAAATGGATGGGATACCGATCAATTTCCGAACAACGTCAATGAGCTCGCCGAATGCATGCTGATCGTCTTGGAGGCCGGGGGATTCGCCGGTGGGGGCATTAATTTCGATGCCAAGGTACGCCGCAATTCCACCGATCGCGCCGACTTATTTTATGCGCACATCGGCGGGGCCGACACCTTTGCCCGTGCCCTGATCGCGGCAGACAACATCCTCCAAAAGTCCGACTACCGAAAACTGCGTGCTGAGCGCTACGCTTCTTTCGAATCCGGAAAAGGCAAGGAATTTGAAAATGGCCAACTGGGACTTGCCGACCTCCGCGACATCGCTGCGGCATCGGGTGAACCGGATACCATCAGCGGCAAACAGGAATTATTTGAGAATATCGTGAACCGGTATATTTAGCGCTCAAACCCGAACAGGTTTTCCCGTTCATCTTTGATGCCGGTCAACTTGTTTTTGACCAGCTGCGCGGCAATCATGCTGAAGGTGATGCCGTTACCGCCATAGCCCAAGGCAAAGAGCATGCGCTGCCTACCCGGCCAAGCACCGATAAACGGCAAGCCATCCTTGGTGGCACTGAAGGTGCCGCACCAAGCCATATCCGTCACAAAAGGCAATTCCGGATAGATCTTCCGGAATTGCTTTTCTAACCGGCTTGTTTTCCAACGCAATAGCCTGTCCCGTCGTTCCGGATTTCTAAATTTGACATCTTCTCCACCGATCATCATGCGGTTGTCCGAAGTCGTGCGCAGATAACAATAAGGTTTTTTCGTCTCCCAGATCAGGCTGCGCTCCGGCCACAGCTGGGAATCGTCCACCGGCTGGGAGACCAACACGTAGGTCGAATGCAGGTCCATCACCCGATGAGGCAGGAATTTCCCCGCCTCAAACCCCGTGGCGATGACTACATATTTACACCGGATGCGCAACCCGTCTCCCGTCAACAAGGTGTACCCGTTCCTTCGCGCTTCACACGCCACAATGTCCGTATGGGTAAAGAGCGAAAGTTCATCTTTCCCGAGATGGTGGTTGAGCAGCCCGGTCGCCGCTCGGTAACAATCCATTTGCGCGGCTTCCGCGTTCTTCAACGCACCGTGACCGTCAATATGATGAGCCGCGAGGAGTGCCTCCTGATCCAACAAGTCCACCGGCAGCTGATGTTTCCTACGGACATCGTATTCCCGTTCCACTACTTGAAGTCCGCGTTTATCACTGGCCAGGTAGATGCTGGACACCCGTTTAAAATCAGGATTGACACCAGCATCCTTAAACACCTTTTCAATGTCGGTGATCGCCTGCAAACTGGCATGATAAGCCTTCACAGCCCTGTCCGTCCCGATCATTTCCATCATTTCAGACAAGGGTATGTCTAATTCATACTGGAGTTGCGAACTGCTCGCCGCCGTGCTCCCCGTGGCGGCGGTCCGCTTATCCACGATGGCGCAGGGGATACCCGCCGAAGATAATTCGTGGGCGACCAGTGTTCCCGTAATGCCCGACCCGATAATCGCCACATCAATCGTATAATGCGTCCTTAGCGGGTTGAAATAATTGAATAGCTCGTTTTTGACAATCCAATAAGGAAGGCCCGAATGCAGGTCCATATCGTATATTTCTCGATAAACAACCAAAAGCTCCAGATGTTTCATGCAAAAACACGCTTGGTATCGTATATTTACGGCCACAAATTGGTCACGCTAAAAACTGCATAACCATGTCGTTCCAAGGACATCTCGAAACCATCAATGGACAAACAGGCGCTCATTAACGGGTTGACCAGCCTGACGAAAACGACAATACCGAGTTTCATGACGATGGATGAAACGCCTGTCGCCACCGTGGCCTTGCTCCACGAAATCACCTACTGTAAAACCGACGATTCGCTGGCCTTTCGGGCGGCCTGGGTGCTGGAATACGTCGTAGCTCATCACCCCGATCAATTTTTACCGATATTCGACGACTTCATCACACGGCTGCCCGAACAAGAAAACCCAAGCTGCCAACGCCATTTCACGAAAATACTGATGTACATCACCGACCCCAAAACAGCGGGTGCCTATCGAGATGCATGGGAGAAGGTCGACCGGCCATGCGTCGTCGAGACCGTTTTCGGGTGGCTGATCGATGCGGAAACGCCGGTCGCCGTGCAGGTCAATTGCATGGATATCCTATTCAACATGAGTAGGGAGTTCGATTGGATCACAGAAGAACTGGAGCAGCAGATCAGGTTTCTGATGCGCGGGGGTTCGGCCGCGGTACAGAGCCGGGGACGGAAATTGCTGAACAAGCTGAAGAAGATCAAAAACGCAAGTTGACCCCTATCGTCAGCAAACTGTAGGCGTCATTGTGCTCATTCGCATCGGTGGCGGCATTATACCGGTCGACCTTATCATCAAGGGCGAAATTCGCCTGCGCATTCACCACCAAATTCCACACATACGAATCCAGGAGATTGGGGTGTAGGTTGTGGAGCGGCAGCTCCAGCCCCAAGTTGGTACTGACGAGGTAACTGATACCCATATTATTATTTTGCTCAAACGAACCCGTCCTGATCAATTGCAGGTTATACAACGCTCCAATACCGGCTCCAGCATACACGCTCTCCAGTGCCCGTATGCCCCAGGATTTTCGGTACTCGATGCGTCTCAGGTGATCGTCCTGGAAGAATTTGATGGGTTGAAAGCCAGCTCCAAGAATCGCTCCGTGGTAGAGATTTTCGGTTTCCATGCTGCCTCCCGACCTGAGCAGTCCCTCCTGTAATTCCAAGCCAATGCTCAATCCATGCGTGATGAAGTAATTGCCCCGAAGGTAACCTCCTATCCCGATCTTCCGGTCATCGGAATCTCCGTAGAGCAGGGTCGGGCCTGCGCCCACCGTGGCCGAATACCGGAAATATGGAATGGGTGATTCATTTCCCGATTGGGCGTTTGAAAACAACGGAAGCAGGAAAAGGCAGCATGCAAGGCTGTTGACGAGGTAGTTTCTTTTCATATCTTTTTTTGCAGCAAAAATAGGACCATGCCGATTAGAACAAGGTATTTCCTTTTGGATAAGTGGTCTTACCCAGGTGCTTGTAAGCCAGTTCCGTGCATTCCCTCCCGCGGGATGTACGCATCAAATACCCCTCTTGAATCAAAAACGGCTCATAGACTTCCTCAATGGTGCCTTCATCCTCCCCTACCGCCGTGGCGATCGTCTTCAAGCCTACTGGTCCGCCTTTAAATTTGTCGATGATGGTGAGCAGGATACGGTTGTCCATCTCGTCCAGTCCGTGTTCGTCTACATTCAATGCATTCAATGCATACTGGGCGATGGGCGTATCGATCGTTCCGTCGCCTTTGATCTGCGCAAAATCACGCGTACGCCGCAGCAGGGCGTTCGCGATCCGCGGTGTGCCGCGGCTCCGCCGGGCGATTTCGTAGGCACCCTCTTCGGTGATCGGCGTACGGAGGATGCTGGCCGACCGGAGCACGATGGTCGTCAGCAATTTTGCATCGTAATAGGCCAACCGGGCATTGATACCGAACCGTGCCCGGAGCGGGGCCGTCAGCAAGCCCGAACGCGTAGTGGCGCCGATCAACGTAAACGGATTGAGGTTGATCTGCACCGAACGCGCATTGGGACCTGTCTCCAGCATGATGTCTATCCGGAAATCCTCCATGGCCGAATACAAATACTCCTCTACCAATGGGCTGAGCCGATGGATCTCATCAATGAAGAGGACATCGCCCCCCTCCAAGTTGGTCAAGAGCCCCGCCAGATCACCCGGCTTATCCAATACCGGTCCGGACGTGATCTTGATCCCCACCCCCATCTCATTCGCAATAATGTGCGACAGCGTAGTCTTCCCCAGGCCGGGAGGGCCATGGAGCAGTACATGGTCCAGCGCCTCCCCTCGGAACCTAGCCGCCTGTACGAATATCTTCAGGTTATCAAGGATCTTCTGCTGGCCCGTAAAATCCTCAAACGCCTGCGGCCGAAGCACCTTCTCCAGCTCGCGCTCCGCATTCGACAGCTTATCGGGGTTTGGATCCAAATGCTCGTTCATTTTTTTTGCTTAGACATTAGATAACAGACCCATCACCGATCATACTTCCTAAACCAGCTACTGATCTTCATCTGCACCACACCGAAGAACGCCTCACGGAAGATGCGCGTACTCATTTTCGACACCCCTTCCGTACGGTCCGTAAAGATAATGGGCACTTCCATCACCTTAAATCCATACTTAATGGCCGTAAATTTCATTTCAATTTGAAAGGCATATCCCACAAACCGAATGCGCTCGAGCGGGATGGTTTCCAATACGCGGCGCCGGTAGCATACAAAACCAGCCGTGGCATCCCGAATCGCTATTCCCGTGACCAACCGCACGTACCACGACGCGAAATAGGACATCAACACCCTGCTCATCGGCCAATTGACCACATTGACGCCCTTGATGTAGCGCGACCCGATGGCCATGTCCGCACCGGCAATACACGCATCGCGAAGCCGGGGCAGGTCATCGGGGTTATGCGAAAAATCGGCATCCATTTCGAAAATGTAGGCATAATCGCGCGCCACGCACCAACGGAACCCATGAATGTATGCCGTACCCAGTCCAGATTTCCCCGCCCGCTCTTCCAGAAATAGCCGCTCGGGAAATTCCGCTTGCAAGCGTTTGACGATCGCCCCGGTACCATCGGGCGAGCTATCGTCTACCACCAATATGTGAAAACCATCAACAAGCGAAAATACGTTGCGGATAAGCTTTTCAATATTTTCTTTTTCGTTGTATGTAGGGATGATGACGATGCTATCTGACACTGCCGATTCCAATTTGATGGGTAAAGGTAAGGATTATCAGTAAAAGGTGAACACAAAAATGCCGTTACAACGGCAAGCGCTGCAACGGTATGTGTTATCTTTCACGCAGGTTAATGAATACCGTGCATCATACGCTTCAACAGCGGCGAAAAAATAATCAAAATTATACCGGCGAGGCCCGGCACCATGGCGAAAATCAGGAAAAAAGTAGACATCGAATATGTTTCGCTGATGCGGTCGATGAAGCTCCCCGACATACCGGCCAACCAGTTGGCCACCGCAGTACAGGCAAACCAGACCCCAAAGATCAGTCCCACCAGTTTCTTGGGAGACAGCTTGCTCATGTAAGACAACCCTACCGGCGAAACACACAGCTCGCCGGACGTGTGGAAGAAATAAGCCAGGATCAACCAGATCATGCTCACCTGGGCAGTTGCAGCCCCCTGCGGGATATCCCTGCTTCCATAGGCCAACGCCGCGAATCCGATACCCAGCAGAATCAACCCCAAGGCAAACTTAATAGGTCCGATGGGGTTGTACACGCGTTCCCACAACCTGCTGAAGAACGTCGCCAGGGAAATAATGAAAAACGCATTGAGCATCTGGAACCACGAAGCCGGCACCTCCGTCTGCAAGGCGGTGAACTCACGCTGCACTTTCCAGATACCGATGCCCCAAATGATCAGGAAGCTCAGGGCTGTAAAGATAATGGTCGCCGGATAGGCGCGGAAGATGCGCTTAGCCAAGGCAAAGACCACCCCGGATACGATGAGCAGCGGGAAAATGGTCACCGCGGCATCGACCCATTTGAAGGTGACCGCCGCACTGCCCGCCAAGGCGCGCTGCGTATAATCCCGACCGAAAATGTTCATGGAGCCTCCCGCCTGCTCAAAGGCCATCCAAAAGAAGATGCTTGACAAGGAGAGTACGACAATAACGATCAACCGATCCCGCACGACGTTACCGGGCACCTGTTTTTCGGCGGCCTCCTCCTGTTTTACCGTACTCGCTACCGCGTCATCGCGCCGCAGCGCATCCTTCGGACTCAAGCCCAACACACCAAAGATGCGCTGTCCATAATAAAACTGCAGGGCACCGAAAAACATGAAGATGCCCGCTAAGCCAAAGCCATAATGCCAGCCCACTTTCTCGCCGATGTAGCCGCAAAGCAGCATCCCAAGGAACGAACCCGCATTGATACCCATGTAGAATATGGTATAAGCGGCATCCTTCTTCTTGCTGTTATCCGGATAGAGCTGACCGACAATGGATGAAATATTCGGTTTGAAGAGCCCGTTGCCCAGGATGATCAACGCCAATCCGAGGTAAAAAAACGAACTTCCCACGCCTTCAAATGCCAGGGAAGCGTGCCCCAGTGTCATGATGATCCCGCCCCAAATGACGGCTTTGCGCTGGCCGATGATCCGGTCGGCGATCAGGCCGCCCAAGAGCGGCGTGAGGTAGACGAGTCCGGTATACCATCCATAGAGTTCGAGTGCATCTTCACGCGACCACTGCCAGCCACCACTTGCCAGTTCGGACACCAAAAAAAGCGTGAGCAAAGCCCGCATGCCATAGTAGCTGAACCGCTCCCACATCTCCGAGAAAAAGAGGACAAACAATCCAACGGGGTGCGCGAACACCCGTTTGGTATTTGCGCCATGTTCGGTAAGATGTTTATTTAATTGTTCTTCTTCTTGTAATTGTTCCATTAGATTTTAGGTTATCTTGATGAAAAAAACGTCTAGCACGTGCAAATAAAACAAACTTTTCGGGATTTCACCTTGAATGTAACCAAAATAATTCGTCTACTAATCCGGTCTTCATTGTATGGAAATACCGCTCTTTGGATGGCTAAAAGGTTTTTGAGGGTCATTAAACCGGTCGTCGTTCGGGCTCGGCAAATTCATCAAGGGGATATCCGGCACCAGCACCAGCTGTCCATCTTTCAATTGCCAGGCATCATAGGTCATATCCGGCCCGTATCGGTCGACATGGCCTTCATCCGAGGCATCAGGCGGCGCCAAGTGGTCAAGGACAATCCGGTTTTCCGCCGAATCATAGTCCATATACATCGTCGCATTCCTGCTGAATCGATAGATCATACGGGTGTGCTGTCCGGTACTGTCACCGACAAAGACCGGTTTGCCCAAGCGCGCGCCGCGGTCGGTCACCTCGAGCACTTCAATCACCTTCTGCGTGAGCTGCGGATTATGTCCTTTCCAGCCCAAGAGGAGATAATTGCCCTGAAACGGAATGATGCGGTAATACTGAGCGCCGTACCACGTATCCGCGGCGGTCACCGCCGTTTCCGGTGACTGGATGTCATAGGTCTTATCCAGCAAGGGGTACATCCGGAGGCTTCCATCCGGCGTATTCAGCTGGATGGCGCCATAGTAGAGATAGGATCCATCATTCAATTCAATGTGCCAAGAAAATATTCGGAACCGATCGTCTGGCGACTTCAATATCGAAACCATATCAAGGGAGTCGAACGGAAAAGAATAGGAACGCGGTGTCTTCAATGCAGCCACCAGTGTTTTGACAAATGAAAAGTTCGCCTTCAGCCGCTCCGGCTCACTCGGCTCGTTATACATGATATGGCCAAGCTTGGCGAGGCTGTCTTGCAGTCCATTCATTTCGCTATTCCCACCGGGTTGACTAAAGGCAGGTATACTACCAAAACCCAACCAGCTGATTATTAAATAAAAGGTCTTCAATCCCATATTTTAGATCCGTTCCACCACCAATGCACTTGCGCCGCCTCCGCCATTGCAGATGCCGGCTACGCCGATGCGGCCATTATTTTGTGCCAATACCGACAGCAAGGTGACCACGATGCGCGCACCCGAGGCACCCAGCGGATGACCAAGCGATACGGCTCCGCCATTGACATTTACCCGGTCGGCCGACAAGCCCAACATCCGGTTATTCGCAATGGACACCACCGAAAACGCTTCGTTGATTTCATAGAAATCTACCTCCTCTGCGCCAATACCCGCCTGCTGCAGCGCCCGGGGAATGGCCTTGGCTGGTGCTGTGGTAAACCATTCGGGAGCCTGCTGGGCATCTGCATATCCCCGGATGCGCGCCAATGGCTGCAATCCCAACGCCCGGAGCTGAGCCTCTCCGACCAGCACCAGCGCCGCTGCCCCATCGTTGAGCGTGGAAGCATTGGCAGCGGTAACCGTGCCGTCCTTTTTGAATACGGGTTTCAACCCGGGGATCTTATCAAATTTCACTGCATGGATCTCTTCATCTTCACTGACGACGGTCACCGTCCCCTTCCTGTCCGTAATCTCCATCGGAATGAGCTCATCCCCGAACTTCCCCGCTTGCTGGGCGGCCTGCGCCCGCTGGTATGATTCCACGGCATAGGCGTCCTGCTCTTCGCGACTGATACCGCATTCCGCGGCACAAAGCTCCGCCGCCGAACCCATGTGGAAGTCGTTGTACACATCCCACAATCCGTCTTTCACGAGGCCGTCGGTCACCCGACCGTGCCCCAGCCGGTAGCCGGTCCGTGCGTTATCCAGGTAATACGGCACATTGCTCATGCTCTCCATGCCGCCGGCAACGATGATGTCGTTTGCGCCGAGGGCGATCGCCTGCGCCGCCAACATGATGGATTTGGCCCCCGACGCACACACCTTATTCACCGTTGTCGCAGGAATATCAGGCAATCCGGCGAACTTCGCCGCCTGGGTCGCCGGAGCCTGACCGAGATTAGCCGGCAGCACATTGCCAAAATACACCTCCTGTATCTCATCGGGAGGAAGCCCCGCACGCTGTACCGCCTCTTTGATCGCAATGCCGCCCAACTGGGTCGCCGACAGTGCCGACAAGCTACCGCCGAAACTACCGATGGGTGTCCGTACAGCCGAAACGATATAGACCTCTTGCACCATTTTCTTGATTGATTGCTAGGCTAAGGTACAACTTATCGGGCATAGGTAAAACAGGGATACTAAATTCCCCCGAATGGCTGGCCACTGTTTACCCACTAATTATTATCTTAAATTTATTTTATTACCATATCAATTTTATGCTTTATCGTCTTTCTATCGTAAACTTATCGTAAATTTATCGTCTTTAGCACGATAAAAAGATAATAGATTTACTATTTAAATACGATATTTAGTTGGTTTCAAATAAAATTAATATTGTATTCTTATCATGTTAAGTACAAAGCCATTGTCAATCCATTAACCATCCCATGGCGAAAATGGTCTCTATCGTCCCGTTTTCAATGCGTTTAAAATAACCATCAAAAAATGTTAGATTAATCTAAAATTTGTATTTTTGTGCCATGCATAAACTCGGTTACGGCTTATTTTTCATCATGTGGACATGGGGATGCCTGTCTTGCCGACCCCAGGCGCAAGATCCTACGCCGGGTAAACCCTATATCCTGGCAACGACGGGGATGGTCGCCGACATGCTCCAGCACATCGCCGGGGATTCTGCAAGGGTGGAGGCATTGATGCGCTCGGGAGTGGATCCGCATCTTTACAAGGCCAGCCAGGGGGATCTGCGGAAAATACTGGACGCTGATTATTTATTTTACAATGGCCTGCACCTCGAGGGGAAATTAACCGGTATTTTTACCAAACAGCAGCGGATAAAACCTGTCGTCGGGGTGGGCGATGGCCTGCCGGGATTGATCACGGTGAACGAGGGCATTCATGACCCGCACATTTGGTTTGATGTGTCGCTGTGGAAGGCGGCGACGGAACATGCTGTCAACCAATTGGCACAGCTTGACAGCGGCAATGCCGCTTACTACCGGGCGAACGCCGATGCATACATGCTGCAATTGGATTCGCTGGATGCGTGGATACGCACGCAGATCGGCACCATCCCCCCAAACAAACGTGTGCTGATCACCGCCCACGACGCCTTCAGCTATTTCGGCCGGGCATACGGTATCGAGGTAAAGGGGCTGCAGGGCATTTCCACGCTGTCGGAATTCGGTTTGCAAGATGTATCCGCATTGGTCGATTACATCATCACGCGTCAAATTCCGGCGGTATTCGTCGAACATTCGGTATCTGACCGTTCCTTAAAGGCGGTGTTGGCAGGCGTACACCAGCGCGGGGGTACGGTACAGATCGGGGGAAACCTTTTTTCGGATGCCATGGGAGCCCCAGGCACCCCTGAAGGGAATTATATCGGCATGGTGAAATATAATGTAAATACGATAGTAAAGGCATTGAATGGAAGGTGATCGGTGACCGGTGGCTGGTGATCAGTAAGAATTAACGTGATGATTATACATACACAAGAACCCATATTGGAAGTACACGACCTGACGGTTAGCTATTCGCGCAAACCGGTGCTTTGGGACGTAGACTTCACGCTGCCCTCGGGCTGCATCGCGGGGATCGTAGGACCGAACGGTGCCGGTAAGTCTACGCTACTCAAAAGCATCATGGGGTTGATCCCTCCGTCGAGTGGTTATGCCAAGCTTTTCGACCGGCCCTTGGAGGAAGTACGGCACCGGGTGAGTTACGTGCCGCAACGCGAATCTGTCGACTGGGATTTTCCGGTTTCGGTATTGGATGTGGTATTGATGGGACGCTACGGCAAAGTGGGACTGCTGCGCAACACCGGTGCCCATGACCGGGCGGTAGCGCTTGATAGCCTGGATAAGGTGGGGATGTCCGCGTTTGCCAAAAGACAGATCTCCCAATTGTCCGGCGGGCAACAGCAACGGGTTTTCCTGGCCAGGGCATTGGCACAGGAGGCCGATATCTATTTCATGGACGAGCCCTTTGCCGGTGTGGATGCCGCTACGGAGCAGGCCATCATCAAGCTGCTACGGGAGATGGCTTCGACCAAGAAAACCATCGTCGTCGTGCACCACGACCTCCAGTCGGCACGTACGTACTTCGATTGGATGATTCTGCTGAATATGCACCTCGTGGCTTCGGGACCAACAGACCAGGTGTTTACCGAGGAACTGATACAGCAAGCTTACGGTGGCAGGCTCAGCCTATTGTCTCAGGTAGGCGATGTCTTGGAAAAACGCGCCTTCCCCAGCCGGGAAAGCTAAGGCAGGAGGACAACATGCAGAGCTTAATCGACTTCCTTTCGTTTTCGGACCCCAATGTGCGGTATGTGGTATTGGGCAACGTGTTGCTGTCCGCCAGTGCGGCGATGGTAGGCGCTTTTATCTTGCTCCAGAAAAAAGCATTGGTGGGCGATGCGGTATCGCATGCTGTCTTGCCCGGTATTTGTGCCGCATTTCTGTTTTCCGGCAGCAAGAACACGGCACTCATGCTTGCTGGCGCATTTATCACCGGTTGGCTCGCGTTGATCGCCATCGATTACATCACGGCAAGATCCAAGATCAAGAAAGATGCCGCCATTGGCTTGGTGCTATCGGTTTTCTTCGGTGCCGGTATGGTGATGATGACCTACATCCAACAATCGGGTAATGCCGCCCAAAGCGGACTGGACCATTTTATCTTCGGCAACGCCGCCGCGCTTGTAGGGGCGGATTTATGGATTTTCAGTATCCTCGCCGCCGTGCTGCTCCTTGTCGTAGGACTGTTTTTCAAGGCATTTGCGTTGATTGCTTTTGACAGGTCCTACGCACAGGCATTGGGCTATCCCGTGCACAGACTTGACTTGCTGTTGACCAGCCTCACGGTGCTGGCGGTCGTCACGGGCATCACCGCGGTAGGCGTGGTGCTGATGGCGGCTATGCTCATCACGCCAGCTGCCGCAGCGCGGTATTGGACCGACAGTATTAGGCGTATGGTGGGAATCGCCGTGGCTTTCGGCATATTCGCCGGTTTGGCTGGTGCTTATATTTCCTACACCGCCCCCTCCATGCCCACCGGCCCGTGGATGGTGGTGGTCTCCTCCGTCATTGCGTTTTTCTCCTTTTTCTTTGCGCCCCGGAAAGGAATCGTGCCCAAGATGTACACCCAATACCAAAACCAACGGGTGATCGCGGAAGAGAATACGTTGAAAATGTTTTATCACCTTGGCGAGCAGGACAGCCACTTTGACGGGCTGCGGGATTTGAGTGAACTGACGCGCACCCGCGAAGTGGACAAAACACTGCTAAAAACGGCATTGCAACGATTGGTGGCGAAAACCTTGCTGGAGAATCGCCACCAGCAGTGGAAACTCACGGACGCAGGGTACCGAAAAGCCGCGCGGGTGGTACGCTTGCATCGCTTATGGGAATTGTACCTGACCCGGTATATGGATATTGCCAAAGATCACGTACACGACGACGCCGAGACAATCGAACACATTCTCACGCCTGAATTGGAGCGCGAGCTTGAACACCAATTGGGGTATCCGGATAAGGACCCGCATAACACCGAAATACCGAAGATATGATTGCTTTTTGGATTATCCTGACCGGCACGTTGGTTGCAGTTACCTGTGGACTGCTAGGTTGTTTTTTGATTCTCCGCAAAATGAGCATGGTGGGCGATGCGATCAGCCATGCGGTGCTGCCGGGTATCGTCATTGCCTTTCTGCTCAGCGGCAGTCGCGATACACTCCCCATGCTGCTAGGCGCAGGCGCTACGGGTATGCTGGCCACCTTCCTGATTGAGTATTTTCATCGACGCGCCAACCTGCAGACCGATGCCGCCATCGGTGTCACGTTCACCTTTCTCTTTGCAGTGGGTATTATCCTCATCAGCGCCTTCGCAGGCAAGGTAGACCTCGACCAGGACTGCGTGCTGTATGGCGAAATCGCGTATGTGCCGATCGATCTGTGGGTGATGGGCGATGGGACCGTCATGGGACCAAGACCGGTTTACATCCTAACGGCGGTGCTGTTCATCGTGGCGCTGTTCATCAAGCTCGCCTACAAAGAATTGAAGCTAACCTCCTTCGATCCTGCTTTTGCCTCAGCCCTCGGCATTTCCACCGCCCTGTGGCATTACCTGCTGATGGCCGCCGTGTCACTCGCAACCGTGAGTTCGTTTGAATCCGTAGGTGCCATACTGGTCATTGCATTCCTGATCGGTCCGCCAGCCACCGCCTATCTCCTTACCCAAGACCTAAAGCGCATGCTGGCTATCACCGTGCTGCTGGGCGTGTTCATCTCCTTCGCGGGTTATTGGGCAGCTTACTGGCTGAATGCCTCCATCGCGGGGTGCATGGCCGTGGTGACGGGTCTGTGTTTCACTGCCGTATTTGCCGTTCAGCGCCTGAGCCAACGGAAAAACGGCCCTGCCGTGCCTTTGGAGACCACCGGTTAGGGCCGACTCCCGTTACTGCGCCTTGCTGGGGAAATTGATCATCCAACACACACCGAACTTGTCGACGAACGAACCGAAGTAATCGCCCCAGAACATGTCTTCCATGGGCATTTCGATGTTGCCGCCTGCAGACAACTCATTGAACAGCCGATCGGCCTCTTCCCTACTGTCCGGCGTGATCGAGATGTAGTTGTTATTGCCCACATGCAGCACATGCCCCGCCGAGGGCAAGCAATCCGACGCCATCAGGTGCTGTCCATCGCCGATTGAAACGGACACGTGCATAGCGCGGCCCTTCTCGTCGTCCGGCAGGTTTTCTGAACCCGGCGTTTCGCCCATCCGTTGGATGAAAAATTCGCCGCCAAAAATCCCATGGTAAAAGCGGAACGCTTCCTCGGCGTTGCCGTCAAAATTCAAATAAGGATTGAGTTTCATGATGTTTATTGTTTTTGCGTGAAGTTTCCTTACAAAGGTAGTGTATCCAACAACAGTCCGTGGTGGCAAATGCGCCATGTTGGAGGGGCGAATGTGACAATTTGCCCCAGCCTGATAACTCCAGTGAGTGATGCTACCTGCCGGTTAGTCAACAATAGGAATTTTGAAAAACATTTTGCGGAATACGGATTAATGGATACATTTGCATCCCCGAACGGGGAAACGTTCATTGCAATCATGCCCAGGTGGCGGAATTGGTAGACGCGCTAGTCTCAAACACTAGTGGGAAACCGTGCCGGTTCGATCCCGGCCCTGGGTACGAAACCCTCTTTACAGGCTGTAAAGAGGGTTTTCTGTTTTTTTGGCTATTGCAATATGGCATTATTGCTTATGAAGGCACTTTTTCGGTTCGCTCTCCGGTTTTGATACCTCTCTCAATAGCTTATATCAAGTTATCCTAATGTACCATGGTGCGAACGGCCAATGATGCCTATTTGGAAACGATTCGTGTGTGGAATGAGTTGACAGATAAGCACTCGTATCCCGAGAAGCAGGATTCATGATGCTATCCCTATCACTTTTACGAAGACAATCATCTTGGATTTCAGTAAACGGGTCAAACCAGTCCGCTTTCTTTTTCGCCCATTCTAGCCAACCCTGAAATTCAGGATTGGCTTTATCTTTTTCCGTCGCTTTCGATTCAACCTCCGCAATATACTGCCTGATTAATTTAGCTTCGTTCCACCTTTGTGATTCAAGCATAAGTCCACGAAATGCTTTAAGCTCAATCGATCGTCTTTTTTCTTGTTCACGCTCTAACCGTTCCTTTTCTTCCCTTTTAATTTTGTCATTCTCTCGATGAATGCGTTCTTCTTCCAATTGCTTTCCCAATATTTCCAACCTTGCAATCAAAGAGGGAATTGTTCCTCAATTTTCAGTTTTCCATCATTGCAATTTATCGTTCTCCATATATCCTTGAATCGGAAACTTAAACTTCCGGTCGGAGAAAATCATACATACCCAACGAATTCATCTCTTCACTCCGCTTTGTTGATTCCTTTAATTTCATCTCCAATTTCTCACCCGAAATGACAACATAGCTTTTCCAATTTTCAACCAAAAACCTATGCCCTCGCTTGTTCATGGTTTTGATAAACGTGTCCATCAAAATCAATGTTCTATCTACTTGTTCGGGAGAAACATTTATATCCAAGCAATCACCGCCTGAATACAACAAGCCATTGTCGTGGTGTTTTTTCAGCTTGGACATCAAGGATTTTTGTGCTTTTGCAATCAATGGGCTTGGATTGATCAATTGTTTAGGAATTATTAAATCCTGCTTATGCTCGTATTCAATGGTCCTTTGCAATATTTTCTGACGCGAAATTCCCGTTTCGTTTCTTTCATCCCCATCTACACGTAAAGAAAGTGTTATTCTTTTTCTCCTTCATATTCAGTCGTGAGGGGAAATCTCTTTATTTCCTTTCCGTGTTTTAGCTTACTCCAATGACCGGATTTAGGTAATGGGATCTCCATCCTTAAGCAAATTTTTCGCAAACCGACGTCCGAAATATTGTATTGCTTGGAAAGTTGTAGTAAAGGAACTGACCAAACCAAATCATAAAGTCCCTGCCTAGTGAACGTAGTTTTTTCCATGATTACATCTATAATATGACGATAATATACAATCTGTCATAAAACCCGTCAAAATTCACGCTATGTTAGCGACCCAAAATGCCTACATACAAAAACAAAGAATCAATTTTAGGAATATTATTCTTTAGAAAGGCAGCGTACCCACACCATGGATTTCACAGAATAAAAAATAGCTCTTTGATGCCGCAGGATACCTACTTATTCAGTAACGTCTTGCTCGGGTAAGGTTTTCAACAGTTCCTTAGCAGAAACTTCTTTGACTTCACCATCAATTTTCACTACGAGGCTACCACCTTTCATAGCGGTTTCCTCGGCAAGTTTACGCAATGCCTTCTGCACGCCGTAAAGCACCCGATCCGAAAAGGAAGCATGAGGTGGAAATGCGGATGTATTGCTATTGTCAAGTGCCATTGCGCAGTCGTTGTATAACACCCCAAATTTCGTCATTAAAGATTACTTTTCCAAATCCGTCATTTTGAGCGATGATTTCCGGAACCAAATCCATATTATCCACGATCATCCATTTATCGCAATGCGGAATATACAAGTGCACCAAATTGTAAAGCCCCCGGAAGTACCGCCTCGTCACCACATCATCAGGGATGTGGTGGCCTCCCCCTGATACCCGCATGGCCACCCGTTTTATGGCCTGAACCGGTGAATCCAGCCAAAAAAACACAAGGATAACACTGTATCCTTTTTCCTTAGCCCCTCTAATCAACGACACATAGCTTCGCGTGGCTAAGGTGGTTTCAAAGGCAAAGTCTACTCCTTCTTCCAACAATTCGTGAATACGTCCAAGCATAATCCGGCCCGCTTCCAGCGCCACGCTTTCGGGATTGAAAGGAGAAAGGCCTGCCGCAATGTTGTCTGCGTTCACAAACTCTTTGCAATCCAATATTTCCGGCAATATGGTATAACTGGCGGTAGTCTTCCCTGCCCCATTGCAGCCCGCTATGATGTAAAGATTCGGCATGAGGGCTGTAAGTTACAATATAGGTCGGAAAGCTGCAATGCCTCGATAAAGTCGAAAGACCAAAACCATCATTTTCAGTCAACGGGTATTGCTGCTCATCAGCTTTGCGGCCTTGTACATCTGCGACTTAAGCCAGCTCATTATCCTGCCGGTCATATTCGGCTTGGGTACAGAGCTGTTCTTTGCCGTATTCCGCCTCAGCGGCAAATACGGCGAGCATGGCCTTTGAGCGCATCCTGAAAGACAGTAGTTTTATCACGCTTCGCAGGCTGACCGATGACGAAATGGCCGGAACCTACAACCGTCCCGGTATCATCGAAAAATATTTCTTCCTGTAAAAAAGGGTGAGAAAACCATCCGTGATGTACATATCGAAGATGAGATGCGTATCGATAAGGCGCATTGCAAGCTGTACCCTTTCAGATGCGGAAGATTATTTAATGTGCTTTATTGATCGGAAACGTTGTTTTTTTTGATTCGATCTCCTGCTTTGATACTCCTCAAAATATATATATCCCTATAAAGCCTTTCGTCTTACCAACCCGCAGCATTTAGTACAACTTGCCTATGATTAGAGCCTACCAAACAGCATGTGGCCGCAAACACGCATACCGGCTTTTAGCAATGTCGCTTTTGAAGCCTTATTACTTATATTACAGCGTGCCGAAGGAATCCTGTTCAAGCGATACGCTTCCTTTTTCAGTTCCTGTGTGATAAAACTGCCCAATCCCTTTCGCCGGTGCCCTGCCTTCACTTCGTAGTAGATATCGATATAAGGATAGTTATAGCTCCGCACATAACCACCACTGGCCACCACCTCACCGTGTTGCTCTAATACATACTCCGAATCGGTATTGTCTTGGGTTTCACTTTTCCGAAAGATCGCACCATCAACCTTAAATTCTGTCTGAAAGCAATCTTCAAATAAAATTGCCTCTGCATTGATGTCTTTAGCATAATCAAACAGCAGGTTAACCAAAAACGTGTCGTTGCTTTGACAATTGAAAAACAGGGCATCCGATTCCTTTAAAAACTCGGGAAATATCTTGTCGGCCAAATGCCGGAACGGTTTTAACAGGTAAAATTCAAAAACCGTATCTCTGTTTTCCCGATCGTCTTTTCCCCATAAGGCCCCATGACCAACGGGCGATCCC
Source organism: Parapedobacter brassicae (assembly GCF_051400755.1). Taxonomy (NCBI): domain Bacteria; kingdom Pseudomonadati; phylum Bacteroidota; class Sphingobacteriia; order Sphingobacteriales; family Sphingobacteriaceae; genus Parapedobacter; species Parapedobacter brassicae. The sequence goes on from NZ_JBLFFL010000004.1 coordinate 346,806, forward strand.
GCCACAGTAAAAAGATAAGCATCGGCCCAACCAGCGCCGTGGCATTTATCATATACAAACTGGAAAGGTATTTCCGCAAGCAATAGCTTCCGCAACTCCTCAATTTCAGCTTGTGTTGTCTTGGTGATTTCGAGTTGCATAACCCAGACTTTAAGTGAGTGGTTTAAAATTGTAAATGTAGCCAGCTGCAATGTTAATATAGTATAACTGGCGGTGGTCTTTCCCGCCCCCCCTTGCAGTCTGTTATGACTTAAAGATTCAACATGAGAGGCGTAAGTTACAATATAGGCCGACAAGTTGCAAGCGCCTGGAGATGCTGCTTAAGAGCTAATTTCTAGCTTATATCCTTTGCCGCGTATAACAACGATGTTGATATTGGGATCAACTTCCAGTTTTTTTCTAAGTTTTGATATGAACATATCCAGGCTACGGCCTACAACAACACCTTCGTCTTCCCATATCTCTTTTTGAAGCCTACTTCTCTCAATCGTCTCGTTGGGAGACAACGCAAAAATGAGCAGTATACGCGTTTCAGTACCGGTTAAGTCTATCGTCTTTCCATTTATGATGAGCTTACGAGTCTTCGCGTCGAACAATACTGTACCTAACGTGAACAAACTGGTATGCTGACCGTCAGGTACATCTCTCCGCGGCTTAACGGATCTCAAAAAAAGAAAACCAACAAATGCTAAAAAGGGCAGGCTGCCCAGCAGATATCCATTCTTCGCTGCATTTATTCTTGTCGGTTCGAATTTGATGTTGATCATGTAACATGCCATGGGTTGCTCTCTTCCTATGCATGCTACAATATCATCTTTTTTATTTTTGGATATCGCGTATCCGTAGGCTACACTGGAGTTGCCACAATTCAGCACGTTAACAACATAATCACGTGCGAGCGGGTCTTTGGCCAACAAACGCCGGGTAGTATTCACCAGGGAGTCCGGTTGAAAAGTAAGATCATTCTCAAACCTGATTTGGTATTCATTTTTTGCGATCTTTTCTACCGGGAGTACCCTTGATGTACTATCGCCCGACTGCAAGAGTAGTTCATGTCCGATCCTGCGAAGCAAAACTTCCCTCCTGGCGATCTCAAAGTCGTCTTCACTTCCATCCATACTGAAAGCCACGGAGATTACAGAGATAAACAGGAGTAGTATCAATCCGAACAGGTATTTGCGTTTTCCGGCGGGGAGATTTTGACTAACATGCATAATGTCAAGTTTTTATTTACAAAGTTTACATTTTTATTTACAATCCTGCTTCCTCGGATGGAAAGATATCAACGTAATTTCGCTGAATCAACTTTGATAGGATATGAAGAATAAAAGAAACGTTTTTTACAGCCTGCTTATCATGCTAGCAGGAGTAATTTATTTTCCTGCACAAGGTCAGCAAAAAAATGGCGCCAAGCCTGTCATTTACCAGCTCGATGTTAAAAAAAGTAAATTGTTTTGGAAGGCTCCCCAAAACCGGCATAATGGTTTTATATTATTTAATTCGGGCACCCTTAGCAATTTTACTAACGGCCGACCAACCCGGGGCATCTTCAGTATGAATATGAACAGTATGAGGAGTACTGACGAAGCCTCAGCTGCCGGAAGAAAAAAGGTTGATGATGAGCTGAGAAGCGAGAATTTCTTTGCTGTTTCAAGATATCCTACTGCCACCATGCTTGTCCAACAGATACGTCCAGAACGGAACCCTGCTACCTATAGGGTTTCGGGTGAGTTGACCATCAAGGGTGTGACTAAACCCATTGAATTTACCACTATTATGAAGCAGAACGACAGTACGATTACCGCAACGGCAAACTTGAACATTGCCCGCGCAAACTGGAATATCAATCATCAACCGAAGCCCACATCCTGGAACATCTTTGACCGACTGAAAGACGATCTTGTTGACGAAGAGATCCCGGTGAGTCTGGAACTGGTGTTTACTAAGAAATGATTTTAAGGTAATAAAAAGAAAAAATGATGAAATACGTACATGTATATGCTTTGTTCTTGATGTTTGTTTTTAACACTTCCTGTAAAGGACAAAACAAAACAGACCTCCCAAAAGAAAATATCAAGTCTGAAACCAAAGACATAACCACTTCCAACGGGCCTAACGGCATCGTTCGTACAATCAAGCAAGATAGAAAGGGCAACATTTGGATTGCCTCATGGGAAGGTGTTTTTCGATACGATGGAAAATCGTTTACTAATATCACCAGTAAAGTGAGTTCGGCCCGCTTCTTTTCTGTTTTAGAAGATAGAAAAGGGAATTTTTGGTTCGCTTCCATTGGCTCCGGGGTTTATTACTACAATGGGAAATCGTTTCGAAATTTTACAACTAGGGATGGGCTTGCTAATGATCGGGTTACTAATATTTATGAAGATAAAACCGGTAATATTTGGTTCGGCACTGAAGTCGGAGCAAGCCGTTACGATGGGAAATCCTTTCAAAATTTTAAAATGAACGCGGCCCCTCCCGTTACTGAGGTTGATTCTGTCCACGTATCAGTTTACCAACGTCCGCTTCTGGAAGGTCATTGGATGCATAATGATGTCAATGCTATCATTGAAGACAAAACAGGAAAACTTTGGTTGGGTACAAGAGGCTATGCCAGCGTTTATGATGGAAAGACATTTACCACCATAACCAATAAAGACGGCAAGGCTTTCGCGAATGTTCGTTCGATAATCAAAGACAAAAAAGGCAATATTTGGCTCGGTGGCAACGATGGCCTTTGGCGCTATGACGGCAGTACATTTACCAATTTTACCCAGCAGTTTGTTGGTTATGTCTACGAAGACAAAAAGGGCAATATTTGGACCAGTTCAGAAGAAAGCCCGAGGGGTAGTTGGGCACTTTCCCGTTATGATGTAAAAACATTGTCTGATAATAAGCCTACTGTAACCAAAATAAAGTCAGGAGAAGGAATGATTTTTGGGATTTTGGAAGCTAATGATGGGAGTATTTGGTTTGGCACAGGAGATGGGGCATATCGCTATGATGGAATTCGATAACAACCCAACTTGGGGTACAAAGCCGGATTAATACTCTCCATTCAGCATCAATCCGGCTTTTTATTATACAATTAGCGCCCCCTTAAAATTTATAAGCAAAGCTCACCGCGAAATTGCGCGGACGCTGGGGATTGACCGACCAGTATCCGATGTAGTATTCCTCATTGGTCACGTTATTCAAATTGAATGTCAGTCGGTAATGCGCCGCATTGTAGAACAGGCTGGTATTCAACAGCGTGTAGCTGGGCAGGTAAAAAATACCGGTCACGCTGTTGTCAATCACTTTATATCGACCAGCGTAATTTCCGCCGAGGCCTAACCCGAAATTTTTCAGCTTTCCGTTGGTAAGCGTATAAGTCGCCCAGAGATTGGCCAGGTGTTGCGGTCCCTGTCCGCCCGGAGCCCTCCCCGGTTCGGAGTAAAAATCATCTGCGTCGCCTTCGATAACTTTGGTTTCGTTATAGCTGTATCCGGCAATCAGGTTAAACTCGGGTACCGGGCTGTAATTGACATCCGCTTCAATCCCCCTGCTGCCTACCTTGCCTCCTTGGATGGCGTTGAGCGGATTAGCCGGGTCGGGCATCACCCTGTTGCTCACCTTGATATCATAGGCGGAAACAGTGGCAAATAAGGTATTGTTCAAGAGGTTGGCCTTGACGCCGACCTCCGTCTGGTTGGCCTGTTCCGGCCGGAATGATTTAATACGGGTATTGCCGCCATCGGCGTCGGACACCTGCTGGGGAGCGACGTTGATAAACGCATTCATATAATTGGCAAAAAGCGATACTTTATCCAATATCGGCTGATACACCAGTCCAAATTTAGGCGACAGGGCGACCTGGTCAAAGTCGTCTTCATCCGTGTCACGCTCTCCTTTGGCGTCAAAATAATCGAGGCGCAAACTGGCCATGGCCATCAGGCCCGGCGTGAGGTTGAGCACGTCGGAGACATAGGCACTGTATGAACTACGGCTGATGTTGCTATTGGTTCCCTCCATGGTACCCAGCAGATTTTCAATGGACGCCTGCGTGAGGTATACCGGCGGAAGCCCCGCGCCGGTGAACGGATCCGTGTAGGTGACATCGCCCTGCGGTGTTACGTTGCGGGCAAACGCCCAGCCCGAACCATTGTCGATCATGTTCATGTGATAAAAGTCCAACCCGATAAGCAACCGGTTTCGGAGATTGCCCAATTTGAAATCACCGTTGAAATTCTGTTGAATATCCGTGGTACTGGTGGTTTGCAATTCCTTATGGAAATATTGGCTAAAATAGTTGTCGCCTGCAACATCATCCCATATATACGTATAATACCCATCGGATTTCACCGTGCCGCGTGAAAAGGCGGTTTGCGATGTCCACTGATCGGATAACTTATACACCATCTGTCCCTGCAGCGTATACCGCGGGTTCTTTATGGTGATATCATTACTGGTAAACGACAGATCGTTGTTGAGATTCAACTCCGCTATGGTGGTAAAGTCGAGCGGACTCAGCCTATCGGAATGGAAGAACACCGGAGCCGCCGCCCGTTTCTCTTCAAGTATCTCGGCAGTGAAGTGGAAGGAAAGCCGGTCATTCACCTCATAAACAAGGGATGGTGCAATGAAAAAGGATTTTTTGAATCCGGCATCCTGGAAACTGTTTTCCGAATGATAAGCCGTATTGATACGCACTGCGATTTTCTCTGTTTTACTGAGCGGCGTATTGACATCGGCGGTCATGCGGTTCAGTCCAAAGCTGCCGAAGTGGTAAGACACTTCGCCCCCAAAATTAAAATACGGTTTCTTGGTGACAGTATTGATCAGCCCCCCATAGCTATAAAAGCTACCGCCGAATAAGGTGCCCGATGGACCTTTGATCACTTCGATCTGTTCTACATTGGCAGGGTCAAGGTTGCCGCTGGTGAGACCGGGCAGGCCGTTGTATAACACGGGCTGTGCATCGAAGCCCCGCAGCGCAAAATACGCCGCCCCATCGCCTGCCCTGCCTGTGGATTCCCACGTACGCGTGATGCCCGGCACATTGCGCATCGCATCGTCATAGTTCGTTATGCCCTGCTGCTTGAGCAGCTCGGCGGAGACCGTGTTATACACCTGCGGGTTTTCCAAATTCTTCAGGGGCATTTTAGCAATAATCCGGTTCTCTCTGTTCGGGTTCCTGGCAGATACCATGACCTCCCGCAGCTGTTCAGCGGTCTCTTTTAAGACGAAACGGACTTCGGCGGTTTGTCCCGACTTGACCTCAACGGCCTGTTCCTGGCTTTCCAGTCCGATGAGCGAAGCCCGCAACGTGTACGAGCCGGGCTGTAGATCATTGATTTCGAAATATCCGTTCTTATCCGTGGATGCACCTTTGCGCATTCCATCGATCGTAACGCTTACCGACGCGGCGGGATCCCGATCGGCCGTGTTCACCCAGCCGTTGATCTTCCCGGTTTGAGCGAATGACAGGTTGATGGCTAATAGTAATAAAATGGCGCTATAGCTTATTTTTCCTTTCATGATTTTCAATTTGTTGGCGAAACTACTATTTAAAACCATTCTAAACAAAATAAGTGTACAAAAATTTCTCTGACCTATTCCGCCGCTTTTGCCGTACCTTTGATGCGAATTCGCCCATGCACATGTTAAAACAAGCACTCCATAATCTAAAAATTAATGCCCTCAACGAAATGCAGCAGGCCGCTATCCAAGCAGCTGAAGCGCGTGATGTCGTACTGCTTTCGCCCACGGGTTCCGGGAAGACGCTGGGCTTTTTATTGCCGCTGCTCCAGTTACTGGATGCCCATATCCCCACTGTTCAGGCGCTGATCGTCGTGCCTTCGCGTGAACTTGCATTGCAAATCGAACAGGTTTTCAAAGCCATGGGCACTGGTTTCAAAGTGAACTGCTGCTACGGCGGACATCCGGTCAATATCGAAATCAACAACCTGTCGCAACCACCGGCCGTGCTCATCGGTACGCCCGGCCGTCTTGCGCATCACCTGCGCCGCAAAACGTTCGACACGGGTACGGTGAGCACCTTGATTCTGGATGAATTTGACAAGGCACTGGAATTTGGCTTTCAGGAAGACATGGCCTACATCATCAAGCAATTGCCGGCGATCAACAAACGCATGCTCACCTCCGCCACGCAGATGGACGATATTCCGGCGTTTACCGGCATTAGCGATCCGAAGACACTCAATTACCTATCGCACGTGGCATCCGCTCCTAACCTGACGCAAAAGGCAGTGATTGCCGAAGCTGCCGATAAACTGGATGCCTTGTTTGCACTGATCTGTAAAATAAGCGACAAGCCCACACTGGTTTTTTGCAATCACCGCGAAGCGGTGGAACGCATCAGCGACCTGCTATGGGACCGGGATCTGCCGCACGACATCTTCCACGGGGGCATGGAACAGGACGACCGCGAGCGGGCATTGCTCAAATTCAGGAATGGCAGCCATCGCATATTGATCACGACCGACCTGGCCTCGCGCGGCCTGGACATCCCTGAAATCGAGCATGTGGTACACTATCAGCTGCCGCATAATGAAGAGGCATTTTTGCACCGTAACGGACGTACGGCAAGAATGCATGCTACCGGCACATCCTACCTGTTTTTGACGCCGGGTGAAAAGCCAGCTTATCTAAAGGAATTGCCGGAAAAAGAAGATTTACCGGAAAACCCCAGCATCCCCCAACCGGCTGACTGGATTACGCTTTATATTGCTGCCGGTAAAAAAGAAAAAGTAAACAAGGTGGATATCGTCGGGTTATTACTGCAAAAAGGCGCGCTCGCTAAAGACGACCTTGGGTTAATCGAGGTATTGGACCACTCGGCCTATGCCGCCGTGAAACGCGACGAGATTGAGCGGGTTGTACAGCTGGTCAAAAACGAAAAGATTAAAGGCAAAAAAGTTAAAATAGAAATTTCAAGGTAATTGCATTCATACCATGAGCAATAATGATATCATGAAAAAACTCCGGGTGGCGTTGAAAATGACCGATGATGACATTGTCGCCGTATTGGCATTGGTGGATTTCAGGGTGACCAAGACCGAACTCAGCGCGATATTCCGCAAAGAAGACCACCCCAACTTTAAACCCTGCGGCGATCAGCTGCTCCGCAACTTTTTGAACGGATTGATCATTTACAAACGCGGACGCAAGCCATCGGCTTAAAACTATTGCGCCGTCTGGAGACCGGGGTTGCGCTTCAACAGCAGCGCGCTGATCAGTGCGATGACCAAGCCAATGGGGAAGACTTCAGCATAGGTGATCAGTACCACCATCAGCGGGTTTTTGTACAGCTCCTTAAAGTCTGCCATTTCCGCAGTCTTCTTAGCTAATTCCGCAGCGGTAGCACCATCCGATTTAGCCGTCCGCAACACATAATCGGTATACACGTCCATGAAATCGGGAACAAAGCTGTAGTAATATACCAACCACACCAGCACGTAAATCGTGGATGCCACGAAGGCGATCCACAATCCGGCTTTGAACGCCTTGCCAAACGTGATGAAGCCACCAAGGTATTTGTTGCGGTAATTCCTCACCCCAATGAAAATAAACGAAAATGCGACCACCATGGCGGTATAGCCCATGATGGCATTGCCCTTGAAATCTTCGCTATTGTAGCACATCTGGACACTCCACACCATCATCGTGGTGATGATCGCGCCCGAAATCAGTCCGAATACAATTGCCGTTCTGTTCATAACTTGTTATTGTTGTTGTACAAAGGTGGATGCTTCCGTCGACTTCTGCCTCATACTTTTAGGTGATTTTCATAAAAACAGCTGTTCTCATCCTTAAGGATGACCCATCAGCGAGGCAGGATGCCCATCTTCTTGGCCTTATCCACCGCTTGCGTGCGCCGTTTTACTTCCATTTTTTCAAAGACCCGGGAGGTGTGGGTTTTGACCGTATTCAAGGAGACGAACAAGCGTGCAGCAATCTCCTGGTTACTCAAGCCCTCAGCCATCAGCTGCAGGACGTCCATTTCGCGGTTGCTCAGCCCAAGGCGTGCAATCGCTTCTTCATTCAACACAAAATCATGGTTAGCCGTCACCGCTCTCTCTACCACGACTGTCCTTACGTTGGGCCTGGCCAATTTCAGTGCCAGCCAGATACCCAAGCCGGTAAAGATGAGCGCGATGAAGCCCACATAAATCTCAAAATAATGATTGATCACAATGAAACGCAGCTTCAGCCATTGCAGGAGAAACAGCAGTATCGCCATTGATATTCCATAAATCAATGCCGTTCGATATTTTGCAATGCGGTGTGTGGACATCAATCAGTCACTTTCTCACAAAACTAAAAAATTGCATGGAACTCTGGATGATTTCGGTGATATCCTTATTTTGCAGCATGATCTTGTCCCAATCACTTATGCAGGCGCTGGAGATCGCGCTGAAGGACGTGGCACCGCGTGACTACCGGGTTCAGTCCTTCGCACCCATCAGTGGCGGCAACGTCAACCGGGCTTTTCAGCTTAGTAACCGGCAGGGCCGATACCTGGTCAAGACGAACGGCGATCCCCAAGCCATGTACATGTTCCTCACCGAATCCAAGGGACTGACATTGCTGCGGGAAGCTACAGCAGCCATACATGTGCCCCAACCGCTAACGGTAGGCCATGCTGACGGTGAGGCGTTTCTGCTGATGGCTTGGGTCGATGCAGGCGACAAGCAGCAACCAGCGGCACAGGAGGCGCTGGGCAGGCTGCTGGCTACCCTGCATCAGCGACACGGAACTACTTATGGACTAGACCACGACAATTTTATCGCCCGCTTGCCGCAGGACAATACTCCTTCAACTGATTGGACGGACTTTTTTATCAGCCAGCGGCTGCAAAAACAGCTGGATATGGCAGGTGAGCAACTTGATGCCGGTTTGCGGAAGCAGTTTGACCGGTTGTTTCTTCGCGTTGCCGAGTTGTATCCCCAAGAGCTACCAGCGCTCCTGCATGGCGACCTGCGGAGCGACAACTACCTGATCGATGCCACGGGCCAGCCCCTATTGATCGATCCCGCGGTTTATTATGGTCATCGGGAAGTCGACATTGCCATGACCAAGCTATTCGGTGGATTTTCCGATCGGTTTTATGCCGCTTACGACGAGGTTTACCCGTTGCAGCCGGATTGGGAGGCACGTGTCGACTTGTGGAACCTCTATCCCCTGCTGGTACATGTCAACCTATTTGGAAACGCCTATCTCGGTCCGCTACGGCAAGCATTGAGCAAGTACTTGTCATAATTTTACTTACCTTTGCACCGTTTTAAAAAAAAGTTTCATGGCATTACAATGCGGCATCGTAGGCCTACCGAATGTAGGCAAATCCACTTTATTCAACTGCCTTTCCAACGCCAAAGCGCAGGCGGCTAATTTCCCCTTTTGCACCATTGAACCCAATGTGGGTGTCATCACGGTGCCGGACGAACGGTTGAATAAGCTGGCAGAATTGGTAAAACCGCAACGCGTGGTGCCCAATACGATCGAAATCGTGGACATCGCTGGCTTGGTAAAGGGTGCCAGTAAAGGCGAAGGCCTGGGCAACCAGTTCCTGGGCAATATCCGTAACACCGATGCCATCATCCACGTACTGCGCTGCTTCGACGACGGCAATGTCATACATGTAGACGGGTCTGTGGATCCCGTGCGGGATAAGGAGATCATCGACACCGAATTGCAGCTGAAAGACCTGGACACGGTGATCAAACGGCTCCAGAAGGTTGAAAAGCAGGCCAAAACCGGAGGCGACAAAGAAGCGAAACGGACGTACGAAATCCTGTCTGTTGTAAAAAACCACCTCGAATCGGGCAAGTCTGCCCGTACCGCGCCGATTGAAAAGGAAGACTTTGAGTTTATCAGCGACCTCGCCCTGCTGACAGTAAAACCCATTCTGTATGTCTGCAACGTGGACGAGGCTTCGGTCAACACCGGCAATGCATATGTCGACCGCGTGCGGGAGGCCGTGAAAGACGAAGATGCCGAAGTGCTGGTCATCTCTGCGCAGATCGAATCAGAAATCGCCCAATTGGACAGCTACGAAGAGCGGCAGCTCTTTCTGGAGGATCTCGGCCTCACCGAATCGGGCGTCAACAAGCTGATCCTGGCCGCGTATCGGCTGTTAAACCTGGCCACATATTTTACGGCCGGGGTACAGGAAGTACGGGCATGGACCATCGAAACCGGTTTCACAGCCCCGCAGGCCGCAGGCGTCATCCATACTGATTTTGAAAAAGGCTTCATCCGTGCAGAGGTCATCAAGTACGGGGATTTTGTCAAATATGGCTCAGAAGCGGCGGTAAAAGAAGCTGGCAAATTAGGCGTGGAAGGCAAGACCTACATCGTGCAAGACGGCGACGTTATGCATTTCCGGTTTAATGTGTAATATACTCGTCAATTATTTTAAAATCTGTTTTAGCCGTTTCTATAAATCTGCTTTAGCTTTATTTATTCGGCTTTTTGGCGCGTAGGCGACTTAGGCTTTGCGGCTCGATTCCCATATAAGAGGCGAGGTCGTATTGGTGCATATTTTGGACAATATCCGGATTGGTATTACTCAAATATTCATAGTACGAATGTGCATCCTGGCTGATCAGATCCGTAATCCGCTGCTGGCATTTAACTAACAGTTCAAATACCAGCTTTTGATACAGGTCCTGTACGGCGGGAAATTGCTTTGAGGCTTCCTTAAAACCATCCTTCGAAATTTCATATGCCTCTGTGCGTTCCGTAGCTTTCAGATATTCGTCAGTAGCGATTTGATTTTGAAAACTGGCTAAACAGGTGATGAACTCCGAGGACAACGCCAAATGCCGCGTCACCGCTTTTCTGTCTGTCATATGTCCCAATATTACACTTCCTGTTTCTATGAAATAGATACGCTTTGCTATACGTCCGGGGGCAAGGAGGTATTCGTTTTTTTTGTATACTTTCTTTTTGAAATAATTACATAGGGACGATACACTGCTATCCGAAAATCCGGCCATTGAGAATTTTTTTTTTAGGTTTTCCATGCCAAGATATTTTTATTCCAGAACAATGCCTAATAAAGCGACGATCTTCCAAAGCAAATATAAAAAATATCTTGATTAAGATTTTGTCCATTACGATTGTTTTTCACCGCCTAAAACTGCATCCTGTATCCAAAGTCAGGGAAAAAACCGATCTGGTTTATTTGATCGACATTATTGGAGAGCCGGTTGTAACGGTTTACAAACACGTTATTATTATTTGTAATGTTCTGCAGGTCGAGGTAAAACCGATGGGAAAGCTTCCTTTTTTTGCTGTTCACGTTTATGCCGAATTTGAAATCGACTCTGAAGTAGGGTGAGTACTGCGCTGAAAATGCGAGATCGTCCCTAAGCACCTCGAATCCGGCAGCTGAAGAGGCTTCTAAATCTACCGGAGTATACCGCCTGCCCCCTGCTGTGGACAACCTGGTGTCAAAGAATAACGAGTTTCTTCCTTGCTTCCCCAACCTGAATTCTCTGCCACCAAGTGCATTCACCACATATCCGTTGTTGAAAGGCGAATCGCGTTCGACGCCGTCGCTTGCGATATATTTTGCTTCAAAGACAGAAGCAGTCAACAGCCCGTAATACCCTTTACTGAAGAACTTTTCCAGGGTAAATTCTATACCGCTGTTATTTCCGGTTCCCACGCTTACCAAGCCTGTTTTATCTATGGAGAAACCAAAATCCGCACCTTCCGTAAGGGTAGAATAACTGCTGGGACGAGCTTCCACGGCCGCCCTGTCTATGTCCTGATAATAGGTTTCCAATTTGACCCGCCAGTCCTGCCCCAACCTGATGTCATAGCCCAATACATAGTGCCTGCTCCGGACCAAATCGAGTTGCCTGTTCGTCTGTAGGCGTATGCCGTTAATATCTTCACTTAGCAACAATATGGGCGGAGGTACGTTTTGGTGGTGCAGGCCATAGCCTATGTTGATGGACTGCCCATTGCGAATGTTCCAGGACAGTGAAGCTCTGGGTTCGGCTACCAGTTCGTTGTTGAGCGAAAAATACTGTCCGTGCAGCCCGGCATTCAAGGTAAATTTTTCCGACAACCGATACTGTCCCTGAATGTAGGGTTGGAAAACAGAAAAGCCCTCATCGCTATCTCTTAACTGTACGAAGTCCGGATAACCGTCGCTGTCGGCGTCTTCCTGCCTGAAACGAGTGCTATGGCTGGCATCAAGGCCATAAAGCTCGTATAAAGCCCCGACAGCGTACGAAAGACGGCTGCTTATCTTGGAATTGTAAAGGGAGGAAAATATGAACCGAGTCTCGCTGTTGTCTTCATATACGTATTCCAAGGTTGTATCGTTTGGCGAGCCATAGTGGAATATCCTTTCTCCGCGGACCGTATTTCCGGAAATGGTGCCCGCTAAGATCGTACGGACAGATGCGTGTCCGTTGATTTCCAGGATATTTTTCACTCCAAGCACCCCGAACCGCGATGTGACCAATGTATTCTCATCCGGAGCAGCAAAGAGGTCGCTTTCATCAATTTCACTGCCAAGGAAATCAATATCCGAAGTACCTCCGATTCCGAACACCGAAAACTTCCCCCATGCGGTCCCGCCAAAGTCAAGGTTAAACGCAATGTCCCTGTAATTAGGCGTAGCGTTTGTCGTTCCTCCCGCACCGATCAGCCCAACGAAGCCATACCTTCCGGCAGCCAGAAACGAACCGCCTTTTTTGCCTAAAGGTCCCTCGGCCATGGCCTCTATGCCTGTCAATGCACCCAGTGAAACTGTATATTCGAAATCATCCGTATTGCCTTTCCGGAAGCCAATGTCAAAGACCCCTCCCAAGGCATTGCCGTACTCGGCCGGAAAGGCAGAAGTGAGAAAGTCCGAATTGGCCATGACGTTGGCATTGAGGGCTGAGACAGGGCTGCCGGTCGTACCCAAGGTGGAAAAATGGTTTGGGCTGGGAACCGGGATACCCTCGATGCGCCAAAGCAACGCCGAAGGCGAATTTCCTCTTACCACGATGTCATTGCGGCTGTCATCCGGCGTGGAAACCCCCGAAAAGTTGCTGGCAAGCCGGGCTACGTCACTTCTTCCTCCGGAATACCGGGTAATCTCTTCCACCGCAACCTGTCTGGCCGAGACAATTGCCATCTTGTTCAAGGGCCTGTCCTTGCCCGCCCCCATAGTTATGACGACTTCATCCAGGCTATTGTAGCTTTCTGTGAGCTTTGTGTCAGCCACAGCTTCCTTGCCCGCAACCACATCGACATTGAATATGGTGGTAGACAGATAGCCGAGATGCGCGACGATGAGTGCGTGCCGACCAAGCGGTACACCGTTCAGTCGGTAGCTCCCGTGGTTGTCAGACTGGGCGCTGAATGTGCTGTCGCCCACGACCTTAATGGTCGCACCCGTTATCGGCAGGTCTGATGCATTGTCTACGATTCTACCCCTGATATTGCCTGTTTGACCCTGTGCCGTGGAATAGAAAAAGCCAACTAACACCACTACGTATTTTATCATGGTGCGGATTATTTCTTCCTGAAATCAAATTTCCATCCGATGGCAAAGCTCGGTGTTACGAACGCAGGTCTTATCCGGAAGTTATCTCCACTGGCGAAATGCTGTTCTTCCGGCCTGGAAATGATAAGGGCCGCCGTAGCTTTCGGTAACGCGTAAAAACCGGATCTATTCCAAGGATACCATATATAGCCGATGGAAGGCGCAACGAAGCCGTTTGTGTTTGAAATAGATATCTCGTTCTGTGAAACCGTAAACTCTTCCACCCCGATGCCTATTTCGCCGAAGAATCCTTCACCATGTCTGGAAAAATGGTATCTTGTCAATGCGCTTGCGATCCAATCCAGGTGAATATCCATATTATCGAAATTATCGCCCGTGAACAGTATTTCCTTCGTATTGCCATTGATATTATGGCTGGCAACCAACAGACCAAAACTGAATTTGGTTTTTTGGGGGTGGTAGTAAAGGGCTAAATCGTATCCTGATTGCAAATACGTGGTTACTCTGGCCTCCACTGCAATACCGGACTCCCGGTAAGGGCTTTCCTGAGCTGATAATTCCTGCTGAACGAAAATAAGCGCAGCGAAAACAAAGACGATGTTTTTTGTAGCTTTCATAATACTGACCTGTTTAATGTTGGTTCAAAAGTAGGCCGGATCAAACGCGGGAAAAATCACATTTGTTAAGAATTGTCCGAATTACTTTACTTCTGGCAGCTTGGATAACATGCGGGTCTGACACGTCGTATACCCGAAGCCCGGCATTAAACCAGGTCATGTAAAACAAATAGTTGACCTGATCATCTACCTACATATCCCGTAGGTTCGATATAAAAAGGTTCGATGGTTTGGCCAAGCACCAGGGCCCGGGGTTGGAGGATAAATTCATTCTCGGAAGTGCATCGCTTGATGTCATCGCCAAGGGTGAAAGCCATTTCGATGCAACCATCGGGAATGATCCGCTGCCTTTGCGAATCTGTATCGGCCGGAACTTCCAGCGTCCAATAGCATTTCACAAGCGGTGCCAGATCCGGATGTGGTTGAAATGTTTGATAGTTCATTGCTTTTTTCGCCCCTGGCTAAATTACAAAAAAGCCAATGCACTTTATCTGATCCGTTTCATCGGGAATGTTTGTTTGCGTTCCTGCCCGTTTCTTATCCCCGAAATTTCGGCGACCAATGAATCCGAATTGATTTTCGTATAGGTGATGACCTGCGGGAAATCGTGCTGCGGATTTTCAAAGACCAACACATTGTCCGTAATGGTTGTAGACGCAAAACTAACGGGCAAGCCATCGTTTTGGTTTGCAACGGACACGATATAATATAGTTTCTGCTCTTTTTCCACCAATTGTATGGTTTCAAACATGGCCGTGTCTTTATCATTCAGGAAATAACTTTTTCCAATAAACCCGCTGTCATTTGATTGGCTCCAGCTTTCGTAAAGGCTTCCTTTGGGTGTTTTGTTTTCCCAGGTGCCAATAAGCCATTCGGCCTTTTTGATTTCATCTATTTGCCTCGCTGCCCAGCTGCAAAAGACAATTAAACCGACAACCGCAAGCGTTATTTTCGTCCCCATAGCTTGTACCATTTGATTAGATCTTAGACTCATTTTGCAATATGGCAGTAAATTAACAATTCATTCGAAACGTAAAATTGTATAAACGCGACAAGTCTAATCCGTACCGTAGTCCCGTAAACTCCTTGAAGTCTCTGATGAAATGCGCCTGGTCGTAATATTCGCCCGCGTAAGCTAAAGCCGTAAGGCTGGTATATTGCTTGGTCAGCAATAATTTGAGGGTGGTTTGCAGCCTGATGGTTTTAGAAAGTTGTTTGGGACTTAAACCGACAGCGGATAAAAACTTGCGTTCCAACTGCCGCCGGTTGATTTTGATCTGTCCGGAAAGTTCATCGACTGAAAGTTGCCCGTTGGCACCCAGAATGGTTTCAACAGCTGATTGTACAAACCGGTCAATGGTTTCACGGGTTAACCGGCTCGATAAAAAGGATTCAACAGCGCTTATTTTTTCCGCTGTGGTTTTCGCATTTAAGACAGCCGATTCCAATGCGGTTCCGTCATTCCCGAATAGTTTTTCCAACGCGACGGCCTTGTTGTCCATTTCTTTTAGGGGCAGGTTGCCAAATGGAATAAAACCACCAGGATGGAAACGGACGGAGAACATCCCGGTTTCTCCGGTTGGTTCGATCTCGAGCGGTTCGGTCAATTGGCCGAAGACGCAAGACCTTGGCTGGACCACGCTTTGCCCATTTCCCATATATTGTTTGTACAGATCTCCGTAATGGAAAATCATTTCCATGCAGCCGTCCGGGACAATGGTCTGCCGTTGGGGACTTTCTTCTTTCGGGCTTTCCAGCGTCCAATAGCATTTCACGAGTGGACTTAGGACCTTGCTTGGTTCAAATAGTTGATAGTTCATCTGTCGAAAGGTTCAACTGCCAAGTGACACCAAATTTATCGCCAACCCAACCGAATCTTTTGCTGAAACCGTAGTTGTCTAGCGGCATGTATATTTTCCCGTTCTCAGATAGCTTATAGAATAGCTTTTCAAGTTCGCTGTCTGTTTTGCATTCGACATACAATGAAATCGCCGGTGTGAAAGTCCATTCGTGTTTTACGTAGGTATCGCTGCAAATAAACTGCTTTCCGTTCAGTTCGAACGTGGCCATCATGATGGTTCCTTCTTTGGCAGGCCCGCCTTTGCCGTGGCGGTGGATGTCGATGATCTTGGAATTGTCAAATAGTCCGACATAAAAGTCCATTGCCTGTTCGGCATTGTTTTCCTGAAATGTCAGGAATGTGGTGATCTGTTTTTCCATGTTACTTCATTTTAACCTTTGTTATCAATTGTTTTCTTCGTTAAAGGCATCGTCCATTGCGATTGCGGCAAAGCTAACATGGTGAAACTACTGGTCATCATCCGGGCATCCCACTGCTGCAAATAATCTGGAGCATTTTCCCGATGATTTCGTTCCAGCCGCCGTTGAAGCTCTTCCAAGCAAAATCCGGACTGTCCTGCGGAAAGGTCTCCAGTCCGTTTAGGGACTATCGAATCAAGATATAGCAGCGCTTCAGCTAAGGTTCCCTTAATGCTCACGTGCATCCAACGCCGGTATGATATATTTCATCAACACCTGGAAAGGCAACTTCGACGCCCTTGAATTATACGTGTTGCCCATGAAAACCACAACCGTATCCAGTTCTGGAATCACCATGATATATTGCCCGCCATTGCCGGACGCGAATACGACATTGTAGCT
>NZ_JBLFFL010000005.1:0-86209 GCF_051400755.1 Parapedobacter brassicae
AGGCGTGAGAGTAGGTCGGCGCCGGATTTCACAGCGGCCCCGCTGCAGATGCAGCGGGGCTTTCTTGTTTACATGCAGCCCCCCATAGGGATGCCCGATTGCCGGGCATCCCTTTTTTGTTTGTTGTGATCGGCTATGACCGAAAGCGATATCGAATGGCAGCGACGATAGGATTGCATGCTTAAAACATTATATTTGTAAATGACCATCGGTATCAACGAGCAGAGATGAATAAAAAGAAGGCAATCGGACTGGCAGCGGCCTACCTAGGGGCACAGCTTGCTTTTTCTCAGACCACCCAGATCGTCATTCGGGCTAAGGCCAAGGACGCCAAATTTATTGGTACGGGCATCGGTGGCGCTTACGTCATCGTCCGAAAAAACACGACCGGCGAAATCTTGGACCAGGGATATACCACCGGAGCATCCGGCGATACGGAATTGATTATGAATACCCCAGCAGCAAGAGGCATGCGGCTGACCGATGATAATACTGCTAAGTTTGAAGCGAAGCTTGATATCCAGGAGCCCGTCTTGATCGATGTGGAAGTCGTTGCACCTGTTAATAGAAAGGCGGCGTCGGTCAAAGCCACTACCCAATTATGGGCGATTCCCGGCAAGCATGTGCTTGGGGACGGGGTGATATTGGAAATTCCGGGCTATATATTGGATATCAAATACCCGTCGACCCACCAGGCCATTTCCATGACCTCATTAACGCAAGGAAAATTGAAAGCAAAGGTGAATTTGGTCATGATGTGCGGATGTGTGATCAATAAAGGAGGAATATGGAACGCGGAGGACATTGAGGTAAAGGGACTCTTGCGACGGGATGGACAGGTGCTGGCTGAATTTCCATTTGATATCACAGAAGAGGACAATGTCTTCGAAGGGATATTACCCTTGACGGAAACCGGCAGTTTTGAACTGTTGGTATATGCTTTTGACGAGAAGACAGGTAATGCCGGGGTGGATAAAGTTAGCTTTGTGATTAAGTGAATTTGATTAGGATGAATACACGAATTATGTTGTTCGCGTTGTCGGCACAGGCGCTGTTGTCGGCATGTAATCCGCAAGCAGGTAAAGATGAGCAAAGAAGTGACGTATTGGAAAACGACAGTGCGGCATTTTGTGTGTCACATGGCATTCCCTCGCGAGCGGCTACGATAGCGGAGTCAAAGGCTGCACATAGCTTCCTTGGAGCGGACGATGCACAGATGGTCTATATTAAGGGTGGTACGTTTCAAATGGGGTCCGAGGGCTTTGCTGATGCAAGCCCGATTCATGAGGTAACCGTTGATGGTTTTTGGATGGATGAACACGAGGTCACCAACGCTCAGTTTGCCCGTTTCGTTGCGGCTACCGGTTATCAGACGGTAGCTGAACGGCCATTGGATCCCAAGGATTTCCCCGATGTACCGCTCGATGCGTTGCAGCCGGGATCAGCGGTCTTCACGCCGGCAAAACAAGAGGTGGGACTGCAAAATCATCTTCAATGGTGGCGATACGTCGTGGGCGCCAGTTGGCGTCAACCGGAGGGCCCAGGAAGTAGCATTAAAGGACATGAAGATGAACCTGTGGTACACATTGCTTATGAAGATGCTGAAGCCTTCGCAAAGTGGGCCGGTAAACGGCTACCCACGGAGGCTGAATGGGAGTATGCTGCACGCGGCGGGAAATCACGGACCTATTATTGGGGCGACGAGCTTAAACCTGGGGGAAAATGGGTGGCCAACGTGTATCAGGGAAAATTCCCAGTTCAGGACGTAGGCGAAGATGGATTTAAAGGCGTGGCGCCGGCCAAATCGTTTGCACCAAATCCATTTGGACTGTATGACATGGACGGCAACGTGTGGGAGTGGTGCTCGGACTATTACCGCCCAGACTATTACACGAATAAGCCGGCCACGAATCCAAAAGGTCCGGCAGACAGCCATGATCCGCAGGAGCCCGGTATGGTCAAACGGGTGCAGCGCGGGGGATCATTCCTGTGCAATGAACAGTATTGTGAACGGTATATTGCCGGTAGCCGCGGAAAAGGAGAGGTCAGTAGCGCAAGCAATAACCTCGGTTTTAGATGCGTGAGCGACGAGGCCCCAACGGGAGAATAATTAGGGGGTGCTTTGAGGAATTAATCCTCGCATTCGGGCAACCCAAAAAACTGTCGTATGTGCTGAAAATCATGGTGCAGTTCCACAGCAGACCCAAACACAAGCAGTACAGGTCCGGTGCTGTCAATCCCCTTTTCTTCAGCCACTTCAACAATGGTGTTGACCAGCCCGACAGCAATCTTTTCGTTGGCCATCGATCCGTTTTGGATGACAGCGGCGGGTAAGCCGCCCTTGCCCACCTGTTGGTATATGCCTGTAATTTCGGCCAACCGGTCTAATCCAAGGAGTACCACCACGGTAGCTTTGCTACGGGCGGCGTCTTCCAGCTCGGGAGACAGGTTGCCGCGGCTATCCGTGCCAGAGAGCACCCATAGGCTTTCGCTTAACCCCCTGTGCGTTACCGGAATGCCTTGCAGCCCGGGTACGGATATGGCGCTGGATATCCCGGGTACGATGGCGGTTTCAATGCTGTAAGATGCCGCATAATCTAATTCTTCATACCCACGACCGAAGACAAATAGGTCCCCCCCTTTGAGCCGTACCACATGGCCGAAATTCAAGGCGTAGTCTACCATCAGTTGGTTGACGATGTCTTGGGAAAAATTTTCATCACCTGAAGGATTGCCTACATAGACTTTGATGGATTCTTGAGGAGCATAATCCAATAGCCGCTCATCCACCAAGGCGTCGTATAACACGACATTGGCTTTCTTCAGGGCCTTTACCCCTTTTATACTGATTAAGTCGGGGTCGCCCGGTCCGGCACCTACGAGGGTGATTTTGGGGTCGACGTATTGTTTTTCAGTTGTTGCTTCTACAGCCATAGTGCCGCTGTTTTAAAATTGTCGTTTAATTAAGAAGCCCCTTCGGTTTCCGTTGTCGAAGAGGCTTTTCTGTGTCTTTGCAATCATCATAAAGCTTCTTCATTTGAGTCCGCGACCCATGGTCTTGGCATACATATACGTGTTATTCGCGATAGCCTTATATTGATTTATGATTTGCATGGGGACAAATATATACAAAGTCTACCAAATAAGTAGATTTTATTTATAATATTTTTAATATGTATTGTAACTGATTGATTTATAGCTAAATAATTTTATAGCCGGGTATAGCCAGCCAGTTGGAAAATATGGATTATGCCATTGGATGTGGTGTTTCTAAGCAAGAATTGATTCATATATCCAGCTTCCAAATCGTATTTTCCAGAAAACCGGAAACCGAGCGATGCATAAGCACGGTTTTGATCGAACAGCCTGCCGTTGAGCGCTTTTTGGTTGTGGATGTTGAAAAAGAGTTCATTCTGGAAGGACATATATACTCCTCGATGGAATGGTGCTTTCAGGGGTTGGCTTATCGGAATAATGCCGCGGATAAAATACCTTGCGCGTTTGGCAAATGCTGTCTCGTCGGGCCGTTTTAAGAATCGTTGTTCAAGTCGAAACCGATGTTGTACTGGGATGCTCAGCACCGGGCTATTGATAACGTATTGCTGCCAAATGCGATGTTCTGTAATTCTGGGGCCGTTTGCCTGCAACTCATTTGTGACCAACGTGGTGGCGTAACCCAGCGAGGCGGTCTGTTGCGTGTTGACATGGTAGTTGATGCCGGACCTCACCAGCAAGAGGGAGTTGGCACTCCAATCTCTTCCGCCACGAAACTGGATGTCATTGTTCATCCCCCACTTATCGTTAAATCGAACATTATTGAACCAGGCGGTCCAACTGCCAAATACATGGTCCTGGGCAAGGGAAAATTGAGGAAGGAATAGCACAAATAAAGTGAGCGCTGTCAGAAAGAGGCTCGCATAATTTAGTTGCAATGGTATCATTTTTTAGTATTGGATTGAAATGTTTACGGGCTCAATATATTAAAAAGAGGCGATCTACTAAAGAAACCGCCTCTTCGGACATCCGATAAGTTAATTAAGCCAAATCAAAACGATCAAGGTTCATTACCTTATTCCATGCCGCTATAAAATCTGTCACAAATTTTTCTTGAGCATCTGCGCTGCCATAGACCTCGGCCAACGCCCTAAGCTCCGAATTGGAGCCAAAAATCAGATCCGCACGGGTCGCAGTCCATTTCAGTTCTCCCGTAGTGCGATCATGTCCTTCAAACACTTCCTTTAATTCGGAGTTGGCTGTCCAGACCGTGCCCATATCAAGCAGGTTTACGAAGAAATCGTTGGTGAGCAATTCTGGGCGTTGGGTAAATACACCATGTTTCGATCCGTCAAAATTGGTGTCTAATACACGCATTCCTCCGATAAGCACCGTCAGCTCTGGAGCAGTAAGTGTCAACAATTGTGCCTTGTCAATCAACAGCTCCTCTGTCGATACGGTATACTTGGTTTTTAGGTAATTACGGAAACCATCGGCAACAGGCTCTAAGACAGCGAACGAATCTACATCGGTTTGCTCTTGTGAGGCATCCATGCGTCCAGGAGCGAACGGAACCGTGATCGCATGACCGGCATTTTTAGCGGCTTGCTCAACGCCCGCGCAGCCAGCCAATACAATGAGGTCGGCAAGGGATACCTTTTTTCCGTCAGATTGGGCATTGTTAAATGCTATTTGTATTCCTTCGAGTGTCTCCAATACAGTTGCCAACTGAGCCGGATTATTGACAGCCCAGTTTTTCTGCGGTTCCAACCGAATGCGCGCGCCATTGGCTCCCCCGCGTTTATCGGAACCACGGAAGGTTGAAGCTGAGGCCCAAGCGGTGGATACCAATTGTGCTACCGATAATCCCGAAGCCAGTATTTTGGCCTTTAATGCTGCGATGTCTTGTTCATTAATTAATGCATGATCCACCGCCGGAATCGGATCTTGCCAAATCAACTCTTCTTCAGGGACTTCAGGGCCAAGGTAACGTGCGCGAGGCCCCATGTCGCGATGTGTCAGTTTGAACCATGCGCGAGCAAACGCGTCTGCGAAAGCATCCGGGTTTTCGAAGAAATACCGTGAGATTTTTTCATAAACGGGGTCAGCCCGTAGCGCGATGTCTGTGGTCAGCATCGTCGGCAAGCGGCGTTTTGATGGGTCGTGGGCATCGGGAATGATAGCGTTGGCGCCCTTTGCTACCCACTGATGTGCACCAGCCGGGCTCTTGGTTAATTCCCAGTCGTATCCAAACAGGTTCCAAAAAAAGTTGTTGCTCCACTTCGTCGGTGTGGACGTCCAGGTCACTTCTAAGCCGCTGGTGATCGCATCGCCGCCCTTGCCTGTTCCATAGCTGCTTCGCCAACCGAGACCTTGTTCTTCGATGTCTGCGGCTTCGGGATCAGGCCCCACCAGCGCCGCATCTCCAGCGCCATGGGTTTTGCCAAAGGTATGACCGCCGGCAATCAGCGCAACCGTTTCTTCGTCATTCATCGCCATGCGTTTGAACGTCTCGCGGATGTCAAATGCGGCCGCGAGTGGATCCGGGTTGCCATCTGGACCTTCCGGATTGACGTAGATGAGTCCCATCTGTACGGCGGCAAGGGGGTTCTCCAAGTTACGCGTGTGTATCTTGCCATCAGCCGAGTCGTCTGCAGACAGCACTGCTCCCTCCTTCTCTACTCCTTCGGAACCTTGGGCATAGCGTACATCGCCGCCTAGCCAAGTGGTTTCTGAACCCCAGTAAACATCCTGCTCAGGCTCCCATACATCTTCACGCCCACCAGCGAAACCGAAGGTCTTGAAACCCATTGATTCGAGTGCAACGTTGCCCGTGAGAATCATCAGGTCCGCCCAGGATATTTTTCGACCATACTTTTGCTTGATCGGCCAAAGTAGTCTACGTGCCTTGTCGAGGCTAACGTTGTCGGGCCAACTATTGAGGGGAGCAAAACGCTGTTGTCCGGCGCCGGCTCCGCCACGACCGTCTCCTGTACGGTAGGTGCCTGCGCTATGCCATGCCATGCGGATGAACAACGGGCCGTAATGACCAAAGTCCGCCGGCCACCAGTCCTGCGAGTCGGTCATCAGCTTGTGCAGATCTTGTTTCACAGCCTCCAGATCGAGACTTTTGAACGCTTCTGCGTAGTTGAATTCCTCGCCCATCGGGTCAGATAATGATGAATGTTGGCGCAGAATGCTGACCTTTAATTGATTGGGCCACCAGTCGTGGTTACTTGTTCCCCGCCCGCCGACATTGTGTTTTTTTGGCGCCGTAGGCGCCCCGTTGTGAAAGGGGCACTTGCTGATGTCACTCGAGTTGTTTTCCATGATACATGATGCTTATTTGTGTGTAATTTAGTTTAGCTAATTTCCGTCTTTGTTCATCAAATTTAAGGGGGAACGCCGAATAAACAAAATCATAAAAAGCGATTAGCTATAGTTAAAATCTATAAATAGATAATTGGTTAATAGAATATCCGATTCTGTTTTCAAGACATTCGGGTCTGATAAGTAAAAAATAACAAACTATTCAGCTATTTTAGCAACGTTGTAGTTAGTTTACGGAAACGATTATCTTTAACCGCAAATAATCCCAATAAATATGATGTTTCGGAATACCCTGCGTTTACTTTCGGTTGCTTGCGTTGCCCTGTTAGTCAGCTGCGGTCCTTCGGGCAGCCAACTACGAAACGAACCAACCCCTTACGGTCCTCTCCCATCTGAAGCACAACTCAATTGGCATGAAATGGAGATGTATTGCCTTATTCATTTCACGCCCACCACTTTTCAAAATAAGGAATGGGGTTTTGGGGATGCACCTGCCGATTTGTTCAATCCCCAGCATTTTGATGCCCACCAAATTGCCGAAGCGGCCAGGTCTGCTGGCTTCAACGGATTGATAGCAGTGGCCAAGCACCACGATGGCTATTGCCTCTGGCCGACCAAAACGACCGATTATAACATTTCGCAGAGCCCCTGGCGTGAGGGAAAGGGAGATATGGTTAAGGAATTTATGGAGGCCGCACACCAGCAGGGCATGCAATTTGGCGTCTATGTGTCGGCATGGGATCGTAACCACCCAGACTATGGCAACGAGCGGTATGCCGAGGCTTATCGGGAGCAGTTGCGCGAATTGTATAGCCATTACGGTGAATTGTTTACCAGCTGGCATGATGGCGCAAATGGCGGTGATGGTTACTACGGCGGAGCCAACGAAATGAGGCGTATCGACCGGTCTACCTACTATGCGTGGGAGGAGAAGACCTGGCCCATCACACGGGAGATGCAGCCTAAAGCAGTAATTTTCAGTGATATCGGGCCAGATGTGCGCTGGATCGGGACAGAGGACGGGATGGCACCTGAAACCTCTTGGGCCACGTATACGCCTGTTGGTATCGATGGTACCAAGCCCGCTCCCGGCCATACGGATTATGCGTTTATTGGTACCGGCCAGCGCGATGGTCAATACTGGATCCCTGCGGAGTGTGATGTGCCGCACCGACCGGGCTGGTTTTATCATCCTGAACAAGATCATCAAGTAAAGACACCTGACGAGCTTTTTGAGATCTATCTCAGAAGCGTAGGAAAGGGTGCTGCATTCAATTTGGGACTCGCTCCCGATACCAACGGTGTCTTGCATGCCAACGATGTGGCGTCCCTGAGCGGTTTCGGTGAGAAGCTGTCAAAGACGTTCGATGAGAACTTCGCGAAAGGAAGCCAATTAGCGGCGTCAAATATCCGGGACGGCAATGAACGAAATTTTGGACCGGCTTATTTACTGGACGAGGACCGTTATAGTTATTGGGCTACCGACGACGAAGATACTTCACCGGAATTGGTGATTACATTGGAGGATGAGGTAACCTTTGACCTCATCCGTCTGCGGGAAAACATCAAATTGGGGCAACGAATAGACAGCATATGGGTGGATGTTTGGGAAAATGAATCCTGGAAACCCTTGGCCATGGCTACCAGTATCGGTTCGAGCCGGATTATCCCATTGGAGCGGCCGGTGATGGCCCAGCGCTTACGGTTGCGTTTGTTCGCTCCGGTAGCTGTGGCACTGAGTGATTTCGGGCTATTCAAGGAAGCTGAGGTAGAATACCGTGGGTCGGCTGTCGAACGGAAGGGAATCGATCGTTCGGGCTGGACAATTGTGGATAATGGCTTGCAGGGGGGCGATCCGACGCTTGCGGTGGATGGCGATAACGAAACGCTATGGTTGACCTCCGAAGTGGAGCTGCCTCAGTACGTTACAGTAGACATGGGCAAGACAGCGTCCATTACGGGCTTTGGCTACCTGCCAAGGCAGGACGGAAACACCGCAGGCCTGGTCAGCGGCTATCGGTTTGAAATCAGCGTGGATGGAAAAAATTGGGAGGTGGCAACCAAAGGGGAATTTGCTAACATCACGGCTAACCCTATTTTGCAGTACACAGGCTTTAGCAAGCAAGTGCAGGCGCGGTATTTCCGATTTACGGTAGCCGCCGTAGCCAATATGCGTGGCAACCGATCGGTGGTATCAATGGCCGAATTTGACGTGTATCAGGATTAATGAATCGAATGAGTGATGCCTTTTAATGAATCAATGAAATATCTATTGACGATCGTTTATGCAGGTATGTGTATAGCGGCTTCGGCTAAAGAACCCTTGCAGCTGTGGTACGATAAGCCTGCCGGAATCTGGGAAGAGACGTTGCCGCTGGGCAACGGACGCTTGGGCATGATGCCTGACGGCGGGATAAGCACTGAAAAGATCGTGCTGAATGAGATTACGCTTTGGTCAGGTAGTCCACAGGACCCTAATAATTATGAGGCCTATAACAGTGTGGCGGATATTCAGAAGCTGTTATTGGAAGGTCGCAACGATGAAGCCGAAAAATTGGTAAACGCCAATTTTGTATGTGTCGGCGAAGGGAGCGGCTTCGGTTCCGGCGCCAACGTGCCTTATGGGTGTTTCCAAACCTTGGGCGAATTGCGCATCCAATACCACAATAGGGAGGGAGAAGTACGCGGATACCGCAGGCAATTGGATCTGTCAACGGCGACAGCTGCTACTTCGTTTCAGATGGACGGAACACAGTACCATCGGGAATATTTTACGGCTTTCGACGGCGATGTAGGTATCATCCGGCTTACAGCCGACAGAAAAGGGGCCTTAGACTTTTCCGTCGCGTTGGCACGCGAAGACAACGGCAGGCTCCATATGGATGGTAACGAGTTGCAACTATCTGGAGCGCTTAACGATGGGCACGGAGGCACTGGAATGCGCTACATGGCGCGTGTGCGCATTCAACATAAGGGGGGTAAATTGGTCGCTGAAGGCAACACGCTGCGGTTGACAGGAGCTGATGAGGCCACCATATATTTGTCGGCCGCTACGGATTTCAGGGATAATGCCTTTGAGCAGCAATCGGCCGCGCTTATGGCCGAAGCCCTAACCCATCCCTATGGGAAACAGAAGAAAGCCCATATTACAGCTTTCCAACAACTGTTCAATCGGGTGTCTCTGGAGATCGAGGGACAAGAGACGGACCACATTCCTACGGATGAGCGGCTGAAGCGTTTTTTTGATGACCCGACGAGTGATAATGGGTTGGCTGCGCTATATTTTCAATACGGGCGCTACCTCAGTATCTGCAGCACCCGGCCAGGCCTGTTGCCACCCAACCTGCAGGGGCTGTGGGCGCACCAGGTACAAACACCTTGGAATGGCGACTATCATTTGAATATCAACGCGCAGATGAATCATTGGCCGGTGGAAGTGGGCAACTTGTCTGAATTGCACGGCCCATTCATCGATATGATCACGGCGATTGCGGAAGCCGGACGGAAAACGGCCAAAGCGTATTACAATGCGCCGGGATGGGTCGTTTATATGATGACGAATGTATGGGGCTATACTGCACCGGGGGAACAAGCGTCATGGGGTGCCAGTACGGCTTCGGGCTGGCTTTGCAACCACCTGTGGGAACATTACCTCTTTACGAAAGACACGGCGTATTTAGCGGAGGTTTTCCCGATATTGAAAGATGCTGCCCGCTTTTATCACCATACTCTCATTAAAGAACCACAGCACGGCTGGCTGATCACCGCGCCTTCGGTGTCACCCGAAAACGCTTTCGTGATGCCCAATGGCAAACGGGCTGCCGTAGTCATGGGGCCAACGATAGACAATCAAATCGTACGAGAGTTATACACCAATGTCATTGCTTCGGCGGAGGCATTGGGTATCCGCGATGCCTTTGTTGATACGTTGCGCAGCAGTTTGGCGCATCTACCGCCACCCGTGCAGATCGGCGGTGATGGCCGCGTGATGGAGTGGCTGGAGGAATATGAGGAGCCCGAGCCGCAACATCGTCACGTGTCGCACCTATATGGCTTGCATCCAGCGGCGTTCATCTCTCCGCAGACGACACCCGAGTGGGCCGAGGCTGCACGAAAAACCTTAAACACGAGGGGCGATGGCGGCACTGGGTGGAGCCGCGCTTGGAAAATCCTATTTTGGGCGAGGTTGCAGGATGGCAACCATGCCTTGGAAATCCTGCGGCAATTGCTGCAACCAGCAGTGGGCAATGAGACTAACTATGGCGGCGGCAACGCCGGCACATATCCCAACCTATTCTGCGCTCATCCGCCCTTTCAAATTGATGGCAATTTCGGTGGCGCTGCCGGCATCGCAGAGATGCTGCTCCAGAGCCATGCGGGATTCATTCATCTCCTGCCGGCATTGCCTAAAGCATGGGCAAGCGGTGAGGTAAAGGGCCTGAAGGCACGCGGCAACTACACCGTAGACATCAAATGGCGAGAGGGGAAAGTGGTGGATTACCGTATCCACTCACCCACAGGCGAACCTGTGGATGTGTTGGTGAACGGGGAGATGAGAAATCAAGGGGCTCAGGGATAGCTGATCGTCTGTTTAACGGATAAGGTATGGATATGAAAACAAGGGAATTTCAGGCACTGCTGCTATTATTCAGTCTATGGTTGCCTAGTTATGCACAACCCGTCGAGAAACCCAACATCGTCATCATCCTAGCGGATGATTTGGGATGGGGAGACGTGGGTTACCACGGAAGCGAAATCAAGACCCCCAATATCGATCGCTTAGCAAGGGAGGGAGTCATACTGGATCATTTTTATACTACCCCTATCTGTTCGCCCACTCGAGCTGGCCTGATGACGGGCCGATATCCCAACCGGTTTGGGCTGCGACAGACGGTGATCCCCCCGTGGAGTGATTTCGGGGTGGATACTTCAGCGGTATTTCTGCCGGAGATGCTGGCCCGGACAGGCTATCGGCATCGGGCGGCACTCGGCAAATGGCACCTTGGACATGCCAAGCGTGCATTTCTACCCTTGCAACGGGGGTTCACCCATTTCTATGGGCACTATAACGGAGCAATCGACTATTTTACCCATGAAAGAGAAGGGGAGCTCGATTGGCACCGTAATGAAGAGAGCTGCTACGATGAAGGGTATACCACCGACCTCATCACGCAGGAGGCGGTTTCCTGCATCAAGACCTATGCCCAAGCAGATGCCCCGTTTTTTCTGTATGTGGCTTACAATGCCCCTCATGCCCCCTTACAGGCTAAGCAGGAAGACCTATTAGCTAATGGCTATCAGGAAAACCAGTCCGCAGTTGCCACCAAACGGCAAACCTATGCAGCGATGGTTTCATCCATGGACGAAGGGATCGGCGACATCCTGTCGGCATTAGCGGAAATGGATATTGACACGAATACCCTCGTGTTGTTTTTCAGTGATAACGGTGCAGAAACTGCCCAGGGAGGGTCAAGTGGGGGACTTAGGGGAGCTAAATTTCTGGAATGGGAGGGCGGTACGCGGGCACCGGCAATCATCAAGTGGCCGGCCGGTTTTGTCGGTGGGCGAATCCTTAAACAGGTAACGGGTTATATTGACGTGGTACCGACCCTCCGGGAAATCGCCGGGTCGGATGAAAAACTGCCAGCCGCATTGGACGGCGTGAGCATATGGTCCGTGCTTTCAGGAGCGCGGGAAACCATCGATCGGGAGTTTTACTTGGGGTATGGCACGCTGGTGACGGGCAATCGGTGGAAGGTGGTCAAAGCCGACGCGGGAAACGCCAAGATGGACCACCCGGAGGACCTATTGTTTGACATTCAAGCGGACCCCCGTGAACAGCGGGACCTCAAGCAGGCTTATCCGGCCATCTACCGGAAGTTGTTGCAACGGGTCACCGAGGTTTATGATGAAATTCATCCCGGCTTCACGGTAGCGCCATTCGGACAGGGACGGGAAGGCTTTACCGCGCCGCCCGAATGGAAGATTAAGGAATAACCCTATAGGTCGGTAAGCAGGTTCTTCCAACCCACCAGGTTGCCAATGATGTTTTCCAGTTGCGAAGCCGCCACACGCTCCTGCTCCATGCTATCGCGGTGCCGGAGGGTCACGGTATCATCTTCCAACGATTGATAGTCAACGGTGATACAGAATGGCGTACCGATCGCATCTTGCCTACGGTAGCGCTTGCCGATAGAGTCCTTTTCGTCGTATTGGACATTGTAGTCGATCTTCAGCCGGTTGAGGATTTCCCTCGCTTTATCCGGCAAGCCATCTTTTTTCGTCAGGGGAAGCACGGCCGCTTTCACCGGCGCCAAGGTCGGGTGAAAATGCAGCACCGAACGCGAATCCTGTTTGTCGGCGGTACTGAGATCCTGCTCTTCAAAAGCATTGCAGAGCACCGTAAGGAACAGCCTGTCTAAGCCTATGGATGTTTCAATCACATAAGGCACGTAATTTTGGTTGATTTCCGGGTCGAAGTACTGAAGTTTCTTGCCCGAATATTTTTGGTGTTGGCTGAGGTCAAAATCGGTGCGTGAGTGGATACCTTCTACCTCTTTAAAACCGAAGGGAAAATCGTATTCGATATCCACTGCGGCGTTGGCGTAGTGGGCTAGCTTTACGTGGTCATGGTACCGGTACCTAGCCGCATCACCGCCGATCGCGAGGTGCCATTTTAGGCGGGTTTCTTTCCAATGGCGGTACCATTCGAGCTCGGTGCCGGGCCGCACGAAAAACTGCATTTCCATTTGTTCGAACTCGCGCATGCGCATAATGAATTGGCGGGCGATGACCTCATTGCGGAATGCCTTGCCGATCTGGGCGATACCGAAGGGGATTTTCATCCGGCCGCTCTTCTGCACGTTGAGGAAGTTGACGAATATCCCTTGCGCCGTTTCGGGCCGCAGGTATACCGTTTCGGCACCCTCGGCCGATGCGCCCATCTGGGTAGAAAACATCAGGTTGAACTGTCGCACATCTGTCCAGTTTCCTGTGCCGGAAAGGGGGCACACAATATGGTGGTTTTCAATAAGCGTTTTGAGTTTAGCCAAGTCATCGGCATTCAGTGCGGCATCAAGATCGGCCTGCAATTGGTGGGCCTCTTCGGCTTTGCCGTCGGCCTCATAACGCGCGATCTGGTCTTCGATCAGCTGGTCGGCCCGGTAGCGCTTCTTCGAATCTTTATTATCGATCATCGGGTCGTTGAAGCCATCTACGTGGCCGGAGGCCTTCCAGGTGGTCGGGTGCATGAAGATTGCCGCATCGATGCCCACGATATGCTCGTGAAGCTGTACCATCGCCTTCCACCAATAAGCCTTCAGGTTGTTTTTAAGCTCGGCGCCTAACTGACCGTAGTCATATACGGCGCTAAGCCCATCATATATTTCGCTGGAAGGGAACACAAAACCGTATTCCTTGGCATGTGAAATCACGTTTTTGAAGAAGTCGTCCGTCTGTTTGCTCATAAGACGGCAAACTTAGCTAAAATGCGCTGCATTCGCGAACACGGATTTAACAAAAATAGGAATGGCCGACAGCGGTATGAGCAGCGGCCAAAGCGGTCATGCCGGTGGCCGGTGGTCTTCTACCACGATTTCATTGTCTACGAGGTTCTGCCTTTTATTGGCCTCATAGATGCGCACCGTGATGAGAAAATAAGACAGCAAAAGCGGTCCGTACACCAATCCCATTAAGCCGAACAGCGGCAACCCGATAATAACACCCACGACGGTAATAATGGGGTGGATATCGCCGACCTTCTTCGCGATGACCAAGCGGAGGACATTGTCGATATTGATCACCACCGCAAATCCATAGACCAACAGGCCGATTGCCGCGAAATTATTGCCTTGCGTGAACGCAAAGATTGCCGCTGGCACGAAAACAAGCGGCGGACCTAACAGGGGGACGAAAGCTAGGATGGCGCAGATCACCCCCCAAAAAAGGGCGTCTTGGAAGCCGAATATCCAAAAACCCAAGGTAAGCACCCCTCCTTGAACGATGGCAATCAGCGTTTGGCCAATGACATTGGAATAGGTAATATTGCGCAATTCGCGCCCAAATCGTACGGCATTTTCGATCCGGAAAGGCGAATAACGGAGCAGTCCGCGTTCAAAACCTCGAAAGTTGGTCAGGATGAAATATAACAGGAAATACATAACGGCAATGTCAAGAAAGAGGCTCGCGGCTCCGCTGAGCAGCGACGTGAATAAACCACCAAGATAAGAGGCGCTTTTCTCCAATTGTTCCTGAATCAGATCCGGCCTGCCTAGTTTGTCTCCGGCAAATTCATTGATGGTGTTCACGATCCGCTGAATCCATTCGGGATTTCTGATCAAGCTGACGATCTTGTTAGTGAGCATCGTGCCGATACCCAAGAATGGCAAAATGATGATCAAAAATGAGCCGATGATGATGATGACAGCAACAATGGGCCGCCGCCACCGCAGCCGCTCCACCATCCACATATTCAGGGGTCTAAACAAGGTATACATGACCATGGTGCCCAGCAGCGCACCGATAATGTTCCGCACAGCATAGGCAATGATAGCCCCTAATATGATCAGGAGCACCAAAGTAATGGTATTTCGTTCCTTTTGGGAGAATATTGAACGGGACATATGCAAACGACTTAACACGCTATCCTTAAACGCTCAATCAGAAGTTTGGTTTTCGTTTCGCTAAAAAAGCGGCTACCCCCTCCTTAAAGTCGGGCGTATCAAAGCATTGACCGAATTCCTTGATTTCGGTTTCGAAGCCGTGTTGCGCCGCGCCGAGGCTGGCGTTTACGGCCCGGATGGCGGCGCCTATGGCATGCGGGGAGCGGGAAGCAATGCGGTTTAAAATGCTGATCGCTTTCTCCATCAGATCTGGTGGTGTCACGACATGATTAACGATGCCATAGGCCAACCCTTCTTCCGCCGTGATCATGTCTCCGGTGAGGATCATCTCCAGCGCCCTTCCCCGCCCTGCCAATTGGGTAAGCCGCTGGGTACCGCCATATCCGGGTATCAAACCCAGTGATACTTCCGGAAGCCCCAGTTTGGCGTGGCTGGCGGCTACACGCAGATGGCAGGCCAGGGCCAGTTCCAGGCCGCCCCCCAGCGCATATCCATTGATGGCTGCAACAATGGGTTTATGGGCCTGCTGGATCATATCGAATAGGCGATGCTGCCCTTCACGGGCCAGCCGTTCGCCCTGCTGGCTGTCAAATGAGGCAAACTCACTGATGTCTGCTCCGGCTACAAATGCTTTGTCCCCAGCGCCGGTAAGGACAATGCCCCGCACCGAAGCCGCGGCTAGCGCAGCGCTGATGGCATCATGCAGTGCTGCCAGGAGGAGTTTATTCAGCGCGTTGAGTTTGTTTTCGCGGTTAATGACGATATAGCGGATATTGCCCTCGTCATGGATCAACAAATGTTCGTATGTCATGGCCACTATTCAAAAATCTATCTTTGCACTGAAGCGTATCCCCCCTTTGTCAATATCGGGATGGTTAAGATACGACAATCGGCGAACATATTCTACCCGGAGCACATTCAAGATATTTTCCACCCCGACACTCGCTTCCATATACGGTCTGCGCGTCAAGGTAAACGTTGTCGCGTTTCCGTCCTGATCGGTTGGAAGCCGAAAAACGGATGGATTATTTTCAGGATGGTTTTCATCACGTATGCTGCCGTATAGCAATTTGAAACCAGCCAATTCGCGAATCTTCAATTTTTTCAGCAAAGGTATCTTATTGAGGATAAATCCGTGCGGCCGATACTCCATACTTAGCTTTATATACTGGTCACTCACGAATTCGAGATTGTTCATCAGGCTATATGAATCTGGTGTCATCACATACGTTTGGCTGGCGTTCGGGATGTCCAGCAGCGGGTAGGGCAGGGTTCCGAAGATATAGCCGGTCCCTATATTGACATCGGCCAACCCCAGCTGAGAAAGAAATACCCGTTTGAACACATTGAGCCTGAAGGCGTGATAGCTGTATTGCCCACCGAAAAGCCCTTTTATGCCCATGTTGTAGCGCACATTGAAAACAGGATATTCGTTAATTATCGGCGTACGCTCCAAGTTGCGCTGATAAAACTCTTCATTCGGTGCCCAGCGCAGATCAATGCCCAATTCCGATGTCTGCAACGTGCCTAAGGTATCCGTCACATTTCCCGCTTTGACGAAGTGCAGTCCGAGCGCGGGAGATTGTTGCAGCGACGAAAAAAAGGTCTGCAGCATCACGTGATTGCCAAATTCGATGATATGGTTAAGCCTAAAGGCATCGTGGTATAGCCATTTATCCTGGTTACCGCTGCGGAAGGAGCGCATAAAGCTGTCCCCATTGCGGAATCCCAGCAGTTGCCCCGGCTCCCGCGCATCCTGTTGGTACGTTGCATGGAGGTAATGCGAGGGGTATTCGCCCACCCGCCGCCCATTGAGCGTATAGGCGGCCCCACCGAAAAATTTAACCCGCGCATCCCGAAAGCCGTAGGCGACGTATGCTTCAGCATACAGTTTTTCAGAAAACTGCCGGGTTGTTCGTCCACTCAGCCTCGCCCGGCTGCCCTCAAGGTCGTTGAAGCTATACGAATATTCCAACGGACCAAATTCCACTGGCCCTGCGTTGAGGTAGCTTTGGGCGACGAGGTACCCTAGTTTCAATGTCCGCTTGAATTGGCGGTTCTGTTGCAGGCTATCGAGGTTGGTGTAGGTCTTGGCTTCTACCTCCCGCAGTTGCATGGGCCGTTCATGTTGCCAATAATCCACTGTTTGCTGGTCCGCATCCGCCGTTTTTACCAACGGTTGGCCGCCGAACACGCTCGTTGGAATGGTGGTTTTGGTGTCATAGTCGCTATAGACCAGCGTACGCTGCCCGAAAACCCCTCGTTTGCCCTCAAACAAGCCGAAATGGAGCTGCATATCAGAATAGGTAAGCAGGTAAACCCCACTGCTATGGCGGCTGAAGCGAAGCGCAATCTCCACTTTGCTTACCCAATTCACGTCGGCATGGCGGTCTATCCAGATGTCGGCGCGGCGGATACCATAATTGCCATCTAACGTGACTTGCAGTTTGCCTGCAAACAACCGGTCTTCCTCATTCCTCGGTACGAAGGTGAGCTCTACGAATTCTCCCTCGCTGCTCGATATGGTGTCCGTGATGAAAAACTTATAAAATAAGGGGGCCGCATCCGCCGTGGGGCTTAAGAAGGGTTTATTGAGGATGAGGATATTATTTTCATAAATATCCACATCGGTGTGGATGAATTTGAAATAGGCTTCGATATTTTCATTATTCACATAGCGCTTATCGAGCTCCGTTTTTTTGTGTGCCGTGACAATGGTTTTGTGCGCCGCCGGACTTAAGCGTTGATACCGATGTGAAAGATTTTCCTCCAAATAGACCGGCAGTAGGGAATGACCAGGCACTAACGTCGTATCGACATTTTCGAATGCAAACCGAAATCCTCGGGTCAATGGGCTATTGGTGACAAATTTCGGCGCATCACGCAGCGCCATCATGATCTTTTCATACGCATCGAACGATACATAATCAAAGCGGGCGAGGCGATTGACGCGCTTATGTTCGATCACCTGTTGGATGAGCGCCACCGCCGGATTGTCACGATTCCGGTATCGACCCTTGCCGCTCACCACCACTTCGTCGAGCGTTTGGAGGTCTTCTGCTAACGCCACGTCTATGGCCAAAGAGGTGTTTGGTCCGAGCGGTTTGGTGACAGTCCGATAGCCCAACGCGTTGAACTGGATATGGGTTGCCGTGGAATCGTAGGGTAGGGTATAATTTCCCGAGCTGTCCGTAGAGGTGCCGTGCGTTGTACGAAGCAGTGCCACGGTGGCGCCAGCGATACCTTCTCCCGACGCGGCATCGGTCACCCTCCCCTTAATGGCCGGCTGTGCAGATACCAGTGAAGAAGTGATTAACCCCGCCACGGCCAATATGCCCTTTAAAACCGCAAATCGTATTCTCATAGTAGCCCATTCCGTTTCGTACTTAACGTGAATAAACGTCCACAAGATACAATTTGTTGAGTAGGTTTAACATAAAAGTTGTTATTCACTCACCTACTTCACCAATTCCACCTTATCCAACTCGGCCGAAATCGCAGCCACCTCTGCCGGACTCAGACTGGCTTCCATTGTATTGGCATTTTGCGTGGCCTGTTCCACGTTCCTGGCACCAGCCAATGCGATGGTAATGCCCGGCTGCGCTAAGGTCCATAGCAAAACCAATTGGCCCAAGGAGATGCCTTTACCATCGGCTATGGGTTTGATGGTATCCAGAAAGGCATTCGTGCGGCGGAGGTTTTCATCGCTGAAGAAGTAGATCCCCGCACGATGGTCTCCTTCACTGAAGGCATGGCCTGGCTTCATCTTTCCGGTGAGCAGCCCCCTTTCCATGGGGCTATACGCCAATATGGATTTGCCTTCTGCGATACAATATGGCACTACTTCGGTTTCGATGCCCCGTTTGACCATGCTATAGGGCACCTGGTTGGATACCACATCTACAGAATTGGAAGCCTCAGCCAATTGCTCCACGTTGTAATTGCACACCCCCGCATACCTGACCTTGCCCTGCTGGATGAGCTGGGCTATCGCTTCCATGGATTCCTGGATGGGTGTGGTGCGCTCGGGCCAATGGATTTGGTAAAGATCAATATAGTCGGTACCTAATCGGCGTAGGCTATCTTCGCATTCCTTGATAATGCTCTCTTTACCCGCATATCGGTAGATATCGATCGCTTTTCCTGAATTATCTTTACTATGGGATGCAAACTCTCCCTTAGCCAGGTCCCAGCGCATGCCATATTTGGTCAGCACATATACCTTGTCACGCGGAATGCCCTTAATGGCTTCGCCAACAATTTCTTCACTGGTGCCCTGCCCGTAAATCGGTGCGGTATCAATAGCATTCACCCCTAGGTCGTACGAAGCTTTGATGGCTTCCACGGCATCCTTCCGTTCGGTGCCGCCCCACATCCAGCCCCCGGCAGCCCAAGCACCAAAGGTAATCACCGATAGGTTCATGTCTGTTCCCGCTATTTTTCTGTATTGCATCATGATCGAGTTTTTAAATGTAACATGTATCTTCGCTATATCGCCTTTCGGCGCCCACAAAATAAGACATCCCTAATTGCAACGACAATAACTACTAAAATAATGAGTTATTGATAAAGAAAGGACACCGATGAGAAAAGTAACATCCACTAACTATCAAAACCAGCTTTACCTCGAAGACAAATGCGCGTTGAATGAGCTCATCCACCTGCTCAGTAAGCGTTGGATGACGGACGTGCTATTCAGTATTGAAGAGGGTAATACCCGCTTTTCCGGCATCAAAGAAGACCTCAAACACATCAGCGACAATATATTAGCTGATCGGCTCCGGCTTCTTGAGCACCACCGTTTGATTTCGCGCCACGAGGACCTCGGGAGCGGACCCCTACGGGTAGCATACGCACTCACGGCAACCGGCGAAGCGTTAAGCGAACTGTTGGATCATCTTTGCCAGTTTGCCGAAGGCCGGATGGTTTTCCCCGATTAGCATTTACTTCAATGTATCCCTTATCTGGGCGACCTCTTCGGCCGTTAGGGTATCGGCGCGGTTTCCAAAGCTGTTTCGGATATATGACAATACCTGGGCGACCTCTTCATCCTTCAGGAAAACATGGGCTGGCATCGCGTTGCTGTAGACCATCCCATTGACTTCCAAACCTTCATTTGAGCCGTTGAGCACGATCCGGATAAGCCGTTCCTTATCCCCGGTCACATAATCCGTCTTGGTCAGCGGCGGGTTGAGGTTGGGCACGCCACTTCCGTTTTGCTGGTGGCACGTAGCGCAATATTGATCGTACACTACTTTTCCCGCTTTCATGCCCGGTGACAACTCCACCGGAGGTTCCGCTGCCGTTTCCATTTCCACTTTTGTCTGCTCTTCCGTTTGCTGGCCGCCGCAAGCGACGGCCAATGCTGATAGAAACGTTGCCGCAAATAGTCGGATGTGTATGCCTGGGCGGCTATTCACCCGCATAGACGATTCGATATATGGTGCCGTTCACATCGTCTGATACATACAAAGAACCATCAGGCCCTTGTGCCAATCCGCAAGGTCGATGTTTGGCGTCGCCGGGCGCAGCAATGGAGTCCACCTCCGCAAATCCATCGGCAAACACTTCCCAGTCGCCGCTAGGTTGGCCATTCTCAAAGGGTACGAAAGCAACCAGATAACCCTGCTGTTTAGGAGCCCTATTCCATGAGCCGTGGAACGCCACAAAGGCCCCATTTTTGTATCTGGCCGGAAATAAGTCTCCCGTGTAGAACAATAAGGCATTTGGCCCGATATGGCCGGGGAAAGCCACCACCGGATCCAGAATGCCGGCATCGCCTTCCTGCTTGCCGTCACCGCCATATTCCGGATTGACGATTTTTTTCTGTTGGTGATGATCATAATAGACATATGGCCACCCCGCATCGGCCCCTTCGCTCAATCGATACATCGCCTCAGCAGGCAGGTCGATGCCCGTCTCGCCGTCGTATTGTTCGGGGTAAAAATCGTGAAGGTTGTCGCGGCCATGCTGCATTACAAACAACGCTCCCGCTTGCTGATTCCAGTCGAGCCCCACCACATTGCGCAACCCGGTGGCGTAGCGCTGCCCATCGCCATAGCGTTGCTTGACCCCGTCTGCCCGAAAACGCCAGATGCCCCCGGCAGAATCCAATATAGGGCAGGGTCGCATACCCGGAGAGCTCGGTGTACGGTCTTTTTCCTGACATACGTTGGAATAAGCGCCGATATTGACATACAGGTTTCCGGCATCGTCCAACGCGATGGATTTGGAGTTGTGTTGGCGGCGGTCGATCAATCCGGTGACCACGGTATCAGGCGCATCGGGGTTGGCAACCCGCCCGTTTTCGTCCAGCGTGTAGCGAAACACCTCACTATTGGAAGAAGCGTAGAGGAAATTACCCTTGATAAAAATGCCCGTTCCGCCGTAGTCGCCAATTCCGGTGTGTTCCTCAGCTTTGCCGTCCCCGTCGGCATCGGACAGCATGATGATGCCTTGGCCGTCAACCGGCTGTTGCAGTTTGACAAAGATATCGCCGGCCGGATTGACGACAATATGCCGCGCCTCACCGATACTGTCGGCTACCTTCAGCGCACCGAAGCCTTCGGGTAGTGTGAGACCAGCGTTGTCCGCATCGGCGGCAATGCCAACCCCTTCCTGGCCGCAAGACGCGAAGGTGAGTGCGATAGCGCACGCGACGAGCCATTTGTTGTTTAATTGAGTTGCCATGTTTTTCATTCAGTTATGTCAGTAAGTTGCACTGTTCCATCTGATTACAGTACACAAAAATGGGTTTTTTGAATAGCATTTTCAATGACTTCTTAAATAATGAGTGGTTGAAAAAAAAGCAATATTACAGGATTGTTACCCAACGTTAACATAAATACGTTTACTTTGTGTGACCAAAGTAATACCATATTCAATGATGAACGCCAAAATACCCTCGCTTCTTGCAGTCGTTGTGCTGATGTCTTGTGCTACGTTTGCCACGGCTCGTGATTTTTATGAATTGAAGATTTATCAGCTAAAGAACGCCCAGCAGGTTGAGCAACTGGATGTTTTTCTGGAAAAGGCCTATCTTCCCGCCTTGCACCGGGCAGGAATCAGCAAGGTAGGCGTGTTCAAGCCAATCGCCAACGCCTCTGCCGAAGCAAGCGAAGGATTACGTGTCTATGTATTCATCCCCTATAAATCATATAAACAGTTTGCCGCGTTGGACAATCGGCTGCAGACGGACAACGTGTATCAAGAGGCTGGCAAGGCGTACCTGCTCGCTACCCATGAAAACCCACCGTATGACCGGATAGAGACCATCCTGTTGAATGCATTTGAGGGGAGTCCGCACATGGAAGCCCCTAACCTTACTTCTCCCAAGTCCGAGCGCGTATACGAACTCCGGAGCTATGAAGGGCCGACAGAGGCCCGCTACCGCAACAAAGTCGCGATGTTCAACAAAGGAGACGAAATCGGACTATTCAAGCGGCTTGGATTCAATGCCGTCTTCTATGGCGAAGTGATCGCCGGCAGCCGCATGCCTAATCTCATGTACCTCACGACATTCGAAAATAAGCAGTCGCGTGATGCACATTGGGATGCCTTTGGCAAAGACGCATATTGGAAAGAGCTTTCGGCCATGCCCGAATACCAGAATAATGTGTCGCGCAACCACCAGATTTTCTTGTACCCCACGGCATATTCGGATCTGTAAGCGACCGTTCGTCGGTCGTTTCCTACCGTTCGTCGGATAAGCCTTCGGTCTGCCATAGCAGGTAGCCATCTTTGCGTCATGAAACACATGACGACTCCTTCCGTACTGCTCATTTTAGCCCTACCCATCTGCTTTTCAGGCCAAACCACGTCGCATACCTGGCCCCGGTGCTCGGCGCGATCACGTTTATCCGTTAACTCTTAAATTCACACCATCATGAACAATTTCATCAAAACGGCCACCTTGCTCTTCCTCGTATGGGGCTTGCAGCAGACCGCCCGCGCGCAGGGAGCCTATGAAACCGCCATGGATACCGCCTTCCACGCACTGGGCGAAACCCATGAACCCGGTGCCTTTGCCACCTTGGCCAATCGCTTCGAACAGATCGGCAATGTAGCGGGCGATCACTGGGAGCCGCTTTATTATGCCGCTTACTGCCGCTTGATGGCCGGCATCATGCAGTCCGAACCTGCGCAAAAGGACCCTTTCTTCGACCAGGCCCTCAAGCTGGTGGAGGCGGCCGATGCCCGGCAGGCCGACAACAGCGAAATTCATGCGCTACAGGGTTATGTGCTATTGATGAAAATGACCGTCGACCCGCAGAACCGGTTCTACCTGATCGGCCAGGCCGAAGCGGTGCTTGAAGAAGCCATACAGCTGGATCCTGCCAACCCTCGGCCCGACTTCATTAAGGGGCAAAATACTTTCTATACACCCGAGCCTTTCGGTGGAGGCGCTAAGGCTGCCAAGCCGCTGTTGGAGCGGGCGAAGGAAAAATTCGATGCCTTCAAGGCCGATGGCAAATACGCGCCC
Organism: Parapedobacter brassicae; assembly: GCF_051400755.1. Lineage (NCBI taxonomy): Bacteria > Pseudomonadati > Bacteroidota > Sphingobacteriia > Sphingobacteriales > Sphingobacteriaceae > Parapedobacter > Parapedobacter brassicae. Next base: position 23,428 of record NZ_JBLFFL010000005.1, read on the forward strand.
AATTGGGGTCAGGACCGGTGCGAGTACCTGCTCGGGGAGGTTGAGTAAAACTTCGTATATTCGGACCAACGGTTTATGAAAACAGCAGCAGATTATACCCAAAGCCGTTACTACTGGCTATGGCTCAATTTGGCCTCCATCTTATTTGGCGTCTTCGTGTCGTTCGTCATCTCCACCTGCATTGCCCTCGTGAAGGGTAGCTGGCCGTTGCCCCAATACATGCTCCTCAGCTTGATGTTTGGCATCATCATTAGTCTTTGCATCGCCAATAGCATCCATATATTGGGGCTCTTCAGCAAGCGCAAGGCCGATTACGGTTGGGGGTTTTTGCTGATGTATTACGGGGTGAGCCTGGTGGGTATGGTCATCGGCGTAGAGCTTACCTATCTGTTGGCTTTCTGGCTGTTCGGCATGCCGTTCAAGCCGTTCCACTGGGCAGACCTCCAGTTCAGCGCCATCATCGTATTGATCATCTGCACGGCTATCTACATCTATTTCAGCATGCGCGAGCGGCAAAAGACAGTACTGCAGCAAAAGGAAATGGACATCATGCGCATGGGCAAGCTGAAAACAGAAGCCGAGCTGGCCGCTCTGCAATCGAAGATCAACCCTCATTTCCTGTACAATGCCCTCAACTCCATTGCCAGCCTCATCCCTTCCAACCCCGCCAAGGCTGAGGAGATGACCGTGAAGCTCTCCAGCCTGTTCAGACAAAGCATCAACCACGAACAGGGATATTGGGGTACGGTGGCCAGCGAAATGGACATCGTCAATACGTATATCGACATCGAACGGATCCGCTTCGGCGAGCGGATCCGTTTTTCGGTCAACGTCGCCGAACACTTGAAAGAGGCAAAAATCCCCCGCTTCCTCATCCAGCCCTTGGTAGAAAATGCCCTGAAACACGGACTAAAGGATGTCGTCAAAAACGGCCTGCTGGAGGTGCAGCTTATCCGGCAGGGCGGGCGCCTGCTAATCATCGTGGCCGATAACGGGCAGCCCTTCCCCGACGAGCTGAAGGCGGGCTATGGCCTGCAGAGTACGTACGACAAGCTGCAGCTGCTCTACGTCGACGATTACAAGGTCACCTTGGCCAACACACCACGCAAACAACTGACCATAACCATCCCCTTCGAAACATGACCATCACCTACAGCGCCCTGATCGTCGATGACGAACCCCTTGCCCGGCAGCGGCTTAGGCAGTTGCTGCACGCCCACCCGGCCATCCTAGTGGTGGGTGAAGCTGGTAACGGCGAAGAGGCCTTGGTGCTGATCAAGGCGCTACAGCCCGATCTGCTCTTCCTCGACATCGAAATGCCCGTATCCAACGGGTTCGAGCTGCTCAAACAACTGGAACAGCAGCCATGGGTGGTCTTTGTTACGGCGTACGACCAATATGCCCTCCAAGCCTTTGAACAGAATTCGGTCGACTACCTCCTCAAGCCCGTGGAGCCCGCCCGGCTGGAGAAAACCATCCGGAAACTCACCCAGGCTGCTACCCCGCCGGCATCGATCGATATTCAGCGCCTCCTCGATAGCATCCGCCCGCAGCAGGCCCTGGCCAGTCTCACCGTCAGGTTGGGCGATCGGATCCTACTCATCAAGGTGGATCAGCTAGTCGCCGTCGACGCCGAAGACAAGTACGTTCTTCTGCATACTGCGGATGGCAAGCGTCACCTGACCGATTATACGCTTGTCGACCTGGAAAACCAATTGCCGCATCAATTCCTCCGTATACACCGCAGCACGATCGTCAATACCGATCGCATCCGCGAGGTCCGCCGGGGGTTTAACGGTTCGTTTACCTTCGTAATGGACGCTGTGGATAACCCCCGATTCAAGTCGAGCCGATCGCATGGGGAGGCGATCAAAGCGCGGCTGGGGTGGTAAACCTGATGATGTACATGGCTATACTCCCGCTGCGGCGGTTGAAATGTCGGCAACATCAGCATTTCATTTCGTCACGCATTTAACCGCATTCGTCCCAGTTGGTACTGAATTTGTCACATAGACCGTAGCTTTGCGTGAATGATAGAAAGAATCTGTAACAATATGGTGTTCAAGCGGTCTTATAAACTGGATATCCAGCGGTAATGGAGAAAGTGACTCGATTTTTTTGGTGGTGCAGCGGTGTACACCAGGCGACTTTGGCGAAATACCCGGCCGAACATAACAAATATGTAGGTATCGGTGCGACCATTTTTTTCACGGGCCTGTTTGCTGCGTTGTCGGGTGGTTATGCGCTCTATTTCGTCTTCAGCGGGGGGCAATTGTCACTCTTATATGCACTCCTCTTTGGCTTGCTTTGGGGCCTGGCCATCTTCAATATGGACCGCTACATCGTATCAAGCATCAACAAAAACGCATCGGGATTCAGGCAGCTTCTGCAAGCCACGCCGCGCATCCTGCTGGCCATTCTCATCGGGATCGTCATTGCACGCCCATTGGAACTGAAGGTTTTCGATAAGGAAATACGTGAGCAGCTCCGGGTGACGTACCTCGACCGCCAGCGGGCCAATATTGATACGCTCAACAAGGCGTTTGAAAGCAAATACATCATCGAACTGGCGAAGGTGGCCGAACTGAAAGCCGAACGGGATTCGCTGGAAGCGACCATCAAAGCCGATCGCCTCAAACTTAAACTGGAGACCTTCGGCGAGAAGACCGTCGAAACCTCGGGTATCGTCGGTTACGGACCCTATGCTAAGCAACGGCAGGCCGACCTTGATAAACAAGAGCAATACCTCGATACGCTCCGTACCCGGGTTCAACAGCAGGAAGCGTTCATCCAGCAACGCAAACAATTTGACGGATTGTTGGATGAGCAATTGCTCACCGGCGCGCAGCTTGACAGTGCTGTCAACGTGGCTGGATTTGCCGACCGCAATGCGGCGCTGGGCGACCTGAAATATCATCCGGATGGTACCGTAAACAGCGCCAACTATTGGTCTATCACCTTTATCATGTTGCTTTTTATCTTCTTTGAATGCCTTCCGGTATTCGTCAAGCTGATGAGCGCCCGCGATGCCTATGATACGGATCTGAAAGACCGGCAAACCGCCGGCATCTACCGCTCGGGAAAGGATCGAGACGCCGACATCGCCGTCGAAGATGGCGTGCACGATACGCGCGTGCAGCAGGCCATCGAAAAGCGCAAAGCCCAGCTCTGGGAAGGCGAGGCGTTGTAGGTTTTATCGATTCATCACATAACTGCCCGGTTTCACCCCATTTTGTTGCCTGAGCTTTCGGAGACACCTATTATTGTCGAAGTTTTTATGTCGACTTATATGATTCAATCGAGAAATTTTTGGATAGCATCCGTTTTACTTGCTATTGTCCCGCTGCTGGCCGTTGATATCACCGAAAACCTGCTGGCTTGGCAGAAGGATGTAAGAGAGGAGTTGATCAACGTTGTACAGGACGTAGATAACGTTTTTGACCGACAACAGAAGGCCGTTATCTTGGATGAAGTGTTCGAGCGAAACCAGGAACTTTCCACATCGATTCTCCTGAACGCATTGGTCAGCGTCATGTTGTTGTTGGTCGCATGCTATTTTTTTAACCGTTACCGGAAAACAGGAAACGTTAAGCTCGTCAGCGCAGTTTTCATGTGCCTCGTCATGATTACCTTATTGATGGCGCTTAAAGTCTTTTCTGCATCGTTGTTCATAAAAAACCAAGGGATACAATTTGTCAATATCCCAAAAACAGATAGTACATTGCACGCATTGATTGGCACCCATTTTAGCGGTAAGGTCGTATATGTAGATTTCTGGGGGACGACTTGCGGGCCCTGTTTGACGGAGTTCCGCCATTTTACCAAGCCGCTGAAAAAAGCCTTCCCTATGGGAAGAGACGTGGAGTATCTGTATATCGCGAATGGCAATGAATACCTTTGGAAGAAGCAAATAGCCAAGTACGATGTCGAGGGGTATCACGTATTTTTGGATGATCGCCAATACGAGCAACTATATCGTCAATCCGTGCAAGATAAGAACGCACAGGTGCTCATGCCAACATATCTAATTGTGGGTAAACAGGGGGAAATTATGAAAACAAACGCCCATCGACCAAGTGAAAAAACAGCGCTTTATGCCCAATTGGAGCGCGTAATCCAATTAAACCGATAATCGCCTTTAAACAACTTATACATATGAAATTCCATCGTATCGAAAGCATTTTAGTAACGGGGATCTACCTTTTTATCCTGATTCTAATTTATGGCAACAAGGCTTCCTTTCTAAGTGTCCGGGAGGGGGTGGCATTGTTTGCCTACATCAGCGTCATCTATGGCGCATTCATGGTGTTTACGCAGTGGATTTCTCCGGTCTTATTCAGGCGTCAAAAAATTGAAAGCGGCATCCTGTTCACGTTGACCTTGTTTTTTGCTACATGGCTAGGGTTATCCCTCAGCATCTGGGTAAAAGAGCATCAGACCGTTCACATCCGTACATTTTGGGAATCCCTCCCTCAAATGGAATCGTTGGGCACCACACTACTGGTTTTCGCCATCGTCTTGATCTACGAAGGCATCAAACGGGTGATCCGCTATACGCAAGGCCAGCAAAAAACGCTGGCTACGCGAATTGCGCAGGAGAGCTTGGTGGTTCTGGGGGGTGGAACGCTGATTTTCCTGCTGCTGTTGGCCCTGGATGACGATTTAGCCGGACTTTGGCTCTCGGCTGTACCGTATGCCTATGTCTTGTTTGCCATCAATACCTATTGGTTGATTCCCGTGTGCGAAAAACACCGATATAACATCGCTAAATACCTGTTATTGGCCATCCCGCTGTCATTCATCTTGTTTATCCCCTTCGGGATTTTCTTTCTGGCGTTTACAAGATCCGACGAGCCGCTGTTTTTCTTGGAGTGGTTAGGCATTAGCTTGGCGGTGCTACCCTTTTCTTATTACTTGTACAGCCGTCAAAAGGTGCGCGGTGCTCAGTTGTTCAGCCTAAAGATGGAGCTTGGCCAAACATCGGCCGACCTGAGTTTCTTGCGTTCGCAGATCAACCCTCATTTCCTGTTTAATATCCTCAATACGTTGTATGGGACGGCACTGCAAGAGCATGCAGAACGCACATCGTCCGGCATCCAAAAACTGGGCGATATGATGCGCTTCATGCTCCACGAGAATAATCAGGACCGCATCTTGCTGGCGCGCGAGATCGAATACCTCAGCAATTACATCGACCTGCAATTGTTGCGTACGGCCACTTCTCCAGCCATTACGGTAGAGCGCGATATCAAGGATGTAATGGACGGCACGTATATCGCCCCCATGTTGCTCATCCCTTTTGTGGAGAATGCTTTTAAACATGGGATCAGCCTGCAAGATAAATCCTGGATAAAGATCAGCCTGAATGAGTCCGAAGGAGAGCTGTATTTCGATGTGCACAACAGCATCCACCGCAAAGCCGAATCGGATCCCGAACGGCGCCATTCAGGTGTCGGACTGGAAAATGTCAAGCAGCGGCTGGCAATGCTGTATCCCGGCCGGCATGAATTGGTGATACGGGAGACGACCCAAGAGTTTTTTGTGCACCTAACAATCCGATTGTAATGGCTATATTCGTGTCATAATGATGACCGCCATCGCCATAGACGACGAACCCATTGCACTTGAGGTCGTGAGAAGCCATGCATCCAGGGTGCCTTTCCTGGATTTGCGGGCCGCCTATACCAATGCATTTGAGGCATTGGAAGATTTGCAGCGGCAGCCGGTTGACCTGCTCTTTCTCGATATCAAAATGCCAGATATTTCGGGCATCGAGTTTTTCAGGAGCCTCAGCAAAAAACCGCTCGTCGTTTTTACTACCGCTTATTCCGAACATGCCGTGGCCGGTTTCGAATTGGATGCTGTGGACTACCTGCTCAAGCCGTTTTCGCTTCCGCGGTTTCTGAAGGCCTGCAACAAAGCGCAGGAATGGCTGCTCCTGCGCAATGCCAACGGGATAAAATCGGATTACGTATTTGTCAAGACGGGATATGACCAGGTCAAGATCGCCTTCAACGATATCGACTACCTCGAGGCTACGGGCAATTATGTCAACTTCGTGCTTGGTGACCGCCAGGTGCTCAGCCGGATGACCATCTCCGAATGCGAAGAGCTGTTGCCCGCTCATCGCTTCGTGCGGATACACCGGTCGTTTATCACCTCGGTTGAGAAGGTTCAGAAGGTCGAGCGCCATCAGCTTACCGTCAATGGGAGCATCCTGCCGATCGGCGCGTCCTATATGACGGTGGTCAGGCGGTTTTCGACCAACGCCTAAACTGTCCGTTTTCGGACACTTACTGCACGATATCGAACAAGGACTGTCAGAAAGCTATCTATAATTTATTTGTAATCTTTGAGTTATGAGTTTGGCGCAAACTATGTATATCCTTATGCCAAAAATGAAGCAACGAAATGTTTAACCGTATCCGTTATATCATTGGTTTGGCGGTGGCGCTCAATTTTGCCACCCAAGCTACCCAAGCACAGGACACATTGACCCTTGAACAGTGTATAGCACTGGCGCTGGAGAATAACCTCGACGCCCAGCAGGGCCAAATCCGCACACAAGTTGAGGGTGTCAATTTGCGGCAGGCCAAACAGAATCTATTGCCCGATCTGACGGGCCGTTTAAACCACACGTTTGAAGTAGGCCGTGCCATCGACCCCGAAACAAATCAATATCTGAATAACGTAACCAATCGATATGGAAATCAAAGCTTGAGCAGTTCCATGGTCCTGTTTGACGGGCTGCGCATGTTTCGTAACATTACCCAGCAGGCGTATGCATATCGGGCGACGCAATTTGATGAACAGAATATAAAAGAGCAGGTGGCACTCAACGTGACGTCGGCATATATCCAAGCACTCACGGCGAAGGATATGGTAGCCCAGGCAGACAGTCAAGCTGCCGTCACCTACCGGCAAGTACAGCGGAATACGCTGCTTCATGAACAGGGCGCCATCGCACCGGGTGATTTTTATGATTTGAAGGGGCAATATGCCAATGATCTGAATAGCCTTAACCAAGCCAGGAATGACTTTTACGAGGCGCTGGTTTCGTTGTTCCAACTGATTAACCTTCCTTATAACGAGTCGGTTAGCCTTACGGCATTACAGGAACTTCCGTTGAGTGATACGGGTGAGTTGACCGGCGAACAACTCTATCAAACGGCTGTGGAACGGCTGAGTTTGATTAAAGCGGCAGACAGTTGGCAAAAGCAAGCGCTGTTTAGTTTGAAAGCCGCGCGTTCATCTTATCTCCCATCATTATCTGTTGGGGCCGGCCTATCCAGTAGTTATATACATGGCAACGGCGCGTATATCGATCAGATCCGAGACCGTGTTGGGCAGAATCTGGGGTTCACATTAGCCATACCAATTTTCAACAAATTCCAAACGCGAAACAATGTGGCATTGGCCAAGCTCAGCTTATTGGATGCCGAGAACGTCGCCAAGACGCGCAGAAACGGGCTACAGCAAGCCACTAATCAGGCATTGTTCAACTTGGATGCGGCAAAGGAGCGTTATAAAAATTTGATTGAGCAGGTTGCTAACTATGCCGAGTCATTTCGGGTAGCCGAGATACAATTCAATGCTGGCGCCATCAATTCCGTTGAATTCCTGATTGCCAAAAACAAAATGGACAATGCCAACGCCAACTTGGTCATCGCCCGCTACCAATGGCACCTCCGCCAACGGGTCGTAGACTACTACAATGGGCAAATGCAAGTGGAGTAAACTGACCGCGGAATAACTCGTTACCCCAGCGGATGGAAATGGGTGGCTTGGATGCTAACGGGTGTGTGCAGCGGGAATGCCCCCATCCGTTGATTGATCACGTGGATGTGTATGGCATCGTTTCCCACGGTCAGCTCTTCATAAAACCCTTTGAATCGGGTGGCCAATACCGCAAAGGGGGAGTCCGCATCTTCGCGGAGGACAAACCACTCGGGGTGGATCGCTACCGCCGAGTTCGTTTTGATGCCGAGCAACGTCAACACGTCGGCTTCACTCAGAATATTACTTTTAGCAAGCAGCCGCGCGGTATAGGCATCGGGCGGTTGCCGATACAGCTGTGCAGGCTTGCCCGCCGCGACCAACTGTCCACGCCGCAATACCATCAGCGCGTCCGCCATCGCGAGCACTTCGGCCGGGTCATGCGACACCAGCACTACGGTGAGTCCGGTTTCTTTCACGATGGTGTGGATGTCCCGTTGCAGGGTTTCCCTGAATGAGGCATCCACTTGGTTGAATGGCTCATCCATCAACAATACCAGCGGGTCATTGACCAGTGCTCTCGCGATAGCTACCCGTTGTTTCTCGCCGCCGCTCACGTCAGCAATGCGCTGCTTCGCCAAGTGGTCGATACGCATGCGTTGTAAGATGCGTTCGGTTTTCTGGAATTTGGCATCCAGGTCGGTATTGGGCAGCTGGGATGCCACATTGTCCCATACGTTGGCATAGGTGTTCAGGTCATCGAAGCCTTGCGATACCATCCGCATCGCCTCGTGGCCGGGGATGAGCCGTTCCCTTGGTCCGGGCACCCGCCATCCCTGGAATCGCACTTCGCCACGATCGGGTTCTAGCAGCCCATAAATGAGCCGCAGCAAGGTGCTCTTGCCACTCCCGCTTTCACCGATGATGGCCGTGATCTCGCCGCTATTAATTCCGAAGGTCACGCCGCTCACCGCCACGATCGACTCTTTCCGCCGGAAAGAGCGACTCACATTTTCGCCGTGTATAAACGGGAGGCCCGCCCGCTGCACATCATTCGGTACCGAGCAGGACGGGGCATTTGGAGAAGCGATTGCCATAAAAAAAACCGTCCCGGTATATCGGGACGGCTCAAAATTACGAAAAATATATGGATAACGGGCTAGAAGCCAAGCATCAGCCCGAAGGTAAAGTTTTGTAAACCGGCTTGATCAGGGCTGTTTTCAAAGATATCATTGAAATAGTACTTGGCATAGATACCAAACGGACCGACACCGAACCGTGCAAACGCACCGTAGCGAAACTGGGTGAAGTTGTAGTCGTCTTTAAACTTCTGCCGACCCAGCTCCTCACTTTTGAAGCGCTGTGTCCCTTTTAGTAAAAATCCACCTTCCGGCCCGAAGGCAAACCGCATGCGCCCAAGCGCCCCATGGTGTTTGCTTCTTAATTCAAAGGTGAGGGGCAAACGGAGGTACGTGGCAGTCAGGCGGTTTTTGGAATAATCAACATCCGATAGTGCCCAGGTCAAGGGGGTAGTATCTTCCAGAAAGTCGATATCTTCCCTCAGCCGGATATAGGTCCAGTCAAACCCGCCCGATAGAAATACGCGGAAATGATCGTTGAATCGATACCCCGCCTGCAGCAGGTCAAAACCAAAGTTGACGGTTTTCCCCGGGCGATATTTGAAATCCCGATTCGGATCAGAGAGCGTGAAGCTTCCATTGTCCACCAACTTGACCAATCCAAGGTCAATCCGAGAAAACGTGACGCCGTATATGGGATATGATTTTCTTGGGTGATCGGTCGTTATCTTCACATCATGCCCCTTCCGGTGATCCTTGTCGTCCGAATCATACTCGTAGGTCTTCTCCGATTTTTCAATGGTGATCATGCCCTCGTCTTTCCCGGGTATGATGATGCGCACTTTGCGTTTCTCCCCAGTTTTTACGTCTTCCATAATGACGGTATCTGCCGGGATTCCACCGCTCCTCCGGAGGCTGTCTGTTCGTTTTTTTTCCTGTGCAGATGCAGTGAGTATCACCGCACACGCAACGATTGTTAGGCTAATGTATTTCATGTTATGGCGTAGTTAAAGGATTTATTTTAATTTCTTCTTTCGGTTTTTAGCCAAGCTAAAGTTAAAGTCCAGTTTCAGCGAGCCTTCATCATCATTGGTGAAGGTGACTAACTTTTCCTCGCGCGGGTCTACAGCGCCCACGACGTAGTTGAGGATATTGCTGACCCCAAAGGGTTGTTTTTTCGCTTCTGTTGATGCCAGTAAGGTTTCCTCTTCTTCCTCCAATGTGACCAACGGCTGCACGTCTGGCACGCTAGCCAGTGCCTCCTGAGGGGCCATTGCAGGGTCCACCGCGCTGTCGGCAGCCAGGGTTTCGGCCTTTTCCACATCTCCGGTTGCCCGCTGGTCGTTGGCCGCCAGCGTTGGTACAGGTGGCCTGCGGGCTGGGGTCACGGACGGGTTGTGAGCCAGGGTGTTCTGCTGTGCGGGGGCGTCAGCTGCTTTCCGCCTTTTTTTCGAAAACACTCTTTTCAGCCCCTCCACATCCAAGGGTTCGGGCGCGGGTGTGTGCGCTTCTTCCTGATCGATTGTAGGGTTATCCGGCATTTCCTCACGGGCGGTTGTACGGCCTTGCAAATAGGTCACTTCCACCGGTCGGCTGTACCAGTAAGTGACTCCACACACCACCAACAAGGCCGCGGCTACCGACATCCACCAGGTAGATAGCCGCTTTTTCCTTATCGTTACGACCGCGCTTTCTTCGCCACCCGCTTGCGCCTCGAGCTGCGAGGCGATCTTATCCCATAGGTCCACGGGGACCTTCGGGTTAAAATCCTCCAGCTTCTGCCGCAACTGCCTGTCAAATTCGTTCTTTTCATGTGGACTCATACGTTCCTCCTTCCAGTTGTTTTATTTTTTCCTTGAGCCAGCTCCTCGCCCGCGATAATTGGGACTTGGAGGCTCCTTCGGTGATTCCTAGCGCCGATGCTATCTCTTTGTGCGAGTAGCCTTCCAGAGCATACATGTTGAACACCAGGCGATAGCCGTCGGGAAGTGCTTGGATGATTTCCAATAGGTCCTTGCACTCCAAGCTATCCATTGAAAAGGTGTGTTGCACGTCGTCATCTACCGTGTCTATGTCCACCTGATGGCCGTTGCGCACATTGCGGCGGTAGGTTTCGATGGCCGTATTGACCATAATGCGCCGTATCCAACCCTCGAACGACCCCTCCCCGCGGTAGCTTTCCATGCTGCCAAAGACCTTTATAAATCCCGTTTGAAGCATGTCCTCCGCTTCAAACGTGCTCTTGGCATAACGCATACACACCCCTAACATTTTGGACGCCACGGTCTGATACAGCTTTTCTTGCGCTGGTCGGCTGCCTCGTTTACAGCCTTCGTACAAGCTTTCTATTGTATCGGTTCGTCCCAACTCGCGGTGTGTTTACTACTATGATGAAGGTTTTAATAAAAAGGTTGCACCTAGGTGATTATTTTTTCTGAAGCCGGCGCCGGGGTGATCATGCTTGTCCATCAGCGGGGCACCTGTACGTCAATACGCCGTTTACCGTCGGGCAGTACCTGCAAGTGCAGCACTACTGCATCGCCCGGCAACAATCCGGCGATCTTATCCGGCCATTCAACGAAACAGTAACGGCCCGAATAGAAATAATCTTCATAGCCTAGGTCAAAGGCTTCCCGCTCGGATCTGATGCGGTAAAAATCGAAGTGATAGACCGTCCCCGCCGCGGAGGCATACTCGTTCACGATGGCAAAGGTAGGGCTTGATGTGGCGTCGGTGACGCCCAGCTGCTGGCAAATCGACTTGATGAGGGTGGTCTTTCCCGCCCCCATGTCGCCGTAAAATAGAAAGATACGATGCCCGCCGGCAGCAGCCAATACCTGCGCTGCGGCATCGGGCAGTGCTGCCAAGTTTGCAACCTCGATGACCATACCGCAAAAATACGGTTTTTGCTATTTGGTCGTGTACGTCGCGAAGGGGATGATCATCTCTTCCATCGATATACCCCCATGTTGGAAGGTCTCATTGAAATAATTGACGAAATGATTGTAATTGTTGGGGTATACAAAATACGTGTCTTCCTTGGCAAAAATGAAGCTGGAACTCACATGGAGTTTTGGCAGCTGCGCATCATGCGGGTTTTTGATATGGAATACGTCTTTGGCGATATAGTTGAGGTTTTTTCCCTGCTTATACCGCAAATTAGTATTGGTGTTCCGGTCGCCGATGACCTTGCTGGCATGTTTCACCCGGATGGTGCCATGGTCGGTCGTGATGATCACCCGCACCGGTTTTTGCGAAAGCCACCTCAGCGTTTCTAACAGCGGCGAGTGCTCAAACCATGAAAGCGTGAGCGACCGGTAGGCGGCTTCATCATTGGCCAGTTCACGGATCATCGCCATGTCCGTACGCGCATGCGAGAGCATATCCACAAAATTGTACACCAGCACGTTGAGGTCATTCCCCATCAGGTTGCTCAGGTTGTCGGCCACATCCCTCCCCTGTTCAAGGGTCAGCACTTTGGTGTACGAATGCTTGCACTCTTTTCGGTACAGGCGCTTGATCTGGTCGGCAATGAATTTGTCTTCATGCAGATTTTTGCCGCCCTCATCCTCGTCGTTCTGCCAGAGGCCGGGGTACTGCTTTTCCATTTCCAGCGGCATCAATCCGCTGAAGATCGCATTTCGTGCGTACTGCGTGGCAGTGGGCAGGATACTATAATAACTTTCCTCCTCTTCGAGCCGAAAATAGTTGGTGATGACTTCATTGACGACACGCCATTGATCATAGCGCAGGTTATCAATCAGGAAAAAGAAGGTAGGCCGGTTCTCTTGCAGGATTGGGAATACCTTTTTGCGAAATAACTGGTGCGACATGATGGGTCCCTTTTCAGGTTCTTTCACCCACTTGAGGTAATTTTTCTCCATAAATTTAGAGAACTGCATATTCGCCTCCGCCTTTTGCAGGGTGAGCACCTCGTGCATGCCGGCATCTTCCAGTTTTTCGAGCGAAAGCTCCCAGTAGATGAGTTTTTTGTATACATCCGCCCACTGCTCATGATCCAAGTTGTCATTCAGGATCATGCCCAGGTTTCTGAAATCCTGCTGATAAGCCATCGATGTCTTTTCGCTGATCAGCCGCTTGTTTTCGGTCAGTTTCTTGATCGTCAGCAAAATCTGCTTGGGGTTTACAGGCTTGATGAGGTAGTCGTCTATTTTGGAGCCAATGGCATCCTCCATCAAGTGTTCTTCTTCGTTTTTGGTCACCAACACCATCGGCACCGCGGGGTTGATGTTTTTCAATTCGGAGAGTGTTTCAAGCCCCGTGAGGCCGGGCATGTTTTCATCCAGAAAAACCAGGTCAAAAAAACCTTTTTTGAATGCGTCCACCGCATCGTTTCCATTGGTCACCGTCTTCACGCTATAGCCCTTGTCGTTGAGCAGCATGATATGGGGTTTCAGCAAATCAATCTCATCGTCAGCCCATAGTATATTCGTCTCTTGCATTCCAGTTCCTCAGTTATGTGTGTGCGTTGCGATCATTCGCTAATACAATCGCGAACATAGCGAAAAGTTTGCCGGAGGCTGACATTTTTAACAAAAATTAACAGGCGTGTGCTGTATCTTTGCGCCGTAACACTTGTGGTTGGCGGTGTCGCCACCTTGAATACAGGCATTGAATAAAAAGAAGATCATCAACGACCCTGTTTATGGATTTATCTCCATCCCATCCGGTTTCATTTTTGACCTGATACAGCACCCGTATTTTCAGCGGCTGCGGTATATCAAACAGGTAAGTATGACGCACTTGGTTTACCCAGGCGCATTGCATACCCGTTTTCAGCATGCATTGGGGGCGATGCATTTGATGGCGCAGGCCATCGAAACGCTGCGCGGCAAAGATATCGCCATCACGGTAGCGGAGGAAGAAGCAGCGTTGGCCGCTATTTTGTTGCATGATATCGGCCACGGTCCGTTTTCGCATTCCTTGGAGCAGACGCTGGTCGAAGGGGTATCGCATGAGTTACTTTCGGCGCTGATGATGGACGAGCTCAATGAGACCTTCAACGGACGGTTGGATCTGGCCATCACGATTTTCAACAATCGCCACCCCAAGCGATTCCTCTATCAACTGGTTTCTGGGCAGCTCGATATCGACCGCATGGATTACCTCAGCCGCGACAGCTTTTTTACAGGAGTGGCCGAGGGGGTCATTAGTTTTGATCGCATCATCAAGATGCTTCATGTGGTAGACAACGAACTCGTGATTGAACAAAAGGGGATTTATTCCATCGAAAAGTTTCTCATCGCGCGTCGCCTGATGTATTGGCAGGTCTACCTGCACAAAACCGTACTCAGCGCCGAGCAGATGCTGCTCAAGATCCTGCAGCGGGCGAAGGAGCTGTACCAAAAGGGCACACCGCTTTTCGCGTCTCCCTCCTTGGAACATTTTTTGCGTAATAAAATAACCCGAGAGAATTTCACCGAAAATGTGTCACATTTAACGCATTTTTCGCGTCTTGATGATACGGACATCCTGTCTGCCGTAAAGACTTGGGCATTTCATGATGATCAGATATTACGGATGCTGTGTTCACGGCTTATGGCTCGGTCATTGTACCATACCGAATTGCATGGCTCCGCCCCGAGCGAACAGTTCATCGATGATTTGAGAGATCGGGCAGTGAGGTTTTTTGGTATAGATAAGATCCATGTGGATTATTATGTATGGACGCAGGCGATTGAGAATAGCGCGTATGAACTCAACAATAGCAGTATCAGAATTTTAATGAAAGACGGTACCATTCAGGATATTGCCGAAGCATCGGACTTATCCAACTTGGAAACCCTGTCGAGGAAAGTTCAGAAATTTGCCATTTCGTTTCCGAAAGAATTGCTAATTGCCTCTACGTAACTCAATTGACTGATAGCCAGTAATAAAATATTTGTTAATACTATTATAACTCATACATTTGCAGATGCAATTTTCCGCACATCAAATAGCAAGGCTCGTTGATGGTTCCCTTGAGGGAAGCCCAGATGTGATGGTGGAGCAATTGGCCAAGATCGAAGAAGCGTCAAGCGGCAGCTTGTCCTTTTTGTCCAACCCCAAGTACGAACAATACCTGTATACCACGAAGGCCTCGGTGATCATCGTCAATGATGACCTGAAGCTGGACCGTCCGGTCGCAAATACCCTTATTCGGGTAAAGAACGCCTATTCGGCTTTTTCCACCTTATTGGACCTGTTCAATAAAATGCGCTTGGATAAAACCGGTATCGAAGCCCCTGTGTTTATCCATCCGTCTGCCAAGATCGGTAAAAATGTCTATGTCGGCGCCTTTGCTTACATCGATAAGGATGTCGTCATTGGCGACAATTGTAAGATATACCCGCATGTTTACATTGGCGACAATGCCAAGATCGGCAAGGATACGACTTTGTTTCCGGGCGTATCGGTTTATTTCGACTGCGTCATCGGCGAGCACGTGGTCGTCCATTCGGGTACCGTTATCGGCAGCGACGGCTTTGGTTTCGCACCACTGGAAGACGGCACCTATAATAAGATCAGCCAGATCGGCAATGTGGTTATCGAAGACCAAGTAGAGATCGGGGCAAATGCGGTTATTGACCGGGCAACCATGGGTTCCACCATTATCCGCAAAGGGGTGAAGCTGGATAACCTGATCCAGGTAGCGCACAACGTCGAGATCGGCAAGAATACCGTCATCGCGGCGCAATCGGGGATTTCCGGAAGCACTAAGATCGGCGAACGTGCCGTGATCGGGGGGCAGGTCGGCATTGTGGGGCACATCGCCATTGCCAACGGCAGCCAGATACAGGCACAATCAGGTGTCAACCGCACCATCGCCGAAGAGGGCAAGAAATGGGCGGGCAGTCCCGCCACCGCGTATAGCGCGCAGATGCGTTCGCAGGTGGTTTATTCGCGCCTGCCCGAGTTGGAGCGCCGTATCGAGGAGCTGGAACAATTACTATTAACGAAAGAGCTATCTAAATAAAACCAAGTGCTTTGAGTCCGCCGAACCGCGGATAAGCCAATAAACAACGATGAACGTAAAACAACGAACAATCAAATCAGAAATTGTTATTTCAGGGGTAGGACTTCATACCGGTAAGCCTGTCACCATGACGTTAAAGCCTGCACCAGAGCACCATTGGTATCGATTCAGGCGTGTCGACCTTCAAAACCAACCGACCATTTTGGTCGATGCCGACAACGTATCGGATACTTCGCGGGGCACGACCATTTCTCAAAACGGGGCGAGCGTAAGCACCATCGAGCATCTGATGGCCGCATTGGTCGGGTTGCAGATCGATAATGTCCTCATCGATATTGACGGGCCTGAGGTGCCGATCATGGATGGCAGTTCAGACCCCTTTGTAAAAGCCATTGAAGAAGCCGGCTACGTAGACCAGGCGGCCGACCGTGATTACTACGAAATTCCGCATAATATTCATCACACCGAGCCGGAGCGAAAAGTGGAGATGGTGGCGATGCCGTTGGATGGGTATCGCTTTACGTGTATGATTGATTTCAATTCTCCGGTGTTGGGTAGCCAACACGCATCTATCAGTGGGATAGATGAGTTCTCTAAGGATATTGCCTCATCACGCACATTCTGTTTCCTGCATGAGCTGGAGATGCTGCTGCAAAACGACCTGATAAAAGGAGGGGACCTCAACAATGCGATCGTGGTAGTCGACAAGGAGGTGAGCAAAGATGAGTTGCGGCACCTGGCAAAGCTATTCAACAGGGAAGATATCGACGTGGCCAAAGAAGGTATATTGGACAATATCGAGCTTCGCCATCAGAATGAGCCCGCGCGTCACAAGCTGCTCGATATGATCGGCGACCTTGCATTGGTGGGGCGACCCATCAAAGGCCATATCATGGCTGCCCGGCCGGGTCACGCCGCTAACGTGTCATTTGCCAAAAAAATCAAGGCGCAGATTAAAAAAGAGAAAGGCCGGAAGTATATCAAAATCTATGACCCCAACATACCTCCTTTGTATGATACGATACAGATCATGAAGATCCTGCCCCACCGGCAGCCCTTCCTGATGGTCGATAAAATCCTGGAGCTGACCAAGAGCCATGTGGTCGGGTTGAAAAACGTGACGATGAACGAAGACCTGTTCATGGGCCATTTTCCGGGAGCGCCTGTGTTTCCGGGCGTATTGCAGATCGAGGCCATGGCGCAAACCGGCGGAATATTAGTGCTGAGTACCGTGCCAGACCCCGAAAACTACCTTACCCTGTTTCTCAAGATTGAAAATGCCCGGTTTAAAGCACAGGTCAATCCGGGCGATACCATCATCTTCCGCTGTGATTTATTGGAACCCATCCGCCGGGGGATTGCGCAGATGAAGGGTGTGGGCATGGTCGGCGAGAAAGTGGTTGTAGAAGCGGAACTGATGGCGCAGATTGTAAAAGTTAAAGAGGGCCAGGTATCATGATACAGCCGTTAGCATATATACATCCACAGGCCAAGATCGCCGGCAATGTGGTGATCGAACCTTTTGTCACTATCCATAAGGATGTCGTGATAGAAGAAGGCACGTGGATCGGATCCAACGTCACCATCATGGATGGCGCCCGTATCGGCAAGAATTGCCGGATATTTCCGGGGGCAGTCGTTTCGGGCATCCCCCAAGACCTCAAGTTTGATGGGGAGGAAACCACCGCCGAAATCGGCGATAACACGACCATCCGGGAGTGCGTCACGGTAAACCGGGGCACTAAGGATAAATGGAAGACCGTGATTGGCAAAAACTGTCTTATCCAAGCGTATAGCCACATCGCGCACGACTGCATCGTGGGGGATAACTGTATCTTTTCGAATAGCAGCACCCTGGCCGGCCACATCACCGTAGGCGACTATGTGGTACTCGCGGGGATGGTTGCGGTGCACCAGTTTTGCCATATTGGCTCGCATGCGTTTATTGCCGGGGGCTCATTGGTCCGTAAAGACGTGCCTCCCTTCGTCAAAGCCGCTCGCGAACCCTTGGCTTATGTAGGCATCAATTCCGTCGGTCTGCGTCGAAGAGGCTTTTCTTCCGATCAGATCAATGAAATTCAGAATATTTACCGGGTGCTGTTTGTCAAGAATAACAACCTGACGAAAGCATTGGACATCATTGAAGCCGAATACCAGCCAACGGAGATACGTGACGAAATACTAGACTTCGTCCGAAGTTCAAACCGTGGTGTGATGAAGGGTTTCGGCCAAAGCAAAGGAATATTGTAGTGGAGATCACCTTAGCGGATATCGGTAGACGATTCAATCGGGATTGGATATTCCGACAGTTGAATTACCGGTTCGCTGCGGGCCAACGTTATGCCATACTGGGGCCGAACGGCTCCGGCAAATCCACGTTGCTCCAGGTGATCGCCTCAAGCCTTACGCCTTCGGTTGGCCATATCCGTTATGCCATTGACGGGCGGACCATCGAGCCCGAGCAGATCTACCGATACCTTTCACTCACCGCACCGTACATGGAACTGATTGAGGAGTTTACCTTGATCGAGCAGATTCGTTTCCATTTTACGCACAAGCGATACCTGAGCGGTTATGATGAGCATCGGCTCATGGAGCTACTCGGCTTGCCGCATGCGCGAGACAAACAGATCCGGCATTTTTCATCCGGCATGAAGCAACGGGTCAAGCTGGCGCTGGCTTGCTGTGCAGATGTGCCCATTGTACTGCTGGACGAACCCACGACTAATTTGGATCAGCACGGTGTCGACTGGTATTTGGACCTCGTGAGGCAAACCGCCGGGGGGCGTTTATTGTTGGTCTGTTCTAACCAGGAGAAGGAATACGGGTTTTGTGATCACCTCGTCAACATTACCGAATATAAGGAGTAGCGGGCCGTTTCTTGTAAATCGTTTGCCCGTTTTGTACCTTTGCACGTAAATTAAGACACTGTAGTTAAATTTAAATCATGTCCAAAGCTTCAGAAGTAAAAACCGGCAACATCCTCCGCTTCAACGGCGAGTTGGTGTCTGTTGAAGAATTCATCCATCGCACTCCCGGCAACCTTCGCGCATTTTACCAGGCCAGAATGCGCAATGTAAAAAGCGGCAAACTCGTAGAATACCGTTTCCGTACAGACGAAGAAGTAGAAATCGCACGCGTAGAAACCAGCGATTATCAATATTTATATGAAGACGGCGATGCATTCGTGGTCATGGATAACAGCACCTTTGAGCAGTTCAATATACCCAAGCATCTTTTTGGTAGTTCGGCACGCTTTTTGAAAGAAGGAATGCAGGTGCTTGTAGCAATGGAAAGCGATGAACCGATCATGGCCCAGGCTCCCACAACCGTAGAATTAGAAATAACATATACAGAACCTGCGGTAAAAGGCGATACGTCGACCAACGCGTTGAAAAGCGCTACCGTCGAAACAGGGGTGGAGATACGCGTGCCACTCTTTGTGAACCAAGGAGATAAAGTAAAAGTTGATACCCGCTCGGGAGATTACATCGAGCGTGTGAAATAGAAAATATTCAAATTTTTAGGTTTAGGTTGATTATTCGGTCTTGGGGCTCCCCGCTTCAAGGCCGATTTTTTTGAAAGGTTTTTTGATTTTTCATGGTTAGCCAAGCCATCTGGTGTACCTTTGTCAACTGGTTTTGTAAACGCGACTATGCATCCGACCACCAAACATGAATTGCGCAAACTATACCGGGAGAAGCGGATAACCCTTTTGCCGGATCAATTTCAGCGCTTGAACGAGCAGCTGTTGACGCAGCTCCAGGAGGTCGATTTTGGCCCTTTTTCAACCATCCATCTATTTCTGCCTATTGAGGGCAACCGCGAGCCGGACACGCATGCTATTGCCGATTGGCTGAGGCAGCGCTACCCCCACGTTCGCCTGGTCTTATCAAGAAGCGATAAGGCAACCTATCGCATGCAACATGTTGTTTGGGATGAAGATACCAAGCTAAGTAACAACCACTGGGGCATCCCCGAGCCGGAGGGGGGCGTTTCCGTACTGCCCGAAGAATTGGACATTGTCTTCGTGCCCCTCCTCGCGTTCGATATACACGGAAACCGGGTAGGGTACGGCAAAGGGTTTTACGATCGTTTCTTGAGTGCGTGCCGCCCGGATGTGCTGAAGGTCGGACTGTCATTGTTCGAGCCGACGGGGACCATCCTTGATGCAGACCAGTATGATGTACCGCTGAGCATGTGCATCACGCCGCATTCCATCTGGCGGTTTTAGTCGCGCAGCTAATACAATACCCTGAACTTGATGGTATTATCGATCTGCCGGAGTTGCTTGAGCAATTGCTTGTCGTATTGCGTATCCACATCCGTCACCGCGTAGCCAATGTTGCCCTTAGTCATCAGAAACTGGGCAACGATATTGATCCGGTTTTCGGCAAATACCTGGTTGATCTGCGCCATCACGCCCGGCACATTGCGGTGGATATGAAGCATCCGGTGCGCTCGTTCGATTTGCGGCAACGGCAGCTTGGGAAAATTCCGGCTCATATAGGTGTCGCCCTTGTTGATAAAATCAGCCATACGCCGCGGGATATACTCGCTATTCCGCTTCTTCTCTTTTTTGTCATCAAACAGCACAATTCCTTTTTCGTTGCAGATGTCGCGGTTCACACGGTGCTTGCTGTCGCCCAGGTAACCAATGGTCTTGAGCTTGTCGGCTTTGGCCAGTTGGTCGTCATCCAGGGTCACATCCTTGCCCAATAACAGCATACCCACGTCTTTTACATATTTTTCCTCAAAGGTCTGTTTCACCCGGACGGAGAAGCCATCGCGTTTGAGGATATGCGCGGATAACTCGGGTACTTCTCCTACAATCAGACAAAGGATCCGGTTCTTCGGATAGGAGATTGCCCGCGGAAGATCGTTTACATACAGAAATTCATCAAAGCTGGGCGTCACGTGGTCGGCTTTTTCGGATACGCTTTTGCGCTCGATGTTTTCGGTAAAGGCAAAGAAACGCTCGATGAGGCCCGACTCCTTCAGTTGAAAATCAGAATACCCATCGCCGATGCCATAGATTTTGCCGGGCAGCTGCAACTGTTGCAGCAGCTTCACCTTGCCGCCCTCTTCCGATAGCGGATTGCCTTCATCATATCCCGTGATATTGCCCTGCTCGTCAAACGTAAACGTATTGGCATAGACGTTCTCCTTCTTGATATGGTACGGGATGACCACCGGAAAGATAAACTCCTTGAAGCCGCCGGAAACGATCAGTACACTGTCGGCATTTTTCCTGAAAAACTCCTTGTTTCGCGAAAAGGACAGCGACACTTTCTTTTTCAGCACCCAGATCAGTTGGGCAAGGTGCTCCCGATTGGCTTCTAAGAGCTTGACACGTCCGGCGAGGCTCTCGCGGAATGACAATTGCCCATTCATGGACATGTTCGTCAGCCGGTCGATTTCTTCGTAGATCAGTTCCTTTGCAGGGTGGTTGGCCAGCGAGATACGCGCCAGCTCGTCCAACGCCTCCACTTGCGTGAAGGTACTATCAAAGTCGATAATGTAATAGTTGCTCAAGGTATGACGTTTTTAACAGTTGTACATATTTCACGCAAGGTATCATCGATCGGCTTGAAGGTCATGCCCGTCGCCGTTACCACCTTCTTGTTCGAAAAACACATGCGTTGGGTCGCCGCCTTCGCGGTTTCCCGGGTAATGAGGGGGCGCTTACCGGTAAACAGGGAGGCGATCTTGGCCGCACGCCAGGCGAAGCTCAGCATCAGGGGCGTAGCCTTGAATTTCGGTGCGGGTCTTCCTAGGTATGCGCTGCACCGTTCCAGCAGCTCCCGGTGTGCCATGTTCACATTGCTCAGCAAAAACCGTTGCGCCTTTATCGCCGGATTTTCCATCAACAATACCATGGCTTTGGCCACGTCTTCTACATCGACGAGGCCCACGGCGCCGTCCGTATAAAAATTAAGGCCATCGCGAAGCAGGGCAAAGATGGTGCCGCTGGCACCGCTATCGGCCGTTCTCGCCGTCGGCCCGATGATCAGTGCCGGATTTACGATCACCGCATCCAGCCCTTCGGCAATCCCCCGCCATACCTCCATCTCGGCCTCATATTTGGCGATGGCATAGCCCGGCTGGTCGGGGCTGTACTCCCAAAGGTCACTTTCGGTGATTTCCTTATCCGCCCTGGCGCGCCCCACGGCGGCAATGGAGCTGACATGCAATAGGCGCACCCGCCGCTCCAGCGCCAGCGTGACCACGTTGGCCGTGCCTTGCACGTTTACGGCCGTCAGCCGTTTACGATCCGCAGTATGGTAGGAGATAAGCCCCGCACAGTGATACACGTTGGTTACCCCATCAAACGCATCTTCCAAAGCAAAAAAATCATTGATATCGGCCTCTACCCACTGCACCGGAAGCCCCGCTAATTCCGGCGGGGTGATTGATGTCTTCCGCTTCGTCGCACGGATAGGAGTACCCGCAGCGGTCAACTGCCTGATGAGTATGGAGCCAAGAAAACCAGTACCGCCTGTTACTAAAATCACCGTATTAGATAGCTGATCATAATGCTTCCAAAAGTAAGGGAATAAATGGAAAAATGAGAAAGCAAATCACAGCAAAGACCCCCTCTTCGGCTTACGCGCAAAAAAGCATTTGCCCTATGCTTATTTTGCGTAAGTTTGTGCGATATTTGCCGAACAACGTACAACAATCATGTCCCTATCCGTTTTTTTTTCTGCCATTTCCCCTCAGGATTTTACGCCGCCCGTTGGTTTTTACGGCTCACAGCTCGGGGCGACGATGCGGATTCACGATAGCGCGTTCCCGGATCTGGAGGATGATAAGCCGGACCTGGCCTTGTTCGGTGTGCTGGACGATCGGATGGCGATCAATAATAAGGGGTGTGCGGAGGCTGCCAACACCATACGGAAACAGCTGTATACCCTCTATCAGGGAGAATACCAATTGCGGCTGGCGGATTTGGGCAATATAAGGGCCGGTGAAACCGTGGCAGATACCTATGCGGCGGTAAAAACGGTCTGTGGCGAACTCATGCAGTCGGGCATTATTCCCATCATCGTCGGTGGCGGACAGGACATCACCTATGCGCAGTACCTCGCCTATGAAAAGCTCGAGCAGAAGGTGGAGGTCGCTGTGGTGGATGCCCGGTTTGATCTCGATCAGGACAACACCGAAAACGCACCGCTCAATTCGCAGTCGTACCTCAACCACATCGTTTTGCATGAACCGGATTACTTATTTAACCTAAGCAATCTGGCCTACCAAACCTATTTGGTGAGCAAAGAGTCCATCGCCATGTATGACAAGCTTTATTTCAATGCCATGCGCCTTGGTCTCCTCTCGGGCAAGGTCGATCAGGTCGAACCCATTATCCGCGCCGTGGATATGATGAGCTTCGATACCAGTGCGATACGGTTTTCCGATGCGCCGGGCAGTGCATTTGCTACACCCAATGGGTTGTTTGGTGATGAGGCTTGCCAAATCTGCCGGTATGCCGGTATGAGCGATAAGCTCACGTCGATTGGCTTCTACGAATATAACCCCGCGCTGGACACGCGTGAGCAAACGGCCACACTCCTAGCGGAGATGATTTGGTATTTCATCGATGGGTTTTACAGCCGGAAACACGATGCCCCCCTGATTCCGAAGTCCGCCTACATTACTTATCGCACCACCGTGCACGATGCGTATGAGTTGATATTTGTCAAGAGCAAAAAATCCGACCGCTGGTGGATGCAGGTGCCCTACGCCGGTTCCAAATCGGCGAATGAGCGCTACCACCTTGTCCCTTGCCGTTATGAAGACTATCAAACGGCGGTTTCCGGAGAGATGCCTGACCTGTGGTGGAAAACGCACCAGAAGTTGGTGTAAGGGAGTAAGGTTTCGTTTGCCGCTGTTTGAATGGGTTGTGTTGGGATGGGTGGCGGTTGGTTTTTAGTTGTTTTGGTTATGGATATATACCCGATTATTATTGCCATCGTGATCCTCCTCATCGCGGTCGTCTTGTTTGTCAAAAAACCGCGGCAGGCGCTTCATACCAATGAAGTAGAAGCGCTGCGCAAGGAAAAAGAACGCTTGTCCATCCAATTGGCCCGCGCCGAACAACAGGTCGAAAACCTGACCGCCGAAAAAGAGCGCATCATGACCATGCTTCGTGAGGAGCAGCAGCGGCTGCTGAGCGAATTACAACAGGAGCGCGAGCGCTTGGCGCAAGCCGATCGATCGCTGGAAAGCGCACGGGCTTATTATCAATCCCAACAGGAAAAATTGCAGGAGCAGAAAACCGAGATCGAAACCATCAAGCGGCAGTTCAACACCGAGTTTCAGGTCATCGCCAATCGGATATTGGAAGAAAAGACACAAAAGTTTACCGAGACCAACAGCAAGTCGCTCGATCAGATTCTCAACCCGCTCAAAGAACGGATCAAGACGTTCGAAGAAAAGGTGGAGAAGACCTACCAAACGGAGGCCGCAGAACGCAATACGCTCAAAGGGGTGGTCGAACAGCTGATGGAGCAGAGCCTGCGCATCAAGGACGAAGCCAATAGCCTGACCCGGGCGCTCCGGGGTGATAGCAAGAAGCAGGGCAACTGGGGCGAGGTCATCCTCGAGCGCGTGCTGGAGCGTTCGGGATTGGTCAGGGATCAGGAATACCGGTTGCAGGCGGCCATGGCTGATGAGGAGGGCAGGCGGCTGCAACCCGATGCCATCATCGACCTGCCCGACGAAAAACACTTGGTGGTCGACTCGAAGGTCTCCTTACTGGCTTACGAACAATGGGTCAATGCCGATACCGATGAGGAGCGCGAACGCTTTGCTAAGCAGCATGTCCAATCGGTGGAAAACCATGTCAAGGGCCTTTCGGCAAAGAATTATCACGACCTGTATCAGATCAACTCGCCGGACTTCGTGCTGCTGTTTATGCCCATCGAATCAGCTTTCAGTATGTCCATTACGTATAAGGCCGACCTCTTCAGTGATGCGTGGGACCGCAAGGTGGTCATCGTGAGCCCTTCAACCTTGCTGGCCACGCTGCGCACCATCGCCAGCATGTGGAAACAGGAGCGGCAGACACGCCATGTACTGGAGATCGCCAAAGAGGCCGGCGCGCTTTATGACAAGTTCGTGGGTTTCCTGCAAGACATGGAGAAGGTGGGCAAGCAGCTGGACGGTGCCGTGCGTGCACACGAAGATGCCACCAAAAAGCTCGGCACGGGTCCGGGCAACGTCATCAATAAAGTAGAGAAGCTGAAGAAACTGGGCGCGAGGGCAAGCAAGCAGATCGATAGCAACTTGCTTGATGACGGAGAATAACGGTTTTCCGCATGCGCTAAAGGATGATCCGCTCTTCCTGGCTTGTTGTGCTAAGGGCTTCTTCGTGGCTTCGCTTGGGCTGCCATTTGGCCATGTGCATGCGATGGAGCAATACCGGGATGATGGCCATGGCGAGTAATAAGCCGCCTACCATAAACAGGTTGGGCACTTCCATGAAAAACCCGTCCGTACTGAATACCGCCAAGGCAATCGTCGCCGAAAAGGGGAGTGATAAGGCCAGCACGTTCAAAGCCAATTGCGGGTTGAAAGTGGGCGAAGGGAGGGTTGCCGCATGTTGTTTTTCCATGGCAGACACGGTCGAAATGTGCGCCAGCGGCCAGAAACTTACGGCACTTTGAGGAAAAACGATCGCCACGATAGCCATCGCAGGGGATAGGTTGGGCAGCCACCATAGGCATAGCCCGCTCAGGAGGAAGGTGATGCCTGCACGGAACAGCAGCAGGCTGACGATGACCCGGAATTGCCGCCACTTGAACCGCACGGTGATGCCGATAAAGAGCAAGATGATGGGCGTCATCAACGCGCTCAGCATGGTGACCGGATCGCTTATGAATGCCGGAAGGTCCTGAAAGTGCATATTGAAACCCAGCAGCAGCAAGGCCATGAAGATAGCGAGGTTTACCGGCTCTTTCACCAACGTGATGAGCAATGCTTTAAGTCGCTGCGGTCCGCGTACCGTCGGTGTGGCGGCTTGCTTAAAATACCAGTTCATGGCCAATAGGTAGCAGAAGATCAATACATACACCTTGTTTCCCAGATCGGCTATACTACCCAGTGCAACGGCCTCTTTACCCACATATTCGAGTAAAAAGGGGAAGCACGACATCCCCGGGGCCAGCGAAGGGATCAGCAGCGACAATGTACGCATGTCGGTGCCGCCGCTGCGGATCCCATAAAGGCTCGGCAGCACCACCCACGTGACCCCCAATAACGCAAAGTTAAACGCCAGCGCCAATAACGGCAACCACACCAAGTCGGCGTTCATCTGTGTATTCATCAGCGCCACAAAGATGATGGCGGGCAGCGCTAAGTTTAAGATGAGGATCTTGAGGGCCTGGTGGTGTTCCGCCTTGTGGAGGACCCTGCGGAGCAAAAGCCCTACCGCAATGAGCAGCAAAAGCGATATGGTCTTGGCGATGGCAGCATTCATGCGCAACTCGTCTGTGTTTATTGCCTGATAAGCCAGCATGATCAACCCGCCCGTAAACAGCGGGGCGGGTTGATCATGCTGGTCTTAGACGTTAAACCGTAATCTTTTTCAACACGTTGGTAAACAGCTCCATCTCGGGCATGGTGCCCATGCTGACCCTGCACCAGGGTTTCTCATCGATTTCAAACATGCGTACGCTCACACCGCCTTCCCGCAGTGCTGCCTGAAAGGTGTTGGCCTCACCCTTGATCGGGAAAATGACAAAGTTGGTGAGCGAAGGGATATAGGAATACCCCATGGCTTTGAGCTCATCGCACAGGTATGATCGGCATTCCGTATTGAGTTTGCGGCTACTGTCCTGAAAGGCCAGATCTTGCATACTGGCAATGGCTCCGCTAAGCGAGGTGACACAAAGGCCCATGGTACCCCGTACGATGGAGGTAAGCGTTTTCACGCGTTCCGGCTGCGCAATGATATAACCGATACGCAATCCGGCCATGGAATGTATTTTCGAGAAGGTACGCGCCACGATGACGTCCTTGCCTTGCATGATCAATCCGGCCATGGTATTTTCCTCCGGATTGGGCAAAAACTCCAGGTAGGCTTCATCGATGAAGACAGGCACCTTGGTAGAGGCCGCTGCGCAAAACTGTTTGAGCGCCGCTGCCGGCGTGAGCGAGCCCAATGGGTTATTCGGGTTGCAAACGTAAACCAGGCGGGTTTGCCCATCGATGGCCGATGCCATGGCCTCTACATCGTGTGCATAATCCGCGGTGAGCGGCACGGGTTTCCAGGTACCGCCGATGGCACGCGTGGTATTGATCATCGACATGTAGGAAGGATCCGCCGAGACAATGTTTCCGCCTTTGAGGAAAAGCGATATAGCCGTCTTTTCCAGCAGATCGGTAGACCCCGGGCCTAGCATAATATGATCCGGGGTTACCCCTTCTTTCTTCGCGATCAGGTCAATCAGACGGGCAGCATCTTCGTGACCATATCGGTTGCCAAAGCCGATCGCATCGGATATCGCCTTGCGCACGGTCTCCGACGGTCCGTAGGGATTTTCGTTGGCTGATAGGCGAGCTTGCGCCGCCGGCGCACCTGCGTCCCAAGGCTGCGTGATGTCTTTCAATATACTTTTGCCCGAAGGGACGGTAGTAGCGCCGCTGCCCTTGGCAAGGGACAATGATGGGGCCAATGCTATGCCGCCTGCGGCCAGCAAACTGGATTTAATCCAGGTTCTTCTGTTTGTCGTTGTTTTGGTCATGACGTGAAATCATTGCGTTTTCATAAAAAAACCAGCCAAAACTCAATATCGGTATTAAAAAGCGGTTAGCTTACGCAATATTATGGATTTATTTCGGACAAATCAAGGTGTTTTCGTCGTTTTTTTGGTAACTTAACTGCTACGGTGATATTAATACGCCAATATGGCGATCACCGTTCGCCTATTAGCCTGATGATCTGCAGATGAGCACGGTATTCCGTCGTCACAGTGGTTTGCCAGGCGTGATTCGCCATAGCCTTGAGCGACCATCCGGTCGCGCGCAATGCCACGGCTCGCTAAGTAGTCCACCGCTGACTGTGCCCGTCGCTGCGAGAGCGCCATATTATACGTGTCGCTGCCCCGGCTGTCGGTATGGCTGGCCAGTTCAATACGCAAGGTCGGATTGTCGCGCATCGTCCGCACGAGTTCATCCAGCACGGCCGCCGCATCCGACCGGATTTCGTGCCTGTCAAAATCGTAATAAATGTTTTCCAGCTCAAACGTTTTGCCCACTTCTGATATCGGCTCTAATAGTAAGGCCACCCTGAGGGTATCCGATTGGCGGATGCCCGCGGTACTTACCGCCGCCGAATCCGCATGGTAACCCTCCCTGCGACCCAGTACCGTGTAAGACTGTTCCGGCTCCAGCGCAAAGGTGAAAAGCCCGGTTTCATCGCTGTATTGCTGGGCGACGATCTCGCGGGCGCCGTCATAGAGGGTCACCGCGGCCGGCAGTCGCTCGCCGGTGGACTTGTCTGATGTCGTACCTGCCAGCATGAGGATCGTCACCGGCTGCTCCCAGGTGAAGGAGTAGATGTCATCGCTCCCTACGCCCCCCTTCCGGTTGGAAGAAAGATAACCCGCTATACCGTCCGTTTCCGTGTTGGCGATGTACGCAAAATCATCCCCCGGGGAGTTTATCGGATACCGCAGGTTCACCGGCTTGCTCCAGTCGACCATCGCGCCGTTGCTTTGGAAAATATCCAGGTCACCCATGCCCGGCAGGCCGTCGCTCGAATAATACAGCGTGCCGTCCGCTCCGATACTGGGGAAGAGCTCGTTGCCGGGTGTATTGATAGTTGGTCCCGCGTGGGTATACGGGCCCCAGGTATCGTCGGCCTGCCGCTGGCAATACCAGATGTCGGTACCCCCTTGTCCGCCCGGCATGTCGCTTACGAAGTATATCGTATTGCCATCGGGACTGGGTGCCGCGTGGCCCACCGAATAGGCGTCTTTATTATTGTGTAAAAACGGGGTGATCTCCCATTGCCCATCCCGTTGTTGGTAAATATACAGCTCCAGTTTGTTCGTGCTGAACCGTTGCCCGTCCTCCTTCGTCCGTTGCCCGTCACGGCCAGGGTACGTGCGCGTCACGTACAGGGTCTGGCCTGCATCAGCCACCGCTACCGGTCCGGTGTGGTATACACCGCCATTGATGCTGTCTCCGGCAAGCAAACCCGCGCTCAGCCCATTGTCGCCACCACGTCTGGCGGTGTATACCCGCAGGAAGGCGTTGCCCGTCCAGCCATACGCCCCTTGCCCGGCGAGGGCTTCCGGTTCGCCGGTGTAGTACACCGTTTCCCCTTGCGGCGACACCGAAAATTCCGAACGCGCGGTATTGACCCCGTGTTCATTGCGCAGCTGATGCAAGGTAGGATCGGCCATCCACACCATCGCAGAGTCACATCCTGCGAGTTCCACTGCCACACGTTCCCGGTTTCCAGTCGCGCTTGCGTACGCTTCCAGCTGCGCCTTTGCTTCCCTGTATTTTCCGTTGGCCTTCAATACCGCCCCATACCGTAGCAGGTTTTCCGGGTCGCTGTCCGGGTGTTGGACCACCCGTGCAAACCAGTTTTCGGCGGCCTCATAGTCGTTCATCATCTGATAGCACGCTGCCAGCCGTTCCAGGTCGTACAGCCGCGGGTTTCGGGCCTCAGCCAGTTTCATATAGAGCGTTGCGGCGTTGGCATACTCATACTTGTTATAGCGGGCGTCAGCCCGGTCCCGCAGGTTCGGTTGCTCTTGTGCATGAGCCGTTATGATACCCAGCAGCAACGCTACCATGATATACAGGTATTGCTTGATCATTGTTTATTTTCCCTTGTTTGCATTTGGTAGCAGACTTTTCTTCATTAAAAAAACCGGGGACTCAATAAGCGTTGTTGGCGCTGTCCGAAAGTCACACCCAGCGTCACCTCATGCGATCCGTTCTGCACGCTGCTCAACCGGCTCACCACATGATCATACGAATAGCCGATACGCAGCCTGTCTGTCGCATAGAGCTGTGTCACCACCGAAAAGGAATTCCGCTGGCTAAGGCTATTCCCGCTCACCCGTTGGTATTCCCGCTCAAATACGGTCACGCCAGTCCGCCATCCGCCACCTATCCAAAAGCGATTGTCAAAGATCAGCATTGCATTCACATCCAGGCTCGTCGGTCCCCTGAAATCCTCTTTCACCAACAGGCTCGGCCGTAGCTTCAGCCCGCTGTCGAAATCAATCAACGCCCCGCCGATGAAATACACATGCCGCCTGCGGCGGATGTTATCTGTCGTCGTATTATCCCACCGAAAAATGTTATTGCTCTGATCGCCCGAAAGCAGGTCCATCACCGATAGCCCGGCATACCATTTAAGGTTGTAATAATATACGCCAAAACGAACATCCGGCACGAAATTGCTGATCCGGTTGGGCGGTACGCGGGGGTCATCCGGCGAAATAGGGTCCAACATCGTCCCGTCCAGGCTATACTGGGTTACCCCGGCACCGATGCCGAAACTCAGCCGTTGGGTATCTTCCTCATTCAGCCGCAGCCGAAACGCGTAGTTTGCATAGGCCGACGTGGCGGACTGGGGCCCCAGTCGGTCAGCGGTGAGCTGCACGCCGAATCCATGCAGCTTGCGGCCTTGGGGGTCCAGCAACCCATCAATAGACAGCAACCCCGTTTGCGGCGCTCCCTCCAGTCCCGCCCACTGGCTGCGCAGCCCCAGTTGACCAAACCATTCCTCCTTATAGCCCGCATAAGCGGGGTTGACGCTCATCGAGTTGAAGATGTATTGCGTGAATTGGATGTTTTGCTGCGCCCGAAGCACATTTGGCATGCCCATGAGCGTCATCAACAGCGCGAGAACCGCTATTGCCCATATGTTATTGCTATCCTTCATTGCTTTTACACCTTTTTTTTCGTTATTGCCCAACCCCATCACCCATCACCCATCACCGGCCACCAACCGCCCATCACCAACCACCCATCACCAACCACCGGCCACCCATCACCGTCCCCAAACCGCCATCACAGTCGTTTAATCAACACCCATCCATTATATCGCTGTTGCTCATTTCCCTTATAGGTTACGATCTGATAATAATAGGTCCCCTCGTTGAGGTTTCCTCCTCCCCAATCATTCCGGTAGTCGGTATTGCGGAACACCTCATTGCCCCATCGGTTTACGACGGTCAGCTCAATGCGGTCGAACCCTTCGATGCCTTCGATCTCGAACACGTCATTCTTGCCGTCCCCGTCGGGCGTAAATACATTCGGGATGCGCAGCGGCCTTGGAGTCACGGTGATCGTTACGGTGGCCACGGCCGTGAGGCCATATTCGTCCGTGATTTCATAGTCAAACGAATCAGTACCCACAAAGCCGTCATTTGCCGTGTACGTGATGCTGCCATCGGCATTTACGATTACCGTGCCGTTGGCCGGTTGCCGCACGATGCGTACGCTGCCCACCACGATAGGCGTGCTGCCAGGTTGGTCATTCTCCAGCACCAGCACCTGAACGGACTCCCCGGATTCGACGGTTCCGGTATCGTCACCAGCCTCCGGCCCTACCGGTTCGTTCAGCTTCGTCAGCCAGCTGCCATCGGCTTCCGACCCGGTAGCGGTGAGGATATCTGCCCGCGTATGGATGCCCTCGGCTTCGACGACCGTGACATCCCCGATCCAGTTGCCGCTGCCCGCATACTGTACGATCTGGGCCGTCGCATCCACATAGGCGTTGCCATTGGTGATGCTATTGTGCTGCAGGGTATACGTCATCGTCACGCCCTCATCGGCATAGATATGCCATATGCGGTCCATGCCCCGCTCCGGTTCGGGCAATTCAATTCCCGCCGCCTCGTAGTCTTGCACCCCTACATATAACCTGGCCGCCGCTGCGGGTGCCAGCGTGGCGGGGGTATAGTCGGCCTCGGCGATACCGATAGGGAATACAAATGGTTGCCCGTCGGCGTATTGTTTGACGACGTGGCCAGCCACGCTGTTGCCTGTCACGATCATCCGGCTGCTATTGTAACCTTCCAGGCGGGCCTCCTCACCCATACCCAGGTTATGCCCGCCCAATATGATGTCACCATCGTCCACCGCAAACTGCAATAGATTGCCAATGTTCAACGCTGCCGCCTCTTCGCCCGCAGGGTTGCTGGTGCCGTAGAGGGGGTCTTCCATGTCCTGGAGAACCAGGTTATTCGGGTTGCGGAGTTCGAGGGCCACCCCAATGAATTCACCCCCGTTGCCGTCGATCGCCGTCGGCGAGGAGGTCATACCTTCGTGGAAGGGGTTGGTCCCCGGATCGTGGATGATGATACGTCCCGTACCGCTGAAGGTCGCCGTTGGCGCGATCCAGATGCGCTTGCTCCAGATTTCCAGAGTGCCGTTGATCTCCCAATGCGTATTCGGCCCGAAGTAAGAAGCCTCGGAATACCGTAGCTCCACAGTGCCGGGCGCGATCGTCACGATGGAATTGTCGGCCGTATAGCTACCGGTCCCGTCATTGGTCTGGGCAACGGCAAGACGGGTCAAGCAGCACAGGCTTCCAAATATGTACGGTAGTAGATGCTTCATCGGGTTCTCATTGCTTATTTGTTGATGGCAGTGTCGGATTGGTGATGGATATATTCGACTCACACGCGGTTACCGTGATGACCGATTCATTCGAGGCGGCCTCGCAATCGCGCACCGGATCCATATAACTGTAATGTGCCATACGCCGATAGCGGGTGTCGACGCTTGTTGCCGGGGGTTGGTAGCTCGCCCCAGTAGCGCCTTCCACTGCCGTCCAGCTGGTGCCGCCGTTGGTCGACATCTCCCACCGGTAGGAAATGCCCGCCGGGTCATTCGTCCCCCCCGGGGCAGCGGCCGCTGTGGAGGTGATCTCCGCAGGGATATTTCCCGCACAGCTTTCCTGTGAACCGAGGATACTGCCCGGATTCGGTCCCATCACGATGACGTCTATGGACGCTAGGTCGCTCTCGCAGCCATCCATCGTCAAGCCCACATAGTAGGTGATCGTATCGATGCTATTGGTCGGCGGGGTAAACGGGATCTGCGAGGGAACGCCGCCCTCGCTGTGGTACCAAGTGATCACGCCGCCCTCCGGTACCGTGTAATCCGGATCGAGCTGCAGGGGTGAGGCCAGCTCATTCAGGCAGTAGTAGACCGGACCAGCCACCTCTGGCGGATCGGGATGGATAGACAGGCGTACCGTATCGATGTTATTTTCAAAATTGATCCCCGGAACCAAATCGCCGCTATATCCGTCATCGGTGCCGTCCGGCAACAAGTAGTGCGCCCAGGTAATGTCGTCGTAGTGTGTCGCGGTGTCCGGCGGGGTGATCGTATAATGGATGTGTAGCGGCAGGCCGCCCGTGATGGAATAGGGTTGCATAACCGTGGCGTCGTTGTTGTTGATCATGGGCCCCCGGGCGATGTAGGTGTACTTGGTATAGCCCCCATAGCCCCAATCAGACAGGAGGTTGTTGGGATCAAAGCCCGGCGCATTGGGATCCCGGATGGGCTCCGGTCCATCGTTGGCAGACATCGGGATGGGCTCCACGATCCGTATCCATCCGGAGCGCGGAGCGTAATATTGTCCGTCGGTCACGGCCTCATCATAGTCTTTAAAATTATCCGCCCATCCATTTTTTGGGGTCGCGCTGTCATCATAGCCATAGCCCGGAGGGATGCGCTTGATAACCAACACGCGTCGGTTATTGTAATTGCTCGTGGGTGAAGTGAGGTTTGGGTTCGCGGGGGTTTGATAAGGAAGCGGGTCCGTCCCGTTTGAATATACATTGACGACAAAGTTGTTTCGGCTGAGGCAGGTGGCATCGGTAGAAACCTGCACGCCGAGGTCTATACCCTCGGTGATTACCGGGGTTTGCACCGTATGTGTATTATTGCCCAGGTCGGGATCGATGATCTCGGTGGGGTCGGGGGTGGCCGTGGCGCTGTTGTAAACGAGGTTCCTGGGCGGCAGGCCAAGTAGGCGCCCGGTGATGGTGATGTAGCCGGTGGCGTCGGGTGCCAAAGCAAGGGTGCCCGTAACCTGGTTGCTACCCAAGGGGAAAGCCGTGGGTAGGTTTGCTGCGGTAAATCCGGTGGCCGTGATATTGGTCACCTGAAACAAGTCCGTATCCAATGTGTTGCCCGCACCATCAGTGACATGGTCTTCAAAGCTGATGTTGGTGAGGGGGCCGTGGGTGGCATTGACCACCTCGACCGTGTAGGTTACTTCGTTTTCGATTTCGGCCGTGGTTTCCTCATTGTCCACGATGTGGAGTACTTCTTTGTCAACAAACTTATTGAGCCGGAGGTTACCAGGCGTCGTGATGAGCACGTTGCGGATGTCGTGGTTATTGATCGCGCCGGCCGTGGATCCGGAAAAACCCACCTTCAGGAAAGGGGCGGGAGGTACCGATGTCGTGTAGGTAAACAGCGTGTCATAAGGCGCTGTAGGGTCATTCACTTTTTTCCACATGACCTTACCGGCATACAATCCGCCCGCGATGGGTTCCAGCTCCACTACGACCCGGCGGTAAAACTGATCGTCATCGGGTCGGGGGCCATAAGGCAGGGTGTTATAATCGATCTCGTTGCGCGTGCGGATCTGCTCGGACGTGCCGGTCCGATTGCCCAGCTTCACACCCGCCATGAACCGGTGGGTGGGAGGTACTCCGCCCACCGTTTGCCCGGTATTGTTGGTGGTTTCCCGTCCGCGCAGGATGACGGTATTGGGCACCACCTCCTCGCCGTTGGCGTCTCGTTGGATGCCACCCCAGCGTCCTTCGCCCTGCACGCCGAAATACCCGTATTCGTCAAAGCCCAGTCCGATATACCCCCCCGCCAGGCCGGGAGCATCGACTGCCGCATTGGGTGCATATCCGAGGCCGCCCCCATACCCTCCGATCTGGAAAGGCACCGAAGCATCAAAAAGGAATACGCTGAACCCGTCCCCTCCGTGGAAGACGCCATGGTTCCAGCTGTGCTGCGGTTCGTCGTTCGAAACACTGCGCCAGGTTTTGTATTCAAAATCGATGATCAGGCCCAAGGTAGAGGGGAAGGCCTCATCCAGGTAGGTATATCCTTCCTCGTTGGCATTATCAGCGGTAAGGCGCAGCCATCCCGCATTCAGGGGATCATCCCGGCCGGAGGTCAGGTAGGCGCTCCCCCCCATATGGAAGCCGGGTGCCGCACTGCTCTTAAAGTCATTGTATACCACAAATTGGGCCATCGCCATCCGAACCGTGAGTAGCGGGATGGCCACGCACAGCAAATACTTGGATACACACGTTAAAGTAATCGGTCTCATGAGCATGTGGCTATGGGGTGGCGGTGCTTTTGACGACAAGTACAATGTTCATGTACGAAAACGGTTTGGAGGTATTGATCACCGAATAGGTGAGCACGCCGCCCGACGTAATCGCGTTTTCTATGGAGAAAACCTCCGTGTCATAATAGGTGATGTAATATTCCAGATCATCCCGGTCCCATACGGGGATGCCGTCGGTAGCGCCCTCGCTGCTCACAACCGGGTTGCTAAATTGATCCAGGTATTCTTGATACAAGTCGCGCGTACCATTGGTTACGCTACTAGTGGTCTCAAAGGTGACCGACGGCATATAGAAGAATTTGGGCAATACCGCTCGGGCTTGCTGGAGCGTGCCATCGGGCGCCACCATCATGACACTGGGATTGTTGGCGTTGATCACGCTTCCCGTCATCTGCGGTGTGGCCGTTTGCAGCCCCGTTACTGCCAACGTATTGGTGGCATCTGTCGTGATTTCGGTGGGTTGGGTGAGCGCCCCTCCCAATTGGACGTTACCGTCGGTCTTTGTCAGGGCGTTGTCGGCCGTCACGGCGCTATTTATGGCACTGCTCAGGTCCAGGGGTGTAGTGGCCACCCCGTTGACCGTGCCGACCAGTTCACCCGCTTCGTTGAATGTAAGGGTATTGGCATTGATGATGGGGGCAGTGGCCGCCGTTCCGTTTACGGTGGATGTCATCGTGTTGGTGGCGCTGGCCAAGGTATTCGGGATGGACAAGCTTTCCAGCAAAGTAGCCACCGGTATGCTGACGGTATTGCCGTTTTCAATACTGATTTCGAGGTTTTCCCCGTTGATCTGGAAGTTCTGTAGTTGTTGTTCGTCGGTGTCGTTATCGGTAGACGATACCACATACGGATCGGCAACCGTGCCGCTTCCCGTGATGGTGACATTGGTTCCGGCCGAGGTGACCCCGCCTACGCCATCTGTTCCGTCGGCTCCGTTTGCTCCCGCTGGTCCCTGTGGACCAGTGAGGTCGGATGTGGTGGTGCTGGAACCATCAGAAAGGTCAATGGTTAAGGTGCCGTCGGGGTTATGTGTCACCGAAGTGATGCTGATGCCATCCGCACCTGCGGGGCCTGCTACGCCCTGGGGTCCTGTAGGGCCAGCAGGCCCCGTTGCTCCCGTTTCCCCAACGGGTCCCTGAGGCCCTGCCTCTCCCTGTGGTCCGATAGCCCCAGCAGGTCCAGCCGGGCCGGGTAGCCCTTGTTCGCCCTGTATTCCCTGAGCCCCTGCAACCCCGGTCTCCCCTTGTGGGCCCGTCAATCCCTGTTCTCCTTGAGGTCCCTGCGGACCGGTGGCTCCGGTTTCCCCTTGCGGACCTGTAGGCCCCGCGGGGCCGGTAAGGTCGCTGGTGGTATAACTGGTATTGTCCGACAGCACGATGGTAAAGGTGCCATCCCCATTGTCGACGATAGAGGTGATGCCCACGCCATCTGCACCTGTTGCCCCCTGTGGTCCAGCCGCGCCCGGTGGCCCGGCCGGGCCTTCCACGCCATTGATGCCGTCTACAGCCCCCACGTCGACAACAAATTCATAAGAAGATCCATTCCAGACGTATACATAGCCGTTTTCTTCGTCACCGGTATCACCAGTGGAAATGATCACGAAATCACCTACTTCGAGTCCTTCGGAAGATCCCGGTGCGTTGAGGGCGTCCGGTGAGTCGAATACGCGCTCGATAGTGAAGTCACGGCCCCGGTCGCCCTGGGGCCCTTGTGGTCCGGCTGGCCCTTGTGGTCCGGTGGGACCCTCCGGTCCGGTGGCCCCTGTAGGCCCTGTTGCCCCTGTCTCTCCCTGTGGTCCCACCGGGCCTGCCGGACCTATGGGACCCGCGGGTCCCGTAGGTCCGATTTCACCCTGCGACCCCTGTGGTCCTGCTGGCCCTATCAATCCTTGCTCGCCCTGAGGCCCCTGTATACCTTGGGGCCCTGTCGACCCCACCTCACCCTGTGGTCCTGTGGCTCCTGTAGGTCCCGCTGGCCCTGTTTCCCCCTGTGGTCCCACAGGCCCCTGCGCACCGGCAGGGCCTTGCGGCCCCACTTCACCCTGTGGTCCTGTGGCACCTGTAGGTCCAGCCGGTCCCGTTTCCCCCTGCGGTCCCTGGGGTCCGGTCGCCCCGGCAGCCCCTGCTGGACCCGCTGGTCCGGTGGTACCCTGTTCTCCTTGTGGTCCTGTTGTTCCCTGTAATCCGGTTTCCCCCTGCGGCCCGATGGGTCCTGCGGGTCCTGTTGCTCCCTGTGGTCCAGCTGGCCCTGTTGACCCCTGTTCCCCTTGAAGGCCCTGCGGCCCCTGCGGCCCCGGCTCCCCTTGCGGGCCTTGCGGCCCGGGCAGTCCGGTGATACCGTCAATGGCCGCTACGTCGACGACGGGTTCATACCCTGTGCCGGTCCAGACAAATACTTCCCCGTTTTCGGGGTCGGCGGTACTGCCAGTGGAGATGATGACGAAATCACCCACTTCCAGCCCCTCAGCCGAATCGGGTACGTTGAGGTCATCCAGCGAGCCGAAGACCTTCTCCAAATTGAAACCCCGGCCCTGTTCCCCCTGCGGCCCTATGCCCCCAGCCGGTCCCGCTGCCCCCTCGGCGCCCTGCGGCCCGAGTTGTCCCTGTGGC
This sequence comes from Parapedobacter brassicae, assembly GCF_051400755.1. Taxonomy (NCBI): domain Bacteria; kingdom Pseudomonadati; phylum Bacteroidota; class Sphingobacteriia; order Sphingobacteriales; family Sphingobacteriaceae; genus Parapedobacter; species Parapedobacter brassicae. The sequence goes on from NZ_JBLFFL010000005.1 coordinate 61,165, forward strand.
CCCTCTGCGCCCGTCGGTCCAGCTGGTCCGGCGGCCCCCTGTGGTCCGGTAGGTCCAGCCGGTCCCGCTACCCCTTCGGTGCCCTGCGGTCCGGGTTGCCCCTGTGGGCCCTCCGCGCCAGTCGGCCCCTCCGGTCCAGGCTCCCCTTGCGGACCCGCGGGACCGGAAGGGCCATTAGCCCCCTGCGGCCCCGCGGGGCCTACCGCCCCTTGGGCACCCGGTGGCCCTTCCGGTCCCGCTACCCCCTGTGCACCTTGACCCCCAGCCGGTCCCGTAGCCCCTTGCGATCCAGCAGGCCCGGTAATGCCCTGTGGCCCTGGCAGTCCGGGGATACCCTGTTCCCCTTGTGGTCCCACTGGCCCTTGCGGCCCCGGCTCTCCCTGCGGACCACGTAGGTCTCCTAAGTCGATGACCTGTTGATTGCCGGCTTCATCCACGTACGTAAAGCTGTCGCCGTCATAATATACATTGCCGCCCACATACGTGTTTTGCAGGGCATTGATCACTTGGTTCAATACACCTTCGTCACCGATGATGTCCGTGAAATTGCTGATGACAGAGGCGGGGATATCGATGGTCACACCCGTTCCCGGAATGAGATTGCCCTCGTTATCCACTTCGGATTCATTGTGATACGTATAAGTGCCATCGGTGTTATCCGTCAGCAGGGTGATCGTCTCCGTCTCCCGGACGACCTCCTCCAGGTTAATGGTCTGCGTGTCACCCTCCTGATCGATATACGTGATTACATGATCACCGGCGTTGTAGGTGATACCCGAGCCTGTGCCGGTAGCCTCTAGCAACACCCATTTTGAACCATCGTTGTAATAAAGCCCGGGCATCACGTCACTTACCGTAGCCATGTTATATATGACCATTCCAGCGATATGCTGGCTAAGCGGTGCAGGTTGTGCCGTGCTGGTCAAAAGTATCCGCGTGAGCAGCAATCCCTTGTTGGTACTTTCGAGCTCCAGGATGGCTCCATCCCGAGGGGGCAAAATGCCATTTTGCGCCGTGTTGTCTGCAATTTTCTGTTGGGCCCGTACCGTGGTGACGGCAAAAAGAGGCAGGATGAGTAGGAGCGAAAAAAAAGGTGAGATTTTCATGGCCAGGGATTATTATACATGTGAAGCGTGCGCTGACTTTATTAGGTTAGTAGTAGCTAGTAATCCAGTTAGTTTTATTTGCTGATTAAACACGATCCAGCACAAATATGTTTGCGCCGTCGATCAAAAAAAACAATAGCAGAATTAAGTAATGCTCAACAAGTTATGTTTTCTGAATATGATAGATGAACGGTCGAGATGAGGCTATACGGCACACTATTCATAACAGGTCAAAACGGTAGCGTACTTCGACTAGCAGCTAAGTTCTATAAAACAGTTGAAATAAACAAGCCCTTTTTCTTACTAATTAAGCAGAAAAAGGGCTTGTGATGTCGAAGTAGTCAAAAAATCGGGCCGCCGTTAGATCTTTTTGAAGACCACACAGGCGTTATGCCCTCCAAAACCAAACGCATTGCTCATCGCCACATCGACTTTCTGTGCCTGGGCCTCGTTGGTGACGATCCGGATGCCTTCGGGAATGGCATCATCAAGGTGTTCCACGTTGATGGTGGGCGGGATTACCTGATCATTGATCGCTTTTATGGCGATAATGGCTTCCACCGCGCCAGCGGCTCCCAAGAGGTGCCCTGTCATGGATTTCGTAGCGCTGATGCGGAGGTTTTCGGTATGGCCGAACGCTTTAATCACCGCGCGCAGTTCGCCGATATCCCCGATGGGCGTAGAGGTAGCATGCGGGTTGAGGTAATCCACCGCAGTGGGATCCAAGCCGGCTTCTTTCAAGGCCAATTCCATCGCTTTCGCCGCCCCGATCCCATCGGGATGCGGAGCCGTCATGTGATAGGCATCAGCGGTCATCGCTGCACCGACCAGCTCGGCATAGATATGCGCACCGCGCTTCCGGGCATGTTCATATTCTTCCAAGATCAGGGCACCAGCCCCTTCAGCCATTACAAATCCATCGCGTGCTTGGTCATAGGGCCTGCTAGCATGCAAGGGGTCGTCGTTGCGTGTAGACATCGCTTTCATAGCCGAAAATCCGCCGATGGAGGCCGGTGTAATGGGGGCTTCCGAACCGCCGGTTACGAAAACCTTCGCCTTACCCATCTTGATGTAGTTAAAAGCATCCATGATTGCGGTATTGGAGGTGGCACAAGCTGATACCGCAGTATAGTTGATGCCGCGCAGCCCAAATTTCATCGATATCATCCCCGAGGCGAGGTTCACAATCAGCCGGGGAACAAAAAACGGACTGAAACGCGGCACGTATCCACCGGCCACATAGCTGGTCACCTCCTCTTCGAAGGTTTCCATTCCCCCTTGCCCCACGCCCCAGATGACGCCGATGTCAAACGGGTCTATGGCCGCCAGGTCCAGGCCGGCATCTTCCATGGCTTCCGAGGCCGCAAACAGGGCATATTGGGTAAAACGGTCACTCCGTTTGATCTCGTTGCGGTCGAGGTATTTTTCTGGTGAGAAATCCTTCACTTCACAGGCAATCCGGGTCCTGAACTGCGCCGCATCGAAGCGGGTGATCGGTCCTGCGCCGTTTGCACCGCGGACAATGTTTTGCCAAAAGGTCTTTGCGTCGTTGCCTAGGGGCGTAACGGCCCCCATTCCGGTGATGACCACTCTTGTCATAGTTTCCTGTTTTGCTGCAAAAGTAGTCAAATTACCGTTCGGTATAATTTTAAATGAAGGGAAGCTTACAAGTTGAATGTAAACTTCAATACCGCCATGCGGCTGCGCAATTGATAATGACTATACCCCAATTGATTGGCCGATAGCGAAAAGGTTTCATAAGACGTGACATTGGCAAGGTTGGTGAGATCAAGCTCCATATCGGTCCGCCATTTGGCAAGCTTGTAGCGCACGTTGGCGTCGGCAAACAAATAGCGCACCGTTGCCATGGTCGGCTGGCTGATGTATTGATGCCTGCCGGATAATCGCAAAAAGATGTTTTTAAACGGCGAATACGTGAGGCCCACGGTTTGATCAACTTGCAGGATCCGGCGGTCGTCCACCTGAGCAGTGGCCTCACCCTGCACCAGGCGGCTGGTCGACCACGTCCCCGACCCGTCGTAGGTGATGCTTACCCGGTCGAAAAGTCGAGCTTCTGCACCGGGGTTGAGTGTAAACGATCGATTGTTAAAGGGCAGGGTCTCTCCGTTGAGCAGCTGGTTGAAGCGGCTGGTGCTCCACGATGCCTTGAGGCTTGCCGTCGCACCGAGGGTGAAGATAAACTTGCTGACGCCGCCGTTGACGGCGAGGCTGCTCACGTCATTGTCAAACGGGAGGAACACCGTGCGGGCGATGTTGTCGGTGACCACGCTGGAAGCAATGGTGTTGGCAGTCGATTTCGTGTACGTGATGCCCGCATTCATAAACAGCATGCTGATGGCTCGTTGGAAGTTGTATCGCATCCCAAGCGTATGGTTATCCCGCTCCTGCAATTGTGCGTCGTTGGCGCGGATGCTCCGGTAGTTGACCAATATGGCTCCGCGGAAAACGCCGTTGATATTACCCATTTGGTTGGCATAGTTATAATTGAATGACAGGTAGTCCTCGGAGGTGGTCATCAGTTTCACCCTGAGCGAGGGGTTGAACAACAGGCGCTGTTCCGAATCGTCAAGCGCGAAAGTATCGTCCCGGTAGGCAATGCGTTGTGCGGCGAGGGGTAGCGTGAGGGCGGACTCCCAGCGTCCTCGCTTGTACTCGTAGGTGCCGTCTACAAACACTTGGTGACGATCCCAATGGAGGCCGTTGTCGTCGCTTGCCACATAGGGTATTTCCTGCCCGTTGGCTTGGGCAAGCCGCAAGGCCGAGCGGAGCTGCTGCCATTCGTTGATCACCCCTAGGCGATAGTGCTGCATGATTCTGCCCTTGGGGAGCCGGTAGGCCACCGATGCGCGGTTAAACCAGGCGGGCGTTTCACCGAATTGGCGTATGCCGCTGAACGGTTCCCCGCCGTTGAGCACATCTTGGTTGATACCCGGTGCGATGGTGAGTGTCTGAGGCTGATTGTAGTGGTTGACGTACCAATACACGTTGACCACGTCCCCGTTTTTCATTGCTGGCGTATACTCCAAGGTGTTAGAAAAATCACGGATGCGGTTGCGCAGCCGCTGGTGCATATCCAGGTCGTTGCTCAGCAACGAAGAAGTCGCCGTCTCGCCGGAATAGGCTAGTTTCAGCAGGTTGTTGAAATAATAATCATCTTCATTAGCCATCGCCGTAAGGCTCACCTCGGTAAGGAACGGATTTTTGCCGATGTCCTGCCGCTCGGTATACCGGATGGTATCGCTGCCGAGGTAAAGTTCGCTCAGCGTGTTGTACACCATGTCGTTGTGGTCGAGCAAGGCATTGACGTTCGCCTTGAGTTGCAGTCCGCTTTTCAGGTTCACAAGGTTATTCGCATTGATCGATCCGGAGTTATTGATATAATATCGCTGTTTGGGCAAGGCCGGGTTGCCTGCGGTGCCGGAGGCAAGCAGGGCTTGGGGGCGGGAGTTGCCCGCGCCGGAGAGCATATCCGAAAAACTGAATGCCGTGAAATCAGCCGCTAGATCGTCGCCCACATTGTTGCCCTTGGCCACATTGAGCATTTTGTATTTTTTGTTGAAGAGGATGGTATTCAGTTCGCCGTCGTACTGGTGGGGCAGGCCAGCTCCCAGCTTGGCCTGTCCGCTGAGCTTGAGCTTAGCATCATCCTTGATGACCAGGTTGACGGCTATCCGATCGCTCAATATTTTGTTTTTGAGCACTTTCAACGGCTCATGGTTCTGAAGAACCTCTAGCTTCTGCACCATTGCATGGGGAATGGTTTTCGTGCCGATGCTGTATTTATCATTGAGCAGGTCATCGCCATCAATGTAGAAGTTGGAGATATGCTGCCCATTGTATTTGATCTGCCCGCTTTCGCTTACCTCCATGCCCGGCATCCGTCGCAGTACATCGCCGATGCTGCGGTCCTCAGCCTTGGCAAACGAGCCAACGTCATAGCTAAGCGTATCGCCCCGCGCATCGATACGCGGGCGGCTTTTGACTGCTACCTCGGAAAGGTCGATGGCCTTTTCCTCCATCGTGATGTTGTACTGCGCTTTGAAGGGAGCGAGTGGCAGGTCCACCTTGGCATAGCCCAAGTGGTTGATCTGCAGGCGCAGACTGTCCGGCTGAGTAACGGCAGGCAGCACAATCGCAAAGCTCCCCGAGGTGTCGCTGGCCTTGAATGCGACGATGCGTCCCTGCGCGTTGCGGATGGTCACGCTGGCGTGCGGCACCGGCTTACCATCCTTGGTCTTCAATGTCCCTTCGATCCGCTGCTGTGCACAGACGGTCGACATGCTGATCATCATGCTTAGTAATAGGCAGCACATTGCATACTTCACCATGTGATCCGTGCGGGATTACTTGTTTTCCAGTTCCAGCGGATTATTGGTGACAGCTGAGGTTTGGGCCGTGTCCTTTTTTACATGGATGCTTTTGATGCGTGAAGGGTCCATGTTATTACCGTTGCCGATGCCGCCGACGCGAATGGTGGACCCACTTTCACCGCTACGCGGTGCCCCCGCCTGTGCCCGTGCGTTCATCGCCGCTTGCGGGTTTTTCTTATAAGCCTCCATCAGCTTGTCGAGGGCTTTTTTAGTCGTGGCAATCGCATTTTCAGGAGGTGATACGGTTGCCTCCCCTTCGTCGAGTGTCTCAAATCCGGCGTAGCGAAAGGCCACCTCATTGCGGCTATCCGTTGCTTCGAGGATTAAGCCCGGCAGGCCCTGCAACTTCCAAGGTCCGGCAAGGAAAGGCACGTCGCTGGTAAACCAAGCAGTGTAGTCACGGCCCTTGAACCGACCGGTGGCTTTTTGCGCCGTATACCCGCCGATGTTTTTGGTTTCGTCGGCTATTTGCCAATCGATGCGCGGGTAATCCACGTCGACGAGGTATCGCTCGCCTGCGACGCTGGATAATTGCTGCAATACCTGATCCGCTGGCTTGGTGTAATACGACTCCTGCGTCGTGCGGCCGCTTCCGGTGATGGTCAGGTTGCCGTCAAACGCCGGATCTTCCATCTGCTTTTTGATCTGCTGGTTTACGCGTTCGCTGGCATACGTGCCGTATAGCGATGCGTATCGCCCGATATAAAGCACCATTTCCTCTTGATGCGGTTTGTCCCGCTGCAAGGTGTCGTTGACGTGCGTAAATTTGTAGATTACACGGGCTAGGGCCGGTTCAGGCTCCTGAGCGTAGGCAGCCGTTGCCGCAAACCATCCGGTAAGCAATAAAAAAGCCATCTGTTTCATGCCATTTCGATTTTTCAATAATTCTACGAAATTATAGTAATTATCCGAAATAACCGAATTTATTTACGAAGTTTTCGTTTTTTTAAGTAAACGACATGCACGCGATTATGCGGTGCATGCCAATGGGGTGAGCGACTGGTGCAATTCCGGGCGCCTCATCGTCTGGTCATGCATTTGCCCGCTCCGCGACGCCAGTCCAGCGCGGGCTTTTGGTCATCCAATCGCTGATGCTGCCAGCGGCTTCGATGGGAGTAGGATGTTTGGTGTATATTTGTGAGATGGGCGACTTCTATATTGACAAACAGACCATCGTGGATCTGCAGCTCCTTGATGAAGGGTCGGGCAGCGTATTTGCGTGTTTCAACCAAACGATTACCTATGGCGGTGTAGACGCCTTGCGTGACCTGTTTCGCAAGCCGCTTGCTGACCGTGAGCAGCTCCAGCGCCGCACGGCCACCATCAAATTCTTGATGGACAATGTGGAAGAACTCACGTTTGACAAGACGACGCTGGACTTTGTCGATTACTACCTGAAGCGGCCCGATCGGCCGACATCGTTTTCCGTTTATAAAGGCATCCGTAATGCTGTCAAGCATTTTTTTTCGCCAAACCAGGTATTTTATGCCAAGCGGCGCGGTGTGGCAGAGCTGTTCGATACCTTGGCGTTCATCAAGCTACTGGGCGAAACCTATCCGGCGGGAACGGACACGCCATTGTTGGCCGGACTACGCGATGCGCTCGAAAGGTTAACGAAGCACCCGTTGATTGCCCGTTATGTCGATGCGCCGCCGAGGCGCTTCAAGCGCTATGCGATTGAGCGGATAGATTTCCTGTTGCGCAAGCAATACTATGAAGAGGCGCTCGCGCTGCTCGAACAGGTGTATGAATTGGATGCCTACTATGCGGTCGCTAGGGCTTCCAAAACCATGGGGCTTACATTTCCTGAATTTCAGGATAGCGAAATTTTGGCGTTGGAAGGGGTTTTCCATCCCTCGCTTCCGGAGGCGGTACGGAATCGCGTCGTATTGGATCCTTCCCAACGCGTCAGCCTCATCACCGGTGCTAACATGTCGGGCAAATCTACGTTAATGAAGGCGGTAGGTATTGCGGTATATCTTGCGCACCTGGGGTTTCCGGTACCTGCCACCCGGATGAAAACAGCTGTTCTTGATGGGCTCGTGACCACCATTAACCTTGCGGACAATATCCACGAAGGTTATAGCCATTTTTATAGCGAGGTGAAGCGCGTCAAGCTGGTGGCCGAACAGCTCCAACAATCAGACCGGCTGCTGGTCATCTTCGATGAATTGTTCCGCGGCACGAATGTCAAGGATGCTTATGATGGTTCACTCCGCATTGTACAGGCGTTTTCAGCACTTAACAAGGGGTTTTTCATCATCTCCACTCATATTGTCGAAATCGCCCATGCCCTGCAAGCAAACGAAAAAATAGCATTTAACTGCTTACCTACTCGAATGGAGTCGGGTAAGCCCGTATTCGACTATCACTTACGCGAGGGTGTCACGGATGATCGCATCGGCTTGTGGATATTGGAGCGTGAAGGGGTATTTGAGTTACTATTACCTAAGCACTGAGTTACTGATACTGAATATAAATCGGTTTCGGCGTCAATGCCAGCACTTCTTCCAAGGTCATCATGCGGTGGGGAGGCCTCATCACGTCATTCTTATAGAAGAATTTGAAACCGGTGAATTGGATAGGTTCCAGGTATACATAGCTTCGGTAGGTGTCCGTCTTCAGGGCTGGCGCTCCCCATCCGTCCATGTCGATGACGAGTTGCACTTCCGGCCGCAGCTTGATTTGTTTGTAATCCTTGATCATCCCTTGCGTAAAGCGGTGCACCACCAGCACTTTCGGAGGCAAGTTATGCGCGCGGACCAGTTCCGCTAGATGGGCCGACGCCTTATTGATGTCATCTGCCGTAAAATGGCCTATGCGCTTGCCCGGGGGCAAATGATCTTTCATCGAAAACTCTGGATCGATGCCGAAATGCACATGCGGCATCCGCAGAAAGGTGTCTAAGCGCGGCAGTTCATCGGCCACAGTGCTGAATCCGACCTGAATATCCAAAAATACCAGGGCATCTCGTTTTTCCGCGATGCGCAGCACTGAGTCGATCTGGCTGAACGGCATGCGGGCCCGGTATTTGCCATCGCTGCCGGCGCTTCCCTGGGCGGTCACGGCAATGTAGTGAAGGGCCGGTATTGCTTTGGTGCTCGTATCGGCGGCGTTCCAGGCGGCCACTTCCGCATCCAATCGGCTCAGCATCTGCTCGGGAGGAAGCTCCCCCAAGATGCCCATTTTCGTTGAATATAGGTTTCCATAATAGGCCACAATGCGGTGGTCAGGCAAAACCGCGCCCGCTAAGGGTACAGGCTGGTCGGCCACCGGCCAACGCCCGGTGGTATCCCCATTGGCGAGTGCCAGTAATTTGGCGCGATAATCCGCCGAGTCAATGGCCGTGGCCGCTTCCTGCGCGGTCGGTAACGGCTCCGTCGCCTCCGCTGCGGTATCCGTTATCGGGTGGGCCTCCGCTTCAGTTACATAACCCCCCTTGCCTGTTGATTGGCATGCGGTGACAAACAGCAATAGGCCTAGGCCGAGCAAATACAGTCTCATGTGTGTAAATTTATATCCCTACCGAATTGAATTGCAAGTCGTACAGCCGCTTATAATACCCGTTCATGCGAAGCAGCTCCTGATGGCTGCCCATTTCTTTCATTTCGCCCTTGTCGAGCACAATGATCTTGTCGGCCTTTTGGATCGTCGAAAGGCGATGGGCGATGACGATGGAGGTGCGCCCCTTCATGAGTGTGTCGATGGCGCGTTGGATGAGTTCCTCGGTCTCCGTATCAACGGAAGAGGTCGCCTCATCCAGCACCAATATTTTGGGGTCATGTACCATGGCGCGGATGAACGCGATCAGCTGCGCCTGCCCCGAAGAGAGGGTCGCGCCCCGTTCCTGTACCCCATAGTCATAGCCGCCGGGCAGCCGCATGATGAAATCGTGCGCGCCGACCTGCTTCGCTGCGGCGATGATCTGTTCGCGTGTGATCGCCGGATCATTGAGGCTGATGTTGTTGGCCACCGAGTCGGCAAACAGGAAGACATCCTGCAATACCGTGGCGATGGTACGGCGCAGGTAATTGAGCTCATATTGGCGGATGTCTAGGCCATCCAACAGGATCGCGCCCTGATTGACTTCATAGAAACGGCTGAGGATATTGATGGTAGAGGATTTGCCAGCACCCGTAGCCCCCACCAGTGCCAGTGTCTCGCCGGGCTTGATGGAGAAGTTGATGTCTTTCAGTACCCACTTTCTGTCGGCAGTAGCGGCTTGTCCATCAGCAAGGGGGCGACCCTCCGGCGAGGGGGCAGTTTCGTCGTCGTAGGTAAACCATACCTTATCGAAGATGATCTCGCCGCGGATATGCGCGGGTTGCAGGGTGCCTGTGTTGGGGGTTTGCTCTTGGGTATCCAGCACGGCAAAAATCCGCTCAGCGCTCACCATACCCATTTGCAGCGTGTTGAATTTATCCACGAGCTCCCGTATCGGGCGGAAAATCATGTTGATGTACATGATGAATGCCACGATGACGCCCGGCGACAGCTGATCTGCCAATACCTGCTTGGAACCATACCATACCAGTAAGCCCAGGGCGATGGCCATGATGACTTCGATGACCGGAAAGAAGATGGAGAAATACCAGTTGGCCCGGATATGGGCATTGCGATGTTCGGCGTTGGTGGACCTGAATTTGCGCATTTCCTGCTCCTCCCGGGCGAAGTATTGGATGAGGCTGACGCCGGAAATATGCTCCTGCAGGAACGTATTGAGGTTGGATACCCATTTGCGCACATCCTGGAATGCGGATTTCATTGCCTCCTTGAAAATGTAGGTCGCACCGATCATCAGGGGCATCGGGATCAATACAATGAGTGTCAGCCTCCAGTCGGTGTACAGCATCACGCCGAGGATCACCACCAGTTGGAGGATATCGCCGATGATTTGAATGAGCCCTTCGGAAAAAATGTTGGCGATGGTCTCCAGATCAGAGATGGTACGGGTGATGAGCCTGCCGATGGGGGTACGGTCAAAGTATTTAAGGCGGAGGCCGGTGATGTGGTTAAACACGCCGATGCGCAGGTCACGGATGACCGATTGCCCCAGGGTGCTGGTCATCAGCGTATGGAAATAACGGATGACGGTCTGCAGCAGGAGCAACCCCAGCATCAGTCCCAGCATCAGGTGGAGACCATCCACATCGCTTTGGAGGATAAATCGGTCGAGGGTATACTCCACCAGCATCGGCAGGGCCGGTGCCACACCCGCCATGAGGATCGTGAGCAATACCGAAACGATGAAAATAGCCCGATAGGGTCTTACGTAGCGCATCATCCGGCGAAGCAGTTGCGCATCATACGTCTTGCCTGAAATCTGGGGTTCGCTCATGGGTACGTGCAAAAATACAACTTTGCCCGATAACTTTGTCCATTGATTTATCAAACCGGCTGGCCCTGATCTACTCCACATGCCGCAGCAAATCCGGCAGTTCAGCAGTAGTCACGTCGGCGTCAATCACCGTACCATCGGGCTGGATGAGCACCTGCCGGGGCAGCGCCGTCATATACAGCGAGTCGATCAGGGATTGCTGCACCTCATTGCGCAGCTTGTAGTTATGCTGTAGATTCAAGGGTTGGCTCATTTTTTTCCAATGACTCAGCTTGCTGTCCACCGAGAGGTAGATGACAGCCGTTTTTTGCGCTTCCAGCGCCGAAGCCTCCGTCTCAAGCCGCTTGACGTCGTCCTGGACCGTATGGTCCGTGGTGCTCCAGAAGGAAAGCAGGAGGTATCGATAGTCATCGAACGCTGCCCAATCGAGGGGTTTCAGTCCGCCGTCTACTGCCTGTAGCTGGGTGGCTGGATGCAGCTGCTTAATAGGGTGCAGAATACGGTCCAGGCGTTGGCTTAGATCGATGCCATATTTAGTCCGGCGTGCATCGTCGGGTACGGCATCATATAACGCGGCATAATCGGCAGTATAGTCCCGGTGATCGTTGGCGGTATAAGCCAGAAACAAGGAGGCTACCAAGGGTTTCTTTTGTTGGATAAAACGTTGGGTTACGCCCAATTTGTCGGCAGATGCTGTTCCGTTACCACCATCGGGCACCTTCACCGAGCCACCGCCGCCAGGGGTATAATGGGTCAGCCGCCCTTCCTCCTCCGCCTGTTCATCATTCAGCGCCAGCTGCCAGTCGTTCAGCAACTGCTGCTCCTCGCTGCCGCCAGCAATAGAAAACGTTGCCTTGCTGATGGACCCCGGATGGTCGAAAACCTGCTGGTGGAGGTGAAGCTCTCCGGTCTTTTCGAGGTAGACAGGCACATACTCCGTCCAATCCAGCCCGCTGGTCCCCCGCTTGGTAGAGGTTCCGCTGATTTCCAGAAAATACACTTCCTGTACGGGTACCTGATCGACAGTTAGCGTAAACGTACCGTTGTCGGGTGTTGCCGCGGCCAGCGAATCAATCCGTTTGTCATTCAGCAGCTTTACGGCCGTCATTTCCGGATTACGCACATCGCTCGCGATGCGGAGTGTTCCGAGTAAGGGATTGTAGGTGTGTTTTTTCGCTTCAACGCGGTCGGTTTTGTCGTCGGTGGAAGACGAATGACAGGCAGCAAAGAGAAACAGCAGTACGAGGATAAGCGAGCAAGCGGTGGACAGTGATTTCATGATCAACGGGTTCATCAGCTCAAACCTACGAAAAAAATAAAAATGCCGCTAAGGTTTTCCACCTCAGAGATACGGATATTTTACCTCCGTGAGGTACAGGCCGCATGCGGGTACAGAGGTTCCGGCCACGGAGCGATCCTTGCTGTTGATGACGGTGTGCATGTATTCGGAAGCGTGCTCTCCCCGCCCGATTTCCATCAGGGTGCCCACGATGGCGCGCACCATGTTTCGGAGGAACCGATTGGCTGAGATGTGGAAGACCAGGTGGCGATCGTCCGCCCACAGCCATTCAGCCCGCGTGATGTGGCAGATGTGGGTATGCACCTGGGTATTGGATTTGCTGAAACAGGCGAAATCATCGTATTGCCGCAAAATGCTCGCTGCCTCATTCATTGCGGCCACATCAGGGACATCGCGCAACCGCCAGGAGCGGTCGTGCAGGAAGGGGTCTTTTTCGAAATGGGTATGGTATTCATAGGCGCGCTGCACGGCATCAAACCGGGCATGTGCATCGGGCGCCACCGAAAGGAGGCGCTTGGCGGCGATGTCATGTGGGAGGAGTGCGTTGACACGGTGCAGCAAGCGATCAGCGCTGTCCGCTATGTCGCCCGTTACGTCGAAATGGGCGTACAGCTGTTTGGCGTGCACGCCGGTATCCGTGCGGCCGCATCCTACTGTGGCGATGGGTTGGCGCAGGGCTGTGCTCAAGGCGCCGTCCAACAACGCCTGTACGGTTACTGCGTTTGGTTGGATTTGCCAGCCATGGTAGGCGCTGCCGTCGAAGGCGATCTCGATAAAATAGCGGTTGCCGGTGTCTGCCACGGATGCAAAGGTAAGGAAAATTAGTGGTCGGTGATTCGGGCGGTTGCGTCTCGACGGGGATCCGGTTCGCTTCGCTTCCGTCTCCAAGGTCTCGCCTGCAAACCGCCCGAATCGGGTTGGGGTTGGTGGGGATGGATGAGGCGGTTGCGTCTCGACGGGGATCCGGTGCGCTTCGCTTCCGTCTCCTAGGTCTCGTCTGCAACTGCCTGAATCGGGGGTTGGGGTTGGTGGGGATGGATGAGGCGGTTGCTCCGAAACTGGAATCGGTTCGCTTTGCTCCCAATTCCTAGGTTTCGTCTGCAAGCCGCCTGCATCCACTGAGACGAGTGGCAGAAAACCTCCGTACCGTCAACGTGCCGCCTTGGTCAGCTGCGGTAAGCAGTGGGAGGCACTACCAAACCTTAGCAGCTGGGCACAGCGGCGAGTTTTGGATACTTTTGCGGTCAAAAGTATCAAAGCCCTGTCGCGGCAGCGATGGAAAGTCTGAGCGCAATAACCAAAAAAGTCTCAGCGGCTTGAGCAGAAAGTACCGAGCCCGCCCGGCGGCGAGGGCGGAAAGCCTGTCGCGGCAGCGACAAAAAAACGAATTAACAAATTACCAAATTAACGTATCTTTGCACGCTATGATATATGTTACACGGCGCGAACGGTTTAACGCGGCGCATAAATTATACCGCGATGAGTGGACATTGGAGCAAAATGAGTCGGTATTCGGCAAATGCTCCAATCCGAATTGGCATGGGCATAACTATGAGCTTTTTGTGACGGTCAAGGGTGAGGTTGATCCCAAGACCGGTTTTGTCATTGATTTGAAGGAACTGAAAAAGATCATCATGGCTTATGTCGTGGATAAGGTTGACCATCGCAACATCAATCTGGATGTGGATTTCATGCGGGATAAAATGGCGTCTACTGAGGTGCTCGCGGTGGAGATATACCGCCAGCTGAAGTCGCCCGTCGAAGCGCATGGCGTGTTGCTGCATTCCGTACGGTTGGTCGAGACCGAAAACAACTCCGTAGAATATTTCGGTGACTAGCAGACGCCGACTCATTAATGGATACGACTATGGAAAATCATTTCCCGCTCAACGAAGAAGAAATTGACGGCTACGTCAAAATCGACCGCTATAATCCGGAAAAGGTGGCTCGCATTGCGGCGCACTATGCAGATATTCTGGAGCTGTTGGGCGAAGATCCGTCCCGCGGGGGACTGCTGAAGACGCCCGAACGTGTGGCCAAGGCGTTGCAGTTTCTCACCCATGGCTACGACCTGAATGCGGCGGAGGTGCTGCGCGGTGCCATGTTTGAAGAAGAATACAGCCAAATGGTGGTGGTGAAGGATATCGAGGTGTACTCCATGTGCGAGCACCATATGCTGCCCTTCTTCGGCAAGGCCCATGTGGCGTATATCCCGAATGGCCACATTGTTGGGCTGAGCAAGATTCCGCGGGTGGTCGATATTTTTGCCCGCCGCTTGCAGGTGCAGGAGCGCCTGACTAATGAGATCCGCGACTGCATACACGAGACGCTGCAACCTGCCGGGGTAGCGGTGGTGATCGAATGCAAGCACCTCTGCATGTGTATGCGGGGGGTGCAAAAACAAAATTCGGTGACCACCACGTCTGCCTTCACGGGCGAGTTTGCGCATGAGCGCACGCGCAACGAATTCCTGCGGCTGATCACGGCTTCGCTGGGTTGAGCGGCTACCTTGCCAGCCGTTTGTGGTTTATAAACGGCAAATACACAGCGAATTATACAAAAGGTGTTCGCAAATACCGCGCATTTTATATAAGTTTGCAGCCGATGGACATGTTCGATGACATGCTGACAAGCTATCTGGAGCAGACCAGTGATGCCGAACCGACATTGCTACGGCGCATCAATAGGGAAACCCATCTCAAGGAGACAAAGCCCCACATGCTATCGGGGCATTACCAGGGGCGGGTGCTGGCGTTGCTCAGTAAGCTCATGTCGCCTGCCCGGATCCTGGAGGTGGGTACGTTCACCGGCTATTCGACGCTGTGCTTGGCCGAAGGCCTGGCTGCCGGTGGCGAACTGCATACCATCGACAACAATGCGGAATTGGGGGAGCGGGTACGGGGTTATTTCGAGCAGTCGGCGTGGGGTCATGCCATCCATTATCACCTTGGAGACGCTGCCGCGGTCGTTCCTGAATTACCCGGCCCTTTTGACCTCGTTTTCATTGATGCGGATAAAAAAAACAATTACCTGTATTATGAACTGGCACTCGAAAAAAGCCGCGCAGGCAGCTTGATTTTGATTGACAATGTCTTGTGGAAAGGCAAGGTGATTGCCGATGCCACGGATGCGCAGACCCAGCAAATCGTTTCGATGAACGAACAGCTTGCTGCTGATAAACGCGTAGATAAATTGATTCTCCCCATTCGTGATGGGCTGTTTGTGTTGCGGAAGCGGTGAGGGGAGCCAAAATACCATAATGATGAAAGGAATACACCAAATTGCCGGAATCATCCTATGCCTTATGATGTTCATCGCCGCTTCGCCGCTTCGCACCTCGGCGCAAAGTTTGTCGGCTACTGCCTATATCGAGCAGCATAAAGACGCGGCCATCCAGTACATGAAAGAATATGGTTGCCCGGCGAGCATCATCCTGGCCATCGCCATGCATGAAAGCGCCAATGGCAATAGCAAGATTGCTCGGTACCTCAATAATCATTTCGGGATCAAGGGCCGCAATAATAGCAAGGCGATCCGTTCGGCGTATAAAGGCTACGCCTCCGTGGAAGCCTCTTATGCGGATTTTGTGGGACTGCTGACGCGCCGCAAGAGTACGCAAAAGCTTTTCGAGCGCTACGAACCGCACGAATACCAAAAATGGGTGCAGGGCATTGCCCAGTCAGGCTATGCACAGAGCCCTTCGTGGCCATCCAAGGTGATCAACATGATCGAGAAATACGACCTCGATGAGTTGGATGAGCAGCCGGAGGGCGGGGCTGTGTTGGCCACTGTAGCCGAGCCGGACGATGCGGACTCGTATACCGTGCGGCAGGGTGATACGCTCTATGATCTCGCCCGCAAATACGGTACAACCGTGAAAGCCATTCAGCGCAGCAATGGATTGACCACCTCGCGACTGCGCATCGGACAACAATTGATTCTGTAAATGAGCGGACGTATATACGCGTTATTAGCCATCTTGTTATTGACGTCTTGCCTTTCGAAGCATGAGGTGCTCCAAAATCCGCATGTGCGTCAGCGACCAGTGCCTACGCGAAAACCGCAAGCAGCGCGCCCGGTCCCACCCACCTCACCCACCCCACCCACCCCTAAGTCTTATACGAGTACATCGGGATATGCTTACATCGAGCAGTATAAGGACATCGCCATCGCCGAGATGGAGCGGTATGGCATTCCGGCAAGCATCAAGCTTGCCCAGGCGCTGCTTGAATCCGGCAACGGCAACAGTACGCTCGCCCGCGAAGCAAATAATCATTTTGGCATCAAGTGCACCCCCGAGTGGGTCGGGGGCCAAACCTTTCAGGATGACGATCGCCGCAACGATTGCTTCCGCGTGTATGAACGGGCCGAAGAATCGTTCAAAGACCACTCTCAGTTTCTCCTGCGAAAACGGTATGCCGCGCTCTTTGAGCTCGACAAAGACGATTACAAGGGGTGGGCAAGGGGACTCAAGTCGGCGGGCTATGCGACCAATCCGCGATACGCAGACTTGCTGATCGACCTCATCGAGCGGTATCAGCTGCATCAGTTTGACCAGCCGGAAAGCCGCGCGGAGAAGGTCAAGCGTGAGGAGGTCGTCCAGACCGAGATCGTTGAAAATAAACCGGCGGAACAGCAGGTCGCCGAGGCGGAGGAAAAGGCTCCGGTACGGATCGACATCCACGAAGTGAAACAGGGTGATACGCTGGCAGCCATCGCCCGCAAATACGGGATGTCCTCAGCGGCACTGATGGATTTAAACGGCCTCAAAACCGAATCGCTGTTTATCGGGCAGCTGATCCTGGTCTCGCAGGCACCGGCCGAGCGTTAAAATGATGTTAAAATTTTCGTCAACCGCAAACTTAACCGTAGTTTTATCGCAGTGAAATATCTTGGTCGTCTCTTCGCGGGGTTGCTTTTCAGCATGGGGTTATCGGGCGTTGCGATGGCACAAACAGCTATCGAAGGCATTGTATTTGACAAGGACACCAAGCAACGGGTGTCCCAGGTGTATGTGTATAATACCGCCAATGATGACGGCGGATATAACAACACCCGCGGCGAATTTGCGATCCGCGCGTCCCCGGGCGATATCCTGATCGCCGCCGCGAAAGGCTACTATCCTGACACGCTGGTCCTATCGGATAAGAAGGTGGTCACGTTCTATATGGAGCGATCCACGATATGGTTAGATGAGATATCGGTTATCGCCAGGCGCAGTCCGGAGGAGCGGCTGGAAGCAAATAAACGCGAATACAGCAGGGCATATAGCCGGGGAGATCCGGGGTCCATCTTTTCGGCGGGGCCTTCGGGTGCGGGCGTGAGCATCGATGCGCTGTATAAGCTGATCAGCCGGGAGGGCAAAAATGCACGCCGACTTCAGGAAATCATCGAGCTGGATTACCGGGAGTCGGTGATTGATTATCGCTTTACGCCGGACTTTGTGAGTGGGCTCACGGGGCTCCGGGGCGAGACCTTGGCAGACTTCATGCGGCAGTACCGGCCATCCTACTATTTCATCCTCAGTGCCAACGATTATAATCTGGCCTTTTACATCCGTTCGTCGCTGGCGCAGTACCGCCAAAATCCGTCGGCCCGGCGATTGCCACCGCTTCCTGTGAAGCAGAAATAGCGTAACCAATAAAAAACAGCACGATATTTGTTAATTTAGCCGCGTATGAGATCACTGTTTTACTTTTTAATGGCATTCCTGCTGTTTGGGACATCAACAGCGAGTGCCCAGATCTATAATTTGGATGAACTTCGGCGTAAGCCGGACACCAATAGCCTGAAGGTAGAAACACCGGAACCCGGCATTCGCCAAGTGAAATTGCCGGTATCCGCCTTGGACCTGCGGGTCATCTATTGGCGTCATTGGTCATCTTTCGGTATCAACGCTAACCAGTCGTCTTTTAGCGACAATTGGCAATCCGGGGGGGTCAACTCCATATCCGTGGGCTTGCTGCTCAATCACAAGTCCGACTATACACGCAACAACACTAACTTCGTCACCGAGCTGAACCTGCAATACGGCAAGCAGAAAAACCGGGATCAGCTGCCCCGCAAGAATAGCGACCGTATTTTTTGGGATAACAAGCTCTCCCTGAAAATTGCGCAATCTTGGTCGGTGTTTACGTCGCTGACATTCGAGAGCCAGTTTGATGTGGGGTATAATTATGAGCTGAGCAGTACGGGCCGCGATAGCATAGCGAGTGTCAGATCCAACTTCATGGCGCCGGGCTACCTCACGGAGTCGCTGGGTATTGAGTATAAGCCGGACAATACGTTTTCCGTCCGCATCGGTACGGGTACGGCTAGGCAGACTTTTGTGTGGGACGATGAGGTGGTGCCCTCTGCGGATGGTTTGCGGTACGGCGTGGAGCCGGACAAGAACTTCCGCAATGACCTGGCCTTCCAGCTGACGGCCAATCTGGACCGCAATCTTGGTAATAATCTCAACATCAAGAGCCGGTACAACATGTTTGCCAACTATGAGGAGCTCGGCGATCCGTCCCACCGGCTTGATGCGACGCTCACTGCCTCGGTCACGCGCTTGATCAACGTGTCGTTGAGCGGCATCCTGTTGTATGACAGCCGGCAGCATGAAGACATCCAGACAAGCCAAACGCTGGCGCTGGGCCTGCTCTATAAAATACCCCGATAATCCCATGGCTAAAAGCAATATGCATCTTCTACGTACCATCGGCTCCCTGATGTTGGTGGCCCTTGCCTTGTCGGCTTGCCGCACCAACCGCTATGCCGAAACCAACAAGCTGTATAAGCAACAGGTAAAGGCGCTCGCGGAGGAAATCCAGGCGCCCCTGCCGTACGCGACGCCACGCCTCACCGCCACGGTTGATACCGCTGGCATAGCCGTGGTGACAGCGGAGCCGCAGACCAAGCAGGATGCCCATTGGGTAGGCGCCATCCACTTCAACCTCCGTAAGCCCAATTATGTCGTCATCCACCATACGGCACAGGACAGCTTGGAGCAGACCTTGCGCACCTTTACCGTACCGCATTCGGAGGTAAGCGCCCACTATGTCATCGGCGATGACGGCGAGGTATACCAGATGCTGAACGATTACGTGCGCGGGTGGCATGCCGGTGCGGGCAAGTGGGGCAGCCTCACCGACCTGAATTCGATCTCCCTGGGGATCGAGCTGGACAATAATGGCAGCGAGCCTTTTTCGGAGCCGCAGATCCATGCCCTGCTCACCCTATTGGACACGCTGAAAACGAAATACAACATCCCTGCCGCCAACTTTATCGCCCATTCGGATATCGCGCCTACCCGCAAGGTAGACCCCAGCGCACTATTCCCCTGGAAGCGATTGGCCGAGCGCGGCTTCGGCCTTTGGCCGGATGAAACACTGGACACACCGCCCGAAGATTTCAACCCCATAGATGCCCTGCGGATCATCGGATACGATACCAGCAATCGCGAGGCAGTCATCAAGGCATTCAAGCTGCACTACATCCAGCAAGATGTGAGTCCGCAGCTGACCGATCACGACCTGCGCGTATTGTACAGCCTGTATCGGCAGCGATAATGCATCGGGGATTAATTTTCGCCCTTATCACGATCTCGTTTGCGAAATACCCGCTTAAAGAAGCTGTCTGTTTTTTTCGATGCTTCTTTCGCCTCCTCGGCGGTCTGGAGGAGGCGGCGCTCCCGTTCGGGACTGACGCCTGCACAGGTTTTAATGCCCTGCAGCAGGCTTTGCCAGAGCATCCGGAAAAATGAATCCCCCCGCGCCCGCGCATAGTTGACGCGTGCCGAATGGTACACCCCGTTGGCATCCGGGTTACTGTCATTGATGATGAAACTGTTGGCCAGAAACGACGCCACCCGCATAGACGAACGCTTGGCCGCCGGTTCTGTCGTCAACAGCTTCAGCTGCATCTTGTTGTAGTCGAACCGCATCGACCCCCGCGCGCGGTGATCATCGGCTTGCATGTCAAAGCGCAGTCCTTTAATGTTCGCACTGGCGAGTTCCGCATTCAGCAGTGGTTTGATAATGCTGTTGAGCGGTCGCCCGTTCATCGGTCCCAACGAACCCTTGTAAGTATAGCTGCCCTGCGGATCCAACAGGTCAAACGCAAATCCGATCTGCAGCTTGCCCGTGCTCATCAGGTAGGCCGTCACGTCTGCTGTCATCACCTGATTTTGAGCCAAGGTGAGGCTGTCGTTCGTCACGTTGCGGAAGATGCCCTGTACGTCGTCGAAGAAAATTTTTCCTTCCTTGCCATATTTACGGCCCACCTCGGCGTAGCTGATGTGAATGTTGTTGAGCAATACGGAGTCGATTATCAGGGGTTGTTTCATCCGGAGCAGCTGCTGGTGCGGCGATTTGCCGACTTTGTCCGTCACCTTTTTCGGATACCGCAGGTCGTTCGAAATGGCCACCGTCCCGCTGTCGATGTGTAGGCTGCCGGCGTGGATCTGCTGGCGTTCCACAAATCGATGCAGGTCTATGTCTTCCAGCCGGATCGTCGGAAACGCGATGACGGCCATGTCCTTGGCCGCCTTTTGGCGTTTATAAAACTCCGCCTTGCTCATCCGGGGCGCATATTTCAGTCCGGTCAGCTCCACCTGCCGGTATGCCGTCGCGATTTTCAAGCGGTCAAAACTCACATAATAGAAGCTATCGGCGGTTTCATGCCGAAATCCCGGTACGTCTACCTCAATGGCCCGCGTATAGTAAAACCGCGTGGTATCCAACTGTGAAACCGAGTCGATCATGATGTCACTTACCTTCACGTTGAGGTCGTTTAAGACGGTCTCGTTTAAGGTAGAATCGGTCTTTTTCGAAAATTTAAATTGGATGTCGGTAAAATTCAGGTTGGAAACACTCACTTCCTTCAGGATGTGCGCGATCCGTTGATAAAGCGTTCGATCATCTCGCGGCCTCGTCACCGTATCGTTATACGCGTGATGGTTGTTGATGACGTGGACTGAGGGCGTATCGATGATGATGTCATCGATGTGGAGCCTGCGTTCGCGCAGGATGCGGCGGGGATAGAATCGCCTCACCTCCAAGTTGGCAATGTGGATGTTGTAGGTGTTGTTAGGCGCCCTTTTCTGCAAATGCATGTTCGCGTACCTGGTGGTATCTGCCGATAACCGCAGGTTTTTGATGGAGGCATGGCCGGTGATGAGGTTGAAGTTGAGCTCGTCATAGGAGATGCGGTATAGACTATCCGTCGCATTGATGACGGCTTGCTTGATCTGCGTATCCAAAAGGGGTTTCCAGTGCTTGCTCAAGTACCAAGCACCCCCCATGATCGCCGTCAGCAGGATGACTACGATGCCAATGATCCATTTCCAGATTGATCTCATTCGTGCATAACAATAATTGGTTATTGAATGTTTTGGATAAAGATAGTGATTTGTTTGTTGCTAGCCGCAACTGGGGTTTTGGCTTCTATGCCAGCCAGGGTTTGCCCTCACCGAGCAGGAGTTTGCCCTCACCGGGCAGGAGTTTGCCCTCACCGCCGGGCGGGGTTCGCTCTATCGCCGCGAAGGCGACCAGCTTTTGCTTGATCAAAAGCTGGGCAAAAATCAAGGCTGTGGAGGCTACGTTGCAGCCGGTTTGCAAAGCATTTACGGCGCGTATTGCAGCCGCTTCGCTTCCTCAATCCGCTTGTTTGCTGCCCAATCGAACGGTTTCTGCCCATGCTTTGCTGCTCGCTGCTGCCGCATCCTCCAAGGCCGGTCCGGCTCCGACCGTGATTTCGTACGGGCTGCGCCCGTCTACTGTCCGCAGGAACTCTGCGTACCGCTCAATATGCCGCCTTGGTCAGCTGCGGGTAGCAGGTTGAGGCACTAACAACCGTAGCAGCTGGGCACAGCGGCGAGTTTTGGACACTTTTGCGGTCAAAAGTGTCAAAGCCCCGTCGCTGCAAGCGACAGAAGGGCACGATAACTCCAATGTAAAAAAAGCGCGGGTGATTAGCACGGTCGCAAAAAAACAACTACCTTAGACCTATTGTTACATACCATATGCGTGGCTACCATTTTTCACAATATATCCCCAACGCGTTGCCCAAAGGTGGTTTTGATGAACTGCTGAAGCTCTTCACGCAGCTGCTCCAATACACTGCTGGCGATGCCATGGAGGCGCTTGCCTGGCTCAATGAGTTGGATAAGCAATACAACCTCACGTCCGACGATTACGGCATGGGTGATTTTATCCAAGAGCTCAAGGATAAGGGTTACCTGAGTGATGATCCGGGATCGGGCGAACTGCGCATTACTGCCAAAAGCGAGCAGACCATCCGTCAATCAGCCTTGGAGGAGATCTTCGGCAAGCTGCGCAAAAGCGGCAGGGGCAATCACAACAGCAACCTCTCCGGATTGGGTGAAGAAAAGAACGCCGATCGCCGCGAATACCAGTATGGCGATAGCCTCGACCAGATCGACATGACCTCGTCCATCCACAATGCGCAGGTCAATCATGGCATTGGCAATTTCACGCTTACGGAACGGGATCTGGAGGTCGAGGAGCGGGATTACAAGACGCTGACATCCACTGTCCTGATGATCGATATTTCCCACAGCATGATCCTCTATGGCGAAGACCGCATCACGCCGGCCAAGAAAGTTGCCATGGCACTGGCTGAGCTCATCCAGACCCGCTATCCGAAGGATACCTTGGACATCGTGGTATTTGGCAATGATGCCTGGCCGATCAGCGTCAAGGACCTGCCTTACCTGCAAGTGGGTCCCTATCATACCAATACACTGGCCGGACTCGAGCTGGCGACTGACCTGCTGCGGCGGCGCAAGACACACAATAAACAGATTTTCATGATCACCGATGGCAAACCGACATGCCTCAAGGAAAATGGCCGTTATTATAAGAACAGTGTGGGGCTCGACCGCAAGGTGATCAACAAAACCCTGAACATGGCGGCGCAATGCAAGCGGCTCAACATTCCGATCACCACCTTCATGATCGCCCGCGACCCTTACCTGCAGCAGTTCGTCCGCCAATTTACGGAGACCAACGGCGGCAAGGCATTCTACAGCTCGCTCGAGGGCTTAGGCGAGTATATTTTTGAAGACTACATCCGCAACCGGAGGAAGTCGGTTCGGTAAGGTGGCGTTTCATGCGGTTGCTCCTCAACTGGATCCGGTGCGCTTCACTGCCGTCTCCAAGGTTTCGTCTGCAGTCCGCATGAAACACATGTCGTTAGGAAAAAAACAGCTATTCAATTAGTAATACACATACACAAACAATGAATCAAATTCAAACCATAGGCGAACTCAAAGCATCCAATTATCAATACCGTACCGTAAAAGACGAACTCAGGGCCAATCTCATTAAGCAACTGCAAGACCACAAAGCCGAATTTCAAGGCATCATCGGCTATGATGATACGGTGATCCCGGAGTTGCAGACGGCCATTCTTTCCCGGCACAATATCCTGTTGCTCGGACTGCGGGGCCAGGCGAAAACCCGCATCGCGCGCCTGATGGTGCACCTGCTCGATGAATATGTGCCTTACGTGGCTGGGAGTGAACTCTTCGACGACCCCTTGCATCCGATTTCGTGGTTTGCACGGCATGAAATTGAAACCAAGGGAGACGATACGCCCATCGCTTGGCTGCACCGCTCCGCGCGATACACCGAGAAGCTGGCCACACCCGACGTCACTGTAGCCGACCTTGTGGGTGATGTGGATCCCATCAAAGCGGCGACACTCAAGCTTACCTACAACGATGAGCGGGTCATCCACTTCGGCCTCATTCCGCGGGCGCACCGCGGCATATTTGTGATCAATGAGCTGCCCGATTTGCAGGCGCGCATACAGGTGGCCCTGTTCAATATGCTGCAAGAGAAAGATATCCAGATAAGGGGATTCAAACTGCGGCTGCCGCTGGACATCCAGTTTGTCTTTACCGCCAACCCGGAAGACTATACCAACCGGGGTGCTATCGTCACACCCCTGAAAGATCGTATCGAAAGCCAGATCTTGACGCATTACCCCAAGAGCATCGACATTTCACGCAAGATCACCTTCCAGGAAGCCCGCTTGGCGCCAGTGCAGCAGACCGCCGTGGAGGTCGATGGCCTGTTGAAGGATCTGGTAGAGCAAGTGGCCTTCGAGGCACGCAAGAGTGAATTCATCGATCAAAAGTCGGGCGTCTCCGCACGCCTGACCATCTCGGCGTTTGAAAACCTGGTGAGCGCTGCCGAGCGAAGGATGCTCACGGCGGGGCAACCGCAGACCGTGGCCCGCCTATCGGATTTCGCGGGCGTCATTCCCGCCATCACCGGCAAGATCGAATTGGTGTACGAAGGGGAGCTGGAAGGGCCGGTGCATGTGGCGCACCGCCTCATCGGCTCAGCCGTGAAGACGCTGTTTACCCAATATTTCCTTCATCCGGAGAAAGCTAAGAAGTCAAAAACCGATAACCCGTATGCGCCCATCGTCGATTGGTTTACATTGGGCAATCGGCTGGAACTCACGGACGACCTGTCCGATAGTCAATATAAAAAGGCCTTGATGCGTGTGCCCGGACTCCATCCGCTGGTGAAAAAACTGCATCCTAAGCTCGCTGAAAGCCAACAGCTGCTGCTGATGGAATTTGTGCTTCACGGATTGGCGGAGCATTCGCAGCTCAGCAAAAGTTACCTCGATGGCGGCATCGCGTTTGCGGATATGCTGGGCAGTCTCTTTGACGGGGATTTTGATGATGAAGAGTTTGGGGGGTAGTGGTCCAGGGGCTGCTCCTCAACTGGATCCGGTTCGCTTCGCTGCCGTCTCCTAGGTTTCGTCTGCAGCCCCCGGACCAGGTGGGGTTTGGAAAGGGTTGATGGGCGTCCGTTGACTGCTCCTCAACTGGATCCGGTTCGCTTCGCTGCCGTCTCCTAGGTTTCGTCTGCAGCCCCCGGACCAG